>CAIRCN010000016.1 GCA_903877135.1 uncultured Opitutia bacterium
AACTCCGTTCGGTCTCGGGGGAACGGCTGAGCAAGGGCCGCCAAGTTGGCTGTCCGTTGTTTGGCCGGGGTGTGCATATCCTCGCAAGCGTCGTGACACGTTCCACGCTCTGCCAGTGTCAGTCAACTGCATACCCCAAATTGTTTTATCCAGGTCGGTTTTAAACTGCGCGGATTCAGCTATGGCATCAACCGCCTGTTTCTGAAACTTGGCGGAGACGGTCTTGGTCTCATTCAATTCTGCGAGCATCACCACTGCAGCGGCTTCCTGCTGGGCGGTGCGATTTTGTTTTTCCACGATGATCGTGTCCCGAGTGCTGACCTTGGTAGCGTAGACCACGACGATCACGAGAAGCACGGCGGACAACCCACCCAAAACGATGGTCCAGACAGGAATTTTCGCTTGGGCTACAGCCGGAACCTCCGTCTCATCGAGATCGGATTCACGGGGCTCTTTCTTGCTCGGGCTAGAGGCCGGAACCTCGTTTTTAGCGGGTTTGGAAACAGGAGCATCAGGCATAGTGAGGCAAAAATACACCATACCCGATTTCGGCGATATAGGGTGAAACCCGACATAAGCCCGGACCGGGCGCGCGTTTCTCACAAACCGCCGGTTTAAGCGGGAAATTGGGAACGACTGATCTCCGGCCAATCAATATGGAAAAACTTCCCTCGAGGCCGTCGTGCAGTTGAAGACCGAAATGAGAAAGCCGTGGGCGGTGAGGTTGCGGGCGAGGTTCTGACCCATCACCGCGAGGCCGCTGAGTCCGATATCAGAGCGCGATTTGGCCACAAGTGGACAAATCTTATACTTCCTCCACGACCCAATAATCACCTTGTTTTTCAAGGGGCGTCATAAAACGCCGGCCGCAAAACCACCAGATCCATCAAGGGTTTGGACTGACTTGTTTATTTTTATTGAGCGTGCCCTTCGACGGGAAAAACCCGGAGAGCTTCTCCACCACCGGAGTCGCCCACGCGGGCTCGTTGCGCTGGTAGATCCAGTTGAACCCGACCACGCTAAGGGCAACTAGCACCACGACCGTGAGCACGACCTTGTTCATCTGGGCGAGCTTGCGCAGCACGTAAACGGCGACGATGACCGCCAGCACAGCGATGCCCAGCTCGGCCCAGAAGGCGGGCGGAATCTGCTTCAGTTTGTCGAGTGCGGTGGGCGCTGCGGTGGCGGCAGCGAAGATGAGCTTCACGGAAGCACCTTAACCAAATCGGCCCGCAAAACGAGCTGAAAGCGGGCCCGCCCCAGTTTTCACAATTTCTTCAAACCCGCGGTGCCGCGGTGGTGACCCAGGCGAGCGAGTTGGAAATCGCGTCGAGCACTGGACCGGGGGCCACGCCCAGCGCGACAATCGCAGCGATCAGCAGCAGGCAGAGCACCTGCGTCGATCGGTCGAGGACGATCGGAACCTGGCCGGCCGCGGCGTCGCCGAACACCGCCTCGCGGATGACGCGGAGGTAATAGTAAACCGCGACGGCAGCGTTGATCATCGTGATGATGACGAGGGCGAGGTGGCCGGTGGACAGCGCGGCGGTGAGGATCGAGAGTTTACCCATGAACCCGACGAACGGCGGGAGGCCGGCGAGCCCGAAGACGCCGACGAGCAGGGTGGCGGCGAGCAGCGGAGAGCGGCGGTGCAGGCCAGCCAGTTCGCTAATGGCGACGTTGGTGCCGTCGCGCGAGACGCGGCTGATGACGACGAAGCAGGCGAGCACCATCAGCATGTAGCCGGTGATGTAGTAGAGCGACGCCGCGAAACCCGCCGTGCCGAGGGCGACGAAGCCGACGATCGCATAGCCGGCGTGCGCGATGCCGGAGAAGCCGAGGAGGCGTTTGAAGTCGGTCTGGACGAGCGCGATCAGGTTGCCGTAGACCATCGAGGCGATGGCGAGGCCGGCGAGGAGGAGGGCGATGGTGTCGTTGGCCGGCGAGGCGAGGGAGACGAAACGCACGAGCACGGCTACGGCGCCGATCTTGGGCAGCGTGGCGATGTAACCCGCGGTCTCGTTCGACGCGCCCTGATAAACGTCGGGCGTCCAGAAATGGAAGGGGAAGACGGCGAGTTTGTAGTAGAAACCGCAGAACGTCAGCGCCAAGCCCGCCAGTGCGAGCGGCGTCGAGATCACGGGCTGGAGCCGCTCAACCATGAGCGGCAACGAGGTGGTGCCGGTGAGGCCGAACAGGTAGCTCAGGCCGAAGAGCATGAGGCCGTTGGCGGCGACGCCGAACATGATGTATTTGATGGCCGATTCCATCTGACTGCGCTGGCCCTCGCGCTCGCGCCGCATCGGCACCAGCAGGTAAAGCGGGAACGACGACAGTTCGAGGGCGATCACCAGTGTGATCGCGTCGACGCAACTCACGAGCATGAGGAGGCCGGAGACGCTCAGGGCGAGAAACAGGAAATACTCGGCCTTGATTCGGTCGCGGATGTCCGGCAGTGCGCCGCTCAGCAGCAGCACCCCGACAAATCCGCTCGACAGGATGAGTTTGAGCAGTTGCGAGAACGCATCGACGCGGTAGGCACCGCTGAAGAGGACCGTGTGCTGGCCGAGCGTCGCGAGGGAGGCCGCCACGGCGGCCAGCGCCACGACGAGCGCGGTGGTGCGGGCGAGCACCCAGCGGGATTCGCCCAACGTGATCACGAACAACACAAACGCGCCCAGCAGCAGCACCAGTTCAGGGAGAAACGCGATGAAGGAGGAGATCATGCGGGTTCAGGGTAGGGCGGCGGCCGCCGGCAGCGCGTGGCCGACCTGCCCGAGCAGGTGGACGACGGTGGCATGCATGGCATGAACGAAGGGCTGCGGGTGCAGGCCGATCCAGAAGACGAACACGAGCAGCGGGAGGAGGGTGACGATTTCGCGGAATTCCAGATCGTGGAGCTCGTGGTGCGCGGGGTTGGCGGTGCCGCCCCAGGCGACGCGTTGCAGCACGCGGAACATGTAGGCTGCGGCGATCACCACGCCGGGCACGGCGCAGGCGACGAGAAGCTTCGAGTGGGCGAAGCCGCCAGCGAGGACGAGGAACTCACCGATAAAGCTGTTGGTGCCGGGGAAGCCGAGCGACGAGAGGCAGAACACGCCGAAGAAGGCCATGAACACCGGCATGAACCTGCCGATGCCGGCGGCGGCGGCGAGTTCGCGCGAGTGCAGGCGTTCGTAGATGATGCCGACGCAGATGAAGAGCGCGCCGGTGGTGACGCCGTGGTTGATCATCACCATCGTGGCGCCCTCGAGGCCGTTGATGTTGAGGACGAAGATGCCGAGGGTGGCGAAGCCCATGTGGCTCACGCTGGAGTAGGCGACAAGTTTTTTGAGGTCGCTCTGGGCGAGGGCCGTGAGGCCGCCGTAGAGGATGGCGACGACGGAGAGCGCAAGAATGGCGGGCGCGAAGACGTGGGTAGCGTGGGGCGTGATCGGCAGGCAAAACCGCAGGAAACCGTAGGTGCCCATCTTCAGGAGCACGCTCGCGAGCACCACGCTGCCGGCGGTCGGCGCCTCGACGTGCGCGGCCGGCAGCCAGGTATGGAATGGGAACATCGGCACCTTGATCGCGAAGGATATGAAGAACGCCGCGAATACCCAGAGTTGGAACGTGGCGCCGTAGGGCTGGCCCATCATGCCGGGGATGCTAAAGCTGCCGGTCTGCAGGCGGAGCGCGATCAGCGCGACCAGGAGGAAGATCGAGCCGGCCATCGTGTAGATGAAGAATTTGATCGCGGCGTAAATTTTCCGCGGGCCGCCCCAGACGCCGATCAGCAGCGCCATCGGGATCAGCATCGCCTCCCAGAACATAAAGAAGAGGATCGCGTCGAGCGCGCTGAAGACGCCGATCATCGCCGTCTCCATCACGAGGAGGCAGATCAAAAACTCCTTCACGCGGGAGGTGATGTAGCGCCACGACGCCAGCACGCAGAGCGGCGTGATCAGCGTCGTGAGCAGCACGAGGAGCAGGCTGATGCCGTCGAGGCCGAGCGAGTAATCGATCTTCAGCCAGGGAATCCATGCGGTGTGCTCGGTGAACTGGAAGTCGGCGGTGTCGGCGTTGAAGCGCCACCAGAGCGGCAGTGAGAGGAGCGCGATGGCGGTGGTCCACACGAGCGTCCACCAGCGCAGGGCGCGCTCGCTGCGGATCAGCGCCGCGCCGGCGGCGGCGACCAGCGGGCTGAAGATGAGCACGCTGAGCAGCGGAAGTCCCGTGGTGAAACTGGAGAGCGTCGTCATCGGGCGAAAACGTTGAGGAAGAGGACGAGGAGCAGCACGAGCACCGCGCCGAGTCCGAAGGCGACCGTGAGGCTTTCCTGGAGGGCGCCGCGCTGGGCCGAGCGCAGCCGGCCGCCGAGGCTGCGGAAGGCGTTGGCGAAGCCGTCGACCGCGCCGTCGATCACGCTGTTGTCAAAGACCGCAGAGAGCCGCGCGGTGACCATCAGCGGGACGAGTCCGCCGACGCGGTAGATTTCGCCGACGAAGGTGTCGATGAACTGAACGGGTTTCTTCGCAAGCCAGAGGAAGGCGCGGCCGCCGATGCGGTAGGGCCAGTCGAGGTCGAGGCTGATCTTCGCCTCGGGCTCAAGTTTCTTGATCAGGAGGAAGAAACCGACGGCGGTGAAGAGGAGGATCTGGAGCGTCTCCGACACGTGGTAGGAGGTGTAGGGCTCGTAATCGACCGGGTAGGGCAGCATCCGGTAGAGATACGGCGTGTAGCAGCCAATAAAGATGCAGAGGAACGACGTGACGGCCATCGCCGCGATCATGTTCCACGGCGGCTCGGCGGCGCGCTCCCAAGTTTCCTTCGCGCAGTGGTTTTTGCCGAACCAGATAAAATAGGGGACCTTCAGGCCGGTGTGCAGGAAGGTGCCGGCAGAGGCGAGCATGAGGAGGAAGCCGACCCAGAGCTTGTGCTCCTCGAAGCCGGCCTGGACGATCATCGACTTGCTGACGAAGCCGCTGAAGAGCGGGAATGCCGAGATGGACAGGCCACCGATGAGGGTGAAGGCGAAGGTCCAAGGCATCTTGGCGTAGAGGCCGCCGAGATCAGTGAACTTGCTCTTGCCGGTCATAAACAGCACGGAGCCGCAGCCCATGAAGAGCAGGCCCTTGTAGAGGATGTGGGCAAAGGCGTGGGCGACCGCGCCGTTGATGGCAAGCTCGGTGCCGAGGCCGACGGCGGCCACCATGTAACCGACCTGGCTGATGATGTGGTAGGCGAGCAGGCGGCGGCTGTCGTTTTCCAGCACGGCGTAGACGACGCCGTAGAGCGCCATGATGACGCCGAGCACAGTGAGAATTTCCAGGCCGGCGAAGCCGCGGATCAGAGCGTAGACGGCGGTCTTGGTCGTGAACGCGCACATGAACACCGAGCCGTTGAAGGTGGCCTCGCCGTAGGCGTCGGGCAGCCAGGCGTGGAGCGGGGGCACGGCGGCGTTAAGGATGAAGCCCGTCATGATCAGCCATGCGGCGAGATCGGGGTGATGGACGTCGAAGAGGTTGAAGGCGAGGCTGCCGGTCGCGTGGTAATGCAGGATGATGCCCGCAAGCAGCGCCACGCCGCCCGCCACGTGGACCAGCAGGTAGCGGTAGCCGGTGGCGAGGGATTGCTCGCGGCCGCGGAACCAGATGAGGAAGACCGAGGAGAACGCCATCAACTCCCAGAAGAGAAAGAGGGTGAGCAGGTCGCCGGCGAAGATCGCGCCCAGCGAGCCGGCCACGTAGGTCCAGGCGACGCTGTGCTCGACGGCGCGTTTCACGTGCAGCCCATAGAGCGTGCCGAGGATGCACATCAGGCCCATGATGTAGGCGAAGACGGAGCTAAGCGCGTCGACGCGGCCGAAGGTCAGCGTGAACTGGAGGAAGTGCACGACGCCGAAGGTTCCTTTCGCCAGCGCAACGATGCGGGCGAAGGTCAGAATCGGAATCAGCAGGAGCCAGCCCTTGCGCAGCCGCTCCGGCAGCAGAGGCAGGAGGAGGGCGCCGAGGAGAAGGATCAGCGAGGGATGCAGCCAGAGGTCACTCATCGTAGTAATCCTCCCGTTGCATGATGCCGGCGTGGCCAAACCACTTCGAAACGTAAACGATCAACACGCACGCGACGAAACCGAACCCGGCCCAGAAGCCGGGAATGTGCTCGGGTTTGGTGTGCGCGTGATGCTTGTCGACGATGGCGGGCACGGCGTCGACAAGCAGGAGCAGCACCAGCAGAGCGAGGCAGAGGATCACCACGGTCCTGAGGTGCCGGCGCAGAAATTCGATGAGGGCGAGGAGTTTCATTGCACGACAGCTTGGGCAAAGCGCATGAAGAAGTCCGGATAGAAGCCGATCAGCACGGAGATCGCGGCGGTGACGCAGAGCGGAATCACCATCGCGAGCGGCGCCTCACCCTGGTGGTGATGCGCGTCGACCTCGGACGGTATTCCGAAGAAGCCCTGATAGATCACGGGGACGAAGTAGGCGGCGTTGAGGATGGTGCTACTAATAAGCACGAGGAGGATGCCGATCGAGCCAGCGTCGAGCGCGCCGACGAGCAGGTAGAGCTTGGAGATGAACCCGCCCACGGGCGGTGCGCCAATCATGCTCAGCGCGGCGAGCGCGAAGGCGCCAAAGGTCCACGGCATGGCGCGGCCGAGGCCGCTCATCTCAGAGATGTTTTTCTTGTGCGTGGCGACGTAGATCGCACCGGCGCAGAAGAACAGCGTGATCTTGGCGAAGGCGTGGATGGCGATGTGGATGAGGCCGCCCTCGATGGCGGTGGGCGTAAGCAGCGCCACGCCGAGGATGATGTAGGACAGCTGGCTCACGGTGGAGTAGGCGAGCCGCGCCTTGAGGTTGTCCTTGCTCAGCGCGATGACGGAGCCGACGAGGATGGTGATCGAGACGAAATAGGCCGTGGGCAGGCCGAGGTGCAGCCGGTCCATCGTGTCGACGCCGAAGACGTAGAGCATCACGCGGACGGTGGAGAACACGCCGACCTTCACGACCGCGACGGCGTGGAGCAGGGCGCTGACCGGCGTGGGCGCGACCATGGCGCTCGGCAGCCAGTTGTGCAGCGGCATGACGCCGTTCTTGGCGAAGCCGAGGATGCAGCAGATGTAGAGGAGGGTGATGACGCCGTTGTGGACACCGACGGGGAGGATGCCGGTGTGGACGTTGGTCGCGAAGTCGAGTGTGCCGGAGAGCACGTAGATAAGCACCATGGCCGGGAGGATGAGGCCCTTGGCGGTGGTCGTCAGGTAGGTGATGTATTTCCGCGCGCCCTCGTAGCTCTCGCCGTCCTGATGGTGGGCGACGAGCGGGTAGGTGCAGACGCTGACGATCTCGTAGAAGAGGTAGAGCGTGAGGAGATTGTCGGCGAAGGCACAGCCGATGGCGCCGAAGAGTGCAAGGGCGAAGCAGGTGTTGAAGCGCGTCTGCTCATGCTCGTGCAGACCGCGCATGTAGCCGGCGGCGTAGAACACGGTGAGCACCCAAAGGAGCGAGGCCGCCACCGCGAAGATCATCGAGAGGGCGTCGGCCCGAAGCGTGAAGCTCAGGCCCGGCAGCAACTGGAAGAGGGTGTAGCGCAGCTTGTGACCAGCGAGGACGTCGGGAATCAGCGAGACGGTCAGGCCGAAGAGTGTGATGGCGGCGACCAGCGAGCAGGCTTCGCGAAGGTTCGGACGTTTGCCGGTAGCCATCACCAAACCCGCCCCGAGGAGCGGGGCGAGAATCGCGAACAGGAGGCGGATGTCTTGGGGCGCTGCCATAGGCTAGCTGTTGAGTTCCGAGATGTCCGTCGAGTGAATCGAGCGGTAGTTGCGGTAGACGGCGATGATGATGCTGAGCGCGATCGCGACCTCGGCGGCGGCGAGCCCCATGATGAAGAGAACGAAGATCTGGCCGACCGCCGGATCGGGGGAAAAAAAGCGGTTTACAGTCATGATGTTCAGCGACGCCGCGCCAAAGATAAGTTCACCGGCGATCAGCATACCGATGAGGGTGCGGCGCCGGATCAGGCCGTAGATGCCGACGGCGAGCAGGAAAGCGGCGACGAGGAAATAGGCCTCGGGGCGGTCGGAGAGGTGGGTGAAGTTCATTCCTTGGTCCTCCCAGAACGGGCGATCACTAGCGCACCCAAGATGGCGACGAGCAAGACGAGCGAGATCAACTCAAACGCCAAACTATAGGTGGTAAGCAGGGCGAGGCCGATGGCCTGCACTGAGCCGTCGTTGGCGAAGGCGGCGGGGACTTTCCACGGGCCGCCGAGGCTCAGCCGCGACACGGCGAAAAAGACGCCAAGGCCGACAAGCACCGCGCCGAGGCCCCAGAGGGCGGCAAACGAACGTTGTTTCTCTTGGGCCGGTTCGTCGGTCTCGGAGAGCATGACGCCGAACACGATGGTCACGCAGACGGCACCGACGTAGATCAGAATTTCCATCAGCGCGAGGAAGGGGCTGTGGAGAAACCAGTAGAGCCCAGCCAGACCGATGCAGCAGATCATCAGGCCGCAGACGCCGCGGATGATGCGCGTGCTCAATGCGGCGATCAGCGCGCCGCCGAGGGTTGTGCCTACGGCGAGGCAGAAAATCGCACCGGTGATGTAGTCGGCAAACGGAAAGTTGCTCATGGCTGCTTTTGCTCAGGGGCGGGCGCTGGCGCAGCGGGGGTGGTTGGCGGCGGCGGGACGACCGGAGCCGGGGGCTGCGGGTGAGCCTTTAACCAGTCCTGTTTCTTTATTTCGGCTTTCCTAAAAAGATCCATCTTGCCGAAGTCGTCGCGGTTGAAACTGACGACGTTGTAATCTTTGGAATATTGAATGGCGTCGCTCGGGCATGCGTCCACACAGCAACCGCAGAGGCTGCACTGGGTGAAGTTCTGCTCGTATTTGGAGACAGATTTTCTCTTTTCACCCTCTTTTTTGAGGCCGTCGAGGTCAATGCAGTCGCTCGGGCAGGCGCGGACGCAGAGGCCGCAGGCGGTGCACTTGGTCTGCCCGGTCGCGGGGTCGATGGTGAGTTCGAGATGGCCGCGGAAGCGGTCGGGCATCTTCAGCGTCTGGTGCGGATATTGGACGGTGATAGTCGGCTTGACTGCCTGGCCAGCAGTAATGCGCATGCCCACAAGCAGGCTCTTGAAACCTTTAAACACCTCTGAAATGGACGAGAAAAGGCTCATAGGATTTTCATCATCACGCCGGTCAGCAGCAGGGTGACGAGCGAGACCGGAATGAGAATTTTCCAGGAAAGGTTGAGCAGGCTGTAGAATTGCGTTCGCGGAAACGTCCAGCGAATCCAGATCACGGTGAAGATGAGCGCATACAGTTTCACGAGGAACCACGCCGCGCCGAACCAGCCTCCGGAGAGCACGCCGATCGGACTTTGCCAGCCGCCGAGGAAGAGGATCGTGGCGAGGCTGCAGCCGACGACGATGTTCGCGTATTCGGCCATGAAGAAGACGCCGAAGCCCATGCCGCCGTATTCGGTGAAGGCGCCGGCGACGAGTTCGCTCTCAGCCTCCGCCATATCGAAGGGCGCGCGGTTCGTCTCGGCCAGCATGCAGATGAAAAAGATGATGAAGGTCACCGGCATGAACGGGTTGACCCAAACCTTCAGGAGATTCCAATGCCAGAAGCCGCCGGCCTGCTGGCGGACGATTTCGCCGAGGTTCATCGTGCCAGTGACCATCAGCATGGTAATCACGACGAGGAGCATCGGTATCTCGTAGGCGACGTTCTGCGAAACGACGCGGGCGGAGGAGATGATGGCGAACTTGTTGCGCGAGGCCCAGCCGCCGAGCATGAGCGCCATGACGTTGATCGAGCCGAAGGAGAAGACGAACAGGAGGCCGATGTTGAGGTTGCAGGCGACGATGGTGTCGCCGAACGGAATCACAGCGAGGCAGAGCAGCGGTGGCGCCATCACCATGAGCGGGGCGGCGCGGAAGAGGAGCGAGTCGGTGCCGGGCGGCACCATGACCTGCTTGGCGAGGAGTTTAATACCGTCGGCCACAGGCTGGAGGATGCCGGCCCAGCCGGCCTCGTTGGGACCGGGGCGGCGCTGGATGCGGCCGGCGCCCTTGCGTTCGGCGAGGACGAGATAGGCCGCGTTGGCCGCGGTGAACGCGATGATGCCCACGAGGTAGAGCAGGACCCTGACGGGTTCGATGGTGAGGAATTTCATCATCGGTCGATGTCGGGGATGACGAGGTCAAGGCTCCCCATCATGGCCAGAGCGTCAGGTAGGATCATGCCGCGGCTCGCCTCTTCATAGAGACTGAGGTTGGAGAACGACGGCGTGCGGAGCTTCACGCGGTAAGGAATTTCTTTTCCGTCGCTCACGATGCGCACCATGAACCGGCCGCGGGCCGCCTCGACGGCGTAACAGGTTTCGCCGACAGGTAGTTTGAGAACGCGCGGCACCTTGCCGATGAACGGACCCGCGGGAATCTGGTCGAGTGCCTGGTCAATGATACGGAGACTCTGCTCCATCTCATCCATGCGCACCATGTAGCGGGCCATCGAGTCGCACTCGTGGTAGACCGGAATCTTGAAATCGAGCTTCGGGTAGACCGAGTAGGGTTCGGCGCGGCGCACATCATAAGCGACGCCAGAGCCGCGGATGACGGGACCTGTGGCGCCGTATTTGCGGCAGAGTTCGGCGCTGATCGGGCCGATTTCTTCGAGGCGCTTGCGGAGGATGATGTTATCCGTGACGAGGTCACGATACATCTTCAGGCGCGGCTGCATGTGCTTCACGAAGTCGCGCGTGCCCTTGAGGAACGCATCGTCGACATCGTTGTAGAGTCCGCCGAATCGGTAGTAGCAATAGGTTAGCCGCGCGCCGCAGAGGGCCTCAAGTAGGTCGAGAATTTTTTCCCGGTCGTCGAAGGCGTAGAGGATCGGCGTGAAGCCACCGAGGTCGAGCAACAACGCACCCCACCAGACCATGTGGCTGGAGATGCGGTTGAGTTCGGAGGTGATGACGCGGGCGTATTCGGCGCGGAGAGGAACCTCGATCTTGGCAGCGCGCTCGACGGCACCCACGAAGGCGTGGGTGTAGTGCATCGCCGAGAGGTAGTCGATGCGGCTGGTATTGGGGAGAAACTTCGCCCAGGTGCGGTTCTCACCCATTTTCTCGTGCATCCGGTGAATGTAGCCTATGATGGGTTCGGCGCGCTGAATCCACTCGCCATCCATCGTCATCAGCACGCGGAGCACGCCGTGGGCCGCAGGATGCTGCGGCCCGAGGTTGAGCACAAATGTTTCCTGCGGAGCGTCGCCGGCAGTCGCGAGGTGAAGGGTTTCCTTGGTGACGTTCACGGCTGATAATCCTTCCGGAGAGGATGAAAGGTCGCGTCCTCCGGAAGGAGGAATGGCTTCATGTTGGGATGGCCGGTGAAACAGATGCCAAAGAAATCGTGCGTCTCGCGCTCATGCCAGTTGGCGCCGGGAAATACCGCAGAGATTGTTGGCAATTCGGGCTCGGCGCGGGGAACGCGGGTGCGAACCACGACGCGCAGCGGCGAGGTGAAATGGAAAAAATCGTAGACGACCTCCATCTCGTTTTGCGCGATCCAGTCCACGCCGGTGACGGCATCTATCGAGAACCCCGCGCGATCCGCGATCTCGGCGGCAGCCACGACCTGATTGCTCGGCACCGCGACGCTCAGGTGATAGCCCTTGAGCGCGAAGTCGCAGGTTTCGACCTGGCCGGCGAGCGCAGTGTAGTCTGCCGTGAGTTGTTCCAGCGAAGGGTTCATTCCTGGAGTTTGGCGATTGGGAAGCGCCGCTTGCCGGTAAGTTTTTCTTCGAGTTTCAGGATGCCCTCAATCAGCGCCTCGGGACGCGGTGGGCAGCCAGGCACATAAACATCGACCGGGAAGAGCTTGTCCACGCCCTCGACGACGGCATATTGGCCGGGGTAAACGAAGGGGCCGCCGGAGAGGGCGCAGTTGCCCATGGCGATCACCCATTTGGGCTCCAGCATCTGGTCGTAGAGGAGCTTGACGGCGGGGGCCATCTTCTTGTTCACCGTGCCGGCTACGATCATCACGTCGGCTTGGCGCGGCGACGGACGGAAGACCTCGGCACCAAAGCGCGAGAGGTCGAAGCGCGCCATGCCGGCGGCCATCATTTCGATGGCGCAGCAGGCGAGACCGAAGGTGAGGGGCCAGAGGGAGTTGGCCCGACCCAGCGCCAGCAGATCGTCGAGCATAGCAAACCGGACGATTTGCGAGCACTCGACGGGAATCTCGGGCTTGTCGCTCAGTGGCGCTTCCATTCGAAGACTCCTTTTTTCCAGGCGTAGACGATCACGAGAGACAGAATGCCAACGAAGATCGTCAGTTCGACGAGATCGCGGATGGCGAAATGCCGGCCATAAACCAGCGCGACTGGGATCAAAAACAAAACATCAACCGCGAACGCCACGAAGATGAGCGCGTAGAGGTAGTAGACAGCACTGTAGCGAATCCATGCGTCGCCAATAGGATCCATACCGCACTCGATGGCCTGGCCGGTTTTGTCGAGAGTGTTACGCGTCCAGCGAGGAGACAGAAAGTAAACCAACACAAATGGTCCGAAGGCAAAGGCCAGCCCGCCCAGAAAAAAGGCGAAGAGGTAAATCAGTTCGTCGGTGCTGACGCTTTGCACGGTGGGTGATTTCTACAGACAACCGGGTGTCGGTAAATTTCTCCTGCGTCAACCTGCAGCCGCGACTTTCGGCCGCAAAGTCGCCTGACGCTCGCGGATCTGGCTGTCGTAGGTCGGGGGCGGGTTGGGGTTGCGGTAGAAAACACCGGTATAAAGTTCCTTGCCGTAATCCTGCGCCAGTTCCATCGCGCGCAGCCAATTCGACGGGTCGTGACCTTCGGCGGCAAGTTTGCGCATTTTCGTTTTCTGAATCTTTAACTGATCGTCGGGATCGCCAAAGGTGATGCAGGGCGACTGGACGTTGACGAAGGCAAATCCAGGGTAGCGGATCGCCTCTTCGATCATCTTCGCCAAGCCATCCATATCAGCCGGCACGCCCTGCGCGACGAAGCCCGCGCCATAGCTGAGGACGTAGAGGAGCGGGTTCACTGGGTCTTCCATGCTGCCATAGGTGCTACTGGAAGTCTTCGCGCCACGCGGTGTCGTGGGGGACAACTGGCCCTTGGTGAGGCCGTAAATATGGTTGTCCATCACGATGTAGGTGAGATCGAGATTGCGCCGGATGGCGTGGGGCACATGGCCGCCGCCGATCGAAAAGCCGTCGCCATCGCCACCCGCCACGAGAACGAGCAGGTCGGGATTGGCCATCTTGATGCCCTGCGCCACCGGCAGCGCGCGACCGTGCACGGTGTTGAAACCGTAGGCGGTCGTATAGCCGGGGATGCGGCTTGAGCAGCCGATGCCCGAGATGAAGGCGATCTCGTGGGACGGGCGGCCGATGGCAACCAGCGCCCGGTAGAGGGCTGTGACCACGCCGTAGTCGCCGCAACCGGGGCACCAGATGGGTTTCAGGTCGCTGCGAAAATCCTTGGTGGTAAGAGGGGCTGGCGCGACAAGGGTAGACTCGCAGCCGCAATCAGTGGTGGAAGTGATCATCGGGAAGGTTAGGCGGAGGCGGTTGCCCGGGTCATCGCGGAGATTCTCCGGAGGACGTCATCGGGGGTGATCGGGTTGGCGCCGCTCTTGGCGAGGGAAGTGAACTCGGCGGGCGTGTTCACCCACATGCGGATGATGCGGTGGAGTTGGCCCTGGTGGGATTGCTCGACCACGAGGCAGCGGCGCAGCGATTTGAAGAAGTCCTGGTAAACCTCCTCGGCCACTGGATAAAGCAGCTTGGGAATAAGAAGTTTGACCGAGAGGCCCTGCGCGCGAGCGGTGCGCACTGCTTCGAGGGCCACTCCGGCAATGCTGCCCCAACTGATCACTCCGACCTCGGCGGTGGGGTCGCCCTCGAGGAGGAAGAGGTCGCGGCGCTGCTTCAGGGGATTCAGCTTGTTGAGCCGCTTGTTGTTCATCTGTTCGTGCATCTCGCCGCTGCTGCATGGGTCGCCGTGCTCATTGTGCTCGATGCCGGCGGCGAGGTAGCTGCCACCCTTCATGCCGGGGTGACTAAGCGGGCTGATACCAGACTCGGTCAGCCGGAAACGCGTGTAATCCACCATCTCCGCCGCGGTCGGCTCAAGCCGCTCGACAAGTTTGAAGCGTGAACGGTCGACCGGATCGACGATGTCCTTCCGCTGCGCGATTTCCTGGTCGGAAAGCACGATGACCGGCGTCTGATACTGCTCGGCGATGTTGAACGCCTCGACGGTAATGCCGAACATGTCTTCGACGCTGATCGGCGCCAGAATCGGGCGGACCGTGTCGCCATGGGCTGAAAAAGCGGCGGCAAAAAGATCGGCCTGCTCGGATTTCGTGGGCAGACCGGTGGAGGGACCGCCACGCTGGACGTTTACGCAGACGAGCGGCAGTTCGGCCAGGCTGGCGAGGCCCATGACTTCGGATTTCAGCGACAAGCCGGGGCCGGAGGTGGCGGTCATGGCCTTGCGGCCGGCAAACGAGGCTCCGACGACGGCGGCGATGCCGGCGATCTCATCCTCGGCCTGCAGGAGCGAGCCGCCATGCTTCCAAATATCTCTCTGGAGGTGCTGCATGATCTCCGTGGCCGGAGTGATGGGATAACCGCCAAAAAACTTGCAACCCGCGAAGAGCGCCGCGGAGGCACAGAGCTCGTTGCCGTCGGTGATGAGGCGCTTGCCTACTCCGGCTTGCGGCGGGTTAAAATGCCAGTCACCTTCGAGCGGATTCTTATCGGCGTAGTCGAGTCCGGCAGCGTAAGCGCGCTCGTTGCCCTGTAGAATTTCGGCGCCTTTCTTGGCAAATTTTTTCCGGAGGCCTTCCAAAATACTCTGGCGGGCTAGCCCGAACCAGCCGGCGAGGAGGCCAAGCACGACGTTGTTCTTCGCCTGAAGGGTGCCAGCGGATTTCATCGCGAGTTCGGCCATCGGCACCGCGCGCACTATCGCCGGTTTGACGGCCAAGGGGATGGCATCGGGGGCCACCTTGGTCTTCTGCTCGTAGATCACGACCGTTCCGGGACCGACGGGCAATTCACCGCCGAAGCGCAGGAAATCCTCCCAATTAAGGACGACGGCCACCGTGAGCGTGCCGCCCGGATTCAGCACCGGGGTCGAGGCCACGCGCAGCCGGCAGGATGACTCGCCCCCGCGGATTTGTGAGCCGAAGCTCTTGGTGAGGATAGCGTAATAGCCATCCTGCGCCAAGGCGGAGATCAGGGATTCACCGGCAGAGACGATTCCGTCCCCGCCTGAACCGGCCATGCCGATAATCAGGTCGTTTAACATGATGGGTGGTGGGACAGAGGAGGCTGCGCAGACTTACTGACCGTCGTTGCCGATCGACTCGGTGGCGCACGCCGCCAGAGCTTCCTCGGCTAGGGCGATTTCCTCGCCCGTGACTGGCTGCTGCTTGACGAAGGAAACCCCGGTGTCGTCGTTGCGACCGAAAAGGTCGGGGGCAATCACCCTGCATTGATCGCAATCGATGCAGGAGGAGTCGGTATAGTAGCGCCCGGAAACATTGTCCGGGATGCGGTCGGAGAGAGTGGCCATGCGCCAAGGATACCAGCCCGCACCGGAGTGCGCAGCGCGTGCATTTGCCAACACTACGCAGATTTTGCTCTGGTGCCGGTCCGCCGGGAAACTCGGCCCAAGAGTTTGTGTTTTCGCCCCGGACTAGAACATGCCCAACAGCAAAGATGGGAAGATGCCAAACAACAACAACATGAGGGCTGCCGCCGCCAAAGTAATCGCCGCCGGTGCCGGCACGGCTATGCGGCTGGCGTCAGCGGCCGGGGCGGTAACCAGCGCCTGCTTGAGGATAACGAGGTAGTAATAGAGCGCCACAGCGCTAAAGGCGATGGCAAGAAACACGAGCCAGCCGACCGGACTAGCCAGTCCGCCGAGTTGCAGGGCCGCTGCGAAGACCGCGAACTTGCCGAAGAATCCCGCCAGCGGTGGCACACCCGCCAGCGACAAGATGAAGATCATCAGGCACCCCGCCAGCAGAGGCGACCGGCGGTGCAAGCCGGCGAGGTCGGTGATTTTCTGGCAGGCCCCGGCCTTGGCGACGACCCCAATCACGCCAAAGGCGCCCACGGTCGCGAGGCCGTAGGTGGCGGCGTAGTAAAACAGCGGGCCCGGGCCAGCGCGGCCGGCGACGACCACACCGAGCAGCAGCGCGCCGGCATGCGCGATGGCCGAGTAGGCGAGGAGCCGGCGGACGTTGGTCTGGGCGAGCGCGCCGAGGTTGCCGATGAAGAGCGATGATCCCGAAAGCAGCAAAACCACCGGCACCCAGCCCGCCCAGACGTGCGCGGTCGGGGCGATGCCGGCCACGATGCCGAAGCCGGGCCACAGGAGCCGAGTGAAGAGCGTGAAGCCGGCGAGTTTCGAGGCCGACGCGATCAGCGCGGCGGACGACACCGGCGCGCCCTCATAGACATCGGGCGCCCAGAGGTGGAACGGCGCGGCGGAGGCCTTGAAGCCAAACGCGACCAGCACCATCACGAGCGCCACGACGAGTAGCGGGCTCATGCCCTGATGGGCGAGTTGTGCCGCGATCTGCGGCAGTTCGATCGAGCCCGTGAGGCCATAGATCAGGCTGAAGCCGAAGAGCAGGAATGCCGCTGCCATGCCGCCGAACAGGAAGTATTTCAGCCCGGCCTCGGCGGAGGCTGGGCGCGACTTGTCGAAGCCGGCCAACACGTAGAGCGAGAGGCTGGCGAGCTCCAGCGCGAGGAAGGCGAGGAGGAGTTGCTGCGCGGCGGCCATCAGCGTGAACCCAACCGTGGCAAAAAGGATGACGGCGACATATTCCGCCCCGTGGCGGGCGTGGGCGGTGCCCGCCGAGAGCAAGAGCGTGAGCAGCGCCAGCACGAGCACGCCGCCCCGCGCGGCCACGGCAAGATGATCAAAATTGAGCACGCCGCCGAACGCCGGGCCAAAGGCACCCGCGCGGACCGTGTGCCACAGCGCGGCGACGATCGACAGCGCGCCGATGGTCACAGAGGAGTTCATGCGCTCCTCGAGAGTGTCGCGCTTCGCCACCACGAGGTCGAAGCCGAGCACCACGAGAGCGCCGATGACGAGCGCGGCCTCGGGCATGAGGGCGTGGAGGAGTTCCAGATAGTCGGGACTCATGGCGTGCCTCCTTTAAACATCGCCTGGAAGAGGGGCGATTGCAGCGCGGGATTGATCCAGTCGAAGAGCAGGTCAGGTTTCAGGCCGACGAGGAGGGTGGCGCCGAGGAGGAGGAGCGCGCCGGTTTTTTCAGCGAGGGTGATAGGCGGCAGCGGGTGCACGGCGGTGGCGGGCACCGCTTTCGCCTCGGTTGAACCAAAGAAGGAAACCTGGATAACCCGCAGCGTGAAGGCGGCAGCAACAGGCACACCGACCGCGGCGGCCAGCGCCCACATGGGCGCCGTTTTCCAGGTGCCGATGAGGATGGTGAGCTCCGCCGGGAAGCCGCTGAAGCCGGGCATGCCCATCGACGCCAGGCCGGCGAGGACGAAGGTCGCGGCGGCGAAAGGCATCAGACGGTGCAGCGGCATTTTCCGCAGGTCCTCGAGCTGGCGGGTGTGGGTGCGTTCATAGACCATGCGGCCGACGACGGCGAAGAGCAGGCCGGCGATCACGCCGTGGGAGAACATCTGGAGCACCGCGCCGCTCACGGCCTGGGCGTTGGCGGCGGCGAGGCCGAGGAGCACGAAGCCCATGTGGCTCACACTCGAGTAGCCGATGACGAACTTGAAGTCGTCCTGCACCAGCGCGACGAGGCCGGCGTAGAGGATGCCTACGATGGCGAGCCCGGCGATGGCGGGCTGCCAGAAGGCGAGGCCGAGCGGGAACAGTGGCATCGCGACGCGCAGGCAGCCGTAGGCGCCGAGCTTCATCACGACGCCGGCGAGCAGCATCGAGGCGGCCGTCGGCGCGGCCACGTGGCCGGTCGGCGCCCAGGTATGGAAGGGGAACAGGCCCGCGAGCACCGCGAAGCCAAGGAAGACGAGGGCGAACATGCCGGTCTGCAACGCCGGCGAAAAGTGGCGCGCGGCGGCGGCGAGGTCGCCAATCCCGAAGCTGTGCGCGCCTCCCGCGGCGTAAGCCCAGAGCAGTCCGGCAAGCACGAGCGCGCTGCCCGCGAACGAGTAGAGCACGAGCTTCATCGCGCCGTATTCACGGTTGGTGGAGCCCCAGTTCGCGATGAGGAAATATTTCGGCACAATCGCGATCTCGTAGAAAACGAAGAGTGTGAACGCGTCCGCGCTCAGGAAAACCCCGTAAACACCGCCGATCAGCGTGAGGAAAAACGCGAAGAACTCGCCGGCGCGTTCCTCGATGTTCCAGGAGAAAAGAATGCCGGCCACCGCGGCAATACCAGTGAGCACGATCAGCGTCATGCTGATGCCGTCGGCCGCGAGGTGGTAGCGGATGCCGAGTTGGGGAATCCACGGGTGATTTATGAGCGTCTGCAGCCCGGGACCGGGGACAAAATCCATCGCGGCCATCAGCGTCACGCCGAAGCTGGTGAGCGCAGTGAGCAGCGCGACCACGCGGGCTGTTGCCGCTGAACGGATGCCCGCCACCAGTGCGAGGAGCGCGCCAGTGAACGAAATGTAGATCGTGCAGGGTAGCGCGTTCATGGCAGCGGAAGCTGGGCCGTGGTGACGACCGGATTGATGTGGCTGACCCACGATGTAACCAACGGGTTGAAGAGGTTGGTCAGCAGGTGCGGAAGCACACCAAACAGGAACATCAGTGCCACCAGCGGCACGAGCGCGACAAGTTCGATGCCGGCGACATCGCGGAATTCACGGGAGGCGGCGCCAGCACGCGGACCATGAAAGACGCGTTGCCAGAACGTGAGGAGAAACAGCGCGGTGGCGAGCAGCCCGAGCGTTGCTATGGTCGCTGTGCAGGGAGCGAGGCCGAACACGCCGCGGAAGATCAGGAACTCGCCGACGAAGCCGTTGAGCCCGGGGAGCCCAAGCGACGAGAACATCGTGATACCGCAGAGGCCCGCAAAGACCGGGGCGGCAGTGCGCACACCGCCGAAGTCACCGAGCCCGCGCCGGCCGCCGGAGCGCGATTCAAGGATGCCGACACAGAGGAAGAGTGCGGCGGCGGAGAGGCCGTGGTTGAACATCTGGAGCAGCGTGCCGGCAAAGGCGGCAATGCTTGCTGGAACGGTGAAACCGATCCGGCCCGTCGAGTAAGAAACAGCGAAGAGCGCGAGGAGGCAGTAGCTGAGGTGGTTGACGGACGAGTAGGCGACCATGCGTTTGAGGTCGGTCTGGCGCATGGCGGCAAACGCGCCGAAGACCACGCCACCGAGCGCGAGACAGAGCAGCCAGCCGGAAGCAGCGTGCAGGTGCGCCGGGAAGAGCGGCCAGAGAATCCGCAGGAAACCATAGACGCCCATCTTAGACATGACGCCGGTAAGGAACATCGAGACGCCGACGGGCGCCTCGGCATAGGCCGGGGGCAGCCAGGTGTGGAACGGGAACAGCGGCACTTTTACGGCGAGCCCGAGCAGCACGCCAAGGAACACCGCCTGCGGCCAGAAGCCGCTGACCGCGGCGAGTTTTTCCACCAACAGGCCGTCTGCGGCGAGACGGGCGAGCTGCGTGAAGTCGAGCGTGCCGGTGGCGGCAAAGATCGCCGCGAAGCCTAAGAGCATGAAAGCGCTGCCGGCGAGGGTGTAGATGAAGAATTGGTAGGCCGCGCGCGCCGCTCCGGGTCCGCCCCAGAGTTTGATGAGGAAGAAGGCGGGAACAAGACTCAGTTCCCAGAAGATGAACCAGTGGAAGAAATCGAGCGCGAGGAAGACGCCGAGCGCCGCGCCTTGGAGCGCTAGGAAGAGTAGGCCGAAGTAACGCGGTGAGCGCGCCTGTTTCCACGAGGCGAGTAGCGCCGCGGGCGACACGATACCGGTGAGGAGGACAAGCAGCAGGCTCATGCCGTCGAGACCGAGGTGATAGTGGACGTTGAGCGAACGGATCCAATCGTGCTGCTCGACGAACTGGAAACCTGGCGCGGCAGGATGGAAAGAGGCCAGTGCAACCAGGCCGAGGGCGAGCGTCGAAAGGCTCGCGATGAGCGTCAGCACACGGGCAGCGCCGTCGCCGATCCGGGGCAGCGCCGCGAGCAGCAGCGCGCCGACCCATGGCACAAAGATGATTAGCGAGAGGAGCGGCATGGTATTCACCGGACACCTCCCAACATTACGAGCAGCACCAGCACCACGAAGCCGAGAGCGATAACACGCAGGTAGCCGTGGGTTTCGCCGGTCTGGGCACGGGAGTAAATCTGGCCGACGCTGCGGACTTTCCTGCTAACTGCATCGAAGCCGGCGTTGAGACCGTCTTCGTCGGCTTCGCGGTTCACGAGCCCGCCGAATTGCCCAAGCCGCGCGACGAGATTGACGAGACCGCCCCAGACATAGCGGTCGAGGCCGTCGGCGAGCGCAGCAAGACCATTGCTCAGGCGGCCAAAGGTGGCGGCGTAGAGTTCGTCGAACATCATACGGGCGGCGAGGAAGGCGTGGAGCCGCGGCAGAGCGGCGGCGAGCGGGTCGGGTGCGGAGGCGTTGGTGCGAAGGAGGCGACCGTAGAGCGCCCAGCCGGCGCCGAGGCCGAGGGCGACGAGGACGATGGAGAGCATCATCAGGCTGAGGCCGCCGGGCTCGGTGTGCGCCTGCGGGTCGAGCTGGTGTTGCAGCCACGGCGTGGGCCAGGCGAGGAGGCTGAGCAGGATGGCACATGCCGCGAGAATGACGAGCGGCACAGTCATGACGGCGGGGTTTTCGTGCGCTAGACCGGCGGCGTGCGAGCGGGGTTTGCCGAAGAAAGTCTCGGCGACGAGGCGCGTCATGTAGAACGCGGTGAGCACGACGGCGGTGAGGCCGAAGTAGAGGGGAATGTGCGAGACGTCCCAGGCATGCGCGGCGTGGAGAATGGCTTCCTTGCTCCAGAAACCGGAGAAAAGGAAGGGCACGCCGGCAAGCGCCATCATGCCGACGGCGAAAGTGAGGAAGGTTACGCGCATCGGGCCGGAGAGACCGCCTAGTTTGCGCATGTCCTGTTCGTGGTGCGCGGCGTGGATGACCGAGCCAGCGCCAAGGAAGAGGAGGGCCTTGAAGAAGGCGTGGGTAAGCAGGTGAAAGATCGCCGCGACCCAGGAGCCGACGCCGATGGCGAGCATCATGAAGCCGAGTTGGGAGACGGTGGAGAAGGCGAGGACACGCTTGATGTCGTTTTGCGCGACGGCGATGAGTGCGCCCATGAGCGCCGTGATGGCGCCGATGAAGGCGACGACGGTAAGAGCGTGTATAGGAAGGTTGTGGTGATGATAGTCCGCCTCCATCAGCGGGTAGATACGGGCGATAAGGAAAACGCCTGCGGCGACCATCGTGGCGGCGTGGATGAGGGCGGAGACGGGCGTCGGGCCCTCCATCGCGTCGGGCAGCCAGACGTGGAGAGGGAACTGGCCGGACTTGCCGACTGCGCCGCAGAAAATTAGCAGACTGATGGCAGTCGAGACGGCGAGACCGCAGGAGAGCGTTGAAACCATGAGGGCCGTGAGCGAGGCGGGTTCGAGGACTCCCGCGCCGCCGTCGAAGAAGAGCAGCGTGCCGCGGGCGTGGTAGAGCCAGACCATGCCGAGCAGCAGACCGAGGTCGCCGATGCGGGTGGTGATGAAGGCTTTTTTCGCAGCGGCGGCGGCCTCGGGTTTCTGAAACCAGAAACCGATGAGGAGATACGAGGCAAGGCCGACGAGTTCCCAACTGACGAAGAGAAACAGGAGCGAGTTGGAGACGACGATACCGAGCATCGCGGCAGCGAAGAGGCTCAGGAAGCAGAAGAAGCGCGTGAAGTTTTCGTCGTCGTGCATGTAGCCGAGGCTGAAAACGAAGATCAGTGTGCCGACGAAGGTGACCATCACGCACATGAACGCCGTGAGCGGGTTGAGCAGCCAGCCGAGGCGCACGGCGCCAGTGCCGAGGTCGAACCAAGTGAAATTGTAAGTTAGGTTGGCGGTGGGATCGGCGAGCGCAGCTACGAGGGCGCAACAGGAGAGGACAAATGCAGCTACCATCGCGGCAATGGCTGCGCTGGCGGCGAGCGTGCGTCCGCCGCTGGGTGTGAGCGCGCCGATGGCCGCAGCGAGGAGCGGGAGCGCTGGGATGAGCCAGAGATGTTGGACGGAGAGCGTCATAGTTCAGCCCTTCAGCCGCGTCGCGTCCTGCAGCCGGATGTTTTGCTGGTGGCGGTAGATTGCGATGACCAGCGCGAGGCCGACGGCTGCCTCGGCAGCGGCGACCGCGATGGCGAAAATCACGAAGATCACGCCGGTGGCGGGCAATGGCGCGGGGTTGAAGCGCCAGAAGGCAATGAAGTTGAGGTTGGCGGCGTTGAGCATCAGCTCGATGCCAAGCAGCACGAGGATGGTGTTGGTGCGGGAGAGCGCACCAGCGAGACCGATGCAGAACAGGGCGCTCGAGATCAGCAGGCAGAGCTGGAGGGTGTTCATGGCGCGTCCTCCTTTCCGTCATTACGGTCAGACGCTGCGAGGACGACGGCGCCGAGCAGGGCGACGGTGAGAATCACGCCCACAACCAGCACGGACGCCACCTGCGGCCCTATTAGTTCAAGGCCGAGTTGCTGGACAGTCACCGTCGGCGCGGCGGAGGGCGCGATTTGAAGATTGGTGCGCAACACAGCAAGCGTGAGCACGCCAGCGGTGGCGCCACCGGCAAGCACACCGGCGACGGCGCGGCGAAGTGAAGCGGGGGCGATGGAGAGATCGGCGCGTGATCGGCGCGTCAGCAACACCGCGAAGAGCACAATCATCGAGACAGCACCGGCGTAGACCAGCACCTGCGCAAACGCCACGAACTCGGCTCCCGCCCAGAGGTAAAAAGCCGCGATTCCCATCCAACTCAGCACCAGCAGCAACGCGCTGTGGATGAGGTTGCGCAGGCTCATCGCCACGGCGGTGGAGCCGAGGATCAGGAGGGCGATGAGGATGAGGGCGGCGGTCATGTGGCGTAACGGTAAGTGCGCGGGGCGAGCCCGGCGGTGAGTCGGCGACCGATCACGACAAACGGGACGACGATCAGCGCGAGCGCGATGGCCCAGCGGACGAATTGCAGCGGGCCGGACCAGCTGTCGGTGCGCGACCAGAACGCCGCAGTGCCGAGGTTGATGAGCGCGAGCGGCACGAGGAATTTCCAGGCGAGGCGGGTGAGCTGGTCAATGCGCAGCCGCAGCAGCGTGGCGCGAATCCACATCATGAAAAGGATCAGCGAAAGCATCTTTACGCCGAACCAGAGGTAGGACGGGATGAATTCGAGGAACGCGCACGGCGCCTGCCAACCGCCGAGGAAGAGCGTAGCGCCCATGCCGGTGAGCCCGATCATGCCAAAATATTCCGCCATGAAGAAGAGCGCGTATTTGAAGCCGCTGTATTCGGTGAGGTGTCCGGCGACGAGTTCGCTCTCGCCCTCGGGCAGGTCGAAGGGCGAACGGTTGGCCTCCGCCAGCGCTGCCACCATAAAGATCGCAAAACCCACCGCGCCCCACGGTGTGAAAACGTGCCAGTGCGGAATCAACCCGCCGGGCACGTTCGCCTGCGCCTCCACAATTTTGGTCGGCGACAGCGTGCCTGCGAGCATGACGACCGGCACGACCGACAGCAGTAACGGCAGTTCATAGCTGATCAACTGGGCGAGGGCGCGCATCGCACCGATGAGCGAATATTTGTTATGGCTCGCCCAGCCGGCCATGAAGATGGCGAGTTCGGTGGCGGCACCAGCGGCAAAGAAATAGAGGACGCCGGCATCGATATCGACTGCCACGAGTTGCCGTCCGTAGGGAATGACCGCGAACGTCATCAGTGCAAACGCCACCACCAAGACGGGCGCGAGAAAATGGAGCAGATGGTCGGCGGCGCGCGGGACGATATCCTCCTTCGTGAGCATCTTGACCGCGTCGGCGAACGGCTGGGTTAGGCCGAAAAGTTTCGTGCCGCGGAAAAAGGGTAGGCCGCTGCGGTTGGGGCCGGGGCGGTTTTGCGCGCGGCCGAGGAGTTTGCGTTCGGCGAGTGTGAGGAAGGCAAAAACGAGGCCGAAGACCGCGAGCATCGCGGCGATCGCGAGCAGGGCGCCGACGGGCCAGCGCAGCGATTCCGGGAAAAATCCGATAATCCAGTCGCGGATCATCACAGGAGCGCGCTCCAGCAGGGAATTGGTGTTGGCGGGCGCGTTCATGCGGCGGGAGGCGGAGTTTGCGTCGCAGGCGCGGGTTTGGCCTTGGCGGATTTTTCCGCGGCCTGTCGGGCTTTCATTGCCGTCAGCATCGCGTCCACCTCGGCGGCCTCGGTCGGGTGGATTTTTTGGTAGTAGGAGTTGGGCTTGGCGAGCTGCTCACGGTGCAGCAGGAGTCCTTCAAAGCGGTTGCCGGCGGCGATTTCGAAATGCTGGTCCATCTTGATCGCGTCGAAGGGGCAGACCTCCACGCAAATTTGGCAGCTCATGCAGACGGCGATGTCGATGTCGAAGATCTTGGGTTTCTTCAGGACCTTTCCCTTCTCGTCGCGCTCGGCGACGATGTAGATGCACTGCGGCGGACACTCATTCTCGCAGATTTTGCAGGCAACGCAGCGGAGCGTGGCGATCGGATCGTCGCCCTCGTGCACGAGGAAAGGGAAATTCCGGTAGTTCTCGGGGATCGGGATCTGCTTCTCGGGGTATTCCACCGTCACGAGCCGCGCGGGATCGTAGAAACTCCCGACGAAGTTTTTCGCCGTGACCGCCAGTCCTTTGATGATGCCGGTGCCGAGCATGGTGGGTGGGGTCAGCGGTCGACTTCGCCGAGGACGATATCGACGCTGCCGAGGATGACGACGGAGTCGGCCACCGTGCGGCCGAGGCACATGTCCTCGATCACGGTGAGATTGACGAACGATGGGGCGCGCACGCGGTAACGCAGCGGGTTGGGGCTGCCGTCGCTGATGAGATAAAAACCAATTTCTCCCTTCGGACCCTCGATGCGGCCGTAGGCTTCGCCTGGTTTCGGGCGGAAATTGCGGAGCCGGGACTTCGGGTCCATGACCGGGCCAGCCGGGATGTCGCGCAGCGCCTGCTGGAGGATTTTCACCGATTCACGCATTTCGAGGATGCGCATCATGTAGCGGTCGTAGGTGTCACCGTGGGCACCGATCGGCACGCGGAAATCAAAGCGCGGGTAGATGCCGTAGCCGTCGGCCTTGCGAATGTCGTAGCCTACGCCGCTGGCGCGGAGCATCGGACCAGTGATGCCGGCCTGCACGGCGAGTTCCGGCGACAAGCAGCCGACGCCCTGCGTGCGGGCAAGCAAGATTTCGTTGCCCGTGAGCAACTGCTCATACTCGTCGAGGAACTTAGGAAACCCGTCCACCAGTTTGCTCACGGCGCCGAGCCATTCGGGGCTCGGATTCGCGCGGCAGCCGCCGAACCGCTGGAAGTTACACATCATGCGCGAACCGCTGAGCGATTCGAACAGGTCGATAAATTTTTCGCGCTCGCGGAAGGCGTAGAGCAGGGGAGTGAACGACGTGCCGAGGTCGTTGAAAAGGAAACCGACGAGGCACATGTGGTTCACCAGGCGCGTCATCTCAGCGAGGATGACGCGGACATATTCGGCGCGCTCGGGCACTGGCTGACCGGCGAGCTTTTCGACCGCCAGGGCGTAGGCCCAGTTGTTGGTCATTGAGCACAGGTAATCGAGCCGGTCGGTATACGGCATCGAGCCGAGATAGGTGGTGTTTTCGCCGAGCTTCTCGTGATTGCGGTGTAAGTAGCCGAAAACGGGCTTGAGTTTGACGATCACCTCGCCGTCGAGGGTTACGACCATGCGGAATACGCCGTGCGTTGACGGGTGCTGCGGCCCCATCGAGACCTCCAGCAGATCGCCATGAAATTCGTCGTGCACCGGGCGCACGGTGGCGGCGCTGTGGGTCGCCAGCACCGATGGCTCTGGGAAGGCGGACGGGGAGGCTATTTCCGGGTCGGTCATGGGACGGTTGCCGGCGGTGGCGCGGGATAGTGCGCCTTTGCTTTTTCCAACACCGCCCCGTGCGGCGTGGGTTCCCACTCGTAATCGTCAGGTGCGACGTAGTCCTTGCGCATCGGGTGGTCCTTGAATCCGTCCCACATCAAGATGCGGCGGAGGTCGTGGTGTCCCTCGAAGTTGACGCCATACAAGTCGAAAATCTCCCGCTCCTGAAAATCGCACGACCGCCAGACAGGTGTGAGGGAAGGCACGGTGACCTGATCGGTGCGGTTGCCGGTGCGCAGGCGGATGACGACCGGCCCGTGCTTCTTTTCCATCGAATAAAGGTGGTAAACGACCTCCAGAAAACCGGGGGTCACGCGCTTGGTTTTCTCTTCGAGGATGCGCAGGGTGGCGCCAGCGGCGTCCTTCACCGGGGTTCGGACAACGTCGGTAAATTCCTTCGCGGGCCAGTCGATGCCAGTGGCGTTGGAGCAGTAGTCGAGCCGGAGCGCGGGATCGTCGCGCAGGAAAAGCGCTATTTCCCGGGCCTGCGCCAGCCCGAGGAGCAGCGAGTGCTGGGCGGACGGACCGGGGTTGTTAATCAGTGTGACCTCGGCCCCGGGGAAGCGGGCCAGTAGGCGGTCGCGGATTTGCTCAAGGTTTTCCATGGGACGGCGCTCAGGTCTTCCGGGGGAGGGACGGCGCCTGCCAGACCTCGGGGTCATGGGGAGGATTCAGGTCGTGTTCGCCAAACTCCGGCACGAGCCGCTCGCCGGGGCCGTCGGGGCGGAGATGGCGGGCGGCATTGGGGCCGGTGAGCTTCTCGCCGCGGATTTTCTTCTGGAGCTCGATCAGCCCGTTCAGGAGCGCCTCGGGGCGCGGCGGGCAGCCAGGAATGTAAATGTCCACCGGGATGAAACGGTCGATGCCCTTGAGAACGTTGTAGCCTTGCTTGAACGGCCCGCCGGAGATGGCACAGGCGCCCATGGCGATGCAGTATTTCGGCTCGGGCATCTGGTTCCAGAGGCGGATGACCTGCGGGGCCATTTTTTTCGTCACCGTGCCGGACACAATCATCAGGTCCGCCTGGCGGGGTGAGGGTCGGAAGACCTCGGCGCCGAACCGGGCGATGTCGAAGCGCGCCGTGGCGGTGGCGATCATCTCGATCGCGCAGCAGGCGAGGCCGAACTGCAGCGGCCAGACGGAATTGCTGCGGCCCCAGTTGTAGATCTCCTGCAGGCTCGTCAGCATGATGCCCTGCCGGCGCAGTTCCTCACGCTCGTTGTCGGTGATGGGGGCCTCGGGAGTCATTGCCATTCAAGGTGGCCGCGATGCCAGGCCCAGACTAGGCCTTCGACCAGCAACAAGACAAATACCAGCATGGCCACCAACGCCCCGGTTGGCAGCCCGGTAAACGCGACAGCAAAGGGGAGAAGGAACAACAACTCCACGTCAAAAATAAGGAAGAGGATCGCGTAGAGGTAGTAATGTGCCTTGAACTGGATCCACGAGTCGCCGGTCGATTCCAGGCCACACTCGTAGGTGGCGTTTTTCATCGGCCCCGGCCGCTGAGGCTGAAAGCACACGACCCAAAGCCGGGCAACACCTAGCATGATGACCGGAAACGCGACCGCGACTGCCAGAAACAGTGCAAGGAAAGCGTAAGGATGAGGATGCATGCTCTCGGAAAAAGAGCATTAGCTTGGGTCTACTTGCTGGCTCCTCAACGTTAAACAGAGCCTCTTTTTTGTCCTTTGCTGCGCGGGGGTTGCAGCGGGCTCAGCCTGTCAGGCGACCGGTGACTGTGTGGCGCAATTGATCCACGCGGTCTCGCCGTCGGCATAGTGCTCTTTCTTCCACACCGGCACGCGCGCCTTCACCTCGTCGATAATGTAGCGGCAAGCTTCGAACGCCGCCGCGCGGTGCGCCGCCGTCACGCCCACCCACACAGCGGATTCGCCGAGTTGCAGGTGGCCGGTGCGATGGACCGCCGCGGCTCCGATCACCGCGAATTTGGCCCGCGCCTCATCGAGGATGCTCCCGCCCTCCTTTTCGGCCAGCGGAGCAAAGGCTTCATATTCGAGCGAGAAGATGTTCCGGCCATCGTTGGAGTCGCGCACCCAGCCGGTGAACGTCACGCAGGCTCCGGCCCGTAGGTCTTTCAGGCCGGCCTCTAGCGCAACGGGGTCGAGCGGTTCGGCGGAAATACGGAACATGGCGCGTCGTTTCTTAGCCACCTGCCACGGGCGGGATGAACACCACCGTGTCGCCATCGCGCAGCTCGGCGTCGGACGGAGCGAACTCGCCGTTGATCGCGGCACGCACACGGTTTGCCGGCAGCGTGAACGCGTGGCGGGTGCGGAGTTCCTCGTAAAGCGCGGTTGGTGTCGCGGTCACGGTGACGAGGTTTTCCGACGAGAGGCCGCGCTGCTCGCGGAGAATGGCAAAATATTGGACCGCGAGCGTCTTCGTCATACGCTCAGTAATCGGCGGTGTCGGCGGCGTTGTAGTCGGTCTTGCCGCCAGTTTTTTCCATGAGCCGGATCTCGTGGATGACGATGCCGGGCGACACGGATTTGCCCATATCGTAGAGCGCGAGCGCCGCCACGGTGGCGCCGGTGAGCGCCTCCATCTCAACACCAGTCTTGGCGTGGGTTTGCACGCGGCAGTGGATGGTCACCTCGCGGTGGGTGAGGTCGGGCTTGATCTCGATCTGGCAGTCTTCGAGCGGGAGCGGGTGGCAGAGGGGGATGAGTTCGCTGGTGCGTTTTACGCCCATCACCCCGGCGAGGACCGCAGTGTGGAAGACTGGGCCCTTCTTGGTGTTGATCTCGCCGTCTTTCAGCAGCGCCGCGAGCTCGGCAGGCAGCATGACGACCGCCACGGCGTGGGCGGTGCGTTTGGTCACCGGTTTCTCACCGACATTGACCATCGCGGGCTGACCTTTGGCATCAACGTGGGATAGCATGGCCGCATCCTCTCACGCGCCACGATGATGTGCAAAGATTTTCAGACCCACGCGTAAAATTGCGCAAGGTGGCCGGCGCCAAACTCCGTCTGGTCGGCGGTAAGCTCGACAAATCCGTCAGTGCTGACGAGGCCGGCGAAATCGCCGGAGGAATTGCTCGGTTCTGGTGTAGCGAGCAGCTCGGCGCGCGGTCCGCTGGAGAGTTTCACAGGGAGAAAATAGGCCAGCCGCGGCTTAAACGTCACCGGGGTTGCTAACGCGACGGTTCGGGGCACGACGTGTTTGAGGCCGGCTGCGTGAGCCAGCGCGGGCAGCACGTAACGGTGCAGGCAGGTGCAGGCGGAGACGGGGTTGCCCGGCAGCGCGAAGACGGGCGTGCGGCGCGTGGTCACGCCAAACCAAAACGGTTTTCCTGGGCGTTGGGCGACACCGTGGAAGATCTTTCTCACACCCTGGCGATCAAGCTCGGCGGGGAGGAAATCGAATTTTCCCTTCGAAACGCCGCCGGTGATCAGGACCACGTCGAACTCTGCGAAGATGCGCCTTAACTCCCATTCAATTTCATGGCGGACATCACGCAGGTGGAACCGCTCGACACGCGGAAATCCTGCCGCGATGAGGGTGGCGCGCAGAGCGTGGTCGTTGCTGCGGCGGATCTGGTGCGGCGCCACCGCGGCATCGACCTCAACCAGTTCGTCGCCGGTCGCCACCACGGCAATCTTCGGACTCGCCGAAACTGTGAGCACAGACGCCCCGACCGAGGCCGCGACGGCGATTTCGCGGCCGGTGATGCGGGTGTCGGGCGGCACAATCACGTCACCCTGGTGGTGGTCGCTCCCGCGAAGGTGCAGGGAGTGGCCCGCTGGAAAAACTGCGTCGCCCACAACGGTGACGGTGGCGCCGTCGCGTTTGGTCTCCTCATAGGGCACGACGCAGTTGGCTCCTTCGGGTAGCATGGCGCCGGTCATGATTTCGATGCAAGCGTCGGTCTCCGGGCCGAGCTGGCGGGGTTTCATACCAGCAGCCTGCACACCCTCGACGCGAAAGATCCGGCCGCCAGCGGCAAGCACCCCAGCCCGCAGCGCGTAACCATCCATCGTCACGCGGTCGAACGGTGGCAGATCGCGATCAGCGCGAATTTCCGTGCGCAGCACACGACCGTGGGCCGACGCCAGCGGGCAGTCCTCGCGCGGAAAGAGCGGGGTGTTAGCAAGGATGAGATGTTCTGCTTCGGCGGGAGTAAGCATCGAAAATATGTAGGAGCGGCTTTACGTTGCGATGAACACAGCTTCATCTTCAAACGTCGCGGCGTAAAGCCGCTCCTACATGGATATTCCTGCCGACCAATTAAACCGTCCGTTGCGCGACCTGCGTATCTCGGTCACCGACCGCTGCAATTTTCGCTGCCCCTATTGCATGCCGAAAGAGGTGTTCGGCGCAGACCATGCCTTCCTGAAGGATCCGCAGTTGATGACGCTTGGCGAGCTCACCCGAATCGTGCGGGCCTTCCGAGCGCTCGGCGTCGAGAAGGTGCGCCTAACGGGTGGCGAGCCCCTGCTGCGCGCCGATGTGCCGGAGTTGGTGAGCGCTTTGAAAAAAGAACTGGGCGTGCCCGACATCGCGCTCACAACCAATGGCTGGCTGTTGGAAAAGATGGCTCCCGCGCTGCGCGCTGCCGGCCTTGACCGCGTGAACGTTTCCGTGGACTCGCTCGACGAAGAGACGGCTGGGCGAATGAACGGGCTTGGCTTCAAGGTGGAGCGCGTTCTGCGCGCCATCGATGCGGCCAGCGCCGCCGGGCTGCCGGTGAAGATCAACTGCGTGGTGCAGCGCGGCGTGAACGACGGTGAGCTGCTGGCGCTGTGTGCGTATTTCCGCAGCCGCGGCCACACACTGCGGTTCATTGAGTTCATGGATGTGGGCACCACGAACCACTGGACACCCGAGCGCGTGGTCCCGGCCCGCGAAATCGTCGTCCGGATCGCGGCAAAGTGGCCGCTGGAACCTGTCGGCCCCGCCTATCGTGGCGAGGTGGCGGCACGCTATCGCTACAGCGACGGGCGCGGCGAGATCGGGCTGATCAGCTCGGTGACAGAGCCTTTCTGCAAGGACTGCCACCGCGCGCGGCTGTCAGCGGACGGGAAATTCTTCACCTGCCTGTTTGCCTCGCAAGGGCGCGACGTGCTCGGGCGGCTGCGCGCTGGCGCAAGCGATAAGGAGCTGGCGCAGTTTCTGTCCGCCATTTGGTCGGGCCGAACCGATCGCTACAGCGACGAGCGCGCAGAGTTGCTCGCCCGCCACGAATCCCGCCCGAAGGTCGAGATGAGCTATATCGGAGGCTGAACCTCAGTCATACCGCATGGCGCGGCCGAGATAGTTGAGCATCCAAAATTCCTTCCATACGCGGTAGCGGCCCTCGTGGGTGATCTTGCCGAGATCCTCGCGCTCGGGCTGTGGGTGCAGAAAACCTAGCTCGGTGTTGAGCCGGTCGAGCTCCGCCTGGCTGGTATTGAAATCTGTCAGTGGATCGAGCGTGAAGGGCACTGGTTGCGCCCTAGCCAGGGCAAGCCTTGCCTGATGGCGGGCCAGCAGCCGCGCCAGTGAACGCCGCCAAGGCGTGCGCTCGACGAACCAGTTCTCGGGATAGAATCCGGCGAACGGCACATAGAGGTTGTCGGTGATGTAGCGGGTGCCATCGGCGGTAACCGAGGCCAGCGTTTGGCACACCGTGATGGTGCCGTTCGACTGCGGGATAAACGTCACCTGCACGCGCACCGTGGCGTCGGCGCTTTGGTAAACCGACACGCGCAGGTAAATGCCGCCGCCGACCTCGGCCTTGAGCGCCTGCACCTGCTTAAAACCCTGTTGCCGCAGCCAGTCGCGGATCTTCAGGAGGCGAGGCTGGATCGGCCACTCATCGCCGCCCTGATTCAGCACATAGCGCGGAAACAGTGGCAACGGGCTCACGCTGAGCGCGTGGATGCGGAGCCAGTTGAACAGCGTTTCGCCTAGAAACCACACGAGGCAAAACACCACTGCCAGCACCCAGTAGGGACGATCGATCAGCTGGAATTGGATGCAGGCCTGCGCCGCACCGAAGGTAAAAACGATCCAGCGCAGCCAGCGGTCGACGATCGATAGCAGCGGCGAGGCCAGGCGTTGGTTAATTTGCATCAACGCCAGCGAGAGCACCATCGAGGCGAGAACGAAGTAAGGAATGTCCACGGAGGAAACGAGCCAAAGCAATAGACAGACAATGCTGCCGATGGCGAATTGGCTCGGTGGAAAAACTCAACTCAGCCGCACGGGCATGATGACGCAGATGAAGCTATCGAGTGTCTTGAACACGCCCGGACTCACCTCGTCCTTCACCTCGAAGAACACCTCGTCCTTGGTCAGCGCACGGAGCGGGTCCATGATGAAGGCGGGGTTGAACGCCACCTGGAGGTCTGGGCCGCTGTAACCGATCGCCATCGACTCATGCGCCTCGCCGAAGTCGGGGCTCTGCGCGGTGATTTCGAGGAGGTTGCTCGTGAGCTTGATCTTCACCGAGTTCGATTTTTCGGAGCACACGAGCGCGGCGCGGTGCACACACTGGAGGAACAGCTCGCGCTCGAGCTTGATGCGCTGGTGCGTCTCTTTTGGGATGACTTGCTGGTAATTCGGGTAGTTTCCCTCAACGACCTTCGAGTAGAGGTAAACGCTGTCAACGAGGCCGCTGCTGTCCTTATCGGTTGCGATTTGGAAGGCGGCGCGGCGCTCGTTGAAGTTGATCTTCAGCTTGGCGCCCTTGTCGAGGAGCCGGGTGAGTTCGGCCACCGTCTTGGCCGGCAAAATGATCGCGCCAGAGTTGGCGGCGGGCACTTCCATCTCCTTCGAGGTGAGCGCGAGGCGGCGGCCGTCGGTGGCAACGAGTGTGAGTTTGCCATCCTTGAAGTTGAAATAGACGCCGTTGAGGATGTAACGCGTCTCGTCGGTCGATTGCGCATAGGCGACACTCTTGAGCATTGCGGTGAGTTCTTCCTGCTCCAAGTCGTAGGCTTTTTCATCACCAAACTCGGGCAGCGGCGGAAACTCCTCCTTGCCGATCCCCATGATGCGGAAATTGGAACCTCCTGACGCAATCTTCACTTGGTGATTCGGCGAGGCGTCAACACTGACATCGATATTAGGCAGCTCGCGGACGATCGTGGCGAGACGCTTGACGGGCAGCGTAACCGCGCCGGTTTCCTTCACCTCGGCCTTGATGTGGCAGCGAATACCGAGGTCGAGATTGGTGGTTGTCAGCGAAATCTGGTCCTTCTCGGCTTCGATGAGCACGTTGCTGAGGATCGGCATCGTGGCCTTGGAGCCAACGACGTTGAGCACTTGGGCAAGGCCGTTGGCGAAATGGTCGCGATTGATTTTGAATTTCATGGGATCAGTGCAGCATTGAACTTTGGAGAAACTAACAAAGGCTAAAAGAATAGGTGTTCAATAAGTAATTATATCCGTATTCATATAGGCTGCGAGCAAACACAGTAAGTCGCCTTTTTCCCTCGTAGATTTGGCCTCATTTGCTGGTGAGGAACTTTCAAGTGCGGTCGAATAACTCAAGGGTTGTTCACACCGTCAAAGTTACTGGCTACAAACTGGCGGCTTGTTCACAAGGAAGGCTCAACCGCTTTGGTCCGCTTGGGCCGCCGCCAGTGTCGGAACAGACCGAAGAATATATATCCGAGACAGATACAGAGCAGGCCGATCTCCTTGAACGCCACCACCAGCCCCGCAATGCCGAGGAAGATAACGAAGTTCTGGAGGCGGGTCTTGGTCTGCAGGTCCACATTCTTTCCACTCGGGTAGCGCACCGTGCTGACCATGAGAAACGCGATGAGCAGCATGAGAAAGGGCAGCGCCAACGCCCAGGACTTGAGCGCTTTGTCTCCCTCCTCCAGTTTGAGGAGCAGAAGGACCAGCGAGGCCACGGTCGCCGCCGCAGCGGGCACTGGCAAGCCGACGAAGTCGCGGCTCAACTCTTTCTTGCCGCTGTGCAGCAGTGGGTTGGTGATGACATTGAAACGGGCGAGGCGCATCGCCGCGCAGAGCAGAAACGCAAAGCCGACAAACCAGCCGACATTCCGGAACCAGGGTATGCCCTGACTCGGGGAGAGGATGAAAAAGAACATCATCAGTGTCGGCGCGAAACCAAAGGAGACGACGTCGGCCAGCGAATCGAACTCCGCGCCAAAGAGAGACTCGCGCCCGCCCATCCGCGCCAGCCGGCCATCCAGCGTGTCAAACGCCGCAGCCCCCATGATGAACCAGACGGCGTAACGATAGTGATCAGCCGGCGTTGCGCCAAGGTATTCGCCGCTTGCGGCGGTTTCAGCCAGCCGCGCGTGGATGCAGTTCACAACGGCCATGAAACCGCAGAAGAGATTTCCCGCTGTCATCAGGTTGGGCAGAAAGAAAATCCGGCTCGCCTGCGTGACGTTGTAGGGGTCTTCGCGTCGTTCGAGGTCTTCGGTGTTCATTTCGTGAGGCTCTCGAGGTATTTCCAGAATTTGGAGTGTTGCTCAACCAGTTGCTGTTCGGACACCGGCAGCTTGTTGCGCAGGAGAAAGTCCTCCAGCGAATTTTTGTGGAGAATATAAAGGATGTGCAACGTGTCGCCCTGCACCTTGAAATAGAAGCGGTGATCGCTGGCCCGCAGCCGGTAAAACTCGTCCTTGCCCCGGTGAAAGCGGCCGAGCGGCTCACGGGGGTGAGCGAGATCCTCCGCCGTCAGGTTGGAAATCGGGTCGAGGGCGTCGAGCTGGGCGAGCTTGTCGAGCTTGTTCAGCTCGCTCATGCTTTGTTCGGAAAAGGTGACCTGAAACATGGTCGGGAAATCAGGCGGCACCGCACGCGGCGGTCCCGGCCAGTGTAGCCACTGGAGTCGGTGCGACGTTGGTAAATATGCTCTGGTTGCCCATCGGACCGACCGTTTTACCCACGCCCATCCCGTCGGCAACGCTATTCCATGCTGCCGCGCCGCATCTTTCTGATTCCCACTGCCCGCCCAGTCGGCAACACTCCGCACATGCCTGTCACCCTCACGGACATTCGCGCCGCCCGCCGCCGGATCGCGGACGGAATCATCGTCACGCCCTGCCCCGCCTCGATTCCGCTTTCCGAAATCACCGGCGCGCGCATCGCCTGCAAACTCGACAACTTCCAGCGCACCGGCTCATTCAAGGAACGCGGCGCGCGCAATGCGCTCCTGCAGCTTTCACCCGAGGCCCGCCGGCTCGGCGTCGTCGCGGCCAGCGCCGGCAACCACGCCCTCGGTCTCGCCTACCACGGCAAACTGCTCGGCGTCCCCGTCACCGTCGTGATGCCCGACTATGCGCCGCTCATCAAAATCACCACCTGCCAGCGGCTCGGCGCCAACGTCGTCATGCACGGCAAAGATTTTGCCGAAGCCCGCTCCCAAGCCGACCGGCTCGCTGCGCAGCACGGTTACACCTACATCCACGGATTCGACGCCCCTGAGATTATCGCCGGGCAGGGCACGATGGGCCTGGAAATCCTCGAGCAGGTGCCCGACGTGGACGCCATCGTGTGCCCCATCGGCGGCGGCGGCCTGATCGCCGGCCTCTCGCTCGCGGTCAAATCGGTCCGGAAAAAAGTCCATGTGATCGGCGTCGAGAGCCGCGCCACGGAAAACTACGCCGCGGCTCTGCGCGCCGGCCGGCCGGTCCTGCAACCCCGCCGGCCCACGCTCGCCGACGGCCTCGCCACGCTCACCGTGGGCACCAACGCCTTTGCGCTTGCCCGCCGGCACGTGGACAAGGTTGTCAGCGTGAGCGAGGACTGGATCGCGCTCGCCATCTTGCGCATGCTCGAACTTGAAAAAACCGTCGTCGAAGGCGCCGCCGCCACGCCGCTCGCCGCCATAATGGCCGGCTGCCTGCCGGAGTTGCACGGCAAGAAGGTTGTGCTCGTGGTCTGTGGCGGCAACATCGACCCTACCGTGCTCAGCCGCGTGATCGAGAAAGGCCTCGTCAACGACCACCGCCTCACGCGCTTCACCGTCGAGATCAGCGACCGCCCCGGCGGACTGGCGGCGCTGGCGCGCGTCATCGCCGAAAGCGGTGCGAGCATCAAGGACATCGAGCACGACCGCGCTTTTAGCGGCCCCGACGTGAGCGCCGTCCACGCCGTGTGTACCGTTGAGACGCGCGACCGCGCGCACATCACGGCCCTGCACCGCGCGCTCAAGAAAAACGGTTTCCCGCTCGTGGTGACAAAATGACGTCCAACCCATGACCCACCGCGAACGTTTCCTCGCCACCGCCCTCGGCCGGCCCTGCGACCGGGTGCCTTACTGGCTTTATTGGTGGATCTGGGGCGGCACCTGGGAACGCTGGAAACACGAGGGCCTGCCGGCGGAGTTTCAGTCGTTCGCCGATGTGCGTGCCCACTTCGGCGCCGACGAGGTTCCCAAGGCGATTCCCGTGCGGCTCGGGCCGCTGCCGGATTTCACCGCCACCGTCAGCGAGGACGCCGACTCGGTCACCTCCATCGACAGTTGGGGCATCACGCGCCGCAACCTCAAAGCGGTGGAAAGCATGTCGGAGTTCATCGATTTCCCGATCAAAACCCGTGCCGACTGGCTCCGCTACCGCGACGAGCGCCTCGATCCCGCCGACCCGCGCCGCCTCGAAACCGACTGGCTCGCGCAAAGCCGCGCCTGGGTCGCTGCCGGCATCCCGCTACAACTCGGCTCCTTTCCCGACTGCGGCATCTTTGGCTCGCTGCGCTGGCTGCTCGGTGACGAGGAATGCCTGCTGGCGTTCTGCGACGAACCCGGCCTTGTGCACGAGATCATGGACCACATGACCAGCCTCTATCTGGAGGTTTTCGGCCATGTGGTGCGCGAGGTGCGGGTCGACCTGATTCACCTGTGGGAGGACATGTGCGGCCGGCAGGGCCCGCTGATTTCGCCGGCGCACTGGCGCGAGTTCATGGCGCCGTGCTACCGGCGCGTCCACGCCTTCGCCCAGGCGCATGGCATCCCCGTCATCTCGGTCGATACCGACGGCCAGCCCGACCTCATCGTGCTGCCGATGTTGGAGGCCGGCGTCAACTTTCTCTTTCCGATGGAAGTCGCCGCCGGAGCCGACGTGAACCTCTACCGGCAAAAATATCCCGGGCTCGCCCTGATGGGCGGCATCGACAAACGCGCCCTCGCCCTCGGCTCCGCCGCGATCGACGCCGAGCTGGCGCGCATCCGCCCGGCGCTGGAGAGCGGCCGCTACTTCCCTGACCTCGACCACCACGTGCCCTCCGACGTCTCGTGGCCCAACTTCTGCCACTACGCCACACGGCTGCGAGAAATGGTTGTGGGCTGAGGGCCACCGCCTGCAGCTCTATGCGGGTGCCGCAACAGCCGGAAAAAGCAGCAACAAACAGAGAACCTTCCCATCACCGAACGACTTCCAACTCTCACCGCCGATTTCACAATTGTTGCACCAACCGCAGCCGAATAGCTGTTGGCAAAACACGATGATAGAGATTGCAAAGATCAGTTCTGACGAAGGAGCGGCGGCCGTAAACCTGATTGTTTCGCGGTGTTAGAGAAGGTGTCAGGTCTCTACTGATTTCATTTCTACGGCTGCGCGTTGAAGCGGTCTTTCTCCTCGTCGCGGTCGAGGTAGGGGATGCCTTTTTCCAGCCACTCCGGTGCTGGAGAAAGGCCGCTACAGCCCTGACCTCGACCATCACGTCTCGCGATGTCTCAGGGTCTAATTTTTGCCAATACGCCACGCAACTTCAAGAGCTGATCGCAGGCTGAAAGATAGCGCGCTGGCGCCTCCTTCCTTGAGCGAAACAGGAAGAGATTGTCTCGTTAAATTGGAGGCAGGGATCGGACTACCCAACGAGAGGCACTGTGTGGTCTGCACCAGACTGGCTTTGTTTTGCCTTCCAGCTCAACATGTGCGTCGTGAGTTTATCTGAAGCAGCGCCGAATGACTGGTTGACCGCGAGACACTTCCGCGCCTGGTCTTTTTTTCCGCCCAGCGCAAGGCGTAGAACCTTACCAGCTTCGCGGTGAAAGCAGGCATGGAGTGCCGCGGCATGCCTACATTCTTCAGTTCGCTGGTCAGTGTTCGGCAGGCTATAGAGCCATTTCCCAAACTCGCACTGGTTATCAGCGGAAGCTTTCTCTAGCGTGATATCCGATGTTCCTGTCTCGATAGCTTGGATCAAGCGATCTTTCCATTTTCCATGTGCGCCGATGGCCTTGATGATTTGTTCGATATGAGCTGTCGAATCAGTGCCACTTTTCACCAATGAAGGAGCAGTTTGACGAATCGGTCCAACTACCCCGAGTTGATTGTTACGGTGGGCAGTTGGAGCTGAAGTGCCGAGCGCCGGTGCCATGACCGAACGTGCCTCACCGAGAGGACCCGTGTTTTTGGAGGGAGATTGGGCATCATTTGCCCCAACAAGTCTCTGGAGGTTCTCAACGACTTCCCTAAGAGCGATCGATTGAGCGTTGAGTTCTTGCGCGGCGGCAGCGGATTCCTCGGCTCGACCGGCGTTGGACTGGGTGACTTTGTCCATCTCCGAAACGGCGGAGTTAACCTGGCTGATACCATGCTGCTGTTCGTGCGAGGCGGTGGCGATCTCGGCGACAAGTTTGTCAACCCGGTGGGCCTTCTCCATAATCTCCGCAAGCGATCCGGAGACCTTCTGTGAGATGCTGACGCCGTGTTCGCTCTTCTTCACCGAATCCTCGATTTTCGTGGCCGTCTCCCGGGCCGCTTGCGCAGCGCGCTGCGCAAGGTTGCGCACCTCGTCGGCGACGACGGCAAACCCCAAACCAGCTTCACCGGCCCGTGCAGCCTCGACCGCGGCGTTAAGCGCGAGAATATTTGTCTGAAATGCGATATCGTCGATCGTTTTGATGATTTTGGAGATTTCATCGGAGGAACCCTTGATGGCGTCCATCGCCCATTTCATTTCCTCCATATCAGCGACCCCGGTATCCGCCGCCGTGCGGGTCTGCGCCGCGAGGTCCTTTGCCTGCATGGCGCTGTCGGTGTTGCGCTTGGTCATCGACGTCATTTGTTCGAGCGAGGCCGACGTCTCCTCGAGCGATGAGGCTTGTTCGCTTGAACCCTCAGCCAGACTTTGGCTGGACGATTCGACGGCGGCGGCGGTATCTGCCAGTTGCCCGCCTTGCACGGCAAGGCTGCCGGCGAGACGCCTCACGGGCAAGCTCACCAGATAGTGGATGGACAAACTCACGAGCAGGCCCGCCGTGAGCAAAAGTCCAAATGCCGACAACCCCGCGGTGATAAGGTTGGAGCGTTTCATATCAGCGGCAAAGCCGACCCACGACTGCTCGGCGTGCTTGAGCGCTTCCGCCGAAAAGCGCAGGCTAATCACGCCGTGAATCTGCCCCAGCTTTAGATTCGTGTGGCATTCGATACACCTTTGCTGAATGGCGAGGGGTTGGTAGATTTCAAACGAATCGTCAGTGCGGCGCTTGAATACCGCGGGTGAGGCATAGAGCGATTGCTTCAAATCCGCGGGGAGTTCCTTTTTCACTCGCGTCGGATCGGAAGAATGGAGCACCCGCCCGTATTGATTGAACAGCGAGAGCTCCTGCAGCCCTGGCACCCCGCGGAGCGTGACGAGGAGATTGGCGAACTTCTCCATCTCCCCATCAGCCATCGCATCCATCAACGGCGCCGAGGCCGCGAAATGCAGGCGATCGACCCATTCCCACTGGCGGGCCAATTCCCCTCCGCGGCTGATCGTGGAAAAGCTCTCCACGGCTTTCGAGCTGCGGGATTGCTGAAAAAGAAAAGAAACAGAGTAAACGACCAGCAGGCCGCCTATCAACGCGAACAGGAGTTTGGTTTGGAGTTTCACCCTAATATACGACGGTTGCCGTTACAACGGCACGGACCCAACCCCACTTTACTCATAAACGCCCTGGGGATTAAGGAAACTGACTGCTAGAAGCGCCGTTGAGTTGGCGTGATATTAGGCGAGACACTTGCTGAAAAAGTGTTTACATGTGAATATCAAAAAGGTGCCGCGCACCGTCTGCAAAGGAGTCAGCAGATGGCGTCAGGCCTCTACTTAATGCATTTTTATCGCGTTCGCTTGATTACTACGGCTGCGCGTCGAAGCGCTCCTTCTCCTCGTCGCGGTCGAGGTAGGGGATGCCTTTTTCCAGCCATTCGGGCGCCGGCGCGCCTTTGAGATAGTGGTCGAAGAACTGTCGCAGGCGTTGTGCGTAATCCTTCTGGTCGGCGCGGCGTTTCAGGCCGTGGAGTTCACTATTGTAGTTGAAGAGCCAGGCCTGCTTGCCGTGACGGCGCAACGCGAGGAACAGCTCGATGCCCTGATACCACGGCACCGCGTCGTCGTGGTCGTTGGCGAGGATCAGGAGCGGGGTGTGCACATTCTGCACGTGAAACACCGCCGAGTTCTCCAGATAAAGCTCGGGTGCATCAGTGAGCTTTTGGCCGATGCGGCTCTGCGTCTGCTCATACTGGAACAATCGCGGCTGGCCGGGGCCCCAACGGATGCCTGCGTAGGCGCTGGTCATGTTGCCGACGGGCGCACCAGCCTCGGCGGCGCGGAAACGGTCAGTCTGCGTGACCATGTAGGCAATCTGGTAGCCGCCCCACGAGTGGCCCTGAATGCCGACGGCGTGCTCGTCCACGAAACCGCGGGTAATGGCAGCGTCGAGCGCCGGCAGCACGCATTTGAGCGCGCTCTGGCCGGGATGGCTGACGCTGTAAACGATGTCGGGCGTGAGGACGAGGTAGCCGTTGCTGGTGTAAACGGAGGGATTGATGTTGTGGCCCGGCGCGGGCGCGGTGAATGTGTGCACGTTCTGCGAGAGGCGCTCGTAGATGTAGACGATGAGCGGGTATTTTTTCTTTGGGTCGAAATTCGGCGGCTTGTAGAGCGCGGCCTGGAGCGGCAGCCCGTCGGCGTTGCGGAACGACATCAGCTTGGCGCTGCCCCACAGGAATGGCGCGAGCTGCGCGCCACCGTCGGTGACTTTCTTCGGGGCGGCGAACGACGCGTTGGTCGTCCACACGTCGGGAAACTCGTCGAAACGCGACGCCGTGAGGAGCAGCACATCGGCGGCGAGGGCGCGGCCGGCGTAGCGAAAATTCTTGTCGGCCCACAAAACGCGCCGCGGCGGCTGCGTGGAGTCAAAAGTTGTGAGGTAGAAGCCAGTGGCGCGCGTCTCCTCGCTCTCGCCGCGCAGGCAGAGCGGCTTGGCGGGGTCGAGTCCGCGCTCTTCGTCGCCCTCCTTCACGGGCTCGATTTTCTGCACGCGCCACTGGATTTTGGCGGCGCGGCCGGCGCCGAGGGTGAGATTTTTTGCCGGGCGTCTATCGGGGAAAACCAGCCAAACATCGTAGCGATCGTAAACCAGCAGCGAGGCGCTGTCCTTCGTCCAGCCCGCGGTGCCGTAGGCGGGAGCAGGCTCCGGCATGTCGTGTTCCTCATTATAAAATGCGACTGGCAACGCCCCGGTGAGATCGTGCGTGGAACCGTCGGCGGTGTTTAGCACACGCCACTGGCGGTCATGGTAGTAGGCGGCCCAACAGCCATCAGGGGACCATTGTAGCGACGGCCCGCCGAAATCGCCCGAACTGCCGCGAAGTTTCGGCAGCACCAAGCGGCGCGCACCAGTGGCAGGGTCGACGAGGTAGACATCGCTGTAACGACCGTCGTAATCGCCCATCGGCCGGTAGGCGCGGTCGTCGTAACCGAGCACTCGCGTGCCATCGTCGCTCAGGGTGACCGTGGGCAGCGACGCATCGGCGAGCTGGATGTAGCGCTGCGTGGCGAGGTCGAGCGCGCCGCGGAAGCTGCGGTTGCGCTCCTGGGTGGCACGGATTTTCTGCATCGGCTGTACGAAACCGTCGTTCCAACTCCACAAGTCGGCAGTGACGGTGTCCTCGCTGTCGATGGGCGCGTCTGGGTCCTTCTGAGGCTTTGGCGCGGGGGCTACGCCGACGTAGAGTTTCTTGCCGTCGCGCGAAAACGCGGGCGCGGCCTTGTCGCTTACCGTCATGCCCGCGGGCACGCCCGGCGTGGCGGCGGAAACGGCCTCGGTCGCCGCCGTCGCCCCGCGCGCGCAGAGATAGGCTTTGAAGCGGGGAGACTTCGCTGCCGCGTCGTCGCGGTCGCTGACGAAGGCCGCCTGACTCTGCGCGCGGTCCCACGTGAGGTTAAGGTATTTACCCTTGCCGGTGAGAAGGGCGACAGGCGGAGCAGAGTCGCCGGGCGTGATGGCGTAGACACCGTTCTCCTTTTCATCCTTCGCCGACACGGTGAAAAGCAGCGTGCGGGCGTCGCGGGCGAGCGAGTATTCGAGCACGTTGGCAAACACCCGCTCGGTACTTTGCGCGAGATCGCGCAGCACGAGGTCGGTGCCGAATTCCTTTTTGGCGTCCTTCTTCCCGGCGGACTTTTCCGTGCCAGATTTTTCCGCCGCCTCCTTTTTTAGCTCGGGTTTGGCTTCCAGCAGGTAGGCGAGCCACGCGCCGCTACGCGCCGGCACCTGCATGGATTTCACGCGCGCGATCCGGACGGTCCCGCCGGTCGCGAGGTTGAGGATGAGCAGACCGCCTTTCGGTGCTTCCTCGGGTTTCAGTTTCTTTTTCCGCGCTGCCACCTGCTTCGCCTTGGTCGGATAAGTGGTGGCGACGAGAAAACTGCTGTCGCTGGTCAGCTTGATCAGAATTTCGTGCGCAGGTGTCGGGGTGTCCGGGTTATTCTGCTCTGGTGGCGGAAACGGTGGCGGCGGCAGCGCGCCGACAGGCTCGCGGAATTCGTTGCTGGTGGCGAGATCGCGGACGATCAGGTCGCCGTCGTCGCTCTGCGGCATGTAGGAATACGCCAGCCAGCGCCCGTCGCGCGAGAGGACCGGCGTGGCGATGCTTCGCCAGGCGTCGAAGTCCCCTGCGCCCAGCGGCCGGCGGGCGGCCTCGGCGCCGAACAGGCTGGCGATTGAAAACAGGAACAGCGCGAGCACGCGCCGGAGGTTGGAAAAACTCATGGCGACATTGAAATCCGTTTGAGGTCTGCGGGCCAAGGCAGAATCTGATCTCTCCGAGGTGTGCAAAATGTCACCTCCGACAGCGATTGATTCGTCGCGTCGGTTCTGGTGGGATGTCTGGCGAAAACCCATGACTAAGCGCGAAATCATCCGACTGGTGCTCGATGCCGGCACGCCGCCCTACGTGCCATGGCAGTTCAGCTTCACCCTAGAGGCACTGGAGAAACTCCAGACTCACTTCGGCGCCACCGACGTTGAGCCCATGCTGCAAAACCACCTACTCTCCCTTGGCTCCGGCGGCAGTCTGTTCGAGGACGTGGGCGAGGGCTGTGTGCGCGATGCGTTCGGCGTCGTCTGGGACCGCAGCGTCGACCGCGATATCGGCGTCGTGAAGGGCTGCCAGCTCCCCGAGCCCACGTTGCGCGACTACGCGTTTCCCAATCCGCGCGACCCGCGCGTCTTCGACGGCATCCCGGAGAAAATCGCGCGCCATGCCGACTGCTGGCGGACCTTCGACGTAGGTTTCTCGCTCTACGAACGCGCCTGGACGCTCCGCGGCATGGAAAACCTGATGGTCGATTTCTACGAGAACCCGGACTTCGTCCACGAGTTGCTCAACGCCATCGCCGACTTCAACCTCGCCCAGATCACCGAGGCGCTGAAATACGACATCGACGCCATCACCTTCGGCGACGACTGGGGCCAGCAGCGCGGACTGCAGATGTCGCCGGCGCACTGGCACGAATTCATCTATCCCGTGCTGCAGCGCATATATGGCTTCTGCCACGCGCATGGCAAAAAGGTGATGATCCACTCCTGCGGCGATGTAGACGAGCTGTTCGACGACCTCGTGGCGGCGGGCGTCAACTGCTTCAATCCCTTCCAGCCGGAGGTGATGGACGTCTTCGCGCTGATGCAGCGCTACCGCGGGCGGCTGACGTTTCTCGGCGGGCTCTCGACACAACGCACGCTGCCGTTCGGCACCACCGACGACGTGCGACGTGCGTCGCAACGGCTGATCGAGGCCGGCCGCGACGGCAGCTACATCTTTGCGCCAGCCCACGCCGTCGAAGGCGACGTGCCGTTGGAAAACATGCTGGCCTTCATCGAGGAAGTCCAAAGCCAGAACGCGTTCGTGCGGGCCTGAGAACGGTAGGCTGCCCGCTTGCTGGAGAGGGTAGGGACGTTTCTCCGAAACGTCCGCTCGGACGCCTGCGGAGAGGCGTCCCTACCTCAAGTCGGCTGCTTCTGCGCGAGAACGGCGCGCGCCGCCTCGGCATCCTCGTCCTCGACCTGCACCTTGACGCCGGAACTCAGCATCATGGGCAGCAGATTCTGGGAGGTGAACTCGTCGGGCAGGTATGCTTTGATGCCGTTGCTCTCGAGGAGCGACTTGAAGAAGAGGGCTTCCTGGACGTTGTCGGGCTGGGCGATGGTGGTCATGGGGAATCCTCGGGTTTGAGTTTAGCGGCAGATTGTCTGTCTCCTCGCCAACAGCATATCCAGCCGCCACTGTTTTGAAAGCGGTATCTCGCTTGCTGTGCCGCCTGCCGGAACAAAGCTCACTTCACATTCGAGTAGAAGATGCAGTCGCGGGGCTCGGGGCCGAGGTTGGGAAAGACCTGCCAGCGGTGGAGCACGCCTTCGCGGGTCATGCCGGCGCGTTTCATCACCCGGGCCGACGAGGGATTCTCCGCCGCGCAATACGCCCACCCGCGCCGGATTTTTGGCTGCACCATCGTCCAATCGAGCAGGTGCTGGAGCGCCTCGGTCATCAGCCCGCGCCCCCAGTGCGGCTGGCCGAGCACAAAGCCGAACATCGCCTTGTGGCCCTCGATCAACACGCCGATGGAGCCAATCGGCGTGTCAGTGCCGCGCAGGCAGAGCAGGTAGACATAGTCCCCATCGCCGTTTTTCCAGCCATCGGCGCGGGCGTGCAAGAATTCGGCGAGCGGCACCACGCTCTTGTAGGGCCGCCAGCTTAGGTAACGCGTGGCCAACTCGTCGCCCGCGTAGGCTGCGAACACCGCCGGGGCATCGTCGGGGCGCGGCTTGCGGGCGAACAGTCGCTCCGTCTCGAACGTCTCGGGCGGACGCAGTGGCGGAGTTGGTTTCTGGTCGCTCATGCGAGGGTTTGCCAGGCGCCAGTTTTCATGGAGTCGAGGATGGCGCCAAGCACGCGTTGGGCGCGCAGACCGTCGGCGAACGTTGGAAAATCCACCTGACGGCCGCGGATGGCGTGGACGATGGCGCCAGGCGTCGTGGGGCCGCCCGTGGCAGCAAATTCGGTTGGAATCTTCTGGAGAGGAATGTCGGTCTTCCACGTCGCGTGGTGCGTGGCGAGTCCGCCGATGCGCAGCCAAAGTTCGTCGTTGTGGTCGGAGTGCACGGCGAGCGTGCCGCGCTCGCCGGAGAGCTCGATGCGGAAGAAATTGCCATAGCCGGGCGCAACCTGCGTGGTCTCGAACGTCGCCACCACACCGCCGGTGAGTTCGGCGAGGAAGGCCGCGTTAGTGTCGGTCGTGACTGGATGGGCGATGCCGGCGGCGTCGGTTTTTTCCGGCAGGAGCGTCTGCGCGATGCCGACGACTCGGCGGTAATCAAGCCCGGTGACGAAGCGCACGCCGTCGATCATGTGCACGCCGAGGTCGCCCAGTGCACCGAAGCCGGCAATGGCGACGTCGTTGCGCCAAGAGTAGCGTGTGGCAGGCGCGCCGAGGAAACTCTGGAGGTAAACGGTGTTCACGCGCAGCAGCCGGCCAAGTTCGCCTCGGGCGATGAGTTCGCGGGCGAAGCGGAAAGCGGTGACGTTACGGTAGGAGAAATTAATGCCGCCGAGCCGGTCCGCGGCGGCGCGCGCGACCTCCATTTCCTCAGCTTCGGCGACATTCATCGCCATCGGTTTCTCGCAGGCGACGTGCGCGCCGTGACGCAGGGCGAGCAGGGTGAGCGGTTGGTGAAATTTGTTTGGCGTGCAAATCGACACGAGGTCGGGCCGGGTGGCATGCAGCATTTTTTCCGCATCCTGAAACCGCGGCACAGCGGCGTAGTCGGCTGCAACGCGCCAAGTCGCCGGGTCAGCCGGATCGGAGATACCGACGATCTCAACACTGGGCTGGCTGCCGATGTCGCGCAGGTGATAAGTGGCGATGCCGCCGGCGCCGATGACGGCGTAGCGAAGCGGGGAATTTTTCATGACGCCGGTAGATTGGCCCAAATTGCGGGTTTTTGTAACGTGCAAAACGGCCTGCCCGGCGCGGTGTTATTTCGTCGCCGTGCTCTGCTGAATCGACCTTACCCAGTCGGCGAGTGCCTTGACGTCAGCGTCGGTCAGCTTCGCATCTCGGTGGATCAGCGTGTAGGAAGTAAGCGGCATGCCGCCCTCGCGCGTCTCGTCGATAATCCCCTCCAGTTTCTTTTTGGATCGCTTTGCGGGGTATTTTCCGAACTGCGAGAAATTGAGATGGCGCTTGCCGTCAACGATATGGCGGTTGAGCCACCAGGCGACGGGCTGGATGTCAGCATACCATGGGTAGCGGGTGGTGTCGGAGTGGCAGTCATTGCAGGCGCGGGCGAGGATGGCTGTCACCGCCTGCGATGGAGGGTGCAGCACGGTGAGGTCGTTGGGCGTGGGGCCGGGCGCCGCGATGTTCCGCACGGGCCGGATGAACTGAATCCCGACGAAAATGACAACGATGCTGTAAACGAGGATACGCTTCATAAATGAAAAACAGTGGTGGTGGGTTAGTGGGCGGGACCGAGGGCGTCCCGCACGAGAGCGGCGATTGCGGGCGGCAGGTCAAGCGCAAGGGCCAGTTTCTGAGCGCGCGGGCTCATTTTTCGCCACGTTTTGCGGAGTATCTCGATGAATTTTTCACGCGGATAAGAGGCGTGTTGCGCGGCAAATGAACCGATCTCGTTCTCCAAAAACACGAGGCAGGCGGCATCCTCCAGCGCCTGCGTGCCGGGGTTGGTCTTTAAGCCAGTCTTGGAAACCCACGTGGTCGCTTCGGCGGAGTCCGCGGCGGAAACGCCCGCGTCGAGCAGCAGGGCGCGGGCGCGCTCAGCCTGCTTTGTGTAGAGCGAGCGGCGCCAGTTGAGATAACCAGCCTTGCCGTCGGGATAGCTCGTGCGCGGCACCAACCAGCGTTCGAGGTGCTGGCAGCGGGCGGCGAGGCGCAGGAGCGGCGTCGGCTCGGCCGCCACACGCACGGTCCAGGCCTCCATGCGGTCGGCATAGACCAACTCGGCGGGACGTCCGTCGGGGGTGAGCTGAGGATCGTCGACGTGGGCAGCGTCGATGAGGGCACGGGCGCGAAGGTGGGCATCCATCTGCGCAGTCGAAACCGTTGCCTTGGGCGCGGCAAGCTGCAGATTCGCGCCAACCAATCCGCCCCATGTCCCTGCCTGGTGACTGCCTCCGTTGTGGTGTCTGCTGTCATTCCGATTCGTCGGAATATGTCTGGGTGACGGGCTACGACTGGACGCGGCTGGGTGGCGACGCGACCCGGCTGGCGCATTTCATCGGCAGCCGCGCATTCATGCGGATGAAAAACGGCCACTGCGCGGCGCTGGAGGTGCGCCGCCCGACGGTGGGGCCGCCGGTTTATTTCTGCACGATTTACGAACAACGCCCGGAAATCTGCCGGGTGCTCGCCCGCGGTTCGCCGGAATGTCTCAGTGAATTCGAGACCAAGGCCGTCCATGTTGCGCGTGCCGGTTGACGGAGTCTGCCGTTGCGTTCGCTCCCGGCGTTTCTAATAACCGCGCGTTCCTCTCATGCCCGCCACCACCTCCGCTCCCACCACGCCCACGGTCATCCGCCCCCTGCGCAAGCTCATGGCCGCCAACCGCAGCGAGATCGCCGTGCGCATCTTCCGCGCCGGTACCGAGCTCGGCCTACGCACCGTGGCCGTCTTTGCGCAAGAGGACCGGCTGAGCATCCACCGTTACAAGGCAGACGAGGCCTACCAGGTCGGCCAGGGTTTAGGCCCGGTCGCCGCCTATCTCGACATCGCGAGCATCGTCGGCACCGCGAAGGAAAAGGGCGTTGATGCGATCCACCCCGGCTACGGCTTCCTCTCGGAAAATGCCGGGTTCGCGCGCGCCTGCCAGGAGGCCGGGATCATCTTCGTCGGCCCGCGGCCCGAGTTGCTCGGCATGATGGGCGACAAAACTGCTGCCCGCGCGCTCGCGAAGCGCATCAACGTCCCCGTCCTCCCTGGCACAGAGGAACCCGTGACCGACCGCGAGGAGGCGCTGAAAATCGCGAAGTCCATCGGTTTCCCCCTCATCATCAAGGCGGCCTTCGGCGGCGGCGGCCGCGGCATGCGCGTCGTCCACAAGGCCGCCGACCTCGCGACATTGCTCGACGAGGCACAGGGCGAGGCTGGGCGCTCGTTTGGCAACCCGGCGGTTTTCCTCGAGAAATACATTTCGCGAGCGAAACACATCGAGGTGCAGATCCTCGGCGACCAGCACGGCAACGTCATCCATCTCCACGAGCGCGACTGCTCCGTGCAGCGCCGCCACCAGAAGGTCGTCGAGGTCGCGCCAAGTTTTGGCCTGCCACCCCACATCGTCACTGAACTCTGCGAGGCCGCGGCGAAGATGGCGCGTGAGATCCGCTACGACAACGCCGGCACCATCGAATTTCTCTACGACCTCGACCAGCACGAGTGGTTCTTCATCGAGATGAACCCGCGCATCCAGGTCGAGCACACCGTCACCGAGGTCATTACCGGCCTCGATCTCGTGCGGGCGCAGATTCTCGTCGCGCAGGGCCACGCGCTGCACTCGCCCGAGGTGGGCATGCCGCTACAGACCGCGGTGGCGCGCAACGGCTACGCCATCCAGTGCCGCATCACGACCGAGGATCCCGAGAATAAATTCATCCCCGACTATGGCCGGCTGCTCGCCTACCGCTCGCCCGGCGGCTTCGGTGTGCGGCTCGACGGCGGCATGGGCTACGCCGGCGCCGTCATCACGCCGTTCTACGACTCGCTGCTCGTGAAGTGCATCACGAGTGCACAGACCTATGAAATCGCGCTGAACCGCGCGCGCCGCACGCTCTCCGAGTTTCGCATCCGCGGCGTCAAAACCAACATTCCGTTTCTCGAAAACGTCATCGCCCACCCAGCGTTTCGCTCGGGGCAGGCGACCACCGCGCTGATCGACACCACGCCCGAGCTCTTTGCCTTCAAACCCCGCCGCGACCGCGCGACCAAACTCCTTAACTTCCTCGGCAACGTCGTCGTCAACGGCAACCCGCACGCCAAGGGCTACCGGCCCGAGAAACCCCTGCTGGCCGCCGTGCCGCCCGCGCACGAGCATCGCGAGCCGCCCGCCGGCACGCGCCAGCTCCTCCTCGACCTCGGGCCGAAGAAATTCGCAGCGTGGACACTTAAGCAAAAGCGCCTGCTCATCACCGACACGACGTTCCGCGATGCGCACCAGTCGCTCATGGCCACGCGAGTGCGCACTTACGACATGCTCGCCTGCGCCGGCGCGGTGGCACACCACGCGTCCGAACTCTACTCGCTTGAGCTGTGGGGCGGCGCGACGTTCGACACCGCGATGCGGTTCCTTAACGAGGATCCGTGGGAGCGGCTGCGCCAGCTCCGCGCCCGCGTGCCAAATATCTGTTTTCAGATGCTGTTTCGCGGTGCCAACGCCGTCGGCTATACAAACTACCCCGATCACGTCGTTGCTGGCTTTGTGCGTCACGCCGCCGCGAGCGGCATGGATATTTTTCGAATTTTCGACTCACTGAACTACCTGCCCAACCTCCGCGTCGGCATGGAGGCGGTGCAGGACACGCACGCCGTCTGCGAGGCGGCGCTCTGCTACACGGGCGACATCCTCGACAGCCGCCGCGACAAATTCAGCCTGACCTACTACGTGAAGCTAGCGAAGGAACTTGAGCGGATGGGCGCGCACGTGATCGCGATCAAGGACATGGCGGGCCTCTGCCGCCCCTATGCCGCGCACAAGCTCGTGAAGGCGCTGAAAGACGAGATCGGACTGCCGGTGCATTTTCACACGCACGACACCAGCGGCATCGCCTCCGCCTCTGTGCTTCGCGCGGCCGACGCCGGCGTGGATGTCGTGGACCTGGCGCTCGCCGCGATGAGCGGCAGCACTTCGCAGCCCAACCTCAACTCCATCGTCGCCGCGCTCCAGCACACGCCGCGCGACACACAGCTCGATATCGACCAGCTCAACGCGCTCTCCGACTACTGGGAGCACGCGCGCGAATATTACCGGCCGTTCGACACCGCGCCGAAAACCGGCAGTGCCGAGGTCTATCTGCACGAGATGCCCGGCGGCCAATACACCAACCTCAAGGAGCAGGCCGCCTCGATGGGCGTCTCGCACCGCTGGCCCGAGATCGCGCGCACCTACGCCGAGGTCAACCAGCTCTTCGGCGACATCGTGAAGGTCACGCCGAGCAGCAAGGTCGTCGGCGACATGACGCTCTTCCTCTTCAGTAAGGGCATCCACCCCGCCGACGTGGTCAACCTCGAGCCCGGCGCCACGCCGTTTCCCGAGAGCGTGCTCGACATGCTCAGCGGCGGCCTCGGCTGGCCCGAGGGCGGTTGGCCGGAAACGGTGTCGCGTGCGGTGCTCGGCGAGAAGCGGCACAACGAGGCGACGGCGAAATATCTGGCCGCGACGAAGCCGAAGAAGGCAGGGCGCGTTGTCCCCAACACGCCTACCGTCGCCGTCAGCGAGATGGCCAAGCTACGCAAAGATCTCGCCGAAAAACTCAAGCACGAGCCGACCGACGACGAACTCTACTCACACCTGATGTATCCCGCGGTGTTCGCGGACTTCGCGAAGCACCAGCGCGAGTTTGGCGACGTGAGCGTGCTGCCCACGCCGGCGTTTTTCTACGGGCTACGGCCCGGCGAGGAAATTTCCGTCGAGATCGAGGAGGGCAAGGTGCTGATCATCCGCCTTGTCACCGTGGGCGCGCACGACAAGGACGGCCGCTGCACACTCAACTACGAACTCAACGGCATCGCCCGCGAGGCGGTCATCACCGACCGCAGCGTGGCGCCGACGGCGAAGGCTCGCGCCAAGGCCGATCTCGCCGACGCGCTCCAGGTGGCCGCACCGATCCCGGGGCTCATCGTGGTGATGTCGACCTCGGTGGGCGCGAAGGTGGCGAAGGGCGACAAACTTTTCATGATGGAGGCGATGAAAATGCAGACGACAGTTTATGCGCAGGCCGACGGCATTATTGCCGAAGTCCACGCCGCCGTGGGCGACACCGTCGAGAGCAAGGACCTGATCGTGAAGCTTCGGCCGGCGGGGTGAAACAGGACGCCTGCGGCCGGTTTCGCGCTAGATGCCGGTTGACATCGGACAGGTAGGACGACCAATAGGAAAGCCATGATGCGCACCTTCCGAACTCTGGCCTTGGGGTTAATTGTCGGCACCTTGCTGACCTCTTGCGCCAGTAACCGGGTAAAGGCGGAGGCTAAGAAGGCAGAAGCGAAAAAGGCGACAGAGGACAGTAATGATTACGTCTATGTTTACCCTATCGGAAGCCATATTCCCGTGAAGGTGAAAAAGCAGAATACGCACGCTACCGAAAACGATACGGCGCGGGCTCAAGAAGCGCTGAGGAATGTCCAGCAATCGGCCAACGTCAGTCCCGCGGGGAATTAACGCATGTGAGGCGGTATCACGGCGCGTTGCCGGCTGATCGCACGCAGTTGCGGCCGTGTCCCTTGGCGGCATAGAGCGCGGTGTCGGCGGCGGAAACGAGCTCGGCCAGCTCCATGGAGTCTTTTGGTCCAGTTGCCACGCCGATACTGACTTCGATGCCGATGGCCAAGTTTTTTTCTGGAACCAAGCACGGCGTTGAACCGAGTTGGGTGTGCAGGCGGACCGCGATGGCGTGAGCGCTATCGTGGTCGGTTTCGACCAAGATCAGAGCAAATTCATCGCCGCCGTAGCGCGCCAGGCAATCCTCCTTGCGAATCTGCCCGGAAAGCTGGTCAGCCACATGACGTAGCACTTTGTCGCCCACCTGATGGCCGTGGGTGTCGTTGATCTCCTTGAAGCGGTCCAAATCCACCATCAGCAATGCCAAAGGGCGCTGAAAACGCAGGCTGCGCTGCCACTCCTCCTCGAGACGGCGGTCAAACTCGCGGCGGTTCACTATGTTGGTCAGTTTATCGCAGTTGGACGCCTCGCGCAACTGGGTCAAGGCGCCGGCTGTTTCCAGCGCGTAACAGACGGCACGCTCAAGTCCACGCAAGGTAAGTTCCGTTTTCTCCATAAAATCGATCGCGCCGCATTCCATTGCCGCAAGATCGGTCTCTTCCCGGGCGCTGCCGGTGAGCAGAATGACCGGGGTGGTGCAGTGCTGTGCTTTTGCCTCGCGTAGCAATTCTAGGCCGTCGCGGGTGCCGAGTTGGTAATCTAGCAGGCACAGGGCGTAGGCGCCACTCAACAAGCAGCGGAGCCCGCCCGCGTAGTCAGAGGCATATTCCAAAACAAAGGGCCCGCGGCGAAATGCCGCCACCAGCTGGCTGACCAAATCAGCCATCACCGGGTCGTCGTCGATTAGGAGGATTTTTTTCGCAGGGTTAGTCATGAAACGGTGATCTGAGAATGCTTTTTAGATGTAGTGACCACCGCAGCCAAGGGCCAAGTTGCGCTTGCGGGAAATAGGCACGTCTGTGACCTCAGTCCGCGGCCGTTTGCGCAACAATTCCGCCAACCGGGTGAACGTTTCCGCGGGAAAACCTAGCGCGCGTTTGAGCTGGGCGTCGCGCTCGATCGGGTTGGTTATCTGCGCGATCGACCGCCAGTCGCGCCACTTCATCAACCCAAACGCCCAGGCCAGCACACCTGACACGGGCACCGGCACATCGCTACCGTGGACGATCCGTCCGACGAGTTCCGCGCTGAGCATCCGGCGCAGCGCAGCGGGCCGTAGGCGGAAGGTAGGCCCTGCGAGTGAGCTGTTGTCGCCGTAGAGTCGCGGGAAGCGCCGGGTCATCTCCACAAACACGTCGAAGTAGTCCCGGTCGAGCAGCATTGTGCCGGTGCCGCAGTGTGCCGCGATGCACGTTACGCCGATTTCAAGCGCGCGGGTGAGCACGCGGGGGTCGGCAAGCCGCGGTGCAAGCACGGGCAGGGTGTGCTCGCTGCCGGTGTGCGCGAGCAGGATGAGCCCGCTCTCCGCCATGCGTTCGAGGAAGCGGGTGTAGCGCGGATTATTCCAGTCGATGTTTTGGCAGTTCGGCAGACACTTGAGCATGACGGCACCGCCGGCGAGGCCGCGCTCGAGTTCGACGAGCGCATCACAACGCGCGGGGTGGATCGAGATCGCCGGCAGAAACTCGCGATGTTCGCGGGCGAGCCGTAGCACAAACTCGTTCGGCACATGAAACGAGCCTACGTCCGCGATTTTCGTGCCGTCGTCACGATAAGGCTCGTCCTGCGCGAGGATCACCGCTGCATCGAGCGACGATTTGCGCACAAAGCGCAGTATCTGCTCAACGTAGAGCCGGTCGAGATCACCAGTGAGCGCCGTGGCCGGCAGCCCCACGGTGCGCAGCAGAAAGGGTGCGCCGAGGCGTGTGAAGCCGCGCGGTCGATACCAGCAGCCCGTGCCGCCGGTGCCGTTGCCAACGACATGAACATGACAGTCTATTTTCATTGATCCAAAGCCGCCGCCAGCAAACGCCGGCAGTGGCTTTCCCATCTCACAACTTGTCTCCGGCAGCGCAAGGGTTTCCCCGGCGCCTCTCTGCCGAAAAGGTTTCTTTAGGGCAAACTAGGCGCCGCGACGCATATTAGAGAGGGGTTTCAACACCGCGCTTCAATTGGAAGAAAAAGGGACGATCTAGCGGTAGATATTCAGACCCATGGCCCAGATTGACCCCATCATTGTCAGGGAACTTCCGGTGATCCAAAAAGTCATCCAGGATGAGATGTGGTATGAGGGCGAGCGGCGGGGTTGCTATGTGCCGCCGGACGACCCGGTGGTGCGCGAGCATGCGTGCGAGGTCATTCTCCGCATTGGCCGGGAACTGCGCGAGACGCGCAAGGTGCAACTCGCCGCGACTGCCGGCCCGACATTGATGACAGCACACGGACACAGGCATGACGAGGCGGCGTGAGTGGCGAGCCCAGCCTGCACGGTTGTCCGCCGCTCAACGCTTCGACTGTGTTCACGTCTGCCACGGATGTGGCTTGGAACAACCCTACCCGGTGGGTCTCTAATACAACGGTTTAAACCAGCGGAAAATTCATTAACATAATACATCTGTGCCACCACTAGCCAAATGCGCGAATTCTGATATCCATGCCGCGTGTCCGCCCAAACAAAGCACGGTTTTCCGCTCAGATTCGACAAGAGAAAGTTAAACAGTTTTTGCGGTTTCCAGCTTTTGAAGTGGTTGGTGGCAATAGCCACGACGATTTTTATCCAGCGCGATTGTTACGCGCTTCCCAGCTTTGCGCGGCAGCTAAACATGCAGTGCATCGCCTGCCATACCGAGTTTCATCTTCTCACCGACATGGGCCGCCAATTTAAGTTGAGCGGTTTCACGATGAGCGCTGACGAAACGGACCTCCCGCCCCTCGCATTCATGTTCGAGCCATCGTTCACCAGGACGCAATCTGGACACGACGGCGGCGCCGCGCCTGGTTTCGGGAACAACAACAATTACGCGATGGATCAGATCAGCATCTTCTACGCTGGCCGGCTCTTTGGTCCCTATGCCTCGAAGTGGTTTGGCGCCGACACCTCTGCCTTCTTGAACAAAATTGGGATATTTTCGCAAACGACCTATGATGGCGTCGCTAAAACCTGGTCTTGGGACAACACCGAACTGCGTTATGCCGACGTCGGCACGATCACAGACCACGCTGCCACGTATGGATTTTACCTGAATAACAATCCCACCCTCCAAGATCCTTGGAACAGCACGCCGGCATGGGGTTTTCCGTTTTCCGGTTCCAAACTCGCCCCGACGCCGGCCGCGTCAACGTTGATTGATGGCACTTTGGCCGGGCAAGTCGGCGAGCTGGGTGTCTATGCCATGATCGACAGCAGTTTCTATGTTGATGTGGGAGGATACCGAACGCTTGGCACCCGCTTTCAGCGAGCCGTGGGGGTGGATCCATCGGGCGAGACGCAAATCGCCGGACTGGCTCCCTACTGGCGGATTGCCTATACGAAACCGGTTGGTGACGCGACGTGGGAGTTGGGCGCATTCGGCCTCGCAGCCTAGACCTATCCGGGACGGGATTCGAGCAGCGGACAGGACAAGATCACAGATTTTGGCATCGATTCCCAGTTCCAGAAATCTTTCGAAAACAGTGATCTCACCGCCCTTTCCAGCGTGATTCATGAACACGCAAGATGGGATGCGGCCAGCCTCTCGGCAACACGGCCAACGCGTCGGGTTCGCTGACCGAATACAAGGTCACGATCGACTATCTCTGGGACAAAACCTACGGCTTCGCGGCGCAATACTTCGCCACGAGCGGGACGAGCGATGCCCTCGCCTACCCGAGCAGCCAGATCGACTCACCCAATAGCGCCGGCTACATTTTGCAGGCCAACTATCTCCCGCTCAACAAGGGAACCGGTCCCTCCTTCTGGCCGAGGAGCAATGTCAAATTTTCCCTCCAATACGTGATTTACAACCGGTTCGACGGGTCGACGACGAATATCGACGGTGCCGGCCGCAACGCCAAGGACAACAACACCCTTTATCTAGAGGCGTGGGTCATGTTCTAAAATGACTTCACTGCTTAACCCGCTTTCTATCCTCAAACACCATGGAAAAAACTCCTCCCCGTATCTGTATCGCTTCTTCCGACTGCCCTCCTATTTGCTCTGACTGCGTTGGTGACCCAACCGGCGGCGCGAGCGGCTGAGGCGGAAAAGATGGTCGTGATCGTTGGCAATAACAACCTGAAGTTCAACGTCACCAAGATTGAAGTCACCCCGGGGCAAAAGATCCATGTGCAACTGAGAAACGAGGGCACAATGCCCAAGGACGGCATGGGGCACAATTGGATTCTCCTCGATGGCGACAACGAGGCCATGCCCTATGCCATGGCGTCCGTTTCAGCGCGTGACGTTGCCTACATGCCGAAAGCTTTGGCTTCGCATGTTCTAGCCTTCATCCCGCTGCTTGGGCCCAAGGAAGTCGGCGATGTTACCTTCAACGCCCCGACCAAGCCAGGGAAATATCCGTTTATCTGCTCCTGTTCCGGACACTCGATGGCCGGGATGCGCGGTGAGTTGATCGTGAAGTAAGGGACCGTGTAGACGCCCGATAATCTCGGCCAAAAATCGACTAAACTGGGTTTTTCGCCGGCACCGCCGAATGCTCCCAGCGACGGTCGAGCCGGTAGAGCGGGGCGTCCTCAAACAGCCGCGTCATCGGCAGGCGGCCTAGGAAGGCGAAATGCAGGCCGTCAATGCCCTCTTCGCTGCACAGCGCCGCGAACTCTTGGGTGACGTGGACTTGGTTGAGTGGCAGGACCGGCCCGACCTGAGCCCCGCGCAAGACGTGGGCGCCAATGAAGGTCTGGCGCCGCAGGACGGGATCAACAAACGAGAACACCGGTCCGGCGTGCAGCACTATGCGCACCCCCAGATCTGCGGGAAGCCCGCGCTCCACCCACGGGGTGCCGGCCATCAAGTCGCGCAGGTCGAGCGCGAACCGTGCGGCGTCGGCGAGCCCGTCGTAATAAAAATAGTGGGTGCCGTTCCAGCATTCGGCAGCCATGGGGGCAGCGCCGGCGTTCGCCATCAGCTTCGCGACCGCTCCCTTAAACTCATGGATGTAAGCCGACATCTGCGCTTCGGTGATCTTTTTATAGTTCGCGATTTCGGTGAACACCATGGCCTTGATCTCCTGCGGCACCACCGGGTGTTTTGAAGGTAGCGCCTCGCGGCGCGGCGCGGGCGATGCAACGGGCGGACCGGAGCCAATGGAAATCACGCGGGGCGTGATTTTTCGACGTTCCCATTCGGCGACAACGCTGCTCGTGCCGCCGGTGCCATCACCGGGGCGCCCATCCCAGAGTGCCAGAGCGTGCAACTCCACATCGAGCGCCTGCGCCTGCAGGGTCGCGAGACCCGTGACGATGCGATTGGCATACATGAGGGCCAGCGAAGAGGCCGCATCGGTGTCAGTCGTGGCGTAGGAAGAGGCATTGGCAATGAGCAGAGTGTTAGCGCTGCCCACGACCCGATGAAAACGGCGTTCCCACTCCGGGCCCGCGAAGCTTACGCTCTGGCGCTTGAACGCATCCACCGGGCACGGCAGCACAAGATTCACTTTCGCACCCATTTCCAGCAGGCATTCGCAAAAAATAAGGTCGCCGCCACACGCCGCCGATGAATAGCCGAAACCCACGCGGAGTTGCTCAAGCTCGTCACGGATCCGCCCCCGGATTTCTACTTCTTGTTCTACTGGAAACCGCGGCACGGGCCGCCCAGCGGCATCCACCATGTGACCGGAGAAAACCACCACCGATGGAAATTCAAAGCACCGCTCCAGCCACGCGCCCGGGGCATCGGACTGGTTGCGCTTAAACGACAACAGCCCGCGCCATCCGGCATTGGATGTGCCACGCGTCTCCGGGTTGAACGCGATGATCTCCCGTGCCTGCCGTCGCATCGAGGCCAGGTCGCGCCAGCGTCCGGGAAAATGTTGCACAGCCTCCTTGTAGTATTTCTCCGCCTCGGCGGTCGCACCCTGATGGGTGAGCGCCTCAGCGAGCGTGGAGAAGAGCCAGCCGTTGGCTTTGTCGCCAGCTTTGGATATTTCCGTCTTGCACTGCTTGGCGACTTTGCGCGCGCACTCGTCGGCTTTTTCCCGCTCGCCCAGCGCGGCCAACGTGTGGGCGAGGTTGATGCCGGGATAATAGGACTCATCTTTCGCGAAGGCCTCGCTGTAAACCGCGCACGCCTGGTGCAACGCTGCCAACCCCTCGGCTGGCGAGGGCGCGTGCCGCCACAGTTCCTTGTGCACACGACCGAGCAGACAGAGCGTCTCCACGTCGCCGACGGAGTCCCGACGCAGGCCGTCGAGAACTTCACGGGCTGCGGCGAGAGCGCCGGTTTGCGCGAGGGCAAGGGCGAGCTGCTGCCGGAGCGTCACACTGTCGCCAAAGCGTCGCAGTCCATCGCGAGCAATGTCGATTGCGGTGAGCAATTGCCCGGAGGAAACCGCCTCGCGGGCTGCGGTTTCGTAGTCAACCAGATCCTGCGAAAGTGGCGGCGGAGAGCGCAGCACTTCGCTCTCATCGGTGGGCAGGGAACTCATGGGCGCAAGGTTGGGTGCTGGCGGCACTACGGCAATTCCGGGGTGGGGCGAGGGCGGTCGGTGCGCGTCAACGCGCCGGCACCAGACTCACACGGATGCTGCGGGCTGGGGTTCAACCCTTGGTGTCGAAGAAAATGCCGCGCATGCCATCCTTGGTCGGAGCGGCAGCCCACACAAACTGGGTCTCACTGAGTTCGCCGATGGCGAACGGCTGGCCATCGGTGTGTCCATCGCCGATGCGGTCGCGCCAGAAAAGCACGGCGCGTTTGGCTCCAGCCTTGGTCAGTGCGGCGGCGAGTTCCTTGGCGTCGGCGACTTCGACGAACTTGGTGACGCTGCGGCCAAGGGTTGGGTTGGAGACGAGTCCGATGCGAGTTTTCATGGGGCGTTGAACAGTGGTAAGCGTGTTGCTGGCGGCACGGCGGAAAAGAGCATCAATCGACCTGAAAAGACAAGTGGTTAGGCGACTTTGACGATTTCAGGTGACCGCATGATGCGCCCAGCTGCCGCTTGCACTCCAGCGGCACCCGGGCGCCCGAGGACCGAGTCGTTTATTACGCTTCACCAGGGTGTCTGCCCCACTATTTGCGGATTTTTCCACAGTTTGGCTCTGACGTGCCGATAAAAACCGTGGGCAGTTCAGGATATTCCATCAACACGTGGAGTGTATCCTTTGCTGTGAACCACCATAAAGCATGGTGTCTCCCGGGCGGCATGCGCCAAGCGCTGCATTGCCTCGCCTTCCTGCTCCTCCCCGGGCTGTCGCCTGAAGCCACGCAGGCCCGCACCCGGCCGCGCCCGGGTGTCCCAATCATGAACGATTGGCGCGCACAGGAAGCCGCCCCCTATTTACCCGTCCTTGGGTCGCTAGGGTTGCGTTTCCGGGAGCCGGAGTTTGTCCCGGAACCGGCCGTGCGCACGGTGGCGGTCGGCCCTCCAGTCCCTGGACTCAGCGCGAAAGAGGCCGTGGTATCCGTGGCTAATGCCGTCGCACTCCAAGCCACGATCGCCGGCCCGGCACCGAAGGCACCACTCGCAACTCCCGGTCAGACGACCACCCCGAAAGGCGAGCCTGCCCCCGCGGTTCCTGCGCCACCATCCGCCGTCCTGCCGGACGACAGCCAACCGCAGGTTCGCGCCGAGGATTTTTTGCCGTATTTCCAACTGCCCGGCGCGCCCCGGCCGGCCCCACTGCCGCCAAGTTCCGCCACCTACACGCAAACGCCAAAATAGACGCTGACTTTCCTTAAACTCCGCCCTGACCGCTTCGCATCCAAATTCCATGCTCGCATCCACAACGTCCTCTACTGACCTCCACCTGCGGACCGTCTTCATCTGCGCTCCGAAAAAAAACGAATGGCCAAGGGCAGGCCGGCTCCGCGCCGCCGTCTGTCGGGGCCAAATGCTCGCGGCAGACCCGGATTATCCCTCGGCGACGGTGATGAGGCAATTGATGGGCCAAATTATTGCCGCCATGATGCTCGCCGGCCCCGATGGCGATCCGCGCCATCGGAGAAACTGAATTTTTCCGCGATCGACCCGGCTCGCGCGCGGGAGGGGAGCTGAGCGTGCGGGTTAAGCGGTTTACACGCGCGTCCGCTTCGCCTTCTGTCGCGGACCCCGCGATGTCCACCCAACCGCCCTGCGCCCCAACCGATCTGCCCCTGTCCGCCGTGGCCGTGCCGGCCCTGAGCGCGCGACCGCTGACGGTGGCCGGGCTCCCGGCGACGCCGCAGGATTTGAGCGGCACCTGGAAGTTTAACCCCGTCATGCCCGCCGAGGGCGCGGCCCTCTCGGCGGAACGCGCGCAGGCGTGGAGCGACATTCAGGTGCCGGGCGAATGGGTGATGCAGGGCTTCACCGTTACTCCCGACACACCGGCCGCTTATTTTCGCACCTTCACCACACCGGAAAAGTCCGCAGGACTGCGCTGGAAACTGCGTTTCTCGGCGGTGTATAGCCTCTGTCAGGTGCGGGTGAACGGCGTCGCCGTCGGCGGGCACGAAGGCGGCTTCGTGCCCTTTGAGTGCGACCTCACCGCCGCCGTCTGCCCCGGCGAAAATACCCTGCTGGTAAGCGTGCAGTCGGAATCTCAGCTCGATCGCCTCTCCTGCGGCTCGCAATATGCCGGCCATCCGCTCGGCGGTATCAGCCGGAAGGTGCAGTTATTCAGCGTGCCTGAGGTCCATGTCGCCAATCTCAAAATCGACACCGTTTTCGATCCCTCCTTCCGCGACGCCGTGGTGACCGCGCGCTTCCTCGTGCGTAACCAATCCGTGCGCCCCTCCTCCGGCACGGCGACCTGCGCCCTCGCCTCGCTGGTGGCGAGCGTGTCGTGGCAAAACGTGCCGCCGGGCGGCGAGTGCGCGCTGGCTGTGGCGCTGCCAGTGCCCAACCCGGCGAAGTGGGACTGCGAGCATCCTCATCTCCACACGCTCACGCTCACGGCCCAAGATTCCGCTGGCCCGAAAGAAACCGTCAAAGAAATCTTCGGCTTCCGCCAGGTCGAGGTCCGGGGCACGCGCGTTTTTGTCAACGGCACCCCGGTCAAACTTTTCGGCGTCTGCCGGCACGAGGTGTATCCGCTGCTCGGCCGCGCACTGACGCCGCCGTGGTGGCAGCTCGACGCGGAGCTGTTTCGCGCGGCCAACTGCAACTTCATCCGCACGTCGCACTACCCGCCCGCGGAGGAATTTCTCGCGCAGTGTGACCGGCTGGGGATTTTCGTCGAACTGGAGGCGCCTCTCTGCTGGGTCGGGCAGGCCGCGTCGCAGGACGAGGACAATTTTCGGCGGCTCGCGCAGGCCAACCTCGAAACCGTCCACGGCTACCCGAACCACCCCTCGGTCATCCTCCGGTCTTTGGCCAACGAGTCGGCGTGGAGCCCGCTGTTCTCCCGCGTCCACGCGCTCGTCCGCGCCACCGACCCCGGCCGCCCGGCCACGTTTCACGACCAGTGCTGGGGCACGGCCAACAATTTTGGGTCCACCGAAATGCCCGTCGCCGTCAACCATTACCCCGGGCCCGATGGTCCGACGGATGCGCTCCGGGAAAAACGCCCCGTGCTCTTTGGCGAATTCTGCCACCTCAACTGCTACAACCGGCGCGAACTGTGGAGTGACCCCTCGCTGCGGGATTTGTGGGGCGCCGGCCTCGCGGCATCGCGGGAACGGATGAGCGTCGCCGAACCTGTCCTCGGCGGTGCAATCTGGGCCGCCTTGGACGACACGTTCTTTCTCCCCAACTGCGACATCGTGGGCTACGGCACTTGGGGGCCGCTCGACGGCTGGCGCCGGCCCAAGCCGGAATACTGGCACATGAAAAAAGCCTATTCCCCGCTGCGCCTGCGCGCCACCAGCGTGCCCATCCCGGCTCCTGGCGAACCACTCGTTATCACCGTCGAAAACCGGCATCTGTTCAGCGATCTCAGCGAACTGCGCTTCGGCTGGACGTTAGCCGGGCAGACGGGCACCGCGACTGCGAGTGCCGCGCCCGGCGGCTCGGGCCGCTTGGAGATCCCAGTCGCCGGTGCGGCGTTGGAGGGAGAAATTCTGACGATCGAGGCCCTCAGCCCGCGCGGTTTCACGGTGGACACCTGGCAGATCGCCCTCGGTCACGACCCGCGCACAGCCCCACCGGTGCCCGCGGAAAAATCCGGTCCGCTGCGCCTCGAACGCACAGCGGCAGCGTTCGTCATTCGCGGCGCCGGTTTTTCTCTCACCATTGATGCCGCAACAGGGATGATGCAGGCGACGGGCCGTCAGGGCCAGACGGCTTTGACCGCGGGGCCCGATCTATTCCTGCTACCCCTCAACGCCGACAACGGCGGCAGCATCCAGATGCCGGGCAAGGAGCAGGTGATCGCGCTGGATTCCGACGCTTGCCAGGACTGGCGGGCAACATTCGTCGCAGCGCACGAGACGCCGGACGGCGTCGAAGTGCGGATTGACGGAGCCTATACCGAGGCCAGCGGAGCCTTCACACTCATGGTGACCAGAAATGGAGGTGTCGCGGTGAACTACCGGTTTGTCCTCACGGAAAAAAAGGAGATCGATCCGCGCCAGATCGGCGTGGCGTTCAGTCTACCGGCGGATTGTCAGACGTTGACCTGGCGGCGCCAAACGCTGTGGAGTGCATACCCAAAAGATCACATAGGCCGCCCGTCCGGCACCGCCACTGCCTTTGTCAAAGGCGTGCCGTTGGTGGGACTGACCGGCCCGCAGGTTCAGCCGGTGTGGGGTTGGAGTCACGACAGCACGCCGCACGGCACCAACGATTTTCGCTCCACCAAGATGAATGTCCTCGAGGCGGCGCTGGTGTCGGACGCCGGTCACGGCGTGCGGGTGCTCTCCGACGGCACCCAACATGTGCGCAGCTGGGTGGCAGGCGAAAGCGTGCGCCTGCTCGTGGCCGATTACGCCAACGAAGGCGCTGAGAGCTATTTCACCGAGCGCGTCATCCCGCGCCGACCGCTCAAGGGCGGCTCCGTCGTGGAGGGAACGCTGCGGTTCGAGTTTCGTTAATTTGTTACCGGCTCCGCCGCAGGCTTGTCATTCCGCACTGGCTGGTTGCTGATGACGGAGCTTTTTCCGCGCATGCAGACGATCGATCCCGACGCCCTGACCCGGCACTTGCGACACCTGACCGAGGTGATCGGAGTGCGTTTAACCGGCCAACCCGGTGAGGCGGTGGCGGCGGACTACGTGGCGGCCGAATTCGAGAAGACGGGCGCTCGAGTGCATCGGGAAAAATTTCCCGTGCAGACGCGCGAAGTCCGCGAGCAGCAGTTGCAGGTATTCCACGACGGCGCGTGGCATGACGCGGGTTGCTCGCTCTTCGCCAACACGCCGGGCACAGCTGGCGCGTGGGTCGAGGCGCCGCTGGTGTTCTTCGAGGGACCGACGGGTTACCAGCAGGCGGACCTCGCGCCGCCGCTGCGCGGTAACATCGTGGTGCATCTCGGCTGCCACATCGAATCGCGCGGGCATTACCGGCGGCTAGTGGCGGCCGGGCCGGTGGGTGTGCTAATGGTCGATGTGCGCTACCCGGGCGCGGTGCCGCTAGCGGACGCTATTTTTCCCGCCTATGTGATGGCGTGCGGCGCTGTGCCAACGCTCAACGTTGCTTTTCTCGATGCGTGGCGCTGGCGCGAACGCGGGGCGGCGTGTGCGCGGTTCCGTGTCGTAGGCGGACCGCGTCCGGCGGAGTCGGCGAACGTCATTGCCGAGCTACCAGGCACTGACCCGGCGGCAGGAATTCTTTTTCTTGGTGGGCACCACGACACGCAGGCAGACTCAGTTGGCGCGGACGACAACGGCTCGGCGACGGCCGGCCTGCTCGAGCTGGCGCGCGTGCTGGCGCCACGACCGCGCCGCCGCACGATCCGGTTGATTTCGTTCGGTGCGGAGGAACAGCTTTCGGTGGGCGGCGCGGCTTACGTGCGCCGCCACCGCGCTGAACTGGCGCGCGACGGGCGGTGCATGTTCAACCTCGACAGCTTCGGCTCGCTACTCGGCTGGAACACGCTTTCGGGAAACTGCCCTCCCGAACTCGACGCGTTGCTGCCGGCGTATTTTAAGAAACACGGCCAGCAGGTGCTACGCGAACACGGCCTGTTGCCCTATGCGGACCAGTTTCCATTCGTGGCGGCCGGTGTGCCGGGGCTCACGCTCATGCGGCCGAACTGCGCGGGCGGACGTTTTTTTCACCACCGGCCCGACGACGACCTGAGCCGCGTGTCGCCGCCGCTTATGGCGGCGTTGCTCAACGCGGTGGCGGATTTCACTGCGGACATGGCGGCAGTGGAGACATTGCCTTTTGCCGCGACAATCCCGGCTGACGAGCAGGCGCCTGTGGCGGCGTTTTGGGAAGACCTGTTTGGCGGTTGGGATTTCACGGGTTGAGCGGCGGCGAGAATCTCGTCGAAAAACCGGACCGGGTCGGCATAGTCATGCGTTCAGCCTACCCATGACCTCCCGCGAACGAGTGCTGATGGCGTTGAATCACCGCGAACCGGACCGCATCCCCGTCGATCTCTCCGGGCACCGCTCCTCCGGCATCGCCGCGATGGCCTACATAAAATTGCGCCGGCACCTCGGGCTGGAGGCGCGGCCGGTCCGTGTCTACGATCCGGTGCAACAGCTCGCCATCGTCGAAGAGGATGTGCTGCAACGTTTCGGCGTCGACACGATCGAACTTGGCCGCGCCTTCGCGCACGAGGACAAATGGTGGACCGAGTGGGTGTTGCCCGACGGCTCGCCGTGCCTCATGCCCGTGTGGGCCAAACCCGAGCGCGCCAACGGCGAATGGGTCCTGCGCTCGCCGACGAACCAGATCATAGCGCGGATGCCGCCAAGTGTGCTTTTTTTCGAGCAGGCCTGCTATCCGTTTGAAGAGCACGCGGACCTCGACCGGCTCGAGGCAGCGATAGGCGAAGTGATGTGGGCGACGGCGGCCTCGCCCCCGGGGCCGATCGCGGCGGGCGCCGATGGACTTCTACGGCTCACCGAGGGCGCGGCGCGGCTGCGGCGCGAGTCGGACCGGGCCATCATCGGGCTCTTCGGCGGCAACCTCCTCGAGATGGGTCAGTTTCTCTTCCGCAACGACAATTTCTTTCTGCTTCTCGCTGGCGAGCCCGACCGCGCACACGCGTTTCTCGACCGCCTCATGGGGCTGCACCTCGCCAATCTGGAGCGCTTCCTCGGCGCCGTCGGGCCGCACATCGACATTATCCTCTTCGGTGACGACCTCGGCATGCAGTCGGGGCCGCAGATTTCACCGGCGATGTATCGCGAGTTTTTCCAACCGCGGCAGCGGCTGCTCTGGCGCTGCGTCCGAAAACTTGCGCCGCACCTCCGCATCATGCTGCACTGCTGCGGCGGCGTGCGCGAACTGCTCCCCGGCCTGATTGCGGCGGGCCTCGACGCGATCAACCCCGTGCAGATCACCTGTCGCGGCATGGACCCCGCAGGGCTGAAGGCGGACTTCGGCGGCCGGCTGACGTTCTGGGGCGGCGGCTGCGACACGCGCGAGATGATTGTCCGTGGCACGCCCGTCCAGGTGAGCGACCACGTCCGCCGGCTGATGGACATCTGGCGGCCCGCCGGCGGCTTCGTCTTTCAGCAGGTGCACAACATCATGGCTGACGTTCCCCCGGAAAACATCGTGGCGATGCTGGATGCGGTGAACGGGTGAGAGAACCCTTCACGAGCCAAGGCCGCTGACTTTTATTACCAAGCTGTCAGCATCAGGAAAACTCATTTCTTGCCGAGAGAATATTCCAACTCGATTTTTTGAACCAATTGTAAAGTCACTCCCTTGACGTGGTCAGTGACGGCGAGTTCGAAGATGTAGGTGCCTTTTTCGCTGTTGTGGGAGAACCATCACTACTGACTGAGTTGCAGGCTCACGACTTCGTAGGGGGCGAAGGGGAGTTTGTTGCCGCGGAGGGCGGGGGCGAGGGGTTCGCCGAGGAGGTTGGTTTTTTGGGCGGTCCAGCCCGGAGCGAGATCAAGCTTCGCGGTGCCGCGCTGGCCGGCGACTTCGTGGAGGCGGAGGACCCAGCAGTCGCGGCCTTGCGGCTGCGCCCAGTGCGGAATCAGCGTTTCGCCGCCGGTGAGGCCGCGGAAGGCTGACGCGACGGGCGCGCCGCGATAGGCGATGGGCGCGGTGAAGAGCGTTTCGGCGAGCGCGGCGGGCTGCTCCGCCCGCGGGGCGCCAAGGTCGTAGGCGCCGAGTGCGAGTTCGATCGTCTGTTTTCCCTGGTCGGTGAAGAAGGTGGCGGGTTTCGGCAGGCGGCTGAGGTGGGCGGGATAGGCTTTGGCGTGTTCTTCGAAGCCGACATGGCGCGGACTGCGCAGGAGCGTGACGGCGAGATCGCCGTTGCGGCAACTGAGGCCGTATTTCGCCTCGGCGACGACAAAGAGGCCGGCGCGCTCGCCGTCGTGGCTGACGGTGGCCCAGCGGCTCATCGGCCATTCCCACTGGGCCTCGACCTGCGGGTTGGTGGCGAGCTGTGGGCGCAGCACGCTGCCAAACGGCGTGCCACAGCGCACTTCGCGCCCGTGATAGGCGGTGGGGAAGCGGAGTTTCAACATCGTGTCCTCCTCGTGCCAGTCGAGTTGGACCGTCAGGCGCAGCACGCTCGCGCCGGGCTCCAGCCAGTAGCGCACGGCGGAGGTGCTCGCGCGGCCGAGCTTGCGGCTCACGGTGACACCGTCGCGACGGGCGGTGATGGTGGCGGGGGCGTTGGCGGTCTGGGCGAGCGAGAGTGCGTGGCGGTCGATGTCCCAAGGGCCGAAGTTGGCCGAATGCTCGGGGTAGAGCACGAGCCCGCCGGCGCCGGGGAGGAGTTCGATGGCGCGGCCGTCGACAGTGAGTGCGGCGAGGCCGCCACGGGCGTCGAGACGCGCAATGACGCGGCCGTTGGAGACGGTGCGTCCTGTGACGATGACGGGCGCGAGGTTTTTCACGGTGGCGTCGGCGAGGCGCACACCGGCGAGCGGCGGGAGCGCGACGACGCGGCCGTTGACGATGGCCTGGCGGGCGAGCGGGAGCGGGTTAAAAACGCAGGCATCACTATCCTTCGCGGCGGCGAGCGACGATGCGGCGGCGGCGGTTTGCTCGCGGGTGAGTTTTGCGAGCTCGGGTAGGCCGCTGGCGTAAACCTCGGGGATCGAGCTGCCGGGGATGTAGTCGTGGAACTGCGCGAAGACGAGGCGGCGCCACGCATGCTCGAGGTCTGCGCCGGGTTTGCCGCCGGTTGCGACGAGCGCGGCCTCGCGGGCCTGCAGCGCGCGCTCGAGGGCGCGGAAGTGAGACTTCACGCGGCTCTGGGTCGTGAACGTGCCGCGGTGGTATTCGAGGTAGATTTCGCCGTCGAGGGCGGGGAGCTGCGCGCGTTTTTCGGCGAGACGGTCGAAGAAGGCCTCGGGCTGGTCCCACTGGAGCGCGGGAAGGCCGCGGAGGGAGTTGAGCCGGCGGGCGCGTTCGCACATCTCGGCGCTCGGGCCGCCGCCGCCGTCACCCCAGCCATTGGGCATGAGCACCTCGGGGTGGAGGTCGCCCTGTTGGTTTTGGTGGACGCAGGCGCGGACCTGATCGACGGCGAGGGTGTTGTTGAACTGCACGCCCTGAGTGACGTGACTGACGACGCCGTGGCCGCCGGGGCCGCGCCAGACGAAACTGGAGTGTGGAAAGCGGTTGATGGTGTTCCAAGTGGTCTTGGTCGTGAAGAAATAGTCCACGCCGCTGAGCTGCATGAGCTGGGGCAGGCAGGCGCTGAAGCCGAAGAGGTCGGGAAGCCAGAGGATGCGCGAGCGGCGGCCGGAGAGTTTTTCGAACGACTCCTGGCCGAGAATGAAACTGCGCGCGAGGCCCTCGCCGCAGGCGACGTGCGAGTCGCTCTCGACATACATGCCACCGGTGGCCTCCCACTGGCCGGAGCGCATGCGGGCGCGCACGGCGCGGTGGAGCGCGGGCGAACGGCGGCCGACGGCTTCGTAGCTCGCGGGCTGCGAGTAGGCGAAACGGAACTCGGGATAGAGCGCCATCAGGCGGTTGACGTTGGCGAAGGTGTGCACGGCCTTGCCCTCGCCGATTTGCTCGGGCCAGAGCCAGACGAGGTCGAGGTGTGAGTGGCCGGTGAGCGCGGCGCGGGCGAGTGGCGCGGCGTCGTGCATCTCGGCGTAAATTTTTGCGAGCGCGCGGCGCAGGGCAGGCACGCCGGCGGTGTCGAAGGCGTCGAGCGCGGTGTCGAGGCCGCGCAACAGCCGGCGGTAGAGCGGCGATACGTCGGTGAGGGCAGGCTGTTGGGTTTGGCTGAAGAGCTCGCGGGGCACGCCGGGAAACTCCTTTGCGCGCAGGTCGATCATCCAGTCGTAGAGGCAATTCAGGTCGTGGTAGGCGGCCCACGCCTCGTCGTCGCGGCGGAGGAGGCGCGCGCCGCGGAAGAGATTGCCGTCGAGGTTCAACCCCTTGGCGTCGGGATGCCAGATCGCCGCCTGCACGCACAGACTCTCGACCCAAACCTCGCGCGTGCCGGTGGGCAGTTCGCAGTGGCGGTGGGCGACGTCGAAACCGAAGAACGGCACGCCATTGATGAAGAGCGTGGCCTCGCCCTGTTCGTCCCAGTTGAGCCAGCGCGGACTGCCGACGGGAATCGTGACACGGCACCAACGCTGATCGTAGAGGCGCCCCCAGGCGTCGCCGGCGCGCACGGCGCGGCGGGGGAGTTTTTTCGCTTCGGCGAGCGAGATGTGATCCGGGCGCGTGGCGGTGGACTCGACGCGCAGCGGTTGCGGGTCGTGCCAGATGATTTCGGCGAGACGGGCGACGCCGCGCTGCGTGCGCAAAGGGGTGAGTTGGAGCAGTGGATTGACCGGAAACATGGGGCGCAGAGCTTTATGCGCTGCGCCGCGGCGGGCAATCACATCCCGTGTCACCTTTTCTCCGGCTGGCCGCCGTAGACGGTGTTCTTCAAGCCGCGTTGGTTTTCGTAGATCGAGCCGCCGTATGGCGCGGGCGGAAGCGGTAACTGCACTGGCACGGGCGCAAGGCGCGGGCGGCTTTTGAGGGCGCCCTGCACGAGCGAGGCGGCGTAGGTTTCCCACGGCTTGTCGCCGAGGAGGAGCGGCCAGGCGTCGGCGGCGCAGTATTGGAAGAGCAGGAGGCGGCGCGCGCGGCTGGAACGGTTGGGCGCGGAGCCGTGTAGTGTGCGGACATGGTGAATCGAGATGCCGCCGGCCTTGAGCATGATGGGCACAGCACCGTCGGGCCGGAAGCCGGGCTCAGTGACGGCACCGGCGAAGTGACCGTCCTGATGATGGTCGAGCAAGGGGCCAAGGTGGGTGCCGGGGAGGACCATGAGGCAGCCGTTTTCTAACGTGGAGTCGTCTATCGCAATGCCCACGGCAAGGAGGTCGTCGTTGGTGTGCGGATAGAACGCCCAGTCCTGGTGCCATTCGACGGGGCTGCCGACGTCGGCGAGCTTGAGGTTGAGTTTGTCGCCGTTGCAAGTGAGGTCGGGACCGATGAGCTGGCTGACAATGGCGAGGACATTCGGGTGGGTGAGCGCACGGCGGTATGCGGTATGCTGTTTCGTGGGATTCTTGAGCCGACGCAGCCGCGGGTATGGGGGCGTGTGGCTGGGCTCGAGGTCGAAGACTGCGTCGCTGACGGTGACCGCGCGGGATTTTTCGACGAACTCGTCGGTGACGCGGCGCAGTTCGGCGACTTCGTCGGCAGAGAACACACCCTCGACGCCGATATAACCTTGCTCGCGATAGAACTGGATTTGCGCGGGCGTGAGCTGAAGGGGAACCCGGGGATTCATGGAAAAAATCAGGCGACGGGCTTGGTTAGTTTCATCAGGAGCAGATCCCAAGACTCGTTTTCGAAGGCACGCGTCAAGGGAGGCTCTTCGACGGGAACGAAACCCAGTCGCCGGTAGCAGGCAATGGCGGAGGCGTTGAAGGTGAAGACGCTGAGGGTCAGGGTCTCAAGCCCGAGCGGCCCGAAGGCATGGCTGACCAGGCGACTCATCATTTCCGTGCCGAGACCGCGGCTACGGTAACCGGGCTCGCCGATCAGCACGCGGGCGACATGGCCGCGCTTTGCGGCGCGGTCGATCCGCATGAGCTCGACGTGGCCGATGACGCAGCCGCTGACAGACTCGCGGACGGTGAACATCAGGTGCACGGGCGGCGTTTGCTGCGTGGCGGCCCAAATCTGCGCGAGCTGTTCGCGGGTGAGAGGAAAGGTGTATTGTGGGCCCGACCATTGCATGAGGAAACGCGCGTTGGGCACCCAGCCGATCAGCCGTTCGGCGTCGGCCATCGTGAAGTGTTCGAGCGTGAGCATGGTGTGGATGAGGGCGGCCGTAGCGGGCGGCGAAGCCGCTCAACCGTAGGCGCCGATGTTGTGAAAACCGAGAAGGCGTTTGCGGCGCGGGGTGGCGCGGGCGATGACATCCTCGGGCAGGTGGTAGTTCACAAACGGCCAGAAGCGTTGCGCGACCCAGCGGCGGGCGAAGGGCGTCTGGATCACCCAGCGGGTGCGGCCGGCGGAGAGGTTGGGGCCGCCGCGGTGCCAGACCTGATCGTTCCAGAGGACGAGCGTGCCGGCTTTGCCGCAGGAGTTCACATAGCTGCGGCCTTCGTAGGTCGGGTTGCCGTGGGCGTCGTTGTCGGCCTCGGTGGGTGGCCGGCCGGCGCGGTGGCTGCCGGGAATCAGCTGCGTGGGGCCGAGTTCCTCGTCCACATCGCAGAGGTAGTAATTCATGTTGATGGTGAACACGGGCATCGGGATGTGCGAGTCGAGGCTCACGCCGGCGGGAATGGGGAACCGGCAGGTGTCGTCGAGGTGCCAGAACGTGATCGTCTTGCCGGGCGAGGTGCGCAGCCCGGTGAGGGCGATGAGGTGGCAGTCGTCGCCGAGCACGGCGTCAACAAACTGCGCGATGCCAGGGTGGTCGATGAGGCTGTCGAACTCCGGGCCCTGCTCGAAGAGCTTGGGCCGCCAGATGGCCTGCATGCCGTAGAGGTCGGCGTCGGCGCTGTGTTGGGCGAAGGCGCGCTCAAGGCCGGCTTTGTAGGTGGCGACCTCTTCCGGCGAGAGCAGGTTGGGGAGGATAAGGAAGCCATCGCGGTGAAATTGCGCGAGCACTTCGGGGGTGGGAGTGACGACGTTGGCCATGGGCGGAAGAAGCTGGCGGATTTCTTGCGAGCGGAGTGGCGATGGCTATCCGAAAATGAGCGGCCGGAGCGCGGTGGACGGCTACGGCGTGGTGATGGTTGTGTGGAGGACGAAGCGCGTCGCCTCGCGGTATTGGATTTCGACGAAATTCTCGCTGGGCGTGACGGTGAAGCCGTTGGCGTCGGTTTCAACATCCACCGTGAGGCCGGGCAGGGTCCAGCGGTCGCGCGTCAGGTTTGCAGCGGTGAGGCTGGGCGCGGAGAGACGGAAGATCGAGTCGCCGATGGCGGTGACGGTGAGCGTGTTTTTCGAGGCGCGCGCGTCGATGCGTGGCGTGTCGCGCAGCCAGACCCAGCCGATGGCGCCGGTGGAAGGGCGCCAGTGGATGGTCGCGGGGTAAAAAATCGTCCGCGACGTGGCGCCGGCGGAGCGCGAGAGCGAGGTGATCTCGCCGCCGATCATGACGCGGTCGCCGAGCCAGGCGGTGGCCGTGCGCCGGCTGGTGATGATGCGCGTGACCTGGCGTTCGCCCTGGAAGCTCTGGAAATGCGGGAGCGCGTCGGCGGGAATCTGCGCGCCGAGCAGGGCGAGGCCGGACACGGCGATGAAATCCAGCGGGTGCTCCAGCGGTTTGGCCAGGTCGGGCAGCGGCGCCAGCGCGGGGTCGAGCACGAGGCCCAGCCACACGCCGGTCAGCGCGACGTAGTGGGTCATGTCCATGCCGTAGGCGCGGTCGTAGGGGCCGGCCAGGTTGCGCAGACCCGCGTGGTAAAACCCCGCGATGTCGCGCCACAGCCCGGCCTCCATCTCGGCCCCGAGCCGGCGGAGGCGGTCGGTCGGGCCGTCGGCGCGCCAGAGGGCGAGACCGTAGAGGTCGACGCCGTAGTAGGTGGGCGAGTTGTATTCCTCAAAGGTGTTGTGCGCCTTGAATCCATCGTAGACCGCCGCGGCCCACGTTTCGCCGGCGGCGACCCAGTCGGCGCGATGCAGCCGCTGGCCGGCGAAGGTCCAGAGGAAACCGTGCAGGAGCGCGATGTTGGTGTAGTTCGGCGTCAGGCGCTTCTCGCCGAGTTCACCCTCGACCGCGCGCCGGATGGAGTCGTCGAGACGGGTGCGAAGGTCGGCCGGCAGGCGGTCCTCGTAGTGAATCAGAAAAAGCGCGAAACCGGTGCCGATGAACTGGCGCCAGTTGGAATCGTAATCGAACCACCGCTGCGAGAACTGCCCGGGCTGCGGCTCCTCGGGCGAGCGGAAAAACGTGCCGTCCCACGGCTGGCCCGGGTCGGTGATCTGCTGCCCGAGGACGGTGTCTAGGGCGCGGAGGGAGCGCGCGCGGTCGCCGGGAGCGTCACGCAGCATGAGTCCCAGTGCATACCACACGGTTTCGCGCACCTGGTGTTTCCGGCTGGTGCCGGGCGTGGCGGTTGCGGAGTTCCAGAGCAGTGCGGCGCGGTCGTCCCAAAGCCCGTCACCGAAACGCACGGAGGCAGCGAGCAGGGCCTGGCCGGTGGCGGAGAGGCGGGCTGGAGCGGGTGCCGCCTCCGCAGCGGTGGCGGCGCGCGAGAGGAAAACGCCGAGGATGAGAAGAACCAGCATACGCGGTGACGCAGATTTCATGGCGGTCCGCATCAAGGCCCAACCGGTCACAAGCGTAAAGCGGCGAACGCGCCTTGCGCCCTTCGGGGCGAAGGGTTCTCCTCGCCGCGATGCAACCCACGCTCCTCGTCCTCGCCGCCGGCATGGGCTCGCGCTATGGCGGCCTGAAGCAGATCGACCCGGTCGGCCCCTCGGGCGAGACCGTGCTCGACTATGCGGTGTTCGACGCGCTGCGCGCCGGGTTCGGCCGCGTGGTGTTCGTGATCCGGCGCGACTTCGAGGAGATTTTCCGTGCACAGATCGGTGCGAAATACGCCGGCCGCGTCGCGGTAGACTACGTTTTCCAGTCGCTCGACGCGCTGCCGGCCGGGCGCACGCCGCCGGCCGGTCGCGAGAAGCCGTGGGGCACGGGGCACGCGGTGTGGTGCGCGCGGGAGGCGGTGCGCGAGCCGTTCGCGGTGATCAACGCCGACGATTTCTACGGCGTGGACTCGTTCGCACAGCTGGCGCGTTTTCTCACCAGCGACGCGGCTGCGTCGCGCACCGGCGCGGTGCAGTTTGCCATGGTCGGCTTCCGGCTGGCCAACACGCTCTCGGAGCACGGCGCGGTGGCGCGTGGCATCTGCACGGCTGGCGCCGGCGGGCGGTTGGAGTCGCTCACCGAGCGCACGGGCATCCTGGCGGTTGACGTGGGGTTGGGGCGCGCGTTTTCGGGCGACGAGATTGCGTCGATGAACTGCTGGGGTTTCACGCCGGCGCTGTTCGCGGGGCTGGACCGGCAGTTCGGGGCGTTTCTCGCGGAGCGGGGCGGCGAGCTGAAGGCGGAGTTTTACTTGCCGGCGGCGGTGTCGACGATGATCGCGCAGGGCGAGGCGACGGTGCGGGTCCTACCGACGGAGAGCGCGTGGTTCGGTGTGACCTACCGCGAGGACAAGCCGCGGGTCGTGGCGGCGATCGCGGAGCTGGTGCGGGCGGGGAAGTATCCGGCGAAGCTGTTTTGACCGCGGAACCGCTGCCGCCTTTTCCCATGACTGACTGGCCCGTTCTCAAATTCTACTCCGGTAAGAAACTCGCGCGCGTGGCGATGCCCGTGGGCGGCCTTGGCACCGGCACGGTGTCGCTCACTGGTTGGGGCGCGTGGCGGCACTGGGAGGTCGTGAACCGGCCGGCGAAGGGATTCACGCCGGTGGGGCAGGGGAAGTCGTCGCCGTTCTTCGCGCTACGCGCGCAACGGCGAGGCGAAGCGGCGGTCACGCGGTTGCTCGAGGGCCCGCTGCCCGTTGGTGAGTGGGAGGGCGAGGAAGGCTCGCCTGCGCCCAACGCCGGGCTGCCGCGATTCCGGCGCTGCACGTTTCACGCCGCCTATCCGCTGGCGCAGGTCGAACTCGCGGACGCCGCCGTGCCGCTGCGCGCAACGCTCCAGGTCTTCAATCCGCTGATTCCGGGCGACAGCGACCGCAGCGGCCTGCCCGTGGCGCTCGTGCGGGTGGTGCTGCGCAACCCGGGCCGCGTCGCCGTGTCGGCCTCGGTCGCCGCGGTGCTGCCAAACTTCGTCGGCGTCGACGGTTTTGCCCAGAAACTCGACGAGTTTCGCAGCAAACTCTTCCCGACCGGGGCGAGCCGCAACCGCAACGCCTGGCGCGAGGCCGCCGGCCTGCGCGGGCTCGCGATGGACTCGGAGGGCGTGGCGGTCGACCACGCCGCGTGGGGCACGCTCGCGCTGGCCACGACGGCGCGGCGCGGCGTAACGCACCGCACGGCGTGGGCCGAGTATGGCTGGGCCGACGGACTGCTGGATTTTTGGGACGACTTTTCCACCGACGGAAAACTGGAGCCGCGCATGGCCAGCGTGGATCTGCCGGCGGCGTCGGTCGCCGTCGCGGTCGAGGTGCCGGCGGGCGGCGAGCGCGCGGTGGAGTTTGTCGTGGCGTGGCATTTTCCGAACCGCGTGAACTGGGGCCACGGCCCGCAGCATGAGCGCGTCATCGTCGGCAACCACTACGCGACCCGTTTCGCCGACGCGTGGGCGGCGGCGGAGCACGCCGCGAAAAACTGGCGGGCGCTCGAGCGCGACACGGTGGCCTTTGCGCGCGGCGTGATTGAAAGCGACCTGCCGGCGGCGGTGCGCGAGGCGGCGCTCTTCAATCTCTCGACGCTGCGTTCGCAGACGTGTTTTCGCACGGCCGACGGGCGCTTCTTTGGTTGGGAGGGCTGCTTTGACCGCGGCGGGAGTTGTCACGGGAGTTGCACGCACGTCTGGAATTACGAGCACGCCACGGCGCATCTTTTCCCCGACCTCGCGCGCTCGATGCGGGAGACGGAGTTTTCCGACTTCACCATGCAGACCGACGGGCTGATGGCGTTTCGGGTAAAGCTGCCGCTCAAGGCCGGCGACATGCACAAGATCGCCGCGGCCGACGGGCAGATGGGCTGCCTGCTGAAACTCCACCGTGAGTGGCGGCTCTCCGGCGACACAGCGTGGCTGCGCGGCCTGTGGCCGCACGCGCGGCGCGCGCTGGAGTTCGCGTGGCAGCCCGGCGGCTGGGATGCCGACCAGGACGGCGTGATGGAGGGCTGCCAGCACAACACGATGGACGTGGAGTATTTCGGGCCGAATCCGCAGATGGCGTCGTGGTATCTCGGCGCGCTGCGCGCGGCGGAGGAGATGGCGCGGGCGCTCGGCGAGGCGGAGTTTGCCGAAAAATGCCGCGGGCTCTTCGAACAGGGGCGCACGTGGGTCGATGCGAACCTGTTCAACGGCGAATACTACGAGCATCACGTCCGGCCAGTGAAGAGTTTGAGCGAGGTGCGCGAAGGCTGCCTGATCGGCATGGGCGCGCGTGACCCCGCCAACCCCGACTACCAACTCGGCGCCGGCTGCCTGATCGACCAACTCGCGGGCCAGGTGAACGCCCACTTCGAGGGGCTCGGGCACCTGCTGGATCCCCAGCACGAGCGGGCGACGTTGCGGGCAGTGCTCAAGCACAACCGGCGGCGCGGCTTTGAGGCGCATTTCAACCACATGCGCAGCTACGTGCTCGGCGGCGAAACGGCGTTGCTCATGGCGTCGTATCCCCGCGGGCGGCGGCCGGCGCGGCCGTTTCCCTACTACACCGAGGTGATGACCGGTTTTGAATACTGCGTGGCGCTCCACCTCGCGCAGGAGGGTCGCGCCGCTGAGGCGGTGCGGATCGTGCGCGACATCCGTGCGCGCTACGATGGCCGCAAGCGCAACCCCTTCGACGAGGCCGAGTGCGGGCACCACTACGCCCGCGCGCTCAACAGCTGGGGGCTCATCCCGGCGTTGACCGGCTTCCGCTACTCGGCGCTCACCCTGGAACTCAGGTTTGCCGCGAGCCCGCGCCGCGTGCGCTGGTTTTGGTCGACCGGCGCCGCCTGGGGCACGGTGAAAATCACGCCGTCACGACGCCGCACGAAGGTCACGCTAACCTGCCTGCACGGCCGGCTGCAGTTGCAGCGGCTGGCGCTGGCCGGAGCGGCCGCGCAGGATTTTTCCCGCGCGAAAACGCTCGCGCCCGGCCGGCCCCTCACGGTTGAAATGGGGCCCGCTGCATGAGTCATACCCCAGTTCCCGCCGAATTTCCCGAGGTTCTCGCCGCCTACGCCCTTGCCGGCCGGCTCGTCTCGGCTGAGCCCTACGGCAGCGGCCACATCAACGAGACCTACGCCATCGTCATGGCGGCGGACGCCGGCCCACGGCGTTACATCTTCCAAAAGGTCAACCACCTCATCTTCAAGAACGTCCCCGCGCTGATGGACAACGTGCGGCGCGTGACGGAGCACATCGCCGCCAAAGTGCGTGCCGCCGAGGGCGAGGCGGCGGCGCGGCGGGCGCTCACCGTGGTGCCGGCCCGCGACGGGCGCACCTTCGCGCAGGACGCCGGCAGCGGCTTTTGGCGCGTCTACGATTTCATCGAGGGCGCGCACACTGTGGACCGGGTGGAGACCGAGGCGCAGGCGCGCGTGGCGGCGCGGGCGTTTGGCGATTTTCAGGCGCAACTCGCCGATTTGCCCGGCGGCCGGCTGCACGAGACTATTCCCAATTTTCATCACACGCGCAGCCGGTTCGAGACGTTCCGTCGAGCGGTGGCCGAGGACTGCGTCGGCCGCGCTTCCGAAGTGAAAGCCGAAATCGATTTCGCGTTCGCGCGTGAGGCCGACGCCGACGTGCTACTGAACCGGCTGGCGCGCGGCGAGGTGTCGGAGCGCGTCACGCACAACGACACCAAGATCAACAACGTCATGCTCGACGATGTCACCGGCCGCGCCGTGGCGGTGATCGACCTCGACACGATCATGCCCGGGCTGCCGCTCTACGATTTCGGCGAGATGGTGCGCACGTCGGCGAGTTCCACCTTCGAGGACGACCCGAACCCGGGGAACATGCAGCTGCGGCTGCCGCTCTTCCGCGCGCTGGTCGAGGGCTACCTCGGCTCGGCGGTCGGCGGCGTGCTCAACGCCACCGAGCGCGCCCACCTCGGCTTCTCCGGCAAGCTGATGACCTACGAGAACGGCATCCGCTTCCTGACCGACTACCTGCAGGGCGACACCTACTACAAAATCAAGCACCCGCGCCACAACCTCGAGCGGTGCCGCACGCAGTTCGCGCTCATCCGCAGCCTCGAGGCGCAGCAGGGCGCCATGGCGCGGATCGTCGACGAAGTGTTTGGCGGGCGGTAAACCTCAGCCGAGGTTTTTCTCGGTGGCGGGGTCGAAGAGGTGGGCGTGGTCGAGGTCGAAGGTGACTTGCACGCGGCTGTTGACCTCGAAGCGGTCCGTCGGGCGCACCCGCGCGATGAACGAGGTCGCCCCGGTGTCGAGATACAGGTAGGTTTCTGAGCCCATCGGCTCCGAGACCTCCACCTTCACCTCGACGGTGCGCGCGGGGTCGGGGTTGGTGACCGTGAGGGTGTCCTGCACGTTCTCCGGGCGGATGCCGAAGACGATCGGCTGGTCGATGTGCCGGGCCACCTGCCGGGAGAGCGTCTCGGTGAGCGTGAAGCGCAGGGGCGCGGCGGCGGTGTTTGTTTCGACGAACGCGAGGTGGTTGCCGGCGTGCTGGATGGTGCCCTTGAAAAAGTTCATCGGCGGCGAGCCGATGAAGCCGGCGACATACATGTTGACCGGGTGGTTGTAGAGGTCGAGTGGGGCGGACACCTGCATGATGTCGCCGTCCTTCATCACGCAGATGCGATCACCCATGGTCATGGCCTCGACCTGGTCATGGGTGACGTAGATCATGGTGGCGCCGAGCCGGGCGTGCAGCTTAGAGATCTCGGTGCGGGTGGAGACGCGCATCTTGGCGTCGAGGTTCGAGAGCGGCTCGTCAAAGAGGAAGACTTTGGGTTTCCTGACGATGGCGCGGCCGACAGCAACGCGCTGGCGCTGGCCGCCGGAGAGGGCCTTGGGCTTGCGGTCGAGGTAGGGGTCGAGCCCGAGCATGGCGGAAGCCTCG
>CAIRCN010000017.1 GCA_903877135.1 uncultured Opitutia bacterium
CCGAGCGTCAGCGCAAAACCGAGCGCGATGCCGGCAGCGAGGATGAGAATCCGTTTGAACATGCCGCCGACTGTGTGCATCCGCTTCCGTTTGTAAATGGGTTCGTCTGTCACGCCGTCCCCCGCGCCGTCCGCGGATTTTATTGCCGTCTTCCGCGCAAACGCGGATGCAGGCGGAGCCATGACCTTCGCCGACTTCATGCGGCTCGCACTCTACGACCCGCAGGTGGGCTATTACCGGCGTGCCCGGCGACGCGTCGGCTACAGCCCCGGGACTGATTTTTTCACAGCGAGCACAAGCGGCCCTGTTTTCGGCGGACTTGTCGCCGCCGCCTGCACGGAGCTGCTGCGGGGAAGCGATCTGCAAGAGTTTACTTTCGTGGAAATCGGCGCCGAGCCCACAGACTCCGCGGCATCGGGCGTCGATGGCGGCGTGCTCAGCGGGGTGGAGCACCCATTCGGCACTGCCAAAGTGGTGCACGTGGGTGAATCACTGGCGCTGTCCGGGCCCTGTGTGATATTTTCCAACGAACTCTTCGATGCACAGCCCTTTCGCCGCTTTGTGTTTCGTCAGGAGCAATGGCGTGAACTCGGCGTAGCGCTGCGAGATGCCAGGCTGCAACCCATCGAAATACCCGGGCCACCCGCCAGACTCCCCGCGGGCACCTTGCCGTCCTCCGCGCCTGAAGGCTACATGATCGACGCGCCGCTGGCCGCAGTCGCTCTCCTGGAACATATCGCTGCACAGCCGTGGACCGGCCTGTTCGTGGCCTGCGATTACGGCAAGTCATGGCAGGAACTGACCGAAGCCTGCCCGGAGGGCACGGCGCGCGCCTACTACCGGCACACGCAGTCCAACGATCTGCTCGCCCGACCGGGAGGGCAGGATCTCACCTGCCATATCTGCTGGGACTGGCTGACCGCCGTGCTGGACCAGCAGGGTTTCTCTGATGTCCAAGTGGATTCGCAGGAAACTTTCTGGGTGCGCCATGCCACCGAATTCATTGCCCAAACTTCGGCCGCCGAGGCGGCGCACTTCAGTCAGAAAAAACTGTCCCTGCTCCAACTGCTGCATCCCGCCCACCTCGGTCAGAAATACCAAGTCCTGCACGCCTGGCGTGCAGCTTAACCGCGGCTATTCGGTTTCGGCTCCCGCAGAATACAGTGGATTGCCTTCCACGTTAATCTGGCACCACGTCTTGCGTCACCACCCGCAGGCACCCGGTCCAAAATCCCTCCTACACAAACACGCCGTCCCTCATCGGCCGCACGATGTCGCAGCGGTTGGCGATTTCCGGATTGTGCGTGACGAGCACCACCGCCTGGCCGTGATCTTTCGCCAGCCGTGTGAGCAGATCGAAGACCATGGCGGAATTCTTCACGTCGAGGTTGCCGGTGGGTTCGTCGGCCAGGATCAGGGAGGGCTGATTCGCCAGGGCCCGGGCGACCGCCACGCGCTGCTGCTCGCCGCCGGAAAGATGCGTGGCCAGGCGCTGCGTTTTCTCGCCGAGACCCACAGCAGTGAGCAACTGGTGGGCGCGCTCCGCCATCTCGGCGGGGGTGAGTTTGCCCAGTTTCCGCATCGGCATCATCACGTTTTCCATCGTGGTGAACTCCAGCATCAGGAAGTGAAACTGGAACACGAAACCGATGTGCATCCCGCGGGCCGCCGTGCGGGCGGCATCGTCGCTGTTCGACATGAGCTGGTTGTTGATCTCGATGGTGCCCTCGTCCGGCTGGTCGAGCAGGCCGAGCAGGTAGAGCAGCGTGCTCTTGCCGCAGCCCGAAGGGCCGACGATCGCGCAAACCTGCCCCCGCGGCGCCTCGAGCGACACGCCCTTGAGCACATGCACGCGCCCCTCGTCGCGCCCGAGGTAGCGGTGCAGATTGGAGCAGCGGAGAGCGAGGTTGCCGGTTTCGGACATGGGGGGTCCTATTGCGCCGTGCCGCGAACGATGTCGCCCGGCTCCATCCGGGCGGCCCGGCGGGCCGGGATGACGCTCGCCGCCATCACCATGACGGACGCCGTCAGCACCGCCTCGATGTAGTGGTAAATCGACCAGGTCACCTGAAAGGTCTCGGTTTTGAAAATGCCGTTGATCGGCAGCGGGATCTTCGACACGGCAAACGTCCCCACGGCCCCGATGATGACGCCGGCCACGGTGCCGATGGCCAGCACGATCCCGGCCTGCCAGAGGAAGATTTGGGTGATGTCGCGGCGCTCGTAGCCCATCGAGCGCAGGATCGCGATGTCCTTGGTCTTCTCGAGGACGATCATCGCAAGGGTGTTGAACATCGCGAGACCCGCGATCAGCGTAAACACCGAGGTCGTGATCGCCGACGAGACGCTCAGCGCCCGGAAAGCCGACAGCCATGACTTTTCGCGCTCCTGCCAACTGCGCGCACTGTGCTGGAGCACCTCCTCGATGCGA
>CAIRCN010000018.1 GCA_903877135.1 uncultured Opitutia bacterium
ATGGCATCGCCAATCTCGGCCTTGTTCTGGTCCTCGGTTCGTCCCTGGAGCGACCACGGGAGGTCGAAGTGATCCACCGGGTTGCCACTGGCGTCGATGCGCGTCACGGCCAGTCCCCACGGGTTCAGATCGATGCCGACCAAGCCCTTCCGGCGGGTGGCGGTGACGGGTGCGGCGGCGACCTCGAACATGGCTTGGACATATCGTTGGGACCGTGCTCGTGGGTTTGGTCTGGGGTTATTGGCACCTCCCAGCGAACCTAGCTGGCTACAACGACCCGCAGCATCCCGTGCGCACGGCCCTGTTCATTTTCCCCTGCTTTACCGTGGCGTTTGCCTTCGTATTGGCTTGGTTGTTCAAGCGGTCTGGCAGCGTCTGGCCCGCAGCGCTGGCCCATGCGGCCAACAACAACCTGTCTGCTCGCCCCCTGATGATGCCATGCAGTTGGGCGGCGGAGCAGACCGGAGGTCTGCTCTCAGCTCTGGTGGTCGGGTTGATAGGAGTAATGCTCCTAGTGCGGGCTCATCGCCTGCGCTGAGTTCAGGGAGGAACGGCAGCTGTCCGACACCATTCACGTGTTCGGTTGTGCCGTATTCCTTGGTTTTCGGGACAGCGAATTCCCGTGTGAGCGGTCAGGAAGAAATGCTCGGTTTGGAGTCTGGAACGTTCTCAGGCTTCGCGCTTCTTGATCGCGGCTTCCCAAAGGGGCTCCGCCCGGATGTCAGCGGGCGGCTTCCATCCCTGGGGCAAGCCTCAGGGAATTGTGCTTCTGGATCAGACGCTCTTCACTTTCCAAACCGAATCCATATCGCTTAAGGTGAATGGTTCAGGAACCACGCCCTCGGTGGCGTAGATATAGAGCGCACAACGAAACACGCTCTGCAAAGCAACCACTGCCGTCGATACTGCGACAAGAATGGCGAAACCTAACACTGGAGTGCCGTCACGGAAAAGCGGCACGGAACTTCCCCTATTAATGGAAAGTGAAAGTGCGAAAATAAAACCGCAGAGAAGCATTGGGAGAAAACCCAGGTTGAAAAAACCGTAGACCAAATCGCCCCAAGTTCGCCGGACCGTCACCGTTGATCGCCGCAGTATCTGGAGCGGATTGTAGCCACCCTCTCGAACTAAGATCGGAATCGTGAAAACGGACGCGATGTTCCAAGCGATCCCGCCGAAAAGCCCGGTCAGCCGCCCAAGCCAGGATAGCCGTTGGCTCACGATCTGGATCAAAACACCAACCGAGGCGGCAAAAATGCTCCACGCTAGAATTGATCCGAACCGGCTCGCCGCAAAACGCATTCCCCGCACCAATGAAAGCGGTTTGCCGGCGTAAATCTGGATGAGTTCATAGTAGAAGGCGACATTGACAAATGTCGCTACGAACAACGAAGCAAAGTAGTAGCCGACGATCGTCAGAGGCTCGGGATTGTGACGAAAATTCATGAAAGCTCCAATCTGCGTCAGCCAACGGGGAGCTTCACGGCTCGGCGGCAGACTCACATGAATGCCTTGGGCGAATGCCCACATCATGACGAGGGACGCTCCGCTCACAAAAGCCGGGAACAACATCAGCCGAGGATATCGTCGTACAATTTGCCAAGCGCGTCCGAGAACTGCCTGGGCGTCGAAACGATCAGTGGATGTAGAATTAGGGGTGTTTGAAGTCATGTTGCAGACTGTTGAGGATTAGATTGAGCGGAATTCGGTGACTCCGGGCTTCGGCGGCGACTCGGGCCGTGATTTGGCGGATTTTAGCCCGGCGGGCGCGTTCTTGAAGCGGTGCAGGCTTCGCCACTGGGGCAACATAACAACCACTGCCTTGCTGAGAAGTGATTACACCCGTAGTTTGAAGTTCACGGTACGCTCGGGCCACCGTGTTCGGATTGACGCCAAGCTTTTCATGCAGAGACCGGATCGTCGGCAATTGATCGCCCTCGTTAAGGGCACCGGAAGCGATCGCCGCCTGAACCTGGTGCATAATCTGTTTGTATGCCGGGATCCCGGACTGAAATTCTAGACTCCAGGCGTCGATGCTCATGTTTACTAGTAGACTAGTTCACTTTGTGCCTCAAGGGCAACAGCGAAATGACGCGGGAAATCTGCCCTGTTTCCGGAATCTTGGTTTAGGGAATGCCGTCTTTATTTAGTTCGCCGATGGCTTCGGGTTGAGGGAATTTTTCTGTCAACCGGGCAGGACACCCGTGGTGCTCCGGCATTCGGCTAGCCGCGATGACCGGATGTGCCACGCAGTCGATTGAAGCCGAGTTTCCCTACGCGATTGATTTTGTGCCTTACGTCGCCAAGTGGGGTCGATTTGCACCGGGCGACGACATCGCGATCACTGAGGTCAGGGGCGATCGGAAGCATATCGAACCTGGTGGCCGATACGTGGTCGTCGGCACTTATACGTTGAGCTCGCTGAGTAGTGCGAAACTAGGGCTGTCTATTACGGCTCTCGGTCCGGACGGTCCCGGTGCGAGTTCCCGTGTTGACCCGGAGCAACGCACCATGGCGGTCCATGGCGCCCACGCTTTCTTGCTCAAGGAAACCATGGATTACCCCGGATCATTTCATTTAGCCTTCTGGCCGCCCGAGGACGGAGAAAGCATCAGCACCATTTATTTCAGAGAGTCTCCAGAATCGTTAAGAGCAAAGGATTGAAGAAATGGAAGAGAACCCGAGGCTCACGGCGAGAGGTCGTTTCCCATAGGTTCGATTTCGGCACATGCAAAATCCGAGTTTGGCGTTGTCGAGCCGCAGCGCCTCGATCAGGCATCCGTTGGTGGAGAGTAATAGCCACTCCTCCTATTCTTTTCGCGATCGCAGGAGGCGCCCTCATCTCTCTGGGCACCCAGCTACAAGACGCGCCTGCCCATGAACACATCGACCGCCGAAATCACTGATCTTGCCGCCGAAATCGCTGGCATGAGCGCGCTAAGCTTGGCGTAAACTCTTTTTGCGGCCATGCAGGCTTGAGCCATGCCCACGACAAGGACAACGCGGTCTGACGAGTCAATGGCTGCGGAGCTCCGCGGATTCGGGCCGCTCGGAATCGCCGCGATTCTCCTGATCTTTCTGGGAAATGCGCTCGTCCGACCCCTCAGCGCCGTGCTTGTGCTGGTGTGGGCAGGATGGTCACGCACGCCGTGGCACGAAATCGGTTATGTGAAGCCGAAGAGTTGGCCGGGCGCGGTGCTCGTCGGCCTGGGTTTCGGCGTCGCACTCAAGTTCCTGATGAAGTCGATTGTGATGCCACTTCTCGGAGCGCCACCAATCAACCCAGCCTATCACTATCTCGCTGGAAATCAGGCTGCGCTGGCTGGCGCCATCTACATGATGATTGCTGGAGCCGGGTTTGGGGAGGAAACGGTTTTTCGCGGATTCGTGTTCGAACGCCTCGGGAAGCTGCTCGGCAGTGGTGGGCGGGCGAGGACGTTCATTGTACTGATTTCAGCGCTGTTCTTCGGCTTGTTGCACTACCCCGACCAAGGACTCGCCGGGGTCGAGCAAGCAACAATCACCGGATTGATATTCGGCACGATCTTCGCGTTCACGGGGCGACTCGTTATGTTGATGGTTGCGCACGCCGCATTCGACTTGGTCGCAGTCGCGATGATTTACTGGGATGTCGAGGCCGCGGTGGCTCACCTCGTTTTTAAGTAGGTTCCGTAAACTCGCTGAGTTCGGTTTCCAGCGAACCGGACGTTTCCTGGAGGTTCGTGTTTGGAGCGCCACGAAATCGCGGTTTTAACCTTGGAATCTATGATCGACCTCAGACAGGACGCGACTTCCTCGCCGCGACGGTTGCAGATCCGACCCCGACTAGAACCGCGACCAAGATCGCCGCGACTAGGCGCACATCTGGAGTCATCGAGCCGTGCGCTAACACCGGCCATCCCCTTGTCGGAGCGGCGTGCATCGAACCGCCCCTAATCGGCGGCAGCAGCCAAAAAGCGATTAACCCCGCCGGCATCGCGGCACCAATAAAGAACAGCGCCGACCTTTTCACCGCCCGGTCAATCTCGGCGACGCGGAACGGTGATCCAAAGCGCTTCGGGTTGGTTTCGCGCAAGACGTTCCAAGCCATTTCAAAATCGCCCTCATTCACTTGAAGTTGAATGTAGAATGGGGCACCCAGCTCGTTCCGAGTCGTTTCCGCATTCAACAGGCACACCGCAATCCCACGCGACTCCAATAACGACTTGTCCACTTCGGCCTCTGAGGGTCGATCATAGGAAAGCACCGTTTTCAGGTAGCCCATACGCGCGAGACTAAGTGTAGTGCCCGATGAATCAACCTCGTTCAACACGAGCGGTGTTTTCGTGACGTTGGATTTTGGGACGGCCCTTTCGGGATGACAAATTCAAGCTTGGGCCCGGCGAACAAACCGTGAGGGCGATGTCGTGTCGCCAAAGAGGAAGATCTGCCTGCCACGACTCAAACCGAACCCAACCGAATCGATCAGACTTCTGCCGCCCTCATACTCGCTTTTCAACGAGCGAAAGAAACGGGGGCCGGCCATTGTAATCGCCAGCTATCGTATCGCCATGCCGGTGCTCAATGGTCTCGAGGCCACGCGCCAAATCCTCGCCGCCAACCCCGCGGCCAAGATTCTGATTCTCTCCGCCCACAGCGACGACAAACATGTCGAGGGCGTGACGACGGTTGGCGCGGTGGGATTTTTGGAAAAGGAGGCCTCCGCGCATGTCCTCACCAAGGCGATCCACGAAATTGAGAAAGGAAAATCGTTTTTCAGCGCGGCGATTGCCCGGCGGATGGCCAACAGCAGATGCCGGTCGCTCGACCACTACGGCCTGCCCAAGCTTGGCAAATCGCGGCTCTCGTCCCGCCAGATGGAGGTCCTCCAGCTCGTGGCGGAGGGAAAGGCGAACAAGCAGGTCGCCGCCGAACTCGGCATCAGCATCAAGACAGTCGAGAAGCACCGGCAGCAAGTCATGGACAAACTCAACATCCATGAGACGGCGGGCCTCACCCGTTACGCCCTCGTGCAGGGCATCGCCGAAAAGAGGGTGCAGAGAGGAGGAGCCCAGACCATAAAAGTCAAAAGCCACTCGACAGAACAGAAGATCCGCATTCTCGGGGAATCCGACGGCGGCGAGAACATCGTGGAAGTGCGCAAGGAGAATAGCGCCTCCGAGATAGAGTTCCGCCGTCTGAAACGGCCGAATGGCGAACTCGACGTCAACAAGGCCAAGCGCATGAAGGAGCTGGGGCGGGAGAACACGGAGCTGAAAAAGATGCTTGCGGACTCACTCTTGAAAAACCGCGTGCTACGGGCGGGAATCACCCCATAGGCACGAACGGCTTTTCGGACCATACTCGGAGGATCGTAAATCGAAAGATCCGTCATGACCATTTCAGCCATTGTTCGTGAAATCCCGAGCCGCCGGGCGGTGAAAAAATATCATTCGCTAACCACCCGATTCTCGATTCCGGAAACCGGCTGTGTTCCAAATAACTGACCGATAGTTGGTCGCGTCGTTTAGCTCGATCAGAAAGTCGACCACATGCCTCAGACTACTCGCGAACAGTTTAACGTCCTTTGTGATTTTCTGGCGACGCGCCAAAGCGCGATCTTGCAGGCGTGGCTGAAGGCTATTGACGCCGATCCACTACAAGCGACCGGACACACGCTCACCCCCGAAGAAGATATGTGGGACTTCTCGCTTCCCGACGGGCGAACACCCCGACGAGCGATCGAATTTATTTTCCCCTACCTGGCCGACAAGAACAAATGGATCGCGGATGGATATCACAAAGACGTGATGCGTTGGGAATCATGGCCTGTGCGCCAGCCCTGCTTGCTTTTTGCTTATGTCGAGTTGGGCGAAGAAAAATATTTTGAACTATGGAAGAAGCTGGAGCCTGACCCAGCCGATTTGGAAGTTCGGCGCAACCTCGCCATCACACAGCCACTGCTTTGGCTGAGTTGTCCGGATGATATTCCGTTGGTGAATCCAAACCGGAGTAACCCGCATTGAAGCCGTTATGAGGAACACAGTATGATATGCCCCAGTTTTCATTTTGGTTTCTCGCAGCGACTCTGGCCGGCGCCACCGCAGCAAAACTCGCGACCATGCCGAACGCAGATGCGATCGGAATCAGGATTTTTCTGAACCACTAACGATATATGCCTCGACTACACATCCGATTGGGTTTCGGCGCGATCCGAAACGTCATGAACTGGCAATCCCTCTTGCTCGCACTGGTCGCGCTCACGGGCGCTACGGCTTTGAGGGGCAACGTGTCTCCCTCGCCACTGTTTACCGATCACGCCGTGTTGCAACGCGATGCTGTGGTGCCGATTTGGGGCGCGGCCGATCCGGCCGAAAAAATCAGCGTTTCCTTTGCGGGCCAGCGCGTCGAAACGACGGCAGATCAGGCCGGAGAGTGGACTGTGAACCTTGCTGCACTTTCGGCGAACGTCAGCGGCGCCTTAGTCATCACGGGAAAGAATACCGTGACCTTGCAGGACGTCGTGGCCGGAGACGTTTGGTTGTGCTCCGGCCAGTCGAACATGGCGCGAACGGTTAATAGAGTCGAAAATGCGGCCGCGGAGATCGCTGCGGCGACCGAACCCGCGATTCGACACTATTATGTCCCATTGCATGCATCGCCGGAGCCGCAATCCGACAGATCTCTGAAATCCAACTGGGAGGTAGCGAGTCCGCAGACCGTCGGGAACTTCACGGCCGTCGGCTACTTTTTTGCCCGCGAGATTTATCGGCAACTAGGTGTGCCCATCGGCATCATACACAGCTCATGGGGCGGAACGCTGATTCAACCATGGATGCCGCTTACGGCTTTTCAAACGTATCCTGGTTATAAGGAAATGCTCGAGCGTAAGCAGGCAGACATCGCTGCTTGGCCGGAACGAAGAATTAAGTTGGATGCGGAGCTAAAAGCTTGGGAAACAGAATCCGCCGCCGCCAAAGCGGCCGGCCGGCCCGAACCGGTCAAGCCATGGAACCCCGGTCCCCCGGATTCGGGTCCATTAATGCCTAGCCAGATTTACAATGGCATGATCCACCCGCTGGTGCATTATCGCATTCGTGGCGCACTTTGGTATCAGGGTGAGGCGAACGCCGGGTCGGGGTCCGCAGGTGCGACCGACTACACAGACCTGCAAAGCCGCCTGATCATCGGCTGGCGCGAGGCATGGAGCATCGGCGATTTCCCTTTCTACTTCGCGCAGTTGCCCAACTGGGATAATCCAAAAGATAGCACACACAGGAGTTGGGCGTTCTTCCGGGAAGGGCAGGCAGGCACACTAACCACTGTAAATACTGGGATGGCCGTCCTCATCGACATTGGCGATTCGGCGGACATACATCCGAAGAACAAGCAGGACGTCGGACGCCGCCTTGCCTTGATCGCCCTTGCCGACACCTACGGCAAGAAAGTCATCGCACATGGTCCCGTCTTGCGAACAGCGAAAACCGAAGGCGACAGCATCCGAGTGACCTTCAACTTCACGGACAACGGATTAATCGCTCGAGGTGGGGTTTCTCTTAACGGGTTTGAAATCGCGGCAGCAGACGGAATTTTTGTTCCTGCCAATGCGAACATTGAAGGCAATGACATCATAGCTCGAAACCCTCAGGTGCCGAGCCCGGCTTTTCTACGTTATGCTTGGGCCAACGACCCGCCGGTCACGCTGTTTAACGGAGCTGGGCTTCCGGCCATGCCGTTTCGCACAGACAAGCTCACCAAGTGAATTCCGATCGAGTTAAACGCTCCGTCGCATCCGTAAGTCGCCCAATGTTTCGCCGATTTGGTGAAACCGCGGCTCTGCTCGTTTTTCTCTGCGGTTGGCCCGGAGTGTCCGGGGCTGAACCTCCTTCCGCAGAGAGCGTGGCTGTCGACGTTCGCGCCACACGCGGATCGGGCATCTATCACGCGGGTGAAACGATCACGTTTCGAATCGAAGTCCACGGCGATGCCGGCGACCCGGTGGATAAGGTGGAATATTCCGCAAAGGCTTTCGGCACGGTCGTCCTCGCGTCGGGGGAACTGGCATTGAACGACCACTCAGCCGAGTTTCAGACTTCACTGGCCAAACCGGGTGCCTTGCTGATCAAAGTCCGTGGACAGACCAAGTCTGGTCGAGAGGTTGCAAATTTGGCCGGCGCAGTCGTTGACCCCAGTGAGATCAAACCGTCGATGACTGAGCCGGCGGATTTCGATTCCTTCTGGAAAGCCAAGCTCACTTCATCTGCGGCCCTGCCGCTCAATCCACAAATCGAGAGTGTTGCGGACAACAATGAGCCTGCGATCGACTACGCCAAGGTCACACTGGACAACATCAACCACACGCACGTTTACGGCCAAGTGGCGCGTCCGAAAGCTCCCGGAAAATATCCGGCGATGTTGATCCTGCAGTGGGCGGGAGTTTACGCGTTGCCTCGCTCCAACGTCATCGCCCGCGCCAAAGAGGGTTGGCTGGCCATGAACATAAGTGCTCATGACGGGCCGTTCGATCTGACCGAGAGCGAGTTTAAGCGGCTGGGAGAAACGACGCTCAAGGACTACGTGGCGATTGGTGAAACCGATCGCGAGACCAGCTACTTTCTGCGCATGTTCCTGGGTTGCCAGCGCGCCGCAGAATACCTTTCTCAGCGCGCCGATTGGGACGGCCGCGTGCTTGTGGCTACAGGCACCAGCCAGGGTGGGCTGCAATCGATTGTCACGGCCGCTCTAGTCCCAAAAATTTCTGCGATTGTCATTTCAGAACCAGCCGGCTGCGACACCACCGCCCAGTCTGCTGGCAGAGCCTTCGGCTGGCCCTATTGGCAGGCTCGAGCTACGGGACCTGATGCCGAGACAATCATGCGCACAAGCCGATATTTCGACGCGGTGAATTTCGCCCGCTTGGTCAAGTGTCCCGCGCTGGTCGGTGTTGGTCTTAAGGAGACGACGTGCCCGGCAGCCAACGTCCTGGCCATGACTAACACGCTGGCCGGACCGGTGGAAGTGCTCGTCTTGCCCAACGCGGGCCATCAATCGACTGACAAAGCCCGCTTGGCGCGCTTCCAGACACGATCTGCGGAGTGGTTTACCGCTTTGAAGATAGGCGGCTTCGTTCTCGAACCCGGTCGTCATTTTGCCTGCGAAACCAAGACAGGCACCTCCCGGTTTCCGGTAATATGGAATTTGCTCAGGGGTGGGTGGCTGATCCGCCTCGTGCAACGAGAATCAATGGCGAGTTTTAACTGAAACCAACGTCGCAGGAACGGCGTGGGCGACAAGGAAACCGGTTTCGAATTTCGCGACAAATTTAGATGTCTATCACGACCACCGTTCATCGCCCATTTGGCAAAACTGGACTGCAAGTCCCGCCGATAGTTTTTGGCACGAGTTGCCTCGGTAACCTCTACCAAGTGGTGCCCGACCCACGGCTGTCCAGCTAAGGGCTAAAACTGATTTCCTAAGTCGCATCTCCTTCGTGAATAACACAACCAGCGAGATGTTACGGATATGGTTTGGAAAATGGGGATTCGGGTCATTCTGGCCCGAAAAATGAATCTTGGACC
>CAIRCN010000019.1 GCA_903877135.1 uncultured Opitutia bacterium
ACGCGGGGCCGGCCTCTCCCCCCGGGTCTGAGCGTTACGCATATCTATGCAAGTAGCTGTCATTCTGAACGAAGTGAAGAATCTCTTTTTTCTGCTCCAAGTGCGAAACTAGCCAAAACGACAGAGATTCTTCGCTATGCTACCAAAGAACCTCCCTGCATCAGGCTGGTTTTGGGGAGATGCAAAAGCCATGGGCGGCGGCCAGTTTATTGAGGTATCGGAGCGTCTGCTCTTGGTACTTCTTTTCATAGTCGGCGATCCCGCGTTCTACGTAATCCAGGCCCTTGGTCATCAGCCGGTAATAGAGCACGGCTAGTTTCCGGGCGATCGCCGTGATCGCGATCGGCGCGCCCTTGCGCGCCTTGAGTCGGCGGTAGGCCGCGCCGAGCGCCAGATATTTGCTTTTGGCGATGCTCAAGACCGCCTCCCGAAAGATCTGGCCCGCCACGGTTTTCTTACGTGGTAGCCGCTTGCGCCGTTTTCCCGACTGGTTGCTGCCCGGCGCCAATCCCAACCAGGACGTGAAGTGCTTCTCGCTTTTCCAAGCGCTCAAATCGGTGCCAATCTCGCCCAGCAGCTTGAGGAAACCCAACGGACTGATCCCCGGTAGTCGCGTGGCGTCGCGGCCCTCGGCCAAACCCACTAGTTGGCCGTGCAGGTTGTCGATCTGCGGCGCATTGTGCCGCACCACCTTGATCTTGCGGCCGGCTTCTGGCGGCGGCGGGGGCGGCTTGGCGGCATTCAGGCGGACCAGCAGCGCGGCGATCTGCTGGTCGCAGGCGACCGCCTGATGCTGGCAAAACTCGTAGCACTCCACCGCCTGTTGGAGCGCAAATAGATGATGCGCCTGCCAGTTGCCTTCCAAACTCTTGAGCACCGCCTCCCGCTTGTGCTTGAGAATCTGCGCATCGCACAATTGGGCCAGTGCGAGCGCCGCGCGTTCGCCGGCCAAGATGGCTTTGATGATGCGCAGCCCACTCACCCCATGAATCTGACTCAACACCACGTGCAGGCGCACGTTCATCAGATCCAGCGCCTTTTGCATATGCTGGATGTGCGCCGCCGCAATCCCCAAGTGGTCTTCCCGCAGCCGATAAAAGCAGCGGAGTTGCCGGATCTCCTCCGACGGAATGAAACAGGGCACCAACAACCCATGACTGTGCAACATCGCGTGCCATTGGCAGTCACTGACATCGCTCTTGCGCCCGGGCATGTTCCGCGCATACGCCCCGTTAAACACGGTCACCGCCAACCCCGCCGCCTGCAACAAATCGTGCAACGGAATCCAGTACACGCCGGTCGCCTCCATCGCCACCTGCCGAGCGCCGTGCCGCTGCAAATATTCGGCCGCCAGCCGATAATCGGCCATGTGCGTCCCAAAGGCCTGCACCGCTTGGCCGCTCACGGCAATGAATATCTGCTCCTGTCCAATGTCGATGCCTGCGTAACCAGGCGCAATCTTCTCAATCCGCATTTGTTCCTCTCGTGGGTTATTGTTTCCAGTCGCGCCCGACGGTGGGAATCAGCAGTCGCAATGCTACCAAACGGGAACAGCCTAACCGCAGTCCTACGACCCGCAGCAGGTGTCACCAAACAATCAACCTCAACCGCCAGAACAAGTCTCAGGGGCGGGCAATCTCTTGCACCAAGCAAAAACCAGTCACACTGCGCGCTGAAAACGTCCAACCTTGCCCGGTTCTTGCACAGCAATCAATCCCGCAACGCGGATTCAAGGTCTCAGAATGACAACAGACTTGTGCGTAACGCTCAGCCCCCCGGGTCGAGGCGAAAGCCAAACCGACGGTGACTCTGCCTCGCCCCTTGAAGGAGAGGCCGGGGCCAAGGCCACAGTTGTTTGTGGCGTTGGCGACGGGTGAGGGGGCCGGTCCCAGCATGGTTGGCGTAGAGCAAAATCAGTTGTGCGGCCTAGGAGCTTCTGCAGGCGGACCGTGTTGGAATTCGGAGTGCCGAATCTTTCCCCCGGCCTGGCTAATCCAGCCGCCGACGCCCAGGGCAAGCACCGCACCCAGCAACGCTAAGTAAGTCAGCCATTGGCCGGCTTTGGGCAGTTTCCACAAGGCAAGGATCGCGACGATGGCAATGACACCCGTCGGATAGAATACCCACGGTGCAACATCGGCCCGACGGTCGTGTTCTTGGAGCCATTTATTGCCTTCGGAATTGGCCATGGATTGAACACGGTCAGCGGCGCGGTCCCCGTATTCCATGACCGGCCAAATCGACAAACAGCCAATCAGGATAATCGCGAGTCCCACGCCCTGAGCGGCCCGGCTGCGGATCAACAGGGCCAGTAGCAATCCGACTACTCCCATCGCGGTTGCATAAACCGGGAGCGGGTTTAGCAGGATGTGAATGTATTCTGGCTGTCGGAGCGTTTGGAAGAAGTCGTGAATCAACGGCTACTTCACAATCTCGGCATTGGCAATCATGCTGATGCCATCGCGACTGACGAGTTTGCCTTTGATCGTGATCGTTTTCGCGGCGTGCTCAGCCAGTTCTTTGTTGAGCGGCTTATGTTCGCCGATGACCAGGTACACCTTGCCGTCCGTGGTCTTGATTCCGACCGGCAGTCCGCTTTCAATGCAGGTCTTGGCGCAGCCGGCGTGCTTCTCACCATGCGCGCCGTGGTCGATGTAGCAGGCCATGTCGAGGACTTCGCCGGTCACCGTCACGTCAGTCGGAGCGGCGGCGGTTGCCGCCATCGCGTGGTGGTCATGTTCATCCGCCAGCAGCACGCGGGCAGTACAGAGGGCGGCAGTCATTACGACAGATAACATTAACTTTTTCATTGGGAGTTTCCTTTGTTTGCTAACGCTCGGTTTGAGTTTGGAGTTTGTCAAGTGCGCGGCGTTTCCACAGGAGGTAAATCGCGGGGTAGACCAACAATTCCATAACGAACGAGGTCGCTAAACCACCGACCATTGGCGCGGCAATGCGCTTCATCATGTCGGCCCCGGCACCCACGCTCCACATGATCGGCATCAACCCCATCATGGCCGCGGCCACAGTCATTAGCTTGGGCCGGATTCGTTTGACGGCACCGTGGATGATTGCTTCTTCCAGTTCACCCTCGTTCCGGAGCTTGCCAGCGCGCTGGGCTTCGTCGTAACTCAAATCAAGGAATAGCAGCATGAAGACACCCGTCTCCGCGTCCAGCCCCATCAGTGCGATCATGCCAACCCAGACGGCGATGCTGACGTTGTAGCCAAGCGCGTACAGCAGCCAGACCGCGCCGACCAAGCTGAACGGCACGGCGAGCATGACCACCAGCGTTTTGAAGGCTGACTTCGTGTTCATGTAGAGCAACAGAAAGATCAGCGCGATTGTGACGGGCAGCACGATCTTCAGTCGGTCCCGGACCCGGATCATGTTTTCGTACTGGCCGCTCCAGACAAGATGATAGCCGGTGGGTAGTGCCACGCCGGCCACCGCTTTCTTCGCGTCTTCGACGTACCCGCCGACGTCCCGGCCGGTGATGTCCACGTACACGTAGCCGGCCAGCATGCCGTTCTCATCGCGGATCATGGCGGGGCCGGTCGTAAGTTTGATCTCTGCCAGTTCGACCAGTGGGATTTGTCGGCCCATCATGGTTTTCACCAGGACTCGCTCCAGCTGGTCCAATTCAGCACGGAGATCGCGCGGATAGCGAAGGTTGATAGAATAGCGCTCCCGGCCTTCAATGGTGGTGGCAACCGTATCGCCGCCAATGGCGCTCATCAAGACGCCGTGCACCTCGTCAATGGTTAGGCCGTACCGGGCCAGCGCCTCGCGCTTTGGGATGATATCCACAAAGAACCCGCCAGCGGCCCGCTCGGCAATGACACTACGCGTGCCGGGCACTTTGCGGAGAACGGATTCAATATGTTCTCCGATGCGCTGAATCTCATCGAGCTTTGCGCCGAAAATCTTTACTCCGACCGGTGTCCGAATGCCGGTGTTTAACATGTCGATGCGGCCGATAATGGGCATGGTCCAGCCGTTTCCGGTGCCGGGAATCTGAAGCGCGGCGTCCATCTCGGCGAGCAGTTTTTCATAGGTCAGACCGCGGCGCCATTGGGATTTTGGTTTGAGTTGGACGACCGTCTCCATCATCGAAAATGGGGCAGGATCGGTCGCGGTGTCGGCCCGCCCGGCTTTGCCGTGAACGCTCAGGACTTCCGGGAATGATTTCAACGTGCGATCCTGAATTTGCATCAGTCGGGAGGCTTCGGTAATGGAGATTCCCGGGAGGGTCGTCGGCATGTAGAGGATCGTGCCTTCATTTAGCGGCGGCATGAATTCGTGACCGAGTCCGTTATAGTTCAGAAATGTTGTGCTCGTTTGCGCGATTCGTCTGCCAACCGCAACTCTCTCGGCTAGTCCGTAGACCGGGGCGAGTTTTTCATTGCACCATTGACCAACTTTTCCGAATCCCGTGTACACCGGTACTGTCGAGAGCACGACCAGGACTGCCAGGGTGATCACGGTCTTAGGCCAGCGCAGCACGAGCCGGCAGGGCTTTTCGTAGAGCCAGAATAAGACCCGGCTGACCGGATGTTTCTCTTCCCGATAATACTTACCGACGCAGACGGCATTCAGTAGCCATGCCAGCGGGCGGATCCGGAATTTGAACGGGGTCATTCGCGTGAACAGCATGCGGACGGCGGGATCGAGCGTCACGGCGAGCAAGGCAGCCAGCGCCATGGCGAGCGTCTTAGTATAGGCGAGGGGTTTAAAGAGGCGGCCTTCCTGATCCACCAGCGTAAACACCGGCAGAAACGCCACGGCGATTACCAAAAGCGAGAAAAAGACACTGGGGCCGACCTCCATTAAAGCTTCCAGCCGCACTGCATGGAAATCCCCACGACCGCCTTCTTCCTGCCAGTGCTCGAGCTTCTTGTAGGCGTTTTCAACCTCTACAATCGCGCCATCCACCAAGACCCCGATCGAGATCGCGATTCCCGCGAGCGACATGATATTCGAGGTGATCCCCATGAAATACATCGGGATGAATGCGAGCGCGACCGCCACCGGGATGGTGATGATGGGCACCAGGGCGGACGGGATGTGCCAGAGGAAAAATAGAATTACCAGGCTGACAATGATCATCTCAATGATCAGGTCGTGCTGCAGATTGTGGATGGATTCCTTGATCAGTTCCGACCGGTCATAGGTGGCGACGACTTCAACACCGGCCGGTAATGAGGGTTTCAACTCGGCCAGTTTCGCTTTTACGGCTTCGATGACGTTGAGCGCATTCTCGCCGTGCCGCATCACCACGATGCCGCCGACAATGTCGCCTTCGCCATTGAAGTCGGCCACACCGCGGCGCATTTGCGGCCCGAGTGCGATCTCCGCCACATCCCGCAACAAAACCGGAGTCCCGGTCTTGGTTGTTTTTACCACGACTTTGCCGAGGTCTTCGGTCGCGGTGACGTAACCGCGGCCGCGCACCATGAATTCGCGCCCGCTCCACTCGATCAGCCGGCCGCCGACTTCATTGTTGCTGTGCTTGATGGCATCGGCAATTTCCATCATCCCGAGGCCGTAGGTCTGTAATTTGACCGGGTCGACTGTGACCTGGTACTGCTTTTGAAATCCGCCTAATCCGGCCACTTCCGACACGCCCGGCACGCTCTGCAGTGCATACCGGAGGTTCCAGTCCTGATAACTTCGCAGATCGGCGAGGCTATGCTGACCGGTCTTGTCCACGAGAGCATATTGAAAGACCCAGCCGACTCCGGTTGCATCGGGTCCGAGTTCTGGGGCGACCCCGGCGGGTAGTTGGCCGGTCAGCTTGGAGAGATATTCCACTACCCGCGACCGGGCCCAGTAAATATCGGTTCCGTCCTGAAAGATGACATAGACATAACTGAACCCGAAATCCGAGAACCCGCGGATGGCTTTGACTTTCGGCGCGCCGAGCAATGCCGAGATGATGGGGTAGGTGACCTGGTCTTCAACGATATCGGGGGACCGGTCCCATTTGGTGAACACGATGACCTGCGTGTCCGATAAATCCGGGATCGCATCCAACCGGATGTTTTTCATCGTGTAGAACGAGAACGCCACCGCGGCCGCGGTGAGCATGATCACTAAAAACCGGTTGTGGGCACTGAAGTGGATGAGGCGTTTGATCATTCATCCATTAATACGCCGCCCCACCCGAAAACCCTCGGGAAAACTCCGGCCGCAGTTTGGTGGCGGCGCGTGGGAAGCTCAACGTCTTTTACCACTACTCGTGTCATCCCGAGTTTATCGCGGGATCGTCCGAGTCCTAGCGTTGTCATCCTGAGCCCGTCGCAGGATCGTTCGAATTCCTAGCAGGAAAAGGAAAAGACACCAGACGACCCTTCGACGTGCTCAGGGTGACAGAGGGGGAGTGGTGCGGCACCGGATACGGCGCACCCTCCGGAAACATTGTCGGACAACCGCTCCGGTTGCCAATCCCACGACGGCAAGCGGAGCGCTCGTCCGACAATTATCAGCCATTTGAATAGACAGGCAAGCCGAGTTGGACGAGACGCGGTCCGCCGCAAATCCTGTTCAAAGTTCTCCAAAGGATCATCAAATTGCCCCAACAATTCGCCGCGCCCTTTATTGGCTTGCTACACACTGTCCATCGGCGTACATATTTCTTTAAGGAAAGGAGAAGAAATCGTGATGCTAATGGACTTTCCATTCGTTGCGCCTCTCCCGCAGTGAAAAATCGTGACTCAGTGATTCTGCAGGTGCGAAAGCGCCTGGCGCGCCTCATCGAGCTGGTTCGCTACCGGCTCGATAACTTTTTCACGCGTGGTTTCTCCGCGCAGATCATCGTGCTGCTATTCCTGATGTTCGTCGTGATTTTGCTTGGCACGTGCAGTCTTGGTCTCGGCTTGTATGCGCCGGAGAACAAGGACGTCGCCGCCATCGGTCACAAATTCGGAGAAGGATTCTGGGATGCGCTCTGGTGGTCGATGATGCACATTTTCGATCCCTCCTACGTCAGCCAGGACTACGGAGCCAACGCGGCCATTGTCGTTCTCGCGCTCGTGATTTCGATGCTGGGCCTCATCCTCTTCGGCGGTGTGATCGGTTTGGTTTCCGCCGGTGTCGAACGCAAACTCGATACTCTCGCCGCGGGCAATCGACCCGTCCGCGAAAGCGGCCACGTGCTGATCCTCGGGTGGAACGATAAGATTTTTAGTATCCTCGATCTGTTTGAAGATTACCACAAGCCGGTCACCATTACGATTCTGTCCAACCATCCGATCGCCTATATGCAGGAGCAGATGCGCACCGAGCGCACGCGCATCAAGCGTGTGAAACCCATCCTGCGCACAGGCTCGCCCACAAATCTTAATGAACTCGACCGGGTGGCGGTCCGCGATGCCTACAGCATCATCGTGCTTGCGGATGAGTCCCAACCCAACCCGGACGACGAGGCGGACATCTGCACGATTAAAACGCTGATGCTGCTCGCTAGCCATGTGCCACTGGTCCCGCCCCGACCGAAGATGGTTGCGGAATTGCAGCACCGGGAAAACCTCGAAGCCGCACGCATTGCTTCGCAACGATCCATCTCACTCGTGTGTTCCAGTGAGGTGCTTAGCCGGATGATTGTGCAGTCAGCGAGGCAGCCCGGGCTGTCCCACGTCTACACTGCGCTCTTCGGCTTCGCGGGGAACGAGATTTACATCCAGCCGTATCCGCTGTGCGCCGGCCGGCGGTTTGGCGATCTGATCTTCGACTTTCCCAATGCAATCGCGCTCGGCACGAGCAGCATGGAGATGCGCGACGGACGCCCATATTTTTGCCAACACATTAATCCGGGCAATGACCACCTCGTGAGTGAGGGGGAGTGGCTCATTCTGCTCGCCCGTGGTGCAGTCGTACACCAGCCCAATCCCGTCGCCGCCAGCGAACCGAAAATTATGACGTCGGCGGCTCGGCATACTGAGCGGGAGCGAGTGCTGATTCTGGGGTGGAACAGCAACATTTACACGATCCTTCAAGAGTACGATACGTTCCTACAGTCCGGCAGCGAAATCACGATCGCCGCACTCCATCCGCCGGAAACGGTCAGCGCGTTGTTGGAGGAGAAACTCGTGCAGCCGCTCGTCAACGCCACGCACACCTACGTGCAAGCCGACTATGCGCTCAGTGTCCGGCTCGAGGCGCTGCTGGCGGGCACCTACGACACGTGCATCATCCTTGCCGACGAATCCAGCGAAGAACGGGATCCCGACTCGCGCGCCATCGTCACGATCCTGCTCGTTCTCGACTATCAGGCGCGTCACCCACAAAAGCCCTTTAAGCACATTGTGGCGGAGGTGCTTTCGGCGGCGAATTCGGAATTGCTGCGGCGGCACAGCAAGATCGATACTGTCATTAGCCCGCGGCTCATCAGCATGCTGCTCGCGCAGGTTTCGCAGCAATTGATGCTCGAGGGTGTTTACGCCGACCTCATGAACGCCCATGCGAACGAAATCTACCTCAAGCCCATCCAGCGCTACTCGCGGCAACCCGGTGCCTGCACGTTTGCCGACTTGATGCGGGGGGCTGCCAAACTCGGCGAAATCGCCATCGGCGTGAAGATCCAAGCCGATGGCGGAGACCCGCTGAAGCATTTCGGCATCCGCATCAACCCACCCAAGCACGACCCGCTCGCGCTTGCGGCCGGCGACGAGGTGATTGTTGTCTCCAACGACGATCGAATCAGTGCCGCGTAGCAGGCCGTTGAAATAGTCGGTATCCGACAACTCGTGGATCACGGCGCGCCCGGCGGCCTTTCGGCCCCGAAACATTCCACAAGCTCATGACCCCGATCAAGGTCGAGGGGCTCAAGGTCGAGGGAGAACGTCCTACCAACAGTTTCCGAATCAGCATTCCAAGGTAGGACTGGACCGCCGGGCCAGCCGTCCGGTTGATCCCAGGCGGCGCGCCCGGCGGTCACGCCCAACGACAACGGCAAACTGCATGGGGCACACGTTAAAGCGGCGATACTTTGATCGTCGCTTGCTTTCAGCCCCAACCGTCGATATTCTATGAATATGAAACGTGAGTTCACTGCATTGGTCAAACAGGATAACGGCTGGTGGATCGGCTGGATCGAAGAGATTCCCGGTGTCAACAGCCAGGGACAGACCCGTCAGGAGTTACTCGCGAATCTTCAGTCCGCCCTGACTGAAGCCTTGGAATTGAACCGTGCCGAATCACTCCGGGCGGCGGTGAAGGATTACGCCGAGGAAAGCATCCTCGTGTGAAGCGGCGGGAATTTCTCCGTCACCTAACTGCCCACGGCTGTCAGCTGCTCCGCGAAGGTGCCAAACATTCGTGGTGGATTAATCCCGCCCGAAACCGTCGCTCATCCATTCCCCGCCATTCCGAAGTGAATGACTTTCTCGCCCGCAAAATCTGTCGCGACCTTGACGTGCTAGAACCATAGCGCGGATCTCCAGCCCGGTAGCGGGACGGGAAACAAGAATGGATATTGGTTCAACTTCGGTTCCGGCTGGTGTCATCTGGCCAACGACGATCCCGCCCAGGTGCTGGCCGGTGCCTCGTAGCGGTCGTTCTACGATGTCGGCCGTGTGACCCAATTGCGACGTTTTGATAGTGAAAGGGGTGCAACCACACTTCCCGGCTTGCGCTGCCAGCCAGTCAGGACTAAAAATTACAAACATGAGCGTGCCTTGTATTCGAATGGTGGTACAGGCTTCTCGCTCGTCCCTTCGACAGGTATGATCATAACATCTCCATCGGGAAGAATGTTTAGATTCTCGGCAGCATGTCTTTTCCTGGTCAGCGTGTGCTGTTTCCTCGCCTATGGTGTCTACATTTGGACTGAACGATGCCGGTGTAAAACTCTTTCTGTAAATTGTCCTTCTTCCTTCCGCCGCCACCCCTGCGTGGTGAGGCGGAGCGAAGGCGAGCGTCGCGAGCCGAGCGCAGCCGAACCACGCAGGGGTGGCGGTGCTCCGCGCGCAAAAAACTGGTCGAGGGCGGGCCATTCGGGTTTCCTGTTGGGGTGTCGCCAAACACAACCAACGAAAGGCCCAAATGACCCACCGCACCGATCCTGATCTATTGAACAACATTCTGCAACTGATCTCCGAACAAGGCACCGACGGCCTCGCCGAAGGCATCCGCCTGCTCGTCAATCAAGCCATGCACGTCGAACGTTCCCAGGCCCTCCAAGCCAAACCCTACGAACGCTCGCTCACTCGCACCGGTTACGCCAATGGCTTTAAGGACAAAACCCTCACCACCCGCCTCGGCCCCATCACCTTTGACATTCCACAAGTCCGGGGCGATCTGGACTTCTACCCCACCGCCCTCGAAAAGGGCCGCCGCAGTGAACAAGCCCTCAAACTCGCCCTCGCCGAAATGTACGTCCAAGGCGTCTCCACCCGGAAAGTCTCTGCCATCGTCGAAGAACTCTGCGGCACTTCCGTCAGTTCTACCCAGGTCAGCGCCTGCGCCAAGCTCCTCGACGTCGAACTCCACAAATGGCGCACGCGCCCACTCGCCGACTATCCCTATCTTGTGATCGATGCCAGGTATGAAAAAGTTCGCCAGAACGGCCAATTGCTCGATTGTGCCGTCCTGATCGCCATGGGCGTCGCTCCCGACGGCAAGCGCGCCCTCCTCGGCGTGAGCGTCGCCCTCAGTGAAGCCGAAGTCCACTGGCGTGCCTTCCTCCAAAGCCTCCTCCAACGCGGTCTCTGCGGCGTCACCTGCATCACCAGTGACGATCACAGCGGCCTCAAGGCTGCTCGCACCGCCGTCTTCCCCTCCGTGCCTTGGCAGCGCTGCCAGTTCCACCTCCAACAGAACGCTCAAGCCTACGTGCCCCGACTGGACCAACGCGCCGAAGTGGCCCGTGCCATCCGCAGCGTCTTTGACAGCCCCAGCCGCCCGGCCGCCGAAGCCCGCCTCAAGGAAATCGTCGCCCACTACGCCAACAGTGCTCCCAAACTCGCCACTTGGCTGGAGGAAAATCTCCCGCAGGGCCTCACGGTCTTCGCGTTGCCCGCCGCGCACCAACAAAAAATGCGCACCTCCAACGCACTGGAACGGGTGAATCAAGAACTCAAGCGCCGCACCCGCGTCGCCCGCCTCTTTCCCAACGAAGCCGCCCTCCTGCGCCTGATCACGGCCCTTCTGGTCGAAACCAGCGAAGAATGGGAAACCGGAAAAATCTATCTCAACATCAACCCCGAAACCCAGGCCTCGGTTTGATGCTCAACAAATTTACAGAAAAAAACTTGCGCGGCC
>CAIRCN010000020.1 GCA_903877135.1 uncultured Opitutia bacterium
GGGCGGCAAACCTAGCTGGCTCGCGTCCTCACTTCAGTTTGACCTTGTCCTCCACCTCTTATCTCTCATGAAAACCATCCCCTCAGGGTGGCTGGTTTTGACCCGGCCCGTCGTGGCTGGTTTTAACCCGGCCGGTGACACAATTGGTCAAACAAATGGCGGCGATCAAAAGCGTGGACGTGATCGTGCCAGTGCGCCGCGCCGAGATCGCGACCGAACTACGGCTCCGCGTGGTCACCACCCCCGAACCGGCCACCGCCCAGCTCCTCGCCCACTTGCGCCTGCGCCTGCCCAAGGGCACCCGGGAAATCAGTCATGTAGTGCCGAAAATCACCCCGTAAATTACACAAGTGCTTGCCTTATAATACATGCATTTTCCGAGCTGCGGAACTCAGGTTAGCCGGTGCGCGAAGCACGCCGTGGCGATCCAGCTGGATTGCTTCGCCGCTGCGCTCCTCGCAATGACCATCGGAATTTGATGGACTGTTGGTATGCTCCGCTGCGTTCGGTGCGCCGGAAACCTATTTTTTCTTGTAGACCGTCGCGGGGTCGAAAAGACGCTGGGCGGTGAACTGGAGCTTGAGCGCAGTGTCGTCGAGGTTGGCCAGCTGGCGGTAGAAACAGGATTTGTAGCCGTTGTGACAGGCGGCGTTGACCGCGCCGGTCTGCTCGACCTTGATCAGCAGCACGTCTTGGTCGCAATCGGTGCGGAGTTCGCGGACGTGCTGGATGTTGCCTGACTCCTCACCCTTCACCCAGAGCTTGTTGCGCGAGCGGCTCCAGTAGGTGGCTTTTTTCGTCGCGAGTGTGTGGGCAAGCGATTCGGTGTTCATGAACGCGAACATCAGCACCTCGCCGGTGTGGACGTCCTGCGCGATGCAGGGGATCAGCCCGTCGGGGCCGAATTTCGGCTGAAGGGTGGTGCCGAGTTCGATGTCGGCGGTGGTGGTGCGGGCGGGGAAGGCGAACTGGCTCATGGGGAGGAGTGGTGAGGGTTAAGGCGCGGCGATCCGGCGCAGGTAATCGTAGGCGTAAAGGCCGGTGTTGTGGCCGTCGCTGAAATCGAAGCGGATGGCGTAGTTGCCAACGCGTTCCCAGTGCACCACCGTCACGCCGGGGAATTGCTTCGGGCCGTCGCCGCCATATTGGTGGCCAAAGATGTCGCGCTCGCCCTGGTTCGACGCGCTGGGCGAGGCGGCGCGCAGGCGTTCGCAGGTCACGTAGCTCTCGGCGCCGTCGTCCCAGACGATGGCGATCTCTTCACCAATGAGTTGGATGTTGACGGGGGCGTGCATGTGGCGTGCCGGATGAGTAACCGGCATCGCCCAGCGTTGAACAGCAAAATTCTCCGGCACGGCTGCTGACACGCGACGGCCCGGCACAAATGACTACGACTTCACCGACAAATACTGGTGGATGCTGTTGGCGGCTTTGCGGGCGTCGCGCACGGCGTGGACAACCAGGCTCGGACCGCGCACGGAGTCGCCGCCGGAAAACACGCCTAGGACGCTCGTCATCTGCTGCTGGTCGACGATGATGCCGCCCCAGTCGTTGACGGTGACCTGCGCGAGGTCGCTGCCGGGCGGGAAGGGCACGGGGTCGAAGCCATAAGCCACGAGCACGATGTCGGCAGGCACAGTAAATTCCGAGCCCGGCACGGGGCGGGGTTTGCGGCGGCCAGAGGCGTCGGCGGCGCCGAGCTCCATGCGCACGCAGCGCACGGCGGCGACGGCGCCGGCGGCGTTGCCGACGATTTCGACGGGGTTGGTCAGGAACTGAAACTCGGCGCCTTCCTCGAGCGCGTTGGCGTATTCCTTGCGGCTGCCGGGCATGTTCGCAAGGTCGCGGCGGTAGAGGCAGACGGCGGACTGCGCCCCGGCGCGAACGGCGGTGCGGAGGCAGTCCATCGCGGTGTCGCCGCCGCCGAGGACGGCTACGCGTTTGCCCGTGACGTCGACCGGCGGAAACTCCATGAGAGGGGAGTCGACGTTTTTCTGGATGAGGAAGGGCAGCGCGGCCACGACGCCGGTGAGCTGGTCGCCGGGGACGTCGGCGGACTTGGGTTTCTGGGCGCCGACGCCGAGGAAGACGGCTTCGAAGTCGCGCAGGAGGTCGGCGAGGGTCTTGTCGTGGCCGATGGTGACGCCGAGCCGAAACTCGACGCCGCGGCGGGCAAGCAGGTCGATGCGGCGCGAGATGACGGATTTCTCGAGCTTGAAGGCCGGGATGCCATTCACGAGCAGCCCGCCGGGGAGCGGTTGCGACTCGAAGACGGTCACGCCATAGCCGAGCTTGGCGAGTTCGTCGGCGCAGGCGAGGCCGCCCGGGCCGGAACCGATCACTGCGACGCGGTAGCCGTTGGGCGGGGCTTGCACGACCTCGACGCCGCCGTGCCAGAAGGCGTATTCGTTGACGAAACGCTCTAGGGCGCCGATGGCGACCGGGTCGGTCTTGCTGGAAAGGATGCAGGAGCCTTCGCAGAGGCGTTCCTGCGGGCAGACGCGGGAGCAGACCTCGGGCAGATTGCTGGTGAGCCGGCTGATGGCGGCGGCTTCGAGGAACCGGCCCTGCGCGATCAGCCCCAGCCACTCGGGGATGCGGTTGGTGAGTGGGCAGGCCGACGCGCACAGGGGCTCGGGGCACTGGATACAGCGACTGGCCTGGGAACGGGCAGTCTCCTCGTCGAAACACGCGTAAATCTCGCGATAGTCTCCGATGCGCTCGCCTGGCAGGCGTTTGGGGGCTGAGGCACGTGCGATCTCCGCCCAGGCGTGCTTGGGATTCGCAGGGTTGTCAGAGGTGGCGGGCATGACGGAATCAGGATTCAGGCAGATTGGGAAAGTGACCTCGCGGTCACGGTTCCATTATGCCCCATCCCGGACCCGAGTGCTCGGCGGTTATTGCGATACGATCCGCATCCGTTGGCCAGCCACGGAAGGTGCTGGAGCGAGACGGGGCGATTGAAACGGAGCGCGGGCATCGCCTCAGCCCTTGATGGCGCCTTGGGACAGGCCGCGGACAAACAGCCGCATGGTGAACAGGAAGAGCACGATTAGCGGGATCGCCGCGAAGAAATACGAGGCCATGATCTGGCCCCACTGTTTCACGTATTCGCCGTCGAGGTAGATGAGGCCGACGCCGAGGGTGAAGAGTTCCTTGTCGCGCAGGATGATCAGCGGCAGGAGGAAATCGTTCCACATGCCGAGGAAGGCTAGGATCGAGAGCGTGCCGAGGATCGACGACGACATGGGCAGCACGACGTGGAAGATGCGTTGGAGGTGGCTCGCGCCGTCCATTTCGGCGGCTTCGAAAAGGTCTTTCGGAATGTCCTCGATGAAGCTGCGGAGCACGAAAAGGTTGAACGCCTGCCCGCCAGCGACGCTCACTATGATGATCGCGTAAAGGGTGTTGAGCAGGCTCATCTCCTTCAGCAGCGAGAAGAGCGGCACGATGTTGGCGATGCCGGGGAGCAGCATCAGCACCATGAATGCCGACCAGAGCAGCCCGGATCCGGGCATCTTGTAGCGGGCGAAGAAGTAGGCGCCGAGCACGGCGACAGCGAGCATCGCCACAGTGCCGGTGACGGCGACAAACACGGTGTTGGCAACGTAGGGCAGGATCAGCTTGGCGGCGAACGCCCAGTTTTCCCAGTGCCAGTGCAGCGGGTTTGCCGGGAGCCAGGGGTTCTGGATGAACTCGGCATTGTTCTTAAAGCTGACCTGCGCCATCATGTAGAGCGGCAGCAGCTCGATGCAGAGAAACGACCAGATGATGAGGTGCTTCGGCCAGTCCTTGCGGCGACGGGAGCCGACGGCGTCGGAGAGGGCGGCGCTCATTTTTCAACCCGCACGTAGCGGTTGTTGATGACGGTGAGCACGAGGATGAAGACGAACAGCACCATGCCGATGGCGCACGCGTAGCCAAACTCGCCGGCGATAAACGCGCGGTTATACATCCATAGGCCGGGCGTCATGCCGCGGCCGCCCGGGCCGCCCGAGTCACCCAGTAGGAGCAGTTGCAGACCGTAGCCTTGGAAGGTGGCGATGATAAGCAGCGTGAGCGACAGGCGCACCTGCGAGAGGATGAGCGGCAGCTCGATGTAAAAAAATTTCCCGATCGGGCCGATGCCGTCGAGTTCGGCGGCCTCGTAGACTTCCTGGCCGATCGACTGCAGGCCGGCGAGGTAGATCAGCACGCCGACCGCGCCGATCCACGGAAAGCCCCAGATGAAGAGCGAGGGAAGGATGAGCTCGGGCTGCGCCAGCCAGCCGATGGGGACGTTGTCGAAGAATACGCCCCAGTTGAAAAAATGGTCGAGGCCGACCAGCGCGGCCTTAAGGCCGGTGAAGTCGAGCACGTGGTTCAGCACGCCGAGATTGGGATCGAAGAAAAACTTCCAGATGAAGAGCGTGACGAGCCCGGGCACTATCATCGGCACCACGAGGAGCACGCGGTAGGCATATTGCCACTGGTCGCTCCGGAGCCGATGGATCAGCACCGCCAGCAGGATGGACGGGATCATCTTGAACAGGTTAAACACGATCAGCACCGAGACGGTCTTGAACGCGTCCCAGAGCACCTGATCGTGGAAGGCGCGGGTGAAGTTGTCGAAGCCGATGAGCTGTTTCGTGTAGCCGCCCGACCATTCGAAGAAGCTGTGGTAAACCGCGCTGGCCGCCGGGTAGTAGGCGAACGTCAGCACCAGCGCGAGCGAGGGCAGCACGAAGAAATACAGGCGCCACTCCTGCCGGATTTTTTGTCGGGAAAGTGAGAGGGACATGGGGGAACTGGCGGGGCGGTCGTCGAGGGGCGTCGGGCTGCGTGGTGGGAACGGTGGCTATGAAGAAGTCGGACACCCGGTGCGTCCAGACTTTAACTTGAGGGGCGTGACGGAGCGCATGTCGGCTGAGGGGTTTCAGGCCTTGCCCCAGCGGCGGAGCTGCGCGAAGTCGAGCCGCACGCATTCGAGCGGCGCGTAATTGTATTGCTCCTGCTCGACCACATACCACTCGACCGCGCCGGCACTTTCGGCGGCGGCGAAGACCTCGGCGAAATCCACCGGGCCGCCACCGAGCTCGGTCTCATCCTTTAAGTGGATCAGTTTCACGCGGGCGCCGTGATTGCGGATAAACCTCGCCGGCGAATAGCCGCCGACGTGCACCCAGTAGACGTCGGGCTCCGCTGCGAGATTGCGCGGCTCGCTGGCGCCGAGCAGCCAGTCAAATACAGGGCGGCCTTCGAGCAGTTTGAATTCGCTGTTATGATTGTGATAGCTGAATTGCAGGCCGAACACGCGGAGGCGGGCGCCGATGGAGTTGAGCTCTTCGCCGATTTTTTCCACGGCGGTGACAGAGGTAAAAAGTGCAGGCGGCAGCCACGGCACGATTACATGCCGCGTGCCGAAGAGCAGCGCGTCTTGCACCACCTGATCAATATCGGTGCGCAACGCGGCGATGCCGGCGTGGGTGCCGGAAACCTTGAGGCCGGCAGCATCGACCGCGGCCTTAGCGCCCTTGGCGTCGAGATTGCCGTAGCCCGCCAGTTCGACACCGGTATAGCCGATGGCGGCGACCTCGGCGACGGTGCGGGCGAAGTCTTTTTGGGTGTCCTGGCGGACCGAGTAGAGTTGCAGGGAGACAGGGATAGAGTTCACGTGGGGCGGAACTGGAGTTGAGATGCGGTAACTTCCAACCAGTGACAGGAAACGCCGCTCACGGGCAATAGCGCACTTCGTCTTTTGTCTCGAAAATTCAGCCGCGGCGTTGCCATAGCTGCGCGCCAGCGCGGCTACGCGGCGCGGGTCGTCAACAGAATCCTGCGGCAGAGGATTTCGCCGCGGTTGAAGTCGCGACAGGTCTGTGGGCGGGTTTCGTAGATGGTGCAGAGCTGCGTCGCGGGGTCGAGGGCGACGCAGGCGCCGTTGCCGCGCTGTTCCAGGCAGCGCACGCCGTCGTGTTCGACAACAAACTCCTCAGGCACCCGGTCGCCGGCTCTGAGCTCAACCACCAAGTGGCAGCAGCGGCCGCAGCCGGCACACGGTGGAAGATCGGAATAGGTGGTGATGGGAACGACCAAGACGGCACGGCCGGCGGTTGGCGATCATGAACGAGGCGCGCCGGCGTCTAGCGTGTAGGTGCGAAAGTTTAGCTTTCTGCGTGGCTCTGGCGATGGACTGGTCAGCCATTGACCGTCAGGTGGCATCGCAGCGACCGAAGTGTTGCGCCAGAGGTTGTGCCAGTTTGCCTTAAAAGATTTTCAAACAACCGCTTAGGAAACACCTGCCGGTGGCATGATCTAGGCATGAGCCGGGGTGTGTTGACCCATCCAATCCTTCCCCCCGGACCGTCTGTGCCCCCCCGTGATGCTGTGGTCCCTTTGAGCACGGCTGCAGACGCGCCGAAAAAAACCGGGCCCATTATTCTGCTGGTCGACGACGATGCCGCGGTACGGAACAGCGTCGGGCGTGTGCTGACCTCGGAAGGGCTGCACATCGTCACGGCTAGAGGGGCTAAGGACGCGCTCGAATATATCTATGGTAACACGCCCGATCTGGTGGTGACGGACCTGTGCATGGCCCCACTCACCGGTTGGGATCTGATCAAGCACTTGCACGACCGCCATCCGGCGCTCCCGATAATCGTAATCACGGCGCTCTCCCCGCAAACCGCTGGAGTGGCGAAGCGCGACACCGCTGCGTTTTTCCAGAAACCGCTCGATCTCGACGCACTGCTGGCCGCGATCCGGCGCCAATTCCGCACTCCGAGCTGCGGTCCCGCCGCCATCAGTCCTGCATGAAACCTCATTTTCCCGGGTGGAGCGCCGCTGTCTCCCTGGTGGGCTTGGCAGGGCAAACGATGCGAACCGTTCGTGCGCTCGGTCTGGCCGGACTGGCGGTCGCACTCGTTCCGCTCCTTCCTGCCAGCTCTATCAGCGAGGGCGCCCCGCTCTTCACTCGCGTGAACGCGCCGGTTTCTGTCCCGGCGGAAATTGCCGACCATGTGATGTTCGTCTCCGTGATGATCAACGACCAGGGGCCGTTCCGCGTTATGGTGGACACCGGGTGCTCCCGCAGCGTCGTGTCGCCGCAACTCGCGGACGCCGTGGGCGCGCTGGTCGCGGAGAACAGTTTCGGCTTGGCGGTTAACGGCCTGGGCGACCCGACCGAGGTGCAGCGGGTGGAGCTGAACTCGATCAGCCTCGGTGGCGTGCGTTTCGAGGGCGTGGAGGCCATCGTCACCAATTCCTTCGATGGGATCTCGGCCCTCGATGGGCAACGCGTCGATGCCATTCTCGGCTACCCGCTTTTCCGCGACGTGTTTCTCGCCCTGAATTTTTCCAACCACAGATTGCTTCTCGGCAGTGCGTGGCCGGCGAACCTCCCGGCGATTCGCGCGACGCTGCCGGTCGTCGAGCACGCCGATGTGCCCTATGTGCAAGTGCAGCTGCAGGGCAAGCCGCTTGAAGTGATGATCGACACGGGCGCCAACCAGGCGCTGCAACTCACCGCCGGGCTCGCCGCCTCGTTTGACTGGAAAACGGCGCCACGGGCCGGCCCACTGGTGGCGGTGGTCGGCGAAATTGCGCGGGAGATGATCGGCCGGTTGTCCGGGAATCTGTAGGTCGGGAGCATCCAGCAGATTGCGCCGACCGCCGTCGTCACGACCGGCCCGTCGAGCCTCGGGCTCCGTTCGCTGGAAAAATTCTGCGTCGTCTTCCATCAAACCGAGAACCTGATGTGGCTATGCGGCTCCGACCCGGCGCCGATCGTGTCTACCGCTGAGCGCAGCATCGGGCTCAGCCTCTATTCGGAGCAGGGTGGCTGGCGGGTGGCCGGCATCATCCCGGGCAGTCCGGCCGAAGATGCGCACCTGACCTCGGGATCGCTCGTGACGCAGCTCGAAGGCCGGGCGGCCAGCAGTTGGACGCGCGACCAGATGCAGCAGTGGATCGATTCGCACGCCAACGTCGCGCTGGTCATCAACGATATCGCCGGCGAACACACTCTGACGCTGCCGGTCTGGAACCTCGTGCCGTAAAAGCGCGGCCGCCCTGCGCGCTTCAGTCCTGGGCCACCGGCTCGCCTCCAGTCCCCGGACGGAGCACGTGCAGTTTGAGTTTCTCGCGCACGGTGAGCCGCGACCAGCCGAGGATCTGCGCCATCTGGGTGATGTTACCCGCCGTCGTGGCGTGGGCCTGCACGAGCAACTCGCGCTCGACCATTGCGAACACGCTGGCGATCGCACCCGCGCCGAGCTCGCGTCGGGCCTTTTCCAACGCCTCCTGACAGACCGCGGCAAGGACACGGCCGCTGGCATCCCCGGCTTGGGCGGAAGGCCCCTGACTAAGCGCGCTCCGCGCCATTTCCTCGGTGATGGCGTAGCCATGAGCGCTCAGCAACATGCGCTTCACCACGTTTTCCAACTGGCGTACATTGCCGGGCCACGGCTGTGCGGAAAGAAACTTCACCGCAGCCGGCTGCACCGCCGCCAAGCCGCCGAGCTCGGCGCCGTGGCGTTCGGCAAAGTATTTTAAGAGCGCTGGGATGTCCTCGCGTCGGTCGCGCAGCGGCGGCAGCGGGATGACGACCGCATTCAGCCGATACCAGAGATCCTCGCGGAATTTCCCCTCGGCCACAAGCGCGGGCAGGTCGCGATGCGTCGCCGCGATCACGCGCACATCGACTGGGATGGACTCGCGCCCGCCGACGCGGGAAATTACCCGCTCCTGCAGCACGCGCAGCAGCTTCGACTGCGTTTCCAGTGAGAGGTCGCCAATCTCGTCGAGGAAAAGCGTGCCGTGGTCGGCCTGTTCGAATCGGCCGATGCGGCGCGTCTCCGCCCCGGTGAACGCGCCGCGCTCATGCCCGAACAGCTCGCTCTCGAGCAGGTTCGTCGGGATGGCGGCGCAGTTGACGGCGACGAACGCCTTGCCCTTGCGCTCGCCGTGTTGCCACAGCGCGCGGGCCACCAGTTCCTTGCCCGTGCCCGTCTCGCCGAGGATCAAAATCGAAACCGGTTTGCCGGCGACGCGGCCAATCTCCTTGTAAACGCCCTGCATGGCGCGGCTCTGGCCGACGAGCGCGACCTCGCGCGGCGGTTCGGCGCCCAGCGCGACTTTCTCCCGGCCGCGGCGGCCGGCACTGGCGGCCCGCGCCAGCACGGGTAACAATTCCTCCATTTCGAAGGGCTTGAGAATGTAGTCGAACGCGCCGCGCCGGGTCGCCTCGATCGCCGTCTCGGTCGTGCCGTGCGCCGTCATCAGCACCACCGGGAGGTTCGGCAGTTCGTCGCGCAGCGTGTCGATCAACTCGAGACCGGACACGTTCGGCATGCGCAGGTCAGTGAGCACGCAGTCGAAATCCTCCTCGAGCGCCGCGGCGAGTCCGCGCATCCCGTCGGGGTAGGTGACGACCTCGTAGCCTTCGCCGGCGAGGACGCGCTCCAGCCCCCCCCTGGCGGAGGCGTCGTCGTCGATCAGGCAAATCCGCAGCGGCGCACTCATGCCCGGTCAGTCTGACGTGCGGGTTCGCGGAGGGGCAAGCGCACAGCAAAGCGCGTTCCCGCGCCGGGCATGCTCTGAAACTTGATTTCACCGCCCTGATTTTCGACGAGCCGCGCTACGATCGAAAGTCCGAGCCCGGTGCCGGCCGGCTTCGTGGTGAAAAACGGATCGAAGAGCCGCTCCTGCACTTTTAGCGGGATGCCCGGCCCGTTGTCGGTCACGGTCAGCTCGGCAACCGCCGCGATTTTGCCGCGCAGCGAGGCCCGCTCGCACCGCAGCGCCAGCTCAATCCGGCCCGCGCGATACTCGAGCGCCTCCTGCGCGTTGCGCACCAGATTCAGCATGATTTGCCGGAGCTGCTGCGCATCGATCTGCACGTCGGCCGTCACCGGTGCATCGACCGCCAGCTCGATTTTCGCGGTGGCCAGCGTGGGCTCCACGAACGTCGCGAACCCCCGCAACCACGCCGACAGCTCCACTCGACTGAGTGTGGCGTCGGCCGGCCGGGCGTAACCGAGCACGTCGCGCACGATGCGCTCCAACCGGTCCACCTCGCCGGTGATCGCCTGCAAATCCTCCCGGTTCTCGTCCGACGAGAGGGCGCGCCGCAGCGTGTAGAGGCGTGCTTTGATTGCCGTGAGGGGATTGCGAATTTCGTGGGCCACGCCGGCGGCGAGCGTGCCGAGCGCCGCGAGTTTTTCGCGCTTGGCGAGGAGCGCCTCGCTGTCGACGAGTTGCTCGCGGAGAGGGCGCACGAGATGGAGATAGAGCAGCGCCACCACCACCACGATGGCGGCCAGCAGCAGGCACAGACACACGAATACCAGATTCCGCAGCCAGATCAGCGAGCCTAGTGAAGCCGCCAGCAGGCTGCGCACCTCGTCGTCGTGCGCCGCTGCGAAATCGTCTGCCATGCCCTCCAGGCGGTTCGCGCTGTCGTCGAACATCACCACGGTGTCGCGGTCGAGCGGCGTGGCCAGACCGCCGAGGCGTGCAGTGAGCCCATCCAGCTTAGTGAAATAGGAGCGCATTTCTGCCGCGATCTGCCGCAGGACTTTGCGCTCGATTGCGCTGCCACCGGTCACCTGCCGCGCATTCAGCCAAGCACTCATCACTTCCCGCCGTTGCCCGATCACCAGAGCGCTGTCCGCCGCCGAATCGGTCCCGATGCGCAGCAGCGCGCCGTGCAAATCGTCGATGGCGGCGCGAAACTGCCGCGCCTGCTCCGCGACTTCGAGTTCCACGTGCGCAAGCTGCCGGAGCTTGTCGCTGGCGTCGCGCTGCACGGCCAACGCCAGCGCAATGAAGACCAGCACCGTGGCGGCGAGCCCTGCGATCAAGGACATGAGCCGGCGACGAAAAGTGCGGGAGGGAGGGTTCATGGGTGGTCAGCCATTTACCAGTCGTTGATAATCAAACGCGCAGATAGTGCGATCCTCATTCGGGCTGATAATGCGCAACTAATTTCATCACAGCTAGGTGCAGGTTTTCAGCTGGGAGGCACAATAGTAGCAAGCCGGTGGGCATGAATTTCCGACACGCCGAGCCCGCCGCGAGTGCCACGACAATTGAATTTCCCAGCGAAAAACTGCCACCCCAAGTGCTGGTGGTGGATGACACCAATGAAGTGCGCAGCTTTCTGACTGCGGCCCTGCGCCGCAGTGGCTACCGGGTGCTGGAAGCCGAAGACGGTCTGATCGCACAAATTCTCTTGATGAGTGAGCATCCCGCGCTGGTGATCAGCGACCTCGAGATGCCGGTTTGCGACGGTTGGGATTTGCTCACGCATTGCCACACCCAGTATCCCGGCATGCCCGTGCTACTTATTTCCGGCAACAGCCCGGGCAAGCGGCCCGAAATCGAGCGCTGGGCGGCCGGCTTGCTCCGCAAGCCTTTTGACGTCGTGCAACTCCGCACGGAAGTCCAGCGCCTCGTGCGCCGAGCCGCCTGAAACTTATTATCCACCACCGGTCGGACTGTGCCTGCGGCAGGTCGACCGATATTTTCGTCTTCCATGCTTCTTTTTTCCATTCTGTCGCGGCCTTCGGTCTCGAAATTTGCCGCCGCCGTGTTCATCGCCACGCAACTGCTCGGCTGGGTCACGTGCGCCCGGGCCGGTGATCTTGCGGGCACAGCGGTGCCTCCGCCAGCCCCACCACCCAACTCGCGGACCGCGGTCCGCCGGGCCCTGCGGGAATTTGACCGCTTTCTCGATCATCACCCTTTGCTGGAAGAACAACTGCGCCTCAATCCGCACTTGGCCGCAAGCACCGGCTACCTGACGGCGAATCCCGAGTTCGGTGATTTTCTCCACGCGAATCCCAACGTCATGGCAGGGCTGCAGACTTATCCGCGCTACTTTCTCAACCGCGCGTTGCTGCGGCAGGCCAGCACCCCGGTGTCGTTTGCCGAATTGGCTCCGTTCAAGGAGTTGTTCCAAGCCGAACCTAAGTTGGAACACGAGCTAACCGTGACGCCTGAAGCTATCCGTGATCCGAAGTTTTTAGCCTCGCATCCAGTGTTGCACGAAATGCTCAAGACGCATCCTGCGCTCGCCCGGGGTTTTCTCCCCTCCACCTTCGCACCCGGCATCCAATAACATGCCCAAACCATCCGCTGTCACCGCCTCACTCTGGCGCCAAGCTGCCATTCCCGGCAACTGCGCAGGTCCGTCACGCCCACTGGCATTGGCTCCCGCCCAGCCGCCGACCCAAGCTACCATACTCTTGGTGGATGACGATACGGCCGTGCGCAAAAGTCTCGGGCGCCTCATCACGGCCGAAGGTTGGCACGTGGTCAGCGCCGCAAGTGGAGAAGAAGCGCTGGAACGGCTGGCCGAACGGCAACCGGACCTGATGATCACCGACCTGCGGATGGCCGATGTGAGCGGCCTGGACCTGCTCTACCACGAATACCTGCAACACCCCGACTTGCCGATCTTCGTGATTACAGCGCTCCCGCCGGATGAAGCCGGCGGCGCGGAGCATTTCGCCATGGAATTTTTCCAGAAACCGCTGGACCTCGACGCCTTGGTATCCGCAATCCGGCGATGCCTAGGCAAGGCCCAATCCACGACCTTCGCACGGTAACCTCCCCTTCCCACTATGCTCATCGAATGCCTCCTCTTCGCCCTGCTTACGGTGCTCGGCGCCAGCGATACACAGGAAATCGGATGATCCCTGCGTTTGCTCCTGTCTCGGTCGTGGCGCTGCGGGAGTCCGGCTTGCACATTCGGCGCCCGGGCACCTGCGACTAATCAATTTTGGTATCATTTCGGTAAAAAATATAAAAACATTAGCTTCTTATGCAAACTGCCCACCAATCCACCAAGGGTTTTACTCTGGTCGAAATCATGATCGTCGTCGTCATCATCGGACTGCTGGCGGCCATGGCCATTCCCGCGTTCGCAAAGGTCCGTCAGGCCTCCCAGGACAAGGCCGTCATGAACAATGCCCGTCAGCTCGCAGCCGCCGCTGACCAGTATTTCCTGGAAAACGGCGTGTCGTCCTGCTCACTGAGCGATCTTGTCGGCTCAACGAACTATGTGAAGGCGCTGAACCTCGTGGCCAACGAAACCTATCCAAGTAATTTCGCACAAGGTCAGACGATCACCATCTCCGGCGTCGCGGGAGCGCGCACGATCACTTACGCGCCGTAATTGTCATTCAGAAGCAAGGAGGGTAAGTGTAGTTGCTAGCGGGACCGCTGGAAACGGAGCCGGTGCCAGTTCGACAAGGCTTCGGTTTCTTCTGCAACGAAACAGAGTGGCAACGGCGCGTGCGTGATGGTGCTCAGGCCGCCTCGGCGGCTTCGGGGGTGCCGGGGCGGTTGCTGACGTTGTTGCCGTCGTTTGGCCGCAGCCGCCAGAAGATGAAAGACGAGAGGATGGTGACGGTGCCGAGCATCAGATAAGTGTGGTGCAGGGCGCGGGTGAAGCTGACCGTGTCGGTTTGCCGAGTCGAGCCGATGAACCACCCGGCCAGCAGCGAGGCGAACGCGACACCGAAACTCAGCGCCATCATTTGCGCGGTGCTCGCGATGCTGTTCGCCATGCTGGCGTCGCGGTCATCGATGTCGGCATAGACCAACGTGTTCATGCTCGTGAACTGGAGAGCGGAGAAAAATCCCTGCGTGAAGCTCAGTAGCAAGATTCCCCAGATGGGCGTGGTCGGACCGACAAGGGAAAATACCATGATGGTGGCGCCGAAGGACACGGTGTTGAGGATCAGCACCTGGCGATGCCCGAAGCGGGCGAGGATGGATTTGCTCATCATCTTCATCGTTATGGCGGCGGCGGCCTGCGGCATCGTGAGCAGGCCGGCCTGCCACGCGGGATATCCCAGTCCGACCTGGTAGAGTAGGGGCAGCAGGAACGGCATGCCGCCGATGCCGAGGCGCGTGATGATGCCGCCGAGCACGGCGATGTTGAAGGTGCGGACATCGAACAGCGCCAGGCGCATCACCGGATTGGGCACGCGTCGGCCGTGCCAGTAATAGGCGCCGAGCAGGCCGAGCGAGAGCGCGAGTAACGTCAGGATGGGGCCGGGCGGGAGGCGGTGTTCGCCAAAAATTTCCAGCACGTAGGAAAGGAGCGCGATGCCGCTGCCGAAAAGCAGAAAGCCCCAACGGTCGAGCGGGGCCACGGTAGCGTCGCGATAGTCCGGCATGTGACGTTTGATGAGCCAGAGCCCGAGCAGTCCGATGGGCAGGTTGACGAAAAAGATGGTGCGCCAGGGCAGCCAGTGGACAATTATGCCGCCGACGAATGGGCCGAGCAGCGGGCCGATGAGCGCGGGAATGACGACGAAGTTCATCGCGGCAAGCATCTCGGAGCGGGGAAACGTGCGCACGAGCGCCAGCCGGCCGACAGGCGTCATCATCGCGCCGCCGATGCCCTGTAGCACCCGCGCCGCGACGAGCGTTGGGCTGTTTACGGCCAGCCCGCAGAGCAGCGAGCCCAGCGTGAACAGCGAGACGGCCCAGGTGAACACCCGCTTGGTGCCGAAACGGTCGGCCATCCAGCCGCTGATGGGGATAAACACGGCCAGGCACAGCGTATAGCTCGTGAGCACTCCCTTCAGGCTGAGCGGCGTCACTGCCAAGCTCGTCGCCATCGTGGGCACCGCCGTGTTGACGATGGTGGCGTCGAGATTCTCCATGAACAGCGACACCGCCACGAGCCACGGCATGAACCGTTTGATCTGGCGGGTGGTATCGTGGGCCTCGGGCATGGACCATAGACAGTCCGCCAAAGGGAGCGAGGCAAGCCGGGGCTGACCGGTGTCGAGATTTTCCGGGGGATCAGCCTGGCGAGCTGCGTTGGCCGGGCTTCACCCTGTCTTCAGCAGACCGGTGGCGCGGACGCGGCTGTAGAGGTCGTTCATCGCTTCCTGAGCCGAGCGGACCAAGCCGTCGGAACTGATCCGGTGCTCACCGTCGGAGGTGACGATCAGGTTGTCGCCAGAGAAATATCCCAGATCCTTATCGCCTTCATTGGTGCGGAGCGACGCCGTGAACGTGCAATCGGCAAATCCATCCTTGGCCGTCCAGGAGTTCAGCCGGACAAACAGGACCGACGCGCGGCTGGAGGCGGAGTCTTCGGGGCGCAGCGTGCCGATTTTTCCCTTGAAGCCCTGGGCGCGGAGCGCGCTGGCGACCGCGTCGGCAAACGTCGCGGCCATGTCGTCGCGGACCCAGTTGGCCTAGGTAACGTTGGGCAGATTCACCGCGATCCACAACCGGCCGGCTTCTTCGTCAATTTTGCACGGTGTGGTGGCCGAGGCGGAATCGGCCTTTGGCGACGCGGGCATGGATTTGCTGGCGGGACCGGCGAAGGCGATAACCGGCGTGAGAGCGAGGAATAAACTAAGATGACTCATGCAATTGAGGGCGGGATGAGTTGGAGAGGGCCGACTCGGGCCGCGAGCGCGGCAACTGCATAGCTGTCGTCGTTGGCGCTCATTTGTCGAAGGAGAACGTGCCACCAATGGCGGCGTTGGGGCGTGGCGACGGCGAGTTTGAGCGTGGGCTTGCCGGCCGTGTGGCTGAAGACCGCGGCACAGGAAAACAGGCGCCAGCGCAGCGTGGTGAGCTCGGCGCGCTGGGGCTGGCCGAGCCGACGCTGGAGACCGACGCACAGGTTGTAGGCGCAGATGGCGAGGTGACAGGCCGCTTCGGTCGCCCAGAACGAACGGCAGCACAGGCCCTTCAAGCCAAACTGGGTGCCGAGTTCCTTGATCCGATTTTCGATGTCGGCGCGGCCGTGGTAGCGGCGCCACACCTCGAGGGCGCTGACGAAGAACCGTCATCAGCGCTACACGCTCTTCGGGCTGGCCAACGTGGTGAGCGGAGCGCGGACGCGGGCCGCGGCGTGAAAAAAACGGGCCGGGCGCCGCCCAGCCGGATCGAAAAAGGAGGCACACGACCCCGACCCGACCCATGGGCTCCTCCAAACTGGAGACTCCAGTCGTCCGCTCCGCTGCCAAACCTCCGCAATCCGACCCGCAGCAACCGGAATTTGAAAAACCGCTTTGTTCAGCGCTTCTATAGGGGGAGCCTTCCCGCCCTCACTTCCCAACAATTTACCTGCCCGTTCCTGCATAACCTCCTATGACAATTATGCCACTACGGAATGGCCTAAGATCACTACACCTATGAAGCCAAACGGCAAAATCTCCGGTCATCAGATTCGAGTCCCGTTGGCCGCCCCATTTTAGCATCGAATCAGGGCTGTTTTGCCCAAAGTTGTAACGATCCGCTCCCCCGCCCCATGCCGACACCCCAACCCTGTTCTCCGGCCCCATGATGACGCGGCGCGAACGGCTCATGGCCACGCTGCACGGCCGGCCCGTCGACCGGCCGGCAGTCAGTTTCTACGAGGTCGGCGGCTTCGAGATCGATCCGCGTGATCCGGACCCGTTTAACATCTACAACGATCCCTCGTGGCAGCCGCTGCTGACCCTGACGGAAGAGCAGACTGACCTGATCCGGATGCGCCCGCCGCTGCTCCGAACCCCGGCCAACCCCTACTTCACGACCGAAATCAGCGACGATGGCGCGTCGCGGCTCACCCGCACGACGGTCCGCGTGAGCAGCCGCACACTCACCTCGCTGACACGCCGCGACCGCGAGGTGAACACGATCTGGGTGCTCGAACACTTGCTGAAGGATCTCGACGATCTGAAGGCTTATCTGGAAATCCCCGACGAAGTGTTCACCGAGGAAGTGGACGTGTCCAACCTCGTCGCGACGGACCAACAGCTCGGCGACCGCGGCATCGTGATGGTCGACACGCCGGACCCGATCTGCCTCGCAGCGGCTCTGTTTTCGATGGAAGATTACCTCGTCGTCGCGTTCTCCGAGCCCGTCTGGTTTCATCGCCTGCTCGAGAAAACGGCGCGCGTGCTCCACCGCCGCACCGAGATTGTCGCGCGGGAATTTCCCGGCCACCTCTGGCGCATCTACGGGCCGGAATACGCCTCCGAGCCGTTCATGCCGGCCCGGTTGTTCGAGGAATTTGTGAGCCGTTACACCGGGCCAATGGTCGAGGTGATCCAGCGCCACGGCGGGTTTGTGCGGCTGCATTGCCACGGCCGGATCAGGAACCTGCTGCCCCACTTTGTCCGCATGGGTGTCACCGCCACCGACCCCATCGAGCCGCCGCCGCACGGCAACATCCCACTCGCCGAAGTGCGCCGCGACTACGGCCGCGACCTCGTCCTCTTCGGCAATCTCGAGATCACTGACATCGAGAACCTGCCGCCGGCGCAGTTCGAGCGCGTCGTGGCGCAATCCCTGCACGACGGCACGGCGGGCGCGGGCCGGGGCTTCGTGTTGCTGCCGTCCGCGGCACCCTACGGCCGCACGATCACGCCCACGACGCTGGCCAACTACGAAACCATGGTGCGGCTAGCGAACCGCGGGTAGGCCGGGTCGGAATCGCGCTTTCCTCGCCACCCACAACCACCTTATCCTGATGTCATCATGAAAATCGCCCTCTCTGGTATCGCTGGTGTTCCACTGGGAACCCACAAGGTGAAGGATCCGCGCATGGACCAAGCCGACAAATTGGTCGAGGCCGACAAGAAAACCTATGCGCACGTCGAGGTGGTCGGTGAAGACGAGGCGTTGACCGCCGACGCCATCGTCGCGTCGCCCGATGGCCGGCTCGAACTGATCCTGAAGGATCTGGAATTCGTGGAAACGCGGCTGGCGCGCCAGCCCACCGCGGCGGAGCAGATTGTGCTGGAAAAAATCAAGGCGCGCCTCGAGGGCGAGCAGATCATCGCGCAAGCGGGCCTGACGCCGGAGGAATTGCAGGCCGTGGGTGCGCACGCCTTTATCACGGCCAAGCCGGTGGTGCTGGCCGAGGCCGCTGATGTGGCGAAGTTCGACGAGTTTTTGCCCCGGGTGTTGAGCGAGAGCGGCTACATCAGTTTCCTGACCGTCGGCGGACCCGAGAATCGCGCCTGGCTGATCCGGAAAGGCACTACTGCCGCGGAGGCGGGCGGGGCGATTCATACCGACATTCACAAGGGATTCATCCGCGCCGAGATCATCAGCTACTCCGACTTTATCGCCGCCGGCGGTGAAAAACAGGCGAAGCATGCGCAAAAGCTGCGCATCGAGACCAAGACCTATGTGATGCAGGACTATGACTTGGTGAATTTCCGCTTCAACAAGTAGCGCCTGGCGAACGCACGGTCACCCAAGTGGTAGCACTCATTAAAGATGAGTCTCGAACAATAAACATGAGTCTCGGATATTAAAGTCGAGTCGTCCTGTTAAATGAGTTGAGTCTCATCCAACTAGCGGTTGTAGAGGTTAATTCTGTTTTCGAGGCCCAGCCGTAAGCTGGGCCTTTTCATTTCCTGATCGAGAGTAGGCAGGAGCATGCCTTGTGCCCGCCCTCGATCCCCTGAACGCCGGAATCTACTGCTTATCCCACTTGGGAAACTGTTGCTTCAGGCGTTCGACGGTGTGCCGCCACTTGGGAGTGGTCGGTTGGCAGACGGTGTTCTGGTTGCCGAACAGCCCCACCTCGTTGAACGCCTTGTCTTCCGCAACCGTGTCGAGCCATTGCACCCGCACGAAATGCTCGGCCTTTTCAGGGTCGGCGGCACGTTCGCGCAGTCGATCGGCGGTCTTGAGCACCTCCAGGCAGGGCCTCTCTCCAGTCGGCGTCATCACCTTGAAGTCGTTGACCGCTTGGACTGGCTCGATGACCCGCCCAACGCCGACGTATCCGGTGCCAGGGATTTTGACCCAGACACGGTCGTCCGGTGACAGCAGCTTGAGGGTCTGACTATACCAACTGCCTCCGCCTGCGCTGATGTAGCCGTATTTGCGGGCATCCTCCCATGACCGGGATGACTCGCCACCGAAGGAAACATAAAACTCACCGTTCCAAGGCTCCTTCTCGCCGGTGCGCTTCGCGGCCGTGGCAACGTTGGCCTGGGTCTCGCCGGGGTCGATCAACCACGCACGACTGAGGAATTGGTCGGGACCATGTTGGAAGACCTGAAAGAACAGGACGTTGATCGCGATATCGCGGTCATTGAGGTATTGGATGATCCGCTCGGTCGCATCGTCGAGTTCTGCGGCCACGAGGACGATCTGATGCGACTCGTTCAGGGTCTCCTCGTCCAGCTTGGCGCCGAAACGCTCCTGAAAGGCGACATCCAGGCTGCCGCCACCGGAATAGCGCTGGTAGATTTGGGCAATGCGGTCGGCGGTCAGGTTCTCCACCCAAGCTGCGTAGTCGAGGGCTTGGGCTACAATATCACGAGGCGTGCGATGGCGCTTGCCTTCGCCTCGCAATATCTGACGCCTGAAGACGTAGAATCTAGGGCTCCCCACGACGGGGCCCGCCGGTCAATCCTGATCGCGGCACGTCATGAGCTTTCTGTCGGTTTCCGCGCAGCGGACGTAGGTAAGCAGCGAGTCTAGGTCGATCAGCCTGACGCCTCTCATGGTGCCGCGGCGACGTAGCGAAATAGTTCGGATCTTCCCCTCAGTCGCCAACCCGTAGAGAAAACTGCGGCTCAGGCCCGTGTAGGGACAATGCCCTTTGCTGACTGGCATCCGAATGAATTCCGGACGCGAGGGGTTTACTGGATCGGTTTCAGCCTTAACTAGGGATCGGGTCAACGACGGCACCTTTTCGGCAAGCAGCCTGATGGCACCCGCCATCTCGAACTGCGAGGCTGTATGGCGGTCGATGGCATCTGCGATGGATTTCAGTGCATTTGTGTTCATGGTGGGGTTTCAACTAACACAGTCAGATTGACTGCCAATCTTCACCGGCTACAGCTCGATTACGACCCATGGGACGAACACTCTCTGACGAAGACATCGATGCCATCGCTTCGCGCGTCGTGCAAATAATCGCGACGCGGCTGAATGCAGCGGAGCCTCGCCATGAGGCAACGTCACCGGCGCCACCACCCGCGCAACCCCTGAAGCCAAAACTCGCCTACACCCTCAAGGAGCTGAGCGAGGAGCTGGGTATTTCAAAGGTGACGCTATACCGACTAGAGATCCGCGGCCTCCTCAAGCCACTTCCCTATTTTCGGCACAAGGTTTTTAGCCAAGAAGAGGTGGCACGATTTTTGGCCGGTCAGGGAGGAGATCCCAGGCGACTTGAAAAAACCAGTGGCCACACATCTACTGTTCGGAGACCGAGACATCTCACGACTCAACAATAATACACCTGAGACTCATCACATTTACACGGTCAGGACTCATCTCATTTGTTGGCAAGCGCTCCGTGTCAGAGGGAGCTTCCCTACCGGTGAGGACTCAACTTTAATGAGTGCTACCACCAAGAGTCATCCCCAGATCGGCGATCAAACATGCGTTTTGAGCTCAACATTGATTATCCGCCTGAGAAAATGGAGCGGAGCCGGGCGCGGATGGCGGCGTGGCAGAAGTTCCGGCATGTCGACCGGGTGCCGGTGCAGTATTGCGTGGTGCCGCGGTATTTCGCGCCGCTGTTCAAGCTGCGCTACCTGGACTTTTTCCACGACGCCGAGACGCATTACCATTGGCTGCTACAATTCGCCAAATACCGGTTCGAAAACATCCCCGAGGATGTCTGCACCGCCCCGGCAGTCTGGGTGTGCCCGTATTTCGACAACGTGATCCCGCCGAGCGGCCACGGCGGCGAAATCAGTTGGTCGGCCGACGAGACGCCACGGGCGATTCCCGTCATCCACACCATCGAAGAGATGGAGCGTTTTGAAGTCGCCGCGCCCGACACCGGGCTGCGCGGCACGGCCATCAAATGGTGGGCCATAATGAAGGAGCTCGCCACACAAACCAAGGTGACGTTCAACGGCCAACCGGGCCGCGTGGACACCGGGCTAAACGTCGGGGGCCTAAGCCCGCACATGATCGCGGTGGATTTGGTGGGCGAGGATTTTTACTGGTGGATTCTGGAATATCCGGAGGAGTGCCACCGCTTCCTGCAGAAGATCACGCAGGGCGAAATCGCGGCCGAGGAGCACGCACGGCGGCTGCAGGGCCTGCCGCTCACCGGCGATTCCCACGCGCTGGCGGAGGACTCGGCGCAGATCATGTCGGCCGCGCAGTTCAAGGAATTCTGCGTGCCCTACAGCCGGGCGATCTTCGAGCGGTTTGGCCAAAATGAGCGCGGCGTGCACATGTGCGGCAACAGCACCCACCTCCATCAGGTGCTCAAGGACGATTTGAAGATGACCATGTTCGCCTACTTCGGCTACATGGTCCCGCCGAAGGTCGCCGCGGCGAATCTGGGCGGCATTTCTCGCCTGATGGGAAACCTCAGTCCGATGCTCATGAAGGACTGCAGCTATCAGCAGGTCAAACAGGCGGCGCACGAGTGCATCGAGGCGATGGGCCCCTGCGGCGGCCTGCTGCTGGCCGACGGCGCCAACGTCTGCCCCGGCACGCCCATCGAAAGCTTTCGCGCCATCATGGATGCAGCCGAAGAATATGGCCTGGGCGAGGGCAAGCTGCCGCGGGAAAACTCACCTTAACCGATTTTCTCCGCCTGCCCAGCGCAGAAATAATCAGGGCTTCTTGCTGCGGCGAAACTGCGCCTTGAGTTCTTTCCAACGTGCGAGGCGGTCGGCGATCTTGGCTTCCCAGCCGACGGTTTTTGGGGTGTAGAGCGTGAGCGGTTTTTCGAGGTAGTCCTGGCCGGAAATGTTTTCCGGGAAATCGTGCGAGTAGTCGTAGCCCTTGCCCTGGCCGATGCGTTTGTTGGCCTGACCTTGGTTGCTGCGGAGGGCGGAGGGGATGGTCTGCACGGGCGATTCTTTCAACGCACGGTGCGCTTCGCCGAGCGCGAGCGTGGCGGAGTTGCTCTTCGGCGCGGTGGCGATGTAGAGCGTGGCATGCGCGAGTGTTAGCTCGGCCTCGGGCAGGCCGATGAAATCGCACGCGTGGTGCGCGGCGACGGCGAGCGGCAGCGCCTGCGGGTCGGCGAGGCCGACGTCCTCGCTCGCGAGGATGACGAGGCGGCGCGCGATGAAGCGCGGGTCTTCCCCACCGGCGAGCATCTTTGCGAGCCAATACATCGCGGCATCAGGATCGCAACCGCGGCAGCTCTTGATGAACGCGGAAATCGTGTCGTAGTGCTCGTCTTCGTCGGCGTCGTAGCGGTTGCGGCGCTCGCGGGCGAAGATTTCGAGTTCGGCGGCGGTGAGCGCGGCGCGCTCGGGCAGGCCGAGCACGAGGACTTCGAGGGCGTTGAGCGCGCGGCGGAGGTCGCCGTCGCAGAGCATGGCGAGGTCGGCGAGGAGTTTGTCGTCGGCCGTGACGCCGCGCGCGCCGAGGCCACGTTCGGAATCCGTGAGAGCGGCGCGCAGCACGCCGGTGATTTCGGCAGGCGCGAGCGGCTCGAGCCGGAAGAGGTGGCTGCGCGAGAGGAGCGGCGGGTTGACGTAAAAGCCGGGGTTGTGCGTGGTCGCGCCGATAAGGCGGACCGAGCCCTCCTCTACGTCAGGGAGAAGGAGGTCTTGCTGCGATTTGTTGAAGCGATGCAGCTCGTCGATGAAGAGAATGGTCGCCGCCACGGGCCGGCGGCGCGCGGTCGTGAGGATGTCGCGCAGCTCGGCGACGTTGGACATGACGGCGTTGACGCGGACGAAGCGGCTGCCTGTCTCGCCCGCGATAGCCTCGGCAATGGAGGTTTTGCCGCTGCCGGGCGGGCCGTAGAAAATGAGCGAGCCGAAGCGGTTTTGCGCGACCAGCCGTGGGAGGAGGCTGCCGGGTTTGAGGATGTGCGTTTGGCCGACGACCTCGCTGAGCCGGCGCGGGCGCATCCGCGCGGCGAGCGGCTGCGCGGCAGATTTCACCGACGTGGGCCACTCAGCGCGGGGGGCGTCGGCGGCGAAAAGATCGGATTGGTCGGGGGCAGGCATGGAGGACGAACCACGAATGAACACGAATCGGCCCGAATGAAAAGGTTTCAAAAATTCGTGATCCTTCGTGTCAATTCGTGATTCAAAAAGCTCCATGATCAGGCGCAGCCTCGGACACCGTGCGCCATTGCTGTGACTGGTGTTGCCGTTTGCCGGCGGACTCGCGGCGGGACGAGCGGGCGTGGAGTTTGCCCCCGCATGTCTGCTGGCCGGTGCGCTCGCGGCGGTGCTTCTGGCCGTCTGGGCGGCGGGGCGTGACACACACCACGGGGATGGATGCCGGCGGTTTGCGCCGCGATGTTTTTGGCCGGCACGGCCAGCTACATCCTACACCGGCAACGGCTGCCGGCTTGGGACGCTTTACCGCCGCGCGAGGCGCGCGTGGCTTTGCGGTTGGACCGCGTGTTTCCCCAGGCGGACGTGAAGCGCGCCGCGGGACTCGCGACAGTCGTGCGCACAGAAGGGCACTTGGGCGACCTGGCCGGACAGCGGCTGTATTTCTCGCTGACGCTGGGCAAAGGGGAGCCGCCGCCAGTGCGCAGCGCCATCGTGTCCGCCGTCGGCGTGCTAATGACGCTGCCAACAAATCCGCCAGCCGACACGTTCGACAGCTACCTCGCCAACGCGGGGATGAACTTCCGGCTCTCACGCGGTCGGAGCCTCGCCGTGGAGCGGCCCCCGACGCGCTACCATGCATTTCTGGAGCGCATGGCGGTGAAGTTGAACACGCTGCTGAGCGCGGGCTTAGCGGTGAAGCGGCCGGCGCTGGCGGCGGTATATCGCGCGATGATGCTCGGGCAGAAACACGACCTGAGCGACGAGCAGGACACGTTGTTCATGCATAGCGGGACGATGCACCTATTTGCGATCAACGGGCTCCACATCGGCGTGGTGGCGGCGGCATTGCACGCACTGCTGGCGGTGCTGCGTTGTCCGCGGCCGGTGACAGCACTCGTGACCCTCGCGGTGTTGTGACTGGATGTGGATGCGACCGGCGCGACGCCGTCGGCGGTACGGGCGTTCATCCTCGTGACGTGTTACGAGACGGCGTTCGTGCTATGACGGCCCGGCAACGGGATCGCGGCGCTCGCGGCGGCGGCGCTCATCGTGCTGCTGGTGGAGCCGATGGCGCTGTTCAGCGCAAGTTTTCAGATGAGTTACGGCGTGGTGTTGGCGATTTTGAGTTTCGGACTGCCGCTAGCCTACTGGTTGGCAGCGCAATTCACGCCGTTCCGGAATTTGCCCGAAGTGACGTGGGCGTGGTGGCAGAAAATGCTCGCGACGGCGCTGCGGTGGTTCTGGCCGGTGCTGGGAATCGGGCTGGCGGCGGCATTGGTGAGCACGGTGACCGGGCCCGAGTTTTTTCGCGTGTGGGCGCCAGCGGGATTGGTCTCGAATCTCGTGATCGTGGCGGGGTTCGCAGCGGTGGCGGCGGGGCTCGTGGGCGCAACGGGGCTCGGCACCTTGTTCAATCACGCGGCGATCGTCATCCTGTGGGCATCGATGCGCTCGTGCAGCTCGGCGTACGGGTGCCAGGTGCGTGGTGGGCGGCAAACTGGCGCGCGCCGTGGGTGGCTTCGGTTACGCTGGCGTTATTGTTGGCGGCCTTGCTTGCAAGCTATGCGGGCGGATGGAGGAAGGCGCGCGGGGGTTGGTGGCCGCCGTTTGCGGTGGCGACACTCGGGTTGCTTTTGGGCATGAAGTTTGGATAAACTGCCCGACACTCTCAAACATGCCATGAAAAGCGCCTACGAACTCGCGATGGAACGTCTCGCCAAATCCGATCCAGACTCGGCCCGGCCCCTGACGGCCGAGCAAAAGACCCGGCTCGCGGAGGTCGACCGTGTTTATCAGGGCAAACTCGCCGAGCGGGAGATTTTCCTGAAGAAGCAACTCAACGATGCGCTCGCCGACCAGAAGTCCGACGAGGTAAAAAAAATCCAGCAGCAGCTCGCCAACGAGCGCGCCCGGATCGAGGAAGAACGCGAGGACGAGAAGGAACGGGTCCGGCGCGCGGCGCGTGCCTGAAAGCTCCAAGGTCCAAAATCCAAGATCCAAAGCTGTCTGCTCAGCGGTGAACTCGTTCGGGCGCTTTGTCGTCAGGCGAACTCGAAGTCCGCCACCAGCGCGTGGTGGTCCGAAGCGAGGGTTGGCACGACGGCATGGCTGATGGTGCGCAGCGGAGCGTTATAAAAAATATGATCGAGCACGAAGGGGCGGCGGCGCCACGTGATCTCCGTCTGTTGAACCGTGCTGTAACCCTTCTCGGCAAACTGCGCAACGAGCGGCTGGTGATTGCTGACGTTAAAGTCACCCGTTAGGATCGTTGGGCCGCGCGAGGCGCCGAGCTGCTTGGCGACGAGGTTGCGCTGGGAGAGATTCGCGGCGCTGCTTGTGCCAAGCATGAAAAAAGCGAGCAGGTGCGTGTTAAAGAGCTGCACCTCGCGGCCAAGAACCGTGGTTTTCGCGCCGATCATCACGCGGTCGGTCGGCGTCTTCTTTTCACCGAAAAAATCGAACTCGATCGGAGGTGATGGCAGATCGAGCCGCAGTCGGTCGCGAAGCGGGGTGCGGGAGAAAATAGCCAGCCCAATGCCAAAAGGCAGCTCTCGTGGATCGGCCTTCGGGTAGGAAAACCAACTGTCGTAGTCCGCCAGTTCGGTGCACAGCCTAGAGTAATTGGGCGGCGGATCGGCTTGTGCGCCGCCCTCCTGCGCATGCTCGACCTCCTGCAATAACATGATGTCGGCGTTGTGCTGCCGGATCTCCGCGAGCGTCGCGTTCAGCCGGATGGGTGCGCGGTCCGGATAGGTCTCGTCCCAGATCTGACCGAACTGCATGTTGAATTGAAGCACACGAAAGCTGTTCATTGGGCCAGCGTCAGGGTTGTGCAGACTTTCTAGCATTCACCGAGACAACCGGGGCATCGGTCACCGGGGTGCGGTTACGTTGAAAAACAAACCGGTTCAACCGGGCAAACAATCCCTGTTTCTCGATCACGGGATATCGGCCGGGGTTGATGGCAGTGGCGCACCGCAGACTGTCCTGATATTTTGTGACTAGCGGGGGGCTCGCCATGCGGTCCTTCGTATCAAACGAAGAAACGCGGTGCGCGAGTGTGTTCATCGGCAGAGTCCGCACAGCGGGCTGCTGCGCGACCGCCGGCAGAACGGTTTTCGGCCGTGGCTCGCTCACCGCAAGGGGTGAGCGGCGGTCGGCGACGGACGCCGGTTTCATCGGCATGGCGGGGTAATCGACCCGGTGGGTCTGCAGGGATTCAGCCTGCTCCTTCGCGCGAACTTCGGGACGAATCGTGGGCTCGACCGCAAACGGTTCGTTGCGTTGCGCGTAGTCGACCGTGTTGCTAGTACCGAATACAGGCATGGGCGAGGCACCTACGAAAAATGCGACCATCGCGGTGATGCTGCGAAAGGACTTCATGGGGCGAAGCAAAAGAAGCGCAGCATCAACTTTGCGGCAAACCTATTCCCTCACTCCGGCTCGGCGGTGCCTTCAGCTACCCAGTCGCGCGCCTCGGGAACTTGCCTGAAAAACTCCCGCAGGGCGGCGCCCAAGTGCTCGGCATAGCGGAAGTGCGCGCCCATGCCCGTGCGGAGCTCAGCCTCGTAGATGAACTTGTCGGCGTGCGTGCTGTGCTCGAACGGCGTCTGCGCGCCGAGGAGCAACGAATAGACGTAGGCGGGCGAACCGCGGCGCATGAGCTCGCGGGTGAGTTCGAGCTGCCGACTGAGAAGCGCGGCGTGCGGGGCGCGGTCGATCTCGGACGGCAGGTAAAAACCGGCTTGGATCAGCGGTGTAAAGCGGTGGCCCGTGCGGTGGCGATTGAGGTCGCGGAGCTCGGCGAGCGCCAAGTTGTTCCACGCGAAACTCACCCGCATGCGCCGCGTGGCAGTGCCCTGGTAGCCGTAGCGGTTGGTGCGATGGCTCAACGCCTCAGCGACCGACTGAGTTTCCGTCAACCACGGTGGCGTGGCGCGGTCGACGTGCACCCAGACCTCGTCGGCCAGCTGGGCTGACGAGAGGCGCTCAAGCCCAAGAAGGAGCGAGGTTGCGAGTTCCTGCGCGGCCTGTGCCTCGCAGGATTTGTCCGCCGCGCTGTGCCGCATCAGCCGCGGCGACTGCTTGAGCAATTCGTTGCGAATGAGCTTCGCGGCGGCGCGGGCCTCGGGCTGCGGGAGCGAGTCGAGCTGCTTGACCATCGCCGCCCACATGCGCGAGGACTGAACGAGGCCGAGGTTGGTGCGCGTGGCGAGGGGAATGAAATAGCGGGCGCGGTCGAGGGCGTAGTTCTTGCGTAATCGCGTGACGACGGCGGCGTTCGCGCCGTGCGGCAAGCGCACGAGCGTGGGGTTGGCGGTCGCAATCGCGTCGAGCCGCGTATACTCGGCGTGGTAGGCGGCAAACGCCGCCGCCAACACCTCATGCCACTCGTCCGCGAGATCGTCCGGGACGCCGGTTTCGGCAGCCGTGGGCAGGTTGGCCGCGTCCATTGTGATGTAGCGCGTGCTCGACTCCTGGCCGTCGGCCATGGTCGCAATCTCAAAAATTTTATACGCGAGCCACATCGAGACGCCGTCGAGTGCGATGGCGAGGCCGCCGGTAAGCCCGCCAATGGAAGCGTGACCGTAATCGACGAATTTCAGGATGCGGTCGATGGAGGCGTCGGGATTGGCTAGATCGACCTTTGCGAGGATGGACGCGATGCCCTCGTTACTGCGCGAATAGCGGGCAAGCACGGACGCGAGCAACTCGGGGGTGACTTTGGGCAGATCGGCCGCAGTCAGCGGTGGAACAATGGCAAGTCCGGTGATTCTCATGCGTGCTGCCATGCACTGAGGCAGCATTCCCCGGCAGAAACAATTTTCTTTTGCACTGGTCACAGAGTCGGACAGTCCCGCGGCTCTGTAACCCGGCTGCCATGCAGGCGTCTGACAATCAAAACACTTCCCTCATGAAATCCAAAGTCGTCCTTTTCTGCGTCGCCCTGCTCGGCGGCGCGTTTTCCGCCCAAGCCGGCACACAAGTCGGCCTGAGCCTCAACATCGGCGTGCCCGCCCCCATCGTCGTGCGGCAGGAACCGCCGCGTCCGGTTTTGGAACAGGTTATGGCCGCCCCTGGACCTGGTTTTGTTTGGGTCGCAGGCCATTATTCCTGGATGGAGGGCCGTTGGGTTTGGGTGCGCGGCTCGTGGGTGCTACCACCCCAACCCGGCGCTTTTTGGGTCACCGGACGCTGGGAGCGCCACCACCGCACCTGGATGGAGGGACACTGGGAGGTGCCGGTGCAAGTGGTCGCAACCGCCCCCATGTCGCCACCGCCGCTCGGCACCACCGAAATTTATGTCGAGGCCGCCCCGCCACTGCCGCAGAGTGATGTGATCTCCGTGGCACCCGCGCCGGATTACGTCTGGATCGGCGGCTATTGGGGCTGGAATATGGGTCGGCATGTGTGGATCGCCGGACACTGGGAGCGTCCGCCGCATGGCTTTCATGGGTGGGTCGCGCCGCGCTGGGAGCGGCGGGGGCGCGGTTATGTGTTCGTGCGTGGTTTCTGGCGGTAAGCCGGTGCCATAGCGCCGGAGCGAACCCACCGGCGCACTCGACAGACGGCGAGCCGAGGGTTACCTTTACTGCACTGGATTTTTTTCGTGAAACACGTGTTTGCAGTTCTCCTGGCGGGCGGCGAGGGCAAGCGGCTGGAGCCTCTGACCAAGTATCGGGCCAAGCCCGCCGTGACGTTTGGCGGCATTTACCGGCTGATCGATTTCACGCTGTCCAACTGCATCAACTCCGACATCCGCAAAGTCGGCGTGTTGATGCAGACAAAATCCACGTCACTTAACCGCCACCTGCATCTGGCGTGGAACATATACCGGCCCGAGCTTGGCGAGCATATTTTCCCCATTCATCCCGCGCTCAGCCGGGACGGCGACCTGTTTCACGGCACCGCGGACGCGGTGTTCCAGAACCTGCGCATGATCGAGGGCGACATTACCGAAGTGCTGATCGTGGCGGGCGACCACATCTACAAGATGGATTACTCGAAAATGGTGCGCCATCACCGTGCGCACCATGCCGAGACGACGGTGGCGGTGACCGAGGTGGAACGGTCGCGAGCCCATGAATTCGGAATTGTGGAGACGGACGCCGAGGGGCGCATCGTGGGTTTCCAGGAGAAGCCCGAGATGGCCAGGCCGTCGGTGCGCCACCCAGACATGGCGCTGGCCTCGATGGGCGTTTATGTGTTCGACCGCGAACGGCTGATGGCGGCGTTGTCGCCGGAGGCCATGGCGAAAGGTGACGTGGATTTCGGCAAAAACATTCTGCCGAAACTCATCCACGACCACCGTGTGATGGCCTACGACTTCGTGGACGAAAACAAAAAGTTGTCTGTTTATTGGCGGGACGTGGGGACGCTCGAGGCGTTTTACGAGGCGAACATGGACCTTGTGGGAGTGGACCCCCTCTTCAATCTCTACGACCCCAAATGGCGGGTGCGCACGCACCACTCTGCCGACCCGCCGGCGAAATTCGTCTTTGCGGATGATACGCCGGGCGGGCGCTGCGGTAAGGCTGTGGATTCCATCGTGTCGCCAGGCTGCATCATCAGCGGCGGGCGGCTTAACCGCTGCGTACTGTCACCCCGGGTCTGCGTGCACAGTTGGGCACAGGTGGAGGAATCCGTCCTGATGGACGGCGTGGAAATTGGGCGTCATTGTAAGATCCGCCGTGCCATCCTTGACAAGGGCGTGGTGATCCCTCCTCACTCGGTGATTGGTTATGATTTGGAGCAGGACCGGGCGCGTTTCACGGTGACTGAGTCCGGCATCGTGGTGATTCCGAAATACGCGCACGTGGCTAACCCCGCAGGCATCGTCTGCCTGACGCACACCCTGCCGGAACCACACAAGGCCTGACGGTTCGGTGGAAGGGTTGCATGGGATGACGTGGCACCGACGGCGCCGTTCCCGGGTTTCTCAAGCAACTGAACCCGTCCCCTCAGACGGCCGGCTTGGCGCGCAATTTCACCCACAGCTTGGTCAGCACCCGGGCGCCTTCAAAGCGATTTTCCGTGCCCGCCCGCAGCCGGCGCAGGTTGCTGCGGTGCGTAAAGATGATGAAGGCTGCGATTGCCACGGCCGCCACGACCCACGTCAGCCGGTGTGGCTCGGGGGCGAACAGCGCCGCCACCGGAATCAGCGCCACGCCAGCCAGCATCGAGCCGAGCCCAACGAATCCGGTGGTGGTCAGCACCAGCAGCACGACCCCGACCATGAAAGCCACCGCGGCGGGCCAGAGCACCAGCAACACTCCCACCACCGCTCCCACGCCCTTTCCCCCGCGAAATCCAAAATACAGCGGCCAGACGTGGCCGACCGCGGCGGCGGCACCAGTTAGCAAAGCGATGTGCAGGGCATGGCCGCGGTCAGCGATCCCATACCCACCCAGCCACGCCGCGAGCGCGGATTTGCCTATGTCGACCAGGGCGACACTGAACGCAAACCAGAAGCCCTGCGTGCGAAAGGCGTTCGTGCCGCCGGCATTCCCGCTACCCTGCTGGCGAATATCGACGCCGCGCAGCCGGCCCAGCAGCAAGCTGCCCGAGATCGATCCGAGCAAATATCCCGACAGGATTCTGGCGATGTCCCATATCATGGCAAAGGTGGTTCGTAGTCTTGCACTCCCAGCACCAGCGAGCCTGGCCCGGCGTGAGCGCCGATGGCAACGCCTGTTTCGACCAGCCAGATGCGGTCAATCCCGCGCACACTGGCCAGCAAAGCCCTCTTCATCCGCTCCGCGTCTCCAGCGCAGTCGCAATGCCCCACCATCAGCCGGTAGCGGCGCGCGGGATCGAGTTGGCGAGCAATTTTGCGGGCAAACCGCTCCGGCAAATTGTCCCGCCCCCACAACCCGCCCGCCAGTCCAAGTCGGCCGCCCGGTCGGCTGCGCAACATGAGCGAAACCCGCAGTAGGCGTGTCAGCGGCAACGCCACCCGCGGCACCCGCCCACCGCGCACCGCATACCGGATGTCGCGGATGACACCAAACAGCAACGTCCGGGCCCGCATGCGCTCCAGCCCCGCGAGGATTTTCGGAGTGTCGAGCCCGGCCAGCGCCGCCTCCGCTGCCCAGATAGCCAGCAGTCCTTGACCGGTCGCTGCCTGCTCGCTGTCGAACACGCTCACGCGCTGTGGATCAGCTCGCCCTGCGGCGCTCGCCGCCGATTGAAACGTGCCCGACAATTTCCGCGCCACTGAGACATCGATCACACGTTCGTGCTGCGACAGTAGAAACTCGAACATCCGCCGGAAGTCTCCCGGCGGCGGTTGCGACGTGCGCGGCAGCACTGGGCCGGTGCGCATCGCCTCGTAGAATTCGGACCCCGAGATCGTGACTCCATCCACGAAATCGCGCCCGCCGATCGAGACCCGCTGCGGCACCAGATGGAGGTTCAGCCGCTCCACCGTCTCAACCGGCAGGTCAGCCCCGGAGTCGGTGACAATCGCCACTTGGCAGCGCCGCGCCTCCGCCGCCGGCGAGGGCGCGAGGGTGTCTTCCGTCTCAGCCTGTGACACCACGCCGAACCGCGCCGCCGTCGCGAAGAACGGTGCGGGATCGTCGAGATGGGCATAGAGTCGCACTTGGTCGCGTAAACCGGCCAGCACAGCATGGGAAAGCGGCAGCACGCACAGCGCCGCCTTCAGTGCGGCGCGATCCACGACACTGGCACTGACCACGCAGTGGGCGAAGTATCGATGACCGGCGGCACTCGTGCTGCCATCGAAAGCGTCCACACCGGCCGTCGCGAGTTCCTGGGGCAGTTCTTCGCGCACAACCCCACGTCCGCGCGCGATGTAGTCAGCCATGCCCTCCAGCAGTTCGACAAACCCGCGCGCGCCGGCGTCGACCACTCCGGCCGAACGCAAGACCTTGAGTTGCTCGGGCGTTCGGCGCAGCGCTTCGCGGGTCCGCTCCAAGGCGCGCTGGAACCCCACGCGGAGGTCACTTCCTCCCGCATCGGCCTGCGTTTGCATTTCCTCCGCAAAGGCCCGCATCACGCTCAGGATTGTGCCCTCGCGCGGCTCGGTGACAGCCGCGCGCGCCCGCGCCGACCCGCCGAAGGCGGCATGGGCCATAACCGCCAGCGTCAGGGGCCGACCGGGGGGCAGAGTCTCGGCAACCCCCTGAAAAAAATGCGCCAGAATCGCGCCGGAATTACCCCGCGCACCGTCACTCGCCTCCACCGCCGCGCACCGAAATATCTCGTCCGCGCTGGCGAACCGCGTCGTGCGCAGTCCTTGCAGCACCGCACCAAGCGTGAAGGCGAGGTTGGTGCCGGTGTCGCCATCGGGCACGGGAAATACATTGATGCGGTTGATCTCGTCGCGTTGCGCCACCATGCGCTGGATACCGGCGATAAGCGCCTGGCGCAACCCCTGGGTCGGGAGATGCTGGGCGCTCATCGCGACCGGCCAGGCGGAGGCCGTAATTTCTGGGAAATGCGGGGTATGGCAAACAAAACGCCGTCATTCAAGACCAGCCGCCCCCAGAGCATCCAGCCCAATTTTAGCCCCGTCTCCATCATTGGGTGCCACTTGCCTTGGACTTTTTTTTGGCTTAGTTGACAACCGATGTCTGCTGACACGCTCAACCCCAGGGCCGATCCACCCCCATCCGACGGACGCAACGCCAAAGGCGAGTGGCGTCCGCCTTATCCCATCCGTTACCCGCCGCTGTTCTCGTGGCCGGTGCAACTTGCCGGGCTCGGCAAATGGTTTTTCGGCTATCCCGGTTTCCTGTGGCCGCTGAACTCGCTGCTGCTTCTGATCACGGCGGTCTCGTGGTATCTGACAGAGCCCGCCGTCGCGCGCTGCGCCCAGTTCGAGGTCGGTTGGATCGCGCAAATCTACCTGCGAAATCTCGTGCTGATGTGGCTTTTCTACGGCGCCTACCACTTTTACCTCTACATTCTCAAACGCGAGGGCACGCACACCAAATACGACCCCAACTGGCCCGCGCGCGACAGCCGCATCTTTCTTTTCCACGACCAAGTTCTCGACAATATTTTCTGGACCAGTGGTGTCGCGCTCCTCGTGTGGACCGGTTACGAAGTCGTCACGCTCTGGTTCTACGCCAACCACCGCATCCCGTGGCTGGAGTGGTCGCGGCACCCGGTGTGGTTTGTCCTGTGGTTTTTCCTCATCCCACTCTGGCGCGAATTCCATTTCTACTGGGTCCACCGGCTCATCCACTGGAAACCGCTCTACAAACACGTCCACTACCTGCACCACAAAAACATCAACCCGAATCCTTGGTCAGGCATGGCGATGCATCCGGTCGAAACGATCCTGTATCTCAGCGTAGTGCTGATTCACTGGGTGGTGCCGTCGCACCCGATTCATTTCCTTTTCGACTTGCAGCACGCCGCGCTTGGGCCGGCGAGCGGCCACCACGGTTTCGAAGGTCCGATCGTCAAGGGCAAGTTTCCGACCGGCTCGTATTTTCACTACCTTCACCACCGGTACTTCGAGTGCAACTACGGCGAGCGCACGATCCCGCTGGACCGCTGGTTCGGCACCTTCCGCGACGGCCTCCCCGATGGCGAAGGCGCGAAACTGGCCGAAGAACACCGGGACTGAGTCGGGCTCTACGCGATGGAAAGGTTTCAGGCCTGGAGCCGCAGCGACCTCGCAGCGGATTTCCGACGAGTGTGGGTCGCCCGCGCTCTTGGCCGCCCGGCGTTGCGATTCCAAGCGGGTTGGTTGCGAACCGCATCCCGCGCAGCTATAAGCTGAGCCCAAACTCGTGCTGTTCCCCTTACGCCAGCCAGCTGTCTCCGCGACCCAGTGCCGTATAACACCCCATCGCGGCGCGCGTCTGTTTATCGTATTCTCCACGCGTCCCACTCCAATCATGTCTTACTTGCTTCCACCCTGGCGTTCATTCCGCACCTTGGACTCGAATAACGAGGCCGCCTGCGCCTCGGTTTGCTGCAGCTTTTCTTTTGCCACGCTCGAGATCGCCTGCTGCCACCCTGGCACGGCGAGTTTTGCTCTGACCGAACAGAGACAGATTGACGCCTGGCGCTGGGCGATCTGCAGCACCACAGGTTTGATCCTGCGCGCGGGTTGCGAGCCCTCCCAGACTAGCGCGAGAAGAGTCGCCCAAGAAGCACTGCGACTGGAAGAACCTGACCCCGCTTGCACACAGGTGGCTTGATGAACTAGTGGGAATCCAAGGACAAGCAAGCGACCCCTGCGCACTTACTGTCGCCAGACGGCAGCCGGCGTGGATCAAGACTGGAAGCGTTACACGATGAACCCAGCCCTCTCGTCACCGATGGAGTTTGGGCGCGAGGGCCAGACGGAAACCGATGAACTGCGAGCGGCTGTCGGGTGTGCTCCACGCGCGATAGGCCGCACGGCAGGCGGTAGCGTCGCTGTGCCAGCTGCCGCCGCGGACGATGCGGTCCACGCCTGCAGCGGGCCCGGAGGGATCGGTAACGCTGTCATCGGGTAGCGCGTCAGACGAGAAATCGCGGCACCACTGGTAAACGTTGCCAAGCATGTCGCACAGTCCCCAGGCGTTGGGCACCTTTAGCCCAACTTGGCGGGGGCCCGCCCGCCCGCCGGAAGAACGTTTCCCGGCCCCGCCCACGTTGTCCCAGCCGGGACCCTCGTAACCCGCGCTGCTGTTGCCGGCATACCATGCAATCGCGTCGAGAACCGTAGCGGTGCCCTCGCCCGTGAGGACCAGAGGCCTGGCGTAAGTGGCGGTCGTCCCTGCGCGGCAGGCATATTCCCATTGGGCCTCAGTCGGCAGTGTGAACTCGTAGCCCGTAGGCAGGGAGCCTTCCGCCTCGGCCCGCGCGTTCAATTTTTCGCAAAACGCCATCGCCTCGCGCCAGCTCACCAGATGCATCGCGACGTTGTCGTCGGCGCCCGCGAGGAGTTGGGCGAGGTGCGTATTGCCGGGAAAGGCCTTCCTCGCCTGTGCCGCGAGATCCGTGCCCATGAGGATCCGCCACTGGGCATGCGTGACGGCCGTGCGACCGAGCCAGAAGGGACGCGAAATGATCACCACCGTCTGCGGACCTTCGACAGCGGTTCGGCCCGGCTCATCGAGGGGGCTGCCCATGCGGAAGGTTCCAGCCGGAATGGGTTGCATCTCCAACGAAAGCTCGGCGAGCGTGAATGGCACGCCGACGAACGGCCGCGCCGACATCAGGCTGCTTCGTCCCGGAGTGTGCCCTCCTTTGGGCGGCCCGGTTTCCCGGGTGCAGGCTGCGAGCGCCAACGCGAGTCCCACCGTGAAGACACAGGCGTGTAGACTGGAGGAAAATTTCGGGTGGTGCATCATCGCCTCGTTCACTCGCCCCCGATGATCTCGCCGTTTTCGCTCGCATACATCATCGGCGCATACTCGCCTTGGTATTCCTTCCGCCAGTAATTTCCCGTCGCGAGGTGGGTTCTAATGTCGGTGAACTTGAGCCGGGAGGTCACCATCCGCACCATCATCGCCGGGCGATCGGCAAACGGGTCGCTCTTGAAGAGTTTCAGCACTGCCGGGTCACGCCGAATCAGGTGGGCCGCCACCGCCTGGTAGAGCGTGGAGTCCGTCGTCACGAGCATGGTGTTTTGCAGAATCGCCTCGAACCGCGGATACCACGGGGCGATGAACGGGCTGATTCGGTCCTCCCGGTGCGCAAGATAGCGGTATTCGTAGGTGCGCCACGTCTCGCCGCCGTCGTTCGAGCCGACGAACTCAACCACGTCGCGGACCGACTTCAGGCTGCCGAAGAGCGGATAGGCGTTGGCACTGCGCCAACCGCCGAAGAGCAAAACGATCGGCTGGGCAATCGCCGCGGGGACACTTTCGATCGAAATCCGCGCAGGGGCGACGAGGTAAAAAAAAATCGCCAAAGCGAACTGCGTGCCCAACGCCACGCGCAGCCCCCACCGCGCCCAAGGTTTCACCGCGGGGGCCGAGACAACCGCCACGCGGGCCGCGAGGAATTTGGCCAACATTCCGAGCCTCAGCCTCCGGGTCGCGTCAACCAGCATCCCGTCGTCGAGGATGACGATGCAGAGCGCGATGGCGGCGACGTTGAGCCAGCCGAAGTTGTTCGTCACCTCGATGCCGAGTTGAAAGACGGCCCAGACCCCAAACGCGAACCACCGCCACCGCCGCCCGCCGAAGATCATCAGCAGCGGCGCCGGGATTTCCGCCACGAAGGTCAGCGCGATTTCCAGCAGATGCCAGAAATGCGGCAGATGAAAATCCCAGTAGCCCAGCACTGTCGGAAACGGCGACGTCTCATACATGACGTCCATCACTGTGAGGTTCGTCCAGAGGGTGTTGCCGAACGCGAATTTCGACAAGCCCGCCTCGAACATGAGGCGGAACAGCATCCACCGCAGCGCAAACACGGCGATGCGACGCGGTGGGGTCTTTGCGCCCAAGCCCGGGAAAAAGCCCGGCGGCGCGAGCGGGATGCACAAAAACGCCACCTCGATCATCAGCGGGTCGGGCGCCGTCTCGGAAAAGAAGTGCCCCAAGGCGACGAAAGAGAGAAAGAGCAGCCAGCAGGCGGCCATTGCCACCCGCGGCCACACGTTCAGAACCACGGCCACGGCCGCAGCCAGCCCCAGCCACTCCAGTGTGCCGGTCATGCCGGGACCCGTGCTGATCCAGAACAGGCTCGGCGCCCGCAGGAACGCCTCGACGGGATTCGGATACTGCTTCGCCAGGGAATCCAAGATGTCTCGGACCGGGGCGATGCCATCGGGACCGATCAGGGCGTGGCTCTCCGCGATGATGCCGCAAAAGATGAGAACATAGACGAGGCCGACCGCGCGCAGGATAATCCAGCGCGGCCAAAGGTAAGTGGCAGTGCCGCCGACTGCGCAGAAATCCTTGAACTCCCCCCATGCCCTGCCCAGCAGTCGCGGCATGATGCTTGGTGGTGGCAAAGTCATCGCGTGCTTAGATGGGAGCTGGACTCACAGCTGGCAATATTTTCCACACGCAACGGCCACGACCCTCGCGCCCTCCGTGCCCAGCGGTTTCGCCGAAAGGGCATCGCCCTCATTAGCTGCAAGACCTGATGCCAGCGTCCATTCGAATATGGACTACCTCGCCACTCGCCTATGACCTTCACCCTTCACTCTTAACCCTTCTCCGTTCTTCCTTCGCTTCAATCCCCTCGACTTAGCCTCCCGCGCGGCTCTTGCTGTCCTTAATCGAAAGACAAAACCAGCGCGGCTGACCTCACCATGGCTTACACCAGAATTTTACCCCGGAACATTGGCGAGATTTCGTCTTGCCGGTGGTTGCGTAACGCAGCGGTAAGGCAACAGGCTGATTAATACCGTTAGCGAGAAAGATGACGCTCACCAACGCCGACGTAGCTAGCGATGACACTCCTACGTCGATTAAATGAATTCTGTCTTCAACATTACCCCTGCCCGAATTCTCAAGGTGTCGGAAACCCTGCCCGGCGCACCCAAGTTGCTGATTGAATTGGACCGACTGTTGCGGGATCCGAACAGCGATATAGAAGGAGTGGCCTCGGTGTTGCGGCGCGATATGGCGCTGACCGGGCGAATCATCCGAATCGCCAACGGCGTGGTGTATTCACGGGGCGAACCAGTGGGCGAACTGGAGGAAGCGTTAACCCGCGTCGGATTCGGCGAGGTCTTTCGGCTCATCGGCCTCGCGAGCATGCTTCAGATGACCGATGTGCAATTTCGATTCTATCCCATCACGCCAAAGACGCTCCGAGAAAATGCCCTTTTCTGCGCCCTGATGATGGAGACGTTGGCCCCCTTTATCAGGATCGAGCCTCGAATGGCTTACACGGCGGGACTGATTCGGTCCATCGGACGGGTCTTATTGGATCTGGCTGCCCAGCAGGACTTTCGGAAATTTGAGACTCCGGCGCTGCCACTAGACAACTTGATTGCTTGGGAACGTAGTCTATTCGGGATGACCAACTATGAAGCGAGCACTCTTGTGCTAAAGCAATGGCGCTTCCCGGTGGATATCTTGGTCGCGGTGCGCGATCAACTGCTGCATGACCTTTCTGTTGATCCGTTGCCCATGGCGAAGTTGCTGCATGTGTCGGTAGCTGCGGCGTATGGCGCCGGTCATGCGATGATGGGTGGCCAAGTCTTTCTCGACCGCTATTCCCCCAAGGCGCGTGCCGATCTGGGAATAACAGACGAACAGGTGGCTAGGGCTGTCGCTCAGGTGAATAAACGGTTCGAGCAGATGAAGGCCGCGCTAGCTTGAAGCAATACTGCTTCCGCAGTTTGGCGGCGACGAAGCGAGCTACGAGGTTCCCCGCACGAGCAATCGGGTTCTTCGCACGAGCTTCCAGGAACCCGGCAGAAGTGCGCAGGTTCTCTGCTAGCACCCACAGGTTCCGTGCTGCGGCAATCGAGATCCGAGCAGCCGGTTATGCCAATGTACATTGATCTCTTGCCTCCGGATTGAGTAGTGGCACCCCGCGGGAGGCAGGCGCGGCGGGCCAAAGCCGGAAAAGCAGAGCGATATGGATGGCCACGTCGCTTCGCTCCTCGCAATGACAAAGTCGAGCAGCCGCGTTGCAGGCCAACTGTGGCGATCAGTCACCTTCGGTTCAAGCGCGGCTACGCGAGACAGCTCGGCAAACAAGCGCGTTAGGGATAACACGCTCTACCTGCGGTTGAGAGAGCTCAGGGTAACTCGTAAACTTCGACGAGGGCGACGCCGGTGGTGGCGTTTACGCCGTTGACGGTGACCGTGTAGCTGCCAGGGGGCAGCGTGACGATCAGGGCAGAGTCCTTGCTGCCGGCCGCGAGCGCGAAGGCGCCGGTCGTCTGGGCGGCGCTCGTGATCAGGGCCGCGTCGCCGACGGTGCCCCAGTTGTCGTTTTGGTTGATGACCGTGCCATGGGAGTCGTTCAGATAGATGATCGGGTCGGCCAGAGTTCCTGTGACGTTATAGGGCGCCAGAGCTAGGGTTGGGCCCACGCAGCGGATCAGCACGGTCTTGGCGGTGGCGCCAGTGATCACAAACCCGGGGATCATGACGCTGGCGCCGGTGCCGACGACGCCGCGGGTGGAGATGTTCACCAGCCGCGGCGAGGTGTTGTCGAGGGTGACGGTGGCGTCGTAGATTTCCACGATGGCCACGCCGGTGTTGGCGGCGCCGTTGCCGGAGAGGGTCGCCGTATAGGTGCCGGGGGCGAGGGTCGTGGAGATGACGGAGTCGAGCGAACCGGTGGGCAGGGCGAAGGCGCCGACCCAGGCCATCGCAGCGGTGACCGTGGCGGGATCGCCTGCGGTGGCCCAGTTGTCGTTTTGACTGACCACACTGCCGTCTTTCGTGAGCTGGAGCGTGAGCAGCGGGTCGGGCAGCGTGCCTGTGACACCGTAGGCGGGTAGGCCAAGGGTTGGACCAACACCGCGGATGATCACCGGCTTCGAGGCAGAGCCGGTGATGACAAAGCCCGCGATCAGGACGTTGCCGCCGGTGCCGACCTGGCCGCGGGTCGAGAGGTTGACGAGGCGGCCGGGCGTGGTGGTAGCGAGCACAGTGAGCGCGGCGGCGGTGCTGCTGGTGGAGCCGCTCGAATTGGTCACGGTGACGTTGTAATTGCCGGAGTCGGTGGGCTGGGCGTTGGCGAGCAGGAAGGAGGCGGTGGTGGCGCCGGGGAGGTTCACGCCGTTCTTGGCCCATTGGTAGGTCAGGCCGGTGCCGGTGGCCGCGACGCTGAACACCACGGTAGAGCCGGTGGCAATTGTGCTGGCCTGCGGCTGCGTGGTGATGGTGGGAGAAGAAGGCTGAACGTTAACGGTGAACGTTCCGGTGGCGACATTGCCGTTCACATCGGTGGCCGTGACCGTGATCGTGGCGGAGCCTGCGGCCACCGGGGTCACAGTGAGCGCACTGCCAGCGATGGCCACAGTGGCGATACCGGTGTTGCCGCTCGTGGCGCTGAACGTGGCCACGGCATCATCGCCGGGGGCGGCAGGAAACAAAGGCACGACCTTGATGCTGTAAATGGTGATCAGGTTGGCGGTGGTCAGGGCCGAACCGAGCAGCGGCAACTGGTTGAACGTGGCACCGATGGTCGCGCTGGCATCATAAACCGTCACTGCGGCGATCGCGTCGGCCACCGTCATCCCCGTGCCAAGGACGCTCGCGAAGACGGTGAAACCGCCATTCTGGTTGTCGAGGTTGCCGCTGTTGTCGGCGAGATTCACGAACCACTGGTTGGTGGCAGTGTCGGGGCCGGCTGAGGTCTTGGCCATCGCAAGCGTGCCGCGAGTGTTGGAGACTTTGAACTCGTTTTGCACGGGCGGGTCGGTGGGGATGGCCGTGAGGGCGTTGTTGACGACGCCAAAGCCGCCGCCTTGGATCACGAAGCCCGGCACCGAACGGTGGATGAAGCTGTTCGTGTAGGCCCCGCGGTTCACGTAATTCAGGAAATTCGTGACATTCTTGGGCGCAGCGGAAGCGAGCAGCACCGCGTCGAACTTGCCGAGCACGGTGTTGAATTGTGCGACCTGGCCAGTGATGCCGGAAACCGTGAAATAGTTGCGCAAGTCGACCGTCGCTCCAACTCCGCCTGAACTCATGGTCTGATTGGGCAGAGTTTGATTAAGCGCGGGCAGGGCGGTGCTCTGCGCCCACAGCGAATGCACGGCAATTAAGGTAAAAACAATGGCACCGAACCGGTGGACAAGACTCATGGGAGAATATGGCAGGAAAGATCCGGCGCTCGAGCCAGCCCAATCATTCCGGCCAGCGTTTTGGCTGGCTACGGAAGTTCGTAAACTTCGACGAGGGCGATGCCGGTAGTGTTGTTCACGCCGCTGACGGTGACCGTGTAGCTGCCGGGTGGCAGCGTGACCAGCAGGGCGGAGTCCTTGCTGCCGGCCGTGAGCGCGAAGGCCCCAGTCGTCGTGGCGGCACTCACGATCTGGGCCGAGTCGCCGGCGGAGCCCCAGTTATCGTTTTGGTAGATGACCGTGCCATGGGAGTCGTTCAGATAGATGATTGGATCGGCCAAGATTCCTGCGACGCCATAGTTCCCCAGGGTCGGGCCCACGCACCGGATCAGCACGGTTTTGGCAGTGGAGCCTGCGATCACAAATCCGGGAATCATGACGCTGGCTCCGGTGCCGACGACGCCGCGGGTCGAGATGTTCGCCAAGTGCGGTGAGGTGCTGTCGAGGGTGACGGTGTTGTCGTAGACTTCCACAATCCCCACCCCCGTGTTGTTGACGCCATTGCCGGAGAGCGTCGCCGTGTAGACGCCGGGGGCGAGGGTGGTGTAGATGACGGAGTCAAGCGAACCGGTGGGCAGCGGGAAGGCCCCCAGCCGCGCCATCGCGGCCGTGACCGTGGCGGGATCGCCCGCAGTGGCCCAATTGTCGTTTTGCGCGACCACATTGCTGTTGCCCGAAAGCTGGAGCGTGAGCTGCGGATCGGGCAGAGTGCCGGCCACCCCGTAGCTGACTAGGGTCGGGCCGACTCCGCGGATGATCACCGGCTTGGCTGCGGTGCCGCTAATCACAAAGCCCACAATCATAGCGTTGGCCCCAGTGCCGACCTGACCGCGAGTCGAGAGGTTGATGAGACGGCCGGGAGTGGTGGTCGTAACGACGCCCAAAGTGGCGGGATTGCTGGTCACGGAGCCGCCCGAATTGGTCAGGCTGACCGTGTAACTTCCAGCGTCGCTGGGCTGGGCATTGGAAATAATTAGGCTTACAGCCGTCGCTCCGGCGATAGGGACGCCGTTCTTCATCCACTGATAGGCCAGGGAGGTTCCAGTCGCCTGCACATCCAAAACCGTCGTCGAACCAATTGCAACGGTGTGGCTGACGGGGCCAGCGGTGATAGTCGGCGCAGCCGGGTTGACCGTCAGCACGGCAGGGTTACTGGTGATACTGCCGCCGGCATTTGACACCACTACGGTGTAGTTGCCGGCGTCTGTGGGCTGCACGGAGGAAATCACGAGTGTGTTACTGTTGGCCCCGGGGATATTCGTGCCGTTGTCCTGCCATTGGTAGGTCGGGGCGGGCGCGCCGGTCGCCGTGACCATGAAGATCGCCGCCGCACCTACCGGGTCCGTTTGGCTCTGCGGTTGCGCCGTGATTGCGGGGGGAGAGGACAGGACCGTGAGCACGGCCCCGTTGCTGGTGACATTGCCAGCCGAGTTGGAGGCGGTCACCGTATAGGTGCCGGCATCGGTGAGCTGGACGTTGGCTAGGGAAAGGTAGGTGCCGATCGCACCGGGGATATTAACTCCGCCCTTGCTCCATTGGTAGGTGGGGGACGGCGTTCCGCTCCCCACGACGGTAAATTGCACATTGCTCCCGACCGGGACCGTCTGGGATTGGGGCTGCGTGGCGATTACCGGAGCCGTCGCAGCCGCAGGGGCCACGATGATATACGATGATCCCGGGGTGACCGGTCCCGTGCGGTTAGGATACTGGTAGCCTTCCGCAGTAAATGAGTATGTGCCGGCAGCCGTCGGAGTGCCAGAAAATGTCAATGTGCCTGTTGATATATTGATAACCAACAAACTGCCCTGAACCGTAGCTCCCCCATGCCCCCCTCCGCCATCGGCTGTGACACCAGGTGGCAGCGTGTTGGATATATCCCATGATTGGGCGAAACTCACACCCGTGCCCGTGATGTAGATCGCCATGGTAAACGGCTTGCCTACTGTCGCAAGTGCCGGGAGAGTCGACGTGGTCTGCAATTGTGTCGTGGCTCCCGCGACGGAATCGATTGTGCCCAGCGTCGCGGCAGTCGCGATCACCGCCTTCAGCACCGTCCCAACCGGCGACGCCACCATAAACTCTCCTGCCGTCGCGGCCACCCGCAGAACCGGAGTGCGCTGGAGCAACATGACAAGGAGGCCGGCAGGCACATTAAACCCGCGGGCGACCTTCCCGAAAAAACGAGAACGCGCGGTCAGGGATAGAAGGGAATTCATCGCGACAAGAATGGTGGACGCTTGGTTCGCTAATGCGCAGAACAGTTCCACTAATTTGACACAATACAAAAACAAATATGACACGGTTCAGCCGCGTGGCCCCCGGCAGTCACTCGGTTCACCTTGGGCAACTCCCGGATTGCGGTGGCGACCCGGGCCCTTGATTTTTCGGCATGTTCTTCTGGCTGAAAAAATTTGTCGCTTTCTGGCTGATGCCGCTGCCCCTGTGCCTCGTGTTGCTCATCGGCGGTCTGGTGCTGCTGCGTTCCCAGCGGCGCAGGCGCCTCGGCCACGGCCTGATCGTGACCGGGGTTTTGTTGCTGCTGCTGTTGGGCAACAAGACCATCAGCACGGCGTTGTTCAGGCCGCTCGAAAGTTTCTATCCGGCCGTGCCGGAATTCGTCGTGGGCCATCCGCTGCCACCTAATCTCGCAGCCTGCCGGTTTGTCGCTGTGCTTGGCGGTGGTCATGGCGACACTTTCGGTCTCTCCGCCGTCAACCAGCTCAGCAGCTCCGCGCGTGGCCGGTTGATGGAGGCTGTGAGACTGTTGCGCGCTCTGCCGGAAGCCCGGCTCATCGTCAGCGGCGGCGGCGAAGAAGGCCGGCCGAGCCACGCCGCGGTGCTGGCCCAGGCAGCCGTGTCGCTCGGGGTCGATCCCACCAAAATCATTCGCCTCGACACCCCGCGCGACACCGAGGACGAGGCCCGGGAGTTGCGCCGCGTCGTCGGCGAAGCGCCGTTCGCCCTCGTGACCTCCGCCTGGCACCTGCGCCGCGCCGCGGCCCTGATGCACGGCGCCGGCCTGCACCCACTTCCCTGCCCCGCCGATTACGCCGCGCGCCCCAGCCCCGGTTTCAGGATCAGCGATTACACCTGGGACACCGAATCCCTCGAACGCAGCACCAAAGCCGTTTACGAACGGCTCGGTTACCTCTGGGTCCGGCTGCGGGGCAAAACCTGAGCGCGCGTAAATTTGTTTCGCCATTGTAACCCACCCCGTTACTCAGAAACCATATGCAGTGGCTCAAAAGAATCTTAGGCAAAGACGACAAATTTTTCGACCTGCTCGAGGCCGGCGCCGAGGAGGCCAAGACAAGCGTGAACCTGCTCGCCCAGTATCTGCACACGCTCAGCAGCGGCGGCCCGCCGGCGAATCTCGACGACTTCGTGCAAAGCCGTCGCAAGGAGAAGCGCATCCGCTACCAGATGACCGAGGAGCTGAGCCGCACCTTCGTCACCCCACTGGAGCGCGAGGACATCGAGGCGCTTTCCTTCGCCCTCTACCGCATCCCGAAATCGGTCGAAAAGATCGTCGAACGCCTCTCGATCTACCCGGGCCGCGTGCCGCACTCGGCGTTTGCCCGCCAGGCCGAGCTGATGAAACAAGCGGCTGACGCCGTGGCGTTCATGGTCCGGCAGCTTCGCGGTGGCACCCACATCGAGAAGATTCGCGAGGCCAATGACCGCCTTCAATACGCCGAGGGCGAGGCAGATAAAGTGATGCTCACGCTCCTCAAGGACCTTTACACCGGCCCCTACGATCCCCGCGAACTGATCATCCTCTCGGAAATCTACGAGATGGTCGAGCAGGCGGTCGACCGCTGCCGCAACGCCGGCAACGTCGTCGTCCAAATCGTGCTCAAGCACTCGTGAAGCCGTTGGTGAACCACCTGCCGGGTGTCCCGCTCGCGGCAAGCGTCCACACCCGTCGACCACCGTTCCGAGAATTGCCTTCGCCATGACCCTGTTCCTGATAGTTCTGCTGGCCGCGCTCGTTTTCGAATACATCAACGGCTTTCACGACACGGCCAACGCCATCGCCACCGTCGTCTCGACGAAAGTGCTCACGCCGCGGCAGGCGATCGTGTGGGCGGCGGCGTGGAACCTCGTCGGTGCGCTCGCCGGCACCGCCGTCGCGAAGACCATCAGCAGCGGCCTCGTCGACGCGCACGCGGTCGACATGTATACTGTCCTCTGCGCACTGCTCAGCGCCATCGTTTGGAATCTCTTCACCTGGTGGCTCGGCCTTCCTTCAAGCTCGAGCCACGCGCTGATCGGCGGGCTGTGCGGCGCGGCGCTGGCGACGGCACAGGGTAACTGGGCCGTGCTTATCTGGTCCGCCACGGATGCCAAAGGCGCCCACGCGGGCCTCTGGCCAAAGGTCGTCCTACCGATGGTCTCATCGCCTCTCCTCGGCTTCGCTGGCGGCGCGCTGCTTATGTGGTTGCTCACAATCATCCTGCGCAAAGTCACGCCGCGCGTGGTGAACTTGATCTTCGGCAAGGCCCAACTGCTCAGCGCGGGCTTTATGGGCTTTGGCCACGGCTCAAACGACGCGCAAAAAACAATGGGCATAATCACGCTGGCCCTGTTCACCGGCACGACGTCAGGTGCGTTCAAGGACTTGCCGGAGTGGGCCTCCTTTCTGCGTCTGACGGAATTCAAAGCCATCCCGCTCTGGGTCGTCTTCACCTGCGCGCTTACGATGGCCGCGGGCACGGCGGCCGGCGGCTGGCGCATCATCCGCACAATGGGCCATAAGATGGTGAAAATGCAGCCTGTGCACGGTTTTGCCGCCGAGACCACCGCCGCGACCATTCTCTACGCCACTGCCTCTCTGGGCGTGCCGGTCTCGACGACTCACGTCATCGCCACTTCGATCATGGGCGTCGGTGCGTCGAAACGCCTGAGCGCGGTGAAATGGGGCGTGGTCGGTCGCATCGTCTGGGCCTGGGTGCTCACGCTACCGGTGACCGGTCTGCTCGGCTACACGTTCGTGCAGCTCATGCGCACGATGGGGCATTGACGCCCCGCTGGCACCTGAGGCCGGGAGTGGGTTCATCCACTCTTCGCCAATACTTCCAGCAAAGCCAGCGGCGGCACTTCCGCCAGACGCTGGAGCAATTCTTCCCCGCCAATCAGCAGCATACCGTGCTCTGCAGCAATCTTGCGCGCTTCGGCGGTGAATCCACCCGGCGAGACCACCCAACCCGTCGCCACGCCTTCGGCGATGACCGTGCCAAACAATTCGCGCACCACCCGCGGACCCGCCAAACCCACGGTGCCGGAGCGGCAGTGCACCAATATTTCCGGTTTGTCCTCGCTGCCGCGGTGTAGTGCGAGTTCGGCACCGCTCTCGGGCGGCCGCAATTTAGCGAGATAGCCCTCCACCTCGAACACCGCCACGCACACCTCGCGCAGCCGCACCTGCGACCAACCGGCCACCTCCACCGGCGTGGGCAGTTGCCGGACGACCGACCTCGGTTCGGGCTCGCTCTCCTCCTCGAAGCTTCCGCGGCGCAGCAGCCACCAAAGAAAGGCCAGGACCGCCACTGCGCCCAACAGCAGCCACGGATTGTAGCCCTCCTCCGGTGGCTCAAAAAACGTTGCCGATGCCGCCCCGGTCGCCTCCGCGGGCTTTGGCAGTCTCGGCGACGGCGCCAGCAGTTTGCGCACCTCGGTGATCGCGCTGACTACCTGTTCGCGATACGGCCCGGCAGGATTCACCTTCGCCAAATCCACTATTGCGACCTGCGCTCCGGCGGGGGACAGCACCAGCAGCGTCGGATAGATCGTCACTCCGAAACGCGCCCGCAACCGGGCATTTTGCGCGCGCAACTCCGGTGGCTGGCTCGCATGTGCCGGGTAATCGAGCCGCAGCAGCACGAAATACCCCAGCACCGCGTTGACGAAATCGGAGGTAAACTCGACCTCATCATGGAAACGTTTGGAGGGTGGAGACCAGTCGCTACCGGAAAACAGCACAAGGATGCGGGCACGGCGAGCAGTGGCCTCGCGCACCGCCGCGTCGAAGTCCGTGCCCCAGTAATCCACCGGCGGCATCGCCTTCTCGCCTGGCATGCCGGGACGTGCCTTCACCGCTGTCGGTTCGGCCGGCCGGGGTTTGGGCGCCGGCCATTCCTTGTTGGGCGAGAAATCCACCTGCTCCACCCGGCCGTTCACCAACGTCACCTGCCCCTGCGCATAGGTCAGAATCTCCCGCGCCCCGGACTGCGACTGGCCGTTGGGCCAGCCGTAGGCCGCGATCACCTCGTCGCGCGTGGCCCCCGGCCCCACCACCGGCCGGCTTTCCGCACCGGTAACGAGACCCGCGCCCGCGCAAAGCAGCACGCCGGCGAAAAACCATCGCCGCCAGGAGCGCGCCAAGTGCGCGATATCTTCCGAGAAAAACACAGGCCATGTTTTCGCCGACTCGTCGACGCTTGGCAACGCCAAGGTGCAGCTTCGGCGAAAAATCGTTCAGCTCCGCCGTCCTAGTTTCTTATGGGCAAGCCACCCGCCCGGGCTTCATCGTCGCGCACCTTTGGCCACTCTTTCCCAACTCCTCAAGTCCACCTTCGGCTACGCCTCCTTCCGCCCGCTTCAGCGCGAGATCATCGAGGCGTCGCTCGCGGGGCGCGACGTCTTTGCGCTCCTGCCGACCGGCGGCGGCAAATCCCTCTGCTTCCAGCTCCCCGCCCTCGCCCGCGAGGGCCTCACTGTCGTCGTCTCGCCGCTCATCGCGCTGATGAAGGACCAGGTCGATGCGCTCCAGGCCAGCGGCGTCGCGGCCACCTTCCTCAATTCCACGCTCGGCGAAAAGGCCGCCCGCTCGCGTCTCGCCGGCCTGCACCGCGGCGAGTTCAAGCTCCTCTACGCCGCCCCCGAGCGCCTCATGCTCGACGGCTGGGACGAAAACCTGAAGGCCTGGAACGTCACCTGCCTCGCAATCGACGAGGCGCACTGCGTCTCCGAATGGGGCCACGACTTCCGCCCCGAATACCGCCAGCTCGCCAGACTCCGCGCCGCCCTGCCCGGCGTGCCCGTGATGGCGCTCACCGCCACCGCCACGACCCGCGTGCGCGCCGACATCATCACGCACCTGCAGCTGCGCGAACCGGTGACCTTCGTCGCCAGCTTCAACCGCCCCAACCTCACCTACCGCGTCGTCCCGAAGGACCAGCCGCTAAAACAAATCGTCGAGTTCGTGAAAAAGCGCGAACACGAGAGCGGCATCATCTACTGCGCCAGCCGCGCCACCGCCGAGCGCGTCGCCGAGGGACTCGCCAGCCGCGGCTACTCCGCCCGCGCCTACCACGCCGGCCTGACCGGCGGCGAACGCTCGGAGAACCAGGAGCAGTTCCTCCGCGACGACACCCGCATCATCTGCGCGACGATCGCCTTCGGCATGGGCATCAACAAGCCCAACGTCCGCTGGATCGTCCACCACGACCTCCCGAAAAACATCGAGGGCTACTATCAGGAAACCGGCCGCGCTGGGCGCGACGGGCTGCCCGGCGACTGCCTCCTGCTCTTCAGTGCCGGCGACGTCGCGAAGCAGATGCACTTCCTCGACGAGATTACCGACGCCCACGAGCAGCAGGTTGCACGCAACCAACTCCGCCAGATCGTCCACTACGCCGAAAACTCCGCCTGCCGCCGCGCCGAGCTGCTCGCCTATTTCGGCGAAAAATTCCCCCTCGACAACTGCGGCGCCTGCGACAACTGCCTCGAGCCGCGCGAGACCTACGACGGCACGCTCGTCGCGCAGAAATTCCTCTCCTGCGTCTATCGCATCCGCCAGGCCGGCCGCTTTGGCGTTGGGCTCAACCACATCGTCGAGGTGCTCACCGGCGCCGACACCGACAAGATACGCCGCTGGGGCCACGACCGCCTCACCACCTACGGCATCGGCGGCGAACTCTCCCGCCCCCAGTGGGCCGCCGTCGGCCGCGAACTCATGCGCCTCGGCTACATGAACGTGGACGAGGGCGAGTTCGCCACGCTCTCGCTCACCGACGAAGGCCTCGCGGTCCTGAAAGCCCGCACCGCCATCACGCTCACCAAACCGATGGACCTGCCCAAGGCGAAGCGCGTCGTCCGCCGCGAAGGCGACATCGCTTGTGACGAGATTCTCTTCGAACGCCTACGCACGCTCCGCAAAAAAATCGCCGACGAGCGCCACGTCCCCGCCTACATCGTCTTCGGTGACACCACGCTACGCGCGCTGGCGCGCTACTACCCCGCGAGCGCCGATGCGATGGAAGGCATCCCCGGCATGGGCGAGAAAAAGCGCGCCGAGTTCGCCGAGATTTTCGCCGCCGAGATCGCCACCTACCTCGCCACCAACTCCCGCCAGGCCTTCGACTGAGCGCGCGTCACGGGGCGCGCTTGAGCCACACCGCCATCGCCGCCGGGCCGCGGTTGCTCCAGGCAAAATAGGGGATTGCCGTGATCGGCGCAGCACCGCTTTCGATGCTCAACACCGTCATGCCGTCGGGAAAATCCGGCGACGCCTTGGCCTCGACCTGCGCCCCCGCCGGCACAGTCAGATCCGCCGGCACGATTTTCCGCTCCGGATCCTCCACGCAGTAGAGCATCGGCCCGCGCTCGAAGGCCACCCGCCCTTGCGTCGCCGCAATCTTCCTGTGGCCGCGCACCGCACGGACCGGCATCGGCAGATCGAGCTCGACTACGTCGCCCTCGCGCCATTCGCGTGTGATCACTGCATAGCCGCGCTCAACCGTCGTGTTTACCACGGCGCCGTTCATACGCACCGTCCACGGCGTCGGCGTCGCGTCGTCATAGGTATAAAGGTCGGATGGCACCGGCCGGCCCTGTGCCCATCCCGGAATTCGCAACCGCACCGCAAATGTCGCTGGCGCGGCCGGCGCGACGCCGAGGCACACTCGGCCCTGCCAAGGATAGTCCGTCGTCTGTATGAGTTTCACCGCCGTGCCCACTACGGTTGCCTCGCCCTCGCTCTGCGCGTAGAAATTCACATAAAGCGCCTCGCCGCGCACCGCGTAGAAACAGCCGGTGAGCGCCGCCAACGTGCGCATGAGGTTGGGCGGACAGCACGCGCAGCCAAACCACGGCGCACGTCCGGCGAAGCCGTGGTTATTCTCCGCCACGCCATCGTAGACGAGCGGGTTGGGATAGAAAAAACGGTCGCCGGTGAACGAGACGCCACTGAGGAAGCCGTTGAAACAGGCGCGCTCCAGCACATCCATGTAGCGCGCGTCGCCAGTGAAGAGGAACATCCGGTGGTTCCACATCATGAACGCGATCGCGGCGCAGGTTTCGTTGTAACCGTCGTTCGGCAGCTCGTAGTCGGCGCCATAAGCCTCGCCATGCCGCAACGCCCCCACTCCGCCCGTGAGATACATTTTCCGGCCGGCCGCGCTGTCCCAGATTTTCGTGATCGCCGCCGTGTAGCGGGCGTCGCCCGTCAACGCGGCGACATCCGCCATGCCGGCATACATGTAGTTCGCACGCACCGCGTGACCAACCGCCTCGTCCTGCTCGACAGCGAGTTTGTGCTGCTGGCTGTATTCCTTGCCGCCGGGTCCGCGCGCCTCGAGGAAGATGCGCGCGAGCTCGAGCCAGCGGACGTCGCCCGTCACGCGGTAAAGTTTCGCCAGCCCCATCTCGATCACCTGGTGACCCGGCGCGATGCGCAGCCGGCGGTCGCCGAAATCGCGCCAGAGAAGTTCGGCGCTCTTCAGGCACACGTCGAGCAGCGTGCGTTTGCCGGCGGCCTGATGGTGCGCAACACCCGCCTCGTAGAGGTGGCCGAGGTTGTAGATTTCGTGGCTGAGGTCCGGATCCTTCAGCCAGCGTTGCGGGTCGATCCACTCGTGCGCCGGCGTGTCCGGGTGCATCGTGCGGAACGTGTAGAGATAGCCGTCGGGCTCCTGCGCCGCCGCGATGCGCGCGATCCACGCATCGAGCCGCCGGTCCAGCGCCGCATCGGGCGCCACGCTCAGGACGTAGGCCGCGCCCTCGATGACCTTGTAAACGTCCGAGTCGTCGAACGGATAGATCGTCGCCGGCGTGTTTTGAAACGTCGCCTCGCCCGCCGCGCGGCGGCGCAGCGTCTCGGCCGCAAGGTCAAAGTTGCGCAGCCGGTTCGTCTCCTCGCACTGCTGCAGCGCGAAGGGCAGTGTGACGGCACGGTTGATCTCCTGGCGCTTTTGCCAGAAACCGCCTGTGACTCGCACCGCAGTGAACGGCACAGGGCGCACCGCGTAATCGGAGGCAACGGTCGGGTTCATTCTGCGAAACGCCACGACGCCTTGTAGTCGGCCGGCAACTTGTCGCCGCGCAGCCGGGCCCGCACCATCTCGATCGGCATCGCGCCGCCTTGCATGATGCGGTCGTGGAAATCGCGCAGGTTCATGCCGCCCTTTTCCACCAGCTCGTGGTGGAGCGCACGCAGCTGCAGCGCGCCCATCATGTAACCGACCTGGTAGAGTGGCGACCAGGAGCCGTTGAACGAGCGGCGCACCTCGCCCGTCGCAGTGTGGCGGTCGTGCCCGACGCGCTCGACGAGAAAGTCGATGCATTGCTGCGGCGTCCACTTGCCGAGGTGGAAGTTGAGCGAGAAAATGATCCGCGCGCACCGATGCGAGCGCCAGAACAGCGCGCCGGCGCGGTCAAGCGGATCCTGCGAGGTGTAGCCGCGCGCGTAGAGCTGAAACTCCCACCACAACGCCCAGCCCTCGACCCAAAACGGCGTGCTGAAAATTTTCCGGTGCGGCTGATACCGCTCCGTCATAAAAAACTGCAGGCTGTGCCCAGGCACCAGCTCGTGAAACACCGTCGCCTTCGCCAAGTGGGTGTTGTTCGCGCGCAGGCTGTTCAGCTTGTCCTCGTGCGACATTTCCGCGGTGGGGAACGACACATAAATCTCTTCGCCACCAAGGAAGAACGGACTCGTTTTCTGCGCCTCCGCCGTCATCATCCTCATGCGCCACGTGTCGGCGGCGAGCGGCGGCACGGTGATGAGGTCGTTCTTCTGCAGATAATCAATCGCCTCGCGCGCGAGGTCTCGGATCAGTTCCGGCTGCCGGCCGGGGGCAACGTAGTCGTTCTTGGATTTTTCGAGCGCAGCCTTCCAGGCGTCACCGAGCCCGAGCTCGCGCGCCGTGCGCCGCCACTCCGCGTCGCACCAGGCAAACTCGCGGTTGGCGATCTCGAGCAACTCCTCGGGCGTGTAGGCGATCATCTCATGCTCCAACTCCTCCATCAACCCGTCGCGGCCCACCGGATCGCCGACGATCGGCTCGTCCTCACCCTTTTTCACACCCACGATTTTTTCACGGAGCATTTGCTGATAGGCCTTCAGCGCGTCACTGAGCTGCATATGCGGTTTGTCGGCCCACCAGCTGAACAGAGGGTCGTAGCCATCGTAAAATTTAAACCAGCCGTCGAGCGCGGCGCTCAACGTCTCGATCCGTCCCGCCGCACGCAGCGCGATGGTTTTTGTTGGACGCAACGGTTTCACCGTTGCGTCCGCTGGCGTTTCCTTTTCCAAGCCGGCCTCGATCGCCTTGCGGGCGTCGGTCAACTGGCGGTTGAGCTGGTTGAGCGTGGTCGCGGCGGCCTTTGGATCGACCGGTTCCAGCAGCCGGCGCGACTCCTGCAACTGCGCGATGCCCTCAGCAAACGGCAGCAGCGCCGCCAGCTCGTCGCATTTTTTTCGTTCCCTCGCGAGCACGCGCAGCTCGTAGGTGAGCTCGGCCCGCAAAAGCGTGCGATCGATCCGCCCCTCGACGCCAAGGCCGTCCACAGGCAACGCCGCAAGTTTCGTCTGCCATGTCTCGTAAAATGCCCGGAACGTGCGGTCATAGCGCTCGGAGTTCGGCACGCTAAAAAACCGCTGGAACCGCTCGCGGTCCTCCGTGTAGCGCTCGACCAGCTCTCGCAGCTCGCTCGACTGCGGCTTGGCGAGCACAGCCAGATCGGGCACGTAGGTCGCGGGGTCGCGCGTCGCCAGAGTGTCGCCGGCGGAAGCCACGGACGAGAATGTGATCAGGGCGAGGGCCAGCCGGGGAGAAAGCATGCCTCGAACAAGAGCACACGATGCCTGCACGTCAAAACCGTAGCGACGATGGCGACAACTGCCCCGCCATCCGGCTTTCCCGGCAGTGACACCAATTAATAACACGCATCAACGCATAAGAATTATTGGATATGTGTCTTGCCAAGCCATGCCGTCCACGTTGTCGTGAAATATTCATTCATCCGCCATGTCCTCCCACAGCCCGCATCCAACCGCTCCACTGGCGCACCCGGCCGTCGGGTTTGGACCGTTCCACGAGCTGTTCCAGTCGCGCGTCGCCATCCTCGACGGCGCGATGGGCACGATGATTCAGTCGCATGCGCTGACCGAGGCGGATTTCCGTGGCGCGCGCTTCGCGGCGCATCCCCACGACCTGCGCGGCAACAACGATCTGCTCTGCCTCATCCGCCCTGACATCATCGAGGGGATTCACCGGGAGTATTTCGCCGCCGGCGCCGACATCGTCACCACCAACACTTTCAATAGCACCACAATTTCCCAAGCCGATTACCACGCCGAGTCCGTCGTCCCGGAGATCAACCTTACCGCCGCCCAGATCGCAGGCCGCGCCGCGCACCAAGCAGAGGCCGCGACCCCAGGCCGCCGTTGCTTCGTCGCCGGCGGCATCGGGCCCACTAACCGCACCGCGTCGATGTCGCCCGACGTCAACCGGCCCGATTACCGCGCCGTCACTTTCGACCAGCTCGCCGCCGCCTACCTCGAACAGGCGCGCGCCCTCGTCGCCGGCGGCGTCGACGCCCTGCTGATCGAGACGATTTTCGACACACTCAACGCCAAGGCCGCGCTCTTCGCCCTCGAGACGCTCTTCGACGAGATCGACCGCCGCCTCCCCGTGATGATCTCCGTCACCATCACCGACGCCTCCGGCCGCACACTCTCAGGCCAGACTATCGCCGCCTTCTATCGCAGCATTGCGCACGCCCGACCCTTCAGCGTCGGCCTCAACTGCGCCCTCGGTGGCAAACAGATGCGTCCCTACCTCGAGGAACTTTCCGGTTTGGCCGAGTGCTTCGTCACCTGCCACCCGAACGCCGGTCTACCCAACGCCTTTGGCGGCTACGACGAGTCGCCCGCCGACATGGCCGCCGTGCTCGGTGAGTTTGCCCGCGCCGGTTTCGTCAACCTCGTCGGCGGCTGCTGCGGCTCCACCCCCGCGCACATCGCCGCCATCGCCGCGGCTGTGCGCGCCTGCCCGCCGCGCGCACTTCCCGCTCTGCCCCGCCACCTCCAACTCAGCGGCCTCGAGGCGCTGACCGTCGCCTGATCGCCGTGCCTTCCCCGACCGACACTCCCGCCAGCGCCTCAGGCTTTCTCGTCATCGGCGAGCGCACCAACATCACCGGCTCGCCAAAATTCGCCAAGGCGATCAAGGCCGGCGACTGGGATGCCTGCCTCGCCATCGCCAAGCAGCAGGTCGAGAACGGCGCCACCGTTATCGACATCAACGTCGACGAGGCCCTCATCGACGGCGAAGCCACGATGGTGAAGTTCCTCAACCTCATCGCCGCCGAGCCCGACATCGCCCGCGTGCCCATCATGCTCGACTCCTCGAAGTGGAGCGTCCTCGAGGCCGGCCTGAAATGCCTCCAAGGCAAAGGCGTCGTCAACTCCATCTCTCTCAAGGACGGCGAGGCCGAATTCCTCCGCCGCGCCAACCTCGTCCGCCGCTACGGCGCCGCCGCCGTCGTGATGGCCTTCGATGAGCAAGGCCAGGCCTCCACCCGCGACGAGAAAGTCCGAATCTGCACCCGCGCCTACCGGCTCCTCACCGAGCATATCGGCTTCCCCCCCGAGGACATCATCTTCGACCCCAACATCCTCACTGTCGCCACCGGCATCGAGGAGCACAACAACTACGCCGCCGATTTCTTCGAGGCCACGCGCATCATCAAAGCCACGCTCCCCCACTCGAGCGTCTCCGGCGGCGTCTCCAACGTCTCCTTCTCCTTCCGCGGCAACAACCCCGTCCGCGAGGCGATCCACACCGTCTTCCTCTACCACGCGATCCGCGCCGGCCTCGACATGGCCATCGTCAACGCGGGCATGCTCGGCGTCTACGACGAGATCGACCCCGTCCTCCGCGACCTCGCCGACGATGTCCTCCTCAACCGCCGACCCGACGCCACCGAGCGCCTCGTAAAATACGCCGACGATCTGAAGTCCCAACAGGGTGGCGCGTCCAAGACCGAAGCGCCCAAAGAAGACCTCGCCTGGCGCAACGCCCCCGTCGAGGCGCGCCTTTCCCACGCCCTCGTCAAAGGCATCGACCAGTGGGTCGAGGCCGACACCGAGGAAGCCCGCGCCAACACCGCAAAATACCCGCGCCCGCTCGCCATCATCGAGGGGCCGCTGATGGACGGCATGCGCATCGTCGGCGACCTCTTCGGCGCCGGGAAAATGTTCCTCCCGCAGGTCGTGAAGTCCGCCCGCGTGATGAAGCGCTCCGTCGCCTACCTCACGCCGTTCATGGAGGAGGAAAAACGCCTCCACATCGCGGGCGGCGGCACCGCGAAACCCAACGGCCGCATCGTCCTCGCCACCGTCAAGGGCGACGTCCACGACATCGGCAAGAACATCGTCGGCGTCGTCCTCGCCTGCAACAACTACGAGGTGACCGACCTCGGCGTCATGGTGCCCACCGAAAAGATCCTCGCCAAGGCCCGCGAACTCGGCGCCGACGTCATCGGCCTCTCCGGCCTCATCACCCCCTCGCTCGACGAGATGGTCCACGTCGCAAAGGAGATGACGCGGCAGGGCTTCACCGTCCCGCTCCTCATCGGCGGCGCCACCACAAGCCCCGCGCACACCGCGGTGAAGATCGCGCCCGAATACGCCCACGGCGTCGTCCACGTCCTCGACGCCTCCCGCGTCGTCAACGTCGTCAGCGCGCTCCTCTCCGCCGAGCAGAAAACCGCCTTCCTCGCCGAGACCGCCGCCAAGCAGGAACGCCAGCGCACCGAGTTCGCCGACCGCCGTAACAAGCGTCCGCTCCTCGCGCTCGCCGAAGCCCGCGCGCGGAAACAAAATTTCAACTGGCCCACCATCGACATCCCCCACCCCGAATTCCTTGGCACCAAGGTCTTTTCCTCCGACACCTCGTCACACGCCACTCATCACTTATCACTCGGCGACATCGTCGCCTACATAGACTGGTCCCCCTTCTTTTCCGCGTGGGAACTCCACGGCCGCTACCCCGACATCCTCACAGACGCCAACATCGGCGCCGAGGCCACGAAGCTGTTCAACGACGCGCAAAAACTCCTCGCCCGCATCGTCACCGAAAATCTCTTCACCGCGAAAGCTGTCATCGGCTTCTGGCCCGCCAACGCAGTCGGCGACAGCGTCGAACTCTACGCCGACGAGTCGCGCTCGCGCGTCATCACAACCTTCCCCTTCCTCCGCCAGCAGCAGGAAAAGCCCGCCGACCAGTTCAACCAATCGCTCGCCGACTACATCGCGCCGAAGGACAGCGGCCGGCTCGACTACCTCGGCGGCTTCGCCGTCACCGCCGGACACGGCGTGGAAAAACTCGCCGCCGAGTTCCGGGAAAAACACGACGACTACCACGCGATCATGGCTCAAGCCCTCGGCGACCGGCTCGCCGAAGCGCTCGCCGAGCTGATGCACAAGCAAGCCCGCGATTTCTGCGGCTACGGCAAGACCGAGAACCTGGAGATGAAGGACATCATCCGGGAAAAATACCGCAGCATCCGCCCCGCGCCCGGCTACCCCGCCTGCCCCGACCACACCGAGAAGCCGCCGCTCTTCGCGCTCCTCGACGCGACCGCCGCCACCGGCATCACGCTCACCGAGTCCAACGCCATGGATCCCGCCAGCAGTGTCAGTGGTTTCTATTTCAATCACCCCGACTCGAAGTATTTTGCCGTCGGCAAACTAGGCAAAGACCAGATCGAAGACTACGCCGCGCGGAATAAAATCACCGTCGCCGAAGCCGAGAAATGGCTCGGTCCCTACCTCGAATACTAGCCCTGAAGATTCCCCACGAAGAACCGAAGGGCGTCATGAAGTAAGAAAGGTAAAACACATCAGGCTCTAATTTTTCAGCCGAGCAGTTGCTCGGAATTTTGCACGAGGGCTGCGAGCTAGATGGTAGTGATGGACCAGCATCAAGGGAAACCGGTCTTTTCGTGCTCCTCGCGGTCGGCGACGGTCCACTGGCTGACAGATTTCTACCCCAAAAATGACTATGGGTCGCCCGGTTTCGTGCCGATGGATGTGTTCCCAAAGCATGAAAACTCGTATCGGCATTCTTACCGGCGGCGGCGACTGTCCCGGCCTCAACGCTGTTATTCGAGCTGTCGTAATCGCTGCGGCCAAAAACGGTTGGACTACTTTTGGCTTCCTTGGCGGTTTTGAGGGCTTGCTCAACCCGGTGCGCACGCGCGTGCTCGACCCGGACGACATGGACGGCCTTCTCTTCCTCGGCGGCACCATCCTCGGCACGAGCAATTCCGGTCGGTTTGCAGCGAAAGTCGGCCACGGCGAGTCCCGCGAGATTGATCCCGGCATCATTGCCGAGGCCAAGGGCAATTTCGACCGGCTCGGCCTGCGCGCCCTCGTGGTCGTGGGCGGCGACGGCTCCCTCTCCATCGCCCAGCAACTCCTCGACGGCGGCGTGCCGGTGGTCGGCGTCCCCAAGACGATCGACAACGACATCGCGGGCACGACGGTCACGTTTGGGTTCGACACTGCGGTGTCGTTTGCCACCGACGCCCTCGACCGTCTCCGCTGCACCGCCGCGAGCCACGAGCGCGTGCTGGTCTGCGAGATGATGGGCCGCTACGCCGGCTGGATCGCCGCGCACAGTGGCATCGCCGGCGGCGCCGATGCCATTTTGATCCCCGAAATTCCCTTCAGCCTCGAGCGTGTCTGCGACAAGATCCGGGAACGCGAGCAGGACGGCAAACACCACTCGCTGGTCGTCGTCGCCGAGGGCGCCCGGCAGCAAAACGGCGAGTTCGTCACCAAGGAAACACCTTCACCCGGCATCGGGCCGGGCGGCGGCGCGTTTCGCGAAGCGAGGCTGGGTGGCGTGGCGACGATGGTCGCCGAAGAAATCCAAAAACGCACCGGTAAGGAGACGCGCGTCTGCGTGCTCGGCCACCTGCAACGTGGCGGTGTGCCCACCACGTTCGACCGGATGCTGTGCACGCGTTTCGGCGTAGGCGCCGTGCGCCTGATCTCCGAGGGCAAGTTTGGCGTGATGGTAGCCTACATCCCGCCCGACACCGTCGGCATTCCCCTGCCCGAGGCTATTGGCCGGCTCAGCACCGTGCCTCCCAACGGCGACATCGTGCGCACCGGACGTGCGCTCGGCATCAGCTTCGGCGACTGAGTTAGCGCGAGCGACGCGCGTGCCGTAGGCCACTCAGAGTTTCGCGACTGCGCTCCTGCGCCTCGTGCCACGAGTGCGGAGGCAATTTCTCCCGCCCGCTGCGCAGACAGGCTTATCGACAAACACCGCCATCACCGCCAGAGTCGTCACATGACTACCCGCATTGGCATCCTCACGGGCGGTGGAGACTGCCCCGGTTTGAACGCGGTAATTCGCGCAGTTGTGAAGTCCGCCGCCAAGCGCGGCTGGGAGACGCTCGGCATCCTAGGCGGCTTCGAAGGCCTGTTGCAGCTGACGAACACCCGCGTCCTCGACTACCACCAGATGGACGGCCTGCTCTACCTCGGCGGCACGGTGCTGGGCACGTCCAACAAGGGCCGTTTCTCCGGCAAGGCCGGCCACGGCGAAACGCGCCAGATCGATCCGGCGGTGCTCGCCGAGGCGCGGGCCGGTTTCGAGTCGCTCGGGCTGCGCGCGCTAGTGGTCGTCGGCGGCGACGGCTCGCTGACGATCGCGCAGCAGTGTTTCGAGGCGGGCATTCCTGTGATCGGTGTGCCGAAGACCATCGACAACGACATCGAAGGCACGGTGGTCACCTTCGGGTTCGACAGCGCAGTAGCTTTTGCGACCGATGCGCTCGACCGGCTTCGGACGACTGCGCAGAGCCACGAACGCGTCATGGTCGGCGAGGTCATGGGCCGCTACGCGGGCTGGATCGCCGCGCACGCGGGCATCGCTGGCGGGGCCGACGTAATTTTGATTCCCGAGATTCCGTTCAGCTTCGATTCCGTCTGCCGCGTCGTCACCGAGCGCGAAGCGCAGGGCAAACACTTCACGCTGGTCGTCGTCGCCGAGGGCGCGCGCGAGGCGGGGCGCGACTTCGTCACTGTGGGCGAAACCGGCGCGATCCGCGAGGCGCGACTCGGCGGCATCGGCGCTGTGGTCGCCAGCGAGATTGGCAAGCGCACCGGCAAGGAAACGCGCGTTTGCGTCCTCGGTCATCTCCAGCGCGGCGGTTCGCCGACGACCTTCGACCGGCTGCTGTGCACGCGCTTTGGCGCGGGTGCGGTGCGCCTGATCGCCGAGGAGAAATACGGCTACATGGTCGCCCACCGACCGCCCGATACCGATGCGATTCTCATCACCGAAGCGATCGGCCGGCTGCGTACGGTGCCACCGGACTGCGATATCCTGCGTACCGGCCGCGCGCTGGGCATCGGCTTCGGGGATTGATTCGCGAAAGTTTGCGGCCGACTTGCGATCCGGCTAATTCGCGTTTGCGTGCGTGGTTCCGCTCAAGCCCACCACGCAGAGTGCTGTTCAACTCCCTCACGTTTGTCGTTTTTTTTGCCGTCGTCCAGATTGCATACTGGACACTGCGTGAGTGGAACGCGCGTAAAAATCTGCTGCTCATTGCGAGCTACATTTTTTATGGAGCATGGAATCCGCCATTCGCCCTGCTGCTCTTCGCGACAACCACGATGGATTACTGGCTCGGCGCGCGCATCGCCGCCGCACCGGCGGCGACCCGCCGAGTCTGGCTGGTCGCGAGCGTGACCGTCAACCTAAGCATGCTCGGGTTCTTCAAATACGGAAACTTCCTGCTCGAAAACTTCCAGTGGCTGCTTGCGCGTGTCGGCGTCGACTACCAGCCGCCGCACCTCGATATTTTCCTGCCAATCGGAATCTCGTTCTACACGTTTCACTCGCTGTCCTACACGCTGGACGTGTATCGCGGCGCGACGCAGCCGACGCGATCGTTGCGTGATTTCCTGCTTGCAGTGTCGTTTTTTCCCCAGCTCGTCGCCGGGCCAATCGTGCGCGCGGCGGATTTTCTCCCGCAATGCGACGCGCCGCCTGCTCCGCGTCCCGGGCGCTTCGGCTGGGGCCTGTTTCTGATGACGCTCGGCCTGTTTGAGAAGGTCACTCTGGCCGACACCCTGCTCGCCGGCTCGGCCGATCGGATATTCGGCTACGCCGGTCCGCTCGCCTCGCTGGATGCCTGGACCGGTGTGCTGGCGTTCGCCGGCCAGATCTTTTTCGACTTCTCCGGCTACTCCACCTGCGCGATCGGCGCTGCGCTCTGCCTCGGTTTCGAGTTGAAGGACAATTTCCGCTTCCCCTACGGCGCCGTGGGCATGTCCGATTTTTGGCGGCGCTGGCACATCTCGCTCTCCACGTTCCTGCGCGACTACCTCTATTTTCCGCTCGGCGGCAACCGCACTGGCCCTGTTCGCGGCGCGATCAACCTCGTGATCGTGATGTTCCTCGGCGGCCTCTGGCATGGCGCGGCGTGGACGTTTGTTGTCTGGGGCCTGCTGCACGGACTCTGCCTCGCGGTGGAGCACGCGTTGCGCAACCTCTACAAGAACATCGAATGGACCATGACGCTCGGCGGGCAGTTGCTGCTGTCGGCGCTCACCTACCTCACGGTGTGTTTCGCCTGGGTGTTCTTCCGGGCTGCGGACTTTCCCACGGCGGCACGGCTCATCCGCGCGATGGTCGGCGTGCTGCCCGGTGGCAACGCCATCCTGACCACCCGCGAAATCATTCAGGTCGCCTGCGTTACCGCCGGACTGCTTTTCGCGCACTGGAATCTCCGCGACATCTCCATCGAGGCCGCGGTCGCGCGCCTTCCCCGTCAGGCTGTGATCGCACTCTGGACGGTCATGCTCTGCGCCATCATCCTCACCCAAGGGAGCGGCAATGCCTTCATCTACTTTCAATTTTGAACGGGTAATCCCCGCCCTGCCTTGGCGCAGACTCACGCTCGCCACGGTCCTGCTGACGGCCCTCGCAACGGTGGCGTGGGAAATCCGCGTCCGGTCCTGGGGCTACGGGCCGACACTAAACGATACTGACGACCTCTGGGCACAGCAGCGCGACGCCGTGAAACCTGATTCCATCGTCATCATCGGCGACTCGCGGGCGCTCTACGATTCCGACCTCAACACGCTGGAGCGCGGCCTCGGACAGCGGCCCATCCAACTGGCCATTGTGGGAAGCTGCGCCTATCCGATTCTGGCCAATCTGGTCGCAGACGAGAAATTCCACGGCACGATAATCTGCAGCGTGTTGCCGGCCATCTGGCTAGCTCCGGCCGGTCCGCCAATTGCCAATTCGGAAGAAGCCCTCAAACGCTGGCGCAAACGGACGCCTGCCCAGCGCGCCAGCCACAAGCTCGGCATGCTCCTTGAGGAGCGCGTCGCTTTCCTCAAGCAGGAGGATCTGACACTGCAAAAGCTGCTGCTGAAGCTGCCGATTCCCAACCGGGCCGACTCACAAGTGCCGCCGCGCCTCCCGCCTTATTTCCAGACCGTAGACCCCGACCGCCGGACTTGGATGACCGCGCAGTGTGCTGAACCGGGCCCGCTGCAAACCCGGGTTGAGACTGGCTGGATCCCGCTCTTCACTCCGCCGCCACCGCCAAATTACATGCCCAGGGAAGCCTTCCTCAAAGGCGTGGGCCAGGCCATTGAGCAACGCTTCAAGGACACCGCCACCGCGGTGCACAAATTCCGTGCCCGCGGCGGGAAAATCGTCTTTATCCGCTTCCCCATGTCCGGCGAGTTGAGAAACCTCGAGGATATCGCCACGCCGCGCGCCGGCCCGTGGAACCGGATCATCCGCGAGTCGGGCGCGCCGGGCATCTATTTCGCGGACTACCTCGAGTTGGCCAGCTTCACCTGCCCCGAGTGGTCCCACCTCTCCGCGCCTGATTCCGTGGAGTTCACGAAGCGCCTCGTGCCGCACTTGAAAGTGGCCTTGGCCCAGTAGCCGGCGCCGCGCGCTGATTTGCGGCGCGAGATGCCGCTTTCAATCGCAGGCAAACGGGATTATGTCTGTGGCGTCGTGAACACACTGCTGCTCTATCCGCAGTTTCCAGACACGTTCTGGAGCTTCAAACACGCGTTGAAATTCATCCGCAAGAAGGCGGCACTGCCGCCGCTGGGCCTGCTCACCTTTGCCGCGATGCTACCACCGGAGTGGAAGAAGCGGCTCGTGGACACCAACGTGCACCCGCTGCGTGACAAGGACATCGCGTGGGCTGATGTCGTATGCATCAGTGCGATGATCGCCCAACAGGAATCCGCGCAGGCGCTGATCGCGCGTTGCCGCGCGGCTGGCAAGACCATCATCGCCGGCGGACCGCTGTTCACAAGCGCGCACGAACAGTTTCCCAGCGTCGATCACTTCGTGCTCAACGAGGCGGAGGAGACGCTGCCTGAGTTCCTAAGCGACTTCGCGGCCGGTTGCGCCCAGCGCGTTTACTCCACATCGAAATTCGCCGACATGAGCCAGACGCCGGTGCCGCTCTGGGAACTGGCCGACCTGTCGCGCTACGGCTCGATGAGCCTACAGTTCTCCCGCGGCTGCCCGTTCGACTGCGAGTTTTGCGACGTGACAGCGAAGTTCGGCCACCGCCCGCGGATCAAGTCCGCCGCGCAGGTAACCGCAGAGCTCGACCGGCTGTGGGCAGCTGGCTGGCGCGGCTCGGTGTTTTTCGTCGATGACAACCTCATCGGCAACAAACACGCGCTGAAGACCGAGTTGCTGCCCGCACTCATCGCGTGGCAGCGCGCCCGGCGGCGCGGCCTGCCCTTCTACACCGAGGCCTCGATCAACCTTGCCGACGACGCAGAACTCATGCGGTTGATGAGCGAGGCGGGGTTCGACACGGTGTTCATCGGCATCGAGACGCCCGATACCGCCAGCCTCGCCGAGTGCAACAAGCGCCAGAACCAAAGCCGCGACTTGGTCGCCGACGTGAAGCGCATCCAGCGCGCCGGGTTGCAGGTGCAGGGCGGCTTTATCGTCGGGTTCGACAGCGACGTCGCCAGCATCTTCCAGCGGCAAGTGGATTTCATCCAGCAGAGCGGCATCGTGACCGCGATGGTCGGCCTGCTCAACGCCCTGCCAGACACAAAGCTGCACGCGCGCCTGAAACGCGAAGGCCGGCTGAGCGGGCAGAGCAGCGGCAACAACAGCGACGGCTCGCTGAACTTCATCTCCCGCATGCCGGCCGCCCAGCTCATCGAAGGCTACAAGAGCATCCTGCGTCGCATCTATGCGCCGCGGCCGTATTACCAGCGCGTCCGCACCTTCCTGCGGGTATACCGGCGGCCCAAAATCACCGTGGCGTTGGAATGGCGGCAATGCGTCGCGCTCGCTTACTCGGGACTACGGCTGGGGGTCTTGGGCCGCGAGCGCTTCCAATATTGGCGCCTGCTCGCCTGGACGCTGTTCCGCCGTCCTCGGCAGATGCACCTAGCGGTGACGTTCGCGATCTACGGCCATCATTTCCGGAAATGCTGCGCCGCCCTCGGCGTGTGACGCCGCCCTGCGCTGCCGCCGCGCTCAGGGTTTCCACGGTGCGGTGGGGTTCACCGCGATTAGCTCGACCTCGAAAATTAGGCCGGAGTTGGGCGGGATATTGCCCGCGTGCATGTTACCGTAGCCGAGCGACGGCGGGATGAAAAACTCGGCCTTGCCGCCGGGTTTGAGCGCCGGCATCGCCGCCGCCCAGCCGGCGATGACCCGGCTGACGGCGAGATCGTTGGGTTGTCCGCGCGCCCGGGAGCTGTCGAACACCGTGCCATCCCTGAGCCGGCCGACGTAGTGCACGCGGACGGTGTCCGTAAGTTTCGGTGCCACTCCCTCGCCCGGTGTGATGATGCGGATGCCAAGTCCGCTGCTGCGCCAGACGATGTCCTTGGCTTTTGCGGCATCACCAAAAAGTTTCGCGCGTAGCAGGGCGTCTTCATCCTGCACCGGCAGCGTCTCCTCCTTCGGGCTGCAGCCGCTGAGAAACAACCCCAGACTCACAGCCAATATCAGAATGCGCTTCATGGTGGCGCCATATTGAACGCCATCGTTGCCGCGCCAAGCCGGGAGTTCCGCGCCACCGCCGCTACGTCGTCACAAAATCGAGCACGATCGGCTGCACGAGCGCCTCGAAGTCCTCGTAGGCCAGTTTGATCACCTCGGTGTGCACGCCGGCGTTGAACGCGATTTCCGGTTCGTCCGCCAAGTTCGACGTCACATAGACCTTCATGCCATACAGGTTGCCGAACGGCGGCATGGCGCCGAGCTCGCAGTCGGGAAACGTGCCCTTGAACTCCGCCTCGCTGGCTAGTCGCACGTAGGAGCAGTCGAGCATCTCCCGCAGTTCGCCCAGCAGCAGGCGGCGGTTGGCCGGCAGCACCACCATCGCCATCTCGTCCTCGATTTTCACGATGAGTGTCTTGGCAAAATCCCGTCCCGACACATGGGCCGAGGCCGCGACCTCCGACGATGTGAAAGCCGGTGAATGCCGGATGCTGACGTATTTGATCCCGTGGTTGTCCAGATACTCCTTCAACTTCGTGGCTGGCATATGTCCTCCTTGGTTATTGCAGATTGGAGTTACGTTCCTGGCGGGCGGCACCGCGAGGCAGCACAGTCCGTCGTTGACACCCTGAGTAATAGGCCGAGCGAATGGAAAAGTAAACCACTGTTCCGCTGAGCACGACGTTTAATGGGCAAGGTTCCCGCACGCATCTGGGGTGAAGGCTCCATCGCTCTTTTCGCGTTTTTTTGACATTGCCGAACCTGCAATTTTTGGTCTGCGCGCTTACATTTTGGCACTCTACTCATGTTCACCAATAGGCAGCCGCCTGTTATCCTAGCGATGAAACCCCTGCGGGTCATCTATGTGGATGACATGCGCGAATTGCGCGAGCTGGTGCGCGAGGTGCTCCAGCGCGGCGGGCACACGGTTGAATGTTACGCTGACGGCCGGCAGGTCTTGGATCGCCTGGTAAAAAATCCTGATATCGACCTGCTCATCACCGACCATCACATGCCGGGCATCAACGGCCTGGAACTCGTGGCGCAAGTGCGCGAGGGCATATACCTCGGAAAAATCATCGTCTTTAGCTCCGAACTTCGCCGCGATGTCGCCAAGAGTTACCGCGCACTGCGGGTCGACCGCATCTTGGCCAAACCGATATTTCCTACGGATCTGCGCCGCGTGATCGCTGAGCTTTTCCCCGCGCCGGCCTGCATCGGCTGAGCCTCTGCTCCGGATTGTTCCCGTTGCGCGGACTTGCCCTGGGCACTGCGCGCCGTAAGTGTGGCCGGATGTCCACTTCGCTCAATCGCAACGCCCTTCTCCTTGTGGCCCTGCGTCTCACCGCGGCGCTCTCCTTCGCCAGTCCTAATTTGCCGATGACCCCTAATCCCCTCCTCACCGAGAGCACCCTGCCCTACCACCTGCCGCCGTTCGAACTGATCAAGGACGAGCATTTCGCCCCGGCCTTCGCGCAGGGCATGGCCGAAGATCTCCGCGAGAACGAGGCCATCGCCAACAACCCTGAAAAGCCCACCTTCGAGAACACCATCGTGGCGATGGAGCGCGCCGGCCAGTTGCTCGAGCGCACCGACCGCGCCTTCGGCATCCTCACCGGGTCGCTCACCAATCCCACCCTGCTGAAGCTTGAGGCCGATCTGTCCCCAAAACAGGCGGCGCACCGCGACGCCATTCGCCTGAACCCCGCGCTCTTCGCCCGGGTGCAGGCCCTCTACAACGCGCGCGACACCCTCGGCCTCGACGCCGAGTCGAAACGCGTGCTCTGGCGCTACTACAAAGACTTCGTCCGCGCCGGCGCCCAGCTCTCCGACCCCGACAAAACCAAACTCAAAACCCTCAACTCCGAGCTCGCCGTCCTCCAGACAAAGTTTTCCCAGAACGTCCTCAAGGAAGTCGTCGACTCCGCCGTGCTTGTCGACACCCGCGCGGAACTCGCCGGCTTGACCGACGCCCAGATCGCCGCCGCTTCCGCCGCCGCCAAGACCGCCAACCACGAAGGCAAGCTTCTCGTCCGCCTCCAGAACACCACCGGCCAGCCTTCGCTCGATTCTCTCGCCGACCGCGCGCTCCGCCGGAAAATCATGGAGGCCTCGCTCGCCCGTGGCAGTCGCGGCGGCGAGTTCGACAACCGCGAGGTTGTCGCACGCATCGCGCGGCTTCGCGCCGAGCGCGCCGCGCTCCTCGGCTACGCCAGCCACGCCGCCTACCAGCTCGACGAGCAGACGGCCGGCAGCGTCGACACCGTGAACCAGCTCCTCGCCCAGCTCGCGCCACCCGCCGTGGCCAACGCCCGCCGCGAGGCCGCCGCCATGCAGGCCATCGTCGATGCGGAGAAGGGCGGCTTCCAAATCGCCGCCTGGGACTGGGATTTCTACGCCGAAAAGGTCCGCAAGGAGCGCTACGCCTTCGACGAATCGCAGCTCAAGCCCTATTTCGAACTCCGCCGCGTGCTCGTCGACGGCGTGTTCTACGCCGCCACCAAGCTCTATGGCATCACGTTCAAGGAGCGCACCGATTTGAAGGGCTACAGCCCCGACATGTTTGTCTTCGAGGTGTTCAACGCGGATGGCACTCCGCTCGGCCTCTTCCTCGGCGACTACTACGCCCGCCCCAACAAGCGCGGCGGCGCCTGGATGAACGCCTACGTGCCGCAGTCCGGCCTGCTCGGCGACAAGCCCGTCATCGCCAATCATCTCAACATCCCGAAGCCGCCCGCCGGCGAGCCCACGCTGCTGACGTGGGATGAGGTCAAGACGGCGTTCCACGAGTTTGGCCACGCACTGCACGGCCTGTTCTCCGACGTGAAATATCCGCGTTTCTCCGGCACCTCCGTGCCGCGCGACTTCGTCGAGTTTCCCTCGCAGGTGAACGAAATGTGGCGCGACTGGCCCGAGGTCCTCTCGCACTACGCCCGGCACTATCAGACCGGCGCGCCGCTCCCGCAGGAGCTGCTCAACAAGGTCGCCGCCGCGGCGAAATTCAACCAGGGCTACATGACCACCGAACTCGTCGCCGCCAACGTCATCGACCAGGCCTGGCACCAACTCAAAGCCGACACCGTGCCCGGCGCCGACGGCGTCGTGGCGTTCGAAACAGCCGCGCTGCAGAGGGCGGGTTTGGATTTCGCCCCGGTGCCCCCGCGCTACCGCAGCACCTATTTCTCCCACAGCTTCGCCGGCGGTTACTCCGCCGGTTACTACTCCTACTTCTGGAGCGAGGTGCTCGACGCCGACACGGTCGAGTGGTTCAAAACCCACGGCGGCCTCACGCGCGCCAACGGCGACCGCTTCCGGCAACTGCTGCTCTCCCGCGGCGGCAGTCAGGACGCGATGCAGATGTTCCGCGACTTCACTGGCGGCAACCCCGACATCAAGCCGCTGCTCCAGCGCCGCGGCCTCGACCACCCGGTCGCCGGCGCGAAGTAACTGCCCGTCCCGTCTCTCTCCCCGGCCCCACGGTTCGCCGCGGGGCCTTTTGCGCGGCTTGCCTTGTGCGGTAGCCCGCGCAGCCTGCCACCATGGGTCTTGGCCGAAAAATTGTGGACGCCGGCGACACGCTCATCGACCGCGTGCTCTGTGTCGTGGGCGCGATCGTGTTCTCCCAAGCGCCTGAGTTCATGCAGCAATACCTTCAACGCCTCGGCGGTCACCTCGACGAGGCCCGCCGGCAGCTCGCGCATTTTCAAGGGGTCGCCGCTCAGGCCGGCCTGACGCTGGACCGCCTCATCAGTCAGACGACCACCAACGCCGAGCCCACCGTCGCCAAACTCGGCGACGTCATGCGCGAAACCGCCACCCGCGTCGACACCCTCGCCGCCGCGCAGGACGCCCTGCAGCACGCCTCCCTCTTGACGCGGCCCTTCGTTTTCCTGCGCCACCTCGACACGGGCATCGCGCACGGCACTTGGGCGATCTACAAGCCCGCCGTGCCCACCACCGTCGAGGGCCTCGCCTACGCACTCACCGGCATGCTCATGCTCCTCGCGCTCTATCACTTGGCGATCAAGCTGCCCGTTTCGCGGCGCCTGAAGGCTGGCAAGCCAAGCCCCGCGTCCGAGCCCGCGAAATCTGTTTGAGCCGCCCGCCGCTTGCGCCGAGCGTTCTCCCCATGCAGATCGACACCGACGACCTTCTTCAACGTTTCCTGCGCTACGTGCAGATCGACACCCGCAGCGATTCCCACTCCGAGACCTTTCCCAGCACGCCCTGCCAATGGGATCTCCTTCGCCTGCTGGAAAACGAACTCCGCACCCTAGGCGCCTCCGACGTGACCTTAAACGCCCACGGCTACGTGCTCGCCACGATCCCCGCCACATCGGCCAAACTAGGTATTCCGCGCATGGCGTGGTGCGGCCACGTCGACACCGCCACCAATCTCCCGAGCGCCGCCAAACCCATCGTCCACCGCGCCTACGACGGCCGGCCCATCGTCCTGCCCGACGACCCCACGCAAACGCTCACCGTCGAAACAACAGCTCACCTACGCGACGCCATCGGACACGACATTATCACCGCCAGCGGCCATACGCTCCTTGGCGCCGACGACAAGTCCGGCGTCGCCGTCGTCATGGCCGCCGCGCGCCACCTGCTGCGGCACCCGGAAATCCCGCACGGCACCATCCGCCTCTGCTTCAACCCCGATGAGGAAATCGGCCGCGGCATGCACAAGCTCGACCTCGCCGAACTCGCAGCCGATGTCGCCTACACCCTCGACAGCGAGGTGCCTGGCGAGATCGACTTCGAGACTTTCAGCGCCGACGCTGCCGAGATCGAGATTCACGGCATCTCCTCGCACCCCGGCTGGGCAAAGGACGTGATGGTGAACGCGCTCCGCCTCGCCGGCCGCTTTCTCGCGGCGCTGCCGCGCGAGCTTTCACCCGAGAACACCGACGGGCGCGACGGCTTTATCCATCCGCTCGAATGCAACGGCTCCGCCGAAAAGGCGAAAATTTGGATGATCCTGCGCGACTTCGAGCTCGACGGCCTCGCCGCCAAGCGCGCCTGCGTCGAGCGCATCGTCGCCGAGCTGCGCGCCGCCGAGCCCCGGGCGCGCTTCGATCTCACCTTCCGCGAGCAATACCGCAACATGCGCTACTGGCTCGCCAACGACATGCGCCCGGTCGATTTCGGTCGCGAGGCGATGCGCCGTGCCGGACTCACGCCCGTCTCGCCGGCGATTCGCGGCGGCACCGACGGTTCCAACCTCACCGCCCGCGGTCTGCCCACGCCGAACCTCTTTGTCGGCATGCACGAGGTGCACAGCCAGCGCGAGTGGGTCAGCCTGCAGGACATGGCCAAGGCCGTCGAAACGCTCGTCCGCCTCGCGCAAGTTTGGGAAGAGCGAGGCGCCTGAGTCGCGCCGGATCGGCCATTGACTTCGCCCGCTGGCGGCAGACGAATACACCACCCTCCCAAAAACTATGAAACGCCTCCTCCTCTCCCTCGCGGCGCTCGCCGCCGTCGTGATTCTCACCGCCGCAGCCAGTCCCCGCGTCAAGCCCGCCGCGCCCGAGCGCATCGCCCATGGCGCGGAGGTCAATATCCTCGATTACCTCGTCCCCGGCAAGACGACCGTCTTCGATTTTACCAGCGAATATTGCCCGCCCTGCCGCGGCATCTCGCCCCACCTCGACAAACTGCACGCGAGCCGCAGCGACATCGTCGTCGTGAAGGTCGATCTCAACCGCCCCGACGTGAAGGGCATAGACTGGGCCTCACCCGTGGCCCGGCAGTATGGCATGAAATCGATCCCCCATTTCAAGGTCTACGGACCTGACGGCAAACTCGTCGCCGAGGGCAAAGAGGCCCGGCAACTCGTCACCAGTTGGTTTAGATAAAGTCTGTCCCACCTCTCCTCGGCGTGAACCGCTCCCTCGCCGACCTTAGCCTCGCCGCCTTCGAGCAGCAGCTCGCCGACTGGGGTTTCAAGCGCAGCCACGCGGTGCGGATTCTCCGTTCGTTTTACGCCAGCGGCGAAATCTCGCCTGAGAGTCTGCGCCTGCCCGCCGCACTCGCCGAACGCCTTCACTCGGAGTTTGCCGGGAACGCGCCGACACTCGCCGCCCGGCAGGTCGCGGCCGATGGCACCGTCAAGCTCCTCCTGCGCCTCGCCGACGGGCGCGCCGTCGAGTCGGTGCTGATGCCCGGGCTGCGCGCTGATCGCGCCGCAGGCTGCCTCTCCTCGCAGGTCGGCTGCGCCATGGGCTGCGATTTCTGCGCCACCACCAAGACCGGCTTCGAGCGCAACCTCAGCGCCGGCGAAATCGTGGAGCAGTTCCTCGCCCTCCGGCGCGAGGCGCATCTCGCAGGACGCCGCCTGCAAACTGTCGTGTTCATGGGCATGGGCGAGCCCTTGCTCAACCTCGACGCCGTGCTCGAGGCAGTCGGACGCATCGCCGACAACCGGGTCGGCGCCCTCGGCTGGCGGCAGATCACCATCTCGACCGTCGGCATCGTGCCCGGCATCGACGCTCTCACCGCCAGCGACCTCAACATCCACCTCGCCGTCTCGCTCCACGCCCCCGACGACGCCACCCGAGCGCAACTGCTCCCCGCCGGCCGGCGCTTCGCCATCGCCGACATCCTCGCCGCCGCCGACCGCTTTCAGGCGAGCCGCGGCCGCCCGGTGATCATCCAATATTGCCTGCTCAAAGGCGTGAACGACTCGCCCGCCCAGGCCCGCACGCTCGCCGCCCTGCTCGCCGGCCGACGCATGCACGTGAACCTCCTCCGCTACAACGCCACCGGTCTCAGCCTACGCGGCCGCACATACGAAGATGTCTCTGACAAAGGCGCCGCCGCCTTCGCCGCCGAACTCCGCACGCGCGGCGTCGTGACGCATTTTCGCCAGCCGCGCGGACCCGATATAGACGCCGCCTGTGGCCAGCTCCGCCGCCGTGTCGCCGCCACGGCGTGAAGCCGCGCCCTTCCGCCGTCATGTCCAACCCGTGCGTTTTCTCCCCTGATCGGCACCACCGCTATTCGCTCATCCACCGCTGGGACGAACTGTTGAACCCCGACCACGGCATCGCGTGGATTTGCCTGAACCCCAGCACCGCCGACGAAAACCAGCTCGACCCCACGCTCCGCCGCATCCGCGCGTTCTCGATCGCGTGGGGCTATTCGCACTTCGTCATGCTGAACGCCTTCGCCTTTCGCGCGACCGATCCCGCCGACATGAAGGCCTCCTCCGACCCCGTCGGCCCCGACAACGACCGCTGGATCGCCCATTGGGCGGCGCGCACCGATCGTGTGATGCTCGGCTGGGGCGAGCACGGCGCGCACCTCGACCGCCACGCCCAGGTGCTCGCGCTCCTCGACCCCGCCAAGACCTACTGCCTCGGCCGCAACGCCAGCGGCCAGCCCAAGCACCCGCTTTACGTCGCCGGCGCGACAAAACCCATTCCTTTCTTTCCTGCCGACAACAACACCCCATGAAATCCGCCGACCCCAACTCACCTCCACCCTCGCGGTCATTCATGGTCCACTTCGACGCTCTCAAGCTTTCATTTCACAACCTCGAGTTGAAGGGCGACGGGCAACTCGTCATGCAATCGGGCGAGGCGCTCTTTCAATTTACGGGCAAGAGCCGGATTTTGTTCTCACAGAAGGAAAAATCGCTCGCCTTCACACCCATCGACATCTGGAACGCCGTGCAGAACGGCGCGCGCCTCTCCTTCTCGACCGGCCTCGGTAATTGCGGCAAGCAGGGCAAGCGCTTCGAATTCTTGTGCGCGAACGACGCGGAGGCTGCTGAAATTTTCGCGCTCCTCCCGACGCGCGTGGACAGCGAGTTCACCGCCGAGCAGGATTTCGTCACCCGCCTGCGGCAGCTCCCCGGCTCTGCGTCGCCGCTGACTTCAGTGACCGGCCTCATTGTCGCCACCAACGTCATCGTGTTTGCCGTGATGGCCGGTTTTTTCGACGCCGGCTGGATTGAGGTGAACAGCATGACCGCCTACATCCGCCTGGGCGCAAACAACGGCGCCGCCACCACCGACGGCGAGTGGTGGCGCCTGCTCACGAGTGCATTCATGCATTTCGGCCTGCTCCACCTCGCGCTCAACATGTGGGCGCTGGTCAACGTGGGCGGACTGCTGGAACGGCTCCTCGGCCGCTCGGTGTTCCTCTTTCTTTACCTCGCGTGCGGCATCGGCGGCAGTCTGGCGAGCATCGGCTGGCACGGCGACAAGATGTGGAGTGCCGGCGCGTCTGGCGCCGTTTTTGGGATTTGTGGCGGTTTGCTCGGCTATTCTCTGCGTCTGAGGCAAGTCATGCCGCGCGCCGTCTGGAAACCGCTACAAACCAGCGCGCTCACCTTCGCCGGCTACAATCTTCTCTATGGCCTCGCAAATCCCGGCATCGACAACGCCGCGCACATCGGCGGCCTGCTCACGGGCGTTACCCTCGGCTGGCTGATCGCCGTGCCCGTCGACCTTGAGCGGCGGCCCGCTCTCATCCGCAAGAACCTGCGCCTAGGTCTGGCCGTCGCTGCGGTCGGCATCGCCCTCGGCGTGACCGCCACGCCACGGTTTGATTACCGGGTGCAGGAGGAAATCGAGTGGGAGGGCGTCGTCAAAGGTTACGGGGAAAAAGAGACCGCTCTGATCCAACACGACCAGGAGGCGCGGAAACTGGCTTGGAAAGACGACGCCAGCCGCGCCAAATATGTGAAGTGGCTGGGCGACGAGATGATGCCATTTTGGGATTCGTGGGCCAGCCGACTCGCCGGCCTTCATTACACGCCGGACCGCCGGACCGAACGTCGGCGCGTGGTGTTGCTCCAATATTTTCACGTCCAATCCGATGCGATCCGCCACCTTCGCGCCGGCGTGGAGAAAGATGATCCGGAGGAAATCAAGATCTACAACTCGCTCAGTAAACAAGCCGGCCAACTTATCCGCTCACTCTCACCTTGAGAGAAATGGCATCGGTGGCGCACACCTTTCCGGAAACTTTGTCCCGCAACCCCCGTCCTAACCGGTGACAACTCCGTAACGCACCGCCTTGTGATCTCCTCCACTGCCTGCTTCCTGGTGCCATGATCCAGCGGCGTCTTTCCCTCTTTCTCCTGCTCGCCTGCGTGCTCGCGGCATTGCTGCTCATGCGAGTTCGGCAGGACCACACGCCCATTTCCGCACCCTTGCCTGCCGGGCCAATCGTATACCGTGATACCGCTCAAGCGCCAACTTCGCCCGACGCAGATTCGCGCGCCCGCGCCGATGCCACCCGCCAGCTCCGGCCCAATCTCAAACGCCTCCTCGGCCGCCGCGACGCCCGCCCACGTGAAGCCGTGCTCACTTTCAAGGACGACGAAGCTTACCGTCGTTTTCTCGACCGCGCGCAAAAACTCGGCCTCACCGTCCACGGTCAGCTCGACGCCCTGCGCACCATCCGCATCAGCTACGCCTCGCTCGCCGCGCTGGAAAACGACCTGCTCCAGAACGGCATCGATTACGCCGACGTCACAGCGAATTTCTATGTGCACATCCCCGAGCCGCCCGCGAAGGCCGACCGCGCCGCCGCCAACGAAGTGCCGCTGCGCAACAACACCCTCGCCTTCCTCGGCGCAACTGGCGACCGCAGCACCTGGGGCCGCGGCACCACCATTGCCGTCCTCGACAGCGGCGTCGCGCCCGATCCCACCTTCGGCGCGGGCCGCGTCCAATACCTCAACGTCGGCGCCGGCACGCTCCCCGGTAGCGGCCCCGAGGATGGCCACGGCACCGCTGTCGCCTCGCTCGCCGCCGGCCTCGCGGCCGATGCGCCCGGCGTCGCGCCCGCCGCCTCGGTCCTCAGTATCCGCGTTACCGGCACCGATGGAACAGGCGACATTTTTACCGTAGCGCAGGCCATCCTCGCCGCGGTCGATGCCGGCGCGCCGCTCATCAATATCAGCCTCGGCGGCTACCAGACTACGGCGTTGCTCGACGCCGCCATTGGCTACGCCACCTCCCGCGGCGCGCTCATCGTCGCCGCCGCCGGCAACGATCAGGCCACGCAGCTCACTTGGCCCGCCGCCGACCCGCGCGTCATCTCCGTCGGTGCCGTCGATGCCACCGGCCAGCAAGTGACGTTCTCCAACTCCGGCCCGCAGCTCCAGATCACCGCGCCCGGCTACGGCGTGCAGACCGCATGGCTCGACAGCCAGCGCGTTTACGTCGACGGCACCTCCGCCAGTGCGCCGCTCGTCGCCGGCGCCATCGCCGCCGTGATGTCGCAAAACCCCGGCTTCACCGCCGCGCAGGCCTGGGCCGTCGTGCAGCAAACCGTGAGCGATGCCGGTACGCCGGGGCCTGACCCCGATTACGGCAAAGGCATCCTCAACCTCGACTGGGCGCTGAACTACAACAACCCCGCGCACATCGACCCCGCCGTTTCCGCCCTCTACTACGATAGCGCCAACAGCCAGATGGAGTTCATCGTGCAAAACCGCAGCATGCAGACCGTCAGCGGACTCCGCCTCGACGTGGACACCAGCGGTTTCACGACGCCCTACCAACTGCCCGACATCGCCGCCGGAGCGAGCTACGTCGTCAAAGTCCCCGTTGACCAGAAAACTCTCTCCGCCGCCGGCTCGCTGATTTTTACCGCCGACTTGGTGACGCCCTTCGGCCTGCTCGACGCCGTTCCCGCCAACAACCACCGCACCAGCCGGCTCATGGCACCGGGTCCATAATGTAGGGCGGGGCCAAACCCCGACCTACGTCGCCACCGTAGGCGCGACGTTCTCATGAGCGCCCTTGGTCAGCCATTTTTCTAGGAACGCGGCGACAATGCAGCCCGCCAGCGCGATGCAGCCCAGCACCAGCCACATGGCCTCCGGGCGTTGCCAGTAGCCGAGTTCGTGCTTGATCATCGCCTGTTGCAGCGGCTTGGCGACGCCGTGGATCGTCACCTTTTCGGGTGACCAGTGTTCGAGCAGGTGCCCGGAGAAGGCGCTGACGAGCGTCTTGGCCAAAAACCACGGGATCAGCGACAGGCCAAGATAGGTGCCTTCCTGGCCTTTCGGCGCGATCGTGGCGGTGTATTCGTAGAGCTTGGGCGACCAGATTACTTCGCCAATCGTGAGCAGAATCATGCAAAGGAGCGCCATCACGTAATGTGCCTCGCCGATGGGCATCCCGTAAATCGTCCACGGCAGCGCCATCGGCAACAAGGAGATTGACGAGATCATCGCCCCGTAAACCAGCATCCGAAACACGCTGAACTTGTTCGCAAACGGAATGAACAGGACGAGGCCGATCACGATGCCGATCGGGTTGATGGCATTGAGCGTGCCAAAGGCCGCATCGGGCCCGATCGTGCGCAGCCAGTATTTCGGCATCAGCAGGTAAAGATAGACGAACACCGCCCGCACGCCGACAATCAGGCCGATCAGGACGAGCAACCGCCAGAGCGCCGGCTCGCGGATCATCTCGCGCCAGATCTGCAGTGGATTCTTGCGCGCGACCTTTTTTTCCTCGGTCTGGGCCTCCGGTGGATCGTTGGGATCGACCAGTTGCTCCTCGTTTTTGATCATCAGCTTTCCGACGATCAGGCAGAGCACCGCGGTGACCACGCCCATGGTGAAGATGTGGACGTTCGGCAGGTGCAGGAGCTTGCGGACGATGTCGATCGAAAAGCCCGCGGCGGCCGCCCCTATGTTCATGAAGAGATACCACAGGCTGAAACCGGCGCTGCGTGAACGCCGCGTCGTGAAACGGTTTGTCGCCGATTGGAAAATCGTCTGCAGGCCGGCCATGAACGGCGCCATGAGGAAGAATAGCACACCGGCGATTAGGCCGCGGTGCGGCAGCGAGGGGGTCAGCCCGACCCACACCATCGCGAGGCGCAAAATAAGTTGTCCGCCCAGAGTGATGTTCAGCGATCGCCGGATGCCCAGCCAGTCGGTGGTCATGCCCGAAAAAAGCAGCATCAGCGACGTGGCCGACGTGAACGCCGTGATCACGTAGCCGGCCGAGCGGTCGCTCAGGCCGAGATCATCGGAAAGGAAAACGGCCGCAATCGTCAGCAGCGCGAAATACGCGGTGCAGTCCAGAAAGTTCACGATCTGGATGCCCCAGTATTCTGCGCGCGTCTCCTTGAGCACGCCGAAATCTTTGAAATAGCCGATGATCATCTCGGCGGTGGATCGACGCGCGGGGGATTCGCTCATGGGAGGGAGAAGGGCATTGGGGGATGACGGGGAAGCGGGTGACTATCTGAATCACACCGAAAAATGCGATGCCGATCTTGCCGTCATTTTCCTTTCGCCAGCGACACGACGCACCGTTTGGCTCCCCGCGCCTTCCATGTCCACCTTCCACCTCTCGCCCCGCGGACGCGACTCGGCTCCCGGTTCCGCTCAACGCCCCTGGGCCACGCTCGCCGGCGCACGCGATAATCTCCGCCGCCTCCGCGCCACTGGCAAAATCACCGGCCCCGTCACCGTCCTCGTCCACGACGGCCGCTACACGCAGGCCGAGACCGCGGCGTTCAACCACACTGACTCGCACACTTGCTACGCCGCTGCGACCGGCGCGTCGCCCGTGTTCGATGGCGGCGAGCAACTCACCGGCTGGACCGTGGGCGTGCGCAATGGCCGCGCCGAGTGGACCCTTGACCTGCCCGACGTCGTGAAAGGCAAGCGCCACTTCCGCTCGCTCTTCGTCAACGGTCGCCGCGCCCCTCGCGCCCGCCTCCCCAAATTCACGCCCGACACTGCGGGCGGACAAAACGTCTTCCGTATCGGCGAAATTCTCGAGCCGGAGAAAGTGGGCCTGACCGATGGACGCGACACCTTCAAACCCGCTCCCGGCGACGTCGATCCCGTATGGACCTCGCTGCCCGACTCCGAGTTCGTGGTGATGCACTTTTGGGTCGAGGAACGGTTGCCCAAACCCGCGCTCAATCCACGCACCGGTTGGGTGAGCTTCGCCCGCCGCGCCCTGTTCAGCCTCTACGATTCGCACTCGAAACCCGACGGCACCCGCGACCACGCCCGCTATTACATCGACAACCTTTTCGAGGCGCTCACCGAGCCCGGCGAGTGGTATCTCAGCCGCGAGACCGGCCGGCTCTACTACCTGCCCCGTTCCGGCGAAACGCTGGAGAACACCACCATCATCGCGCCACGCCTGCACACCTTCGTGCGAGCGGTCGGCACCGTGTTCGGTGAAGTTGGCGACCGCATCGATGTCAACGGCACGAGGCATGTCCGCGGCCTCGAGTTCTCCGGCCTCACCTTCCGCCACGCCGACTGGTATTCGCCGCTCGCCGAAAAATTCTTCCCCTCGCACGACTTGCTTGAAGGCCACGATCTCCCCATCGGCGGCAGCCCGCAGGCCGCCATCGCCGTGCCCGGCGCGCTGGTCTTCCGCGCTGCCCGCGACTGCCGCGTCACCGACTGCACCGTCGAGCATGTCGGTCTCTACGCCCTTGAATTCGGCGCCGGCTGCCGCGACTGCGCCGCCGGCGGCAACACGCTCCGCGACCTCGGCGCCGGCGGCATCCGCGCCGGCGGCTCCGACCTCGACGGCTTCGCCGAACGCCACACCGGCAACCTCACCATCACCGACAACCACATCCACCACATCGGGCGCGTCTTTCACCAGGGCATCGGCGTGCTCCTCGGCAACGCCGCCGACTGTCTCGTCGCGCACAACCACATCCACGACACCTGCTACACCGGCATCTCCCTCGGCTGGACCTGGGGATACCGCGACACCATCGCCACCCACAATCGCGTCGAGTCCAACCTAATTCACGACATCGGCGCAGGCATCCTCAGCGACATGGGCGGCATCTACACGCTCGGCGTGCAGCCCGGCACCGTCATCCGCGGCAATCACCTCCACCACATCTGGTCGCACGACTACGGCGGGTGGGGCGTCTACCTCGACGAGGGCACTGCCCACGTCCTCGTCGAGCACAACCTCGTGCACGACACGAGGGACTCCGGTTTTCACATTCACTACGGCCGCGAAAACGTCGCCCGCTACAACATCTTCGCTCGCGGCAGGCGCGCCACCGTCGCCGTCGGCAAAATCGAACCCGGTCACTACGCCGCGAGTTTTTATAACAACATCCTCCTCGGCCCGAGCGAGTCGCTCTACCGCAGCGGCTATCAAGGCAACATCGCCGTCGGCGCCCTCGTCGCGAACGCGAACTGCTTCTGGTTCCCCGGCGGCAAGCTCCCCCCGAGCGTCAACCCCGAGAGCTATCTCAAGGACAAGGGCACCCCGCATTTCCTCACTTTCGCCGCCTGGCAAAAAGCCGGCCACGACCAGCTCTCGCTCATTGCCGACCCAAAGATCACCGGAGGCAAAAAAACCTGGCGCCTCGCGAAAAACTCCCCCGCCCTAAAACTCGGCTTCAAGCCCTGGGACTGGTCGAAGTGTGGCGTGCGGCCGTCGAATCAGCACAGCTAAAATTCCTGTTTCCATGCACACATTCCACCTCTCGCCCCGTGGACTCGATTCGGCTCCCGGTTCTGCCCAACGCCCCTGGGCCACGCTCGCCGGTGCCCGCGACAACCTCTGCGCCCTCCGCAAGGCCGGCAAGGTCACCGACCCCGTCACCGTCCTCGTGCACGACGGCCGCTTTGCGCTGAAGGAGACCGTCAACTTCGGCCCGGAGGATTCGCACACCCGCTACATCGCCGCGCCGCGCGCCCGGCCCGTCTTCGACGGCGGCGAGCTGCTCACCGGCTGGCAGGTCGGCGAGCGCAACGGCCGCGCTGAGTGGACGCTCGATCTGCCCGAGGTCGCCTCCGGCAAGTGGTTTTTCCGCTCGCTCTTTGTCAACGGCCTCCGCGCCCCGCGTGCGCGCCTGCCGAAATTCTCCCCCGACACCCAGGGCGCGAAGAACGTGTTTCGCATCGGCGAAATTCTGCACCCCGAGCAGACCGACCTCTTCGCCGGCAACGACACGTTCAAACCCGTGCCGGGCCAGGTGCAAAACTGGGCCTCGCTGCCAGACGCCGAGTGCGTGCTGCTGCATTACTGGATCGAGGAGCGCCTGCCTCGCCCCGCGCTCAATCCGCGCACCGGCTGGCTCAGCTTCGCGCGCAAATCCGCGTTCTGCCTCTTCGAGGCCTACGAAAACGCCTTCGGCAAACGCGACCTCGCCCGCTACTACCTCGACAACCTCTTCGAGGCGCTCACCGAGCCCGGTGAATGGTATCTCAACCGCGAGACGGGCCGGCTGCATTACCTGCCCCGGCCCGGTGAGACGCCCGCCAACACCGCGGTCAGCGCGCCGCTGCTTTTCGCCTTTGTCCGCGCCAGCGGCCGGTTCTTCAACGACACGATCAACCCCGTCGACGCCAACGCCACCGTGCACGTCCGCGGGCTCGAGTTCAGCGGGCTGACCTTTCGCCACGCCGACTGGTTCTCGCCACTCGCGCAGTTGCCGCCCTTCCACCGCAAGCCCTACGGCGAGGACACGCCCATCGGCGGCAGCGTGCAGGCCGCCCACATGGTGCCAGGCGCCATCACGATCCGCGCGGCACGCGACTGTGCGGTGCGCGACTGCACCATCGAGCACGCCGGACTCTACGGCCTAGAGTTTGACGAGGGCTGCCGCGATTGCGCGGCCGTTGGCAACCACTTGCACGACCTCGGTGCCGGCGGCATCCGTGGCGGCGGCACCGACCTCGACGGCCATCTCGACGGTCGCACCGGCCATCTCACGATCTCCGACAACACCATCCACCACATCGGGCGGATTTTTCACCAAGGCGTCGGCGTGTTTCTCGGCCACGCGTTCGACTGCGTGGTGGCGCACAACCACATCCACGACGCCTGCTACACCGGCATCTCCACCGGCTGGACCTGGGGGTTCCGCGAGACGCCGTCGCGCAACAACCGCATCGAGCACAATCTCATTCACGATATCGGCGCCGGCATCCTGAGCGACATGGGCGGCATCTACACGCTCGGCGTCCAGCCCGGCACCGTCCTCCGCGGCAACCACCTCCATCACATCTGGTCGCAGGCCTACGGCGGCTGGGGCATCTACCTCGACGAGGGCACGGCGCACCTGATCGTCGAGCACAACCTCGTGCATGACACCAAGGACGCGCCATTCAACATTCACTACGCCCGCGAAAACGTCGTCCGCCACAACATCTTCGCCCGTGGCCAGCACGCCCTCGCCTCCGTCTATCGCATCGAGCCGGGCAGCATGAGCGCCACGTTCCTCAACAACATTCTCGTCGGCCCCAGCGGAAAACTCTTTTCCGGCGGCTACAAGGGCGACATCTCACGCGGCGCGCTCGAGTCCAATGCCAACTGCTTCTGGTTTCCCGACGGCAAGTTCGCCCCAAGCGGTCATCCCGACACGCGCACCGACGTGCCCCACAATATCAGCTATGCGGCGTGGCGCCGCACCGGTCACGACGCTCTCTCGATCGTCGCCGACCCGAAGCTCACCGAGGGCCGGAAAACATGGCGGCTCGCGCCCAACTCGCCAGCGCTGAAGCTCGGCTTCAAGCCGTGGGACTGGTCGAAGTGCGGTCCGCGGCCACCGGCTAAGCGCGGTTAACGCAGGCCAGCAAACTTGCTCGCGCTTTCGAACTGCCTGCACAGGACGTCTGTCTTGCAGACGCCGACGTTCGCCCGCGCCTCTCTGCATTGGAAGCGGCCGCTGACACCAAACCGGTTCCGTCACAAGCCCAGCGCAGGACTTGCCCTGCGCTTTTTTATCCTTTCCCTTTTTCCGGCATGCAACCCGCCCTTCACCTCTCCCGCCGCCGCGTGGTCGTCACCGGACTCGGCGCTGTGACTCCCGTCGGCAACACGGCCGCCGATACTTGGGCCGCGCTGATCGCCGGCCGCAGCGGTATCGGACGTATCACGCGCTTCGACCCGACCGGTTGCACGGCGCAGATCGCAGCGGAGGTGCGCGGTTTCGATTGCACCAAGCACCTGCCGGTGCCGTTGCACCCCCGCGGGACCGGGGGCGAGCCGCTCGTGCAGGCCCTCACCCTGAAGGAAGTTAAAAAATTCGGCCGTTTCACCCACCTCGGGACGGTGGCCGCGGTGGAGGCCTACACCGACTCCGGGCTCGACGCGCACCGCGCCACTCTCTCAGCAGACCTCATGGGGGTGAGCATCGGCGTCGGTCTTGGCGGCCTGCCCGAGATGGAGGCGATGCACGACACGTGGAAGGCCGGTGGTTTCCGAAAGATCTCGCCCTTCTTCATCATTCAAATCGCGCCGAATCTCCTCGCGGGGCAGGTGAGCCTCGCGCTGGATTTTCGCGGGCCCAACATGAGCGTCGCCTCCGCCTGTGCCACGAGCGGACACGCGCTCGGCGAGGCGGCGGCGGCCATTGCGCGCGGCGACGCCGACGTGATGCTGGCGGGCGGCGCGGAATCGGCGATCACGCCGCTCTCCATCGGAGCGTTTGCCCAGATGCGCGCGCTGTCGACACGCAACGACGCGCCGGAAAAAGCCTCGCGGCCCTACGACCAGGACCGCGACGGGTTTGTGCTCGGCGAGGGCGCGGTGGTCTTCGTGCTGGAGGAACGCGAGCAGGCGCTGCGGCGCGGCGCGCGCATTTACGCCGAACTACGCGGCTACGGGGCCACGGCCGACGCCTACCATCTTTCCTCGCTCGCGCCCGGCGCCGAGGGTTCCGCCCGCGCCATGCGCGCCGCCATTGAACGGTCCGGGCTCGCACCGACGGAGATCGACTACGTGTCCGCACACGCGACCTCGACCCCGGGCGGCGATGGCGAGGAAGCGGCGGCGATCGCGGCGGTGTTTGCCGACAGCAAGGCCAACCTCCACGTCAGCGGCGTAAAATCGATGACCGGCCACCTGCTCGGCGGCGCGGGCGCGATGGGCGCGTTTGCGGCTGTGAAGGCGATCCACGACAGCGTCATTTCTCCCACGATCAACCTGGAGAACATCGATCCGGTGTGCGCCTCGCTCGGGCTGAACTTCACGCCGAACATCGCGGTGCACCGGCCCGTGCGCGCCGCACTGGCGAACAGTTTCGGCTTCGGTGGCACCAACGCCTCGCTGGTATTCGCTTGTGCTTAAAGAAATTCACCATGTGCGTCAGGAACCCGACCGGCAGCGACGCTGGTTTGAGGATGAGGGGCTGGAACTGATCGTCTGGCACGAACCGGCCAGTGTCATCAGAGGTTTCCAGCTTTGCTACACAACACAGCATGGCGAACGGGCGCTGACATGGCGACCAGACCTTGGTTTCAGTCATGCGCAGGTCGACACGGGCGACGCATCACCATTCAAAAACGAGACGCCCGTGCTGGTGCCCGATGGAGCGGTGCCGTGGGTTGAGTTGGCGGAGCGATTTCGGTCGGCAGGAGCGCAACTCGAATCGCCGCTGTGTGAGCTCGTGTTAGCACGACTTGTCGCCAGAAACTGAGGCCATGCCCACGCTGATCTTGCTCGCGCCGCTGTTCCTCGCATTCGAGGTCTGGCAACTCGTGCTCAGCGAGCGCTACCTCGGTATCAAGCAGATCGCGCGCAACGGCGACCCGCGCACCCTCGGGCTCGCCGAGGTCACGGCCTTCTGCTGGAGCACGGCCATCGTCGGTTACTGGGTGTGGATGTTCGGCCTGCTGTTCGCACCGTTCACCCGTGTGCACGGGCTCAGCCTGCTCGCCGTGTCGGCGGTCGGATTTTCCCTGCGGCGCAACTCCGGCCTCAAGTGGGTGCTCGTCATCCTCACGTTCGAGGGCGCCGTGCGCGTGGGCCTGCTCATCTCGCTGCTCGGGATGGCGTGGCACAGCCTTTAATCGGACCCAATTCGTCCCCGCTGCTGTTTGATCCCAGCGCGGTGCTTCTTCGACTCGATCATCCGAATTTTCTGCCCGCGCGATTTCTGCCGCGTCCGTCGGCGCTCCGTCTCGCGCGCTGCCACTGCCGCTTCGGCTTTCACCCGCGCCCGCGTCTCCAGCTTTGCGCACAATTCCGCCCACGCCAGCTCCCGGTTGGCCGATTGCAACCGTTCGGTCTGACACCGCACCTCGACCCCGCTAGGCCGGTGCCGCAGCCACACGGTGGATGAGGTCTTGTTGATTTTTTGGCCGCCGGGCCCGGAGCCGCGCACAAACCGTTCGTCCACGTCCTCCACCCGCATACCGAGCGCGGTCAGCCGGCGGTCAATTTCAGGTGATACAGGCATCGGACCGCTTTTTACCGTCGCTGCCGCGGCTCACGGCACGCACTCGAACACCAGCACCTCGAACGGTCGCAGCGCGATCTTCACCGGCACGCCCGCGCGCACAGTGGCCATCGGCGCCGGCGCGTCCGCATAGGGACTGCTGACGCGAAACACCGCCACCGCGTCCGCCGGCAGCTCAAACGCCGCGCCCGCCTCGAACTCAAACGTCGCCGGCCGGTCGGACGGGTTGCGCAGCGTCACGATGCCCTTTTCGCGCGACCAGGCCGCCCAGCCATAGACTTCCAGCTTGCCGGGATCGCCGCCGAGCCAGTGCACGTCGCGCAGCGTGGCGGAGTTGGCGCGCGACCAGCGCGCGGCGGCGGCCAGGTCGTCCCAGTTTTTCACCGTGAGCAGCGCGGGCGAGAGGTAGAGTTCCTGGAGCTGCGTGCCGTTGCCAAAATAGGAACGCACCTCGCTGGCGAAGTCGCCACCCGGATCAGTGCCAAGCTGCTTCGGGCGCTCGGCGTAGAGCACGCCATGCACCATCAGGGAATTCAGCGGATACAGCAGCCCGCGGCGCACGACATTGCGGTAGGTTTCCTGATCACGGTAGGTCATCCAGCGCTGCCGGTCGGTGCCGACGCCGGCGAAATTGAAGTCCTCGCCGTCGCGCCAAATGTTGTCGACATGGAACAGCCACCACGGCGACGGCCAGGTGCCGGTCGTCTGGCTGATGTAGATGTCCGGTCGCAGGGCGCGCAGCTCGTGGACGAGCCGCAGCATCGCGTCAAAATCCCGCCCCGCCGCCGGATCGATCTTGCCCGTAGCCTCGATCGAGCCGATGCCGTCAAATTTGAAATACACCACGCCGCTATCGCGGACCACACCCGTGCAGATTTCGCTGAAACGCGCATAGTAACGCGGACCAGCGAGCGAGAAATTCTTGCCGCGCATCTCGAAGCCCTGCAGCACGGCGGCGGCGATGCGCGCGCCGTGGGCCTTGCTGTAGCCGCCCCACGGCGAGAGCCAGATGCCCGGCGCCGCCCCAAAACGGTATGCGGCAGCGGTGACGTTCTTCAAGCCCTCCGGCCAGCCCGCGTGAAAGCGCCACAGCGAGTTCACGTCGTCCCAGCCGTCGTCGAGCACGAAGCTGTCGAGCCTCACGCCGCGGCGCTCCACGAGTTCTCGCCCGATAAACGCCACCTCGCCCAGCACCTCGGCCTCGGTAAACTTCCGTCCGCAACCGAGGCTATACCAGTTGTTGTGATGAAGGAATGGCTGGTAAGGCCGGGCGCGCTCGTGCTCGACGTAAGCCAGGAAATCGCGCCGAAGCTGCCCGGGCCGGTAAGTGCCCATGACCAGCGACGCCGTCACCGTCTCTCCCGGCCGCAACGGCTGCATGAGCGGAAGCGCACAGCGCACGCGGCCTGCCGCCACGCCGTTCTCCGCGAGCGGATGCTCGACGCCAAGGAAATGCCGGTCGGTGACGACTGGCGAGCCGCTGAAATCGCCCACCACGCGCGCCGGGGTGCCGTCGATCCTGCCAACTGGCTCGTCCAGCATCACGATGCGCGCGAGCGGCTGGTCCTCCTTGCCGTTATTCGTCACCGTCAGGATCGTGCGGGAGAAATTGGCTCGCGGATAGCCTTCGAAGCGGCGCGTGACCGCGAGTTGCCGCTCGGCGTCGGCGAAGTCCACGCCCCAGGCTTGGTTCTCGCGGAGGTCGGCCTGCCGGAGCCGCGTGCCATCGGAAAATTCCAGCGCGAAAGGCGCGGGCGGCGCCGCCGCCAGAACCTCCACCACAGCCGTCAGGCCGGCCAACCACCACCGGATGAATTTCATGCGGGCATCAAAGACCCGCAGCCCGGCTGGGCAATCCTCAAGGCGATCGGCCAGCGGAGCGCATGACAGCAATTCCGGGGCAAGATCCATCGGATGCGGGCCGTGTTCAATTTTTTCGCGGTGCGCCCGCTCTCCACCAGATTTCAAACGCCGCCGCGCCCGCCACGAGTATGATCACGCCGCCGGCGGCCGCGAACGGATCGCCGAGAAATCCCGTGGCCAGCCCGCAGAGAACATAAAACAGCATGCCGGCCACCGGCAGCGGATAGAGCGGCATGGCGAATTGCCCGGCTCCAATCGGCTGGCGCCGCCGCATCCGCACCGCTCCGACCGCCACCAGCCCGTAGAACGGTAAAAAACCGAGGATCATATAGCGCGTCAGCCGCTCGAAGCCGCCGCCGGAGGCAATGTAGAGCAGTGTCATGCCGCCGTAGATCGCGATGGCCACCACCGGGGTTTTCCAACGCGGATGCACCCACGCGACCGCGCGGAAAAACTGTCCCTCCTCCGCCAGCGCGAAAATGATCTTGGGATTGCACAACAGCGAGCTGAACACCGTGCAGGCCGCGCTTGCCGCGACAAACACCGTCACGAATTTCGCGCCACTTTCACCGAGCACGCGGCCCATCGCGGTCGCCGCGAGCGCCTTCGACGACGCCACCTCGCCCAGCGTGAGCGTGTGGAAAAACCCCAGATTCACCGCGAGGTAGACCGCGAGGATTAGCCCCATACCCAGCAATGTCGCGCGCGGCAGGTTTTTCCGCGGCTCGCGCACTTCGCCCGCCACGAGCGCCAGTCCGTCCCAGCCATCATAGGCAAACATCGTCGCCACCACTGCCAGCCCGAAACCGATCCAGAGATTGCCCATCTTTGCCGGCACGATAGCCGCGGTCTCGGCCGGCGCGTTCGAGGAAAAACACAGCACGACAACCGCGATCAGTGCCGCGATCTTGAAAATCCCCGCGCCACCAGTCAACCGTGCGACTAGTCGGCTCGAGCGCATGTTCAGCAGCATGATGCCGCCCACCCACCCCAGCCCCAGCGCGGTCTGCGCGCTTTCGCTGAGCGCCATGATCGAACCCAGGTTGCGCACGCTCACCAACGTGATGGCGGCGGCCGACACCGGGTTGAGAAACATCGAGGTCCACCCGAAGAGAAACGCCGCGCGCGAGCCAAAGGCGTTTTGCAGAAAAACCGTCGTGCCACCCGAGCGCGGCGTCCGCACCGCCAGCTCGGCCATCACGAGCGCGCCGCACATCGCCGCCACCGCGCCCACCACCCACGCGAGCAACGAGAGCGAGATCGAGCCCGTCTTTCCCGCCACCACTCCCGGCGACTGCAAAATGCCGACACCAATCGTAAATGTGACCAGCACCAGGGCTGCATTCCACACCCCGAGATGACGCGGCAGCCGACTGGGGTCCGTGACGGCTAGAGCAGCGGGGTCACAAATGCGCCGCTCCGCTTCGGCGTCTTGCGACGCATGGCTCAGAAAAACGGCTTTGCCGGCGGATTCGGGCATGGGCAGCGGGAGGCAAGACAAGTGCCGTGCCAACTAGGGACTGACCAGCCTAAAGCGGAAAGCCCCCCAGACGCGACCGATGCGAGCGAGCATCCGCCAGCAGATGCGAGCGGTCGACCGCGAGTTTCCACTCGAGTCGAAAGTAACCCTCGGCACGCGCGTTGGTGTTTGCCGAAATTACCGGCACGAACAGCGCGCACTCCTTGATCTGCCGGCGAATCTTCGCGCCCCACGCGTCGCCGCCCACGAGCTCGTTCTGGTCGAACCACACTTCAAGGCCGACGGCGCGGAGTGCGTCGCAAATTTTTAGCACCGCCTCCGCGTCCTGCGACGCGTAGCTGAGGAAGACGGCTTTATTTTCCGCGGCGCTCATTTCTTCACCTCCTGCTCCTTGAGCATCCGGGCCAGCGTCTCGCGCGCGACCTTGTATTCCTCTACGCAATGGAAGTTCACCATCAGCTGCTGAAATGCCGGCGTATCGCGGACGGAGTCGAACATCGGGTGCCAGTAGAGCCGGCTTTGCACGATGTCGGGCATGTGGGCCAACTGCGGCAGTCCCTCGGCAAAATTCCCCAGGGCACAAAGCGCGTAGCCACGCTGGTAGCTGCCAGCGGGCATCAACGGCCGGAGCGACTCCCCCAGGCGGGCCGCCTCGTCAGCCGCCCCGTTTAGGCGCAAAACCTGCAGGGCCTCACCGGCGGCATACCAGCCGGACGCAATCAGGCGGGCATCCGACAACACCTTTCGCGCGGCGGCCATGGCTTCCTCTTTGCGGCCCAGTTCGAACAGCACGCGAGCCCGCTCGGATTCCAACGGCAGGAACGACTCGTTGCGCAGCGCCGCCGCGCGATCAAACATCGTCAGGGCTTCCGCGTATTGCCGGGCGTCGTGTAGATAAAAGCCGTGGATGAACAGGATGATAAACGACACGGGATCAAGCGCCTCGGCCCGCCCGATCTCCTTGAGCGCCAAGTCCAGCCGGCCCTGACCGGCCAGGACGTGGGAGTGCCAATGGTAGGCGGTCGCGAAGTTGGGATTGGCGGCGAAGGCCAGCTGAAACTCCTGTTCGGCCTCCACTAGCTGCCGGTTGTCCGTGTAGACAAAGCCAATCGTCGCGTGGGGCTCGGCCAATGACGGATCCATCTGCAGGGCCAGCCGGCTTTGGGCCAGCGCCAGCTGGTCAAACTCCTCGACGCGACCGACGCCATCCAGCAAACGATAGCGCCCGCGCAGAGCCGTGGTGGTGGCCAGTCCGGCCTGGGCCAAGGCAAACTGAGGATCGATCTTCAACGCCTGGGTGAACGCCCGCTCGGCTTGCTCGAAGCCGGCCGTTGTCCGCGGCGTCAGAAAATAGCGTCCTTCCAGCATGAACCGGTGAGCCTCGGGATCCACCGCGCGAGCGGCCTTGGTCGCACCGAGCTTGATCTGCAGTTGCTGCGCAATGAGCCCCGCGATCTCGTCCTGCACGGCGAAGATGTCCTTGAGGTCGCGCGTGAAGGTGTCGCTCCACACGTGAAAGCCATCCGCCGCCTTGATGAGCTGTGCCGTGATGCGGACCTTGTCGCCCGACTTCCGCACGCTGCCCTCGACGACGTAGGCCACGCCGAGTTTTTGCGCGATCTCCGGAATCGGCACTTCCTTGCCCTTGAAATAAAACGCCGAGGTCCGCGCCGAAACTTTGAGGCCGGGAATCTTGGCCAGCACGTTGAGCAATTCCTCGCTGATGCCATCGGAGAAATACTCGTTGGCCTTGTCGTCGCTGAGATTTTCGAACGCCAGCACGGCGACCGACTTGTCGTCAGGCTTCGCCGCGGCGAACGACGGGGTGCCGGCTCCGCCGTTTTCAGCCCGGCGAAGTTGCTCCAACAGCTGCGCATAGCCCGGCCGGTCGCGCAACGTGTCCCACCGCGGCTCGGTGGCAAGCGTGGCCGCCGAGACTTCACCCCAGACTTGCGTGGAACGGCGCTCCCCTGACAGCAGTGCGATCGCGCGGTCGGGCTCGCCGAGCCACCCATAGGCTTCCGCGAGAAGCTCCCGATTCACCCAATCACCGATGATGCGCTGGTCCGCCGCGCAAGTTGCAACGATCTGGCGCGCCTCGTCCATCCGATGCTGGGCGGCGAGCATGACCGCCAGCATCGGTCGCATGTAGCGCTCATTGGAGTTGGCCGCGAGTTTCTCCCGCACCACGCGCTCGGCGAGCTGCCATTGCTCGAGCGCGAGTGCCGGCTGGCCCGCCAGCTCATACGCATGCGCCAGCAGATAGGATTTGGGGCCGGTGTAAAAATTGTCCTCCAAATAATCGACGGCGAGCGCGTTGAGCACCCGGACCGCCGCCGCGCCATCGCGCCGCAGCGATGCCGCCAGATAGCGCATGAACGCCACGCGCGGCTCGTCGCGCTTGAGCTCCGGCACGCGGTCGAGCCAGGCGTCCATCTTCGCGGGATCGGCGGTGGCGGTATATTCGATCACCGCGCCCTGGACGAAGGTGCGCCAGAACGGCTGCGCGGCGATCGCGCGGTGGTTCGCCTCCCGCGCCTCATCCCACCGGCCGGCGAAATCGAAATCGTTGGCGGCGTAATAATACAACTCGGCCGGGTGTGACACGCGGGCGGCCGCATCCCGGTTGAAATGCGCCCGCTCGACCCAGTCGGCGATCTGCAACGACTGCGCGAGGATGACCTTGTAATTTTGCGGATCGCTAGCGTGCGCCTGGGCAAGAAAATCCTTCGCCCGCTCCGTTTCGCCCATGACCTGCCGGTGCAGGGCCAGGGCGAGCAGCGCATCCGTGTTTTGCGGACCGAGCCGAAGCGCCTTGTCTGCCTCAGCCAAGGACCGAGCCAGACGCTGGCGCTCCCTATCATAGGCACGCGAATAGAAATAATGATTCAACAGCGCCGACGCGCCCCACGCCTCGCCCGAAGTTGGCGCGAGATCCGTGGCGCGCTTCAATAGATTTTCCGCCAGCCCGAATTCGTTGCGCGCCGAGTCCGGGTCGTAGATGATTTCGCGCGCCTGCTTCACGAGCTGCTCCGCCTCGCTCAAAGTTTTCGCCGGCACGCCCGCCTTTTCCGCGACACTCGCCGGCGGTGCACTGCTGAATTGCCACCACGCCACCGCTGCCACTATGAGCGCCAACGCAGCGGCGATCAGCACATAAGCCTTGGCCCCGGGCTTCCCAACAGCTTCGCGGGCAGTTAACGGCTCGTTCAAACCTGTGGCGCGAGCCGCCTCGTGCTTCAACACGCCGGTGCGGTGCGACCAAAGCTTGAGGAAGCGTTGCTGCACCTCTGGCGTCACTTCGCCGCTGCGTAGACGCGTCCACTGCACGGCGCGGAAACGGTCCGGCACGAGCGCGGCGGGCTCGCGCGTGTCGTCGATGACGACCGGCAAAATGAACGGCACGCCGCTCGCGATGCCCATCGCGCGCTGCGCAGCAAGTTCCCACTCGATCCGGAAATAGCCTTCGTGCCTCGCCTGCGTGTTGGCCGAGATGACCGGGATGAAGAGCACGCACTCCTTGATCTGGCGGCGGATCTTGACGTCCCACTCATCGCCGTGCTCGAGTCCGCCGTCGGCATCGAACCACACCTCGACGCCACCCGAGCGCAGCGCCTCGCAAATGCGCCGCGCCGCCTCCGCGTCTTGCGAGGCATAGGAAAGAAAAACCGCTTTACCTGAGTCGCTCATTTCAACTGGTCGTCAGCGAGACCCGTCTTGTGCAGGAACACCGGCCAGCGTGGGTCGTCGCGCAGGGTTTCCAGAAAGATAGCGGATCGGCTCCATGCGAGGCCCGAGTCGCGCTGGCGGTAGGCCCGCTCAAGCCACTCGAACGCGCGGTCGTTGTCCCGCCTGAAGGCGTAAACTTCTGCGATTTGATAGGCGGCGACCTCGGCATAGGCCTTGATGAGCTGGGCGAGGGTGGCGTCGGCCTCGGCTTGCTTTTTCTGACCCCACTGGGCCAGTGCCAGCGCGTAGAGCCGCGACCAATCGTTCGTCTCCTGCGTGGCCTCGGTTGCGGCTTCGTCGAATCGGCCTGCCGCCGTGAAGTTGAAGCTCACTCCCGCATGGCCCCACGGAGCTTTCGGATTCAGCTCACTGAGCCGGCGAAACTCCGCTTCCGCCTCCTTGTAACGCCCCAAGGCGCTCAATGCGAAACCATGATCTCCTCGCACGGACGGGTTCACCGGATCCAGCGCCACCGCCTGCGCCCCCAGTTCTGCCGCCCTGTCCTTTTCGCCGAAATAATAGGCGAGCCGGGCCGCACTGTCTAACACCTCCGCATCGGACGGCGCCAAGGCTTGGGCGTGCCGCAGCGACTCGCGCGCTCCCTTCCAGTCGAATTCGGAGCCGGTCTGGACCTCGACTTGCGCCAGGTAGGCGACAGCGAGGTTCGGATCCAGTTCCAGCGCCCGGTTTGCCGCTTCCCGCGCCAGCCGGTAACCGGCTTCAAAATCTGGCCGCGTATCCGCGTAACCGCCCTGCACCGAGCCGGCGCGAGACAAGGCCGCCCACGCCAGTGCAAACTGCGGATCGAGTTGCACCGCGCGCTGCAGCAAACCGACCGCCTTGGTTGCGCTCTCATACGAAAATTGGTTCAGGAAAAATTTCCCCTGCAGGTAAAGCTGGTGCGCCTCGGGATTGGCCATCCGGTCCGCCCGCGTATCGGCCCCCAGTTTTAGTTCCAGGTTTTGCGCGATCAGCCCCGCGATCTCATCCTGCACGGCGAAGATATCCTTCAGCTCGCGGGTGAAGGTGTCGCTCCACACATGGAAACCATCGGCGGCCTTGATGAGCTGGGCGGTGATACGGACCTTGTCACCAGCCTTGCGGACGCTGCCCTCGACGACGTAAGCGACGCCGAGTTGCTTCGCGATCTCGGGCACCGGCACCTCCTTGCCCTTGAAATAAAACGCCGAGGTGCGCGCTGAAACTTTTAGGCCGGGAATTTTCGCCAGCACGTTGAGCAACTCCTCGCTGATGCCGTCGGAGAAATATTCGTTGCCCTTGTCGTCGCTCAGATTTGCGAACGCCAGCACGGCGACGGATTTCGCGTCCGGCGCACCGGCCACCGCCGCGCTCGATTTGGCTGGGTCGCTGAGCTGCGCGACTATTTCCGGGTCGCTCCACCAATCCTTCACGCGTGGATCGATTTGGAGCAGGTTGCGAAAATAGCGCCGCCAGCCCGCGGTCGTCGCGGCCTTGCGGAGATAATTCAGCGCCGACTCCTTGTCGCCCAGAACGAGACTCGCGGCGAGCGGGCCATACCAATACTCGGCGGGATAAAGCGGATCGAAATCCCACGCGCTCGTGGCCTCGATCACGCCGGGCAGCGCCGCCCGCGCCTCCGCCAGCCGGCCGAGCCGCAACAGCGTCCACACCTCGAGCTGGCGGTAGCGATTCTTGCCCGGATCCTTCGCGCGCGCCTGCGTCACCTCCGCGTGCGCCGCCTCGAATTCGCCGCGCGCCTGCTCGGATTTTCCCTGCAACACCAGCAGGTCACCCGCGATCAGCGCCTTGGGGGTCTCGCCATAGTTGCGCAACCACACGCCGGACAGTTGCTGCACCGTGGCGATCGCGCGCTCCGTGTCGCCGCTGGCGAGCGCGTAGATGAATGAAGGCATCGCCTCTCGCGCGTTGTCGCGAACCTGCGGCGGCATCTTCACGAGCCAGTCCTTCATCATCGGCAAATCGGCGTGGGCGAACGCGGCAAACGCCGCGAGGTCGGCGTGCAGGCCACCATAGAGCAGCGAAGTCGGCGGCGTGAAGGCGAGCGTGTCGCGAAATGCTTTTTCCGCGCCATCGAAATCTTCCAGGTAGAGCTGCACCAGGCCGTAGTCGTAGTGCACCAGCGCGTTGTCCGGAAAAAGCTCGAGCGCATGCTGGGCATTGCGCCGCGCCTCGTCGCGCTTTCTCTGAAACACCAGAGTGAAGCTGAGCATCCGGTAGTAGCGCGGATCGCGCGGGTTGATCGCGATGGCCTGCCGTAGGAGTTGTTCCCCGCGCGCGGGATCGCTGCCGAGGTAGCCGTTGGAATAAAACACACCCTGGGCCGCCAGAGCATCGGTATTCTGCGGCGCGAGCCTCACTGCGCGCTCGGTGTATTGACGCGCGAGCGCACGCCGTTCCTCGGACATGTCGAACCCGCGGACCATGAAGAGATCGTTGAGCCACGCGTAGAGAATGACCGCGTCGGTATCGGACGGGCGCTTCGCGAGGACCGTCTTCAAGATGTCGTCGGCGAGGGCAAAACCCTCCGCCGTCGAATCGGGCGAATTGAAATCGAACAGTGCCGCGGCTCGCGCTAGTTCCGGATCGCGCGGGGCCGAAGTCGCGCCCGGCCAGAATTTCCAAAGGGCCGCAGCGGCGATCAAAGCCACCGCCAACGTCGCAAAAATGCGGCGGCCTGCCTTTGAAATGGCACGGGTATCCTGCCCGTGAAGTCCGGACGCGGGCAGGATGCCCGTGCCACGTTCCGCCGACTCGTGCTTTAAAACGCCCGTGCGATGCGACCAGAGTTTCAGGAAACGCTGCTGCACCTCGGGAGGAACTTCGCCGTGGCGCAGCCTTGTCCACTGCACCGCCCGGAAACGGTCCGGCACGAGCGCGGCGGGCTCGCGCGTGTCGTCGATGACGACCGGCAAAATGAACGGCACGCCGCTCGCTATGCCCATCGCGCGCTGCGCAGCAAGTTCCCACTCGATCCGGAAATAGCCTTCGTGCCTCGCCTGCGTGCTGGCCGAGATGACGGGGATAAAGAGCACGCACTCCTTGATCTGGCGGCGGATTTTCGTGTCCCACTCGTCGCCGTGTTCGAGCCCGCCGTCGGCGTCAAACCACACCTCGACCCCGCCGCTACGCAGCGCCTCGCAAATGCGCCGCGCCGCTTCCGCGTCTTGTGACGCGTAGCTGAGGAAGACGGCCTTGTTGACGGCTTCGCTCATTTCTTCGGCTCCTTGAGCAGGGCCTCGAACTCCGCCTGGCCGCGGAGCTTGTCCCACCACGGATCGAGCGGGATCACTTTGCGCGTGGTGAACAAATTCTGATCAATCTCCTGAGCGAGATACGGCATCGCCTTAGCGGTATCGCCCAAGGCCGCGTAATACCGCGCCAGTAACGCCGGCCGCCAATACCTGAACTCTTCCTTCCAAACCGGCTCGATCGGAGCCACGATCCGGGCTGCTTCCTCACGCTGGTCGAGCCACGCGAGGGTGATGGCGAGTTCGACTTGATATTTCTCGTTGGCGGGATCGTCCTGCAGCCGTTGGCGCAGCACAGTTTCGGCCGCCTGCCAGTCGTTGCGAGCCAAGTTGTCCTTGCCGGCCAGCCGGTGCGCCAGCGCGAGTGACCAGGACTTCGGTCGCAGCGGCATGACCGAGTCGTCAAAATAGTTGCGCGCCGTCAACGCGGCCGCGGCCTCGATACGGTCGGGCCGGTGCTCCAGCATAGCGGCCCACATTGCCACGAAGACCGAACGGTCCTCGGACCGCTCGGCCAGTGGCAATTTTTCCAATTGATCCAGCGTCGCACGCATCGCGGGCAAATCGCTGCGCCAACCCCCGATCAAGCCTGCCTTCAAAATCAGCGCCGAGGAGAACGGCTGGATCGCGACCGCGATGTCAAGTTGCTCAATCGCTCGATCCAGGTTTTCTAATTTTGCGCCGCCGTTTCCGTAGGTCGTGTAGGTCATCGCCAGCTCGTAGCGCAACAGCGGATCGCGCGGCGCGCGCTTGGCTGCGGCGAGCAACACCACGCGGGCTTCCTCCACGCGACCATGACCACTCAGGGTATAACCCAGCGCACGAGCCAAACGGATGTGATTGGGGTTGTTCGTCGTCGCGCGGCGCAAATGCGCCTCGGCTTGGTCGAAGGCGCCCTGCGTCCGCAGCAGATGGCCGAGCGCGAGCAGTGCCTCGGGCTCATTCGGATCGAGCGCCAGCGCCCGATTAGCAAACGCCTGCGTATCCTGTTTGCGCTTCTCGCTCATATCCCAGTTGCGGAAAAGCCACGCCGACTGGATGCCGGCGCGCACCCCCCACGCGGCGGCAGAATCGGGGTCCTTTTCCGTCGCGCGGCGGGCCAAGTCCTCCGCCGGCGCGAGATCGTCGCGCGTGAAGCCGACCTTGACGATCAGCGCCAGCGCGCGCGCCGCGAGTTGCGCGCCTTCGCTCAGTAGCTTCGCTTCGATTTTTTCCGCCGGCTCCACGCACAGCGCCTGGAACCGCGGGTCGTCGCGAATCTTGTCCCAGAGCGGATCGAGCCGCAGCAGTGCGACCGTGAGGGGCCAGCGAGTCGCGTAGGCCACCTCCAATTCTTGCTTGAGCAGCGGCACGGCGAGATCGGCGCGGCCGAGGGCAGCGTAGATCCGCACCAGCGAGGCGGTCCAGACCCTCATTCTCGAGCCCGCCAGTTCTTCGACGATCTTAGCCTCCCGCATCGCGGCTTCGGTCTGGCCGGACCACGCGAGCAGTTCACCGAGCCGCAGATGTTGCTCGGGATCGTTGGGATCGTCCTGCAACCGCCGCCGCACGACCACGAGGCCGGCTTCCCAGGCGAGACGCGCGGCTTCGGGGCGGTTGGCCTGCGCGTGCGCGAGTCCCGCCAGCAAACCTTTCGGCCCGGTGAACCAAGCATCGTTGATGTAGTCGGCCGGCAACCGATCCAAGGCCCGCAACGCCTCATCTGGTTTACGATTCATCTGCGCCACCAGCGCCGTCACGAGCGCCGTGCGCGGCTCGGTGCGCACCGCGGGAGGCGCCGCGGCGAGCAAGCGCGCGGCTTCGTCGGCGCGGCCGTGCCAAATCACCTCCAGCATAGCCTGCCCGACGACAAAGTTGGTGGAGGGCACGTCCGCGACCGCATCGCGAATCGCGGGCTCAGCCTCGGCAAAACGCCGCTGATACAGAAAGACGAGAAACTCGTTGTAGAGCCCGAGCGGACGCCACTCCGGCACGTTCGCCATCCGCTGAAAGTAGCCGAGCGCGACGTCGAGTTTCTGCTGCGTCACCGAGTTCGAGCCAAGTGCCAGTAGGACCCGGCCGTCCTCCGGCGCGAGCACCAACGCGCGCTGCAAGAGAGCTTCGGTCCGCGTAAAGTCAGACCGCCCGATCGAGCGACCCAGAGCGAGCAAGGCTTCGACCGAATCCGGGGCGAGCTTGATCGCCCGCTCGGCCTGGGTGCGCCCGGCCTCGCGCCGGCTCGGGCTGCGATCGAAGGCCCGGGAAAGGTAAGCGGTGTTGATCCGCGAGGAGATCGCCCAGATTTCTCCGTCGGTTTGTTCGAGCTCGAGCGCGCGTTTCAACAATCCTTCGGCCGCCGCGAAATCGTCCGGCGTCGAATCGATCTTATCGACCAGTGCACGGGCTTTGTAAGCGAGCTGCCGCGCATCGGAGAGCGGCGCGGCCGGTGGCACCGGCGACGGGGCCGTCGCAACCGCCGCCGGCGACTTTGTTTCGGCGCGCCGCGGCGGCGTCCACATCGGGCGAAACGCGTAAACCAAACCGATCGCGAGGCCGCCGATGATTGAGACGACGCGAATCCAGTGTGGGCCGGACTTGCCCGAGGCCGCTACGCCTTCGCTGCTTTCCGCTGGACGCGCACGACCCGTCTCGACCGCGGGTGCGGGTCCGCCAACGAGCAATTTTGTCACGCGCTTCGCGAGTGTCTCGGGCGTGTCCTTTACATTGAGCCTCGTCCACTGCACGTCGCGGAATTTGTCCGGCACGCGCGCCGCCGCGTCGGACGTTTCGTCGATCACGACGGGGAAAAGGAACGGCGCGTCGTCCGCCATCAGGTGCGAGCGATCGACGGCAAGTTTCCATTCAAGCCGAAAGTATCCCTCCGCCCGCGCCTGCGTGTTCGCCGAAATCACTGGCACGAACAACGCACACTCCTTGATTTGCCGGCGGATTTTTTGGTCCCACGCATCGCCGCCGACGAGTTCGTTCTTGTCGAACCACACTTCGACGCCCGACGCCCGCAGCGCCTCCGCGATGCGCTCCACCGCCGGCGCGTCCTGTGACGCGTAGCTGAGGAATACTGCTTTGGTGGGCTCTCTCATGCCAGTTGCTCGTCAGTGAGTTTAATTTTGCGCAGGAACGGCAGCCAGCGCGGGTCCGAATGCAGATTTCTCATGAGCGGATCGCATCTCATCAATGCCGTCCCAGAATCCCGCACCCGGTAACTCTCCTCCAGCCACGCATAGGCCTGGTCAATGTCGCCGCGGAAAGCGTGAACCTGGGCCACCTGATAGGCTGCGTGGGTTCCATCCTTCGCCTTCAATTCCTCCAGCGCCGCCTCCGATTCCTCCAGCCTTCCCTGAGCAAATCGCGCGCAGGCCAACGCAGTCTGTCTGGCCCAGCCGGCCGGCACTTCCTCGGCGGCCTTGGCGGCCTCGTCGGTGCGGCCTTGGAACAAAAGGGCCAGAAAGAGGAAGAGCCGGCTCCGCAGGCCCGCGGGATTCAGCGAGATCATGCGGTCCGACTGTTTCTCCATTTCCTCAAAACGGCCCGCCAGACCCAGACTTCGGGCCAGGGCATAATTCGAAAAATAGTTGAGCGGGTCGAGTTCCACAGCTTTGCCCGCCAAGCGAATAGCCTCGTCGCACCTACCGGTGATTCCTGCCAGATGGGCCACCATGCTCATGGTCTCCACGTCTCCAGGGGCGAGTTCCAACGCCCGCGCAAGCAAAGCCGACGCCTGCTTCCAGTCCCAACCATAAAGAAGCTCGATGAAAGCTCGGGCAAAATGACCTTTGGCCAGATCCGGATCCAAGGCAATCGCCCGCTGGGCCGCCTCGCGGCCCAGACGGCTGCCCGACTCGATCCCATAAACGCCGGAGCCCGCCGACATACCGTAGCCCAGCGCCAGCCACGCCCAAGTGAGCGCTGATTCCGGATCGATTTCCAACGACTGCCGGTAGCACTGGATGGCCCGTTCGTATTCGGATGGCACCTCGCGGTAGAAAATCGTCCGCCCTTCCAGAAACAGACGGTAAGCGGCCGGGTTGACCTCGCGGGCCACACGGACCGTCGCGCCCAGCGTAAGCGAGAGGCTTTTCGCGATCAGCCCAGCGATCTCGTCCTGCACGGCAAAGATGTCCTTCAAGTCGCGCGTAAACGTGTCGGACCACACGTGGAAGCCATCCGCCGCCTTGATGAGCTGCGCGGTGATGCGGACGCGGTCGCCCGCTTTGCGCACGCTGCCCTCGACGACGTAAGCCACGCCGAGCTGCCGCGCGATGTCGGGAATAGGTGTGTTTCGGCCCTTGAAGTGAAACGCCGAGGTGCGCGCGGAAACCTTCAGGCCCGGCACGCGGACAAGCACGTTGATCAACTCCTCGCTGATCCCATCCGAAAAAAATTCGTTCTCCGCGTCGTTGCTCAGATTCGCGAACGCGAGCACGGCAACGGAGTTTCCCGCCACCGCCGGCACAGCGTCGGTCAGCCGCGGCGGACTCGGTGGCGGCGCAGCCGAACGTGACTGGGCCGTGCCTACGCCCGCCAACAACCGCCGCACATGCTCCGCCACGGCCGGTGGTGTTTCCCCGCCAGGCAGGCGCGTCCATTGCACCGCAAGAAACGAATCCGGCACATCGGCGCCAGCATCCGGCGTCTGATCCACGCAAACCGGCAGCACGAAGGTCTTGTTCCGGCCCATCAAATGCGTGCGCTGATCAGCTAGCCGCCATTCGAGGCGGAAATAACCCTCGGGGCGCGACTGTGTGCTGGCCGATATGATCGGCACGAACAGCGCGCATGCCTTGACCTGCTGACGTATTTTTTGGTCCCAAGCGTCGCCCCCACGGAGTTCTCTTTGGTCAAACCACACCTCAATGCCGGAACTACGCAGCACCTCCGCGATCCGTCGCGCAGCGTCCGTGTCCTCACGGGCATAGCTCAGAAAAACGGCTTTGGTCGCGTCGCTCATTGGTCAGAACAGCGGTTCGTTATTCTTGGGGTCGGCGAGCAGGGCCTTAAAACGTAGATCATCCCTCAACGGTTTCCATGAACCAGACTGGTAGCCGTAACCGCGGTCGCGATAAATATTGGTGCCGAAAGGCACGTGGAGCAGCCGCTCGAATTCCGCCAGCGCACGTTCCTTTTCACCGCACCACGCGAGCGCACCGGCCAGTGCGGCAGCGTCGGTGGGGCCCTGCAACGCATCGCGCGAGGGCGGCATCAGCTCGAGGGCCTTTTCCCGGCAGCGCATCGACTCATCCTTTTCCCCCAGCAATGCATGGGCCATGGCGAGATTGATCCACAAGATGTCATTGCCGGCCTGCCGGGTTTCCTCGGCGTTCATGACGGCCAGCGCTTCCCGCGCCCGGGCCCGCGCCGCCGACAGGTCGCCCATCTCGGCCAGGGCGGCGGCGGTGACCACATCTTGCTGCCACGAAGGATCGTCCTCCGAGTCGAAATGACGCTGCAATCCGTCGAGGCGCATGACTTCGGCCCAATCACCGCGCATGAGGGCAAGCAGGCGCTGGTAATAAATGTGCTCGGCGCGCTCGGCAGGCGGCACCACGCGCCGGGCAAACTCCGTCATTTCCGTCGTGGAGCCGCGGGCACTGTAAGTGACCACCGCAAGAAACGATCTCGCGTAGAGATTCTCCGGCCAGTACTGAACGCATTTCCGCGCGAGCGCCTCGCCCTCGGCGTAGCGCCGGCCCATCGTCAGCAACTCGAGTGCAGTGGTCGCATACTTGGAATTGTCGGAATCAAGTTCGAGCGCGCGCTTGAAATTACGCCACGAATCGGCGAAACGGCCCTGCCGGCGCTGGATAAGCGCCATCGACCAGAACAGCGCCGGATCGTTCGGCCGGAGTTGCGCGAGCCGCGTGTAGTTTTCGGTCGCGCGCGCATAATCGCGATAACCATAGTAATAATAATCGCCCTGCCCTTCGATGACCGTGGGATCATTCGGCGCGAGGCGGACGGCGGTTTCGATCGCGTCCTTCGCGCCGGCCAGCAGCGCGGCCGTCTGGTCCAGGTTGAAATATTCGAAGGCCCGGCGCGATCCGAGCTCCGCCCAGGCGGCGGCGAACTTGGGATCGAGTTGCACGGCCTGTTCGAGCATCGGAATGATGCCATGCGCCTCGATGACGCCTCCGTTGTAACGCAGATTGCGCGCTTTCAGGAAAAGGTCGTAGGCCACGGGGTTGTCGGTCGGCCGGCGCTCAAGAATCGACTTTGCCTCGGGCGAGATCACCGACTGCAAAGCGCCCGCGATCGCCGTCGCCAGCTCGCCTTGGATCGTGAACACATCCGTAAGGTCGCGGTCGTAGGCCTTGGCCCAGAGATGCTCGTCCGTCGCCGCCCGGATGAGCTGGCCGGTCACGCGCACCTTGTTGCCGGATCGCCGCACGCTGCCTTCGAGCACGTAGGCGACCTTCAACTCCTGTGCGATCTGGCTGATCGGCTTGGTCGTGCCGCGATATTGCATGACCGACGTGCGCGAGACGACTCGCACATCGCGGATCATCGCAAGGTTGGTGAGGATGTCCTCGTGGATGCCTTCGGTGAAAAACTCGTTCTCTTTTTCAGAGCTCATGTTCTCGAACGGCAAGACCGCGATCGACTTGTCGTTCACTGGGGATGCCGCGACTACCGGCGACTTGGCCGCGTCGGCCCGGTGCGGCAGCGGCAACGGCTCTGCGCCCGGATGGCGTAGCCACAGAAAAAACGCCACCAACACCGCGGGCACAGCGACCACCACCGCCGCCCAGGCCCAAATCGGCACGGGTGGTTTGGATGGGGCCGCGCCACCCCCATCGTGTTGCGCGGAACGGACCGCCGTGCCGCTGCCCGCAGGCCGCCGCGGCGCCTCGAGCAGCCGTTTCACCTGCTCGACGAACTGCGGCGAAGGCACGCCGTGTGTCAGGCGCGTCCAGTGAAAACGCATAAATTCCTCCGGCACCGCCGCGGCGGCCTCACGCGTCTCGTCGATCACCACAGGCACAACGAACGCCACACCGTGCACCATGTCGCGCGTGCGCTCCACCGCGAGCAGCCACTCGCGGCGAAAATAACCCTCGTGGCGCTCCTGTGTCTGCGCAGACACCAGCGGCACAAACAGCGCGCACTCTCGGATCTGTTTCTTGATTTTGGCGTCCCACGAGTCGCCGCCGCGGAGCTCGCTCTGGTCGAACCACACTTCGACACCAAACGCCCGTAGCGCGTCGGCGATCCGCCGCGCCGCCTCGGTGTCCTCGCGGGCGTAACTCAGGAAAACAGCTTTAGTCGATTCGCTCATGTCAGAAAAGCGGCGCGTTGTTCTTCGGGTCGTTGACGATGGCCTCGAAGCGCGAGTCGCCTTTCAGCGGCAGGAGCCACGGATTTTTTTTTAGCTCGTAAACATTCGCATTCGACGGCTCGGCGAGCAGGCGGCTCAACTCCGCGCAGGCCGCCTCCTTTTCGCCAGTCCACGCCAGCGCGACCACGAGCCCCGACCGGCTGCCCGTGCCCGACAGTGTGTCGCGGCTCTCGGGGACAAGCTCGAGCGACCTGTGCGCTGCGGCGAGCGCCTCGTCCTTGTGGCCAAGCATGGATTCGATCAACGCAAGGTTGATCCATATGGTCGAGTTTTCCGGTTCGTTCACGAGCCGGGAGCGCAAGTCAGCGGGCACTTTCTCCACCAACGCGCGGGCACCGGCGATGTCGCCTGTCGCCACGGCGATGACGGCGCCGCGCCACGGCGCAAACCGGCCGAAGGCGAGAAGGTCTCCCCATTCGCCGGGAAATTCGCGTTCGAGCTGCGCCGTCGTGACGAGATCGCCCTTGGCTGCAGCCCAGAGTTTTCGATAACCCGCCGCCAGCGCTGACCCGGCCCGCCCCGCGATGGGGCCAGCCAGCAATTCGTCGGCCTCCTTCGTCGAGCCACGCGCGTTGAAGTGCAGCCACGCCAGGGTGAACGATTCGCGCAGCGACTCCGGCAGCAGGCGCACACGCCGGGCCTGCTCGGTGATCGCCTCGTCGTAGCGCCGCAGGGCTCGATAAGAAACCACGAGGTTGCGCGCCACCTCGGGCGAGCCGGGATCGAGCAGTCCGGCGCGGTGCAGACTGGCTAAAGACTCCGCCCACTTGCCCTGCCGCCGCTGGACCAGCCCGGTCATGAAATGCCCGTAGTAATCGCTGGGCCACTGTCGCGTGATCCGGTTGAATTGCTCCAAGGCGTGCGGAAAATCCCGCAGGCCGTAGTAGAAATAGGTTCCGACGCCGGCGATCACCGCGGGATTGTCGGGGTCGAGCCGCCGCGCCGTCTCCATCGCCTCCCGCGCCAAGGCCAGACGCTTTTCAGAGACATCGTAGGAGTTGAACCGCATCTCCGCCTGGACGGTGACCAAGTCGGCCCAAGCGGTGGCGAACAAGGGGTCAATCGTTGTGGCGCTCCGCAGCAGCGCGATCTGCGTCTCCAATTCCTTGCGCGTGTCGTTGCCGTCGCGATTGATTTGCCGCGCCTTGAGATAGAGATCGTAGGCGGCGGGATCGGCGGTCGGCCTGCGCTCAAGAAGGCTTTTTTCCGACGGCGTGAGCGTGGCGGAAAGCGCACCGGCGATTTCCTTCGCAAGGTCGGCCTGAATCGCAAAGACATCCGTGAGATCGCGGTCATAGCTCTGCGCCCAGACGTGCTCGTCGGTGCGCGCGTTGATGAGTTGGCCGGTCACACGCACTTTGTTGCCCGCGCGCTGCACGCTGCCCTCGAGAATCCATGCGACGCCAAGTTCCTGGCCGATCTGACGGATTTTTTTCGTGGTGCTTCGATATTCCATCACCGACGTTCGCGAGACGACGCGCAGCTCCGCGATATGCGCGAGGTTGGTGAGAATGTCCTCGTGGATGCCGTCAGTGAAAAACTCGTTTTCCTTGTCCACGCTCCGGTTCACAAACGGCAGGACGGCGATCGACTTGTCATTGACGGCGGGCGCGGGTTTGGGTGCCGGGCTGGTTTCCAGCTGTTGAAGCGGCGCCGAGTCTGTGGCCGGGCGCCGGAGCCACAGCGCGCCAACGATCATTGCAATAATTATAGCGGCGATCCATATTCCCAAAGGACTGCGCTGCGCACTTCGCTCTCGTGCGGTCGGCGTCTCGCCCGTAGCCTGACGCCCTGCAGGCGCAGTAGTCGGAACCGATTTTTTCGGCGCTTCGAGCAGGCGCTTCACCTGCATCACAAACTCCGGCGTGGCTTCGCCATTCGACAGGCGCGTCCACTGGTAGCGCATGAACTCCTCCGGCACGGCTGCGTCATTTTCCCGCGTGCCATCAATGACGATGGGCACGATGAAAGACTTGCCGACCGCCATGTCGTGCGTGCGGTCGACGGCAAGTTTCCACTCACGGCGGAAGTAGCCTTCGGCGCGCTCTTCGGTGCGTTGGGAGACGAGCGGCAGGAACAACGCGCAAGTTTTGATTTGGTTGCGGATTTTCTGGTCCCACGCATCGCCGCCGCGCAGTTCGCTTTGGTCAAACCACACCTCGACGCCAAACGCGCGCAACGCTTCCGCAATGTGTTTGGCCGCGTCGGTGTCTTCACGGGCATAACTTAAGAAAACGGCTTTGGTGGCGTTGCTCATAACGGTTTCGCCGAACGCAGAATCTCCTCGAAGCGCGGGTCGTCATTCAACCGCGACCAGAGCGGATCATGGCGATAATCGTTGGGCGAAGTGCCATCCGCCGCGCGCACCAGATGGCGCAGCGCGGTCAGCGCCTCATCCCTCCGGCCCAGTAGCGCGTAAAGCCCGCCTAAGATTCGTTTCGATCCAATGGCGCTAAATGCATCAAGCGCCTGTTGCTGGGCTAGAGCTTCGCGTCCATCCCGCGCTGCTTCCTCAGCGCGACCGACGTAGGCTTCGGCCGCGGCAATGGCCATAAGAACGGTTGGCTGCTGACGGCGGGTCCATGAGTGATGGCGATAATGGGCGATGGCCTCGGCGGCGAACTTGGCGGCGGCTTCATGGTCACCACGCAGGCAAGCCACCAAGGCACGCGCCGAGGCGGTATCCTCATTGATCGTGCCACCGAAGGAGCCTAAAAAGGTCAGCCGCGGATCGGCGAGTATGCGCTCGGCCGCGACTAGATCGCCAGAATACATGGCGACCTCGTAATTCACTTGGAGCTGGTCGCGCTCATCGGCTCCGGCGCGCGGCGCGGCCCAGCCGCGGATGAAGGCGTCGCCGTCGCCATCGAGAGCGTATTGAGCCCGCAAGAGCACTGTGAGCAGGCGCACGTCCGCGGGGAAAACGGTCAGATAATGGGCGGCCAGCTTACAAGTCTCGGCGTAGCGCCGCAGGGCAAAGTTGGAATCCACCAGGGTGGAAACGATGCTGTTGTCGTGCGGATTGAGCGCAGCGGCGCGCTCAAAATGCAGCATGGTCTCGGGCCACTGCGCGAGGCGCCGGTGCGCCAGGCCGATGCGATAAAGGAGTTGTGCGTCATTCGGGAGGTTGGGTTCGGCCAGCGCGTATTCGGCCAGCGCCGCCTGCCAATCCAGATCGCAGATGTAGCTGAATGAGCCCTGCGCCAGATGGGTTTCGGGCGCAGTTGGGGCGAGGCGCCGGGCGATGTTCAAAGTGTCGAGCGATTTCTGGCGGCGTTCGGGGGTGGGATCCACCGCGCCGAACCAATACATGAGACCGTGGACCATCGACAGATTCGCGTAGGCCAGGGCAAACGCCGGATCTTTGGCCACAGCCTGATCGAGTAACGCGATGACATTCTCGTATTCCTCGCGCTTAGAAAGCGCACCGAACCGCTCCTGCAGGATGCGGGCGCGCGAGTAGAGTTCGTAGGCTTCCTGGTTTTGCGTCGGCCGTAGTTCGATGAGCGTGCGCTCGCCTGGCGTCAGCGTGGCCTTGAGCGCCGCGGCAATTTTTTGTGCGAGGCTCGCCTGCAACGCGAAGATATCGCCAGTGTCGCCATCGAAGGTGTCGGCCCAGAGGTGCTCATCGGTGCGCGCGTCGATGAGCTGGGCGTTCATGTGGACTTTGCTGCCAACGCGGCGGATGCTGCCCTCGAGGATAGCCGCCACGCCGAGTTCGGCGGCAATTTTTTTCAGGTTGCGCGCCGCAGGGTCGCGATAGGCGAGCACCGAAGTGCGGGAAATAACTTTCAGGTCACGGATTTTTGCCAGGTTGGTGATGACGTCGTCATGCACGCCGTCGGCAAAGAACTCGTTTTCCTTGTCCGTGCTCAGGTTGGCGAACGGGAGCACGGCGATGGATTTTGCTGCTGCCGCAGGCGGGGGCTTCGTTTCCGTCGCCGGTTTGGCGGTGGCTGGCGGCGGCATTTCCCTGACGGCGGGACGCAGCCATCCATACAGCGCCGCCATGAGAACTACGCCAGCGGCGATCCATGCCGCTGCCGGAACACGACGTAGCGCAGGCTTCCAGCCTGCCATCTGAACCGGATGTAGGCTGGGAGCCTGCGCTACACTCGCGACCGCTCCGGCCCTCGTGTGCGCTTCGAGGAGGCGTTTGATTTGCGCGACGAACTGCGGCGTGGGCAGCGCGCCGGGCAGGCGCGTCCACTGCACGCGCATAAACTCCGGCGGCACGACAGCCCCGGTTTCGCGCGTATCGTCGATGACCACGGGGGCCAGAAATGGAACCCCTTCCGCCATCAGGTGCGTCTGCTCGACGGCGAGTTTCCACTCGAGCCGGAAGTAGCCTTTGCCGCGTTCCTGCGTGTGCTGGGAAATGATCGGGAGGAAGAGCGTGCAATCGCCGATCTGGCGCCGAATTTTTTGATCCCATGCGTCGCCGCCGCGCAGCTCATTTTCATCGAACCAGACCTCGAGGCCGCTGCTGCGCAGCGCCTCGGCGACGCGGCGCGCCGCCGCCGCATCGTCGCGGGCATAGCTGAGAAAAACGGCTTTGGTGGATTCGCTCATTTGGTTTTCGGGAGCGGGTGCGCGGCGCGCCAGGCCCGCGCGCGGGCGTGGGCTTCGGTCATGCCGAGTTCCGCGATGAGCGCCACGTAGCGCGGATCCTGACGGATCGGGTCGAATGCCGGGTCAATGAACACGAGGGAGAAAATCGAGATGGGTATTTTCGCCGGGTCCATCGCCGCCAGCGCGTCAACCGGCCGGCCAATGGCCGCCAGCGCCCGGTAGTTGGTGCCTCCGGGGATGCCCGCCAGCAATTGTTCGGCTTCTTGCTTGAGGCCGGCCCGGACCAACACCTTCACCACTTCGGGGACATAAAAGGGGTTTTTATAGGGCTGACGGCGGACCAACGCCACTGCATCGTCGTGCCGGCCGAGCGAAGAGAGAGTAGCCGCCTTGAAAATCGCCGCCTGGAGAGAGTCGGGCTGCAGCGTCAGCGCACGATCGATGATCGGGAGCGCCTCGACCGATCGACCCTCGTCTTCCAGGAGGATGGCGTAATTGTCCAGAATCCGGGGGGAAAACGGGTCAAGCGCGGCCGCGCGCGCAAGTTCGTCCCGTGCTTCGTCGAACTGCCCGTCGCTCTGTAGCAGGCGGCCCAAAAAATGGTGGCCGGTGGCATAGTTGGGATTGAGCGCAAGGGCGAGGCGCAGCTCACGGGCACTCTCCTCGAACTGGCCGTTAAACATGAGCAAATTGCCGAGAGTGGCATGCGCCTCGGCGAGGTTGGGGTCGAGCGCGAGCGCGCGGTCCACTTGGGCGCGGAGGCGGGCAAACTCGGGAGAGTTGCGCTGGCCGAAAGTGTTAATCTTGCCGGTTTCGACGGCCCGGATCACCCAGACATCCGCGAGGGCGGCATGGGCCCGGGCGAATTTCGGCTCCAGCGTGAGCGCGCGGTTCAGCAGCTCCTCGGCCCGGTCGTAGGCCGCAAGGGTGCGCTGGTTCCACGCCTGCCGCGCCTGCACGTAAAGCTCAAAGGCCTCCGGGTTCACCGCGGCCGTTGCGGCGGCGGAGCTTGCGCCGAGTTTAAGCGAAAGCTGCTTCGCGATGAGGCCGGCGATCTCGTCCTGCACGGCGAAGATGTTTTTCAGTTCGCGGTCGAAGTGGTCGCTCCACACGTGGTAGCCGTCGGCGGCCTTGATGAGCTGCGCCGTGATGCGCACGCTGTCGCCCGCACGCTGCACACTGCCCTCGACGACATAGGCCACGTTGAGTTTCTGTGCGATCTCGGCCATCGGGAGATTCTTGCCCTTGAAATAGAACGCCGAGGTGCGCGCCGCCACGCGCAAGCCGGGCACCTTCGCCAGTGCGTCGAGCAGGTTCTCGCTGATCCCGTCGGACAAATACTCGCTGTTGCGCGCTTCGCTCAGATCAGCGAACGCGAGCACAGCAACGGAATTATCGGTGGCGGGAGCAACAGGCGCGGGCTGAGAGACGACAGGCGGCGAGGCGGCGGGTTCATTCGCCGCTGGGCGCAATGCGAAGAACGTGACGGCGCCGAGCAAAGCCACACCCACGACCGCTGCGAGCCACAGGTGCATCCTCGTCGGGGGCGACGCCGCGGACGCGGGCGCAGCTGCCACGGGCGCGGGGCGTGCGCCCGGCGCGTCCTTGTCCGGACCGTCAAGAAGGCGTTTGATTTGCGCGACGAACTGCGGCGTGGGCAGCGCGCCGGGCAGCCGCGTCCACTGCACTCTCATGAACTCCGCTGGCACAGCCGCTCCGCTCTCTAGCGTGTCATCGACCACGACCGGGGCGAGAAAGGGCACGCCTTCCAGCATGAGGTGCGTCTGCTCGACGGCCAGTTTCCATTCAAGCCGGAAGTAACCCTTACTGCGGTCCTGCGTGTGCTGCGAAATGACCGGCAGGAATAGCGTGCAGTCATTGATTTGCTTCCGGATTTTTTGATCCCATGTATCACCACCACGCAGCTCGCTCTGGTCGAACCATACCTCGACGCCGTGACTGCGCAGGGCGTCGGCAATGCGCCGGGCCGCGTCCGTATCTTCACGGGCGTAACTGAGAAAAACAGCCTTGGCGGCGGCGCTCATGAATGGCCTGGCTTAAGCGCCTGATTTGGCCCGGGCGTCGGACACCCATTGGATGATTTCGCGATTTTGGAGCAGTTGTTGGGCTTCAAGCGACATTCCCCCGAGCACACCCGCGGCCTGATCGAGCAGTGCACGGCGTTGTTCCTGGCCGTTCACATCGCCGGGTTGCGCCAGCGCCTGCTGATAGAGTGCGCGGGCAAAGTCCTGCCGGAACTTGGTGTCGGTCGCGCCCTGGACCAGTTGCTGCCGATAATAGTCCACTGATTCACTAAGCAGGCCGAGTACCTCGTCGCGGCGGCCCGAGCCGAGCAGGGCCTGACCGAGCCGCACTTTTGTGCGCGCCTGGCTTTCCGCTCTCGTCTGCTGGTCGAGGCGGTGGCCATAGGCGGGATTTTGGAGGAGTTCGCGGGACACTGTAGCTGCCTCCTCCAACTGGCCGACACGCAGGGCGGATTCCGTTTTCCACACGCGGCTTTGGCGCAGAGCGTTGGTGTGGAAGTCCACGCTGCCCTCGTGCTGCAATTTCATGCCGGCGAGCCGGTCGCTGATCACTACCGCGCGCCGATGGATGGTGGCGTAGTCTCCCTGCGCGGCGAGAAGGTCGAACTCGAGCATTTCCAGGCTGGCGCTGCTGATTGCGGTCAGCTCCGGGTCGATATTGCGGTCCTTGACAAATTGCGCGTAGACGCGCTTCGCCTCCGCAAGACCGGCACGCGCTTCCGCCAAGTTGCCGCGCTGCGACTCGTAGGCGACGATGGTGGCCCAAGTCCAAAAGACGCTCACGTTCATGCCGGTCTTGTTGCGCGGGTCTTTCTCGAGCGCGACCCCATCGCAGGCTTTGCGGATGGCGTCGGCCACGCGACCTTCTTCATAATAGGTTTCCGCCACATCGCGGACGCTCACGCCATAGAACTGCCAGCCACTGCTGTCGGCAGGATTGAAGCGCGTGTAGTAGCGACAGGCCTCCTCCGATTTGCCGTAGTGCAATTCGGCATCTTTCAAATCGTGATGGCTGCGGGCTACGATGGCCTGCATGTTTTGCGAGAAGAAACGATTCCGCATGGCGCGCAGGTCGCCGGGACGCTGCTCAAGCACTTTCTCGGCGATGTCGCTGACGATGCTTGCGAGCCGCTCGGCCTCGTCGATCCGGCCGAGCACCTGGGCCATTCGCGACTGGGAGTCGGTCACGTCGCCATAAATCGAGGCGGCCGTCAGATCGGTGAGCGTAACCGCGCCCATGTCGACGAGGATTTTGCGCGACTCCTCGCAGTTGTCGTAGCCGTCGGCGGGGTTTGGTTGGGCGTGCCCGAGGTATTGGAGCATGTCGGCAAAGGCGAGCTTCGTGCTGCGGGGCGCCCGCCCCGAGGCCACAATGGGGCGCAGCAAGTCAACTGCCTTGATCAACTCCGCCCGCGTGTCGCCCAGCGCCGCAGTCGAGGCAGTGGAAAAATATGCCAAGGCCAGCGCCGCCCGGGTCTCATCGGTGTCATGGCCCGAGGTGCGCAGATCCTCGAAAATCTTCCGGGCCTGCTGCGCCACTGCAGCGGCGGCAGCGTCCTGGCCAGCATCGAAAAGCGAGCTGGCTTTGCGCACGAGCGCAAGGCCGCGATAGAGGCGCGTCTGTGGGGACATCAACGCGGCGGGCAGGCCGTCGTAGTAAGCCACGGCCTTGTCGGCCAGCTGGCCGACAATCTCGCTGCGGCCCGTGGGCCTGAGCTCCTCGTAGAAATCGTCGAGCAAAAAGCCAACGAGCTTTTCAGCCTCGGCGCGGGCGTGCTCGGCCAGTGCGCGGGTCTGAGCAGCCTCGACCTCGGCGGCGCGGGCGCGGCGCAGGTTGATCCAGCCAAACACCGCGCTCCCTGCCGCCAGCAGCATGAGCACGCTGGCCACGGCGGCGACAAGCCGCGCGCGCACGAGCGCCCGGTGGGTCGCAATCTCTCGCTCCTTCTGGGCGGCAAGCTGGCGCTTCGATTCCTCCAACGCTTCGCGCTCGTGGCGCACGCCGCGACTGGCACCGATGACGCTGCACAAGACGTCGTGCGTGATCTCGACCCGTCGCATGTCGAGTCGATCTTCCACGCGCAATAAGCGGCGGTCCACAAGGGCCGCAAGCGCGTCAGGCTTGGCGCCGGCAGCGGCAAACCCTTTCCGAACGCGTTCCTCTGCGACGCTCTCGCGGAAACCGGAGTCAGTCAGCATCTCGTCCTCGATAAACATCCGCACGCCGTCGGGCTGATCCGCAAGGACGCGTTCGTAGAACTCCGACAGGATGGTGTCGCGTGAGCCGGCGAGCAGGTCGGCAGAGATTTCCGCGTGGCCCCGGGCGAGTCGGGTGTTGTTCAGCTCGCGGCAGATGAGGCTGAGCAGCGAGGGCTCGACCTCGGCGTGGGATAGATCGGCTCCACCGGCAACGAAGCGCACAATGGCAGCGGCCACCGTCTCTGTGACCAGGTGCGGCGCGGGCCGACACACGGCAGCGATCGCCTGCGTGCCAGTCATCCGGGCGAGGCGCATGCGGTTCTGCGTGACGGACGGCATTTGCCCCTTCAGCCCCTCAAGGTGCGCGAGGTAGTCTTCTCTCAGCGAGATGAGAATGCGGTAGTCGGCGCGGGCAAAATCGAACTTGGCGGCGTCGGCCTCGTCGCGGTCAATGCGCGTTTCTAGCGCGGCCGGCGGGCGATTTTCTACGAGGTCGGCGAGATCGGCGAGGAATTCCTGCGCGCGTTTCCGGCCGGCGTCGTCCGTCTGGGCCAGTGTGAAGATTTCCTCGAACTGGTCGAAGATGAGGATGGGAATGAGCGTGCGCCCCTCGGCGTCCTTGAGCACGTCCTCGCGGTGGTGGAGGAATTCCCAGAGCGTCTCGCCGGAGACTGCCGATCCGCTCTGCGTCCACGTGCCGGCGGCCTCGGTGGCGCGAAAGACAGCGCGCTTGATCTGCTCGGCGGGCGGCGGCGAGTGCGGGTCGTAGTCGAGCCGCACATAGACGGGACAGAAACCCTCGGGCCGCAGGCGCGGCACGAGGCCCGCCTGGAGAATGGAGGTTTTGCCGAGACCAGACTGACCAAAGAGGATCGTGAGGAGCTTGCGCTGCACGCGGCGACCGAGTTCGGCGGCCTCTTCCTCGCGGCCGTGGAAATAGCCACGGGTTTCCTCGGTGAAGGAAACGAGTCCGAGCCAGGGATGCTGCGCATCAACGGTCGCAATGGGGGCGGGGGCGGATGGTTTCATGTGCGGCGGGCGTTAAAAAATTCCTGCAGACGGCGGGTGAACTCAGGCGGTGGTTCGCCACCGGGCAGCCGTGCAAAGTGCACAGCCTTGAATTTCTCCGGCACGATGGCATCGGCCTCGGTCGTGCCATCGATGCAGACCGGCAAAATGAACACCGCGCCGTCCGCCATACCGCGCGTGCGGTCAACAGCGTAGCTCCATTCGCGGCGGAAATACCCCTCGTGCCGCCGCTGCGTGGTGGCGGAAACCACGGGCAAAAAAAACGAGCAGCGGGCGATGTTACCTCGGATTTTTCGATCGTAGTCGTCGCCGCTTTCCAGCCGGTCCATATCGAACCACGTGGTGATGCCCGCCGCGTCGAGACCGGCCCGGAGCCGCTCAACTGCCGGCAGATCTTCGCGCGCGTAGCTGATGAAAACGGCGTTTTCGGGCATTTCACGGGCCGGCGGCAGAAACCGCATAGGGGAGCCTGAGCCGCCCGCGGTGGTCGCGGCGACACCGCGTCGAGCCATCCAGCGGCGGTGCAACTCCGCCACGAATTCCACGGCGCCGGCAAACATCCGCGTGCGCACGCTGACCTGCTGCAGGAACGATACGAGGCGCACGTCAGTGAGGCTGTGGCTGTCCGCTAGAATCTCACCAACATCGCGCGGGTCGGAGAGGCGCCGGCGTTTGGTCATGCGCAGAAAGAGCCGCGCGAGCCAGTTGGAGAAATCGCTGCCGATGACGAGCAGGTGGTTGTGCTCGAGGGCATGGAAGAGTTTTTCAGGCGTGAGGTGCTCGCTCTGCAGCGCGCAGACGAACTCCAGCATGTCTTCGTCGGAGATGACGTAGGTCGGTGACGCGGAGAGGCGGCCGAGCAGGTGGTAGACGACGGGCCGCTGGAGGTCGTCGCGTTCGACCGGCAGGTCAGCCACGCGGTTGGGCGCATAGGCGATGACCTCGGTGTTGGCCGCGCCGCCGAAGCGGACTTGGTTGATGGCCTGCTCCAGCAACGGATCGAACGTCATTGTGACGTAGAGGTTGAAGTCGGTGATTTCCGCGAGCTGCCGGAGCGGCAGTGGCGGCTGGAAGGCCGCCTCGCGCATGATGGTGCGGAGCCGGGTGTAGGCCTCCTCGCGGCGCCCGTGTGCGGTCAGGTAACTGCACACAACATCGTTCAGCGTGATTGGCTGAGGCAGCGGCGCAGGATCGACACCCAACCGGGCGGCGAGTTTCTCCGCCAGCCATTCCAAGAGGAGGCGCGGGCCGGACTCTGTCTCCACCTTGAGTAGTTCGGGGCCCACGATGGGGATAACGCGCTTTTCCTCGATGTAGTTGAGCAGGTCTTCCCACACGTCGTCGTTGAACGCTGTGGCGGAGAAGGAAGTGGCGGCGATTTCGGTGTTCATTGGTGAGGGTAGTTGAAAGATAAAATATTAGGGTGCGGCGGCGTTGACCCGCAGAGCGAGGGCCCGCTCGACGCTCTCACGCAGTTCCTGCGCCGTGAGCGGATTGCGGAAGGTCGCCCGGTCGAGCGGCACCCGCCAGGTTTCGATTTTTCCGGCGAGGGATGGGAAACGGGTCGCCGCCTCACCGCGCCACTTCGCCGCATCGGCGTCGTTTTCGAACGAATGCCGCGAATAGACAATGAACCTCACCTGCGGGTCCAACGTCGCCAAGTAGCCGAGACAGGCGACGAGCTTGTTGTCCGCGATCGGGTAGAGTTCCTCCGCCCGGTTCGACGGAAAAGTGTAGAAGCACGAACGGTGCAGCACGATCAGCGCGGGGTGGACCTTGGCGATCTCGCTCTCGCGGTGCCAGACGGAGCTGGTGTTTTCCTTGATGATCGAGATGGGCAGATCGTGCAGCGCGTCGGTGATGTCGTCGGCATTGGTGCCCCCGCTCTTGAGCGTCGCCGGGTCGTAAACACGGTCAACGTAAGGCGAGTCCATCAGCACTACCACCGGCGGGCCGGAATGGGCGGTCGATCCGGCGCGCGGCGCAAGCTTCCACCACATGCCCGCAATGGCGAGAGCGAGCAGGGCCACCGTGAGCACCGTTTTCCAAACGGAACTCGGCCGCGCAAGTGGTGCGTGACTCGATCCTCCCGCCGCCGGACTGGCCGCCAACGCGGGCTTGCGCTGCTGCCCGAGCAGCCGCTGCACCTGTTCGACAAACTGTGGCGAGGGCACGCCATTCGGCAGCCGGGTCCAGTGGGCGCGAATAAACGCGTCCGGCACCGATGCGCCTGCTTCCGCCGTGTCGTCGATGACGACTGGCACGATGAATGGCACGCTCTTCGCGATGTGCTGGGTGCGCTCTTCCGCCAGCGTCCATTCCAAGCGGAAATAACCTTCGCCGCGCGCTTGAGTGTGCACCGAAATGATCGGGACGAACAGCGCGCAATCCTTGATTTGACGGCGGATGTTCTGGTCCCATGCGTCGCCACCGCGCAATTCGCTTTGGTCGAGCCACGCCTCGACCCCAAATGCTCGCAGCGCGTCGGCGATGCGGCGCGCGGCGTCAGTGTCCTCGCGTGCGTAGCTCAGAAAAACGGCTTTGGTGGACTCGCTCATTTTTTCGGGCGCGGCTGGGCATCGGCGCGGGCCTCGGCTTGCTTCATCAATTGTTGAAAGCGCGGGTCGCTGCGCAGCGGTTCGTAGTCGTCGGACGTGCGCAGGCCGTAGCCGAAGCCGTAGCCCGCTTCGTGCACGGCGCGCAGCTCGGCGATGGCGTCGTCCATGCGTCCGAGCAGCGCGAACACGACGGCTTTGGATCGGCGCTGGGAGAGAATCGTCCCGAATTCATGACTGTCGGCAGCGCGGCGATCGATTTCGTCCATGATGGCGTTGGCCTCGGCGGTTTGGCCCCGACGGGCCAGGACATACGCGCCGTAGTTTGTAAAGCCAAACGAATCAGGAAAATCACTTCGAAATTTCTCTACCTCGGCCAGCACTTCGGTTTCGAGTTCCGTGGAGCGGGCCGAGTGGCCGCGCCGCGCCTCGAGATGTGCGATGCGATACAACGCGATAATGGCCACGCCGCGCGGGCCGCTGCGATGGGCAAATTGTGCGGCGGTAATGGAGCGTGCATGCTTGTAGTCCGCGACGGCATCATCGATTTGACCCAAGCGGCTGCGATATAAGGCGCGACTGGAGTAAAAACGCATGTTGGTTTCACTCGGCTGCCCGGGCATCGTTTCCAGCAGCGCGAGTGCGGCAGCGGCATCGCCGGTCCACGCATAAAGGATGTTGTGCTTTTGGCGGATGGTTTCCTCGCCGTTGTCGCCCACGGCGGCTGCCCGATCGCAAAGCCGGTAGGCCTCGGCAAAATGTCCCGCCAAGCTGAGGAGCTGCGATATTGCTTCGAGGTTGTCGACGTTTTGCGGATCGGCCTCGACGGCGCGCGCGGCCAGCGAGGACAGCGGGTCGCCCCACTGGCCGGCGGCATAGGCGATTTGCACGCGCACGGCGGCAACTTCAACCTCGCCGGGTCGCAGCTGCTCGACGATGTCCAGTTCGTGCCGAGCCTGCGCCAAGTCACGATCGATGACGAGATGCAGGCGGGCCTGGGCGAGGTGCGCCTCGGGCAGGTTCCCATCGAGTCGCAAGGCGGTGGCGGCCGCGGCGCGGGCCTTGTTTTGCTGCTCATCGCTGCGGTCAAAGCCGCTGCTCACGATGCGCGCGACCGTCTCGGCGAGTCGGGCCCAGGCCAGCGCGTAGTCCGGATCGAGGCGGACGGCGGTTTCAAAATAGCGCACGGCATCGGGGCCGATTCGCTCGCTAAAGCCGGTGGTCTGAGCGGCGCGGCCGCGCAAGTAGGCTTCGTAGGCGGCTGGATTTTTCGTCGGCGCGACCGAAGCGGTGGGCGCTGGGATGGTGATGCCGAGTTTGAGCGAAAGGTTTTTGGCGATGATGGCGGAGATTTCCTCCTCGACGGCGAACACGTCCTTCAGGTCGCGCGTGAACGTGTCCGACCACATGTGGAAGCCGTCCGCCGCCTTGATGAGCTGCGCGGTGATTTTCACGCGGTCGCCCGCGCGCTGCACGCTGCCCTCGACGACGTAGGCAACATTGAGTTTTTGGGCGATTTCCGGAATCGGCACGCTCTTGCCTTTAAAGGAAAACGCTGAAGTGCGGGCCGCCACGCCGAGACCGGGGATTTTTGCGAGGGCATTTAGCAGCTCCTCGCTGATGCCGTCGGAAAGATATTCGCTGTTATGCGCCTCGCTCATGTCTGTAAATGCGAGCACACCGACGGATTTGTCGTTGGCGGGCGCAGGCGCAGCGGCTGGCGCAGCTTTGGTTTCCGCGGCCACTTTCGTCGAAGCGGGCGGCTCCTGCGTTGCCGGGCGCAGCACGAAATAAGCGACGGCGCCGAGCAGCAGGACGCCACCTGCCGTGACCGCCCAGATCGGAACGCCGGGCGTGCGTGGCGCGGTAGTCGCGGCCGGCGCCGTGACGGGAAATGCGGGTCGTTTGGGTGCGGCAGCGCGCGGCGTCTCGAGCAGGCGTTTCACCTGTGCGGCGAACTGCGGCGTTGTGCGGCCATGCGGCAGGCGCGTCCACTGCACGCGCATGAATTCCTCCGGCACGAGCGCGGCGGACTCGGCGGTGTCGTCGATCACCACGGGCACGAGAAACGGGATGCCCGCCGCCATGTCGTGCGTGCGCTCGGCGGCGAGTTTCCATTCGCGGCGAAAGTAGCCTTCGCCGCGACCCTGCGTGTGCGCGGAGACGATGGGGATGATGAGCGAGCAACTGCGAATCTGGCCGCGAATTTTTTGATCCCAAGAATCGCCGCCACGGAGTTCGTTCTGGTCGAACCACACCTCGAGCCCGTGGCTGCGCAATGCCTCCGCGATGCGGTCAGCGGCAACCGAATCCTCACGCGCGTAGCTGATGAAAATAGCTGGGGTCGTTTCGCTCATCGTTCAGTAAAGTGGCGCGTTGTTCTTCGGGTCGTTGATGAGCGCCTGAAAGCGCGGGTCGGCGCGCAGCGGGGCATAGAGCCGCTCTGTCTGGAGGTAGTGGACGTTCACGTAGCTGGGGCGGTGGAGCAGGCGTGTGTATTCGGCGAGCGCGCGCTCCTTGTCGCCGTCCAACAAATAATCATTGGCCAGAAACTCGCTGAAGCGCGCACTATCGAAGGCATCAAGCGACTCCGGCATGAGCTCTGTGCATTTTCGGGCGTGCGCGAGGGCTGCCTCCTTTTGACCGAGGATGAGCTCTATTAGAGCCAACCCCGCCCAGAGATTATTGTTGGCGGGTTGAAGCTGCAACGTGGCCTGAACCTCGGCTGGGAAACCGCCGAGCCGCGCCTGTGCGGCAGCGACATCGCCATGCACAAAGTAAGCGAGGGCGCTGAACACAGCTTGTTCCGAACGAGGCCTGCCGTCGGTGTCGAAGTAGGGTTGCAACTGGTCGAGCCGCTTATATTCGATCATGTCGTCCATGCGATTGGCGCGACCCTTCCGCCAGGCAATGACCCGAGGTGTGTTTTGCTGTTCGGGTGAGAGCTGCGCGAACCAATCCTCGCTTTCCTTCCAAGAGCCGGTAGCGTCGAAGAGGAGCAGGTGAAGCCTGAACAGGTCGGGCAAATCGTCGGGCAGCAGGGCCACCAGCCGGCGCTGGACAGCGATGGCTTCATCCCACCGCCGGACTAATTCCAAGGACGAGACGAGGTTGCGGGCATAATTGAAATTAGCCTGCTCGAGCTGGTAAGCTTTCCAAAGATTCGAAAGCGATTCAGTCCAGCGGCCCTGCCGGCGCTGGATGAGGCCGAGAGAACTGAAAGCAGTCGGATCGTTGGGCTTCATCCGCGCGAGTTTTTTATACTGCTCGGTGGCGCGCGCATAATCGCGGTAGGCGTAGTAGGCGTAGGTGCCGAGTGCCTGGATGACGTCGGGCGACTCCGGCGCGAGACGGACAGCCTGAGCAATGGCGGCGTCGGCCTGGGCGAGGCGGGCCGGTGTGTGGTCGTAGTTCCAAAAGACGTTGAGCGCGTGGGTGACAGCCAACTCGCCCCACGCCGCGGCGAACTTGGGATCCTGTTGCACGGCCAGTTGGTATAGCGCCTCCTGCTTATCGAGACCGGTCTTGGTGTTGCGGTCGCGGTTGCGTGAAGCGCGGCCCTGCAGGTAGGAATCGTAGGAGACGGGGTTTTCCGTAGGACGGCGCTCAAGGAGTTTCTGGGTCTGCGGCGTGAGCGCCGCCTCGAGCGCGCCGGCAATCTCGGTGGCGAGCGCGGCCTGAATCGCGAACACATCGGTGAGATCGCGGTCGTAGCTTTTCGCCCAGACATGCTCGTCGGTGCGGGCGTTGATGAGCTGGCCGGTGACGCGGACTTTGTTGCCGGAGCGGCGCACGCTGCCCTCGAGAATGTAGGCAACGCCGAGCTCCTCGCCAATTTGGCGGAGCGATTTCTTCGAGTCGCGATACTGCACGACCGTCGTGCGCGAGACGACTTTCAGGTCGCGAATGAGCGCGAGGTTCGTGAGCAAATCCTCGTGCACGCCGTCAGCGAAGAAGCCCGTGTCCTTCTCATCGCTCATGTTGGCGAAGGGAAGGACGGCGATCGATTTGTCGCTGATTTTTGCCGCAACCGGCGCTGAGACAGGCTCGGCGGCCAAAGGTTTTTCCTTCGCCGCCGGGCGCAACGCGAAAAACGCGGCTGCGCCAATCGCGATCACGGCGACCATGGCGATGGCAAACAGGGGTGTCTTGCTGGGTATTGCTGGCGCCGGTGATGCAGTCGGCGAGGCGGCGACTTCAGCCGTGCGGCGGGGCTCGAGCAGGCGCTTGGTCTGCGTGACAAACTCGGGGGTGGGCATGCCGCCGGCCAATCGCGTCCACTGCACGCGCATGAACTGCTCGGGCACAAGTGCGGCTGACTCCGCGGTGGCATCAATCACCACCGGCACGATGAACGGCACGCCGTCCGCCATATCGTGGGTGCGTTCGACGGCGATTTTCCATTCACGGCGGAAGTAACCTTCGGTGCGCTGCTGCGTGCGCGCCGAGATCACCGGCATGAAGAGAGCACAGGCGCGGATTTGCCCGCGAATCTTGGCGTCCCAAGTGTCGCCGCCGCGCAGTTCGTTCTGGTCGAACCACACCTCAATACCAAAGCCCCGCAGCGCGTCAGCGATACGGCGCGCCGCTTCGGTATCTTCGCGGGCATAGCTGAGAAAAATACCGCCAAGAGTCAGGAGATGTTCCGGCATGTAAGCATTTCTGTTGGTAGTTATTAATGTAATGACTCAAGCACATAAATCAATGCCAGTAGTCATGATGCCACTCAGCCGACCATATTTCATACACCGGCAAGCTAATCCGCTGCCGATACTCAAGGTTATGGGTCTTCCAGATCACCGGTAACTCGTGAGCACAAATGAAGGTGACCAAGCCATTCGGCTGTCTTCTGGGAAAGCGCCTTTTCCACAGTATAAATAAAGAACCGGGGCGGGAAATATTTCCCGCCCCGGTGTTGTTTTCTGGTTATACCCGCGGCATTGGCTCAGGCGGCCTTGCGCCACGGAAGCTGACGGACCAGACGATGCCAAGCTTTGGGCAGGATGGCAGCCGCCTGCTTCCAGTCGGTCTTGTTGAACTCTGGTCGCTCCTCCAATGTATCGCTTTCGAAGAGGTAGTCGTCTGCGGTTTGGTTGGAGTCATCGACTTCATACCAAGCGACAAACGTCACCCCCGAGAGGATGCCCGGATTCACGACATGGAGCTGTCTTGTCTTTTTCTTCATGGTCAGATGGAGACTTCGCACACGATTGCCGCGACGCCTCCCGCCTGACCACAAAACCTGGTAAAGAACGCCCCTACCGTGCCGGCCCCAGCATCTGCGTCAAATGCCACTCGCAAATTATTCGCAAGCTGTTATCCTGAAGTGTAATACTCATATTATTCGTCAGGCAGTTTAAAACTGGAAAAGGAAACATAACCTCGTTCACTTGCCCAGCTTGCGGAGCGCCTTGTTGATTTTCCCAAGATCGCAGGCCTCTGGATCGTAGTCAGGCCCTAGCCACTCCCGCCATTCGCGGCCGAGGTCGGTGTGCGGCTCCTTCAGACACGCAAGCATATCGTGGAACGCCTCCTTCCCGCCGCAATCCTCCGGCGGCCCCGCCCGCTCGCCAGCGAGGCAAACCGGGTAATGCGCGCCTTTCTCCGCAATGCCGATTTTTTCGACTTTGATCGCCACCTGCCAGCCCTCACCGAAGTGGTAGCCGTAGGTAAAACGCTCGCGGTGCTCAAGGTCCAAGTCGGCCAGCGTCACGTCACGATCATCCTCGATGGTGAGTTCCTCCTGTTTCAGCGGGTTGCCAAAACGCAGGTCGTCGAGGTTGAAGGCGTGGGTCTGGTAGTCGAACCAGTCGAACGCGACTTGGATCGCATCGTGCAGACGCGAGACCCACATCGATTCACGGAGGGCGAGCCGCCGCCAAATGCGCGGCTGGCACCCGACGACGGAGAGATGCAGCGTGAACACGCGTTCCGCTGCCTTCTTTGCCTTCGCGCCCTGGCCTTCATGGAGTCCAATCATGGAAACCGCCAGTTTGAACGCCCGCCCCACCCGCGCGCAAGCCGCCTATCTAACGCTCGCCGAGCCCCGTCGTCTGCAGGCTAGGGCAAAGGACAGATTAGGCTGTGCGGGTATTACCGCTCGATGGTTTCGATCCCGTGGTGGTTGCGGTATTGTGGAAAGGTAAGCCTGATTCTCTGCAACGCGCGTTTCTGGAGCATACCCAGCGTTACGTGGCGAACAGTGGCCTGCCCGAGCCTGTCGGGATCTGATAGCTCATGAGTAAATGGATGGATTCGCCCGAGCCCATGCAGTCCAACCTCAAAACCGATACGCAACGCTGGCGCCGAGTTGGCGCGGGTCGGCGCGGTCTTCGTAGCGCGTCGGAGTGTAGTCCGGGTCCGCATTGCCGAAAAAGAAGACGCGTTTCTCGTAGACCTCGTTGAAAACGTTGCGGCCCCAGACGGTGAATGTCCACGCGCGCCACGCGTAGCCGAAGCTGGCGTTGACGAGGTGGAAGGCGCGGCGGGCCTCGTTGTCGGTGTTGGAGTCGAGTTGGCTCGCGCGGGCGACGAGTTCGGCGTTGGCGAAAAAGCCCGTGGCGTCGTGCCAGCGCGTGCCGAGCGTGTAACCGTAGCGTGGGGTATTGGCGAGGCTACGACCACCACCGGTGTAGCCGTTCGGCAGCGTGATGGGGTCGAGCGAGGAATCCATCTGCGCGAGCGTGGCGTGCAGCGACCAGTCGGGCGTGAGCGCGTAGCCTGCCGCGGCCTCGAGACCGGAGATGGTGGCGTCGTGACCGTTGGCGGTGAAGAAGCGGTAGGTGCCGCCGAAGCCGGCGGAGTCACGCACCTGCGCGTTGCGGCGCGCGAGGTAGAACACGGTGACCTCGCCCGTGAGGCGGCGGTCGAGCCAGTTGCCGCGCAGGCCGGCCTCGTAGTTCCAGAGCGTCTCGTTGCCGTAGGTGAGCGGGTCGCCGGCGAGCGGATCGATGCGGGCGTCGAGGTTGACGCCGCCAGCCTTGAAGCCGCGCGTGACGGATGCGAACACGACGTCATGCTCGCTCAGGTCGTGTTCGAGGGTGATCTTGCCGCCAAAGAGCGTGCCGTCGAAGGTCGGTTGAAACGTGACCGGCGGGGCGTAGGTGCCGGCGGTGGCGTCGAAATAGGTCTTCGTGCCACGGCCGTCGATGCTGACGCGCTCGGTGCGCAAGCCGACGATGAGGCGCGTGGTGGCGCTGAAGTCGTGGGCCACCTGGCCAAAGAGGGCGGCGTTGGCGGCGCGGTAGCGGGTGTTGAGGCCGTTGATTTCGGTGGGATAGGAATCGGTGTAGGCACCGTTCTCGCGGGTGTCGGCGTAGTAGGCGCCAAGCGTCCAGCGGTCGATCCAGCCGAGTGCGCCGCGGGTGAGCGTGGAGTCGAGACGTAGTTCCTGGTTGACGACGGTGCGGTGGCGGCGGAGGTCGCTGAAGCCTTGGTAGGAGGCGGCCGTCCAATCGTCGTCGTAGCTGTAGCGCGACTGCGTCCAAGTGCCGCCGGTGACGCTGGTGAGGCGCGCGCCGTCGAAGCCGGTGAAGGTGCCGCGCAGGCTGGCGGCGCGGGAGCGCTGCTCGTCGCGGCCGGGCTGGTCGCTGTAGGTTAGGCGGCCATTGTTATCGAGGGCGAACTCGTCGAAGCCGTTGCGGAAATCGGCGTAGAGCAGCGCGGCGTCCCAGCGCCAGAGGGGCGAGGGGTTGGCAGTGAAGCGCAGGCGCGCGGTGAACTCGTCACGGGCGTTGGTGTCGCGGTTGAGCGTAACGTTGTGGCGGTAGCCGTCGCTGTTGGCCTGGTAAATCGCGAGGCGCGCCATGAGCGCCTCGGGGCGGTCGGCGCTGAGCGGACCGCCGATGGCGAAGCCGCCCTCGCGCAACGCGTTGCCGCCTGCCGCGGCCTCGACCGCGCCGGTCCAGAACGGTGTGGGGGCGTTGGTGACGAGACGGACGACTCCACCGGCAGCGTTGGCGCCGAACGCCCCGGCCTGCGGGCCGCGGAGCACTTCGACCTGACTCACGTCGAAGGTGCCGCCGATCGTGCCGAGGCCGGTGAAGTCGAGGTCATCGACGAGGAAGCGCACCGTGGCATCGGGCGTCTCGCCCTCGTATTGGGAGTTCTCGCCGATGCCGCGGATCTGGAAAAAGCGCGACCGCGAGGTGGCGCCAGACCAGGTGAGATTGGGGATCTCGTCGGCGAGGTCGCCGAAATGGCGGACGTTGCCGGCGCGCAGGGCCTGCTGGTCATAGACGGTGACGCTGGCCGGGATGAGTTCGAGAGGTGATTCCCAGAGGTCGGCGGTCACACGCAGCGGCGCGAGGGTGACGGAGGGAGTGGCGGTTTGCGCGCGGGCGGAGTTAAGCGCGACGAGGGTCGCGGCGGTGAGGAGGATTCGTGTCGGGAGCTTCATGGTGGTGGTGCCCGACCCAAATTGGACTCCCGACAGAAGGGGCGCCACGCGCCCGGATGGCGCTCTTCGCGGCGCCTGCTGTTTCCTTCGTCGGCATGATCCGTTTCAGGTTCGAAGGGTCGAGTGGCCGGTCGCACCACAGTCTCAGCCCTCCGCGGAGGACACCCCTACAGGCATCGCGGACGAAATGCCGATTGCACCTTTGCGCAAGCTTTAGTTTCCGCGCCGGCCCCGGCACAGGCCATAACTCAAGCATACATATAGACCACTGGAATTGCGCAAAGGACAGGCCTGAAAACACAAAAGCCACCTCATCAGAGGCGGCCGTTGTGACCAGAACACCAAGCAAAACCGGATGAACTACAAACTACGTGGGGATAGATGCGGCCGGGCGCGAAACGCTCAAAAATAGTGCGCGAATTCTCGAAAAACACGCCGCCCACCGGGTGAAGGCGGAAGCCTGCCGCCACCGGGTTCCTCAGGTCCGGAAACACAGAGGCCGCCCTCGCGAGAGGGCGGCCAGTGTGACCTAACACCAAGCAAACCGTTAGAACTACAAACAATCACCGTTCTTGCGAACAGTGCTGACTACATGGGGATAGACGGCGTCAGATGCAAAACGCTCAAAAAAACTCGGGAAAATCAATCGGTGTCAAACTAAGTTATAACTATTTGTTCATTAACATTAAACAATATTACCAACGTATCGTCATAACGGGAGCACTCTACTTGACGCCAAATTCGCCTCTCTCACAGCGAAAATCCCTGCGTAATTCTCATAGAAGTGACGCCCAACGGCGGCACCGGCACGCGCATCCTCAACCTCATTCGCTTACCACATGCTCAACCAAGGGGGCAGTGACAGATAGCGGCGTGTTTTTCACCGGATAACGGAAGATGTGCCCCTCGTAGTTTCGGAACACCACCTCGTCGGCGGTGATCTTCTCCACGTAGTCGGGATTGATCGGCACCTTGCCGCCACCGCCGGGCGCATCGATGACGTATTGCGGGATGGCGTAGCCTGTAGTGTGTCCGCGGAGGGCGCGGATGATCTCGATACCCTTGCGCACATCCACCTTGAAGTGACTACCGCCGGTGATGAGGTCCATCTGGTAGAGGTAGTAGGGCCGCACCCGCATGCGCAACAGCCGGTGGATGAGAGCCTTCATGACCTCGGTATCGTCGTTCACGCCTTTAAGCAACACGCTCTGGTTGCCCAGCGGCACACCGGCAAACGATAGCCGGTCGCAAGCCGCGCGCAGCTCGGCGGTGCACTCCTTCGGATGATTCACGTGGATGCTCATCCAGATCGGGCCGTATTTCTTGAAAACCTCGCACAGCTCAGCCGTGATCCGCTGCGGCAGAAACACCGGTATGCGCGACCCGATGCGGATGAACTCGACATGCGGGATCGCCCGCAACCGCGCGAGCAGGTGCTCGATCTTCTTGTCAGACAGCAGCAACGGATCCCCTCCCGAGAGCAAAACGTCGCGCACCTCCGTGTGCGCCTCGATGTAGCGCAGCGCCTGCTCGTAGTCCGGGTGAAAATCGTAATGTTGCGCGTTGGAGACCAGCCGGCTGCGCGTGCAGTAGCGGCAATAGGCGGCACAGCGGTCGGTGACCAAAAACAGCACGCGGTCCGGATAACGGTGCACCAACCCCGGCACCGGCGAATGCGAGTCCTCGCCCAGCGAATCAAGCTGTTCCTCCGCGCTGACCAGCATCTCGCCGGAGCGGGGGATCACCTGCTTGCGAATTGGGCAGTTTGGGTCGTTGCGGTCGATGAGGTTGAAAAAATAAGGGGTGATCGCCAGCGCCAGCTTCTCGCTGGCGTGGGCGCAACCGGCCTTCTCATCGGCCGTGAGCGTCATGAAACGCTCCAACTGCTCCGCCGTCGTCAGGCGGTTCTTCAACTGCCACGTCCAGTCGTGCCAGTCGGTTTCGGGAGTTTGCTGCCACAGCCCCTGGCCTTGAAACCAGCTGGCAGGGTCTTCGGTGTAGGACATCGTTGTGGCCAAACGGGTATTTGCCCCCCCGGCCCCTGTCAAACCCCGGCGCAATATTGCACATGCCCGTGATTCCCCTTGGCAGCAGCCGCTGGAGCGTTTTTCGTCAGGCTTTAATGTCCCCGTCCAAACCCGGAGTTCTCGCCCTTGCCGACGGCAGCGTATTTCGCGGCCTCGCCTTTGGCGCCGACGCCACCATTGCTGGCGAGTGCGTCTTCAACACCTCGATGACCGGCTATCAGGAGATCCTCACCGACCCCTCCTATTTCGGCCAGATCGTCACCATGACCGCCGTGCAGATCGGTAACTACGGGCTCACGCCTGAGGACGAGGAATCCTCCGGCCCAAAATGTGCCGGCTTTATCGTCCGTGAAGTCTCCCCAGTCGTCTCGAACTGGCGCAGCCGCATTTCCCTCCCAGACTACCTCGCCAAGCACGGCATCCCCGGCCTCAGCGAAATCGACACCCGCGCCCTCACGAAAAAACTCCGCGTCGACGGCGCGATGAAGTCCTGTCTCAGCACGCTCCCCATCAGCGACGAGGAGGCGGTCGCCCGGGCCCGCGCCTGGCGCGACATGGCCGGCAGCGACTACGTGAAGGACGTCACCTGCCGTGAGCCCTACCTCTGGCGCGCCGATTCCGCGGAAAACTTCAACGCCGCCTACATGCCCGTCGGCACCACGATGAACGCGCCCGCCACACCGGCGATTAAATTCCGCGTCGCCGCCTTCGACTACGGCGCGAAGCACACCATTTTTCGCAAACTCGTTCGTCACGGCTTCGAAGTGCAGGTTTTCCCCGCTACCGCGACCCACGAGCAAATCCGCGAGCACGCGCCCGACGCCGTTTTCCTCTCCAACGGTCCCGGCGACCCCGCCGCCCTACCCTACATTCACAAAACCGTCACCGGCCTGCTGCCTGACTTCCCAATCTTCGGCATCTGTCTCGGGCACCAAATGCTCACGCACGCGCTCGGCGGCACGACGTTCAAGCTCAAGTTCGGTCACCGCGGCGGCAACCAGCCCGTGAAGAACTTCGAGACCGGCAAAGTCTCCATCACCGCGCAAAACCACGGCTTCGCCACCGACCCGAAATCACTCGATAAAACCGGCGCGAAAGTCACCGAGATCAACCTCAACGACCAGACCGTCGAAGGCCTGCGCCACACGACGCTCCCGATCTTCAGCGTGCAATACCACCCCGAAGCCGCCCCCGGCCCGAACGACGCCGACCCGCTCTTCACCGATTTTTACCGAATGGTCGAAGCCCGCAAAGCCGGGAAGGTTTAATCTGGCCTTTGCTAGGTTTCGGTTCGAGGAATCGAGCATGAGCTCTCCTGAAATCGTCTTTGATTCGGAGGACATCGCGAAGAATAAGGTTTTCGCCGTCCTCGCCTACATCTGGATTTTGTTTCTCATCCCGCTCCTTGCCGCGAAGGACTCGAAGTTTGCGCGCTTTCACGCCTATCAAGGCGTGGCCCTATTCGTGACTTGGGTAGTCGTCGGCGTGATCGACCGTCTGCTGCCCTACAGCCTGAGCGGCATCGGTTGGCTGCTCTCGGTTGGTCTGTTCGTGCTAATGGTCATCGGCATCATCAACGCCGCCCAGGGCCGTGGACGCCAGCTGCCGGTTATTGGGGGCTTCCTGCAGCCCGACCGCTGAGCGCCGGGCAGACCGCCCGCGCTAATCCAATTCGACGGCACCATTGCGCGTGATTTTCAACACGCGCTCCCGACCCAGATGCTGCAATCGCACCGTCGCCGGATAGGCGTCGGCTGGCAGCACGGGATTCGCCGTCACGCCACGCAAAGTCAGTTCGATCCCCAGCAGCCACCTCGGCAACGCGCACGCAACCAGTCCCTGATCAGCCAGAAACGGCTCGGCCGCGATCGGTTCGTAGGAAGGAAATTCCTTCGGAATCATCACGGCCTGCACCACGGTGCGGCTCGGCTGCCCGGAAAAATCCCAATAGTTGGAGCCCTCAACCAGCGCCGTGGCGGCGAAGCGCGCCAGCAGTTTCCACCACGCCGCCAGCGCCTCGTCGATGCAGCCCACCTTCACGAGCGCGCCAATCCAGTGGTAATTCCACGAGGCGAGACAGCCGCCGTTCATAGTCTCGCCAAAGCGCGTGACGTCGGCGTCAAACCTGCGCCGCATGAACGAAAATTCCTCTGCGTCGTAGAGATTTGTCTGAATCGAAAAACAGTTTTCCCACGCCGGCCCGAGTTCGAGCCGGCGCGCCAGCACGGCATCGACGATGCGCCGTGCGCGGTCTGCCGACACCATGCCCGCCACGACCGCCATGAGCTGCGGCGGGGCGTAGAGGAAAAATCGAGGCACACCCTGCAGATCGATCCAGTCAGCGTAATAGCCGCGTTCTTCGCTCCAGAAATCGCGGTCGTATTTTTCGCGCAGCGCTTCGGCCTGCGCGGTGATCGCAGGAATTTCGTTGGCGTGGCCCAGCCATTCGGCGACCTCCGCGGCAGCGCGCAGCGCCATCCACGCGAGCACGTTGACATAGCCGATGTGGCCGTCGCGCGAAATCCAGTCCCAGTAGTCATTCCCCTCGTCGCGTGTCGCGCAGATCATCCCGCGCCCCTCCGCGATCTGGCGATTAATCTGCTCCAGTGCGCAACGTCCGCCGCGCCAGAGCCGTTCACCCAACTCGCGATCGCCTGTCAGCAGCAGCACATCGCGCAGGCAGAGCAGGAACGAAGTGTAGAGATCGAGCGACGTCGAACTCTGGTAACCCGGTCCTACGGTTCCATCGCGCACAAGGTGATCCGCCATGCGCGTAACCTCGTCGCACAGCACGCGCTGCACATCAGTGCTGTCCGGCCCGAGCGCACCGCCCGGCACGCCAAACCGCAGCATCTCCGCGTGCATATAACGGCACAGCAGCGCCACGTAGCCCGATGGACAGTTGCCCAGCCGCCAATCGTGCGTGTCGGCCATGATGCCGCAGTTCGCATAGACATCAAAAAAACGGCGGTTCGTGGCGGCGGCTTCCTGCCACGCGCCACCGAGCGCAACCTCCAACCCCACACCCGTCGCCGACGCAACCGGCTCGAGCGTTAACCGCGTCTCGACCACCTCGCCTGCCCGCCGCGTGACTACCTCCGAAGCGTCGCACCACGAACTCTGGCCCAGCATCGACGCAAAATTGGTGATCTCGCCCTTCTTGAGGTGATGCGAAACCGTCACGCGCAAATCGCCATTTGGCCCCGCATGCGAGAGCAGTTTCGCCATCGCCCAACCGCCGGCCATCGTTCGCGTGTGGCGGGTCGTCAGCGTCGTGCTCTCGGGCCCGAGAATGCTACCCGAGCCATAGAACGCGTCCTTCGCCATGCCGCGCTCCCAGAGCTGAAACACCGTCGCCTCGCCCCACAAAGCCTGCGCCGCGAAAAACAGCCCCGGTGCAAACGCATCCGCCAGCACCGTCTCCCGCCGCCACGTTTGCCGGATCGTCCACTCCAGCTTCGCGCCATCGAGCCGTAGCCGCCATTGCTCATCCGCATCCCCGTAGCCGATGCCGTTGAGCCCGGCCTCGGTCTCGCTGACCGTGCCGACTTCCGCAGACCCGGACGACGAACTCAGCCACCAAGCGCCCGCGACGTCCACGTAGCCGCTTTGTCCGCTGGTTGGCCCGGTGAGCGGCAGGTGCGAAGAAATCGGCGTGCCGGTCTTCAGCAGATTCGCGCACCATTGAGAGCCGCCGTGGGCGTCGAAGCCGAGTGCCGCCAGCTGCGGCCGCGCGGGATCAAGCACGACTTTCCAGAATGGGTTTTGGAGTCTGATCGGCATGGGAGGTGCTCCAATCCGACGGCGAACCGGGCCGAATTCAAGTCCGCATCAACTCCAGCCCCAATTGGCCGCCCAGTCGGCCGCACTTGCCCGGGCGGCGGCATTGATCCATATCAGCGCCGTGAAAAAAGCCCTCGCTCTCGTCGTCCTGCTGGCCGTGGCGTGGCTCTGGCTGCACGAGCCTGCGGCGAAGTGGCGCGGCATCCCGGCGCCCAACGACCCCGTGCAGACAGGCGCGCACCTGCCAAAACCGTTTCGCCACGACCGCTACACGGTCACCCCGCTCGCCCGTTACGCCGTGACGGCCGTCGTCCTTTCCCGCGAACGCTACCGCTATGACCACGAGGCTGAGTTGGCGCCCGTTGATCTCGCCCTGGGTTGGGGACCGATGTCGATCGCCTCGGTCATCAACGATCTCGAAATCAGCCAGTCTGCGCGCTGGTATGAATACCGCCCAAAAGACGAGCCTCCGCTTGATCTGAGCGAGATCGTCTCGCACTCCGCCAACACGCATTGCCTGCCCGCCAACGACGACGTGCGCGACACCCTACTCTCCGTGCGACGCCATGAGCTTGTAAAACTCCAAGGCTATTTAGTCGAGATTACATTGCCTGACGGCTATCGCTGGACCTCCTCATTGAGCCGCACCGACACCGGTGGCCATGCCTGCGAGGTGTTTTGGATTACCTCGGCCACCCGCTGGTCGCTCTAGCCCAGCCACTGCTCGAATTTTTTAGCATCCTCCCGCGTGTCGACGCCAATGGTCGGGTCCCCGGTGATCGCGCAGGCGATGTCGTAGCCGTTTTCGAGCACGCGCAGTTGCTCAAGTTTTTCCACCACCTCGTAGCGACCGGGAGGCAATTTCGCGAATTTCTCCAGCAGGTCCGCCTGATAGGCGTAGAGGCCGAGGTGTTTGTAGCAGGGGTTGGACTGCACCCAGGCGTCGTCGATGGTCAGTCCGAGGTCGCGCGAGAACGGCATGCGCGAACGCGAGAAATACAGTGCCCGCCCGTCGCGCCGCATCACGACTTTCACTTGGTTGGTGTTGTAAAAATCGACCACGCGCCTGAACGGCGTGACCAGCGTCGCCATCGGGGCACCACCCGCCAGCAACCCCGCCAGCGCCCGGAGCTGAGCCCCCGTCACCAGCGGTTCGTCGGCCTGGACATTGATGACGTGGTCGGCCCGCACCGTGCGGTTGGCCTGGGCAATGCGGTCGGTGCCGCTTGCGTGTGCCGGGTCGGTCATGATCGCCTGAAATCCCGCGTCAACCACGCATTCGCGCAACAACTCGTGGTCCACCGCGAACCACAGGGGGAATTCCGGTGCCTCGCGGGCGATCCGCTCTGCCACCCACAGCAGCAACGGCCGGTCCTTGATTTTGTGCAAAAGCTTGCGCGGGAAGCGGGTAGACTCAAGCCGACATGGCACGATGATAGCTGTGGTAGTCATCGACTTGCATGCTGACGACTGGTTTTTAGGTTGCAAGCCGAGCCCGCATGACGGATTTACGCCGGTTCCATTTCACGCCACCCATGAATCCAAGCGACGCCATACCTTCCGCCCAACAGCTCGTCAAAGAACTGGTGGTGCAGAATAAGATGGGTATTCACGCCCGTCCCGCCGCCATGATCGTGCGCATCACCAACAAGTTCAAAGCTGAGGTGTTCGTCGAAAAGGACGAGGAGCAAGTCAACGGCAAGAGCATCATGGGACTCATGATGTTGGCCGCTGGTAAAGGCTCGAAAGTCAAGTTTCTGGTCACTGGTGACGATGCCGCCGCGATGATCACCGAGTTGGAGCAGCTCTTCACTCGCAAGTTCGACGAGGCGTAATCGCGGAAACGAGAAAGCTTTCTGCTTTCGCGGTTCCGCGCGATCAGATCCCGAAAAACCGCCGCGCATTCGCGGTTGTGGCTTCCGCCAGCGCTTCATAGCTCACTCCGAAGACCTCTTTCGCGCAAAACTCCGCCGTGTGCTGGACGAATGCCGGCTCGTTCGTCTTGCCCCGGTGCGGCATCGGCGTGAGATAAGGCGCGTCGGTCTCGATCATCAGCCGCCCCAACCCCTGCGCCCTCGCCGCATCGCGGACGATGCCCGCAGACTTGTAGGTGATCACGCCTGTAAACGACCCAAACCCTCCCCGCCGCGCCAGCTCGGCCATCTCCGCCTCGCCTTCAGTGAAGCAGTGAAAAACCACCCGCGTCCAATCGATCCCGCTCGCATCGATCATCTCCACACATTCGTGAAACGCCCCGCGTGAGTGCACGACGACCGGGCATCCAAGTCGTTTCGCTGTTTCCAGCTGCGCAGCGAATGCCGCCCTCTGCCACGCGAAAATTCGCTCCGCCGCAGTCAGGTCGTCTTTGGGTAGGTGAAACCGGTCCAGCCCGCATTCACCGAGAGCCGCCGGTCGCATTAGCGCACTCCTTCCGGACCAAAATGTTTCAATCTGCCGCACTGCCACAGTCCAGTCTTCATCCACCGCGCATGGATGCAGCCCAACCGTGTAGTGCACCAACCCGGCATGCTCGCGCGCGAGGCCCCGATACATCTCCCAGTCGTCCAAGCTCGTGCCGATGGTAATCATCGCCTGCACTCCGGCTTCACGGGCGCGAACGAGGATGTCCGGCAACGCGCCTTTGTGTGCAAACGATTCGAGATGCGTGTGTGTGTCGATGAGGCCCATGAAAACGCGTTTCGCGCCTGCTCTGTTTGTCGTTTTCCCGACTCACGAGTCGAGAACGATCAACCAACCCAAGCGCGAACAGGTCAGCGCTGAAACCCCTCGTTCAGCGCGTCTCGATGATCACATCGCCACCGCTGGAGCGTAGTTTCAGAAGCGGGCCGCCGCCATTGACCTTACCCGCGAGGCTACTCTTACCTGAGCCGCCTTTTTCGATCGTGATGGTCAACCCAGCCGCTTCTACATCTCCGCCACTGGTCGCAGCGTTGAGGTCAAACGCCGCCATTTTGTCCACCGCCACACGGACGCGTCCACCAGAGGTGCTGAGCCGACAGGCGCCCTTGAGCGCACCGACAATCCCGGCCGTGACATCCCCTCCGCTAGTAGTTGCGTGGAGTGTATTTTCTACCGACTTGATCGATATATCGCCGCCCGAGGTGTCCAAGTCCGTCGGCCCCACCGCCCGCTCGACGTGGATATTTCCGCCTGAAGTGCTGAGTTTCACAGTTGCAGCACCTTCGTTCAGGCTCACATCACCACCCGACGAGCCGGCGTCGACTTCCCCAGAGATCCTACCGAGCGAAATATTCCCTCCTGATGTCCGAGCGCGAACCTTGCCTAACAAGTCGGCAATCTTGATGTCGCCACCAGAGGTCTTGAGCGCGACATTGTAGTTGGCCGGCACTGTCACGGTAAAATCCACCTGCACTGGTGGCCAGGAACCCCAGTGGATCCCGGGCACACCCTTCTCGTATTTGGTGGTGGCCGTGACGCCTGCGGCATCCTGCGCCATGATGAGCGCGAGTTTCGCAAGAATCTGGTCAGCCTCTTTGTCTGAGCTAGCACGGATTTTCTCCTTTGCCACGACCATCACGGTAGCCTGGTTCGAGGTGAGGATGCGGATGTCGCCACCTTGGGTATCGACGGTGAGTGTTCCACCTGGTTGAACAGAGAAGGACTTTTCGACCGTGCGCTCGATTTTGGCGTGCGCGCAGACAGATGCTAAGGCCAGCAGGCCGGCTGAGATCAGGAAGGTGTGGGTTTTCATGGAGGATATGCCAAAAACCCGCCGGACCGCGCAAAAGTTACAGGAAAACTGCGGGGTCACCAGCTACACTTTCGCGCTGTTGTCGCACTTAAAGTGCACCTGCGAGCGCCGGAGCTTGTGCGTCCGCAGCGCCGACGTTTGCGCGGGGTCGTGCCGTTGGATCAGAAAGCGCCGCTGCTCCTCCGCTTCGGCAGCGGTAGCCAGGGCAGCGAGACATAGCAACGCCTCGGCAGACGTCGCCAGCCGGCTCGCGGGAAAGCGCGTGTGCGCAGCGAGCCAGCAAACGGTTTCCTGCATCGGATCGGAGTTGGTGAAATTCATGCCGGCAACAACAGTCGCACAGGACTTCGCCCAAGGCGAGCGAACAACCCGCAGCTCCTACCGACCGCAAGGATGCAAAGAACGCGCCCTCAGCGCCGCTTGCCCTCTTCCTCTTTGCTCATCACGACGTAGTAATCTTTGTAGGATTTGTCGTAATATTGGGCATAATAATAACCGGAAACGGCGAGATTGAGGCCGTTGAGCACGGCCCCGAAACAGGGAACATTCGAGTCAATCAGCTTCTTGGCACTGAACTGAGCCGCTTTGCGGCGAACTTTATTAAAGTAAATAGTGAAGATAGAACCGTCGACCAGCGGGAGCACAATCATGGCATCGCTCACTGCCGCAAGCGGAGGCGTGTCGATAAATACCCGATCATAACGTTTGCGCAGTTCCGAGATCATGATCTCGAAATTCTTACTGTTGAGGATGTGGGTTGGGTTCTTGGCCCTTCCGCCAGCCGGGATGATATCAAGTCCGGGTTGGATGTTGCGCATTATGACGTCGTCCAGGGTCGCAGCGCCAGTGCATACATCGATCAGCCCTTTGAGGTTTTCGACCCGGAACGATTTGTGAATATTGGGTTTACGCAGATCACAATCAACGATCACGACCCGTTCGCCGTGCGCCGCAAAGGTGAGAGCCAGATTAGTCGTGATAAACGATTTACCTTCGCCGGGAACAGTGCTGGTCGTCAGAATGCACTTGGCGCTCTTGCTCTCGTCCTTGAGACGCAAGCTGGAGTGCAGGGTCAGGAAGGATTCGGCGACCTGCCGGTCGGTATTGGTGACGACGATCTGCGCCTTTTCAGCCTGCTCCATGCGTTTGATCTGCGGAATGATGCCAATAAGCGGAACACCCACCACGCCTTCGATATCGAATGAGCTCTTCACCCGATCATCGACAAACGCGACGAGAAAGGCGAAGGCCACCCCAAGCGCGATACCGCCGACGAACCCGAGCCCAAGATTGAGCGTAATTTTTGGAAAGACGGGAGAGCCTGCGGGAGAAGCGTGGTCCAATACACGGGCATTTTGTGTTTCGAGTGTGCTCGTCATCGACGTTTCGCGCGTGCGGGCCACGATCGCCTGAAGAATTCCCTCGTTGATTCTCAAATCCCGCTGCATGTTGTCATATTCCACAGCGTAGCGATCCAGGCCAAGCGACTCGCTCTCCTGCGTGGCCAACTGCGTCCTTGCCTCCTTGTCATTAAGAAGGGCGGTTTGGTATTCGGTCTCGATGGTGGCGATCGCAGAATCGATGGCCTTCTTTAACTCGCGCTCCGTTTGCGCGAAGGAGTTGATCGCCTCGATCATCTTCGGGTGCTTCGGTTTGTAGCGCTCTTTCAACTGAGCGAGGGCGATCTTTTCGGCGGCAAGCTGCGACAGCAGGCTGCCGATGAGCGGTTGGCTGGCAATGAACGGCAGTTCCGTGAGGGCGGCCGTGCCCTCGCGTCGTTCTTTTACCTGATTCCAGCGGATTTCAGCATCCTTGAAACGGGTCGTCGTTTGGGTGACGTAGGAGTTGAGCGCCTTGAGCTTTTCAGTGACGATATCCTTCCGCTGATCCAAGGAGACCAGATTGTTCTTTTCGCGATATATTTGAAGATTGTTCGCAAGCTCATCCACTTTCTTGCGCTGTTGTTCAACGCGAACCTTGAGATCTTCCACCGCCTTCATCGATTCATCGATACGAACCCGGGCATTGTATGCAATATACTCATCGACAAACAGATTAGCAACCTTCGCCGCAACGAACCGGTCGGGATGCTGAAACTGCACCCATATGATCAGCGATAGACGCTGCGGCACGATCTTGCGATTCCGAGCAACTATGGATCCTGCGCTCGCCGGGTCGCTCTTGCCATCTTTTTCATAGGGAGCGAGGAATTGGCGAAGGTCTTCTCCAGTGAGTCGATCGGTCACTTTCTGGATAATCGTGCCGCTCTCCAAAATCTTTACCTGTGTATTCAGATCCTCGGCCGAACGGATATCATTATCCATAACCGCCTGCACTTGCATAATCTTGGGGTCAGAACGAAAAATCTGAATCGTAGCGGCTGACTCGTAAATCTTTGTCTGGCTGAAGGTATAGACCAACGACGATGAAAAAACGACGAGGAAAACCACGACGATATACCAAATGCGCTCTCTGAAAATCAGTAGATAATCCTGAAAATTCCGTTGGGCCGATCCCGCTTCTCCATAGCCGATCGCTGAATAGCCGGCGTAGTCGCCGCCATAATTATAATTGTAATTATAACCGCCACCATCTGATTTTTGTTTTGAAGCTGATTCCATGGATCAATCAAAGGATTAGAGAATCCGCTCTGGAACATAGATGACATCGTCCCTGAGAATAACCCACGTTTCGTTCGTGGTCCCTTGAATGATGCTATCTGCGTTGATGACATAGGTCTCCGTTTTACCTTCTGCGGTAGTGCGGGTCAGCTTCACATGCTTGCGGTCGGCTAAACGGTTAAATGAACCCGCACGGGAAATGGCATCCAACAAGGTCAGCCCTTCTTCCTGTGGAAAATACACTACGCCTGGGGCGCCAACCGCCCCCAGCACGTTGATGCTGCGCTTGGCATATTCGACGACAATAATGTTGATCTGCGGATTCACCAGGAAGTCGCGGCGGTAAAGATCCTGAATCTGATCTTGGGCCTGCCTGATGGTCTTGTTTCTCAAATCGACTGAACCAATCAAAGGCAGCGTCACAGTGTATTCCTGGGAAATCCTCACGTCGCGCGACAAGTCCTCCTCTTGGAAAATCTGGATTTTTATCATGTCCAATGGTTGGAGGACATAGTCCGCCTTTTGTGTTGGCGGCTGAGCGGTTTCAGCAAGCAGCCCGCACCCGCCCAAGCTCAAGAGGAGGCCGGCAAATCTGATCGAACGAAAAATCATGGTGGACAAAAAAAGCGGAAGAAGACCAAACCGATCTTCTTCCGCAATCAAGAAATCTAGCTAGAGCAGCGATAATCAGTAACGGAAATTGGCCGTAAGGCTGAAAACGTCTCCCGTAAAGGCCGCGCCAGTCAATGGCGAGGCGTTGTTCCGATGAATATAGGCAGCACTGATTCCGACATGGATGTTCACTGTGTAAGTCGCGCCGATTTGTCCCTCGATGTAGTGGTCTGTCCGAGTCGGATAGGTGATCGTGCGATGGCTGACGTTCAAATTAACGCTCCATTCCTCCGATACGTTTGTTTGAACACCGGCAGTAAACGTGAGGCTCTTTTGCTGCTGACCCTGTCCTGTTGTACCGAAATCGTTGTTCACCCCAAAATTTGCACTGGTCTTGGGCGAATAGGCATAGTTGAAATTCGATGTTACACCCAGCTGGTTTTCACTGCCGCCACCATTTGGTATGCTTCTCTGATTGAGACCGATGTTAAACTGACCGTTAAGCTTGGGCGTAAATTGGCCACGAGCACCGACATTGTAGAAATAGTCATGCGAATCCTGACCGAGCGAGACTGTGGTGCTTCGGACGCGGTAACCCAGGCTCAGATCAACTTTCGGCGTCGCTTCGTAGTAATAATTGAACGGAACGGTTATGACATCGGAGTTCGAATATCCAGCACGACGGTAGGTCGTGCGGACATAGTCCGCGCCACCACCAACGCTGGATTTTTCGGTTACACCGAGCTCGGCGTTGCCGCCAACACTCAAGGTGTTATTGCGACTCAGAAAGTCGTGGTTAATGGTATCGGTTTGATTGGTATTGGACTCCACGTAACTGCTGTTAAAACCGAGCTTCAATTTGCCATCATCATAATTGGTAACGAAGCGAACCGTGGCCAGCTGGCTATTCAAGCCGCTGTGGCTGGTAAAATTGCTAAAACTGTCCACTACGCTAAAAAGCCCGTTCGCCGCCGTGCGCGCCCCAAACTTGAGTTCCGCTCCGACATCAAGGTTAGCAATTGTATCACTCGTCGCCGTGTTTGACATGTAGACGTTGGAATCCGAGCGGATACCAGCGGTTCCCGTGAGAAACACTTCGGCGTTTTCACTGATGGCGAGGAAAGGGGCGGCATGAAGCGCTGTGGTAAATAACGCTGTTACAGCCAGCGAACGGGTGATTATTTTCATTTTCATTCTAATGGTCTGTCTGAAGCTGTTCTCTCAAGTTATGCCTGCATGGGCATCGTAATTGACAATCTTTTTTCGTCTCGAGCAGAAATGATCCAAGGTGTTTAAGTTTCGGTTAAGAACTGGTTGGTGTAGCGAATAGAGCCACAAAGCGGTCACGATGCCTTGAGCGAATCAATGCGAGAAAGATGCAACAGGCTACCCGACGCAAGATATTATTTACTCTGTTTTGACCGTTGTTTTCGAGGGAAAAAATGAATTCAGTTGTCGTTGATCACATGAATGATACCTCCGAACATAAGGTGCCGGTATCAGGCAGTGCGCCAGACCTCTCCGGTTGGATAAAGCTCCTGCCCGCGGCAGTCTGCCAATCAGGCGGAATCAAGACCGTGAAAGTATTCTGGGGAAAACTCTGTTTGCTGATCCTGCTGTTAGTGGTGGCGTCATATCTTTTTTTCGTCTCCGGCCTCTATTTTTACGCCAAATATGCGCGCGGAATCCTTCAGACCAGCTATACGGACCTGCTGCTTCCCACTCACTGGGAACACTACCGGGCTGTTCAGGGCGAACACTACATTTCGTTTGCCGAACAGCAAATACGCGAAGGCAAAATCCTCGAGGCTTTTCACAACCTCCGTGTCGGGGTCGCCAAATCGCCAGAAAACGTGCAGGGGCGTCTGCTCCTCGCCCGGTTTTGGGCCTCGGCCAACCGCTTCGACTAAGCCCAGCAAACCCTGCTCGCTGGTCTGCCCATCCTTAACTCCCAACCCGCCGACCTCCAGGCGTTCTTTGGGTTCCTGCTCCAACAGCAACTGGACGACCTAACCCTGAAAATCGCCCGAGATCTGCTAGCCCGGCATCCGGTCCGCTCGGAACGCACCGGCATCATCGCGCTTGCCGCCGCCTAAGCCTGCTATTTTCGCGGCAATTACGATCAAGCCGAGGACTTTCTCCTCTCCCATGGGGTGGACCAATCTTACGATGGCCGGCTGCTTCGCGCGCAAATCGACTGGGAGCGCGGCTACCGGGAGCTGGCGCTGTTTCGCCTCACCGCGCTCGCCAGCTAGTTTCCCCGGAATGAAAGCGCTTCCGTGCAATTGGGCAGCTGGCTTCGCGAACTCGGCCGCAATGACGAGTTCCGGCGTCTCTCATTGATGCGGCAGATTGCCAATCCACAAAGCCCTACCTCGCGCATCGACCTGCTTTACGCTCTGCGCAACGATGGCGAGACGGAGAAAATTTCCCGGGAAACCGCGTCGCTACTCCACGAATTCGCCCACGACCAACCCTTCCTTGTGGCCCTCGCCGATTTCGCCACCAACATCGGCGATGCCGCGCTGGTCCGCCAAGTTTACGACCACTGCAAAATACTCCGCCTGCCTTGGAAGCGCCGGCCTTTCTCACCGTCGAAGCCTTGGTCGTGCAGCGAGATTATAGCGGTGCGCTTGAACTGACGCGCGAGCTGCTGAAAGTGCATCCCGACTGGGCCAAGCACTACTACGCCCTCTTCAACAGGCTCCAGGCCGTGGCTAACCACGGCCTCGGCGATTCCGCGTCGGCCCAACTCTAACTCACCAATTTCCTCGGCCAGGCCGACCTGAGGGCAGACAACCTCCTGGCCGTTGCCCAGCGGTTTGCTGACGTGGGTCCCAGCGCGCAGGCGCGGCAGGTGCTGGCCCAAGCGGTCGTCGCCGATCCGCTCAATCAAGCCGCACTCACCGGCCTGATCCGGTTGGCTCTCGAACAAAACAACCTCGCTCCTCTGCCCGACAACCTTCGCCGGCTGGTCGCCATGCGCAAACCCTCCGCCGACATCCTGCGCTCTGCCTACCGAAAGCTCGCCAGCGACCAGCTGCTTTTTTCGCCATCCCGCGACGAGACGCTACGACTCCTTCAAAACGCCTTGGCCGCTTCGGCCACCGCTGCGCGCGCAAATAGTTAGCCGACTTCCGCCAGCCCGGCCAGCAGCCGCTCGTTCTGCGCCCGGGACCCCACCGTGATCCGCAACCACTCGGGCATGCCGTAACTCTGCATCGGCCGCACGATCACACCGCGCCGCTGCAACGCATCAAACACCCGCGCCCCGTCCCCCACCCCCACGAGGATGAAATTCGCCACGCTAGGCACGCACTCCAGTCCCAGCCGCCGAAATCCTTGCTCAAGCTGCGCCAGCCCCAGCCGGTTCTCCCACACGCACCTCTCGGTGAACGCCCGGTCGTCAAGCGCCGCCAGAGCCGCTGCCTGCGCGATGGCATTGACGTTGAATGGCTGCCTCACGCGGTTCAGCAGCGTCGCGATCTCCGCCGCCGCGTAGCCGTAGCCGATCCGCAGCGCGGCCAGCCCGTAGATTTTCGAAAACGTCCGCAAGCAAATCACCTTTCGCCCCTCCCGCACTAGCGGCCGCAGATCGGGCGCGTTCTCCACGTATTCGGCATATGCCTCGTCGAAAACCGCCACCACATGCTCCGGCAGCGCCCGCGCAAACGCCAGCAGCTCCGCCTCCGTGTTGGCCGTGCCCGTCGGGTTGTTCGGGCTGCAGACGAAAACTAGCTTGGTGCGTGGGGTGACGGCCGCCGCGATCCGCCCGAGATCGTGCCGGTGATTCACCAGCGGCACCTCGACCGCCTTCGCGCCAAACAGCAGCGTCACCAGTTTGTAGACCACGAATGCCGGCGCGCCCATCACTACCTCGTCGCCCGGCCGCAGCAGCACGTGCCCCAACAGTTCAATGATCTCGTTCGATCCGTTGCCTATGATAAACTGGGCCGGATCCATCCCGCGCGCCGCCGCGAGCTTCTGCCGCAGTTCGAAGCACCCGCCATCTGGATAGAGCTCGCCATGTTCCAGCGCCCGCTTTGCCGCTGCCACCGCCAGCGGCGACGGTCCGAACGGATTCTCGTTCGACGCCAGCTTGATGATGCCCGCCGGATCAAGCCCGAGCTCGCGCGCGACATATTCAATCGGTTTTCCCGGCTCGTAAACCGGCTGTGTCCGCACCGCAGGATTGACCAACGCCTCAAACTTCATCCCGCCAACAGAACAGAAATTTGCTATCGCGCAAAACTCTTTCCCATCCTCGTGTGCCTATTTCCGGCTCGGCACGCGCACCACCTGCATCCCCGCTGCCAGCGCGGCCTTGATCCCCGGCTCCGCATCCTCGAACACCAAGCACCGCGTCGGCTCGACGCCCAGCAGCTTCGCCGCCAGCAGAAACATGTCTGGCGCCGGCTTGCCGTGCACCACGTCGTCCGCCGTCACCACCGCCTTGAACAGCGGCGCCAGCCCCGTCAGCTCGAGCGAGCGCCGCACAATGTCGCGCGGCCCGCCCGACGCCACCGCCAGCGGATGCGTCGCCGCCGCGCGCCGCGCAAACGCCACCACCGGTTCGATCAGCCGCGCGTCGGCCTGCAATTCCCGAAACAACGCCTCCTTCTCGTGAAACAGCCGGTCCGCGTCGAGCTTCAGCCCGTAGTGCGCCCCCATCAGCTCGCCCACCCGCCGCGTAGGCACACCGCCCAGCGAGTAAAACAGATTCTCGTCGAGCGGCACCTGTAGCCCCGCCCGCCGCATCGCCTCGTCCCACGCCCGGAAGTGCAGTGGCATCGTGTCGATAAGCGTGCCATCGAGGTCAAAAATGTAGCCAACGAAGTCGCCGTCCGGAATGTCGAGTTTCATGCGAACGGCCACGCTCACACGCGTCCCTCAACTTTCAATCTTCATTTGAAAACCCTGTGGCAGCGCGCTCCCCGCCCGGGAACAGACTGCGCCATGTGCACCGCCAGATCCCACACTTCTCAGCGTTCGGCACCTTCAATTGATGTCTCCGAAATAGCGTTTAGTGGGCGAAAAAAACTCACTTCCCAGCGCCCGTGGATAGACGCGGATTCGCCCAAAATCGGCAATCGGCACCCAATCCACGCTGACTTGGCCGTCATCGATGTTTGAACCATTGCCCGGCACGGCGCCTGGAACAAGGCGACACGAGAAGTAAAACTCGACCTGATGCACATCGGGCTCTGTGTCGGCGAATTCGTGATTACTCCCGATATATTCGCGCACCAGCACTAGATCATCGACTATGACGCTCGCAGCGATCTCTTCGTGGCACTCGCGCTGAAGAGTCGATTCCATCGTTTCAAATTTATCCTGCCCGCCCCCCGGGAAAATGGTGTAATCGCCCGATGAATCTTTCTCGCGGATCAGGAGCACTGAGTCGCCCCTGCGGATGATGGCCTTAACCGAATTACGAATAGGCTTCATGATTTTCCCCAGAGTCTCGCGCCCCTCACACGATCACCATCTTCACCGCCGCCACCGCCAGCACGAGCGCCAGCGCCGGGCGCAACTGCGCCGGCTTCGCGATGCCGCTGCCCCACCGCGCGCCGACCCATCCGGCAGCCACCACCGCGACCGCCAGCCACGGCCACGCCGCCGGCAGTTTGTGCAGCGACGCCGACGCCCCCGCCAGCCCCGCCGCCGAGTTCACGAAAATAAACGGCGCCGACACCGCTGCCGCGGTCTTGGTGTCGGACCACCGGCACAGCAGCAGCAGCGGCGTCAGAAAAATCCCACCGCCCACCCCGATGAGCCCGGACAACAGTCCGATGACCGCGCCCGCCACGATCACGCCGACGACAGGCGGCCGGCGCAGTTCACCGCCTGCCGCCGCCGGCAGCACGAACCGCACCGCCGCAAACGCCAGCGCCGCCGCCAGCAGCCAGCGGAAATACTCCGCCGGCAAAGCCACCCGCCCCCCGAGAAACGCGCACGGCACCGCCACCGCCGCGAACGGCCAGAACAGCCGCCACGCAAAATGCCCTGCGCGAAAAAACATCACCGTGCCCACCAGCGACACCGCCAGGTTGAGCGTCAGCGCCGTCGGCTTCATCACCGCCGGGGCAACGCCCGCCAGCGCCATCACCGCCAGATAGCCAGAAGCGCCACCGTGCCCGACCGACGCGTAGAGCACCGCGATCAGCGCCAGTGGCAGCAGGAGAAGGAGCCAGTCGTTCATGTGGACGCGACTTCAACAGCGCTCCCCCGCGCATGGCCAGCCCCGACTCTGTCCTCAGCCCGCTTTCCGCTCCATCCGCGACCGCCACCGCAACGCCACCGTCACGAGCGCGATCAGCGCCGGCACCTCGACCAGCGGCCCGATCACCGCCGCAAACGCCGCGCCCGACGCGATCCCGAACACCCCCACCGCCACCGCGATCGCCAGCTCGAAATTGTTGCCCGACGCCGTGAACGCCAGCGTCGCCGCCCGCGGATAATCCGTCCCCGCCTTCACGCTCATCCAAAACGTCGCGGTGAACATGATCCCGAAATACACTACCAGCGGCAGCGCCACGCGCAGCACATCGAGCGGGATGCGCACCACCGTGTCGCCCTTCAAACTGAACATCACCACAATCGTGAACAGTAGCGCCACGAGCGTGATCGGGCTGATGAACGGCAGAAACTTCCGGTCATACCACTCGACGCGCGCCCCGCGCCGCAGCCCGAACCGCGACACCAGCCCGCCGAGAAACGGAATCCCGAGGTAAATGAACACGCTCTTCGCCACCGCGCCGATCGTCACGCCCGACAAATCCAGTTCGCCGAGCGTCACGCCGACGAGCGGCGGCAGCACCTTTAAAAACAGCCATGCCATCGGTGCGAAAAAGAAGACCTGGAACAGCGCGTTCGCCGCCACCAGCCCCGCGCAATACTCCCGGCTCCCCTCGGCGAGATCGTTCCACACGATTACCATCGCGATGCACCGCGCCAGCCCGATGAGCACCAACCCCGCAAAATATTCTGGCCGGTCGCGCAGGAAAATCACCGCCAGCGTGAACATCAGCACCGGCCCCACGAGCCAGTTCTGCACGAGCGAGAGGGCGAGCACCTTCTTGTCGCGAAACACGTCGGGCAGTTCCTCGTAGCGCACCTTCGCCAGCGGGGGATACATCATCAGGATCAGCCCCGCCGCGATCGGCACCGACGTCGTGCCAACGCTCCACGCCGTCAGCAGCCTCGGCAGCGCCGGCAGAAACCGCCCCGCCAGCACGCCCGCCGCCATCGCCAGAAAAATCCAGCCCGTCAGATAACGGTCCAGAAACGACAGGCGGCCCAGCACAGGATGTTTTTCGGTGTTCATGAAATTCCTCCCACCCTCAGTGCGTCGCGCCGCCCGTCGGCGTAGGCTGTGAAAGTCCGCCGGATTTCATTCCGCACCCGGCGAAACACCGCCATCTGCTCCTCCTCCGACCCGGTCGCGTGCGCCGGGTCGTCGAACGGCCAGTGGTGCCGGTTCACCTGCCCCGGGAAAATCGGACACGCCTGGTCGACGTTGCCGCACACTGTGATCACCGTCTCTATCTCGGCGGCGAGGAACTCTTTCATGTGCTTCGATCGGTGCCCGCAGATGTCGATGCCAATCTCCGCCATCGCCCGGATCGCCAGCGGATGCACGTAACCCGCCGGCTTCGAGCCCGCGCTCGCCACGTTGAGGAAGTCCCCCGCCACCGCGCGCAGCACGCCCTCCGCCAAGTGCGAGCGGCACGAATTCCCAGTGCAGAGAATCAAGATTGTCGGTTTATCGGTGGCCATGAAAAGGAATCAGCACTGGCAGGCCTGCGGCTTCCGCCTCTCATAGCCAATAATTTTCCCCATGCGGTCAAACTCCAGCCGGCAGCAGTCCTGCAATTTCTTCTTCAGCATCGCCCGGCCGCGGCGAACACGGGACTTCACCGCCGTGAGCGAGAGGTTCATCCGCAGTGCGATCTTTGCGAGGGGCAACCCCTCAAACTCCGCCAGCCGCACCGGCTCGCGGTAGGCTTCGGGCAATTCCTCCAGGAATTTCCGCAACGAGCGCGCCATGGCCGCCGATGCCTCGTCAGCCGGTTCCGGCACCTCGGCGGTGAGGTTGGCGGGCAATTCGCCGTCCGGTCGCTGCCGCCGGTAAAAATCGATCACCGTCGTCCGCGCAATCCGGTAGAGCCAGGCCTCAAGCCGCAGTCCGTCGCGGAGCGCCGCACGCGAACGGAACACCTTCAGCATTGTCTCCTGCGCGAGGTCGTCCGCCGTTGCGTCGTCACGCACGCGCCGCCGGATGAAGGCGTGCAGTTTCCCGGAAAAATCCGCCACCGCGCTGTCGAACTCGGCAACGCTCATGCGAACTCCCTCCGTTCCCGCTTCAGGCACACCGCCGAGCGGCAGCACCCGCCGGCAAACTGTCCCGTGCGCCGGATCGCCTCCGGCGCCTCGCTGCGCGCCACCACGCGAAAACCACGCGCCGCGAAAAATCCCTCCGCCGTCGTCGTGAGCAGCCACCAGCGGCGGACGCGCCACCCATCCGCAGCCCGTTCAAGTGCATCCACAAGCTGGCCGCCAAATCCCGCGCCGCGCTGGTTGACATGGACGACAAGCGAACGAAGCAACGCGTCTTCGCCGCAAACCTCCGCGCCAACCGCACCGACGACAACCTCACCGCTGCGCGCCACGAGGAAGTGCGCGATATGCGGCGCAAAATCGTCAGCGGGCAGTTCGGCGGCACGCAATAGCGCCGCAATTTCCGGCACGTCGGCCGGCGCGGCAGGGCTGATGAGAATGTCGGTGGCGTTCGCCATGACTCAGGGCTTATACGCGGTGATGAGCGCGCTCACGACAAATTCTCCGGCCGTCGGGTCGTCGGTCCAATGCCCGATGTATTCCCGCGAACTCTCCTTCGGCGCGATGTCGACCCGCGCAAACCCGACCCCGGCCAGCAGCGCGCGCAATTTGTCGATCGGGGTCGCCCCTCCCACGCAGGCGCCGATCGCGCTCAGCTTGGCGCGCAGGTCCGCCGGCAGCGGCTTCGACGCCACCACGTCCGCGATCGCCAGCCGTCCGCCGGGCTTCAGCACCCGAAATGCCTCGCCAAACACCCGCGCCTTCTCGGGCGACAGGTTGATCACGCAGTTCGACAGGATGAGGTCGACCGTGGCGTCGGCCACCGGCAAGGCCTCGATCTCACCGAGGCGGAACTCGACGTTCTGGTAGCCGCCCTTGGCGGCGTTGGCGCGCGCCTTTGTGATCATGGCGGCCGTCATGTCGACGCCGATCACGCGGCCCGTGCCGGCGAGCTGGCGTGCGGCGAGAAAGCAGTCGAAGCCTGCGCCGCTCCCGAGGTCGAGCACGGTCTCGCCGGGCTTGATCGAGGCGATGGCGAGCGGGTTGCCGCAACCGAGGCCGAGGTCGGCGCCGGCGGGTGCCGCCGCGAGTTGCTCGGCGGAATAACCGAGTTTCTCCCCGTAGTTTTCCGTGGCGCCGCCGCAACAGCCACTGGCCTTGCAGCAGCAGGAGTCGTCCGCCTGCTCCGCGATAGCGCCATAGCGTTCGCGGACGAAGCTGCGGATCTGTTCGGTGTTGGGTGTGGTCGTCTTGTTCATAGGTGAATTGGGTTCACCTCTGCAGACGCCACTCCCCGCGGAAGGACGCAGGGTTTTTTTAGTGGCCGGCGCGGGGATTCGTCTTTTCGGCGCGCTTGAGCTCGGCGAGCGAGCGGGTCTTCAGGCGGGCGGCCCCTCGGGTAACCTTGGTCGGCAGGAGCGGGCCCTTCGCCAACCGGCGTTTCGCCGCCGCCGATACCTTCCGGTATTGCGGCAGCCATGGCGACTGCGCCACGAGCATCTCGTCCACCATCTGCCAGATTTGCGGCGGCGTGCACATCGCGCCCACCAGCGGATCCATCATGAACGCCTGCCGCAGCAGCGTGTCGTCCCCGTGCACCGCCGCCTCCACGCCCAACCGCTGGACACTGATCGAGGTGTTGCACACCGCGGCACAGCCGAGCGGCAGGTCGCCGACCGGCATCTGGTTCAGGCCGAAACGATCCACGTAACCGGGCGACTCGATGATGGCATCAGGCGGTAGGTTCGTGATCGTGGAGTTGTTCACAAGGTTGAAGTGCCCGCGGTAAACACGGCCCGTCTCCAATGCCTCAAGAATGTGGCTGCCGTGCTCCTCGCTGCGATTGTCGGGCCCGTAGCGGAAGGGCTCGTGTTTCTTGGCCTTGCCAAACTCGGCCTCGAACCAGTGCCGTCCTTCGGTACAGACGCGCAGGTAGCCGCCGGTCTCACCCAGAATCCACGAACTCATGTCGATCCACTTTTTGATCTCACCGGGATTCTTGCGATACCAGGCGACGTATTCGCTGAGGTGGCCGTTAGACTCGGTCGAGTAGTAGCCGAAGCGGCGAAGCATATCGATACGCACCTTCTCCTCGCGGGAATAGGCCGGGTGCCGCTCGAACGCCGCGAGCAGCTCTTTGGTGCGATCCCGGCCCTGTGCCTTCACCTGCACGAACCAAGTCTGGTGGTTGATGCCGGCGCAGACGATGTCCACGTCCTTCTTTTCAAGGCCGAGCACCTGCGCGATCTGAAAATGCCCGTGCTGAATGCCATGGCAGAGGCCCACGCAGCGCACGCCGCCGTATTTCGTCGCGGCCCAGGTCATCATGCACATCGGGTTGGCGTAGTTCAGCAAGAGGCAGTTCGGAGCGGCGACCTCGCGGATGTCCTTGCAGAAGGCGAGCAGCGCCGCGATGCCGCGCTGGGCATACATGAGGCCGCCGGCGCAGAGCGTGTCGCCCACGCACTGGTCGACGCCGTATTTCAGCGGGATCTCGATGTCGTGCGCGAAAGCCTCCAGTCCGCCGATACGCACCACGCAGAAAACGTAGTTCGCGCCGCGCAGCGCCGCGCGGCGGTTCGTCGTCGGCGTAATCTTAGTTGCGAGGTTGTTTGCAGCGATGTCGGCGCGGCAGAGCTCAGTGACCATGCCGAGGTTGCGCGCATTGATGTCGGTGAACGCGAATTCCGCGCTGGTGAACTCAGGCACGGCGAGCAGGTCGGCGAGCAAGCGGCGAGTGAAACCGATCGAGCCGGCTCCGATGAAGGCGATTTTGAGGGGCATGTTGATATGAAAATTCTTGCGCACGATGAGCGGCTCAACCGCCGCTGGCGACGCCGAAAACGCATTGCATCCACCGGCGAAGGTAATCAACTTTCCCGTGTCCCGCTTACCTTTCCACCCAACATGAAAAAATACCTCGTTGAATTCATCGGCACGTTCTTCCTCGTTTTCACGGTCGGCATGTCTGTCCGCAGCGGTGCGGCGCTTGCCCCGCTCGCCATCGGCGCCGCGCTCATGGTGATGATATTCGCCGGCGGCCACGTCTCCGGCGGCCATTTCAACCCCGCCGTCACCCTCGCGGTGTTTCTCCGCGGCAAGTGCGACAAAGGCGACGTGGTGCCTTACTGGATCGCCCAGTTCGCCGCGGCAATCGTGGCGGCGTTTGCGGTGCGGTATGTCATCGGGCTGCCGGCGGGCGGCGCAGCTCTGCACTTCCGCGGACCGTCGGTCGTGGTGGAGTTTCTGTTCACCTTCGCGCTCGCCTGGGTCGTGCTCAACGTCGCCACCGCCAAGGGCACCGCGGGTAATTCTTTCTACGGCCTCGCCATCGGCATGACGGTGATGACTGGCGCGGTCGCCGTCGGCGGTGTGTCGGGCGGCGCGTTCAATCCTGCGGTCGGTCTTGGCGTGTTTACGATGGGCCTCGAATCGGCGAAGCAGCTAGGCGTTTACCTCGCGTCCGACCTCGCCGGTGGCGCCGTCGCGGCGCTGACCTACAAGTTCGTCAACGGCGCCGAGTAACCGGCGTCCGGCCTCAGCGCCGCATCCCGCGGTGGAGCCGGCTTGTCGGCTTTACCGCGGCCGCCACCTCGTCCGCCAGCGCTTTCTGGTCGAACAGCGCCGAGTAGATGTAGGGGAAGCCCTCGATCTTCTTCCGCTCCACGGCGAGCCCCATATAGCGCTCGATCGAGCGCGCATCGCGCACATCGTCCTCGGTCACAAGGGTGAAGGCGTCGCCGGTGTTGTGCGCCCGGCCCGTGCGGCCGATGCGGTGCACGTAGTCCTCGGCATTTTCTGGCACGTCGTAGTTGATCACGTGCGAGACGCCAGCGATGTCGAGCCCGCGAGCCGCAATGTCCGTCGCCACCAGCACCTCGAACTTGCCGCTCTTGAACCCGTCGAGCGCCTCGATGCGCTCGCGCTGGCTGCGGTCGGAGTGCATCACGCCCACCGTGTGCCCCTTGCTGATGAGCCGGTGCGCGATGCGGTCGGCGCCCATGCGCGTGCGGCTGAAAATCAGCACGCTCTTAAACTCCGTCTGCTCCAGCAGCAGTTGCAGCAAGTCGAATTTCTGCGACGCCACCACGGGGTAAAACGCATGCGAGACCGTCTCGGCCGGCGAGCGCACGCGACCGATCTCGACCTTTACCGGATTGCGCAGCGCCCAAGCCGCGAGTGAGGCAATCTCGGGCGGGACGGTCGCCGTAAAAAACAGCGTCTGGCGGGTAGCCGGCGTCTTCTGCACAATCCGCTTCACGTCTGGCAGGAAGCCCATGTCGAGCATCCGGTCCACCTCGTCGAGCACGAGGATGTCGATGTCCTTGAGCGAGCAGTTACCCTGCTCCAGATGGTCCAGCAACCGGCCCGGTGTCGCCGCGAGAATGTCCATGCCGCGCCTCAGGTCTTCGGTTTGCTTCCCGTAACCGACGCCGCCGTAAACGATCGTCACGCGCAGATCGGTGAACTTGGCAAACTTCTGAAACGCCTCCTCGACCTGCAGCGCCAGTTCGCGCGTCGGCTCGAGGATCAGCACGCGCAGTTTGCCGTGCGCGCCCAGCCTCTGGATGATCGGCAACGCAAACGCCGCCGTCTTGCCTGTGCCCGTCTGGGCCGAGCCGATGACGTCGCCACCCTTCAGCACAACGGGTATCGCCTGCGCCTGAATCGGCGTCGGCGACACATAACCCATCTCCTGCACGGCAAACGCGAGGGCGTCGCAAAGCCCGAGCTTGGTAAACTCCGTGTCCATCTTGGGCACGTCTACCGGGATGGCCGGCTTGATCTCCGCCGTGCGCGGATGGTCGAACGTCTTGTCGATCATCGGCCGCTCACGCTCGCCGCGCGGGCCACCGTGACCGCCGCCACCCGAGCGTGAATGCAGCCCGCGCCCGCCGTGCGCACTGCCACCGCCACGCGGGCCATGCTCGTCGCGCCGCGGCCGCGCTTCGTGGGCCACACCCGGGGCGCGCGGCTCCTGCTCGTCCCGCGGGTCTCGTGGCTGCTGCCTGGCGCCGCCGCGCGGTCGGCCGCCGGACGATCTCGCATTGCGGTCGTGGGGCACGTCGCCGCGGTGCGGTGATGAGTGCGGTTTCGGTTGAAAAGCGGGTTTAGCGGCCGCAGGCGCGACGGGCTTCGTGGGGCGCGAGGGCACCATTTTCTCGCGCAGCTTCGCAAAGATTTTCTTCAGCATTGTCGTTTGTTAAAGAGTGAAGCTCCGCCGAAACGGCCCGCTTTGCAATCCCCGATATGTCCGCCTCACTCGCAGACAGGCCCGCTACTTGACTTCCGGCTGATTTGTAACACCTGTGGTTACATAATATCATGAGCGCCAATTCCCGTTTCGCCGTCAGCGTGCACATGCTCGCTTACCTAGCCCACCGCCAGGGCGCGGCCGTGCCATCGACGGAGATCGCGGCCAGCGTGGGCACCAACGCGGTCGTGATCCGGCGCCTGCTCTCCGCGCTGGTGAAAGCCCGGCTCGTCTCCACCCAAAAAGGCGCAACCGGGGGCTTCACCCTCGCCGTCTTCCCGGCGGGGATTTCTTTGCTCGCCATTTACCGGGCCGTCGAGCCCGCGCCCGAGCACGGGATGCGCCGCTTCGCCCCGAATCACCAATGCCCCGTCGGCGCCAAAATCGAGGCGATCCTGCACGGGGTCTTCGTGAAGACGCAGGCGGCAATGGAGCAAGAGCTTTTACAGGTGACGCTCGCCCAAATCCACCAGCAACTCCACGCGGTCTGCCCGCGGAAAAAGTGACGGTGTGCCAGGCATGCCACCACCCAAATCACCATAATCCCCGTTTTCCCAAATGAACTCTTCTCTCCACCTCCGATCCGTCAGACTGCGCGTGCCTGACCTCACGCGGAGCATGGCGTTCTATGTCGGCCAGCTGGGCTTTGCTCCCGTCCACAAAACCGTCGGTCGCGCCGACCTCGCCGTGGCGTCCGGTTCTCCCACGCTGCTTACATTGATGGAGGATCGCGCCGCCCGCCCTGCCCCGCCCGATGCCGCCGGTCTCTTTCACGCGGCGTTGCTGTTGCCAGGCCGGGCCGCCCTCGGCGCCTGGCTCCAACACGCGGCTAAAGCCGGGGTGGAGTTCGAGGGTTTTTCCGACCACGGTGTGAGCCAGGCCGTCTACTTCGCGGACCCCGATGGCAATGGCCTAGAGTTTTACGTCGACCGGCCGCGTGCCGAGTGGCCCTTCGCTCATGGCAAGCTCGCCATGCGCACCGATCCGCTCGACGTCCCAAAATTGCTCGCCGAAGCCGCACCCGCGGGCCCGTTTCCTCTCGCCGGTGCACGCTGGGGCCACCTCCACCTGCGCGTGACCAGCCTGGAGCGCAGCGAGGCGTTTTATCGGACGACACTCGGTCTGGATCTGATGCAGGACTCTTACCCCGGCGCACGATTCCTCGCCGCCGACGGCTACCATCACCACCTCGGGCTCAACATCTGGGGCCGCCCGCGCCAATCGCAACCGGCCGGCGCACTCGGCCTCGCCGAGACTGTGTTTGCGCAGCGCAGCATAACCAGCGAACAGCGCCTCACCGATCCCGACGGCATCACCCTACGGCTCGTCGGCCTCTGATCCCGCGCCGCGGCTGAGCGAGACACCGTCGGTGGCTCAGAGATTCGCCCTGATCTTCTCGAGGAGGGCGAGCGAAACCGGCTCGTCGCCGATGATACCCACGCGGATTTTCACGTTGGTGAGGGCACCACCGACATTCTCGATCTTGATCTGGATTTTTTTGTCGGCGGCATTGCGCGCCACGATGATCGCCAGCAATGCGTCCTTGCTTTCGCTGATTTTTACGAACTCCAGTTGCCGCACCGCCTTGTTGGCTGCGGCCACCGTCTTATCGAAATTGCCGTTGACGGTCGTGCGCAGCTCGCCCCGGACCCAGGCCACAGCACTCGCCCCGGCACCCACCGCGACAGCCAGGCAGCCAGAAGTGAACGTTAGCACCAGCACTGCCAGCGCCAGCGGGAAAAACACGGATAGACTGGGCAGCAATCTGGTTTTCATGGTCATGGGTGTGACCACAGACTGCAAATTTGGCAACAGGTTCGCGCCTTCGCGCTTGGCTTGCCCGAAACGTCCCATCATGGTCGGGGCAATCCCGGCTCAGCATGAATCCCGACGTTCTCTGGTTAGCGCGCCTCGGCATCGACCAAGGGCTTTTCACCCGCCAGCAATGTGCTGCCGTGCGCCACGCCGTCGGTGACAGTGCCGAGTTGATGGATTTCGCCCAGAAATTCATCGACGACGGCCTCGTCTCCAACATCGAGAGACTCGAAAAACTCGCAGGCCTCGCACTGACCAAAGGCCAGAAAGGCCCACCCGCTGGCGACCCGTTTGCAGACGAAGGCACCACCGCACCCTTCGCCGCTGCAAGCGAGGCACAAAATACCAAGACTCCGGTCGTCCCGACCCCCTCTTTCCCCTTCGACACCATCGGCGTGATGGACGACGCTTCCCTCGCCGCCGGCCTGCGCGAATTACTCCGGTCCACCGCCCGTTACGGGGCGAGCGACCTCCACCTATCGACTGGCGCTCGCGCCTTCGTCCGCAAGAATCGCGCCCTCACCTATATTTCCGACTATACGCTCACTGCCGACGACGCCCTCCGGCTCAACGTCGCGCTCCTCTCCGAAGCACAGAAAAAATCCTTCCTCGAGAAAAAGGACTTCGACTACGCCCTCGCCGTCACCGGGGCCGAACGCTACCGCGTCAACCTCATGTTCCATAAGAACGGTGCGGCCGGCGCCTACCGCATGGTGCCCGCCGAGACGCGCACGCTCGAGCAACTCGGCTTCGCCAAGCACAACGCCACGCTGATGAAGCTGCTGTCCTACCACAACGGCCTCATCCTCATCACCGGCCCCGTCGGTTCCGGCAAGACCACCACGCTCGCCTCGATGGTCGACCATCTCAACGCGACCCGCACCGACCACATCATCACTGTCGAGGATCCGATTGAGGTCGTGCAACCAGCGAAAGGCTGCAACGTCACGCAGCGCGAAGCCGGCGTGCACACCAAGTCGTTTTTCACCGCCCTCAAAGGCGCCCTCCGCGAGGACCCCGATGTCATCGTCATCGGCGAACTCCGCGACCTCGAGACCATCGAGATGGCGATCACCGCCTCCGAGACCGGCCACCTCGTCATCGGCACGATGCACACGAGCGACGCTGCCACGACACTCAACCGCCTGCTCGACGTGTTCCCACCGGCACAGCAGACGCAGATTCGCGCCAGCGTAGCCGAGAGCCTTCGCGGCGTCGTCTGCCAGCGCCTGCTCCCCGCCACCGACGGCACGGTCGTGCTCGCCTGCGAAATTCTCGTCAGCAACATCGCCATCCAAAACCTCATCCGCGAAGGCAAGTCCACCGGGCTGCGCAACACGATGGAGACCGGCGTGAAGGAGGGAATGTGCCTGATGGACAATGTCGTCTTCAACCTCTGGCAGGACAATAAAATCACCGCCGAAATCGCCCTCGCCAACATCACCAACCGCGTCCTGCGCGCAAAGGTTTCCTGACCCATGGCCGCCATCGACACGCTCCTCAAACAGATGCTCGACAAGGGCGGCTCCGACCTGCACCTCACCGTCGGCCTGCCGCCCAAGACCCGCGCCTCCGGCGCGCTCCAACTCCTCGCCCCGGACCCGCTCGACGCCCAGACGATGGAGAGCCTGCTCAAGGAACTCGTGCCCGAACGCCGCTGGCAGGATTTCCTCGAACGCAAGGACCTCGACCTCGCGCACGAGATTCCCGGCGTCGCGCGTTTCCGCGGCAATTTCCTCTACAACCACTGGGGCCAGGCCGCCGTTTTTCGTCAGATCCCGGCGAAGATCCTCTCCTTCGAACAGCTCAACCTCCCCGAGGCGCTAAAGAAATTCTGCCACCTCAACGAAGGCCTCGTCGTCGTCACTGGCCCCACCGGCTCCGGCAAGTCCACCACGCTCGCCGCGATGATCGACTACATCAATTCGAACCTCTCGCGGCACATCATCACCATCGAGGATCCGATCGAGTTCGTTCACCCGGTCAAAAAATCCGTCATCGTCCACCGCGAGGTCGGCGAGCACACGCAATCGTTCGCCGCCGCGCTTAAAGGCGCCATGCGCCACGACCCCGACATCGTGCTCCTCGGCGAGATGCGCGAGATGGAGACGATCAAGCTCGCGCTCGGCTGCGCCTCGATGGGCATGCTCGTCTTCGGCACGCTGCACACCAACAACGCCCCGAAGACCGTCGACCGCATCATCAACACCTTTCCCGCCGAAGAGCAGAATCAGGTCCGCGTGATGCTCTCCAGCTGCCTCGCCGGCGTCGTCGCCCAGCTCCTTTGCAAGAAAATCCCGAAGGGCCGCTGCGCCGTCCATGAGATTCTGCTCACTCACGAGGCGCTGCCCAACACCATCCGCAGCGGCCAGATTGCCAACATCAAGAACATCATCGAGAGCGGCGGCGCCGACGGTATGATCACGATGGACAACAGCCTGATGGCCCGCGTGAAGGACGGCACCGTCGAGGCGAAGGAAGCCTACATGAAGGGCGCCAACAAGGCCCTCTTCGCCCCGCTCCTCAGCCCTGGCGACCTTGACGGCGGGCATTGATTCGGCACCGCACGCAGACCACCGCTTCGCGCATCTTGCCACGGACTCATGGTTGCGCCAACACCGCGCGGATTGTCTCCGCCAGGTCCGGCAAGAGAAAAGGCTTGGGCACCACGCCGCGGAAACCGTGCTCGCGGTGGTTCGCCAGCACCGGATCGGTCGAATAGCCGCTTGAGACAATAGCTCGCACCTGCGGATCGAGCTTCAGGAGTTCCCGCATCGCCTGCAGCCCGCCCATGCCACCTGGCACCGTAAGGTCCAGCATGACGACATCATACGGCCGGCCGGCTGCGCGCGCCGCCCCGTATTCGCGCACCACCGCGGCCCCGTCGGTGACGGCGGTGGCCTCCATGCCGAGCTGGTTTAGCAGTTCCTTGGCCATTTCGCAGATGCCTACCTCGTCATCCATGAACAGAATCCGTCCCCGGATGGGATCGAACGGCGAGTGGCTCGAGACCGGCGCCGCCGGCTCGGCCTGCGCGGCGGGCAGCCAGAGTCGGAATGTCGTGCCGCGCCCAAATTCAGACTCCACGGCGACATGCCCGCGGTGTTTCTTGATGATCGAATAAACTGTCGCCAACCCCAGCCCCGTGCCCTGCTCTTTCGTGGTGAAGTAGGGCTCGAAAATCCGCGCGAGGTGCTCCGGCGCGATGCCCGTGCCGGTATCGGCGATCGTGAGACTCAGGTAGCGGCCTGCCGCCAGCGGCCCAGGCGCGTCCTTGTCCACCTGGGCATTGCCCAGTGTCACGCGGATCACGCCGCCGCCCGGCATGGCCTGTGCGGCGTTGATGATCAGATTCTGCACCACCTGTCCGATCTGCCCCTTGTCGGCATTGGCGGGCCAAAGGGCGGCGTCCACCATGAACTCGCAGCGCGCCGAGGAGCCGTGCAGGGCAAACTCCGCGGCTTCGCGCACGACCTCGGGCAGTTGCACCGCACTGCGCACGGGCTCGCCGCCCTTCGCAAAAGTCAGCAACTGCTGAGTGAGATCGCGCGCCCGGAGCGCGCCGCGTTCAGCTTCCTTCAGCCAACGGGCCGATTTTTCCGAACGCGCGGGATCCAGCTGCGCCAGCGTCAGGTTGCCCATGACGACTGCCATGATATTGTTGAAGTCGTGCGCGATGCCGCCGGCGAGCAGGCCCACTGCCTCTAGTTTCGAGGCCCGCAGGAGCTCCAGTTCGAGTCGCGCGCGCTCCGTCACATCGCGCAGCACCATCACGACACCGATGCCGCGACCGGCAGTGTCGTGCATCGGCGCACAGCGACCTTCCACCAGAAGTTTGCCGCCGTGTTTCTGCAGCATGGCCGTGTGCAGAGGCAGATCCATCACGCGGTCCGCCGCCAGCACCGAGGCGACCGGGGCATGCACCAGCACCCCGCTTTTTTCGTGTCGCAGGACGCAGACTTCGTCGATCGAGCGATTGATGGCCTCCGCCACCGTCCGACCGGTCAGTTCGCACGCCGCGTCGTTAATGAAACGGACGATCCCGCCCGGATCGACGGTGACGACGCCCTCGCTCATCGCACCCAGCGTCACCCGCAGCCGCTCACGCTTGGCGGCCAGCGCCCGCTCGACCGTCTTCACCTCCGTGAGATCGAGCAGGGCCAGTTGTGTGCGCTCGTAATACGGCCTGCCTTCGATGATCGGCACCCACCAGTGCGAATGCACATGCCGCGCAGTGCCGTCCAAAACGCTCATGGGCAGTTCGTTCTCCGCCTCGATGCAGCCCTCCCACATCGCGAGGTAAATCCGGCGCCGGGCTCCGCTCACCTCAGCCGAGAACAAGCGCGGGTAACTCGCGATTAACTCCTCCGCCGAGTTGGCGGCATACAACCGCACCGCGGCATCGTTCGCCCCGACGAGCGGCGCCATCCGCAATGCTGACTCGAGTTCCTGGGGATTGGCGGCGAGATAAGCCGCCAAGTCTGTCACCCCCGCGGAGCGAAGCCCGTTCATCCACCCCAGCACCGGGCGATAGTCGAACTCGATGATCGCGATCGGTGAATGCTCGAAAAGCACCCGGTATCGCGTCTCGCTCCTACGCAGAGCCAGTTCGGCCCTCTTGCGCGCCGTGATGTCCGTCACGAAACCCTGCAAATACTCCAGCCGTCCCTCTTTGTCGCGCACCGCGCGCACATTTTCCGAAATCCAGATCTTAGTCCCGTCGCGGCGACACACTTCCGACTCGAAATCGGCGATATCGTTCCTGGCCCCCAGCTGGGCCAAAAACTCCTTGCGCCGTCCCGGCTGCACATAGAGGTGGCTGAATTCCTCCGGCTTCAGTTCCACCAGCTCTTGCGACGAGCCATAACCCAGCATGCGTGCCATCGCCGGATTGGTGCGCTTGAAACCGCCCTGCGGGAGCGATTCAAACACCCCCTCCACCGCCCCCTCGAACAACGCCCGGTAACGCTCCTCCGAAGTGCGCAACTCGCTCAGATCGGTGTAAGTCAGGAGCACCCGCGACAGGTCTCGCACCCCATGGTGCACCGGCACCATCCACTGAAAAATCCCGGACCAGGTCCTGAATCCCGGCGGAGCCAGCGTCGCCTCGGTGGTCAGCGTGTGCCGGCCAGTCCAAACGGCTTCGATCTCCCCCGGAAAAGTCGCCGGTGGCGCCACCTGCGCCAGCCGATGCACCGTGGCGGCAAATTCCGCCGTGTCCGCCACGCCGAGCATTTCCAGCGCCCGGCGATTTGCCGCCGTGAAACGGATGAGGGCAAAGAGTTCGCGCAGCAGCGCCGGCTGAGCCTCAAGCTGATGGCGAATGTTCATCACCCCGGCGGCCCGCAGTTCGTCGAGCCGGCGGACCACCGCCGAGAGATCCTCCTCGATCATCACCACCGGCGTGTTGTTGAACAGCGTGTGCCACTGCTCTTCGGATACACGGAGTTCGTCCAGACGCCGCCGCTGCACTTCGCGTAAAAGATACGCCAGCACCACCACCGCGACACCGGCCAGAGCCTCCAAAATCAGCTCGGCCATCAGCGCCCAATCCTTCCGCGGCACCTCCTCCACCGCCTGTGCCGCCCGAGCCACCGACACCAACGCTACGCTAAGCAGGAGGAAAAACAGTTGGGGCAGCTTCATCACGAACCGAAGGGTATTTGCGGAGCCATAGCGCACAAAACCCGTGCGCACGTCAAACCGGATGCGCGGCTTGACATTCGGCGTCGGCAGCCCGCCTTGGAATCCGCCATGTCCACCAGCATCCGCCCCGCCGACCCCGACGACGCCGCGCTCATCCTCGCCTTCATCCGCGGCCTCGCGGACTACGAACGCCTTTCCCACGAAGTTGAAGCCACCGAGAAAAAACTCCGCGGCACGCTCTTTCCCGCGCACGGCCAGCCCGCCGCCGAGTGCCTGCTCGCCTTCGAGGGCGAAACCCCGGCTGGCTTCGCCCTATTTTTCACCAACTTCTCTACCTTCCTCGCCAAGCCGGGAATCTACCTCGAGGACCTCTTCGTCCAGCCTGCATTCCGCGGTCGCGGCATCGGCAAAGCTTTACTGCTGCACGTGGCCAAACTCGCCAATGCCCGCGGCTGCGGCCGCATGGAGTGGGCCGTTCTCGACTGGAACCAGCCTGCAATCGACTTCTACGAATCGCTCGGCGCCGAGCGCAAGACCGACTGGACCGTCTGCCGCCTGACCGGCGCAGCGCTCGCCCACTACGCCTGACACCGATATTCGGACTGCCATTGCGAGGAGCCTGGCGACGAAGCAATCCAGCTGGATCGCCACGGCGCGCTTCGCGCTCCTCGCGATGACAGGAGTCAGGTTAATTCGGAACGCTGGTGCGAATCACGCGGTGCCAGCACCGCTTCCCGCCCGCTCCCGCACCCACCGCCGCAGCGCCCGGAAATCCTCCGGCAGAAACACCTCGCGCTGCGCGGCGAACTCTGCCGCGTCGCCCACCCACGCCTTCACCAGCAATTTCCCGTGCTGGTCCGGCGACAGCGCCGTCCAGTAGGGACAGTCCACGCAATGCGCGCCGCTCACGCGGCCCCGCGCCTTGGCCAGCTGCTGCCGTCGGCACGTTCCATCCAGTTCCACCTCGCGGTAGGAATCGCGGCACTTCCTGAACTCCGGCTGGAAACACGCTTTCACCAATTGCCGCGCCGGCGCCGCCCATGGTCCAGCCGCCCCCAAGTCGTCGCCTAGCGCGCGCGCCACCAGCGGCCCGGCCTCGTCTGGTCCCATTTCGTGCGCCTCGCCCTGTTCGCCCCACGCCAGTGGCGGCGGCAGCCCGCGCTCCTCGGCGAGCGCCCACAGGCGCCCGGCAAACCCCGTCAGTTCCGCCTCGCCCGGTGCGGGTTGTTCGTTCTGGCGGAAATAGCACTCGAGGATCGCGCGGACGAGCGCGGCAAAGTCCGGATCGATCGTTGTGCTCACCGCGCCAAACCAACCATCCGACCCGCGCTGTCAACCGGGCCGGCGACAAAATAGTTCGTGCCGCGCTACCGAAATCCGGTTTCTTCCTGCCTGCCGGGCTAACCACATCCCGCCCACCTCCTCACCCGACCATCAATTCACCGCACCCTGTCATGAAGCAAAACATCGCCATTTTGATTTTCGACGACGTGGAGGTGCTCGACTTCGCCGGGCCATTTGAAGTCTTCGCCGTCATCGATGGGTTGCGCGGCCATGAGACGTTCAACGTCTTCACCGTCGCGGAGGAGCTGCGCCCGGTCCGCGCCCGCCACGGCCTCAGTGTGAATCCTACCCACGACTTCGCCTCGTGTCCCGCGCCTCACCTGCTTGTGGTGCCGGGCGGCTTCGGCACCCGCGCGCTGTTGAAGAACGAATGTGTCCTCGCGTGGCTCCGCGCCCAGACCGCGCAGGCCGAAATCGTGATGAGCGTCTGCACCGGCTCGGTCGTGCTGGCGCAGGCTGGGCTGCTCGACGGTTTGCGGGCGACGACGCACCACACGTGTTTCGCCCTGCTCCGCGAGCACGCGCCGCGCACCGAGGTCGTCGAGACGGACCGCTTTGTGGACAACGGCAAATTCCTGACCTCCGCCGGCATTTCCGCCGGCATCGACTGCTCGCTCCACGTTGTCGCACGCCTGCTTGGCGCTGACGCCGCCGACCAGACCGCCCGCCACATGGAATACCGCCGCGCATGAATTCCCCGCAAAATCTCCGCACCCCGCTCCTGCTCGCGTTCGCCGCGATCTATCTCATCTGGGGCAGCACCTACCTCGCCATCCGCGTGGCCGTGGAGTCGATGCCACCCTTTCTCGCCGCCGGGGCGCGCTTCATCGTGGCCGGCGCAATACTCGCCGGCTGGATCGCCGCGACGCGCGGCCTGCGCCCGACGGCGCGGCAGTGGCGCGACAACACCCTCGTCGGCCTCCTGCTTCTCGTCGGCGGCAACGGCATCGTCATGTGGGCCGAGCAGCGCATTCCTTCCGGCATCACCACACTCATCATCTCGTGCAGCCCGCTCTTTATGGTGATGATCGACTGGGCCGCGCTGAAACTCAGCCCGCCCGGCGCCTCGCGCGGCGCCCGCCCCTCCGTCGCCACGCTGATCGGCCTCGCCCTGGGTTTTGGCGGGCTTGTGCTCCTGATCACCGGGGCCTCGGCCACGGATGCTCCGGTGGATTTGTGGCGCGCGGGCGGTTTGCTTCTGGGCTCCGTCTCGTGGTCGCTTGGCTCGCTCTACTCACGCTACACACGCCAGCCAGCCGAGCCGCTCACTGCCGCGACACTCCAAATGCTCTGCGGCGGCGCACTCATGGTCTTCACTGGCGCGCTGCTGGGCGAACTGCGCGGCTTCGACGCCGCCGCAGTTTCGCGGCAATCCTGGCTCGCGTGGGGCTACCTCGTCGCCGCCGGCTCACTCGTGGCGTTTCCCTCCTACGTCTGGCTGCTCAAGCACAGCACGCCCGCGCGCGTCTCCACCTACGCCTACGTGAACCCCATCGTCGCCGTTTTCCTCGGCTGGCTACTGCTGCGCGAACCGGTCTCAGGCCGCACCATTCTCGCCGCCGCCGTGATCGTCGGGGCTGTCGCGATCATCACCACGCAAAAAGCCCGCCTCACCACCAAGAAAGCCTGACAATGTCCACGCCTGCCATCGCCCTCGTCGAGTCCGACACCGACATAGCCCGCTGCTTTCCCGTGATGGCGCAACTGCGCCCGCACCTTCTGGAGGCCGATTTCGTCGCCCGCGTCCGCCGCATGCAACGCGAGGGTTTCCATCTCGCGTTTCTCGCCGAAGATGGCGCCGTCCGCGCCGTCGCCGGCTATCGTTTTCAGGACAAACTTTTTTCCGGTAAAAATCTCTACGTCGACGACCTCGTCACCGCTGCCACCGCGCGCTCCCGCGGCCACGGCCGCACCCTCCTCGCGTGGCTCATTGGACAGGCCCAAGCGCGGGGCTGCGACAACTTCGAGCTCGATTCCGGCGTGCAGCGGCACGACGCCCACCGCTTCTACCTGCGCGAGCGGATGAAGATCGCGTCCTACCACTTCACGCTGCCGCTCACGCGCTGAGCCACCCGCGCAACACCGCCGCGTCGCGCAGGAAACACTCCGGCGCATCGCGCTCGACGAATTCCAGCAGAGCATAGCGGTCGCCCGGCGCCTCCGCCGCCGCGGCGAGATAACTCCCCCACCTCTCCGCCCCCTCGCCGAGTGGCCGTCGCTCTGTGGTCGCCTGCCGCCACTGAAACACATGCACATTGGCCAGGTGCGGTAGCAACCCCCTCAGTCCCACCAAACTCGCCGCCGGCTCAAGATCCACCGGCGGTTGCCAGCAGGTCGCGAGATTCGCGTGCCCCGCCTCGCGCAGCAACCGGCCCGTCGATTCCGCGGTGTCGGTCAGCGTGCCTCCATGAAACTCCAGCACGATCCGCACTCCGGTCGAGGCGGCCAGCGCGGCGATCCGCCGCAAATCCGCTGCCACGGCCGCGCGCTGCTCCGGCCGCGCCACCACCGAGCCCACCGTGCCCGCCCACACCCGGATCGCCGGCGCGCCCAGCTCGACCGCCGTCTCCAGCACCCGCGCGAACGGCAGCCCGGCATTCTCACTCTCCCCGGTCCGGTAGTAACTGCCATAAGCGGCCACATGCAGACCGGACTCGCCGGTCATCTCGCGCGTCTCGCGGGCCCGTCCGATTTCACCGTGCGGCACATGAATGTCGCCGCCCCACTCGATCCCGCGCAGGCCCGCCTGCCGCACCAACGCTATCACCTCCGCGGGCGTGAGCTGGCGAAACGTGACCGAAACCAGTCCGGGATGAATCATGAGATCACGATGACACTCCGCGCCCAGGCCGCCAAGTCTTCCGTGGCCGGCGCTTGCGCCGCGGCGAACCCTTGTCACCCTTTGCGGTCACACCGAGCCATGAGACTGCCTACCCTCCTCCTTTCCGCCGCCTTGGGACTGGTGGTCTTCTCGGGCTGCGACACGTTTGAAAACCGGGCGAAGCAAAAGGCCGGCGTGGTGACCCAGCTCGACCCCAAGACCCGCGCGAAACTGGAGCGCGGCATCATCGAAATCGGCCAGACGCCGGATATGGTTTACCTCGCGCTCGGCACGCCAGACGACGAATACGAGACCACCTCCTCCACTCACGGCAAGGAGAAGACTTGGATCTACAACGACTATCATCAGGAGTTCGCCGGCAATCACGAGACCGGTTACCGCCGCGTGCTGGTTTACGACAAGAATGCCAAGGGCTACGCCGTCTATTTGGAGCCGGTTTACACCAACGTCTACGTTGACCGCGCCGAGGAGAAGATCCGCATCACCTTCCGCGACTGCAAGGTCGCCGTCATCGAGCAACCCAAGGCACCCTAGCCACGACGTTCTTGCCTTCGCGCCCGTTCCAACTATTTTCCCCACGAGCTTTCCCAGCGTTTCCACCAAAAAAACAACATGAATAAATCCACCGCCATCACCCTTCTGGCGCTCGCGTTCGGCTTCGCCGGCTGCGGCTCCATGAGCACCATCGACAGCCGCAGCAAAGAAATGAGTTCCACCTACGCCGCTGCTTCCGGCCGCGACAAAAACCTGATGAATCGCGGCCTCATCGGCCCCGGCTTCACGCCCAACATGGTTTACATTGCCCTCGACAAGCCCGACTCCATGACGAAGTTGCCCGACGGCCATACTGAACGCTGGATTTACCGGAATTTCTCGGCCGACCCCGGCAGTTTCACCCTGGGTGCCACGAAGGTCGTGAGCGGCGGCAGTTTCAGCGGCGGATCGTCCACGAGCTCCAACCCGGGGTCCAGCAACAGTTCAAGCTCTCACACTGGCACCGGCGCCGGCTCCGTCGGGACGCGCTCCGACGCGTCGCAGGCCGTCGATGCTTGGCAACGCAACCTCGTAGTCACCTTCACCGACGGCAAGCTCACCTCGATGGAGATGCTGCAAATGTAAGCCGCAGTTGCCGGGTTGCGGGAAGTTGGTTATATTTCCTGCCATGATCCTCCCATGAAAAAGACCGCCGCCCAGACCTTCCTCCTGGCGCTCGCGTTCGGTTTTGCCGGCTGCGGCACCATGAGCACCATCGCCAGCCGCAGCCAGGAGAAGAGTGCCAGCTTCTCCGCCGCTTCCCTCCGTGATCAACGCATCATGCAGCGCGGCCTCGTTGCCGCCGGCTTCACGCCCGACATGGTTTACATCGCCCTCGACAAGCCCGACACGGCCACGAAGATGCCCGACGGGCATACCGAGCGCTGGATTTACCGGAATTTTCCGCTAGACTCTGGCAGTTTTGTCATGGGAAAACAGAAAGTCGTGAGTGGCGGCCCGTTTGGCGGGGGCAGCGGCGGAGTTTCACCCACCAGACCTGCGGTGGTTGCGGGGCCCGGTGGCGTGGCTGCCAATGCCGGGGCCAGCAACGTGTCCGGCGGCTCCGTCGCCACGCGCGCCGACCCGTCGCAAGCCATCGACGCCTGGCAACGGCATCTCGTCCTCACTTTCACTGACGGCAAGCTCACCGCCATGGAGCTGTTCGAGATGTAACCACCTGCCTCCGCAGAACGAGCCCAAGCCAGGCTCGTGACCTACCCGCCCATGACACGGCTCTCCTTCGCTCTCCTCCTCGGCCTCGTGCTCAGCAGTTGCGCCACCGTCAGCACCGTCGAGCGGCGCACGCAGGAACGAAACGCCGCCTTCGCCGGCGCCAGCCAAGCCCAGCAGCGGATCATGCGCCACGGCTCGATCGCCCCGGGCTTTACCGCGGACATGGTTTACATCTCGCTCGACCAGCCCAATCGCATCAACCGCGATTCCGGTGGCCGCCTCGAGCGCTGGTTCTACTACAACTTCGGCCACCACCCCGCCGCGTCCTACCTGGGTGGCGCCAAAGTCGACAATGTGAACCCAAATTCCACCCCAAAAGTGTCGTCGCGCAGTTACAACACCAGCGCCTACAGCACCCGCGCCGATCCCTCGCAGGCCGTCGATGCCTGGCAGCGCCACCTCGTCGTCACCTTCCTCGACGGCAAAGTCGTGACCATCGAGCTGTTTCAGATGTAGCGCAGCCTAGGCACCCGTTCCGCCACACTTCCCTCCGTCTTCCGTTCTCCGTTCTCTGTTCTCTATTCTCTGTCCTCCGCGGCGCGGCGGACACGAATGACGTTGACCGCGCATGGCGATCAACAATCCTTGGTCTGAACGATGGCCAAGGCTGCCAAATCAAAAGCGCAGCGCGTGCTGCTAGTCGATGAGCACCCGCTGGTTCGCGTGCCGCTCGCCACCCTGATCAACGCCGAACTGGATTTCGTCGTGTGCGGGCAGGCTTGTAGCCGAACAGAGGCGTTGGCCGTCGCCCGGGTGAAATCGCCTGATCTGGCTGTCGTCGGCCTCGAGCTGCGTGATTCTCACGGCTTGGACCTGATCAAAGACCTGCACAGCCAGTGGCCCGATGTGGCGGTGCTTGTGTTGTCGGCGCTCGATGGGGACAACTGGGGCGAACGCAGCTTCCGGGCGGGCGCGCGCGGGTTCGTTTCCAAGACACAGCAACCAGCCGAATTGCTGACGGCCATGCGCCAAGTGCTGGCCGGCGAGTTTTATTTCAACAGCTCGGTGATCCAGCGCCTGGCCAAGCATCGGTCCAGCGCGGGCGATTTGACCACCCGCTTGGACGATCTACCGGACCGGGAATATCAGGTGCTCTGGTATATTGGGCACGGCTACGCGGTCAGAGAGATTGCCCAACGCTTGCGCGTTTCGGCGCCAACCGTTGAAACCTACCGCAACCGGCTCAAAGTTAAACTTGGTTGTGACGACCAAACGGACCTGTTGAAATGCGCCATCCAATGGGCGCACAGCAATTCGGAGGTATGACGCGTTGCCGGCGGCGGCAGTGACACGGGCCGGGGCGCGGCGGGTTGCGGAAGATCGCGTGGTCATGCCAGCCCATGACAGGAGAATCATGCCACGTCATGACAGACGAACTCCGGCCGGCAGGGCATGATCGGGCTATTCCCTCTCTGGGATGAAAAACTAATTTCTACTCAAGCGGTAGCGGAACTTCCTGCCGCCAGGAGTCGCCCTTCAAACAGTCCCCGAATCTGTCATGTCCATGAAAACAAAATCCACCCTCAGCTCCCGTTGGCACGGCCTCCGCTTGGTATCCCATGCGCGCACCTTGCTGGCTGTTTCCGCATTGGCCGCACTCGCGGTTCCCATTACCGCCAAATCTCAAGTGGCGACCCAGACTCTCACTATCCTCGGTGGCAACGGCAACGCCGGCGCCATTGCGTCCAACGTGGAATACTTCAATCCCGTCACCCAGAACTGGCAGCCGGCTTACTTGGCGCAATTCTATAACGGACCCGGATTCAGCCAACCGATTTCCATGCACCCGTGGGGAAACATTTCAGGCACCAATCAGTGGATCAATTACAGGGTGGATGGCCATTCCGACCCGGGCGCCGGTGTTCCCAATGGCACAAACAGCACCTTATGGTATCTCTATCGCGTGCGCTTCACTGTCCCGTCGGACGCAGTGAACCCCAAGATGACGTTTTCGATCAAGGCCGACAATTATGCGCAGGTCGCAATCAACGGCGTCACCACGGGTGGATCGACGCAGTATCTCAATAATACCTATATGAATAACGTGATCGTGGGCGCGGCCGATCAGCTGAACGCCGACGCGGTCTTCGCCCAAGCGGTGCATACCGGTGATAACACGATCACCATCAACGCCGGTGACACCGGCGGGTTGAACGGCTTCAACTTCCGCATCGATTTGAGCATGCAGTCCAGCCAGCCGTTGGTCATCGTCCCGCCGGGCACTCCGACGACAACGGTTTCCCCACCGGTCATCAGCCCCGTGCCGGCAGACATTACGGTCAACGCCACGAGCGCTGCGGGCGCTGTCGTCAACTGGAGCACCCCGACCGCGTCGAGCGCGATCAGTTCGGAAATCTTCCGCCGCAAGACTGTGACCGCCGAGCCGTGGAAGGCCTACTCGGTCGTTTTCACGCCCACGATCTCCGGCAACTTCAAGTTGCGCTTCCGCACGGTCTCGGACGACGGCTACGACAACACCTTCTTCATCGACGACGTGCACGTGATCGCGAATGCCACCAACACCGAACTCTTCCACTCCGGATTCGAACTGCCGACGGTGACCGACGCTCACTATGTCTCGTGGCTGAATACTACCACTGGCAGCCTGCTGTCCAACGAGCCATTCGGCGATTGGACGTTCACCAACTATAGCGGCGTGATTAACGGCAGCCCCGGCTCGTTTGGCGGCTCCGGACCACAAGAGGGCAGTCAGCGCGGATTCGTGCAGTCATTCTATGGCGTGCTCGGTAACGTCACCTCCGCGTCCTCCTTCTCCTTGGTCGCTGGCCAGACCTACACGGTCAAATTTTACCAGGCGACTCGCATAAACTTTGCCGGTAATCTCACCTACGCCGTCACGCTCGAAAGCACGGAATCCGATCCGGTCACGTTCACGCCCGCCTCGGGCAGCACCTTCACCGTCGGCACCACGAACGTCAGCCTCTCGGCGACGAATTCGGTCGGCGCGACCACGACCGGCTCATTCAACGTCACGGTCAAGGGCACGCCGCCCGTGATTTCGGCTTCCAGCCCCATCACTGTCGAGGCCACGAGTTCGGCGGGAGCTTCGGTTGCAGCTGCGTCCCTCGGCACGGCCACCGATTCCTACGGAGCCTCTTTGCCTGTCACCGCGAGCCCGGCCGGCCCGTATGCGATTGGAATCAACCAAGTCAATTTGAGCGCAACAGATGCGATAGGTCTGACGACGACAAAGCAAATCCTCGTCAACGTCGTCGACACGACGCCCCCGGTCATCAAGTTGCCGGATAACATCACCGCCGAAGCAACCAGTCCCACCGGCGCGACCGTGGCGTTCAGCGCGACCGCGCTGGACAGCGTCAGCAGCGGTCTCCCCGTCACGCTCACGCCGGCCTCGGGCAGCATGTTCCCGCTTGGAACCACGACGGTGAACGGGACCGCCACCGATGCGGCGGGCAACGTCGCGACTGCTTCATTCACTGTCACCGTCCGTGACACCACGCCGCCGGTCATCTCGGTCACGACCGGAGCCGATTTCAGCGAAAACTTCTCCGGCTACACACCCGGCGCCGGCGCCACCAATACCCAATTCCAATCGGGCCTCACGGTGGGGTATCTCGGCAATATCCCGGGCTGGACGAATGTCGGCGTGCACGCGGTTCATGCCGTCGACCTCGACGGTCACGGCAATTGGGCCGTCATGATCTGGCAGGACAACGTCATCACATCCACGCACACCACCGCGGATAACGCCAGCGGCGCCGACTACGTCGTGCACTTCAACGCTGGTCCGGCGGTCGATCAGATTACATCCCAACTCACCTCTCCGACCGATGGCCTGCTGATTCAGATTCTCCGCGCCGACAACACGGTGCTGAGCCAATTCACCTACCACCCCGGCGCATGGACCGGCGCGCCTGCACTGGTGCCGGTGAGTTTCCACTACACCGGCGACGGCAGCGGCCTGCTGCACCTGAGCGTCGGCCCGTCGGCGCCGAACAGCAACCGTTTCGGCGGCACGATCGACGACATCAGCATCACGCCTTCAACGCCGGCAGACATCACGCTCGAGGCCACATCACCTGCTGGCGCGGTGGCGACCTTCGGCGCCGCGGCCCACGATCTTGTGAGCGGCGCGGTGTCGGTGACCGCTTCGTCGGCCAGCGGCAGCACCTTCCCGATCGGCACGACACCAGTCACGCTTACCGCCATCGATGGCGCGGGCAATAGCGCGACCGCCACCTTCAACGTGATCGTCAAGGACACCACTCCGCCCGCGCTCACCGTGCCGAACAACGTCGTCGCCGAGGCCACCAGCGCCGCCGGCGCGGCCGTGACCTTTGCCGCCACTGCCACAGATGCCGTCACCACCAGCCCGACGATCACCTATGCGGTAAACGGAGTTGCGACAACTTCGGGCAGCACGTTCCCACTTGGCACCACCACCGTGACCGTCACCGCCAAGGACGCCGCGGGCAACACGAGCACCGGCTCGTTCACCGTCACCGTGCGCGACACCAAGCCGCCGGTGATCACCGCGCCAGCCAACATTGTCACCGAGGCCACCAGCGCCGCCGGCGCGGTTGTGACCTTCACCGCCACCGCGAATGATCTCGTTGACGGCACTGTTGCCGTCTCCGCGAGTCCCGGGTCGGGCAGCACGTTTGCCCTCGGCACGACCACCGTCACGCTAACCGCGACCGATGCGCATGGCAACACTGCCACCAGCTCGTTCACCATCACCGTGAATAAGGTGACAGCCCCCATCACACTATCGAATCTCAGCACGACCTACGATAGCACGGTGCAGTCCGCCGGCGCCACCACCACGCCGGCCGGGCTAACCGTGGTCTTCAATTACGTGGGCACGCCGCTCAACACCGGCAGCTACAATTTCACCGCGTCGATCGACGACCCCATCTACACCGGCTCGACCAATGGCACGCTGGTGATCTCCCAAGCCGCGTCCTTTACGAAGACGGTCGGTGCGGGTCCGTTCACCTACAGCAGCAGCGCCCAGGTGGGCGGCTCGGGCACGGTGATCGGAGCGGGAGGCCTCAGCACCAGCGCCACCTCCCTGACCTATTCGGCCAACGCTGATGGAACAGGAACGGCCGACCAGACCAATGCCGGGACCTACTACGTGACCGCGCACTACTCCGGTGATGCCAACCACACGGCCAGCGACGGCTCGGCTGTGGCCATCAAGATCAACCAAGCCGCGTCTACCACGACGACGGGCGGTGCGGGTCCGTTCACCTACGACGGCACCACCCATGCCGGCGGCTCGGGCACAGTTGCTGGAATCAACCTCAGCACCAGCGCCACCTCCCTGACCTATTCGGCCAACGCTGATGGAACAGGAACGGCCGACCAGACCAATGCCGGGACCTACTACGTGACCGCGCACTACTCCGGTGATGCCAACCACACGGCCAGCGACGGTCTCCCCGTGGCCATCACGATCATCAAGGCCACGTCCGCCACGACGACGGTCGGGGCGGCTCCGTTCACCTACGACGACACCACCCACGCCGGCGGCTCGGGCACGGTGACCGGAATCAACCTCAGCACCAGCGCCACCTCGCTGACTTACCTTGGCGACCAAATCGATGCGGGCAGCTATACCGTGACGGCGCACTACTCAGGTGATACCAACCACACGCCCAGCGACGGTCTCTCCGTGACCATAACCATCAACCAGGCCACCGCGACGGTCGTGCCCGCACCTTACACCGTGACGTATGACGGCAGTCCGCACACGGCGGGCTTCGCGATCACGGGCGTGAACAACGAGACGGGCGCCACCGTCGGCAACGTCACGCAGAACACGACGCACACCGATGTCGGCATCTACTCCGACACCTGGAGCTTCACGGGCACCCGTAATTACAGCAACATCGCCGCCACGGCGATCAAAGACACGATCACAGGCACCGCGACCGCAAGCCTCGTCCCCGTGCGCAGCGGCGGGGACGACGAATCCACCCAGTCGTTCACCGTGGCCTTCTCCGCCACTGACCCGGCTGGCGTAAAAACGCTGGTGGCTAACCTGAACGGAGTCGCGGTGACCAATGGGCAAATCGTGCAGTTGCAGGTTATAAAATCTAGCGCGCAACGGATTGAGCGCGACGACGGCCGTCTGCATATCAGCGCGACGTCGTTCACGCTGACGGCGGTCGCCACTTACACCTATGGCGGCACCGCCACCGCGACGGCCGTGCCGGTGTTCAAAAAGAGCGGCCAGGACAGCGACACCAGCAAGAGCGCCAACTCCAATGACAGCAGCAGCAGCGACAAGAAAGGTGGCGGCTGATCGTTACTGAAGACTATTCCCACTGCACTCAGAGCCCGCCGAAAGGCGGGCTCTTTTTTTTGACCAACGTTCTGGCAACCACTCGGCACGCTGCTTGCATGACTCGCTCGGGCTGCATCCGCCCGGCCCCGCATCCGCCTGCTCGCCACCGTCGGCACGATTGCCAGCCACGCGACCAACCCGCCCGGCGCCCGCTTGCGTTTATGACACGCCCCGTGTCATAAACGGTCATGCAAGAATCCCCCGCCGCTCCCCGCTCGCCCTGCGCCGAAGATGCGCCGGCCGCCCGCCTCCTCTCGCCCCGCCGCAAGACCACGCAGGCCACCACGCTGCCCGGTCTCGCCCATGAGCAGCTCGAGCATTTCCACATCGACCCCGCCTCGCCCGTCGGCCAGCCGCTGCTCCGCCTCGCTGAGCGGCTCTACCACGTCAACGACGACCTCACCGACCTCTGGGAAGTCACGTTGCGTGAGCTTGGCCGGCTCCCGCGCAGCGACCGCCTCGCGCTCTTCAACGCGAAAAAATTCCTCGCCTTCCAGTTGGCGAAGCTCCTCGACAACCTCCAAAACCCCACCCGCGCCGTTCACCAATCGCTCGGTCACTCGACCGCGACCACGCTCGCAAAAGGCCCCTACCCGACCTTCGACAACGTCGCCGCCATCTTCTCCGCCAACCCCGTCATCACCCGCACCGCGACCTACATCTTCGCCTGCGCCGAATGGATCGACGACGCCTTCCAAGGCCGCGAATTCCTCCACGAGATCTACTCACGCCTCCTCAACCCCACCTCGATCTCGCTCGCCAACCACATCGTCGACATCGAGGCCGGCGCCATGTCGGCCGACTACATGGCGTGGAATTTCAACAGCGGCATGGCCGCCATCGACGGCGCTCTCTCGCACCTCGTCGGCTACGAGGATGTCGTGCTCTCCTCGCGCAACGTCTACGGCGGCACCTACCAACTCCTCCACGACTGGTATGCGAAAAAATCCAACCTCAACGTCGCCGTGGAGTTTTTCGACGGTGCCACGTCCGCCGATTTCGAGCGCGCTCTCGCCGACGCGAAAACAAAGCACGCCGCCCGCCTCGCCCGCGGCCGCGAGATTTACGTGCTGCTCGAGAGCCCGTGCAACCCCCACGGCGTCTTCCTCGACGTGCCCGCCATCTGCCGCGCCGCCCACGCCGCCGGCCTCACCGTGATGCTCGACGCCACCGTCGGCACGCCCTTCCTCGTCCGCCCGCTCCAGCGCCCCGACCCCGCCGAGCGCCCCGACTACGTCATCCACAGCTACACTAAGGACCTCACCGGCAGCGGCAATACCACTGCCGGCTGCGTCATCGGGCGCAACGCCGACATGTTCAAGGTGAAGGGCGAGCCCGGCTGGGAGCACACGATGTTTTGGAATGTTTACTACATCAAAGGTGCGTTCCTCGACGCCGACAAAGCCTTCGAAGTCCTCAGCGGCATGAAGACGCTCGAGATGCGCATGCTGAAGAAATGCATCAACACGCTCATCCTTGCCCGCTGGCTCGCCTCGCATCCGCAGGTGCATGTCAGCGGCCCGGCGAGCCCCCGCGACCCGAACCATGAAATCTGCGCCCGGCTCAGCTACCTCGGGCTGCCCTCGCCGCTCTTCACTATCGATTTCGAGTCCGCCGGCCTCGACCGCATGACGTTCGAGCGTTTCTTTGATTCGCTGTCGCCGATGTTCGGCCATCAGGTCACCCTCGGCCAGGGCAACACCGTCGTCCTCTGCCCGGCGCTCACCTCGCACAGCGAACTCTCGCCCGACGCCCTGCGCGCCGCCGGCATCGCTCCGACGACCATCCGCATCGCCGTCGGCGACGAGGACCCGCGCGAGCTCATCCGCGACTTCCTCGCCACCGCGCGCCTCGCCATCGACGCCGACGTGCCGGGCTTCACCGGCAAATTCCTCGCCGGCCCCGCCGTTGACCAGCTTGTGGACGACACCTACGTGGACATCCACCGCCGCCACACCGCCGCCCAGCCGCGCTTCGCCGATATCTGCCGCGACTGAACGGGCGCTGCCGCGCTCAGCCGCCAACCGCCTCCGCTGGACGGCGTCAGGCGCCGAGCATCAGCACGCCTTTGAAGAACACGAGGATGAAGCCGACGAGGGCACAGCAGCCGAGAAAGCCGAGCGTGTCCTCGCGGTTCCACTTCGTGAATTCCCAGTTGGAACGAGGAAAAAGTTTCGTGTGGTCGAACCGCGTGGGGTCGGCGTAGCTGGCCTCCACGTCGAGGGCGTCGACGGCGAGGTTCACGCCGACCGGCGTCTTCATGCGCACGTAAAAGCGGGCCACGCGTGCTGGATCGGTCGGCGGGGTGAGCAGGCTGACCCCGATCAGCAGCAGCAGCGGCAGGAGGGTATCGACGATATAGCGCAGCGTCAGCAGCACCGCCGGGCTGAACTGCGTGACGTCGACGCCGAGGCGCGAAACGAGCCAGACCTCGATATTGAACCGGCCGACGCCCTCCCGCGGCGAGGTGAGGTCGCGGGGGTTGATGCGAGCGACGCCGTCCTCGAAGAACACCGAGACGGGATCAAGGCGCTGGTTCTTGGCGATTTCCTGACCGGGGGCCGTGGCGCGGCCGGCGGCGACATCGGCCGCGTTGGCCCGCGCGGTGACCACCACCATGCGCTCCTGAGTGGTTACCGTGAGCGAGGGCGCGCGGCGCAGTGACGGCGTCGCGGAGACGATCCACGGCACGATGCCAATGAAGAGCAGCGTGGCAATGACCTGCACGCGCACGGCGGTCTCCGTCAGCCGGCGCCAGAGGAACATGACCGTGATCGGCGCGCCCCAAATCACCAGCAGGGTGATCATGAATTTTAGGAGGGAGACGACGTTGTTGATGTAGATCGCCACGATGATGCCGAGGCCCAGCATGAACGGCACGGTCGCGCGTGCCACGACCATGTAGTGCCGCTCCGATTTGCCGGGGAAGAGCGGCTCGTAGAGATTGCGCACCACGAGGCCGGAAAGGACGACCGAGCTCGCGCCGAGCGAGGCGAGTTTGCCGCCAAGGATGCCGACGATCATCGTGCCGATCAGGCCGACGGGCAGCAGCGTCCGCGTGAGCAGGCCCCAGGTTTGGTCCGGGTCGGGCAGGTTCGGCCCGAAGAGCCCGACGGCGATCAACCCGCAGAAGCACCACGCGATCGTGACAAAGCGTTTGCTGAAGCCGCCGGTGACGCCGCCGATGCGCGCCGCAAACTCATTCTTGGCCGAGCCGCAGATCGTCATGCTGGCCTGCGAACCGACGATGCCGATGAACTGCACAAAGAGGAGCGCGCCGATGGAATACCAAGTGTATTCGCTCACATTCCCGGCGCCGAACACGAGGAACATGTATTCGGGCACCTTGGTGTGCAGCCCGTGCAACCCGCCGATCTGCGCGAGGCCGAACGGAATCAGGATGATGGAAATGATGATCACGAGCACAGCTTGGAGCGCATCGACCATCGCCGAGGCCTGCAGGCCGCCCAGCATGATGAACACCGCCACGAGCAGCGACGACATCAGGTAAAACGTCACCGGCGTGAGGTAGGAGACGTAGGGCTTCAGCTCGCCGCGGTCGTAGAAGGCCTTGAGTTCCTCGTAGCGCGTCGCCAGCTCGGGCGCCAACTGCGCCTCCTGGCGGTGCTTCCGCAGCTGCACGAACTCCTGGTAGTCGTGGACCATCTGGCGCTCGGTGACGGTGTAGGCCGACTCGGCCTTGGCCATGATGGGCTGGAGAGTCTTGAGCGCGACGACGTTGCCGCCGCCGATCGAGACGATGGCGACGAGAATGTTCACTATCGCGTAGAGGGTCGCGAGGAAGTTTGTCCCGAAGCGGTCCTCGAACAGATCCGCCATCGTCGTCAGGCGCACGCGGCGGAACCAGACGTTGGTGAACCAGTAGTAGGGCGTCAGGAACAGCGTGATGAGCGCGAGCCAGGCGCCGCCCGCGCCTTGCCGGTAAACCGAGCTCGAAGTCGTGGTGGCCTGACCGGGGTCGGTCATGTTGCCGAAGTTGAGGAAGAACTGGAACCACTTGCCGAGCTTGCGACCCGCGAGGAAGAAATCGTTCTCCCCCTTCACGCTGCGCGAGAGAAACTCGCCGATCGCGAGAACGGCGACGATGTAGAGGACAACGATGAGGGCGTCGATCCAGTGCAGTCCGAGGAAGGTCATGGGGGCGGAAGAACGGTGCGCGGCGGGGCGGAGGGTTTGTCCCTCCGCATCGGTGTCCGGCGACCGCGCGCATGGTGGGCGAACCCGGCGCGGCCAAGCCAGTTCAATTCTCGGGAAAACACGTGTTCATTCATTACGGATGCGCCACGCCCGGCGCATAGTTCAGCCGTCGATGTCGTTGTCCTTCGTCTCGGGCAGCACGAGCGCACCGACGATGAACGTCATCAGCGCGATGCCGATGGGATACCAGAGGCCCGCGTAAATGTCACCGGTGAAGACCACAATCGACGCGGCGATGAGCGGCAGGAAACCGCCGAACCAACCGTTGCCGATGTGGTAGGGCAGCGACATCGAGGTGTAGCGGATGCGCGTCGGAAACAGCTCGACCAGAAACGCCGCGATCGGACCGTAGACCATCGTGACGTAGAGCATCAGGAGCGTGAGGAGGCTGATGACGACGGGCTTGTTGATGGCGGCGGGATCGGCGGACTTCGGATAGCCGGCCGGCGCGAGCGCGGCCTCGTAGGCCTTGGCGTCGAAGCCCATCACGGTGGTCAGGCCGCCGACATTGAGGACGAGCGGTGCCTCGGGGCGCGTGGGCGCGAGGGTGAAGGGCACGCCGCGGGCGTTGAGGAAATTGCGGGCCTGATCAGTCGCCGTGACGGCCTTGGTGGGTAAAATGATCTTGTGCGCGGCGTCGAGGAGCGCGGCCACGGCAAGCTCGACGGTGTTGCGGTATTCCGTGGTGTGCAGGACGACGGGGGCGCGATACATGGCGTCGGCCAGCGCGGGGTTGGCGGCGCGCGTGAGACCGCGGAAAATCGGCATGTAGGTGAGCACTGCGAGCAGGCAGCCGGTGAGCATAATCTTTTTGCGCCCGATGCGGTCGGACAGCCGGCCGAACACGAGGAAGAAGGGTGTGCCGATCAGGAGTGCGGCGGCCACGAGCAGGTAGGTGTTGACGTAGTCCACCTTGAGGGTGGAGGTGAGAAAATAGAGCGCGTAGAACTGTCCGGCATACCAGACGACGCCCTGCCCAGCGGTGGCACCGAAGATCGCGCGCAGCACGAGCTGGGCGTTGGGCCAGCGGGCGAAGCTCTCGGTGAGCGGTGCGGTCGAGTGCCTGCCCTGCGCCTTCATCTCGGCGAAAACGGGCGACTCCTCAAGCTTCAGGCGGATGTAGACCGACACGCCGAGGAGGACGACCGAGACTAGAAATGGAATCCGCCAGCCCCAGCTCGCAAAACTTTCCGGGCTCATGATCTGACGGAGGCCGAGAATCACCGCGAGCGAGAGAAAGAAGCCGAGCGTGGCGGTCGTCTGAATCCAGCTGGTGTAGGCGCCGCGCTTCCCGTGGGGCGCGTGTTCGGCCACATAGGTGGCCGCGCCGCCGTATTCGCCGCCGAGCGCGAGGCCCTGCGCAATGCGCAGCACGACGAGGATGATCGGCGCGAGGAAACCGATTTTCTCGTAGGTCGGCAGCACGCCGACCAGCGCGGTGGATAGGCCCATCACGAGGATGGTGACGAGGAAGGTGTATTTGCGGCCCACGAGATCGCCGATGCGCCCGAACACGAGCGCGCCAAACGGCCGCACCGAGAAGCCCACGCCAAACAGCGCGAGGCTCGCGAGGAAGCCCGCGGTTTCGTTGCCAGGCGGGAAGAACAGCTTGCCGAAGAACACGGCAAGCGTGCCGTAGATGTAGAAATCATACCACTCGAACACGGTGCCGAGGGATGAAGCGAAGATGACCAACTTGTGTTTGCGGTCCAATGCCGCGGCGTCGAGTGGTGGACTCATGGGGTGCGCCAAACTGAGTCGTATTCTCTGGCGGCGCAAGCCCGGCGAAGGTTTGCTGCTCGGCGGCCGGCCGGCTACTCGCGCTTGAGGCCGCGCGTCATAAGGGAGTTGAGGGCGCTGGCGGGGGTCTTGCCCCCAAAGAGGATGGCGTGCATTTCGCGAAGAATGGGGGCGTCGATGCCCTTGGCGACACAGAGCCCTTGGAAGGCCTCCGTAGTCTTGTATCCTTCCACGACCGTCCGGCGATGGCTCATGAGTTCCGCGACTGTGCGGCCCTCGCCGATGTGTTGGCCAAATTCCCGGTTGCGGCTCCAGGGGCCGTAGCACGTCGCCACGAGATCGCCAAATCCGCTCAGACCGTAAAACGTTTCCGGCCTCGCTCCGAGTGCCGTGCCCACGCGCACCATCTCGGCCAGGGCGCGGGTGAGCAGCGCGGCCCGCGTGTTATCGCCAAGCCGCAGTCCGTCGGCACAACCTGCCGCGATCGCATAGATGTTTTTCAGGCAGCCGCCAAACTCAGCCCCGGCGACATCGGTGCTCGTGTATACGCGCAGCGTGGGGCCGCTGATCGCGGTCTGCACCGCCTGCACCTCGGCCGTCACTTGCGGCACCGCCAGCACCATCGCCGCGGGGAGGCCGCGCGCCACTTCGCCGGCATTGGTCGGACCGGTGATGCTGCCGCTGGGAAACTGCGGTAACACCTCGGCGACCACCTGTGAAGGGCGCAGATGGGTGCCGAGTTCAAGACCCTTTGCGAGGCTCAGGATCAGGCACACCCGAGGTGACGCCGGGAGCGCAGCGCGCACATGCGCCGCCGTCGCACGCAGTGCCTGCGACGGGCACGCCAACAAAATCGCCTCCGCGGCGGCCAGCACACCGCCGAGGTCATGGCTCACAGCGACGGCGGCCGGCAGCGCTACCCCGGGCAGGTAGTCGGTGTTTTCTCGGCTGGCGGTGATCGCCTGTGCCTGCTCTGCGCGACGTGGCACCAAAGCCACCCGCTGGCCGGTGCGCCCGAGGTGGAGAGCGAAGGCCGTGCCCCAGGCGCCGGCGCCGATGACCGCGAAGTTCATGGGCTGGTTCTAGCCGACGGGGCACTCTGAACACACGGAAAAAACATGGTGACTGCGAGGGATCCGCGGGCGGCGATCACCTGAGGAATGCCGGGATTTTCTCGCCAGCCGTCATCTGCGCGAATGTCTCGCGGGTGTTGATGAGCTCGAAGGTTCTGCCCTGAACCAGCACCTCGGCAGGCAGCGGACGCGTGTTGTAGCGGCTGGCCATGGAGTAGCCGTAGGCGCCCGCACTCATGAAGGCGACCAGCTCGCCTTCGCCGACTTCCTGAATCTGGCGGTCCTTCGCGAAACAGTCGCCGCTCTCGCAAATCGGGCCGACGATGTCGACCTTCAGCGCGCGGCGCGAGGAGTCGCGGTGCAACGGCACGGTTTCGTGGTAGCTGTCATACATCGCGGGACGCACGAGGTCGTTCATGGCGGCGTCGACCACGAGGAAGTTTTTCCCGGCACCGCGCTTCAGGTGCTCAACGCGCGACAAGAGCACCCCGGCGTTGCCAACCATGAAGCGGCCATGCTCCAGCAGCACCTTAAGCCCAAGCGGGGCGAGGAGCGGCGTGAGTGTGGCGCCGTAAAGCTCCGGCGTCAGCGGCCGCTGGTCGGCAGGAAGCGCCTCCCACCATGTTTGGGTGCCGCTCGCCAGCGCGTCGCGGTAAACGATGCCCATCCCGCCGCCGATGGAAAAATAACTGATGCCGAAATTCGCCTTCAGCTCGGCGGCGAACGGCGCGACCTTGGCCACCGCCTCGGTGAACGGCCCGACCTGGGTGAGCTGCGAGCCGATGTGCATCTGCACGCCTTTGATGGCAATGTTCCGGCACTTCGCCGCCGCCTCGTAGGCCGCCGCCGCGTGCTGCAGCGGAATGCCGAATTTGTTGTCGCTCTTCCCGGTCGTGATCTTGGCGTGGGTGTGAGCGTCGACATCTGGGTTCACCCGGATCGCGATCGGCGCCTTCACGCCGAGCGTGCCGGCCACGTGGTTAATGCGTGCGAGTTCGGGTTCGCTCTCGACGTGCAAGGAGAAGATGCCGTTCTCCAGTGCGAGCCGGATCTCGGCCTCGGTCTTGCCGACCCCCGCGAACACGCTGCTCCGGACGTCGCCGCCAGCCGCGAGCACACGCCGGATTTCCCCGCCGCTCACCAGATCGAAACCCGCGCCGAGATTCGCGCAGAGCCGCAGAAGGGCCAGGTTGGAATTGGCCTTCGCCGCATAGCAGACCTGCACATCCAAACCGGCAAGGCTGTCCCGCAACCGGCGGTAATTGTCCGCGATCGTCGCCGCGCTGTAAACGTAGGTCGGAGTGCCGTAGAGCCGGGCAACCGCGGCGAGATCGACGGACTCACAAACCAGATCGGAGCCGGAATAATGAAAATGGTGCATGAACGGTCGGAAAAAGAGTGCGAAAATGGGACGTTAGCGAGATTCCCCTTGAAAAAACGACTTCAAATTTTCGAGATACGTTCGTGCTGCACGCATGGAGAAACCTGTTTCGCCGTCCCGCCATCCGTTCCGGACTGGCCCGGGATGGGCGTGGGCCGTTTCGCAACCCGCAGTTCGTGAGCTTTCTGGCCCAGAACAACCGCAAACGGCTCGACACCGATTTTCAGGACGCCGTGTTGCGGGGCCGCAAGTTCGTGCGCCAGGCGCTCGTTCTGCTGTTCGCCGGCGGACTGGCGTGGGTGGTGATCGAAAGTGCGCGGGCGCTGACGGTGTTTTGAAGCCGGTTCGTGCAAGCGGCAGGCAAGCCTTGTGGTTTGCTTCCCGCGCGCCATTCGTCATATCTTGACGCCCATGAAACATCTCCGGTCCAGCCTGTTCGCCCTGTTCCTTCTTGCGTTGGCTTTGTCCGGTTGCACCACCGGACCAAAAATCGGAGGCGTCACGGTGGCCGCGGTATCGCTGCAGTTGGGCGCCACCTCTCCCACGGAGGTTCGCGCCCCGCTGGTCTTGCGCTTCGCCAACGAAAACGTCGTCCCGCTCGGCTATTCCGGCTCGACCCACAAGCTCTTTCTCAACGGCACCTATGTGGGCAAAGCGGTCAACGACCAGCCCATCGGTCTGCCGCCGATGAACGAGGCCACCCGCGAAGTTTACCTGCAGTTTGAGAACCCAGCGTTTGTCCGCCAACTCGCCGCCGGAGGGCCCGTTCACCAGGTGAACTACCGGCTCGAAACGGTGCTTTTCCAGACGGCGGGCGATGACAAGCACGAGATCAAGACCCACTCCGAAGGCAGCCTTGAGCTGCGCAATTCCGCGAACTGAAAAAAGCGGCCCCCGCGCAAAGCACAGGGGCCGCCCTTCCAGCGCGAGCCGGCGGCGATCAAGCCGCCAGCCCAAGAGCCGGCGCACGGGATGCAGCCGGCGCGAAGGACAGCACTTCGTCCCGGGTCTGCAGTGAACGCACCGGGCGACTGTAGTCGCCCATCAGGATGCAAAGCAGGCCAGCGGCAAAAAGCAGCGAGCCGGAAATTTCGAGGCTCAACGGGAGGAGGACAAACGCGACGAGCGCGGAGAGTAAGGCAATCAGAGGAAGTGTTTTCATGGGAAATAAATCGGTTGTGCCCATAAAACACGGCCCGCCGCGAAAAGTTACACCGAACCCGCGGCAGCCAGGCGGCGGTGAACGCCGACAGAAGTTGCGTCAGGTGCCGCCGTCCGCACCCGCCGGCTCGGGCTTGAACGCATGGCGGATCGTGGCGCCAAGGTAGTCGCGATTCAGGCGCGCGATGAAATCATGCGTGATGAGCTTCGGGCACGCGGCGCTGCACTCGTATTGGTTGGTGCAGTTGCCGAAACCGAGCGCGTCCATCGTGGAAACCATCGCGAGCACGCGGCGGTCGCGCTCGGCCTGTCCCTGTGGAAGGAGGCCAAAATGCGAGACTTTCGCGGCGACGAAGAGCATTGCACTCGCGTTCTTGCACGCCGCAACACACGCGCCGCAGCCGATGCACGCGGCGGCGTCCATCGCCAGATCCGCGTCACCCTTCGGCACGGGGAGGGCGTTGGCGTCAGGCGCGGAACCGGTGCGGGCGGTGATGAAGCCGCCTGCCTGCTGGATCTTGTCGAAGGCGCTGCGATCAACGATCAGGTCCTTGATGATCGGGAACGCCGCTGCGCGGAATGGCTCGACAGTGATAACGTCGCCGTCGCGAAACGCGCGCATGTAAACCTGGCAGGTCGCAACGCCCTTGCCCGGACCATGGGCCTTGCCGTTGATCGTGGCCGAACAGGTTCCGCAGATGCCCTCGCGGCAGTCGTGCGCGAACGCGATCGGCTCCTCGCCCTTCAGCGTGAGCTCGTCGTTCACGACGTCGAGCATCTCGAGGAAGGACATGTTGGGGTTGAGGTCCTTCGACTGGTAGTCGACGAACTTGCCCGGCTGGTTCGGCCCGGCCTGGCGCCAGACGCGGAGGGTGATGCTGAGATTCTTGGTGGTATTTTCGGCGACCATGGCGAGTGGAGATGGCTTATTTGTAGTTGCGGACACTCATCTTCACGAACTCGTAGTTGAGCGGCTCGGTGTTGCGTAGCGGGGCCTTGTCCTTGCCCTGAAATTCCCACGCAGCCACGTGGGCGAACTTTTCGTCGTCGCGTTTGCACTCGCCGTCGGGATACTGGTGTTCCTCACGGAAGTGACCCCCGCAGCTCTCCTCGCGGGTGAGTGCGTCGAGGCAGAGGAGTTCGCCGAGCTCGAGGAAATCGGCCACGCGGCCGGCCTGCTCGAGCGACTGGTTGAGCGTGTCGGCGCTTCCAGGCACGAGGACGCTGGCCCAGAATTCCTCGCGGAGCGGAGGGATTTCGCGAAGCGCCTTTTCGAGCGTGGCCTTCGTGCGGGCCATGCCGCAGCCGTCCCACATGACCTTGCCGAGGCGCTTGTGGAAATGGCTGACGGGCTGCTTGCCCTTGATATCGAGGAAACGGTTCGTCATGCCGCGGATGCCGGCCTCGGCGGCCTTGAAATCCGCGGAGTCAGTGCTCGGGCGAGAGCCGGGCTTCTGACCGGCGAGGTAGTCGCCGATCGTGTATGGGATCACGAAATAGCCGTCGCCGAGGCCCTGCATGAGCGCGCTGGCGCCGAGGCGGTTGGCGCCATGGTCGGAGAAGTTCGCTTCGCCGAGCACGAAGAGGCCCGGGACGTTGGACATCAGGTTGTAGTCAACCCAGAGGCCGCCCATCGTGTAGTGCACAGCGGGGTAGATGCGCATCGGGGTTTGGTAGCCGCTCTCAGCCGTGATCTCGTGGTAGATGTCGAAGAGGTTGCCGTAGCGCTCGCGGACCGCGGCTTCGCCGAGGCGCTTGATCGCGTCGGAGAAATCGAGATAGACGCCGAGCCCGCTGGCCCCGGCACCGCGGCCCTCGTCGCACACGCGCTTGGCGGCGCGGGAGGCAATGTCGCGCGGGGCGAGGTTGCCGAAGCTGGGATACATCCGCTCGAGGTAATAGTCGCGATCGGCCTCGGGAATGGAGTTGGGATCCTTTTTCGCGTCCTCCTTTTTCTTCGGCACCCAGATGCGGCCGTCGTTGCGGAGCGACTCGGACATCAGCGTGAGCTTGGACTGGTAGTCGCCGCTCACGGGAATGCAGGTCGGGTGAATCTGCGTGTAGCAGGGGTTGGCGAAACACGCGCCGCGCTTGTAGGCGCGCCAGATGGCGGTGGCGTTGGAGCCGCGCGCGTAGGTCGAGAGGTTAAAGACGTTGCCGTAGCCGCCGGTCGCGAGCACGACGGCGTCGGCCGCATGGCTGGTGATCGCGCCGGTGACGAGGTCGCGGGCAATAATGCCCTTGGCCTGGCCGCCCACGATCACGAGGTCGAGCATCTCGGACTGCGTGTGGAGTTCGACCGCGCCGGCGCCAACCATGCGCGAGAGCGCGGAGTAGGCGCCGAGGAGGAGTTGCTGGCCGGTCTGGCCGCGCGCGTAAAACGTGCGGCTCACCTGCGCGCCGCCGAAGGAGCGGTTGGCGAGGAGACCGCCGTATTCGCGGGCAAAGGGGACGCCCTGCGCGACGCACTGGTCGATGATGTTGACCGAGACTTCGGCCAGGCGGTGGACGTTAGCCTCGCGGGAACGGTAGTCGCCGCCCTTGATCGTGTCGTAGAACAGCCGGTAGACGCTGTCGCCGTCATTCTGGTAGTTCTTGGCGGCGTTGATGCCGCCCTGCGCGGCGATGGAGTGCGCGCGGCGGGGGCTGTCGTGAAAGACGAAGTTTTTTACCCGGTAACCCAGCTCGGCGAGCGTGGCGGCGGCCGAGGAGCCGGCGAGACCGGCGCCGACGACGATGATCTCGTATTTCCGCTTGTTTGCCGGATTGACCAGTTTGATCTCCGTCTTGTGCTTGCGCCACTTGTCGGCGAGCGGGCCGGAGGGGATTTTGGAGTCGAGTTGGGCCATGGCGGAGAGCGGTTAACGGTGGGCGACGGCGGTGACAGCGTCGGCCCGCGGTTGCAGGGTTCCCAGCAACACCGAGCCAGGAATCGCGAGATTGCCGAGGAAGTAGAGCGTGCAGTAGACGATCGCGATCTTGCGGAGGAGGACGGACCACCTCGCATTGCGCAATCCGAGGGTCTGAAAAAGGCTGTCGATGCCGTGCAGCAGGTGGAAGCTCAGGAGGCCCACGGCGAAGATGTAAAACAGCGAGACAACCTTACTCTGAAATCCGAGGATCACCATCGAGTGCACGTCGAGCACCTCGGTGCCCGCGCTCACCACCGGAAAGCCCATGACGTGGTAGTCGTCCTCCATGAGGTAGGGGGCCAGATTGGTCTTGAACGTGCCGGCTTGGGCGAACCCGACCGTGAAATGCGCGAGGTGGTAGAGGATGAAGGCAAGCACGATGTAGCCAGTCACGCGCATCGCCCGCGAAGACAGCGTGGCCTGGATGGTGTGCGCGAAACCATAGGGCGTGCTTCGGGCGGTGGCGTTTTCCATCGCGAGCACAGTCGCAGCCCAAATGTGAATGCCGACGCAGGCGAGCAGCCCCAGCCGCACGAGCCAGAGCACGGGGCCAAGCGATTGCAAAAAATGGGCGTAACCATTGATCCGATCCGGGTGCTCGAAGACCTGCAGGTTGCCAATCAGATGGCCGGTCACGAAGCCGATCAGGATCACGCCGGTGACGGCCATGAGGATCTTGCGGCCGATGGAGGAGCAAAAGAAATTCATCGCTGAGAATCGCGTTGGGTGGGAAACTAGACTGGTGAAAAATCAACTGGTGAAGCTAGCATGTAAAGGCGCGTGCGCCCTATGACGCGCTTATTAGTCAGGCTAACCATTTTCAGAAGGCGGGACGGAAAGGAAGCTGAGACAATTACTTCGCCAGCGGCTTGAGCAGCGAGAATTTGCCACTGGCCGCGGGGGCTATGACCCGGCGGCGGAACGCGCTTACCCGGGAACCATCACCAAGCAGACGCGCCAGCGCCGGCGCGGTATCCGCCGGGGCCACCACGTCGGCCACATAGTGAAAATCCCAGCGCGTGTCGGTCGTCTGCACCAACGAGTAGTGCCAGCAGGCGAAATTCGCCGGCAGCGCCGCGTCGATGTCGGTGGGCGACAAGAGCGAGCCGTCGGGCCGGAAATACAGGTTGCCCTCGCGCCCGAGCAACCGGAAGCCCTTGGAAAACCGCTGCACGATGTCGCCGGTGTGGTAGCGCAGCAGCGGCATCGCCTCGCGGTCCCGGGTGGTCACGTGAATTTGGAAAACCTCCGGCAACGCCACGCGCCACGGCACGAGTTCGATGAAAGCGTTGGCGTCGATGGCCTGCGAGTTGTCCTTGAATGCCTCGCCTACGAAAATGTAACCCGCCTCCGTGGAGCCGTAGAGATCGACCTGCGGAGCGGGAAACGCCTCGGCGATGCGCCGGCCGTGCTGTGTGCTCGCCTTGCCATAGGTGAGGATCACTGCGCGCACGCTCGGCACGCGCACGCCGCGCTTCTTGACGGCCCGCGCGAGGAGCGAAAGATAGACTGGCTCGCCCTCGATCACCTCGGGCTTGGTCGCCTGGAGTTCCAGCACAATGCGGTCCCATTCCCGCTCGGGAAACGCGAACGGGTCGCTCGAAAGGTTCAGATAGACCACCCCGTCAAAGTAGCGGTGCGGAAACGGATGGTCCTCGTAGGGGCAGAGGTTGCTCGAACACCCAACCGGCGCGAGCACGCACTTGCGATATGGGCGCCCTGCGAACTCCCGCAGGATGGGCGAGGCGCTGTAGGCACGCTCGGTCTGCGCGTTCCACCAACCGTCCTCCATGATCACCGTCATCGGTGCCTGCGTGGTGCCGCCGGTGGACTCGTATTCGAAGCGCTTTTGCTGCAACCCGCGCTCGATCTCCCGGTAGTCCGCGAAAAACGCCTGATGCCCGCGCTCCACAATCTCTTTTTTCGACAGTGCCGGGATCTCGCGGTAGCATGACCATTGCATCGGCCGCTCATGCAGCGGAAACCGCGCCGCGTAGAGCGGACTGCGCGCGTAGATTTTCCGAATTTCGCTCTCCAACGGCGCCGGCAGAAAGCCGGCGGGCGCGGGACCGAGCGCCTCGGCGGCATTGGCGAACGTGGCGGTGGACATGGGTGGCGGTGGGAAGCGCAGTAAGCGCGCCTCGGTGGCGAAGTCAAATGCCCGGCCGGTCAGTCGCTCGCCGCCACCTATCGCTTCAGTTCCGCCCAATGCGGTTGGAGAAACAACAGGGCGTTGAGCACGAGTCCGTGCGTGATCCGGCCGCTGCGCGCCCAGGCCAGCACCTCTTCGACCAGCGCCGTCGTCACTTCGATTTCCTCGTCCGTGTCCCACGCCATCGCCGCAGAGCGCACAGCCTGTTCGACGAGCACGAAGTGGCAGCGGTTGCTCTGAATCGCCGGGTTGGGTTGCACGCAGCCAAGCAGTCGCGCACCTGTGCCGGTGTAGCCCGTTTCCTCCTGCAGCTCGCGCAGTCCCGCCGCCACTGGCTCCTCGCCCGGTTCCATCACTCCGCCCGGGATCTCCAGTGAAAACGCGTCGACCCCGAAGCGGAACTGGCGCACCAGCACCAACCGGTGGTCCGGCGTCAGCGCCAGCACGTTCACCCAATCGGGCGAGTCCATCACGATGAAATCGCGCTCGGTCTGCCGCATGGGATGCCGGTAGCGGATGCTCTGAACATCGAACACGCGCGTTTTCAACAGAGACGTATGGCCCAGTTTTTCCCAGCGCGCCGGGCCATCAGCGAATGAATTCATGCGGTCAAAAAAAATGCCTCCTGACTTTTCGTCGAGGAGGCATCGAAATTTGTTTTTCCCGATTACTTCTTCGGCAGTTTAATTTTCTGCCCCACATGCATCTTGTTCCAGTTCACGTCGGGGTTCACCGCGATGAGGTCGGCGAGAGAAACGCCCTGCGCACGAGCAATCTTCGCACCGGTGTCCCCGTGAGCAATGACGTATTCGCCGGGACCGGCGACGGCAGGAGCGCCACCTTTGCCACCCTTGACTGCGACCGGCCGTTTCTGCGCTTCTTCAAGTTTAGTGAGCGAAGCCTGAAAACTGGTGAGGGAAGCCGCAACTGTGTTGAAGGCGTCCTGCGTCGTGCGCGACAGCGAGGCGATGTCCTTCGTGGCTTTGTCCGAAGCCGCGGACACGGAGCCAAGTTGCGACTCGAGGCCATCGATCTTCGCGACTTTTTCCTCCTGCGCTGCGACGGTTTTTTGCAGGCTTGAGACCTTAATTGCGGCGTAGCCGCCGACAATCAGGGCGAGCACGCCCACGATGACCCCGGCAACCGGGAGCATGCTGTTATTTTCGCGAGAAATGGTATCCATAGATAGGGTGTAAGTTTAGGATCGCAGGACTAGCGGAATCATCCGGCGTGGCAAGCAGAGATTATTAACAATCGTTTTTCCCGAAAAAATCGGGCCGGGAAGATTAAACAACGCACTTGGGCAGTTCCCCTGCTCCGCCATGCCACGTGGGCACTGCACACCGCACGGAAACCGCCCCTTTTCTCACTCGTGACCACATATCCCATGTCGCGGATCAGGTTAGCCCGGAGAGCCTCGCTCGTTGGGAATCAAGCTCCTGATACCAAGTCATCTGCCGTGCTCGACCATGGTGTCACCCGGCATCACGTCCCGCACCTGTGAGAATCCCCTTTGCCCGGCCACCCCAGATCCGGTTAAGACTCACAGAGAAATACCGCCACGGTCGCAAATAGATTGGGCCGGACCTGCGCGAGCCAGGGCCAGCGGTCCAGATACCGCTCCCGCTTGATCCTCAGATCGTGCGCCACACAGAAACTCCGGAAATCGGCCACGCTCAGATGGTGGATATGGCCTGTGCTATACCAGTCGTAGCCGAAGATCATCGGCCGCGGCATCCGACCGCAAAACAGCAGATCGAGCCGGTTGGACCAGTGGGCAAAGTTGGGAAACGACACGATCTGGCACCGCGCAATGCGCTTCATCTGCGCCAGCAACACCTCGGGATACATGACCATCTGCACGGTGACATTGCACACAGCGTAGTCGAACTGCCGGTCCCGGTAATCCGCATAGCTCGTCGCCTGGTCGATCGGTGCGACGCGGGCGCTGAAGCCGTGTTTGCGGCAAAAATCCACGCCGGTTTGCGCGATATCCAGCCCCTCGATCTCGACGGATTTCTTGTCGCACAGCAGCTTCATCATCGAACCGTTGCCGCACGCCAGATCGATCACCCGCGCCCCGGGTGGAATCCAGTCCACGACGATGTCGTATTCCTTCCGGTTGGAAAAGCCCCACGACGAGTAGTCGTAATTGCGGTTGTCGTTCACGGCGCAGGATTATGCGGCTCCGTCATCCATCGCAACATTTTCAGTTTCCCTCCGCAGCCCTGCCCGGCGTAGCGTCGCCGCCTTCGTGAAAAACTCTCCCGCCGCGCCTACCGGCAACATCACCCCGCGCTTCTACACGTTCTGGTCGATCAACGGCCCGCTCGACCACTCGCGGCTCCGCCGGCAGTTGGAGGAGTTCCGCGCCGCGGGGCTCCACTGTGTCGTGTTTCACCCGCGGTTCTATCCCGGCATCCCGCCCTACATGAGCCCAGCCTACCTCGCTGAAGTCTCGGCGACGATTCTTGAGGCAAAGAAACTCGGTCTGCGGTTCTGGCTCTACGACGAAAACGGCTGGCCCAGCGGCACCGGCGATGGTCAGGTGCTCGCCCAATATCCCGACAGCGGCGCCATGCGGCTCGACCTCACGCCCGCGCCGACGGCCGATTCGCTCGGTTCCTTCCACACCGACGCCGCCAACCGCCTCGTGCCCGCCGGCACACCCGGAGCGAAGACCTGGCACCTCACGCCGCGCAAAATCAACTACGTCGATTCGCTCGATCCGCGCGTGCTCGGCCACTTTCTCGAACTCATCCACGAGCGCTACCGTACCGGGCTCGACCCGGAGGCGTTCGCCTATATCGAGGCGATTTTCTTCGACGAGCCTGAGTCGGGCATGATCAAGGACCCGTTTCCCGACCACGCCGGCATCCCTTGGTCGCGCGTCATGCCGGGAAAGCTGAAGGAGAAATTCGGCGCCGACTACGCGGCGAAACTCCCGTTGCTCTTCGCGCGCGGCGAGGGTTCCCGGGAGATGCGCGCCGCCTTCTGGGAGCTCGTCACCGACGTGCTGACGGACGGCTTCTTTGCGCCCTACCTCGCGTGGTGCCAGCGGCAGGGCAAACAGTTCATCGGCCACGTGAAGGGCGAGGAACATCCGCTCTTTCAACTCCCGATGGTCGGCTCGTGCCACCGCATTTTCCGTCACTTCAGCATGCCCGGCATCGACGCGCTGGAGCGGTATCCCTCGCTCGATTTCTTTCCGCGACAGGCCGCGTCGGTGGCGCGACAGTTCGGCGACGGGCGCGCCATGGTGGAGTGTTTTGGCGGCGCGGGCTGGGGCGCCTCGCCTCAGGACCTCGAGCGCTACCTGCTCTGGCTCGGGCGCAACGGGATCACGGACTTCGTCTTTCACCTCAGCCAATACCGCCTCGACACGCCCGCCATTACCGACTGGCCGCCCTCCGAGCCGCTGCACCTGAGCTGGCGCGATGCATTTCCTGAATTGCTGGCACGTGTCACCCGCGAACTCGCAGCGCATCCGCCCGCCGCAGCCGATACGCTCGTCGTCGCGCCCTACCGAGGGCTGATGGCGGAGTATGAGCCGTGGGAGCTGCTCCAGACCAACGGCCACAACGCGAGCACGTTTCCCGACACGCCCGCGAGCCGGATCAACACGGCATTTCTCGCCCGGCTCGAGGAGCTCAAGGCCGCCGGCATCGCCTACGACATCACCGACGAGCGCACGCTCGAGGAGGACGGTCGCTGCGAAAACGGCCGCGTGCACCTCGGTCGCGCCAGTTACGCCCACCTCGTCGTCGATCCCGGCGCGCAGCTTCGCGGCGAGTGGCCGACAACCCCCGCGCAAATCTCCAGCGCCGCCGAGCAGCACGTCACGAATAACGCGTCCTACCTCTCGCTCCCGCTCGCATGGAGTGTTCCCGCGCTCCCCGAAAACGCCTGGCTGATCGAGCCGCACCGCGAGGCGCCGCGCGCCTTCGTCGCGAAGTTTGCCACTGCGTTTACCGAATGCACGACACCGGCGCGGTTTCTCCATTTTGCCGACGATCTCGTTGACGCGAGCCTCGACGGTCACCCGCTCGCGCTGGAGACCAGCTACGACGGCACCCTCGCCCAGGTCGGCTCGCTCGGCCCCGGCGAACACACGCTGCGCATTCGCACCGTTCGCGAGTTTCCCGGCAAGCCCTATCTCTGGCTCAAGGGCCAGTTCACGCTGCGTAGTCTCGCGCCTTACGCGCCCGGACCCAACGGCACCATCCGCACAGCCGGGCCGTTTGTCGCCGGCGTCACCGCACCCACCGCCGCAGACGAACTCGTCGCCGGCGGCTTTCCGTTCCTGCATCGACCGCTCGTCGCCGAAACTACTATTACGCTCACGGCGCCCGCCTCAGCGCTGCGTTTCACTGCCGCCGGCGGCGACGCAGTGCGCGCCAGCATCGACGGACAGCCAGCAGGCTGGGCGTGGGGACCAGACTGGCAGCTCGCGCTCAAAAGCCCGCTCGCAGCCGGCGCGCATCGACTGCGGCTCGAGCTGGTGCCGAGCACGTTCAACCACTTTGGCCCGCACCACTACTACAACGGCGACTGGCACGTCGTCAGCCCCGGCCAGGTGCTCGGCGAGAAAAACTTCGCCGACCTGCCGGACGCGCCGGCGGCGACCCATGTGCCCGCTTGGCACTTCAAGCCACTGCGGTTGCCGGCCAGCCTGACTCCTTCGTAGCTGCGCAGGCCGCCCGGTTCACGGCGCCGGTTTATCCACCTCCGCAAGATGCTGGCGGACGATGTAAACGCGGAGGTCGCGCGGATTCTCGACGAGAAACGTGCGGTAGAATTTCGCCGCCTGCACACGGTCGCCCGCGAGCCGCGAGAGCTCCGCGATCTGCACCAGCACCTCCACGCGTGTCGGCCAGTCAAGCTGACGGAGGCGTTCGGCCGCGAGCAGGTGCGGCAGCGCGTCCGCCGCGGGCAGCCGGTAAAAGAAGAGCGCGTTCGCTATCGTGTAGTGGAGTTCGCTCTCCGCCGCTGGTGTGCGGGCCTGCGCGAGCAGTTTTCCGGCTTCGGCAATCCGAACCGCCGGTGGCGCCGCCGGGTCGAGTTCGTAAATCTGCAGCAGCGCCAGTCGGCTAAGCGCGGCCTGAGCCCAGCGCGAGTTGCCATGCTCGCTGACGAGCCGCCGAAACTGGCGCGCCGCCTCGACCGGGTCGGGCTGCGGCTGGTGGTGCTGCGCGATGCGGCCAAGAAAAAAGCGCGCGCCCTGCGCCGCATCGTCCGCGCCGATGTCTGCGAGTTCGGTGAAAACCCGACGGGCCTCGTCGAGTTGCGCGCCCGTGACCGGCTGAAGATCCAGCAGCGCCACACCGTGGCCGAAGCGCGCCTCGCGCGCCAGCGCTGTGTCTGTGGCCGCCCGGACGCCGTCGAAAATTCTCAGGGCGTCCACCGCGCGGTAATTCGCCAGCGCCTGCCAGCCGGCCGCCAGCGGCGAAGCACTCGCCGCTCCCGCCGCGAGGCAGAACCCGAGCAGCATGATCGCGGTCTTCATGGCGTGGAGCGGACCGGTAGCGCCAGCGCCGCACGGGTTTGATAGATATAGATCTCGTTGCCCACAGTCATCAGCCGCACCGGCTCGGCCCGCGCGTTGGCGGGGGCGAGCTCTGCCGCGGCTACGGCGGCCACGTCCTCGCGACGGGCGTTGCTCACGCCGGCAATGATGTCGCGCCGGAAATCGTCGCGCACCTTGTCCGCGACGCCCGCGCGCAGCACCCGGCGGAAGGCGTCCACGCTGCCGCCGTTGTTCCACAACTGGCCGAGCTCAGATTGGATAAACTTGGACGCATCGGGGTGGCCGCTCGGGCCGAGGAAGCCCGCATACCAGCAGTAGCCGTCGGGCTGGAGCTTGAACTGGTCGGCGAAGTCGGAGGCCTTCACGCCGAGGGTGACCGGCTGCCAGTTGCTCACCCGCGTGAAAATCGCGGCGCCCTCCTGACTGCTCATGAAGCGGAGAAAATCGATTGCCTCCGCGCGGTGGCGCGTGTGACGGTTCACATAAAACGGCATGCCGGTAAAAAGCTGACCTTCGCTCATCGGGCTCGTGGTGAAGCGGCCGTAAACCGGATCGTCCTCCCGCGGGTAGGGAAAGCGGAACGCGCCGAGCGCAAACGGGCAGAGCTGCAGCAGGCTGCTCGCCTCCCAGCTCGGCGTCACCATCATCAGCGCACGGCCAGCGACGAAATCCGTCAGCGCCGAGTCGCGCTCGCGCTGCATGAAACCGGGCGTGCACATCGCGCCAAATTCCCGGAGCACGTCGAAGGCGGCGGTCAGATCGGGCGAGTCGTAGCTCCACTCCCCGCGCAGGTAGGCCACGCCAAGGTCGGCGGGGTCCAGTTTCAGCCGGTGCTGGAAATCCATCTGCGCCGACAGGCGTGGCGTCAGCGAGGCCATCACCTCGCCCGTGAGGTTGATGTGAGTGGTGCGGGAATTCGCCAGCGGCACGAGGTCGAGCCGGTGCGCCCGATCGTAGGCGTGCACTTTGTCACATAGGGCCAGCAGCTCGCGGTAGGTGCGCGGCGGCGTGTCGCGACCGGTGATGTCCCGCAGCAGCGGCCGATTGAAAACGATCCGCATGACATGCGTCGTCAGCGACACGCCAAAGTAGTCGCTGAGTGCCTGCACGTAGTTGTCGGAGCTCGTCATGCCATCGATGAAAGTGTCGCGCCACGGCCGACCCGCGAGCGGCGTGCCGCGGTTGTAGGGATTCGGCTGCATGACCTCTGCGGTGATCGGCTGGAAATTCCGCGCGATGTCGGGCCATCCCCACGAATACTCGGCGAGGTCCGGCCCCGTGTCGCCGATCATCTGGGTCTGGATCCACGGCTGGTAAACCGGGTCGGGCACGGCGATCTGCACGACATGCACGCGCGGGTTGAGCTGCTCGTAGCGGCGGATGATGGCATCGATCGCCTCGCGCACGCCGCCCTCAAGCTGCCACTGGGACATGCGGATCGTCACACGGTCCGACCGGACCTCGTCCATAGTGTGCCGCAGCACCAGAAACGTCGCCACGGCGTAGGCGAGGCCCAGCAGCAGGAAAGCGATGAGGCGTCCGGAGAACTTCATGAAGGCAGCGCGGTGTAAACGAAGCCGGAGCGTTCGCCAAGCGGCCACTGCACAATTTTTCACCGTGCGCGGGCCGCGGTCACGGCACCGACTTCAAGCCGGCGAGTTTTTGACGGACGGGATATTGGCGGGAGTCACGGGGATATTCACCGAGGAATTTTGTATAGAACGCCGCAGCCTGTGTCGCGTTGCCGCTCACGCGGGAGAGTTCGCCAATCTGCACAAGCACATCGGCGCGGGTCGGCACATCCATCGCGCCGGCGCGCTCCGCGGCGAGGAGGTGCGGCAGCGCGAGCCGCTCCGGAAGCCGGTGGTAAAACACCGCGTCGGCGATCACGAGGTGCAGCTCTGTCACGGAGGACGGCCCGTGGGCGAAGGGCAGCAGGCGTTCGGCGGCGGCCAGCCGGGCGCCAGGCTCGGCCGGTCCGGCCGATGTGTAGAGCAGCAGGATGGCGAGCCGCGGCACAGCGACCTGCGCCCAGAACGACTCGGGGTGATCCGCGATGAGCTGGCGAAAGCCCGCCGCCGCTTGCGCTGGGGCGGGCGGCTCGGCTTGAAGCTCGGCCAGCCGGGCAAGGAAAAACCGCGCGCCGAGCGCAATGTTATCAGTTCCGTCGGCGGCCAGCGCGGTGAGGAGGGCGCGCGCCTGCTCCACCCGGTCGGCCTGGGCGGTTTGCTGTGCCAGCAGGCTGAGTGCGGTGCCAAAGCGCACCTCACGTGGATCTGCGCTGGTTTCAGCGGCCAGCTGTTTGAAGCGCGGCAGCGCCTGATCGGGCCGGAAGTTTGCGAGCGTTTGCCAGGCAGCCGCCAGCGAGCCGGGCACTGGTTCCGCGCCAGGCGCAGGGACGGTCAGTAAACCGAGCAGAATTACGAGTGAAACTGTTTTCATCGCTGCGCCTCACAGAGGCTGTCGATGATTTGAAATGTTCGCCCTTCGAGCCGCGCGGGCAGCAGCGACAGGGTGGCGGCAGGCGCGGCGGGCGACGCGAACTGCTGCGCCACCGCGGCAGAGTCCTGACGGGTGAGATTCTGCACCTGCGAACGCACTTCACGCTTGAGGTCGGTCAGCACGCGCGGGCGCAAATCTGCATCCAGCGCGTCGGCATAGGTCTTGGCCCCGCCGGTGGGCCCCCAGAGGAGATAGTAGCGGTTGCGGATAAATGTGATCGTCTCCACGCCGGTGAAGTTGAGAAACCCCACGCCCCAGCTGTAGCCGTCGTAAACCGGCAGGAACTGCCGCGAGTAGTCGGAGGCTTTGACGCCGACGATGGCGGGCAACCACGTGCTGACATCGGTGAAAATCTGGTTGCCCTCCACGCTCGTGATGAAGTACAGAAAATCCAGCGCCTCCTTCTGGTGCGGTGTGACACGGTTGATATACATCGCCATCAAGGTCGCCATGCTGCCATCGGAATACGGTCCGAGCATGTGCCGGCCGTAAATCGGGTCGTTCTGAAGCGGAACGGGAAAGCGGAACGCGCCCAGTTCGAAACTGCAGAGCTCTTTCAAGCTGCTCGCCTCCCAACTCGGCGCGATGATCATGAGCGAGCGCTGCCGCACAAAGTCCATCAGCGCCGAATCGCGTGTCAGTTGAAGAAAACCCGGCACGCTGTTCCTCCCGAGATCCTGGAGCAGTTCGAGACCGACGCGGGGCTCGGGCGAATTAAAGTTCCACTCGCCGCGCAGGTAGGTGATGCCGAGATCGGTCGGCGTGAGCAGCATGCAGCGGCGGCGGTCAAGCCGCGCCGCCAGACCGCTGGCCGCCGAGTCGAACACGTAGTTCGCGACGCCGATGACGGTGTCCTTCGAGTTGGCGAGCGGCGCGAGCAGCAAGTGGTGTTCGCGGGCGTAGGTGCGGACGCGATCGCAGAGCGCGAGGAACTCGCGGTAGTCGCGCGGCGGCTCATCGGCGCCGGTGATCGCTTGCAGCATCGGTCGGTTATAAATCAGGCGCATACTGTGCTGCGTGAGCGTGGCGGCGTAATACTGGTTGAGCTGTTTGTTGAACCCATCGGCGTTGGCCATCGCGTCGAGAAAAGTGTCGCGCCACGGCACGTGTTCGAGGGGCGTGCCACGATTGTAGGGGTTGGGCTTCATCACCTCGTCGGTGATCGGCGCGAAGAAGCGCGCCACATCGAGGAAATCGATGCCGTATTCCACGACATCGGGACCGTTGTCGCCGATGAGCTGGGTTTTGGTCCACTGCTGGTAAATCGTGTCGGGCACGGAAATGACGACGACGTGCACGCAGGGGTTGAGCTGCTCATAGCGGCGCGCCATCGCGTCGAACGCCTGGCGGACGCCGCCCTCGAGCTGCCATTGCGAAACGCGGAGCGTGATTTTATCCGAGGTCGCTTCGCGGACGGTCCGGCGCAGCATGAGCCCGGTCGCAACTAGGTAGACGAGACCAAGGATGAGTAGACCCGCTAAATTTTTCCGGAGCCGCATGAGAAAGCAGCCTCCGTCTAGACCATGCCGGGCCGTCCGCCAAGCGGAGGTTTTCGCGATTTTTGCGCAGCGGTGCCACGGTATTTTTGTTTTGGCTCGAACTGGAGCCGCGACGCCCTCGTCGCGGTTTCGGGCCGCCGACGCGACGAGGGCGTCGCGTCCCCAGGAACCAGATCTCAAAACAAAAAAGTGATCAGCGGCACCCGCCGCTGACCATAATCAAACCGTTTAGCACGCTAAAGTGTTCCCACTACCCGCGCCGGGCGTCACATTGGGATGTGCAGAAGGCTGTTTTTCTTTTCACTCGCGGGCTTTGGCTGACTCAATCTTAGCCAACCCCGGCACACCACACCATACCCCATGACCACTCCAAAAGCGACCCTGCCCGCACGGCCAGTGGCATTGGGAAAACCGCATGAACCCGCCCGACGCTAGTCCACTTATACCGCCGGGCGAAAACTCGCGCGGGGCGGATGTCAGGCGTCTCGCGCTGATCGCGCTGGCGTATCTGTTGGCGTTCAAACTGTCGCTGCTTTTCCCGGACGCGCAAAGCGTGCTGGCCGCCGTCTGGCCGCCAAGCGGCGTGGCGCTGGCGGCGCTGCTGCTCAGCCCGCGGCGGCAGCGCGGAGCGATCCTCGCCGTCATTTTCGCCACGGGTTATGCGGTCAATTTTTTGAATGGCCGGTCGCTCGGCGTGAGCGCCATGTTTGCAGTGGCCGACGCGGTCGAGCCGTGGGCTTGCGTGTGGCTGATCACCCGATTGTGCCGAGCGAAACGCGTGACATTTTCGTGGCTCCGTGAAGTGCTGGCATTGGCGCTGTGCGCCTTCGTGGCGAACGGTGTCACCGCGCTCGCCGGCACCGCGGCGGTGATGACGGTGTCTCACGCGCATTTCAACGATCTCTATCTGACGTGGTGGATTTCCGACGGGCTGGGAATCATGGTGGTGACGCCCCTGCTGGTCACCTGCGCCCAGCCTTGGCGGTTGTTCACCGGTGGGAGCTGGCCGCGCCTGCTGGAGACGGTGGTACTTGCGCTGGCCTGGTGCGTGTTCGCCTGGTTCGCCTTCAGCCGGGCAGGCGCGGGCCTGCCAGTGGCACCAGAGCCCTATTGGATTTGCGCGCTGCTGGTGTGGGCCGCGCTGCGGTTCGACACCCGGACCATGGCGGTGATGCTGACGCTGCTCGCGCTGATTGCCATTGGCTTCACCGTGACCGGCCGGAGCGGTTTCCCCCTCGGCGGCAACAGTCCTTCCGGGCACCTGCACATGGTGCAGCTTTATCTGAGCGTCATCACCCTCACCGGGTTGGTGCTGGCCGCGGTCATGACCGAGCGTAGCGGTGCGGAGGAGGCGTTGCGCAGGTCCGACCAGCAATTCCGCAATTTCATGCGGCATTTCCCCGGGCTGGCGTTCATCAAGGATGCCGACGGCCGGGTGCTGTTTGCCAACGAAGGTTTCGCCACCCTGCTCGGCCTGGAAACGCCGGCCATGCTGGGCAAGACGAACCGCGACCTGTTCCCTCCCGGGTTCGCGGAAACGATCGACGCGGATGACCGCCGCGTGCTGGCCGCCGGCCGGGACGAGGAGATCGAGGAGGTTTTTTCAGGGCGGACCTGGACCACCCGCAAGTTCGCCATCACCGAGGAAGGCGCGCCGCCGTTGCTGGGCGGGATCACGCATGACATCACTGCCCGCAAGGAGGCGGAGGAGGCGCTGCGGGAAAGCGAGGCACGTTACAGGACACTCATCGAGAATACGCTGGTCGGCATCGGCATCTCAGCGGGCAACGAAGTCCTCTACGCCAACCAGGCGCTGCTCGAAATCTTCGGCTACTCCGACGAGGAGTTCCGCCGTCTGACCCTGCTCGATTCGGTGACGCCCGACTCGCGGCCCGTGATCGAGGACCGGATGCGACGCATCGCCGACGGCGAAACCCTCTCGCCGGAATTCGAATTCTCCATCCGGCGCAAGGACGGCGCGATTCGCCGGCTCTACGGGATGACCATGTCCGTGGTCTGGCGCGGACGGCCGTGCCGGCAAACCATCTTCGTCGACATCACCAAGCGGCACGAGGCGGAGGCGGAGTTGCGCCACAGCGAGGAAAAGAACCGCTCGATCCTCCAGACCGCCATTGACGGTTTCTGGGCGGTGGACTCGCAGGGGCGCATCCTGGAGGTGAACGAGAGCTACTGCCGGATGAGCGGCTACACCGCGCAGGAACTGACGGGGATGCGGATCGTCGACGTCGAGTGCCGCGAGGCGAGCGGAGACGTGATCGCCCACAACCAAGCCATCATGGCCGAGGGCCAGCAAAGGTTCGAAACCCAGCACCGCCGCAAGGATGGAGCCATTCTCGAAATCGAAGTCAGCGTCCAGTATCAGCCCGCCGACGGAGGGCGGTTTGTGGCTTTTCTGCGCGACATCACCGAGCGCAAGCGGTTGGCGGCGACCTTGCGCGAGAGCGAGGAGCGCTACCGGCTCCTGGTGGACTCCGCGCCCGAGCCCATCGTGCTGCATCAGGCCGGGCGCATCATCTTCGCCAATCCCGCCGCGCTCAAACTGTTTGGCGCGACCAAGCCGGAGCAGATGCTCGGGAAGCCGATGACGGACTGCGTGCATCCGGATTTCCGGCAGCGGGTGGCGGACCGGGCGCGGCGCGCCCTGGAGATCGGCGAGCCGCTCCGGCCGCTCGAGGAAAAACTCCTGCTGATGGATGGCACCGCGATCGACGCCGAGGTCACCGGCGGCCGCCTGATCCTCGACGGACAGCCGACGATGCAAGTCTTCGTGCGCGACATCACCCAGCGCAAGCGGGCCGAGGCGGCGCTGCAGGCAAGCGAGCGGCAGTTCCGCCGGATCATTGAGACGATGCAGGATGGTTATTTTCGCACAGACCGGTCTCTGCGCTTGGTCATGGTCAGCCCATCCGGAGCCCGGATCTTCGGCTACGCTTCGCCAGAGAAAATGGTCGGGATGGATGTTGGCGCACTCTACCGCGACCAGCCGGCTCGCGACGGGGCGCAGAGCATCTTGCGCAAACACGGCAAGATCCTGGACTATGTCGTCGAAGCCCGCCGCAAGGACGGCACGACCTTCTGGGTGTCGCTCAACGCAACTTTTATCACCGACGACCACGGGCAGACGACCGGTGTGGAGGGGTTTGTCCGCGACATCACGGAGCGGAAGCTGGCCCAGGAGGCGCTGCGCAAGAGCGAGGCGCACCTTCGCTCCGTGATCGCGGCTGTGCCCTTCATCATCTGGGATCTGGACCGCACGGGCGCTATTTTGCTTTCGGAAGGCACGGCGCTGGCGCAGTTGGGTTTGAAGTCCGGCGAACTGGTCGGGCAAAACGTGTTTATCGCCTTTCAGAATGAGCCCGAAGCGCTCGCGCCGATCCGGCGCGGGCTGGCGGGCGAGGAGTTGGAGGCAGAACTCCAGTCCGGCGGCAGAAACTGGCACAACCGTTACGTCCCGCGGCGCGACGTTACGGGCAATGTCTGCGGGCTCGTCGGCGTGTCGGTTGACATCACCGACCGCGTGGTGGCGCAGAAGCAGTTGGAGGCGTTGCTCGAACAACACCAGCGGGACGCACGCACCAAGGGCGAGTTGCTGCGCGAGGTGAATCACCGCGTCACCAACAATCTTTCCTCGATCCTCGGCCTGTTCGTCAGCGAGCACAAAGCCCTTGAGCCCGCGAGCCAGCCGGTGGTGAAACCGGTGCTGGACCGCCTGACGCAGCGGATCCGCGGCTTGTTCACCGCGCACCGCCTGCTGTCGGATTCCGCGTGGGCGCCCCTCCGGGTGGACAAGCTGGCCGAGAAAATCATCGGCGCCGCCCTCTCCGCCGTGCCCCACGGCAGCGCCACCCGGATCACGATCCCGCCCACCCAGGCGGTGGTCTCGCCCCGGCAGGCCGGCAATCTCGCCCTGATCCTGAATGAACTGACGACCAACAGCATCAACCACGGCCAGACGGCCGGAACGCCTCTGGCGCTCAGCCTCGAAACCGGCAGCGAGGACGAATACCTCACCGTTTGCTACCGCGACAATGGGCCGGGTTTCCCCGCCGAAATCCTCGCCGGCACACGTGGCAACATCGGCCTGCAACTCATACGCCAACTTGCCACGGAGAGCCTGCGCGGTCAGCTCACCCTCGCCAACGATTCCGGCGCGGTGGTGCGGTTGCGCATCAGGAAGGAAGAGCCGCTGCGCACCTGAAATGCAGCCCAACGCCAATGCCCATTCCCATGCAAAACTATAATCCCCTGCGCATCGTTATCGCCGAAGACGAGTCGCTCGTCGGAGACCTGATTCAACATGAACTGGAAACCATCGGCATGGAAGTCGTCGGCCGCGCTGCCGATGGCCGGCAGGCGGTCGACTTGGCGCGCACACTCCAGCCCGGCGTCGTGCTGATGGATATCGCCATGCCCGAAATGGACGGCATCGCCGCCACCACCGCCATTATGGCGGAATGCCCGATCCCGGTGGTCATTCTGTCGGCCCACAAAACGGCAGAAGACGTGGCCCGGGCCACCGCCGCCGGCGTGGGGGCGTTTCTCATCAAGCCGCCCCAAGCCAACGAACTCGAGCGGGCCATCACGGTCGCGATGGCCCGCCACGACGATCTGATGGAATTGCGCGCGAAGAACCATGCCCTGCAGACGGCGCTCGCCGAGGTGAAAACGCTGAAGGGGCTTCTGCCCATCTGCAGCGGCTGCAAAAAAATCCGGGACGACAATGGGTATTGGGATGAGGTGGAAATCTATGTGATGAAACACACCGACGCGAAGTTCACGCACGGTTACTGCCCGCCGTGCCTGGAAAAATATTTTCCCGGCTGCACCATTCCGGCCAAAGGTTGAAGGCGCGGTGAACAGATCGGATTTTGCGCCCGGCCGGAGGCCATAACGCGGAGGGCCGGCCGCTCAGTGCACCCACTTGTCCTCGGCGTCGCGGATCAACTGCTGGAGAATAGGGAAGTGCAGTTCGCCGTAGTTGAGCGCGTAGCGGAGCTTGCCGTCCATGAAAATCCAAGTCGTCGGCAGCCACGACACCGGCTGGCCCAGAAACGTGGTCATTTTTTCGCCGCTTTTGCGGGACGGATTAGGATGGAGAAAAAGCCGAAAGTTTTCCTGCGAGCCGACACCGTTCTGCGCGAGCAACGCGCGGCCGTCTTCGTTGTGCCACGCGGTGATGAAGACGAATTTCGTCTCGGCGTTGGTGTCGATGAATGTGCTCCAGCCGCTTTTCGCAAGCTCGGCCTTGCAGTTAGAGCACCACGGAGCCCAGAAATGCAGCACGGTGACCTGTGGGCCAGCCACGAGCGCGGCGACCTCGTTCTCCAGCGCCCTCACCGCGTCGTCACCGGCGCGAAGATTCATGACGGCCGCGAGCAACGCCAGCAGCAGAATGAGTCGTTTCATGCAGCGACGTTAAGTGGTCCGGCGCGCGGCGCAATCCTGCGCCGGAGAAAAATTCCCGCTCAACCGCCGGACCACGCTAGCCCGGCGTGCAGCCACCACGGGAGCAGGAATACGCTCGCCACCACTGTCGCCAGCACGACGCGCACCGCAGTGAGCTGGTGACCGCCGTAAAATTTCACCAGCACGAGCGGAAAAAACGCCGTCGGCATGCCCGCTTGCGCCACGAGCACGTGCCGCAGGTCCGCCGAAAATGGACCATAGCGCGCCAGCAGCAAAAACGCCACCGGCAGCAAGCCCAGTCGCAGCGCCACCGCCGACAACGACGTGCGCGCCTCGAACAGCTCGCGCGGCCCGTCGAACAGGTGCTCTGCCATCGTCGCGCCGCTCAGCACCAGCCCGAGCGGAATCGCACAAACTGAGAGCGCCCGCACAGCCGTCACAACCACGCCGGGCAAGTGCGCGCCGAGGCCCGAGAGGTTGAGCGCCACCGCGACCACGAGCGCCACCATCGGCGGGCTGACGAGTTTCCGCCAGCCCTCGCGCCACGACTGTCCCGCCAACACGAGCACGCCGACGGTCCAGATCGCGGCCTCCGCGCCGACGTTGTGGACGAAGAGCACGCCGAGGCTTTCCGCGCCAAACAGCGCCGTCATCAGCGGCACGGTGATGTAGCTGTAATTGTAGATACCGACCACAAACGCGAAGGTGCGCAGCCCTGTGCCCACCGTGAAGCCCAGCCACCGCGCCGCGTAGTAACACACGCCGATCCCGAGCGCCATCGTGGCAAACCCCACCAGCGGTGCCCACGCGAGATTGGCCGGCACAAGCAGCGCGTCGTTGGCGGGCACATGGTCAAAGATGAGACACGGGTAGAGGACGTTGACGACGAGCTTCAATAAACTCTCGTCAGCCTCGGCAGTGAGCCAGCGCACGCGCCGCAGCACGACGCCGAGCGCCATGAGCGCGAAAACCGGAATAATCAGCAGCAAAATCTGCCAGTAAGAAGTCATGGTTCACTCACGCGCTGTAATATTGGCTGGGGCTTGGCGCAGGCGGCGCCGATTTCTCGGCCACGAGCAAGAGGTGGCTGACAAAGCCATCCGCGTCTGCCGCCAGCAGCTGCAGAAAAGCCAGCAGGCCCTCCCGTTCTCCCGGCGACATGTCGGCCGGGTCCCTTGTCTCCAGCCACTGCCGCAGCCAGTCCTCCCAAAAAATCCGGCTCTGCGGGTGGCAGACAGATTTCAAAACAAGCACGATGCCAATTTTCTCAAAATGCCGCCGCCACCACGCCGGCGAATGCACCGCGAGGCAGTCGGGAAACTCCACGAGCAACTCCGGCCGCGGATTCGACGGCAGTTCGTCGCGGTAACACGGGCTGCCCACGCAAATCTTCGCGCCCATCTTGACGAATTTCAGCAGGTAGGGCAGATAGAGATCGTCGGTGCCAAAGTAAAAATACGAATTTAGGCAAAACACCGCGTCGAAAAACTCCATCGCAAACGGCAGCGCATGCGCCTCCGCTTTGACCGGCACGACGAGACCGCCTACGCCCGCATCCTGCGCGCGCTGGGCGAGCTTGCCCTCGTCCATTTCGTTTTTGTCCACAGCCCACACCTGCACGCCATAGCGCTTCGCCAAAAACACTGCCGTCGTGCCGCCGCCGCAGGCCAGATCAAGCACACGCATCCCCGGTTTCAAGCCAAGTTCGTCCGCCATATCGGCCACGAAAAACAGCCCGCCCTGCCCGTGGATGTCGCGGTAGATTTCCGCGCGGCTGAGATTTTTTAACACTGGTCGGCTCTCCGGACCGAGCGTTTGCAGCGATGCGATCAGCGCCGCCCGGTCCACCCGCGGCCATTGTTTTAGGAAGGATTCCATCGGGCGCCGAGCCAAAGCCGTTCACCCAGCGGTGCAACGTGAATCAATTTTCTCCGCCGCCCATCGCCTGCCCTGCCAGCCAGCCGGTCGTCCACGCCGCCTGAAAGTTAAAGCCGCCCGTCACGCCGTCGATGTCGAGCACCTCGCCCGCGAAGTGCAGCCCCGGGCAGACGCGGCTCTCCATAGTGCGGAAATCCACCTCAGCCAGGCTCACGCCGCCGCAGGTCACAAACTCCTCCTTGAAGAGGCTCTTGCCCACCACCTGAAATTCGGCGGCGGTGAGCTGCAACACGAGCGTGCCGAGGGCGGCGTTGCCGATTTGCGCCCATGGCGTCGCGGGGGCGATCCCCGCCGAAGCCACCAACCGCTCCCACAGCCGCTGCGGCATCGGCAGCGGACTCCAGGTGGCGATCTGCTTGCGCGGGTTTTTCGCCCGCACCTCGGACAGTTCGCGCGGTAGCGAATCGCGCGTGTGCGGTTCAGCGAAATTGACCACGAGCGGAAACTCGTAGTGGGCGGCCGCCATCTCCCGCGCGCCCCACGCCGAGAGTTTCAGGACCACCGGCCCGCTCAGCCCCCAGTGCGTGATCAGTAGCGGGCCGGTCTCGCGCAACTTGGTGCCGCGCACGCCGGCCGCGGCATTTTCCAGCGACACCCCCGAGAGACCCTCCAGCCGCTTGTCGTCGATGTGGAACGTGAACAGCGACGGCACCGGCGACACGATAGTGTGACCGAGCGCCTGCGCGATTGTCAGACCCACCGAAGATTTGTTGCCGCCCGTGGCAAGGAGCAGCCGGTCGCAGCGCAGCGTCGTGTCGTTCGTGAGCGTCAGCCAGAAATCGGGCGCGCCACCCTCGCGATTGAGCCACTCGACCTTGCGCACGCCCACGCTGGTCACGAGTTTTACGCCGGCCTGTTCCGCCGCCTGCAGCAGGCAGTCCGCGATGGTCGCCGAATCATCGGTGACCGGAAACATGCGGCCATCCTCCTCAGTCTTCAGCTCTACGCCGCGCGCGACAAACCACTCAACGGTGTCGCGCGGCTGCCAGCGATGAAACGCGCCCAGCAGTTCCCGCCCGCCCCGCGGGTAGCGCTTCACCAACTCGCGCGGCTCGAAGCAGGCGTGGGTGGCGTTACAGCGCCCGCCGCCGGACACGCGCACCTTGGCCAGCGGGTTCGCGGTCACCTCGAGCAGCGTCACCGTGCCGGCAGCGCCGAGTTTTTCCGCACAGGCGATCGCGGCGAAAAATCCCGCCGCGCCCCCACCCACGATCACCATGCGTCTTGCACTCATGCCGTAGCGTGCGAACGACAACCCAGCGCGTCGAAGCCAAAAAAAAGGCCGTCGTGGCCCCCGCCACGACGGCACAACCAACCCTACACACAAATTTTATGAGTCTTTCGGCTTCATACCTTCAGGCCGGCCCGGACCTTCTGCCGGCAGCTTGTCAAAGATGGCCTGTTGCTCCGGCGTCAGAACGGCGCGAACCTGGTCGTGATTCGCCTTCATCATGGCCTCGCGCTTGGCGCGGCGTTCCTCGCGGCTGAGGTCCTTGTTCGCCGGATCATCTCGCATCGCCTTGCCCTGCTCGGCGGACTGCTTCCAGATCGCTTTGATCTTGGTTTGCTGATCAGCGGTGAGGTTCAGCTTTTCGGTAAGAAATTCCATGCGGTGCTTCATCATGGCGCGCATGTTGGGGCGCGGGTGGGCATCCATATCGGGAGCCGGTGGTGCGGCAGGAGCCGGAGCGGGATCGGCGGCAAACGCAAAGGGTGCAAGCGTCACGACCGCGAGAGCAACGAGGGTAGAGAATTTAAATGAGTTTTTCATGATAAGTGAGAGCCAAGACGCATCGCGCCGATTGCGGTTACACAATTTTTGCAGAGCTTGCCGGTCGCCCCATTCCCTACCAGCGTCTCGCCCATGATTGAAGTTCACGGCCTGAGCAAAAACTATGGCAGCTTCGCGGCGGTGCGGGAACTGTCGTTCACGGTTCGTCCGGGTGAAGTGCTCGGGCTGGTCGGCCCCAACGGCGCCGGCAAGACCACCACGCTGCGCTGTGTCGCCGGCATCATCCCGGCCAGCACCGGCACCGTGCACATCGCCGGGCACGACCTCGCGACCGACCCCGTGGCGGCTAAGCGCGCCCTCGCCTTCTTCCCCGACGAACCGCGGCTTTTCGACTACCTCACCGTGAAGCAGCATCTGGCGTTCGTCGCGCGGATCTACGGAGTGACCGGCCACGAGGCGATCGCCCAGCCGCTGCTCGAGGAACTCGAAATCGCCGACAAGGCCGACCAACTACCCGGTGCGCTCTCACGCGGTATGAAACAGAAACTCGCGATCGCCTGCGGCCTCCTGCACCGCCCGAGCGTCATGTTCTTCGACGAGCCGCTCACCGGCCTCGACCCGCTCGGCATCCGTCGCATGAAAGACTCGATCCTCCAGCGCGCCCGCGCCGGCGCCGCAATCGTGCTCAGCTCGCACCTGCTGCACCTCCTTGAGGAAGTCTGTTCGCACGTGCTCATCCTCAAACAAGGTGAAAAAATCGCCGATGGCACGATCGCCGAGGTCGCCGCGCGCTTCAGCAACGGCGAGGTCGGCGTGAACCTCGAGGAAGTGTTCATCCGCGCCACCGGCGGCTCGGAGAAGTGACCATGGTCCGCGCGCTCCTCTACCTGCGGTTCACTTCGCTCGGCAACCTGCTCCGCTCGCGCGTGCTGCGGCTGCGGCAGCCGAAATACCTCGTCGGCGCGGTCGTGGGCGCAGGATATTTCTACCTAATTTTTTTCCGGCGCGTAACCGTCGGCCCGCCGTTGAGCGCCACGGAGGCAGCCGGTTTTCCCTCCGAATTAATGCCAACGGTCGCCGCGCTCGGTGCCCTGGTGTTGCTCGTCATCGCTGCGTTGAGCTGGCTCGTGCCCTCACAACGCGCCGGGCTCACGTTCAGCGAGGCGGAGATCGCATTCCTGTTTCCAGCGCCGGTCACACGGCGAAAACTCATCCATTACAAACTCCTCGGCTCGCAGTTCGCGGTCCTGTTTACGTCCCTCCTCTTCACCTTTTTCTCGCGGCGCTGGAGTTTCCTCGGCGGCAATGCCGCGACGCACGCCGTCGGCTGGTGGTTTGTCCTCGCCACCCTCAACCTGCACTTCATCGGCTCTTCGTTCGTCATCACCCGGCTACTCGTCCGCGGCATCACGCCCTGGCGGCGCCGGCTGGCGGTGCTAGGCGGCCTCGCCCTCGTCGTGGCCGGCACGCTCCTCTGGATCTGGCACGGCCTGCGGGCGCCGCAAGCCGCCGACCTAGCGGACTTCACCACGATGGTGGCTTATCTGGGCACGCTCCTTTCCCACGGTCCACTGGCGTGGTTGCTGTTGCCGGGCAAGGCCGTGCTCGGGCCTTTCCTCGCGCCCGATGGGCGCGCCTTTCTGGTCGCGCTCGGACCGGCGGCGTTGGTCTTCGCCGCCCACTATTGGTGGATTCTCAAGGCCGAGGTGTCGTTCGAGGACGCGTCGATCATGAAAGCGGAGAAACGCGCCGCCCGCGTCGCCGCTGTCCGCGAGGGCAACTGGCGCCCAACCCGTGGAACCGACAGCGCCCGGCCGGGGCCCTTCCGGCTGGCCGAGACCGGCCGTCCCGAACTCGCCTTCCTGTGGAAGAACCTGCTCTCGACCCATCCAATTTTCCGGCCCCGGGTTCTGGCGATCGTCGCCGGCGGCCTTGTTGCGCTCTGCCTGTGGTTGGGTTCGCGTCCGGATTATCACGCCGGCCTCACGATCATCGCTACCGTCGTCCTCATGGCCGGCGGCTACATCCTGTTCCTCGGACCGCAACTCGCCCGCCAGGATCTGCGCAGCGACCTGCTAAATGCCGACATTCTCAAAATTTACCCCCTGCGCGGCTGGCAGATCGTGCTTGGTGAGATGCTCACGCCCGTCGCGATCCTCAGCGGACTGCTGTGGCTAGCGTTGCTGGCGGCCATCTTGGCCTTCCAACCGGCGGACCTAGACTGGCTCACGCTCCCTGCCCGCACGGTGACGGCGGTGTGCCTCGGTTTAGTCATTCCGTTCGTCTGCACGCTGCAACTGCTTGTGCCCAACGCCGCCGCCCTTCTTTTTCCCGCCTGGATGCAGTCGATGCGTAACCGCACCGAGCGCGGCATCGAGGTGATGGGGCAGCGGCTCATCTTCGTCGCCGGGCAGTTTCTCGTCGTGGTAGTGGCGTTGCTCCCGGCGGCGCTAGTGGCCGCTGTCCTCATTTTCGCCTCACAGTGGCTCATCGGTCCCGCCGCTGCGGTGGCGCTCGCCACCCTGCCGGTGCTGGCCATTCTGGCCGGCGAGATTTGGTTCGGCGTCCATTGGCTGGGCGCGCGCTTCGAGCGTTTCGACCTCTCCTCCGAACTGCGCCCGTGAAATTCACCCGTCTCACCAAACTCGCCGCCGACGCCGTCGGATCCGCGCAACGCCGGCTCCCGCCCGACATCCGCGCCCTTGCCCGCACCGTGCCGGTGCACTACCTCGCCGGCCCGGACACCGATGTTCTGGCCGAGGGGTTAGAACCCGATATCCTCGGCCTTTTCACCGGCAACCCCCACGGCACGGAAATCTCCCAATCCGATCCCGCGCCGCCGCAAATCCTCCTCTACCTGGAGAGCCTCTGGGACTTCGCCGAAGGGGACGTAGAGGCGTTCCGTGAGGAGACGCGCCTCACTTACCTGCACGAACTCGGCCACTATCTCGGCTGGGACGAGGATGAGTTGGCCGCGCGCGGGCTTGACTGATTGTCAGGCTGTTTTCGTCGCCAGGAACCAGTCGCACTCCGCGCTTTCCAAGTGCCTGTTGCCGTGCATAGTCTCGAACTTCTCAACTTTTCCGCCCAGCCATGAAAAAATCCCTGTTCCTCACCGTCCTCGCGTTCTGCACCATGTTCCGCCTGTCAGCCGGCGCCACTTCACGCTCAGATGCCATCGCGCATGTCGAAAGCTGCGAAGCGATCCTCCAGGAGTTCATGGCCGACCCGGCCACCGCCATCCCTGCGCCCGTGCTGCAAAAGGCCCGCGCCCTGATCATCGTCAACCAGTTCAAAGGCGGCTTCTACATCGGTGTGAAGAATGGCTATGGCGTCGTGCTCGTGAAGAAGGCAAACGGCAACTGGAGTCTACCGGTGCTCGTGGCCGCCGGCGAGGTCAGCCTGGGCCTGCAATTCGGCGCCAACTCCATCGAGACCGTGATGGTCGTGACCGACGACAACACACCGCGCATGATATTCAACCAACGCTTCAATGTCGGCGTGGACGCCAAGGCCGTCGCCGGCCCCAATGCCGCCGAGGCCGAGCGCTTCAACCAAGACCTCCTCGACTCTCCGGTGCTCGTTTACACCAAGACGCGCGGTCTCTTTGCCGGCGCCACCGTGAAAACCGGCTGGCTCCAGCGCGACGATACCACCAATTTCAACCTCTACGGCACGCAATACACGATGCCCGAGCTGCTCTACAGTGACTGGGTGAAGCCCATCGACGAAGTGAAACCGCTGATGGATTACGTGAAGAAAATCGCGCCCTGAGTCCGCGCAACGTCAGCCCGGCTGACGTGTCACCCCATGCCCACCAACCCCATCCTCGGCGGCGGCGGTTTTCACCACGTCTGCATCAAAACCCGCGATTGGGACGCCACCATGCGTTTCTACCGCGAAACCCTCGGCTTTACGGAAAAAATTGCCTGGCGCAGCGCGCCCCAGCGCGCCGTGATGCTCGATGCGGGCGACGGCAACTACCTCGAGGTCTTCGAGGATCTCGCCTACGCCGCCGCGCCCAATGGCATCGTAAACCACTTCGCGCTGCGCACCACTCGACTCGACGAAGTCGCCGCGCGCGTCCGCGCCGCCGGCGCGAAAATCACCATGGAGCCCAAGGATGTCACCATCCCGACGATTAACGGAGCCGGTCCAGTGCCCGTCCGCATCTTTTTCTGCGAAGGCCCCAACGGCGAGAGCATCGAGTTCCTGCAGAACACTCTGACGTAGAGGCATCGGCTGGAAGCCAGCGCCATCGGTTCACCGGCGAACTTCGCGCAGATAACCGATTAGCGCCTCCACGACCGCGTCGGCCACGTTCTCCTGCACTGCGGTGCGTGTCGCCCCCGGACAATCCACTCGCCCACTCCGCACGACAAATTTCCCATCGCCCACGTCATGCGCCAGCGCCCACCACGCATAAGGCTCAGCAACATTCCAGTCAGCCGAAGGCTCGGCGTAGCCCGTCGTCGCGACTGCAAAATCGCTGCCGAACATCGCACACGCACCGCGCGCCATCTGCTCCGCCACCGCGGCCGACACGCAGTTCACTGCCTTCGCGGCGGCGCGGTCAACGCCTAGTAGCTTCCCCTTTTGATCCAGCGAATAGGCCGTGACCCCGCCAAGAAAAAACTCCGACGCGCCCGAGATCATCCCGATGCGTGCCTGCACGCGCCCGCAAGTGATGCTCTCCGCCACCGCGAGGGTCCGCCACGGTCCGCGCAGCATCAGCGTCTTCAACTCGGCCAGTCCCGCGCTCATTTCAGCTCCAGTCCCACCGGGCAGTGGTCGCTGCCCATTACCTCGGGGCTGATCCAGGCTCGCTTCAGCCGCGGCCGCAGCGCCTCCGAGACCATGAAATAATCGATTCTCCACCCGATGTTCCTTTGCCGTGCACCCGCGCGATACGTCCACCAAGTGTAGTGGCCCGGACCTTTTTCAAATTCGCGAAACGTGTCCACGAAACCCGCCGCGAGAAAATCCCGGAAGTCCGCGCGTTCCTCGTCAGAGAATCCGGGATTGCCCACGTTTTCGCTCGGCCGCGCGAGGTCGATCTCCTCGTGCGCCACGTTGAGGTCGCCGCAAAAAATCACCGGTTTTTTCTTCTCCAAATTTTTCACGTGGGCCAGCAGCGCCCGGTCCCACGCCTGGCGAAATCCGATTCGCGCCAGCTCCGGCTGCGCGTTCGGCACATAGACGTTCACCAAAAAATAGTCGGCAAACTCCGCCGTGATCGCGCGCCCCTCGGCGTCGTGCTCCGGCGAGCCGATGCCCATGGTCACCGCCAGCGGCTTGATGCGCGTGTAGAGCGCCGTGCCGCTGTAACCTTTCTTCTGCGCCGAATTCCAGAAAACCTCATAGCCCTGCGGCCACACGACATGCTGCACGTCGCCCGGCATCGCCTTCACCTCCTGCAACCCGATCACGTCGGCGTTTGTCGCGTTCATCCAGTCGAGCAAGCCCTTGCCGTGCGCGGCGCGCACGCCGTTGACGTTCCAGGAGAGGAGTTTCATGCGGGTCCGTTCAACGCGGGAGCACCGCCGGGTGCAAATCGTTTCGCTTGCCCGCTCATCCCGCCACCAGACCGCTCGCAATTCTGCGCTTCCCTCTGGTCGCTCGTTGCCGAAACTTTCCGCGATGAAATTGCGGATCCTCCTCTCCCTGACCGCGGTGTTGGCTGGTTTCGCCCGCGCCCAGACTTCGGGCGACATCAAGGGCTTTGCCCCCGTCTCGGTGTCCTCCGCCAACTATCGCGACACTTCTCGCACGACCCTGCTCCAGATGGTCAACCGCCAGAACGCGCTCAATCCCGAGACCCGCGAACTGTCGCCGCTCGCCGCGCCAAAATATTTCGTCTTCATCCCCGGTGAAATTTTCCCCGCCGACTTAAATTACGAAGCCATCTGCGGCCTGCTCACGAAGGCGCTGGCGAAGAAAAACTACATCAATGCCGCCGATTCTCTCGGCATTATCCGCGAGCCTGCGAAAGTCACCCTGATGCTGCGCGTCAACTACGGCATCTCCCTCTGGCGCCTGCCGGTCGTGCGCACCGAGCATCTCGCGTGGGACGAAGGCCTCGTCGGCAAAGTCCACGATTCCCGTAGCCTGACCCACTACGGCGGCGACCGCACCTGGGATCATCGCGCCGGCGGCAACGACGATTCGCTCACCGCCAGCGCCGAAAACGAGTCCAAATCCCTCTCGGTTTGGGGCGGCAGCAGCGCCAAGAGCGCAAGCACCGCAGCCCCCATTAGCCCCAACACCGCGGCGGGCGCGTATGAAGGCACACGGGAATTCAACCTCGTCGTCGTCGACGCCTTCGACTACGCCGAGCTCAAGTCCCAGGGCAAAGCCGCCAAGTGCCTCTGGACCACGTTCGTCGCCGCGCCGGTGCAGCACGGCCAGAAATTCTCCGAAATCATCGGCACCATGCTCCGGGCCGCCACGCCGTTTTGGGGCGAGACGACTCCGGGCATGCAAGTTTACGACGACGCGCGCGCCAAGGTCACCCTCGGCGAACTCATCGAGGTGAAGGACCCGCCGCCGGAGAAAAAGTGAGCGGGCCGCGCCCCACAAAATGACGCACCCGGGTGTTGCAGCCGCCCGTTGCTCGGCTGAAAGTCGCGCCCTCCGCCATCCATGTCCGCCTTTGCTCATTTGCCCCTCGGTCAGTGCATCCCGGCCTCGGTTCACGCTGTGTCGTGCAGTCTGCCGACAATGCGCGCCGTCCGCGGCTATGAGGAGAAAGACCCGGCGATCACCAGTCATCTCACTTCTGGCTACCCGCGCTTCGTCGTGCATCCGTTCGCCCGCCGGCTCGGCGCGCACTTCCTCGCGACCACCCCCGCACTCAACGGCCGCACGCTCTGGCTCACTTCCTCCGAAAAAACGGCCAGCGCCCTCGCCGCGCACCTTGGCGCCGACGCCGAACTCTTCGCGCGCGCCGGTTTGCATGGCGTCTCACATCCCGAGGCGTCCGCCGACACCGCCGCCCGCGCCAAAACCTTCCTCCAAAACCTCGGCGGCTTCCTCTCTTCGCGCGAAGCCGAGGACCATCTCGTGCACCTCGGCCTCGTCGCCGCGCCTTACGCCGAGGAGACTTTCGCCGGCGATGCCGCCGCCGAAGTCCGCCGCTACCTCCGCCGCGCGCTCCCGGGCGCGGCCGACACCGACCTTCTCCTCACCAGCTGCGGCATGAGCGCCATCTGGGCCGCTTTCCGCGCCGCCGCCGACCTCCAGGCTTCCCGCGGCCGCACCGTCTGGCTCCAGCTCGGCTGGCTCTACCTCGACACCATCGCGATCCTCAAAAAGTTCACCGCCGCGCCTCTCGACTACGTTTATTTGCGCAACGTTTTCGACCTCGCCGCCCTTGAACGCGTCTTCGCCGCCCACGGCCCGCGCATCGCCGGCCTCGTCGCCGAAGTGCCGACCAACCCGCTCATCCAGACGCCCGATCTCCCCGCCCTCGCCGCGCTCTGCCGCCGCCACGGCGCGCTCCTGCTCGTCGATCCCTCCATCGCCTGTGTCTTCAACCTCGACGTCCTCCTGCACGCCGACGTCGTCGTCTCCAGTCTCACCAAATACACCGCCAGCGAGGGCGACCTCACCGCCGGCCTCGCCGCCGTCAACCCCGCCGCGCCCGACGCCACCGAACTCCGCCGCCGCATCGCCGCCGAGATCGAGCCGCTCTACCCTCGCGATCTCGCCCGCCTCGCCGCGCAAATCGGCCGCACCGAAGCCGTCCTCGCCCACATTCACGCCAACACCGCCCGCGTCGCCGCCTTTTTGGAAAACCATCCTGCCGTCGGCGAAGTATACTGGGCGCTGCGTCCCGAATCTCGCGCCAGCTACCTACGCCTCGCCCGCGCCCCTAACGCCACCGGCGGAATGATCACCTTCACGCTGAAAAAAATCGGCGCGCTAACGAATTTCTACGACCGCCTCCGCCTACCGAAAGGCCCGAGCTTCGGGATGACGACAACGCTGATCTGCCCGTTCATGTATCTTGCGCACTACGATCTGGTGACGACCCCCGCCGGCCTCGCTGAGCTGGCCGCGAGCAACCTCGACCCCGATCTCCTCCGCCTCTGCGTCGGCACCGAACCCGCCGAAGAAATCATTGCCACCCTCGCCGAAGCGCTTGAGTGACGGGAGGCCTCCAAATGGCTGAAACTGTCCACGCGTTCAGAAGCGCCCATTTGGGCAACGAGCGATCAATCTGGATTCGCGAGCCGGCCGTTCCCTCCCAGCCGTATGGCCTGACCATCTTTCTCGATGGCGAACTTTACCGTGATCGGGTTGGCGTGATCGCCATCATCGACGATTTGGAGGCGAGGGCCGCCTTGGCCAATTCATTGTTCGTCTTCGTATCGATGCACAGCGAAGAAGCTCGATGGATTGAGTGCCCATGCCATCAATCTTTTGCAGACTTCATCAACGGCGAACTCGTGACGTGGCTCGAAGCGAAATATCCGGCGGTGAAAAAGTCCGCGGAGCGCATCCTGATCGGATTGAGCTACACCGGGCTGGCCGCCGCTTTCATTGCGATGAAGGCGCCGGGCGCGTTCACCCACGTCGTCGCGCAATCAGGTTCTTTCTGGTGGAACGATTGCTGGCTCGTTGAACAATTCCGCCGCTTGGAAACGCGCCTCCCGACCGCATTCTATTTTGACGTCGGATCAAAGGAGACCAACGAGAATGTTCGCCACAAAATAGACGTGCTCCAAGTCGTGTCACAGATCGCCGCAATCCGACGGCTGCGCGACGTCATGTTGGATCAAGGCTACGCCATAAAGTATGTGGAATTCGAAGGCGGCCATGAATTCGCGGCATGGCGAAAGACCCTCCCCGAGGCCCTGCGGTGGGTGCTGCCGGCGAGCACGAAAGACTGAACATGCCCACACCGGCGCCCGTTTCCTGCACCCTCGCCATCAAGGCCATCCCCAACGCCCCGCGCAGTGAGGTCGTCGGCTGGCTGGGCGAAGCGTTGAAGGTGAAGGTCCACGCGCCGCCCGTCGAGGGCCGCGCCAACGAGGTGCTCCGAGAGTTTCTCGCCGACGAGCTCGGTCTCCCGCGCCGTGCCGTCACCGTGCTCCGCGGCGACACTTCGCGTCAGAAACTTCTTCGTATCGACGGGCTGACTTTGGCCGAGGTCAAGGTCCGGCTCGGCGTGTAGCCGCCAAAATCCGCGGCGTTACGCGCCGACCGGGTGCCAAGTCGTCTTGAACTCCAGCGCCTGGCGAATCTCGTAAACGCTCTGCGCGGAATCGGCGAACCAGTCGATCTTGTCCTCGGCCTTGAGCAGGTGGGTGCGTTTGACACTCTCGGTCGCGCCGAGCTTCAGCGTCTTACGCTCCTCGGCGTTGGCGACACCAGTGAGGGCGCGCAGGTGTGTGTGCGTGGCGAAGGTCGGGATGAGTTCCTTGTGGAAGCCCGTCAGCAGGTTGACGACTCCTCCCGGCAGGTCGCTCGTGGCCAGCATCTCGCCGAGCAGAATCGCCGGATAGGGTTGCGACGTGGACGCGAGCGCGGCGACGGTGTTGCCGCCGGTGATCACCGGGGCGACGAGCGAAATCAGCGCGAGCAGCGGCGCCTCCTCGGGCGCGATCACACCGACGACACCCATTGGCTCGGTGACGGTGAAGTTGAAGTGCGCCGAGGCGACGGGGTTCACGCTACCGAGGACCTGCTCGAACTTGTCGGTCCAACCGGCGTAGTGGATCAGGCGGTCGCTCGCGGCAGCCACCTCGCGGGCCGCGGCAGCCTTGGAGGCGCCACCAAGCATGATTGCTTCGGCCATTTCACCGGCGCGCGCCTCGAGCATTTCGCCGAGGCGGTAGATGATCTGGCCGCGGTTGTAGGCGCTGCGCTTCGCCCAGCCGGGGCCGGCCTTGGCGGCGGCCTCGACGGCGTTGCGCAGGTCCTTGCGGGTGCACTGCGGGATGTTGGCGAAGAAATTCCCCGCCGCGTCCTTCAGCGGAAACACGCGCGAACTCTCGGAGCGGATGAACGCGCCGCCGACATAAACTTTCGGGGTCTTGGTGATGGGAAGTCGGGTCATGGAAAAGGCGGTGGTGGCAGCAGAGATCAGGTTTCAGAGGCGGCGTCGGCGAGCGGCACCGGGGTGTCGCCCTGTAGGTAGGTTTTTTCCTGATAGGCCCGCGCCACAAAGACGAAGACCGCAACGCAGCCGATGGAGAGTGCGGCGAAGAAATTGTAGTAGGACGCGCCCTGGAGCTTCAGCGTGCCGTCGGGGTTGGCGATGAACCAGTGGACGAGCGCGGTGAACGCGTTGCCCGCCGAGACAGACAGGAGGTAGAGCGCCATGACGATGGACTTCATGTGGCGCGGCGACTGGGTGTAGGCGAACTCGAGCGACGTGATTGAGACCATTACCTCGCCGGCGGAGAGCAGCGCGTAGGCGGGCATCTGCCAGCCGATGCTGGGTTTCAGGCCCGCGCCGATCTGCGTCTCGATCCACGCGCTGACCATGAAGGAAAAGCCCGTGACGATCAGCCCAAGGCCGATCTTCCGCAGCGGCGTAAGCGTGAACACGCGGTTGATCGCGGGGTAGATGAGGTATTGGAAGAGCGGGATGAACGCCAGGATCATGATGGCGTTGACCGCCTGAATCTGGGAGGCGATCCAATCGATGCCGAGGAAGCGCAGGTTCATATTCTGCGCCTGCAGCACCCACTCACCACCGCTCTGGTCCCAGAGCGACCAGAAGACCGCAACGAACGCGAACAGGATGGCCAGCCGGCCCAGCGCGGCGAAACCCTCACGGTTGAAGGTGTCGCGCAGGAACGTTTTCCCGCCGCAGGGAATGTGAGCGAACTTATACCGGCCCGCCCAAAAGATGACCGTGGCAAGCAGCATCAGCACCGCCGGCACCCCGAAGGCCGGCACCGGCCCGTAGTTGGCCAGCAGCCACGGGATGAGCAGAATGGAGAAAAAGGAACCGAAGTTGACCGAGAAATAAAACCAGCCGAACGCGCGCGACAACAGATGCTGGTTGTCCGAGCCGAACTGGTCGCCGACGTTGGAGGAGACGCAGGGTTTGATGCCGCCCGATCCGAGCGCGATGAGCGTGAGGCCGAGCGTGAGCCCGACGCGGGTGTGGTCCAGCGCGAGCGTGATGCTGCCGAGGCAGTAAACCAGCGAGAGCCAGAAGATGGTGCGGTATTTGCCAAGAAACGCGTCCGCCACGATGGCGCCGAGCGTCGGGAAGAAATAGTTCGCCGAGAGGAATAGGTGATACCAGCCGTTGGCCTCGTTTTCGGCCATCGGGGCGAGGGCGCCCGACCGGTCCATGAGGTATTTGGTCATGAACACGACGAGGATGGCGCGCATCCCGTAGAAATTAAACCGTTCTGCGGCCTCGTTGCCGATGATGTAGGGGATGCCCGGAGGCATCTTATCCGTCTTGAGCGGGGCAGTGATGAATTTGGGGTCGGCCATGGGGAAACTGGTTCAGACGAGTTTGGCGTAGTCGAGCAGGCCCTGGCGGCCGCCTTCGCGGCCGAAGCCGCTCTCCTTGTAGCCGCCGAAGGGCGACGTGGGGTCGAATTTGTTGAAGGTGTTGGCCCAGACGACGCCAGCCTTGAGTTCGGTGGACATCTTGAGGATGCGCGAGCCCTTGTCGGTCCACACACCGGCGCTGAGGCCGTAGGCGGTGTTGTTGGCCTTCTCGATGGCCTCATCGACCGTGCGGAATGTCAGGATGCTGAGCACCGGGCCGAAGATTTCCTCGCGCGCGATGCGGTGGCTCTGGGTGACGCCGGTGAAAATCGTCGGCGGCATGAAGAACCCTTTCGCCGGCCGGCGGAACGGCGGCTGCCACATCTCGGCGCCTTCCTTCACTCCGATGTCGAGATAGGCCTGGATGCTGTCGAGTTGGGCGCGGGAGACGATCGCGCCAAGGTCGGTGTTCTTGTCGAGCGGATCGCCGACGCGGAGCACACGCAGCCGGTTTTTCAGTTTCGCCACGATGGTGCGGGCCACCGACTCGTGCACGAGCAGCCGGGAGCCGGCGCAACACACCTGACCCTGGTTGAAGAAGATGCCGTTGACGATGCCCTCGACCGCCTGGTCGAGCGGCGCGTCGTCGAACACGATGTTCGCCGCCTTGCCGCCGAGCTCCATCGTCATCTTTTTGTCGGTGTCCGCCACCGAGCGCATGATGACCTTGCCGACCTCGGTCGAGCCGGTGAACGCGATCTTGGCCGCGGTCGGATGCGCCATCATCAGGCCGCCGGTGGAGCCGGAGCCGGTGATGACGTTGACCACGCCCGGCGGCAGGCCGGCGTCCTGGAAAATCTCCGCGAGCTTGACGGCGGTGATCGGGGTGTTCGTCGCGGGCTTGATGACGACGCAGTTGCCGGCGGCCAGCGCCGGGGCGATTTTCCACGCGAGCATCAGCAGCGGGAAATTCCACGGGATGACCTGGCCGACGACGCCGAGCGGAGCGAGCCGGCGGCCGGGCGCCACGTAGTCGAGCTTGTCGGCCCAGCCGCCGTGATAGAAGAAGTGCGCGGCGGCCATCGGCACGTCGAAGTCGCGGGTTTCGCGGATCGGCTTACCGTTGTCCATCGTCTCGGCGACGGCGAATTCCCGCGCGCGGTCCTGAAGCAAGCGCGCGATGCGGAAGAGATATTTGCCGCGTTCCTTGCCGGGCATCTTGCCCCACACCGTCTCGAACGCGTGCTGCGCCGCCGCGTAGGCCGCATCGACGTCGGCCGCGCCGCCGAGGGCGAGTTCGGCGATCTTCTGTTCGTTCGCCGGATTGATGGAGTCGAAATACTTCCCGGAGGCGGGCGCGACGAACTTGCCGCCGATGAAGAGCTCGTAGCGGGGCTTGAGCTTCGGGTCGGCCGTCTCGGGCGACGGATCGTATTCCCAGAGGTCGCCGAAGCACAGCTCGGGCGCGGGGCGGTGGCCGCGGTTGGCCGGACGGGCGGTTTTCTTTTCGGGGGCAAGCGTGGGCATGAAAATTTCCTCGGTTAGTAGCTCTCGGCGGCTTCGCTGAAGTAATAGGGCGCCTGGTAAGCGCCGGTTTTTTCCTTCTCGATCTGGCGGACCAGGTCGTTGAGCAGCGCGCTCGCGCCGAAACGGTAGCGCTCGTTCGTGAGCCAGGCATCGCCGAGCGTTTCCTTCACCGCGATGAGGAACTGCAGCGCCTGCTTGGCGGTGCGGATGCCGCCGGCGGGCTTCATCCCGATGGCAATGCCGGTGTCGAGGTAGAAGTCGCGGATGGCCTCGAGCATCACCTGGTTGTTGCCGAGGGTAGCGTTGAGCGAGGTCTTGCCCGTGCTCGTCTTGATGAAGTCGCCCTCGCGGATCACCTCCATCGCGATGAAGGACGCCGCGCGGATGTTGTCGAAGGTTTCGAGCTCGCTGACTTCGAGGATGACCTTCAGCGCGGCGTCGCCGCAGGCTGCGAGCACGGCGCAAATCTCGTCCTGCACCTCGGCAAACTCGCCGGCGAGAAACGCCCCGCGGTTGATCACCATGTCGATCTCGTCCGCGCCGTCGGCCACGGCCGACTTCACCTCGGCGAGGCGCGTCTTCAGTGGCGCCTGCCCGCTCGGGAACGCCGTCGCCACCGACGCGATCCGCACCGCGGAGTCGCCGCCGAGCGCCCGCCGCGCGTGCCGCACCATCGACGGATAAACGCACACAGCCGCGACCTGCGGCACCGCGGGATCGTCGTGCGGGTGCAGCGCCTTCTGGCAGAGCGAGGCGACCTTGCCGGGGGTGTCCTTGCCCTCGAGCGTGGTGAGATCGACCATCGAGACGGCCTTTTTCAGGCCCCAGAGCTTGGAGACTTTTTTGATGCTGCGCGTCGTGTATTTAGCCACGCGCTCCTCGATGCCGACCTGATCGACCGAGCCTATTTCATCGAACAGCCGCGCAAACGCGGCGTGGGGAGATTTGACCAACATGGCGCGGACTATCGGCATGCCCCGGCTCGAAAACAAACGAAAACTCGTGCACGCCACGCCGGGTTCACCTACATCATGAGACATGACCTCATCCTCTTCCGCGCCCACTTCGCCCACCGGTGAACTCGTCATCCGCACCATCGCCATGCCCGCCGACGCCAACGCCAACGGCGACATCTTCGGCGGCTGGCTCATGTCGCAAATGGACCTCGGCGGCGCCATCCTCGCGCGCGGCACGGCGCACTCTCGTGTCACCACGGTTGCCATTGACGGCATGTCCTTCCTCCGTCCGGTCAATGTTGGTGATATCGTCTCGTGTTACGCCCACCTCCTCGGCGTCGGTCGCACTTCGATGAAGATCCGCGTCGAGGCCTGGGTGCAGCGCTTCACTGACGGCCCGCCGCTGCATGTCACTGAAGGCAACCTCACCTACGTGGCCATCGACACCGACGGCAAACCCCACCCCGTCAAACGCTGACCCGCTATGCGCCGCCTTGCTGTCTGCCTCGTCCTGCTTAGCCTCGTTTGCCTACCGGCGCGCGCGATATCCGTCGCGGACGAAGTGCGCACGGCTGACACCGCCCGTGTGCTCGCCACCGTGCGCAGTGACACCCACCGCATCGCCTCGCTACTCTCGGACCAGTTGCACTACGGTCACGCCGACGGCCGCATGCAGACCAAGAACGAGTTCATCGCCGCCGTGCGCACGAGCCAGATGAAATACGAGGCCTACGATTATCTGGAGCGGGAAGTCGCGCCTGTCTCTGACGACGTCGCCATCATGACCGGTCGGGCCAAGCTCAAGGTCAGCATCAACGGACGCCGGCTGGAGTTTGTGATCCAGTTCCTTGCCGTGTGGCGGCGCGAACACGGTGCCTGGCATCTGTTCGCCTACCAATCCGCCCAGCTCGGCGAGCCGGTCAGAAAATAGGCCGCCGCCAAATTTTCATGCGCACCACCCTGCCCCATTTCCTCTCCGCCCTGGCGCTCGTTGCCGGGTTAACCGCCTGCACCGCCGTTCCGACGGTCGCACCGGCCCCCGCCGTCGCTGCCCCCGCTCCGGTCGCCGCCCCGCCCGTCGCCGATGCCTCGCTGCCGGCTCCGAAAACGGGCAACAAGCGTTTCTTCGAGCTGCACGAGTCTTTCCTCGCACGCACGAAGGCCGGTCCGATTGGCCTACTGTTCCTCGGCGACTCGATCACCGAGGGCTGGAAAAAAGCGCCGCATATCTGGGAGCATTACTACGGCGCCTTTCAGCCGGCCAATTTCGGCATCAGCGGCGACCAGACCCAGCACGTCATCTGGCGGATTGAAAACGGTGAGCTGGACGGCATTACGCCAAAGGTCGTCGTGCTGATGATCGGCACCAACAACACCTCCCAGCACACAGCCGCGCAAATCGCCGCCGCCGATCGCAGGATCGTGCAGATGCTGCGCACCCGGCTCCCAGCCGCCAAAGTGCTGCTGTTGGCAATTTTCCCTCGTGGTCTCGACAAAAATAAAGATGGCACCATCGATCCTCGGCCTCGGCGCATGGAGATCATCAATGCAGTGAACCCCGAACTCGCGAAACTCGACGACGGCCGGATGGTCCGTTTCCTCGACATCAACGCCAATTTCCTCGGCAATGACGGCACGATTCCCCGTGGCATCATGCCCGACCAACTGCACCCAAGCGCGGCCGGTTACCAGCTCTGGGCCGAGGCGATACAACCGCTCCTGCAGGAAATGATGAAGTAGCGGCTCGGACGCTCGAATGCGTCAACCCGTCAGCTCGAACCGCCCAAAAATCTCTGGGTGCCCGAGCACGGCGCGCACGAGGATCGCGGGATATTCGCAGTAGCCGCGCGGCCCGGTCATGTCCACCCGCGCCACCTGCAGCGGGTGGTAGCGCTCGTGCCAGAAGCCGTCGCACTTGAGCCCCATCTGACAGACCTTGAACACCGACTCGCGCACGCGTTTCGCCTCGCCGCGTTTCACGCAGGCCTGCCACTCGAGGAACCACACGCGGCCCATCGCGGCGGCATCGTAGAGCGGCCCGACAGGAATTTCGAAGCCGACGTCTTCGTGCGACGAGTGAAACTCCCACTCCTGGTAGGTAAACGGCTTCGACACCGTCTGCGTGGGCATGTCGCCGTGCCAGAAAGAGCGCTCGGCCATCATGCGTGGCCAGAGCGCATCGGCCTGCGCAGGCGTCGCCACGTCGTGCGCGATGGCGGCCCAGTTCACGTCGGACAGCCCGTGCAGATCCACCACACCGCGCTCCGGATGGACGTATTCGGCAAAGTGGTCGCCGCGCCAGAACACCTCGCGGAAACGCGCCGCCAGCGTCTCCGCCTCGGCGGTCCAGCGCACAGCCGCGGGGGCGTGGCCAGCCGCGGCGCACAACGCCGCCATGCGCCGGAACGCATGCACGGTGTAGCATTGCCCGACGCCGTCCCACTGGTGGCGCGGCGGCAGCTCGGTGTAGAAACCGGCGCCCGCGATCAGGCCGTTTTCGCTCTTGCGCGAGAGCAGATAGCGCGCCGCCAACTCGAGCGAGGGCAGCTTAGCTGCCAGCCACGCGCGGTCCTGCGTCGCCCCGAACAACTCGTCGCCGAGCAACACATAGCTCACGGCGGCGAGGATGCTCAGTGGGTTGATGCCGGCGATCCAGTGACTGTAGAGTCCGGCCCACTTGCGGGCCACGTAGCCCTCGCGTTTCGGATCATAGGCGAAAACATCCCGCGGCAGGCTCAGGCCCTTCAGGTAGGTGGTCGGGTTTTCGGGCGGCGGCTCGGCCGGAAACACCGCGAAGGGAATGTTGCCGTCAGCACGCTGGCTTGCCTGCACAAAGTCGAAATAGTCGCGCACGAGCTGGGTGCGCCCGAGCAACAGATAGGCGCCCGCCATCTGCCACGAGTCGAGGCCCGGCCAGGTGTTTTCCGCGCCGAACCAGTGACCGTCGGCCACGATCATGAAGTGCCCCGGGTAGGCGCGCTCCGTGGCAGCCGGCTCAAGCGACTTCTTAATGGCGGCGGTAACGCCTTGGCTGATGATGGTCGCTTCATCGAGCGGCGGAGGGGAGACGGGATCAGACATGGGAAATCAGGCGACTACGCTTTCGGCGTAACGCAGAATCGCGTCATCAGGTGTCGTGACGATCGGCACAGGACGGCCGTGGCCCTTGCCGCCATAGGGCACATTGGAGAGAGCGTTGTAGCAGCAAATGTAGGCGCGGCGCGGTTTGTTGGAGAGATTCGCCTCCGAGGCGTGGAAGGTGTTGCCGTGGAAAAACAGCGCGCTGCCGGCCGGCGCCTCGCAGTATTTCATGCCGAGCCGTTCAATGGCAGCATTCACCCGCTCCTGGTCAGCGCCCGCCTGCTGGCCTACGCGCCCGTGATCGAAGCGACCGAGCAGGTGTGAACCGGGCACGACCTTTAGGCAACCGTTCTCCTTCGTCGCCGGATCTAGGGCGATCATGCACGAAATCAGCCGTGGGTAGAGGCAGCCATCGCCATACCAGTAGCCGTAGTCCTGGTGCCACTCCCACGCACCGCCGATGCGCGGCTCCTTCAGCATGACTTTGCTGTGCCAGTGGTAGACATCCTCACGCAGGAGCATGCGGACGTTGTTGACGATCCGCGGACTCGCGCTGACCGCGCCAAACACATCGTCGCCGATGTCGGACCAAAGCGAGAGCTTACTGGCGCGGCCAGCCGCATCGGCCATGTTGAACTGGTGCTTCGTCGCGCGCCCTTCCTTGGTGACGTTGGCCAGTAGAACCTCGACTTCCTGCGGCGCGAACACATCGGGCACGAGCACATAGCCGTTACTGTCGTATGCCTGGATCTGATCAAAGGTGAGCATGGAAAAACGGAGTTTCGCGGAGCCTGCCCGGCGGTCGCGCGACCGCAAGTAGCTTCGAGAAGCGGTGTCGCGGCAGCCCTCGCCTCATGTTCTTCCCGCGATCACGCCCCGAGCGGCTCGAAACTGCGGCGCTTCACGCATTCATGTCAGCCCATTTCTTGGCCATCCGGCCAAAAATCCACAGGCCGAACGCCGCGACAACGCCAATCGCCGCAAACGGCAGCCAGACGTAGTGTGGATGGTAGGTGTCCCACAGCAGCCGCGTCACCGCCACCGAGTCCTGCCCGGTGAGTTCCTGGAGCTTCGCCATCGCGACCGTGCGCTTGAGGCCCAGCGCCGTTTCGAGCGTGGCGACGTCGCCGTTCCAGTCCCGGCCCTGGCCGAACGGCGTGTGCTCCGCGATGTAGCGCAGCGCCAGCACCGCCTTCTCGCCGAACCGCCCATAAACATAGCCTGCAATGGTCGAGCCGAAATACACGCCGACGCCGACCGGGATGTTCACGTAGCCGAGGTAGAGGCCCTTCTTTCCGGGCGGCGCGATCAGCGCGAGGTATTCGCTCTTCTTCGGGCCGGTCGTCATCTCGCCGAGCGAGAAAAACAAAATGCCCGTCACCAAGATCCATCCGCTCTGCGTCCAGCCCGCCACCAACACGCCCACGACCGCGAGGACCATGCCGATCAGCATCGACTCGAGCGTGCGCATCTTCCGCGTCAGCCACGACACGCCCACCACGCCGAGGATGATGAAAAACGAGTTCGCGCTCAACAGCACCTGCTGCGGGATCATCGGCCCGCGCGGCGTCTGCTCGACCAGCGCATGCCGCACCAACTCCGGCGCCCACCCCAGCATCGCCGCCATCGGCCGGCTGTCCACCCAGTCGGCGATGAAGTTCGGCTGCAGATCCCAGAGCTGATACATCATCAGCCAGAAACACGACATGATCGCCATCCAGGTCAGCAGCCGCCGCTCGAAGATGTTCGTCAGCGTGCGCCACAGCACCTGGCCAACCGTCTCGGTCTTCGACGCGCCCGAGGGCACGTCCTTGAACGTCAGCAGCAGCACGAGGTTGAACGACGAGAAAAACGCCGACGCCAGAAACAGGTTGCGCCACGCCTCCTTCGAGTTGGCCACCGCGTGCAGCGGCCCCGGCAGCAGCGCGCTCAGCGTGAGCAAAATCGACGGCACCAGGGAACCGACGAACCCGCCGATGTTGACCACCCAGTAAAACACGCCCCACCCGACCGACGTCTTGCCCGCGGGCATGCTGTGCGCGAGCGAGCCCTGGATGCTCGGCTTGAAGAACGCCGTGCCGGTGGCGAGCGTCATGATCGCGATGAAGAGCGCCCAGAAATTGCTCAGGAAGCTGAGGTCCCGCATGACCGCGATCATCAGGTAGCCAAGCATCATCAGGGACACCGCAAACCCGAGGACGCGCTTGTAGCCGAATCGGTCCGCAATGCCGCCGGTCACGATCGGCAGTAGCGACTGAAACGCCGCCCAACACGCATAGATCGTGCCCTTGTCCATCGCCGTGAGGTGCAGCCCGCCGGGGTTGTCAGCCTGCATGATGTAGATCGGCGCCATCACGCGCAGATTGTAGAACGCGAGCCGCTCCCACATCTCGATCGTGTTCAGCGTCCAAAACGTGCGGCCGAATTTCAGGGGGAGCGCAGGGGCGGCGGGCGGGGGGCTCATCCATTCAACGTGGCGCGACCCGGGCCGCGACGGCAAGAGCGATGTCGCCCGGCGGTTTTTCTTCGCCCTCGCGCCCCGGCGTGCCAGCGTCACCTCTGCCCCGCATGCACCTGCGCCCCTTCCTCCTCATCGCCACCCTGCTCGTCGCCTCGACGCCGGCCCACGCGCAGGGACTCTACCCCACCGACGCTTCCTACCGCACCGCCTTCCTCGCTCGCTGCACCGAGGCGCGTGAGGCCATGGCCCGCAAAACCTGGACACCGGGCTACGACTCCCGGGTGCGCAACTACCTTGGCATCGTCAAGGTCGCCACCGGCATCGATGGCGCCACCGGTCTCAAATACCTTGAGGACGCCGTCGCCGACCCAAAGCCAGTCTGGGGCTGCTTCGAAGTCTACGCGTTCATGGAGGCCGTGGAGCGCCTCGGCGACAAACTCCCGCCCGCCCTCGTCGAAAAAATCCGCACGCGCCTCGCCGCCAGTTTCACCGATGACTTCGGTTTTACCGACAACCACATGCTCCAGATTCACGTGGCGCGCTACCTGTTTGGCCAGCGCTGGCCCGACGGCCCGGCTTTTGCCGACGGTTCCACCCCGGCGCAGGCCAGCCGCGACTCTGCCGGGTGGATCCGCCGCTGGATCGACTCCACCGTCACCCGCGGCATGTATGAATACGACTCGCCCAACTACCACCACCTCTACCTCCTCTGTTTCGCCAGTCTTTACGAATTCTCCAACGACGAGCTGATGCGCCGGCAGTCGTGGATGATCATGCAGGTGCTGCTCGCCGACTGGGCGACTAAGTATCTCGAGGGCAACTGGGTCGGCGCACACAGCCGTGAGAAATACAACCAGGTGCTGCACACCCTCGAGCACACCGGCGCCGCCACGCGCTTCGGCCGGCTCTACTTCGGCGCCGCGCCGCTGCGCCCCGACCTCAAGGAGTCCGAGGCCGTCGGTCTCGCCGCGCTGCAGAAGTTTTCCGCGCTGCCCATGATCGGCCGCATGGCCACTGACCGCACGCACCCCTACCTCCTGCGCGAACTCAAGCCCCCGCGCCGCGGTCCGCGCATCCAGTATGGCGAACCCATGTGGACCTACACCTATGTCGCGCCCGAATTCGCCGTCGGCTCCTCGTGGGGCGATCTCACCGACGTCGAGCAACACCGCTGGGACCTCACCTGGCTCTCGCCGCAGGACGGCTCCACGTGCTTTTTCATCAACCCCTCCTGCTCGGTTAAACAGCTCCACCGCTACTTCGAGGATCCAGTGGACAAGCTGCTCGGCGCCATCCTCAGCACGCGCCCCTACTACACCGATCCCAACAAATGGATCGAGCCCTCACCCTTCGAGGACGTCTTTCAGCAGGACACCGCCGTCATCGACCTCTACGACATTCCGCCGACCGCCGAGATTCAGCACATCAACGGTGTCTTTCCCCACTCCATCGCAGAAAAGCGTGAACAGGACGGCTGGATCTTCTGCCGCGCCGACGGCATCTACTTCGGCGTGTGGACGAGTGTGCCCGGCGAGTGGCACAAGGAAAACGACTACGACCGCCTCACGATCCTCCACCCGAAAACCGCCATCATCCTCGAAGCCGTCGCCGCCAAGGAGGAAAAGAACTTCGACGCCTTCTGCGCCCGCCTGCGAGCCAGCCGGCCTCAGTTCGATGAGCGCACGCTGACTGCCACCTACACCAACACCCGCGGCCACAAAATCCAGTTCACCCACCTTGGCCCGCGTCTCGTGGACGGCGTCGCCGTGAATCTCGACGAATGGCCGCTCTTCGAAGGCCCGTGGCTGAACGCCCGCCACAACACCGGCATCGTCACCCTGCAATGCGGCGCCGAGCGCGTGACCCTCGATTTCAAAACCGCCACGTTTCGCACGGAAACCGTGCCCGCTTCCTCTCGCTAGACCCTCGGCTCACAGCTCGTCCGCCTGAACCGACAGAGCGAGGGCCTGCTCGCAGCGTTTGCGCGATTTCTCCACGCCGAGCGCCTCGAGCCCGAGGGCATTCGCCACGGCCAGCACGGTGCCGACGCCGCAGAATGGATCGAAAATCACCTTCGCGCCCATCTGATCACGCGCGAACCGCACTGCGTGCGCCGCCGCGCGAATCCCCATCGCCCGCACCCACGGCTGGCGGCCCGCGTCCGTGATGACATCCGGCAGAGGCAGCACGTCGGGACATTTCAGCGCCCGAGAAACCGCTATCAGGTGCGTGTAACCCGGCCGGCCGTAGGTCAGCATTCCTGGCGGCCGGCGGCAGACGATCTTGTGAAAGAGCACGCGTGCGCCAGCGTCCTCAGCAGCGCGAGTGACCATTGCCCCTTTGTCGATCCACGCGCCGTCGCGTTTGATGTCCGACTGGAAAAACAGCGACGCGCTCTCCTCCGGCACCGCGTCCACGACGAGACGCACAGCGTTGAGAAACCACGCGCGCCATGCCAGCAGCGCCAGGTTCACCTCCGAGACGTCGGGCAGCGACGTCACGGCGCAGGCGCCCGCGATCCGGCCGCGCGCCTCCATCCACGGGATCGCATCGGCGCACTCGACGCTGCGCCCGTGTGCTGGCTCAAACGGTGAGGGCATCGACCGGCGAATCCTGATACCAGTAGGTGACGATACCGAACCGCACCTGCCCGCTGCCCTCGGCACGCGCGAGTCGCAGCTGGTCGTTGTGAATCTCGTGCTCGTAGTTGATACGCGCCCGCAGCGAGACCGAGAACCGCACCGGGTCGTTCAGGAGGAAACGGTAGCACGCCAGCCGCGTCTCGCCGTCAGCGTCACTCAGGTAGGTCGTGCCCGAATGATTGTCTGCCCAGACCTTGTGCCAGCTCCAACTGAAGCCGAAAAAATCCTCCGTCCCGAGGTAGTTGCAGGTCGGCGCCGTGGCGCCGTCGACCCAGAATTCGTCGTTGCCTTCGCAGATGCCCTGTTTGTCGGCAAAGTGCGGGCACCGGCTCACCGCGGTGAGATGGCAACCGAGGAAATGCCCCCGCCCATATGTGTTCAACAGCGGCACATCCTCCCTCGTAATATCGATGGTGCGGTCGAGCCAGCGCGCGTGGAAATGCCCCGAGTCCACCTCCCATGCCGGCAGCGCCTCGGCCGTCACATAGCCGTAGCCAAGGACGGTCTTGCCCGTCGTGTTCACCAGCGAAATCTCGATTCCCTCGCGAAACGGCATCGGCAGATAGCAGAACAATGAGTTGGTCGGCCGCTTCGCCATCACGATACTGGCAAAGTGAAGGGATTCGCTGCCGAAGGAGTCGCAGAAAAAATCGCCAACCGGCGCGAATACAGAGTCAAAGTCATTTCCATCGTAGCGAACACTGAGAAAAACTCCTCGTGAAAGCTCGGTGCGATCGCCGCCCTCCATGTTCAGCGTGAGATGGATCGTGCGCACGGCACCGGGACCGGTAAAGCGGCCCAGTTCAACCCGGCCGTGGGGAACCAAGTCGGGTAGTTCAGGATAGGCGTCCCAATGCCAGAGGCTGTTTTGCATCAGCGACCGGTAAGGGCGAATTTTGCTCAGGTCGGTGGGATTCATGAAAGTGCGAAGGGTTGCGGTGGCCACATCACATCTCGACGTTGACCAGCCCGCGGTCGGCCGCTTCCTGCGCCTTTAGCGCCGCGCGGCTCGCCCGGAAAACTTCGGCCGAGGTTAGCCCGTCGTTTGGCTGACCGCGCAACTCGCGGAGAAAGGCCGTGAGATAGCCGCCCGGATTCGACGCAGCCGGCGGCACGCTGCGGCAGGTTTGCTCGCCCTCCTTGAAAAGCAGGATTTCCTTCGCGGTTAGTGTCGTTTCGAGCACGCCCTCACTGCCCCACATCGTCAGCCGCCAATACATCGGCAGCGAGTAACGGTGGCTGTTGGGCGAAACATAGGAAACGTCGCCCATGATACCAGCGCTGTTGTCCAACTCTGCTATGAACTGGCCGGCGTTCTTAAAATGCGAATCCGCCGGCACTCCCGCCGCCCAGCAGCGCGCGGCCGTCACGCGCCTGACGCCAAGGCCCGTGAGCCAGGCAACGAGGTCGAGGCCGTGGATCGAAAGGTCGTTGACGGTGCCGCCGTGCTTGCCCGCTTCGTGATACCACGCCGCGCGCACTCCCGGCAGCAAAGGATGTTGTCCTTCCAGCGAAGCCGCCCGCACATCGCCGATCTCCCCGGCGCGGACCAGCTCGCGGACCTTGATGAAGATGCCGGAATCGCGCATATCGAGCATCATGCCGACGGTAAGTGTTTTCGCGGCGGCCAGCCGCACGATCTCGTCGTGCTCGGCCAGTGTCGTGCACATGGGCTTGTCGGCGAGCACGTGACGGCCGGCGTTGAGGCAGTCGATCACCACGCGTCCGCGCTTCGCAAACCATTCGCCGACCACGACTGCGTCGCATGTGACCTCCGCTAGCATCGCACGGTAGTTGGAGTGCGTGAGGCGGACGCGCGCATCGCCCGCGAGCTTTTCCCGCGTCGCCGCGTCCTCCTCGCACATGGCGACAACCTCGATGTCCGGATGGGCCGATGCGCGCATGACAAGGTCCCAGATGTGCGGATGTTGAAAGCCGATGAAGGCAAAACGAGTTTTCATGTGAGTTTAGCGCTATTTTCCTCCGGCGGCCTTGAGCACCGCGGCGATCTCCAGATTTCCGGCGCGTTCCGCGTGGGCGAGCGGCGTCACGCCGTGGTGGTCCGGCAAATTGGGATTGGCGCCCGCCGCGAGGAGCAGCCGGACGATCTCGGTGTGCACCGGCCCGCGTTTTTTCTTCATGCTCGCCTCCATCAGCGCAGTCCAACCGAGGTTGTTGATGTGGTTCACGTCGACCGAGGTCTTGAGCAGCTCGCGCACGTTTTCGATGTGCCCCTTCTCCGCCGCCGGGATGAGCGCCGTCCCGCCGAAGCGGTTGGTGCTCTTCAAATCGGCCCCGGCCTTGAGCGTGAGGCGAAGAATCTCAAGCCGGCCCTCGGCGCCGGCGTAGAGATACGGCGTGTCCTTGATGTTGTCGCGGGCGTTGACGTCGGAGCCGGCGGCAATGAGCGGCGCCGCAGCGTCCGGATGATTGCCGTGCGTCGCTGCCATCAGTGCGGTCCAGCCGTGGTCGTCGCGGGCCTGCACGCTCGCGCCCTGCGCCAGCAAATGCTTCACGGCGGGAACATCTCCGTGCCGTGCGGCTTCGATCAGCTGTTGATCGGCCGAGGGCGCAACCGAAGCGGCGGCGTCTGCCGCCTTTAGCGTCAAGGCCGCAAACAAGACAGCCGAGAACAGGAGATAATTTTTCATGAGCGATTGGGTGGGAGTCAGGCGGTTGAAGGCACCGAGTAGATTTGGCGGACGCCGGAGCAGTCGGACGTGAACAAAACCTCGCGCTGGTCAGGCGACAACACCGGATGCGGGTGGTTGTCCTGCGTGAGCCACGAAGTGTTTCACGCACACAGCGGCACGACCTCCATGCGACCATTCACCCAGTCGACGTTCAAGCGGGAGATGAGATTGCCGCGGCGCTGCATTACGCCGGATTCGTCCGCAATGGCGTCGGTGATGACGAAGTCGCCGCGGTGGCTCGGGAAAAAATGCCCGTAGAATGACGGCTGGCTGCGCGGAATGGAAATTTCCTGCAGCGGTGTCGCCGCGTCGACCGGGGCGCGACCAACGAACTGCTCGGGACATTCGCCCGCATCCCAGCGCACGCCGTGGTAGACGACCGCCTCCCCATCCTCCTGCCAGACCTCGTGCGCCACATCATCGAGCCCGAGATCGGGCGACACTCGGAAACAAATAGGCCGGTCGGGGCGGCGCACCTGCACGCGTTCGCGGCCGTCCTGTTTCAGCCAAATACGCGCGACGCCAAGCGGCCAGTTCCATTCGTGATTGTAGAGCACGAGGTCGCGGCGGCGCGGATGATACTGGATGTGCGTGACCCACGCCGGCTCCTCCCATCGCAAGGCCATCCGGCCAGTCGCCACGTCGACCTTGGCGATTTGGGTCGTAAGGCCGAACTCCGCATATTGCTCCGACATCTCGCGGTTGCCTTTCCTCACTGCACCAAAATCGAGAATGCGTCGGTCGGCCAAGCTCAGCAGCACGTGCGCTCCCTTTGCATCGAGGTGCGTGTAGCCAACCGTTCGGTAGGGTGGAATCTCCGCCAACATGCGCCGGGTGCCATCGCGCAGACTCACGGCGTCGAGCTGACCCCAGCCGTCCCCGCGCCCCCAGACAAAGTAGAGCACGCCCCCAACCGGATCGAGGCACGGGCTGGATTTGTTCAGGCCGTGCGCGGCAATCGCACCATTGAAGAGATAGTCTTCCTTAGAGTCGTTTGACCGCGGACGTGCGAAATAGGGATAAGCCTGCATCGCGGGCCCGGGAAATGCCGCCAACGGTTCCATCTTCCCCGTTGCACGATCGATGCGCGCGAGGCTCGCGCCCTCCAGGTGTTCCGAGTAGGCGTTGGTGATCACGGCGAGCGTGCGGCCGTCTGCCGTCACGCTGTTCGTCGTGAAATAGAGCAACTGGCAATTTACCGTGCGCGGGGATTCGGGGCGGGCTGGGTGCATGCGACAGGCAAAATACAGCGTGTGAACGCATCCCACGCTGGCGAGCGTCGAAAATCAGCCGCGGGTCGCCGCGATCATGGCGTCGACGTTAGCAAACGGCGTCTCGACCGCCAGCGTGCATCCCGAGCTGAGCACAAAGCGTCTGTGACCGGCCGCCGCCACCGTGACCATCGCCTGCTGCGCGGCGCGGCGCACGTCCGCAGGATTGCCCCGCGCGAGCACGCTCACCGGATCGAGATTGCCCCAGAGGGCGATGCCTGAGCCGACAGTGCGGCAGGCCAGCGCCAAGTCGGTCCGCTGGTCGATCTCCAGCCCATCGGCGCCGCTGCGCGCCATGTCGGCGAGAATCGATTCGGCGTTGCCGCAGATGTGCAACGAGACGGGTTTGCCCGTGGCGGCTTTCAAACCGGCGATGAGCCGCTGCTCGAACGGCAGCGCGATTTCGCGGTAACGCTGCGGCCCGATCAGTCCCGCTGGCGAATCGCCGCCGGTCAGCATGTTGGCGCCTGCCGCGGCGAGCGCGCACCCGTAGGCCAGGCCATAGTCGAGGCAGCGTTCCATCAGCGCCTGCACGAGCGCGGGGTCGTCGTCGAGCGCGAGCATGAGCTCGTTGATGCCCATGAGCGCCGCCGCGAGGGAGAAAGGGTATTGGTCAAAACAGGCTAGGACCGCGGCCTCGCCGCCGACCGCCGCCACCACCTGGCGCAGGGCCGCGAGCATCAACGGATAGCGCCCCTGCGTAGCAACGTCCGGAGGCGGGATCGCGCGCACATCCGCGAGGCACCGCACGAGCGGTTCGCCAAGACCGCCCCACGGCTGGTCCTCGCTCAGTGGCCCGACGCGCGCGCCCATCGCCTGCGCGCTGACCCACGTGTCGGCCGACAGACACACCACGTCCGGACGGAAACGTTCGTAAGTGCGGAGGATGGCGCCGGCCAGCGCGTTCGCATCGCTCGTGTAGCGGTGCAGCGAGACTCCGGTCACGCTCGCGCAGAAATGCACCGTCAGCGGCGCCACCGGCACCCGGGGCACCGGCTCGCCGCGCAGAGCCGTCAGGACAAGTTCCTTCGACGTCATGGTGTCAGTGCGTAACGCTCCGGCCGCTCGCGCGCGTGCCGGTCGAGTCCGTCCATGATCGCGCGACAGCTGTTTTGCCAGTGGTCGGGAGGCATGTTTTCAGTGATGCCTACCAGCAGTCCGTCAACCGAGCCGGCCTCGTTGACCAGATCCACCATGGTCTGCTCGACGGCGGCATCGGACTTGAGGTGCACCGACGAGGGAAAATTGATCCACAGCACCTTGTCCGGCCACGCGGCGCGCGCCTCGGCGAGCGTCATGTCGGTGTCGGGCGCGGGCGTGAACGCCTCGATGTAGTCGAGCGGCAAGCCGGCGATGGCAGAGGCGATGATGCGGTTGTTGGCGTCGAAGTGGCAGCCGATGAGCTTGCCATGGCGGTGCATGACCTCGGCCGCCTCGTGGTAGTGCGGCACAAAATATTCCTCGAAAACTTTTCCGCCGATGATCTCCGGCGTGACGTTGCCGCCGTAGTTCGCGTGCCCCGCGGGCGACTGGGCGACGAGCGGGTAAATTTTTCGCCGGTTCTCGACGAGAATCTCGTAGAGGCTCAGCACCTCGTCGCGCCGCTCCATCCACTCCTCGCAAAACTGCTCCATCTTCATGATGCCGCCCGAAATCAGCTCCTGCAGCGGCTCCAGCCCGAAGTTCGCGCGGAAGATCGCATCCTCGCCGAATTCCTCCTGAGCCCGGAGAAACTCGGCGTAGGCCGGCTCGTAAACCTCGTCGCGCAGGAAAAAACGGATCACGGCGTAATCCTCGGGCCGCTTGAGCAGCAGTTCGTGCCACCAGACGGTGAAGCCGCCGTCCTCGGCGAGCGTCGAGAGTTCGCCGACGGGCGTTTCGTAGCGAGTGCGCGTGAGCTTTCGTTCGCCCTCCCAGTGGACTTGCTGGGTCACTTTGACGTTGGGCCGGTGAGTCTTGACGACCGGCAGGCGATTCACGACGCACATTCCGCGGTTGCGCAGTTCGCGTTCGGTTTGAGACGTCTGGACAAACGCCTCGTAAAACGTAAACGGCACCACGTCGCTGTGTCCGCCGTTCAAGGCTCGTTCGACTCGGGTGCGTGGTGTCATCATTTGTTGTAAATTTTAGGGTTGGTGCGACCGCGCATAGTCGCACAGGGCACGAAGATTTTCGGCGGGGGTATCACGGGGCACTTCGCAACCCGGACCGACGATGAATCCCGGCCCGGCGTCGCGGTGGCAGGCCGCCAGCGCGGCGGTGACCGCGGCGGGCGTGCTGTTGCGCAGGGCGGTCACAGGATTGAGGTTGCCGAGCAACACCTGGTCCGGACCCATCTGGGCGCGGGCCTCGGTGATCGGCACCATCGAGTCGAGGTCTACGATCGCGCAGCCCAGCCGGCCCATGCCCGAGAGGTGAGCGCGGGTGTTGCCGCAGATGTGGAGGCGGGCCGGCACGCCCAGCGCATGGACGCCGTCCACCAGCCGTTTTTCGTAGGGCCAGACGAATTCTCGGTAAAGGCCCGGACCGATCAGCGAAGCCGCCGCGTCGCCGATGCCGATCAAGTCCGCCCCGGCCGCGACCTGCGCGCGGGCGAAGTTCAGCTCCATCTCGAGCACGAAGGTGAACAGGTTGTGCACAAAGGCCGGATCGTCGAAAAAATCCATCATGAGCGTGTTGATGCCACGCAGGTCTGCGCCTTCCGCGATCGGCCCCTCGATCCAGCCCTCCACGAGCAGGTCGCGGCCCACCTTTTCCTTCAGGAGACCGACGGCGCGGATCCGGTTGTGCATGCGGCCGCCGCCGAGCGGGTCGGGCTGCCGCAGGCCGGCGAGTTGGATCTTGTCGGCAAGCCGCGCGTCCTCCTCGACGATCGCTACCGGCTGCTCGTCGAAATACTGTACGCGCGCGCCGCAATCCGCGGCCTCTACCGCGGGGTCCGACATGGCGTTGACGTAGTCGAAGCCGAACTCCTCCGCCGTGCGCACCTGCGCCTCGGCCAGCACATGGCAATTCGTGCAGTAGTCGAGATAGCGCACTCCCGCCAGTCGCGCCGCGAACATCATGGTGATGGGCATCAGCGGCAGCCGGTCCACGGGCTGGCCGGCAAGGTGGGCAAGAATGCGTTCGCGACCGTTCATGGCGCGTCAGCTCCGCTTAGTAATTTCCCTCGCGACGCCAAACATCCAGCATGATCTCGTAACTGGCGAGCGGCATTCCGGTGTAGATGCAGTTGCTCGTGGAGAAAATGTAACCGCCGCCGGGCATGCCGTGCTGCAACGCGTAACGCGCCGCGGCCTCGATCTGCTCTGGCGTGCCAGTGTCCAGCATGCCGCAGTGGACGTTGCCGATCAGGCAGACCTCCTTGCCGTAGCGGCGCTTCACCTCGGCGATGTCCACCGCGCCCTGCGGGTCGAGCGAGTGCAACGCGTGCGGATGCGTCTGCACGAGCTGGTCGATGATCGGCATGATGTTGCCGTCGGTGTGCTTGATCACGTAGTAGCCGAGGTCGCGATAGCCGCGCGTGACCTCCGCGAGGTAGGGCGTGACGAATTCGGAAAACTGCGCAGGGCTCAAGAACGGCCCGGTGTTGAAACAGTAGTCCGCGCAGAGTGCGAAACCATCGAGCCCGCCTGAGCGACGGAGCTTTGCGGCGTTTGCCAATGCATCGCGCACCCAGCCAGCCGTCTGCGCCTTCAGCCGCTCGGGCTCCTCGACCAGCTGACAGGAAAAATTTTCCATCTCCGTGCCATTCGGCACCGAAAATGTCGCGTCGCCGTGCGCCATAAGGAAGTAACGGTCGCCGGTCCGCTCACGGATGAGATCCACCATCCGTTCAATTTCCTCCACTGTGCCGGGATTGGGATGGATGAAAATCGCGCTGTGCTCATAGCGTTCCGCGGTCTTGATGTAGATGTCCGCCATGTCGCGCCGATGCAGTTCGCGCTCCTTCGGTTCCATCTGCAGCCATTGACCGTAGTCGCGGTGCGAAGGATGCACGCGGCCGAAGGCCTCCATCGTGAGGAAAAACACAAGCTCGACGTGTGGCACACGCCCGGTAAGCGGGCGGCGTTCGAGGGCGGTGATGAAGCGTTCGCGTGGAGTCATGGATGTGAACATGGGGCGGCTGTCTCTGAGCCAACATGGCTCGCGAACAGCAATCTTGCGAGGCCGATGCTGGCCAATAGCGATCTGACACTAAACTGAAAAAACTGCGCGTTTCTTGGCTTATTGTTTCGTCACAAAATAGTGGCCGACATTCGCCAGACTTTGGATTCGCACCACCGACCGGCCTTACTCAGAGTCCATCCGAATGCGGGCTCCCCTGAAATTTGTTCGTGCGCTCGTCCTGTCCCTGCTGCTCACTGTCGCCGGTGCGGCGCAGGAGGTTCAGCTACACGGACTGGTGTTTGAGGAGTGGGTGCGGGACGAGTTTTTCGCCGGTTACCGTCCTCCGAGTTACACGCAAAAGTGGGACATCCCTGCCGCGGTCAACTGCGCGCACGGTGGCGTGCCCGTCAACCTGAAGGCTGCCAAATACGGCACGCCCGTCGACCTCGGCGACGCACTGCGGCAGTTCGACATCGCCGAGCCCTTCATCTTCGTCATCGGCTACTGGCGCCAGGAGGGCGATGCGAAACGTTTTGTCAATATACTCAACCTGCGCGTCGAACAGGCGCAGTGGCGCAAACTCTGGGGCGCGGTCACCCGCGCCGACTTGGAGAAACTCGACGCGCTGATCAAGGACCGCTCACTCGATTTTTACGAGGCTCGGGAACGCGCGCAGGCGATGAAGCACAAGACCCCGTTCACCCAGTCGATCATCGTGCTCAACCCCAAGATCGACGCGAAGACCCAGCGCCGCCTCCAGTGCAGCCTGCGGTTTGAGGACGTGTTCAAATATATCGCTCCTGAGGCCGACCTGAAACCACAGGCACAACCATCTCTATGGGGTGTGACCTTTCCTGACGCCATGGTCTCGAAACCACGCGAGTTTTCACATTCAACAAATCCACATTCACCATGAATATCATCCAAGTGCATCCGACGGGCTGGGGTTTCTGTGAGCGCGGCGGCGGGAGGACGTTTACGCCCTGGGGCTGCAATTACTACGATCCGTTCACCGGCTGGTCCCCGCGCCTGTGGGAGCAGTTTGACGCGGGACGAGTGAGCGATCACTTCGGCCACATCCGGTCCATCGGCGGCAACGCCATCCGGGTGTTTTCGACCGTGATGAACTTGATGGACGGCCCCGGCAAAGTCAGCGCCGCCGGGCTGGCGAAAATGGAGCGGATGCTGACACTCGCCGGCGAACACGGGCTGCGTGTGATCTGGTCTGGACCGAGCCTGTGGGAGGGCGCGCCGCCGTGGTGGCACGAATTCGCAACCTACGAATGCTACGCCCGGCCCGACCTGATCGCAGCACAGCAGGTTGCCTGGCGGGGCATCGCGCACGCCATGCGGGGCCACCCAGCACTGCTCGCCTACGAACTGCACAACGAACCATTCGCGCCGTGGCGTGCGACACCGGCGGTCCGCGAAGCATGGACACACTGGCGCGCGCAATTCGCCCCGGGCGCACCGATCGATTTTCCTGCCCCGGCCGAGCCGCTCTGCTGGGACTGGAGCGCCGACCTGCAACGGTTCCGCGAACACATCGCGTCCAGTTACGTCCGTCACATGGTGGCGACGATTCGCGAGTGCGACGACACCCACCTCGTCACGATCGGGCTGCACCAGAAGAGTGCGCCGTTCGACTGGTATCCCCCCGACCCGTATGCGGCGTTCAACCCGCACCAGCTCGCAGACCTCGTTGACTACACGTCGGTGCATTTTTACCCGCACCACATTTTCCATCCCAACCTCTACCTCGATCCCGGCGCGACGGCGCAGGGCATGGAGGAAACGCTGCTCCATGGCCGCGCCGTCGTGCGCTACATGCACACGGCCGGTAAACCCGTCGTCCTCGAGGAGTGCGGCTGGTATGGCGGCGGCTCGGTGATGTTCGCGAATCGCGAGCAACCCGCGCGCACCGAGGCTGACCAGACTGAGTGGTGCCGCGGCCTCGTCGAAGCCACGCGGGGCGACGTCTGCGGCTGGCTGTTCTGGCCCTACCGCGACACGCCCTCGTCGCTCGACTCGAGCAAACGCAGCGGATTTTTCGACGCCGAAGGGCGGCTGAAAGACTGGGGCCGCGTCTTCGCCGCACTCGCGCCGGAAATCACCTCCGCCATTCCTGTGCGTAAACCCGGCACATGTTCATTGCCACTGTCGTGGAAAAAACTCGTGACCGATCCCGAGCACATCAAGAGCTTCCGCGCCGCCTACCTCGCCGCCTTCCAGCGCGGCGAGACGGTGGATTTCGCTCTCAGTTGAAGGGTGCGCCTCAGGCCATCTGCGTCTTGGCCGCGGAGCCGCCGAAGAGTTCCTTCAGCATGCTCCACGCCTTGCGCAGACCGGCGTCGCGCACGCCACCGCCCATCAGGTAGGCGCGGACGATCGTCTCCTCGTGGCCGCGGTAGCGCGGCGGCAACAGGAACAGTGTGCCAGCCTTGTCAGCCGTGATCGTCGAGAAGAAAAACCCCTTGCCCACCCCAAGCGCTTCACGCGGCACGGCCACGGGCGCAATTTTCACAGGCAACCAGAGCCACGGATGGTATACGAACTCATAGGTGCCGGCCGTGCGCAGCACCAACCGACCGTAGGTGCGCACCGGCACACCGGGCAGGTTGCCGCCCGCGAACATCCAGTTGTCGTTCTCCGCCGGCTGAAACCGCGAGCGCCGCACTGTGAAGAAATCCCAGCAGAACACCGTGCCAAACACCGTCAGCCGGAACGCCCAGCCCGCCACCAGATAGGCGACGACAATCACCACCAGCGAGAGCGCCGCGCCCACCCACGGGTTGATCGTGGCGGTGAGTGTCAGCACGCCGAGCAGCGCCGTGCGCGCCGTCTTCAGCGCCGCGTCGATCGCGCCCCACGGACTGAGCAGGATGAGGACGTTGATCGCGTGCGACGCCATCCAGACGAGCGCGAACATCGCGATGCCAAACGGAATCGTGAGGATATTGAGCAGCCACGAGAGATCGATCGCCCCGAGGTGGATCATCGCCAGTCCGCCCGTGGCAACCGCATGGCCGGCCGCGGCGGTTTTGCTTCCGACGATCATCTTGGAAACTGCATCCATTGTGAACGGCACCACCGCCCCTGCGGCGACGAGGCCTGTGGCCTTGTTCTCGACCACCTCCAGCACATCGAGCGGTTTTTTCAAACCGGGCGGCACGACCGCGCCAAACGCATCCTTGGCCGCGCAGGCGCCCACCAGCAGCAGTGCCGGCCCGAAAAAACTCCAGTGCGCATACCACGGCAACTTGGCGCGTGCCGTGTCGTCCTTCGCCGCAGCCCACTGATAAGCACCGTAGGCGCCGGTGCCGAGCAGCGGCGAGATCGCCATGCCGGTGACGGTCGAGATGGCACTCGCGATTGGCGCGCCGGGCGAATGGTCGGCGGCTTTCGCGGCCTGTTGGGCCGTGCCCGCCGCGTAGGCAAACGGGGCAAGAATGAGCGCAGCGGTGAGGGCGAGGAGAAACAATGGGGCAAGGCGTTTCATGGGGCAGAAATTTTCCGCAAAGCTACGCACCAGCCCCGCCCTGACAACCGATTTCCGGCGCCGCACTTACGGCTGGTCGTCTCGCTCGAGGTTGAGCCAGGCGAGCTCGCCCGGCGTGAGCGCGACCTTCAGGCACTCCAGCGAACTCACCGTTTCGCCGATCAGCCGCGGTCCGATGAGCGCGAACACGGGGAACGGCTGGTGCAGCACATAGGCCGCCGCGATGGCGATGGGCGTCACGCCCTTCCTCCGCGCGAGCTCGACGGCGCGCTCGCGCCGCGCGAAATTGTCGTCGCTATACCAGCATCGAACGAGCTGCGAGTCCTCGCGCTTGTCGCGGCCGGCCCGGTCGGTGAAGAACCCGCGCGCCTGGCTCGACCACGCGAGCAGCGGAATCTGGTGCTCTGCGAGCCAGCGGCGCGAAGTCGGGTCCGAGGCGGCGATGCAGCCGTCCCACACCGCTTCGACCATGCGTGCGAGGCTGAAGTTGTTGCTGACGACGCCGAAGCCCTGCAGGCCCTTGCTGCGCGCATAGGCGTTCGCCTCGGCGACGCGGGCGAGCGACCAGTTCGAGCCGCCGAACACGCGGACGCGGCCCGCGCGCACATGTCCGTTGAGCACGTCGACAAATTCGCCAACCGGCACCTCCAAGTTGTCGCGGTGCAGCATGTAGATGTCGGCGTAACCGGTCTGCAGCCGGCCGAGCGACTCCTCGAGCTGGTTCGAGAGCCACTCCGGCGTGCAGCACGGTGTGTGCGCGCCCTTCACGATTACGGCGACCGACCCGCGCACGCCGCGGTTTTTGATCCACTGGCCGAGCAATTTCTCCTGCAAGCCACCGCCGTAAACGTAGGCCGTATCGAACGCGTTGCCGCCGCGCTCGACGTAGTCGTCCCACACCGCCGCCCCGTGCGGCATCGTCGTTTGGTTGTCGCAGCCCATCACAAGCCGCGCAAACGGCAGCGAGAGACCGGGGATGTTTCCCGCGGGGATCGGGGCGTCGGCCTGGCGCGCAAGCGGACGGCGGGCATGGGTGTGCGTGAAATTTTCCGGCTTCTCCGCCTCGTAAACGAGCCCGATGGCGGCGCGCCACGCGTCGAGCGTCGCAAGGTTGCCGAGCGTGTCGGCCACCGGCATCGCGGGCACCTCGCGGGCTCCGCGCGCCAGCGCCTCGGCCACCGCGTCGGCCTCGAGGCCGTAGAGGTGCGCCGACGTGTGAATCTCGATGTCCTCCACCGCGCCGTTCTTGTGCAGGTGGATTTTCGCCGTGGCGCCCTCGTTCGGCGGAATCCAAGGCGACGGCACATGTAGCATGCCGGCGGTGCCGTAGATGCGCGTCGAGTTGTCCTGACTGACACAGACGCTCGTCGCGACCTGCGCCACGAGTCCAGTCGCGAACTTCAGAGTCGCAGCCGCATAGGCGTCGACGCCAGTCTCCGGGTGCAACTGCCCCGCGCCGCTCACCGCAACGGGATCAAGGAACGGCGCGCCAGCCGCCGCCCCGGCGATCAGTCGGACAAAGGAGGTCGTGTAGCAACCGACATCGAGGATGCCGCCGCCGCCCGCAGCGTTCGCCCAGAGGCGCGAGGTAGCGTTGAAGCCGGCATTGAAGCCGAAGGTCGCCTGCACGAGCTTCACCTCGCCGAGCGCACCACTGCGCACGAGTTCGAGGATCTTCACCGTCTGCGGATGGCAGCGATACATGAACGCCTCCATCAGCAGCACGCTGTGCGACCGGCAGGCCTCGGCGGCCACCATCGCCTCGGCGTGGTTGAGGCCAAGCGGCTTTTCGCAGAGGACGTGCTTGCCCGCCTCAGCGGCGCGGATGATCCACGCCAGGTGCTGCGGGTGCGGCGTCGCGATGTAGACCGCCTGGACGTCCGGATCGGCCAGCAGCGCCTCGTAGCTGCCGTGCGCGCGCGGCACGCCGAACTCGGCGGCGAATTTTTCCGCCGCGGCCGTCGTGCGACTGCCAACCGCGGCAAGCCGGCCGTGGCGCGATTGGGCCACGCCGCGAGCAAAGATGCCCGCGATGCGGCCCGTGCTCAAAATTCCCCAGCCAAGTCGAGTAGTCATAAGAAAGGTTTTGCGAACGTGGGAAAAATTTTCGTTCAGCGCAATCACACTGAGGATTGCGCCGCCAGAACCGCTCTGAATGATCGCCTCCATGCTGACCAAGGCCGCGATCCAGCGTCTGCGCTCGCTCCGCGAAAAAAAACACCGCGAGGCGCTCGGCCTATTTGTCGTCGAGGGCGAGAAGGTCGTCACTGAACTGCTCGCCTCCTCGTTTGTCTTTGCGGAAATCTACGCCACACCCCAGTGGACCGGTCAACGCACCCACGATATGACGCCCGACGAAATGGCGCGCGCGAGCCACTTTCCCACGCCCTCAAGCGTGCTAGCCGTCGGCAACATCGAGCGCGAACCGCTGCCCGTCGGGGCGCTCGACCACGGCCTGACGCTCGTGCTCGACGGCGTGCAGGACGCCGGCAACGTCGGCACTCTCCTGCGCGTCGCCGATTGGTTCAGCCTCGACCGCGCAGTGCTTTCGCCGGACTGCGCCGACCTCTTTCACCAAAAGGTCATCAACGCCAGCATGGGCTCCTTCGCCCGCGTGCGCGTCTACACAGCCGACCTGCCCACCGCGCTAGCGGGTCTCGCCGCCCCCGTCCTCGGCTGCGATCTCGCGGGCCAAGATGTCCACGCTCTCCCCGCGCTGCGCGACGCCGTCATTGTCATTGGCGGCGAGGGACGCGGCCTCACCCAGGCGGTCAGAAAATTTGTCACGCATTATGTGACCATTCCGCGTTTCGGCGGCGTGGAGTCACTCAACGCCGGGATCGCCGCGGCCATCGTGTGCGACAACCTGCGGCGCACGCAAAAGTAGATCCAGCCCACCACGCGCAACTGGGCAAACCGGCATGGACAGCCGCGGGTATTACGCTTTTTTGAGGGCATGATTCACCCCGCCCTTCGCCTGCAACTCGTCGCCATGTGGCTCGCCTTGGCCGCCGCTGGCTGCGCCGCACCTAGCCCAGATTTCATGACGTTGTTCGACTACGACCACTCCGCCACGCTGGAAATCCACGAACTCGGCACCGCGACGCGAGACCACGCCGTCGTGCACGATCTCACGTTCATCGGCGTGAAAAAACCTGTGAATGCCTACCTCGTGACGCCCACCGGCGGCATCGGGCCATTCGCGGGTATCTTGTATGTCCACTGGCTCGGCACACCGGCGACGACCAATCGTACGGAGTTCCTTAACGAAGCCGTCGCCCTCGCTGGTAGCGGCGTGGTCTCGCTGCTCGTGGACACGATGTGGGCGCGGCCCAAGTGGTATGAGGATCGCGTGCCCGAGGAGGATTTCGCCGCTTCTGTGCGGCAGGTGATCGAACTGCGCCGGGCAATGGATCTGCTGCTGAGCCGACCGGGCGTGGATGCGAAGCGCATCGCCCTCGTCGGGCACGATTACGGCGCGATGCACGGGATCGTGATGGGCGGAGTCGATCGCCGGGCCAAAACCTACGTGCTGATGGCCGGCACGCCGCATTTCATCGACTGGGCGCTCTACGCGCGCCAGCCGAAAGACCTCAAAGCTTTCCGCCAGCAACTCGCACCGCTCGACCCAATCAATTTCATCGCGCGCGTGGAACCAGCAACGGTGTTTTTCCAGTTCGCGGGCAAAGATGAATATGTGCCAGCAACCTCCGCCAGTGCCTTCTACGCCGCCGCCTCGCCCCGCAAGCAGATGTCGACCTACGCGACCGGCCACGATCTCCATACACCGGAGGTGGCTGCCGACCGCATCGCCTGGCTCAGGCACGCACTCGCGCCAAGCCAGTGAGCGCCGGCCGAACTCCGGTCACTCCTTCGATTTTTTCCCTGAACCACCGCCGCCTCCAGCGGTGAGGAGGGTGCCCGCCAGCACACCGACGGCGAACATGCCGAAGAAAATTAGCGCGGCCGAGGAATGGATCGGAGTTTTCGCCGTCGTGCCGGCGATGGGGAAGAAAAGGTTGATCTCGTGGACGTTGTTCATGCCCACGTAGAGCACGACGAAGAGGATCAGGAGGAAAAAAATCGATTTAATGACGGCGGCAAAGCTCATGGTGGAAAGGATTAGACGACCGGCCAGAGCTATGGGCCCTACTTCGGCAGTGCAAACGCAAAACGCCCGTTCAGCGAGTGGTCCCAGCCAGCGCCTTGTCGGTATGCCTACTGACCTCGGTGGAATAAAGCACGCGGCCCCTGTGGTCGATAAACTCGACGCGCATCCGCTCCGCCGTCAGCCGCGCCGCGAGGAAGCCCGAGGTGTCACCATTGCTGAACAGGGTCCGGGCGTTGCGTCCGGCGCTGCGCACCGCCGAGCCGGCACCCGATACAAAATACTCCACTGGCCCCGCGTCGCGCAGGTGCTGCATGTCGTGGTCGTGGCCCGCGAGGTAGGCCTGCACGCCGTAGCGGTCGAGCAGGGGCTTGAGCCGGGCGATGAGGTCGGGCGTGTCGCCGTGGGTCTTGCTCGCCGAATAGACGGGATGGTGGCCGCAGACGATTTTCCACTGCGCGCGAGAGGTGGCGAGTTCGCGCTCGAGCCAGGCGAGCTGTGCGTCCGCATTCTGCGTCGCAACGTCGCTAAACTTGGTGGCACTGGTGCGGTAGCTTTTTACGAGAGCAGTGGTGTCGAGGCAGAAAAACTGCACCTTCGTCTGCGCATCAACAACTTCGGTCCAGGTGTAATAGCGTGCGAGCATCCGCCAACGCGAGCCGAGCGCGATGCGGTCAACCTGGGCCTGCGGGTTGGTGAGATAGTCGTGGTTGCCAAGCACAGCATACCACGGGACCTGCAGCGACTCGGCCGTGTAGATGTCGTCGAACGAGGTTTTCCACTGCGGGTCGGTCGTCGATCGCACTCCTTTGTCATAGAAATTATCACCCAGCGAGAGGATGAGCCGGCAATGCAGCAACGCCGCGGTCCGGCCCATTTGCACGGCATTTTCGCGCTGGCCGTTCTTGCCGTCGCAGCCCCAGTCGCCAACCGCAAGAAAGGCGAGTTCGGTGTGGCCCGGGATCGCAGACGCCAACGTGAGCCAGAGCAGCAGGAGTTTCTTCATATTTGGAGCGTAACCAATAGAACACAGTGCCATCGCAGCACAACCTTTCCCTCTTTCCTGCCGTTGACGCTCTGATTCTCTGTCTCACGAGTGGCGACAACCTGCAAAGTGTGCTACCGAATTGTCCATTTTATGAACACTCCCGCACTCACAATGCCCGCCACATCCCTCCGCCCACCGGGCTATTTCTCGCTCGACGCGGATCCTGCGGCCGTGAAGGCTTTCTATGAAACCAACGGCTACCTCGTCCTCGAAAACGCTTTCACGCCCACTGAGGTCGACGAGCTGAAACGCGAGACGACACTCATCTGCCGCGGGGAGCGCGGCGAGTTGCCCGATCACCCGAAAGCGGAGGCCGCCGAGCCGGACGACTCGGTGCTGCAGCGTTTCCTCTGCATCCATTTTCCGCACAAGTGTTCCGACCTGATGCTGCGCGCCATCCACAACGCGCCGACCGTCAGGGCCCTCACGACCGTCGTCGGCCCCAACGTGAAGTTTATGCAATCGATGCTCTTCATCAAATCCTCCGGCAAGCCCGGCCAAGCCTGGCACCAGGACGAGGACTACATCCCCACGCGCGATCGCTCGCTCACCGGCGTCTGGATCGCGCTCGACCGCGCCACCGTCGAAAACGGCGGCCTCTGGGTCATCCCCGGCTCACACCGGCCCGGCATCCTCTGGGAGCAACGCTGGCACGGCGACCGCCGTTTCGACTGCGCCGAGCAGTCGGTCAACTTCCCCTACCGCGATGAGGAGGCGGTCCCCGTCGAGGTCGAGGCCGGCAGCGTTGTGTTTTTCAACGGCTACCTGCTGCACCGCTCTCTGCCCAACCGCGCACCGGAGGGCACCTACCGCCGCTCGCTCGTCAACCACTACATGACCTGCGAATCGCATCTCCCCTGGGGCAAGACCCCGGACGGCGACCACAACGCGCACTACGATTATCGCGACATCATCATCGTCGCCGGCACCGACCCCTACGCCTACAAAGGCTACGCCGACATCCAGCGCCCCTCGGTCCGCCCCAGCGGCCAGGGCGGTTGCGACAAATGGGGCGGAAACAAATACCAGGACGAGCTGCCCGCCAATTCCGCAACCGGCGGCTGACGCATTCCGCTCAAATCGACTTGCCGGCCGGAGCGCCGGCAATTTGGGAGCTTGCCATCCGGTGGGTTGGGGTCGCTTAGATTCCCTACACTACGCCATGGAAATGCCCGCCCAAGTCGCCTCGTCTCGTCCCCCTTCCGCCACGCGCTCCGGCGCCGGTGGCTTCGATCCACGCGATCAGCTCACTCCACGCCGGCTCACCACCGCGATGTGGGATCAGGCGTTTCTCCTGCGCCACAGCCCGGGCGGCAGCTTCGCCGACTGGGACCGCGTGCTCGATGAGACGGTCGAGCGCGGCTACAACACCGTCCGTCTCGACCCGATGCCGCAGTGGATCGACCTCGCGATGCCCGGCCGCAAGCTCCACTGGCCTGACCCTAAGGCGCCCTTCCTCCCGTGGGATTGGAACACCTCTGTCACCGCGCCCGTCGGCCGCTGGTTGATCGCGTTCATGGAGAAACTCCTCGCGCGTCCGAGCCTCCACTACACGCTCAGCGCGTGGTGGTTTGGTTTTGATCCGAGTCACTCGCTCAAGGGCCCGTCCGTGCTCCGCACGCCGGCCAACCACACTGAAGGCGCTGAGATGTGGGCCGTCATGCTGCACGAGTGGAAACGCCGCTTCGGCTTCGCGCGGCTCGTCTACGTCGACCTCGCCAACGAGGTTCCATATTTCTTTCCGGGTTTCGTCGCCCGCCTGAAAAGGGATCACGGCCTAGACTGGGGCACAGCCGACGCGTTTACGCCGGCCCAAGTCGCAGCGATTGCCGCCGAGCTAAATCCTCCGCTGGCGGCGCTGCGCCGCGAATTTCCGGAGCTGCGTTTCACAGCGTCGATCCACGGCGACCTGCGCTGGCTCGCCGTGCCACTCGAGCTCGACTGCCTCGACGTGCATTTCTACGCCGACGCCGACCCGCGCTGGTCGCAGCGCACACGCTTCGGGGAACTCATGCCGCATCTCTATGCGCGCAACGACTGGCACGCTGCCTTTTCCGACCGCTGCAAGAAAACCGCCGACGCCATCGGCCCGATGCTCCGCCAGCGCCAGCGCGCCAAGCTCGCGCACTTCGCCGCTTGGGCCGCCGAGCGCGGCGCGCCGCTCACCACAACCGAGGCGTGGTCGACTTGGTATTATTTCGACAGTCTCGACCTCGACTGGGGTTGGCTGCTCGAATGGGCCGAGTGGAGCGTGGACGACGCGATCGACGCCGGCATGTGGGGCTGGACTCCGCACAACTACGTGCAGCCGCACTTCGCCAACTGGCGCGACGTGCGCTGGCACCGCCGCCTCACCGACCGCTTCCTCCGCAGTTGAGCAAGGTAGGGGCGGTTGTCTCCGACCGCCCTCGGGCCCGCCAACACAACTGGGCGGTTAAGGATAACCGTCCCTAGCCTCGCGCCCTGCTCCGTCAGATCGGACGTTGGAAAATCCGCCGTTTCCCGGAGGCAATGTCACGTAATACGTGACATTCTGTATTGGCGCTTTTCGCGCGGGTCGCGATCAAGCCAAGCTGCCGGCAGTGTATTCTTGCCACGCCTGCGTCGCACCACAGGCTGGCGTCGGCCTGCATGAGTAACCCCCCGCCGAAAATCGAACTCGTGCGCGCCCTCGGTCGCTGGACGCTCGTGGCGCTCGTGTTCAACGGCATCGTCGGCAGTGGCATTTTCAGTCTGCCGAGCACCGTCGCCCGCCTCCTCGGCCCGGCCGCGCTCTGGGGCTATGCGCTCGCGGCGCTCTGCATCCTGCCGATCGTGGCCGTGGTGGCGGAACTCGGCTCGCAATACCGCGAGGCTGGCGGCCAATACCTCTACGCACGCGACGGCCTCGGCCGCTTCGCCGGCATCCAGACCGGCTGGTTCCTCTGGTTGATGCGGCTCACATCAGCCGGTGCGGTCGCCAACGTGTTTGTGACCTATCTCGGGGAATTTCTCCCGGGCGTCACAACGGGACTGCCGCGGGCTATGGTGATGATCGCGGTGTTCGCCGGTCTCGCGGCTGTCAACTTCCTCGGCGTGCGCGCCGGCGCCGGCCTCTCGAATTTTTTCACGCTGATCAAGCTCACCTCTCTCGGTCTCTTCATCGCCGCCGGGCTGCTGCTGGCGCAGCATCATGCGCCAACTGTGCTAGACCGCACACCCAGTGCCGGGTCGTGGATCGATGTGCTGGTGACGCTCGTCTTCGCCTACGGTGGCTTCGAGGCCGCGTTGATTCCAGCCGCCGAGGTCAAAGACCCACGCCAAGACCTCCCGCGTGCCCTCGGTTTTGCCCTGTCGCTCGTCGCAGTCGTTTATTTGCTCGTCCATCTCGTGACGATGTGGACCGTTCCCGACCTCGCGCACAGCGAGCGACCGTTGGCCGACGCAGCGCGTGCGTTCGACGGCGCGCACGGCGCGGCGGCGATCACCGTCGGCGTGCTCATCTCCGCCGGCGGCTGGCTGAGCGTGCAATTCGTGTCGGCGCCCCGCCTCACCTACGCGCTGGCCGAGCGGCGTGACTTTCCGCCGTGTTTCGCAGCGGTGCATCCTCGGTTTCGTTCACCGCACATCTCCATCCTCGTGTATGCCGTGCTGGTCATCGGCCTCTCGCTCTATGGCAATTTCATGTGGAACGTCGTGCTGTCGGTCGCCGCGCGGCTTGTGACCTACGCGACCTCGTGCGCCGCACTCATCCGGCTGCGCCAGATCCGGCCTGAGGCCGACGCCTGGCGCGCGCCCGCAGGCCGTTTCCTCGCCCTGCTCGGCATCGCGTTCTGCGTTCTGCTCATCTCGCGGCTCACGGCCGCACACGCAGCCATAGTCGCTGTGGTGGCCGTCATCGCCACAGCGAACTGGTTGGCTGTGCGTCAACGCACCGAGATCACGTGACCGCCTAGCCCTTCTGCGTCGCGGCGATCCACGCGCGGACGTTTTCCTCCAGCACGTCGAGCGGAACGGCGCCGTCCTTCAGCACGACGTCGTGGAACTGGCGGAGATCAAATTTCGGGCCGAGTTCCTTCGTCGCCAGAGCGCGCAGCTCAAGAATTTTGAGCATGCCGATTTTGTAGGCGGTGGCCTGGCCGGCCATCACGATGTAGCGGTTCGTCTCGGTGAGGATGTCGCGGTCGCTGTTGGGCGTGTTGGTGTGGAGCCAGTCGATGACCTGCTGGCGCGTCCAGTGCTTGGCGTGCAGCCCCGTGTCGACCACGAGGCGCGCCGCACGCCAGAGCTCCATCGAGAGGCGGCCGAAGTCGGAATACGGGTCGGCGTAAAAACCCATCTCCTTCGGAATGCGTTCGCAGTAGAGGCCCCAGCCCTCGACGTAGGCCGTGTAGCCGAAGCCGAATTTTCGGAATTTCGGGATACCCTGCAGCTCCTGCGCGATCGCGATCTGCATGTGGTGACCGGGAATGCCCTCGTGGAACGCCAGCGCCTCCATCTCATATTTCGGCACCGCGCCCATCTCGTAGAGGTTGACGTAGTAGGTGCCGGGCCGCGTGCCGTCCATCGCCGGCTGCTGGTAAAACGCCCCGCCGCTCTCGCGTTCGCGGAACGGCTCGACCGCCTTCACGATGATGGCGGCGCGCGGCTTGGTCAGGAACAGTTCGTCGAGCCGTGCACGCATGGAGTCGATGATCTTGATCGCGCCCTCGAGGTAGGCGGCCTTGCCCGCAGGCGTGTTGGGGAAATAAAACTTCGGGTCCTCGCGCAGGTGCTTGAAGAACGCCGGCAGGTCGCCCTTGAAGCCGACCTTCTGGCGGATCTGGTCCATCTCGGCGTGAATGCGCGCAACCTCCTGCAGCCCGATCTCGTGGATCTGCTCGGCGGTGAGCGTGGTCGTGGTGGTGCGGCGCAAGGCGAAATTGTAGTAGTCGCCGCCCTCGGGAAATTTCCACACGCCGTCCTCGTCGGTCGCCACTTTCGCGAGCGATTCCAGCTCGGCAATAAGCGCTTCGTAGGCAGGCTTCACCGACACCAGCAGCGCGCGCTGCGCCTCGGCGACGAGCCGGTCGCGCGTGGCCGGATCGGCGTCGGGGATCTTGGCGACCTTCTTCTGAAAATCTTCGAGGAGCGCGCTGGGCTTGCCCGTGGCGTCGAACGGCGCCCCGGTGATGATCCCGCGCGACGACTCCAGCACGAGAGGAAACACGAACTTCGGCGGCACGATGCCCTTCGCGCGGCGGATCTCCAACTGGTCCACGAGCTGGTCGAACTTCACCTTCAGGCCGTTGAGCCGGTCGATGTAGGCCTGCGCATCCTTCACGCTGTCCACCCGATGCATGTTGATCAGGAACGCCACCAAGCCGGTGTGCCTCCCGAACATCTGGTTCACTGGATAATTGTGATAGCGCCACTTGTAGCCCTCGATGGCGCGCTCCGACTGGCGGACCCAAAGCCGGTAGCTGAGCTGCGTCTGATGGTTGAGCGCGTCGTAGTTGATGCCGCGCTTCAGCTCGGCGAGATGTTGCACCTGTAGTGCGAAGTCCTCGGTCTCACGCGCCTCGGAGTCGTCGTCCCACTTGCCGTAGTCCTTGTGGATACCGAGCTGTGTCTGAAACTCGGGACTGCGGTCGACGCGCTCGTTGAAGATGCGCTCGAAAAAGTCGTTCGCCTTCTTCGATTCGGCGGCGATCTGCTCGGGAGTGTAGCTGGCGGCGAAGGCAACGGTCGCGCCGGCAAATGACGCGGCCGCCAGCGCCGCACGGAGAAAGAATCTGTTCATGGAGCGGACATCAGAGACAGAAACGTCGCTCGCGCAAGCCTCGTGCACCGCCCGGAAAACTCAGCCATGCTTCGCCGTCAGCTCATCGTAGGCGGCACTCAGGTTCATGCCGAGGCGGTTGGGGAGCAGAGTGTGAAAATCGGGGAAGCCCGGGAAATTTACCAGCGCCACAATTTTTTCCTTCGGCTCGCCCGCGGCGATTTTTTCCTGCGTGTAATCGAGCAGCGCCGAGAGGTAGTCGCGCATCACGCGCAGATCTGCGTGCCCGCCGGTGACGCCGAATTTCTTGCCGCCGTGGCCGAAGACGTAGATCGCGTCGGCTGGATAAGTTTTAACCACATCCTCGAGCGCCTGCACCCAGCCGCGCAGCGAGCAGCCGCCGGGGCGGTCGGTGACGGGATAGAGGCGGTTAAAGACGAGGTCGCCGACGTGGACGACGTTGGCCCGCTCGAACACCACCACGATGTCGCCGCCGGTGTGCGCGGGGCCGTGGTAGCGCGCACTGACGGTCTCGCCGCCGAGGTCGGCCCGCCAAGTCGCGGGAAAAGTCGCATCGGCGTAAACCTGTCCGTCCAGCCGCGCCCACAGTGGGGCGTTGCCGGTTTTTTCGGCGCGCTCGGCCGCGGCACGCTGGAGCGCAGGCACCTTGGCGTGCGCGACAATCGTGCGGGTGGCGGGCTTCATCACGCCGTTGCCGCCCGTGTGGTCGGCGTGGTGGTGCGTGTTGAGCACGACATCGAGCTTGCGTCCGCCGCGCCCTGGCAGCCCCGCCAGAAACATCGCTGCCGTTTCAGGAAACTGCGTGTCGACCGCCACCAGCGCATCCTTCGTCGTGAGCCACCCAATCGTGCCGCCGCGCCCCATGAAAAGTCCCGCGCCGCCGCGCAGCGCGCGAAATTCCGTTACCAGTGGTAGCTGCCGTCCGGCCGGCGTGGCGACCGGCACCGTGGGGCGCGACCCTGGCGGGTTGGCGGTCTGTCCGGAAAGCAGCGAGCGGGAGAGCAACCCCGTGGAAATATAGATCGACGAGCGAACGATGAAATCACGGCGGTTCATGCGCACATCCAAGCACGCCCGCCCGCCGCGCGCACGGAGGAAATTTCCTGTAACCTTTCCGCCTCCAGGCGGTTTTCTCCTGCAACCAGCCATGCCCGTTGTCGCCCGTGATCGCCACCCTCACAGAAATCAATGTTCAAACCCGTCCGTCCGTGGTTAGTTTGCGTGCACCCACCCCCGTGGACACCGCCACTGACGCCATTTCCGACCATGAGTTGATGCTCGCCGTGCGCGACGGCGAACTCGACGCGCTCGGCGAACTCTTTGAGCGCTACCATGGCCCGCTCTATGGCTTTCTCGCAAAACTCACCGGCCATCACGCCGCCGCCGAGGACATCGCCCAGACGGTGTTTCAGCGCATGTTGAAATACCGCCACACCTACCGCGACGACGGCAGTTTCACGGCGTGGATGTATCATCTCGCCCGCCGCTGTGCCGCCGACCATTTCCGCAAAACCAACTCGGCTCCCGCCCCGACCGATCCCTCCGACCTGCAGAACCACGCCGACGAAGCGCCCGACGCCAGCGACCGTGCCGCCCGCCGCGACGACCACGACCTGCTCCACCTCGCGCTCAACCGCCTCGACCGCGACGCCCGCGAAGTTCTCCTCCTCAGCCGTTTTCAGGAACTCTCCTTCGCCGAGATCGCCAACATACTCGAATGCTCCGCCGGCGCCGCCAAAGTCCGCGCCCACCGCGCGCTCAAGGAACTCCGCGACATCTACCTCGCCCTCCAGCGCGAAGGCCCCGCCCGCAACTGAAACTTTTTATATCGCCACCGCCATGAACTGCACCCGCGCCCAGGAAAATTTTCCCAACCTCCTCGATCCGCGCACTCCCGCCGACGCTCACGCCGACGACCGCGCCCACCTCGCCTCCTGCCCCGACTGCCAGCGCGAATACGCCTCGCTCGCCCGCACGCTCTCCGCCCTCGACCGTCTGCCTGCCGCCAAACCCTCGCCCCGCCTCCGCGCCGGTTTCTACGCGATGCTCGAACAGGAGAAAAACTCCGCCGCCAGCGTGCAAGCCGCCGTCTTGCGCCACCGTCGCGCCGCTCGCGTCTCGCTCTGGCGCTGGATCCTCGCGCCCCTCGCCGCTGGCGCGCTCGCCCTCGGCGGTTTTTTTGCCGGCACGCGCTACGCCCCTGTCCCGGCGCCAGCCATCGACCCCGCCACAAAACGCGAACTCGCCGAACTCCGCGCCAAAGTCGACGGCGTCGGCCAGCTCGTCGGCTACACTTTTCTCCAGCAGCGCTCCGCTAACGAGCGCCTGCAGGGCGTCCTCACGACGCTCGATCAGAAAAACCCCGATCAGAAAATCCTCGCCAACCTCGTCGGTGCGCTCGCGCTCGACCCGAGCGTCAACGTCCGCCTCTCCGCCCTCGACGCGCTCTACCCGCACGCCGGTGAACAGCTCGTCCGCACCGGCGTCCTTGCCTCGCTGCCCCGCGAGCAAAACCCGCTCGTCCAGGTCGCCATGATCGACTTCATCGTCGCCGCCCGTGACCGCAACGCCACGCCCGAACTCGAGCGGATGTCCCACAACGAATCCATCGACCGCTCCGTGCGCGACGCCGCCAAGCGTGCCATCGCCCAGCTCTAGACCCATTTTCCACAACCGCATCACCGGCGCTGCGCCAAGCGCCACTCACCAAAATTCCAACCTGGTTTTCCATGAAATCCGTCCGCCTTTTTTCCTCCTTCGTCATCGCCGCCGCGTCGGCCGTGGTCCTACTCACCGCCGCGCGCGCAGATGAGACTGAGACCGCCTCCATCAAGTTCTCCGACCCCACCAAACCCGGCACACTCAAAGTCAGCCTCGCTCACGGCGACCTACACATTCGCGGCACCGACGCCGCCGACGTCACCGTCAAGACCGACCTGAAGCCCGAGGCGCCCGCGCTCCGCAAGGACGGCCTGCGCGTGCTCACCTCCTCTTCCAGCTATTCGCTCACCGAGGAGAAAAACGTCATTTCCCTCACCTACGGCACCGAAGGCTGGTCCGGCAGTGGCGGCGAGTTCGACATCGCAGTCCCGCGCACCACGAGCATCGTCATCTCCTGCGCCATGGGCGGCGAGATCGAGGTGGGCGGTGTCACCGGCGACCTTGAAATCAAGAGCCTCAACGGCGAGGTCAAACTCGCCGACCTCTCGGGCGGTGCGCTCGTCGAGACGATGAACGGCGAGATCCACGCAACCGTGCGCGAGCTCCGCGACGGCAAACCGCTCTCGTTCTCCTCGATGAACGGCGAAGTCGCGCTCAACCTTCCCGCCACTGCCAAGGCTAACGTCCGCCTGCGCACCCACAACGGCTCCATCCTCACCGATTTCGACGAAAAGGCGCTCGTCACCAAGACCGAGTCTCTCCGCACCAAGGGCTCGCATACTCCGCGCGCCATCGTCCGTGCGGATGGCAATGTCGACTCCGCCGAAATCCGCGCCGTTGTGCATGACGCCGTGCAAACCGCCGTCCAAGTCGCGCACGAAGTCGCCGCCGCCACCCGCGAAGCCGTCCGCGCCGAGCGCGAAGCTGCGCGCGCTGCTCACGAAGCCGCTCAGGCAACAGGAGAAACCAGCACCGAGGAAGCCCCGGTTGCCCCCATCCCGCCCATTCCCCCGCTGCCTCCGATGACCGGTGGCAAGATTGTCACCGGCACGCTCAACGGCGGCGGCCCAGAAATCCGCATCACCACCATGAACGGCGACGTCACCCTCCGCCGGATCGACGTAAAAATGTAGTCCCCGCCAAAATCAAAGTCTGTCTGCGCCGCGCGAATTTTCCTCGCGCGGCGCTTTTCTTTTCCCGCCGGACTTGCTCCACTGCGGCCAGCCAACCCTCGCCCCGCATGGACCCCGATCAACGCTCGCGCCTCACCGCGTGGTTGCGCCGCGAAAACCTCGCCGGCGCCCTCCTCGCCTCGCCCTTCTCCGTCGACTGGGCCTCCGGCCACGAATCCGCGATTGAAACCGGCCCCAATCCCTTCGCCGGCGGACCATCGCTCCTCCTCGTCGAGCCCGACACCGCCACGCTCGTCTACCCCGATTGCGAGGCACCCGACCTCGCCGCGCTCGGTCTCCGCGGCCTCGCCTACGCGAGCTACACGCCCGCCGGCCCGCTCGCACCCGCCGCTCGCCTGCTGGAAAAAACCCGCGAACTCCTCGCCGGAAAAAACGTCCGCGCACTCGGCGCCGAATTCGCCGCCCTGCCTGCGCCGCTCGCCGCACTCCTGCGCGCCGCACGTCCGATCAATGGCGCGCTCTCCGAGCTTCGCGCCGTCAAATCCCCCGCCGAGCTCGCGGCCCTCCGCGCCTCGCTCGCGCTCTGCGACCACGCCCAGGCCGTGCTGCCATCACTCGTGCGCTCCGGTCGCACCGAACTCGCCATCTGGGGCGACCTGCGCGCCGCGCTTGAGTCGCAGGCCGGCCACCGGCTGCCGCTCCTCGCCGATTTTATCTCCGGCGCCCGCACCGCCGAGATCGGCGGCCCGCCCACCAACCGTGTCGTCGCCGCCGGCGAATGGCTGCTCGCTGACATCGTGCCGCGCCTCGGCAATTACTGGGGCGACATCTGCGGCGTCATTCCCGCCGGCGAACCCAAGCCGCGCCTGCGCGAGTTGAAAAAAGTCGTCGGCGAGGCCCTCGATCTCGCCATTTCACTCGTGCGCCCCGGCGCGATTCCGGAGGAAATCGACCGCGCGACACGCGCCTTTTTCGAGAACCGTGGTTTCACGCCGTATCCCCATCACACCGGCCACGGCATCGGCGTCTGTTATCACGAGGAGCCGCGCATCGTCACCGGCAACCGCACGCCGCTCGCTGAAAACATGGTCATCGCCCTCGAACCCGGCCTCTACCACCCCGGCGAATGCGGCGTGCGCCTCGAAGACGTCGTCCTCGTCACCGCCGCGGGCTGCGAGGTCCTCACCCGCCACCGTCGCGCTCCCTCCTTCGCATGAAAATCACCCGCATCGAGACCTTTCACCTCCGGCACGAGGACCCCGGCATCAGCCTGTTCGACGGCTCCTACGACGACTGCGTCGTGCGCCTGACGACCGACACCGGCCACGCGGGCATCGGCGAGTTCGAGTCGTTTCCCGCGGCGATCCAGGCGCTCATCCACGGGCCCGACGCCCACAACCACGCGCGCGGCCTCGCCGGTGTGCTCCTCGGTCGCGACCCGCGCGACGCCACGCTCTGGGACGAACTCTACGCTGCCTGTGACTACGTCGGCCGGCGCGGCCTCGCCATGCACGCGCTCGGCGGCCTCGACCTCGCGCTGTGGGATTTACGCGGACAGGCAGCCGGCGAGCCCATCCACGCACTGCTCGGCGGCGCGAAGCGCACACGTCTCCGCGCCTACGGCACGATTTACCCGATGGCGCGCACCGAGGACGGCGTCACCGCGCAGGTCGGCGACGCGCTCACGCGGCTGCACCTCAGCGCCGTGAAGTTCGCCGCCGATCCATGGTGGATGGACGACATCGCGCAGACGACCCGCCTCCTCCGCGCCGCGCGCGCCGTCCTCGGCCCCGAACGCGGCCTCATCATCGACGCCGCCCTCTCCTATCAGACGAAAGAGGAGGGCCTGAAACTCTATCCGGCCTACCGCGAGGTCGGCATTCTCTTCCTCGAGGCACCGCTCCCGCTTGACGACATGGACGGCCACGCCGCGATGGCCGCGCACGGCCTGCCGCTCGGGGTCGGCGACCTCGGACTCACGCACGTCCTTGAGTTCATTGAGGCAATGGACCGCGGCGGTGCGACAATTTGCCAGCCCGACATCACGATGGTAGGCGGCTTCACGGGCCTGCAAAAAATCGCCGCCGCCGCCAAGGCCCGCGGCAAACGCGTCATCACGCACGGCTACAAGACCAACATCGAGGTCGCCGCCAACCTCCACTTCCTCGCCGCGCACGCCGATGAGGAACTGCTGGAGTTTTCCACCAGCAAGTCCCCGCTGCGTTGGGAAACCACCAACGAACTTCTGCCCGTCGCGCCTGACGGCTTCGTCACCGTGCCGATGCGCCCCGGCCTCGGCGTCACACTGAGCGAGGCCGCGTTGAAAAAATTCACCCGCTCGGTGCAGGTCGCGCAGCTCTGACCATGGCCGGCGATTCCATCCGTCTCCGCGGCATCGCCTGGAACCACACCCGCGGCTTCGCGCCGATGGTCGCCACCGCGCAACGCTACGGCGAACTGCATCCGGATGTGGAGATCGCCTGGGAAAAACGCTCGTTGCAGGCCTTCGCCGACGCGCCCATCGAGGCGCTCGCCGCGGAGTTCGACCTGCTCGTGATCGACCATCCCTTCGCCGGCTTCGCCGCGCGGCACTGCGACGTGCTGCTCGACCTGAACGCCCGTGCGCCCGCCGCGCTGCTCGCCGAGCACGCCGTGCATTCCGCCGGCCCGTCGCACGCCAGCTACGAGTTCGCCGGCTTCCGGTGCGCGCTGGCGATCGACGCCGCCACGCCGGTCAGTGGCTGGCGCGAAGACCTGCTCGCGCGGCACGGCCTCACGCCGCCAGCGACTTGGGAGGAACTGCTCGAGCTGGCCCAGCACGGCTTCGTCGCCGTCGCCGGCATCCCGGTCGACTGCCTGATGAATTTTTTCATGTTCTGCCACGCGCAGGGCGAGGAGCCGTGCACCGGGCGTGAGCGCGTCGTCAGTCCCGACGCCGGCGCCGCCGCGCTCACCCTGCAGCGCGAGCTTATGCGCCTGCTCCCGCCGGAGACCTGGGAACGCAACCCGATCCGCGTCTGGGAGACGCTGGCCCGGAGCAACGACCGGCCCGCCTTCTGTCCCTTCGCCTACGGTTACTCGAACTACGCGCGCGCCGGCTACGCCGCGCATCCGCTGCGTTTCGGCGGCATGGTCACGCACCACGGCCGCCGCCTGCGCCCGACGCTGGGCGGCACCGGTCTCGCCGTCTCCGCGCGCTGCCGCCATCCGGCGGTCGCACTCGACTACGCTGCCCAAGTCGCTGGCGCCGCCTGGCAGCGCACGTTGTATTTCGACGCCGGCGGCCAGCCCGCCCACCGCGCGGCTTGGACCGACCCCGAGGTGAACCACCGGACCGGTCACTTTTTCCGCGACACCCTCCCGACGCTCGATGACTCGTGGGTGCGGCCGCGCCACGCAGGTTATCTTTCGTTTCAGGATCGCGGGGGCGAGATCGTGCGGGACTTTTTGCTCGGAAAAGCCGAGGCTCGCCCCGCGCTCGCCGCACTCGACTCAGCCTACCGCCAGTCGTTCCAACCCGACCCTTGATCCCCATGCAGCTCCAAGACCGCGTCGCCATCATCACCGGGGCCGCCTCCGGCATCGGCAAGGCCGCCGCCCGCCTCTTCGCGCGCGAAGGCGCCCGCGTGCTCGTCGCCGACCTCGATACCGTCAACGGCACCGCCGTCGCCGCCGAGATCAACGCCGCCGGCGGCACCGCGCAGTTCCTCGCCACCGATGTGTCGAAATCCGCCGACGCTGCCCGCGCCGTCGAGACCGCCGGCGCCACCTGGGGCCGGCTCGACATCCTCTACAACAACGCCGCGCCCACCCGCCTTTGCAACGAGCGCGACCGCGCCGTCCACGAGCTCGACGAAGCCGTGTGGGACACGATGATCGACGTCGCGTTGAAGGGCGTCTTCCTCATGTCAAAACATGCGCTGCCGGTGATGATGCGCCAGCACCGCGGCGTGATCCTCAACACCGCGACCGTCGACGCCGTCATCGCCGAGCCCGCCGTCGACAGTTACACGGCGGCGAAGGGCGGCGTTATCGCGCTCACGCGCTCGATGGCACTCAACTACGCGAGCCACGGCATCCGCGTGAACTGCCTCAGCCCCGGCTACGTCATCACCGAGTGCCAGCTCGGTTGGTATGACAACCCCGAGGCGCGCCGCGCCGCCGAGGCCACGCACCTCACGCGCCTCGGCCGGCCCGAGGACATCGCCGAGATGGCGCTCTTCCTCGTGAGCGACAAAGCCGAGTTCATGACCGGCAGCAACATCGTGATCGACGGCGGCTTCAGCGCCTTCAAGTTCAAGCCCGCCGCCAGCAGTAATTTTTTTCGGAAGGAAACCTGAACCAAGCCAGTTTATCGGGCCGGATTTACCCGCACAATTCGCTGAATATTTCACGGAACGCCCGGCCGGCAGGCAGGACTCACATGGCATGTCAAGTGCACCTAATGTGTGGCCTTGCTATGACTGCTACCGCCTGAGACCATTTCCCTTTTTCCAGAATGTAACTACGGTTCTGACCAGACCGTCTGACCTACTACGCCAAGCCATGATCGTTCCCGTAATCGTTCTCCTATTGCTAACTGCCCTTGTGGCCACCGACGCCGATCCATCGACCGGTGGCTAGCCTATTTGTTGTCCCGCCTCAGACCCGCGCCTCTTTGTTACGGCACAACGGCTTGCCCCGCTGTCCAGGCGGCTTTCTAGTGGGAACCTGACGTGAAAACGCCCCACTTTCTGCGCGCACTCTCCTCCCGCAACTACCGACTCTATTTCGGCGGGCAGTGCGTCTCCCTGCTCGGGAATTGGATGACGACGACCGCCTCCCTCTGGCTCGTCTATCAGCTCTCCAGTAATCCCGTTTACGTGGGCCTTATCGGCTTCGCGAACCAGATTCCCGTGCTGCTACTCGCGCCCTTCGCCGGCGTGTGGATCGACCGCGCCAACCGCCTGCGCGTCATGCAGGTCACCCAATTTCTCTCGATGGTGCAGTCCGCCGCCCTCGCGATCCTCACGCTCACCGGCCACATCACCGTCGCCCGCCTCGTCGGGCTCTGTCTGTTTCAGGGGTTCATCAGCGGTTTCGACTGGCCCGCCCGCCAGGCCCTGACCTTCGACCTCGTGGAGGACAAATCCCACCTCGAAAACGTCATCGCGCTCAACTCGATCACCTTCAACTTCGCACGCCTTATCGGCCCGGCGATCGCCGGATTTGTTATCGCTAGCTTCGGACCCGGCGCCTGTTTCGCGATCGACGCGCTCAGCTTTCTCGCCGTGCTCGGCGCCCTGCTCTTGCTTCGGATGACACCCCGCCCGCCCCGTGCCACCGACAGCCACCCACTGGCCGACCTACGCGAAGGCGTGCGCTACGCATGGAGCGTGCCCGCCATCCGCACCACGCTGCTCATGGTGCCGGTCATCAGCCTGGTCGGTTTTGTGCACACGATTCTCGGCCCGGTGTTTGCCCGCGATGTGTTTTTCGGCGACGCCCGCCTGCTCGGTTTCCTCATGGCTGCGACCGGGGCCGGCGCCGTGCTGGCCGGGCTATTCTTGACGATGCGCTCGCCTGACACGCCGCTCGCCCGCGTGATCCCAGCCGGGGCTGTGCTCGGCGGCAGCGGGCTTGTGCTCTTCGGCGCGAGCCCGTGGCTGCCTCTCGCGCTCGTCAGCCTGATGGCCGCAGGCGCGGGCGGCGTGCTCGTGATGGCCTCCAGCAACTCCCTCCTGCAAACCCTCGTGCCCGACGACAAACGCGGCCGCGTCATGGGCCTCTTCACCATGGGTCAGGGCCTCTATCCCGTTGGCAGCCTGCTGGTCGGCTTCGCCACCGCCGCGGTCGGTCCGCGGATCGCGGTTGCCGCCTGCGGTGCCATCTGCCTCGCCTCCGCCGCGATCTACCGGCGCAATTACGGTGCCCCCGCCAAAACCTCGTCGCCGAGCGTGTCATCTGTTAAATGACCCTGCCAGGAACCTTTGCTGCGCGCCTACCCGCGCTGGCACCGGAGCCAAATTGCCAGACGCGCCTTTGTCCGCAAAGCTGGCTTCCCATCGGCCGGGTTTTCCCCCAAGCTGCGATTTCCGTGTCGACTGTTCCTGATACCCCTTCTCGCGATCTGAAGCGCACTTTCTGGCAGCGCCGCGTGCGAGATCCGATCGTGTCCCAGCTCACCCAGGGCATCACTCCGGAGAAAATCGCGCTGACCATCGCGGTCGGAAGTGCCATCGCGCTCTTCCCCATCATCGGCACCACCACCCTGCTCTGCCTGCTGGTTGGTCTCGCGCTGCGCCTGAACCAGCCGATCATCCAGCTCATCAACCAGGCGTTGTGGCCCTTGCATGTGCCGGTGATCCTCCTCTGCGTGCGCCTCGGTGAACTGCTTTTCGGCGTGCCGCGGCAGCGGGGGTTTGTGAAAGAAATGCATGCGTTTTGGAGCCAGCCCTACAACTCGTTCTGGGACCATGTGAGTGCTTTTATCCACCGCTTCGGCCCGACCGCGTGGCACGCCATAGTCGCCTGGGCCGTCCTCGCCCCCTTCTACGTCGCGGCGATTTACTACCTCACCCGACCCTTCATGCGCAGCGTGGCCCGCCTCCGCGCCGAGGCGGCGGCCAAGGTCGCCGCGAAAATCAGTCCGCCCGTTCATCCCGTGCCCTGAGCGCCGCCGGGGCCCGGTTCCGGTCGGTATTCCCAACCCGGAAGCTCATCACAGTTCTCGCGTTTTTCGGGACGGGCCGCATGCTCATCCTCACCCGCAGGCCGCATGTATTCCCCTACCGACTCCTCTGCCCTCAGCCCGATCGAGATTCGTGTCCGCGCCGAACTTGTGCGCACTGCCTACAACGATGCTCTCTTCGGTGCGCCGTTTGCCGCCCTCGTGGCCCTGCTCTTCGGCCTCATCATGCTCCGAGAGTTCCCGCAGAGCATCGTGCTGCCGTGGCTCGCGTATGCCCTCGTCTGTAATGCGCTGCGCCTCCTGACCCGCTGGCGTTTCTTTCGCCAGCCCGCGGTTGACCACCTCTCCAGCAAGCTTTGGTCGAGACGGTTTGTCGTGGTTAGCGCGCTCACCGGGTTGAGCTGGGGTATCGCAGTCTGGCTCTTTTACACCGGCTCCAGCCCAGGGCATCGCACAGTGGTGGTGCTGGTGCTCGCTGGCCTGACCACGGGCTCGGCACGGCTGCTCGTGCCAGTGCTTTGGGCGAATCTTTTCTACCTCTATTTTTCCGTCGTGCCACTGATGATTTGCTTTCTGGTCGACGCCGATACGCGCAGTCTAGCGCTTGGCCTCATGGCAGTGCTCTATCTCGGCTACATGACCATGGCCGCACGCCAGCAACTAGACACACTACGCCGCTCGATCCGGCTCGGTTTCGAGAACGCGGCCCTCGTTGTATCGCTTGGCGCCGTCAATGCCGATGCGGACAAGCTCAACCGCGAACTCTCCGCCGAGGTTGCTCGCCGCGGCCGGGTCGAACTCGAGCTCCGCGCCGCTACGGACCGCGCCGAGGCGGCCAATCGCGCCAAGAGCGAATTTCTCGCCACGATGAGCCATGAAATCCGCACACCGATGAACGGTCTCATCGGCATGCTGCGCATCGTGCGCGAATCGCCACTCAGCACCGAGCAGCACGAACAACTAGAGACCGCCACCGGCTCGGCCGATACCCTGCTCGACCTCATCAACGACATCCTTGATTTCTCCAAAATTGAGGCGGGCCGGCTCGAGCTCGAATCCATCGCCTTTGCGCCCGCAGCGGCAGTCCAAAACGTCGCGGACCTGCTGCGCTCGCGTGCCACCGCCAAAGGACTGGAATTCGCCGTCGAACTAGACCCGCGGCTACCGCCCGGCCTGCGAGGCGATCCCACCCGCCTGCGGCAGGTGTTGTTCAACCTATTGGGCAACGCGCTCAAATTCACCGAGCGCGGCCGCGTGGTGCTGCGCGCGACCTGCCACGCGCTCGAAGAACGCTCCACCGCCGTGGAGTTTGCCGTGGCCGACAGTGGCATCGGCATGGACTCCGAGGCCATAGCACGGCTCTTCAGCCCCTTCACGCAGGCCGACAGCTCGATGAGCCGGCGTTACGGCGGCACCGGCCTCGGGCTCGCCATCTCCCAAAAACTCGTCGAGGCGATGGGCGGGAAGATCGCCGTCGACAGCACGCCCGGCGGAGGCTCGACCTTTCATTTCACTGTTCGCTTCACTCACCCGGAGGCGGCCGATGCGGCGCGATTGCGCGACAACGATGGTCGCTACGTCGCCCCCGCGCTCCGCGGTCGCGTGCTCGTGGTCGAGGACGACCGCGTGAACCAGCGCGTCATCGGGCATTTTGTGAAACAGATGGGTCTGACCATGAGTGTCGTCGAGGATGGCCACGAAGCCGTGCAGGCCGCGTCGACCTCGTCGTGGGATCTCATCCTGATGGACTGCCAGTTGCCGGGGCTCGACGGTCTCGAGGCCACCCGCCGCATCCGCCAGAAACTTGCCGGCCGTCCACTACCGATCATCGCGCTCACCGCCAATGCCAGCACAAAGGACCGCGACGACTGCCTAGCCGCAGGCATGAACGATTTTCTCACCAAGCCGGTGCGCGTTGAATTACTCGCTGCCACTCTGCAAAAATGGCTGCCCACCGCCCGTGGCGCCTGATCGTTAGTATCAGCCCGGCAGCCGGAAGCCTTCGATCTGTGCCTTCACCTCGTGCAAGAACGCCGCGGCGCCGGCGCCGTTGACCACCTTGTGGTCAAACGTGAGCGAGAGCGTGACCACTTCGGCGGAGTCGATAACGCCCCCGGCGTTGACCATCTGCGCGTGCGCTTTGCCGATGAAAAGCGTGCCGACCGAGGGCGGCACCACGATTGGAGTGGCCGACTCGATCCCGAACGCTCCGAGACTGGTAATGTTAATCGGCGACTGCACGTCGGCGATTTTTCCCGCACGCGTGTCGGCCAAGGCCCGGATGTAAGCCGTGGCGAATTCCAGCCACGTCAGCCGATTGCTGCGCGCCACTACCGCGGTCGCGAGCCGGTCGCCCTCAAGCGCGACCGCGAACCCGAGGTCGAAATCCTCCAGTTGCAGAATCGCGCCGTCGCGGGTGACGATGCGGCGAAACGGCGCATGTTGCTCCATCGCCCGCGTGACGCACCATGCGATCATCATCGAGGGTGAATAGTCGAGCTGCGCGCGTTTGGCCGTCTCGCGTGCCACACGCAGCGCTTCCCAGCGGGCGGCGAGTTGCAGGTTGGCCGCGATGACCGAGGCGAGTCGGCGGGTTATCGCCGCAGACAAAGCCGGCTCCACGGCGCGACCAACCGGCGGCGCTGCCGCAGCGGGCGCGGCGGGTTGCTGCAATTCCTGCAGGCTCGGGTGTGCCGGCGACACGGGCGCAGCGGCCGGCACGACCGCGCCCGGCGTGTCACCGGTCACCAGCGCAATCTCCTGGCCGATCTCCACGGTATCGTCGACGCGCACTTTCCAAGCCTTGAACGTGCCGGTGAACGACGCCTCGATGGGATAGACGGCCTTGTCGGTCTCCACCTCGCACAGCACGTCGTCGTGGCCGACCTTGTCGCCGGGCTGCTTGTGCAGCGCGACGACGCGGGCCGAGCGCAAGCCTTCGCCCATGATCGGCACTTTGACCACGATGTCGGAAGTTCCGGACATGGGCGCATCTTGTGGCGCCGGCGGTTTGGAGGAAGCCGAAAGCTCTCGGGCCGCCGCCGGTAGGGTCGAAGCCTCCGTTCGCTCCATCGTGATGCCGACAGCGCGGCGCAGTGCCTCGACGATGCGAGGCGTGTCGGGCAGCGCGGCGTATTCGTAGATCGGGTTGTAGCCGATCATGACATTGCCCTTCGAAACGAGCACCGGCGGGCTGACCATGCGGCTCCAGACATCGGGCCGGCCCGTGATGTGCGAGATGATCATCTGGCCGACAGAGCAGTTTTCCGTGTCCTCCTGCACGACGACGAGGCGGCCCGTCTTGCGCACGGACTCCTCGATCATCTCGTGGTCCCACGGCACGATCGAGCGGAGATCGATCAGCTCGACGCTCATCTCCGCGCCAAGCTGGGCCACGGCTTCGAGGGACTTCTCCATCGTGTTGCCCCAGGCGACGAGCGTGACGTCGCGGCCCTCAGTGCGCAGCCGCGCCTGACCGATCGGCACCGACATGACCGGTGCGGTGATCTCGCGCTCGGCCCAGAGCAGATGTTTCGGAGCGAGGAAAACCACCGGATCGTCCGAATGCATCGCGGTCCACATCAGACCGCCCGCATCCTCGGGCGTGCTGGGGATGACGACGCTCAGCCCCGGATAGTGCGCGATGGCGGCCTCGTTGGCCTGCGAATGCCAGAGCGAGCCGCCCGGCAGGTAAGCGCCGTAGGGAGCGTAGATCACCACCGGGCAATTCCACCGGCCGTAGGTGCGCCAGCGGAGCGTGGCGAGATTCGTCACGAGTTGGTTCCAGCCCGGGTAGATGAAGTCGATGAACTGCAGCTCAAACACTGGTCGCTTGCCGTAACTCGCGAGCCCGCAAGCGACGCCCAAAATCGTGGACTCCGCCAGCGGCGAGTTAAACACCTGCCCGGGAAAATCCGTCGAGAGTTTCTGCGTGAGGCGGAACACTCCGCCCTTCGGATCCTCGATGTCCTCGCCGAAAATCAAGCGGCCCGGATCGGAGTCGAGGCCGGCGCGGAGCGTGAGATTGATGACGTCGCCCATCCGGTAGCGGCCCGGCTGGAGCACCTGCTCGTCAAGCGCGGCCGGCGGCGAGGAGACGTTTTCCTCAAGCTCGTTGGCGACCGGATTTTCGGCCTGCTCGGCGGCGGAATACGCCTGACGCACGCGCTCCTTGATCTCTTGGTCGAGCTTCACAAAGACCGCCTTGGTCAGCTCGCCCTCGGCGATGAGCTGGTCCCGGAGGTGCCGCAGCGGATCGCGCGCGGCGAGCCCGGCGAGGTCCTCCTTACTGCGGTAAATGGCCTGGTCGTCCGAGCTGGTGTGGCTCGAGAGCCGCTCCATTTTTACCCAAAGCAGCACGGGCCCGCGCCCGGCGCGGATGTCGGCGAGAGCCTGCTCGGCGGCGACGTAAACCGCCTCAACGTCCCAGCCATCGACCGTGCGCCACTGGTCTTCGCTAAGGACGCCAAGGGCGCGCGGGTTGATCCGTCGCGTCGGCGTGCTGATGCCGTAGCCGTTGTCCTCGACGACGAGCAGCACCGGCAGCCGGCGCTCCTGCGCGAAGCAGACCGCCTCGAAAAAGTCGCCCTGCCGCGTCGCCGCATCGCCCACGGTCGTGAGCACGACGTTTTTTTTCCCGTCGAGTTGCAGGCCCCACGCGATGCCGCACGCAGGCAGGAGCTGCGCCGCGGTGGGCGTGGGCACGCTCCAGATGTTGAGCTCGCGGTAGCTGTAGTGCGACGGCATCTGCCGCCCGCGTGACGACGAGTCGCGCTTCGCCATGTAGTCGAGCGCGAGCTGCGGGGTCGTCACGCCGCGTCCGAGCACGAGGCCGCGGTCGCGGTAATACGGCACGAGGTAGTCGCCTGCCTCCAACTGCATCCCGATCCCGGCGAGCGCCTCATGGCCGCGGCCGGAAACATGAAAATGTCCCTTACCCTGACGGTTGAGATTTTCTTCGCGGAGATCGCCGTGACGGCTTTCGAGGATGGTGGCGAGGAGGCGGTGTTTGAGTTGCGGTGAGAGCGAGACCAGCGTGGTGGGCATGGGAACTCCGAATGCGACGGGAGCTGCGGTTTTTTGTTACCCCGAGAATCGCGGGGCCTGCGGCTAAGACAATGCGTTTCCGGCGGAAAAGCCACCGAACAGACCACTTATTAGCGCACGTTTTCGTCTAAAACCCAGCCCGACAAACGTGTCCGGTCACTCCCGCCCAATGCTTTTCGCATAGCGCATGAGGCCGCCGCGGAACGCCGGGAAGCCCGCGCCCATAAGCAGCGCAAAGTCCACGTCGTCGGAGCTCTTCAGGACGCCTTCGGCCAGGCAGCGTTTCGCCTCGTCGATCATCACGCCCATCAGCCGGTCGGCAATCGCGGCGGCGTCGAGCGTCATGCTTGTGGCGGGCGCGAATTTAGTCATCTCGGGATTCGGTGCCTCCTTGTGGCCCGCGTAGGTGTAGAAACCCGAGCTCGCGCCGTTTTTCCGGCCCTTCAGCCCGGCCGCCAGCATCCGCGCGCACACCGTCGCGCCCTCGAAGCGTCTCGGAAAATAGTGAGCCATCTCGCCGTAGATAAAGTCGCTCACGTCCACGCCCACTTCGTCGATCAGCCGCATCGGGCCCATCGGCCAGCCCCAGTCGCGCATAGCGGCGTCGAGCGCCTCGGCCGGCGCGCCCTGTTCCCAGAGCCGGCACGCCTCGTTGAGGTAGAAGAACAGCACACGCGTGACGAGGAAGCCAGGCGACGATTTGCAGATCACCGGGGTCTTGCCCAGCGCCTTGGCGAACGCCAGCGCGCGCTCCGCCGTCGCCCGCGTCGTGTGCGGGCTCAGCACCATTTCGATCAGCGGCATGCGGCTCACCGGATTGAAAAAATGGATGCCGATCGTGCGGCCCGGCTCCATCGCCGTCGCCGCCAGTTCCTCGATGGGCAGAGCCGAGGTGTTCGACGCCAGCACGCAGTCCGGCCGCACCACCGCCGACAGCTCCGCAAAGAGCGCCTGCTTGGCCGCGACGTTCTCCACGATGGCCTCGACGACGAGGTCGCAGTCGCCAAACCCGTCCCACGCCGTCGTGGTCCGCACTCGGGCGAGGCCCTCCGCGGCGTCCTCGGGTTTCATCCGCTTGCGTGCCACGGCCTCGTCGAATACGCCGCGGATCACTGCGAGCCCTCTCTCGACGAATTCCGGTTTCATGTCGCGCATCACGACCTCGTGTCCGCGCGCCGCGCACCACTGGGCGATACCCGAGCCCATCACCCCCGCTCCCACGACGCCGACCTTCTTGAACGGCGCCGGCGCCGCGCCCGCCCCGGCAGGGAACCAAGCATCTACCGTCAGCCGCTTCACCGCCTCCTTCAGGAAGAAAACGTGGATCAGATTTTTGCAGACCTCGCCCGCCACGATCTCGCCAAACAGGCACGCCTCGAGTTCCAGCGCCGCCGCGAGCGGCAGCGCCAGGCCCTGTTCAACCGCGTCGATCGCGCGCAGCGGTGCGGGTTCGCGCCCACGGGTTTTCCGCGCTGTCGCCGTGCGCAGCTCGCCGAAAAACGCCGCGTCGGCGCGCGGCGGCTCCGACCGCGCCGACACCCTGTCCGCGGCCAGCCGCAGCGCCGCGGCCTTCGCGCGAACCTTCAGCTCCGCCACCGGCACCAGTTCGTCCACCATGCCCGTGCGCTGCGCCTCCGCTGCTGGCACGAGCGCGCCTTTGAGGATGTGCTCCACCGCCGCCTTCGCGCCGATCAGCCGCGGCAGCCGCACGCCGCCGCCCCAGCCGGGAATCGCACCGATGCCCGTCTCTGGCAGACCGATGACCGTCGCCGCCGCATCGCCCGCCACTCTCCAGTGGCAGGCGAGTGCGAGCTCGTAACCGCCACCCGCGCACGCGCCGTTGATCGCGCAGACCACCGGCACCTTGAAATCCGCGAGCCGCTGGAACAGCCGCTGCCCGCTGCGCGCACACTCGGCCGCGGCATCGACCGACGGCATAGCCAGCAGCCACTTGAGGTCGGCGCCGGCGATAAAGATGCGCTCCTTCGCGCTGACCACAACGACCGCGCGCACAGGCGCGGCGGCAAGGGTATCCAGCGCGGCGTGCAAGGCGACCTGTGTGGGAGGATTGAAGACATTGGCACGCACCGCGGGATCGTCGAAAACGATCCAGCCAACGCCGTCGCCATCCACTGAGTGCGAAACCGAAGGATTCATAGGGAGTTGGGGTTGATTTTTCACCACGCTGTGCCTCTCTGCCTGCCGAGTAAACCGCCAAGGTGACTCCGGCCGTATTATTAGCAGACGATAAACGGTTATTCGTTACTCTCGCCTCCGCTGGCAGCCTGAGCGGCGCAGGAGGTGCGCCTCACGTTCATTTCCGCGGCGCGACATTTTCGCCAGCGCCTTGGATGATGACAAGGGAGCCGACGCGGCCTTTTTCGTCGCGCCGAAATTCAAATTCCACCTCCTGCTCTTTGATGAAAAACCGCGTCTCCGATTCAGCAAACAGGGAGATTTTCGGCTGGCCGGTAGCCTGTTCAACCAGTTGATCGCCGTCGAGCGAAACCGTGATTTCGAAGTCCGGCTGCAAGACGTAGGTGCCCGCATATTGCTCCAAGATCGCCCGCGCGACGGCCACCGGCTGTCTCTCGCTCGGCAGGCGGATGCTCTGGCCATGTGCCACCGCGCCTAGCTGGTTGCCGAGCTGGTCGGCGGCCGCACCGTTGAGATTCGCCAGCACCGCCACGGTCACTCGGGAATCGGGATAATAGGCGAGATAGCTGTTGAATCCCTCGATCTCGCCGCTGTGCACGATCATCCGCCGGCCCCCGGCCGTGAGCGAGCCCACCCCGAGGGCGTAGGATTGCAGGAACGGCGTGGTCATTTTTCGCAAAGACTCCGCGGTCAGCAACCGGCCGCCGAAGAGCGCCCGCTCCCACCGCCACAAATCCCCGGTCGTCGAGTAGAGCGCACCGGCGGCGAATGGCACCGACATGTCGAGGGCGCCCGCACCGACCGGCCCCTTCGCCGTGGGCACGTAACCGCAGGCGCGGTGCGGGAGGACCGCCGCGCTCGAATCATACCCGGTGTCCTTCAGGCCCAGCGGGGAAAAAATACTCTCCTGCAAAAACCGCGCATACGTCTGCCCGCTGATCCGCTCGATCAGGTAACCGAGCAGCACATAGCCCGAATTGCTGTAGTGCCATTGCTCGCCCGGCGCGAATGCGAGGGGTTTGTCGCGGAAACGAGCGACCAATTTCTCCGGCGTGGTCGCGCGGGACCGGCTGGCGTCATAGTCCGGAAAGTCCGTGTAGCTCGGGATCCCAGAAGTGTTGGTCAGCAGGTGAAAAAGTGTGATCCGGTCCCACGCCGCAGGCGCGTCCGGCAGATGAACCTTCACCGGGTCGCTGAGCTTCAGCTTCCCCTTTTCCTCGAGCAGCAAAATCGCCGCGGCGGTAAACTGCTTGGTCAGCGAGCCCAAGCGGAATCGCGTCGCCGGGTCGTTCGCGACGCCCCGCTCCAGGTTCGCCGCGCCGTAGCCCTTGTTCAGCAGCACCTCGTCCCCACGCGCCACCAGCACCGTGCCCGTGAACGCCCCGCTGGCCACGTGGTATTGCACGATCTGCTCCATACGCACGGAGTCTTCGACCACGCTCACACTAGAAAACGCGACGATGAACAAGCACAGCCACCTCGGGTTCATCCTCTCAGGCAAGCCATGGCCGCGCACAAAACAACACTGTTTGCGGTTGAGCAGTGGGATCGACATCGGAGCCGCCTGCGCCCTCCATGGGGCGTATGACCCAGCCGCAACCTGCCCTGCCGCCGCCGCAACTCGGCCAGCCCTGCTTCTGCGGCAGCAGCCGCCTCTTCGAACAATGCTGCGAACCGCTCCTCGCCGGGCGTCGGGCGGCTGCGACTGCGGAGGAATTGATGCGATCGCGTTTCACCGCGCATGTCGCGAACGATCAAGCCTACCTACACCGCACGCACCGGCCCACCGCGCACCTGCCGTATGTGGCCGAGCCGGACCTTAACCCGATCTCGTGGACGCGTCTCGTCGTTCACGCGCACGAGCCGGGCCCCCGGCCCGACATGGCCTACGTGGACTTCTCGGCGTTTTTCGCTGACGAGGAAGGCGAGCACGCGGTCCAGGAAAAATCGGAATTTCACCGCGTCGACGGTCGGTGGCTCTACTCGCACGCCGTCCGCACCGGTCCCGCGCCCTTCAAATCCGCCACGCCCAAGCCCGGCCGCAACGACCCCTGTCCCTGCGGCAGCGGGAAGAAATACAAGCACTGCTGCCTCGCGAAAACTGGCGGGACCTGATGGGCGCGCCGCCCGGTTCGACCGCCCGTAGGCAAGCCATCAGGTCGTTTCCCTCTCGCCTGGAGCATTTATGACGTTCAGCGCCTGCTCGTAATCTTCGTCGGCGACATCGACCTTCACTCCGCCCACTGCGTTCGATGCGAACCAATCGAGTGTCACGATGTGTTCGTCGCGAATGAAAGCCGTCACACCGCTTCCTCCCAAACGTGCGATCAGCATATGGGCTTCAATCGGCTTCGAGAATGCGGTAACGGTTTTCATAAGTGTGCGATGTTTCCACTGAGGACGGGCGAATCACTGCCGCCGGATCGAATCGCGGAGCGATGCCACGGTTGGCGACGGATGGTTTTTGCGGTGGGGAAGCCCGGGGCGTTATTCACGTTCATGCGCCTTGGCTGCCTGCCAACGAAGCACGGCTTTGCGGTTGGGTCGAGGACAGACCCGAGCGCGCCATCGCGCCGCAACTTTCCTCGTTGCGAGGCGAAGGAGAACCCGCACCGTGTGGCGCCATGTCTCAGGCCAAAAACAAATCAGGTCCGCCGCGTCCGACACTCGCGCAAGTCGACGAATCGTGGTCAGCCGCGGACTGGCTCCGGTGGCTGGGCTTGGCCGTCCTGTGCGCGCTGGCCTACTACCCGGCCCTCCACGGTGGCGTCCTCTGGGACGATAACGCCAACCTGACCGCCCCTGAACTCCAGTCGCTCTCCGGGCTGGGGCGGATCTGGTTCGAGGCGGGGGCTACGCAGACCTATTATCCGCTCCTCCACACGGCGTTCTGGGTCGAGCACCGGCTCTGGGGCGACACGGTGCTGGGTTATCATCTGCTGAACATTTTTCTGCACCTCACGGCCGCGGGGCTGCTGGTGCGGGTGCTGCGGCGGCTGGCGATTCCGGGCGCGTGGCTGGCCGCGGGCATTTTCGCGCTCCATCCGGTCTGCGTCGAATCGGTGGCGTGGATGACAGAGCAGAAAAACACGCTCTCCCTCGTGTTCTACTTGCTGGCGGTGCTGGCCTACCTGCGCTTCGAGCGCGCCCGCGGCGACGAAAATTTGGCGGCGCCCACGACTGAGTCGGCCGTAGCGTGGCGGCACTACGCGGTGGCCACGGGATTGTTCCTGCTGGCGATCCTGAGCAAGTCCGCGACGGTCACGCTGCCGCCGGCCTTGCTCGTGCTCGCGTGGTGGCAGCGCCGCCGGATTTCGTGGCGGCGCGACATCGTGCCCCTGTTGCCGTGGTTCGCGCTGGCGGTCGTGGCGGGGTTGTGGACCTCGTGGGTCGAGCGCAAGTTCATCGGGGCCGAGGGCGCCCCCTACGGTTTCGATCGCCTGCAGGCGTGTCTGCTGGCTGGCCGCGTGGTGTGGTTCTACGCCGGCAAGCTCCTGTGGCCGGCTGACCTGAGCTTCATCTATCCGCGCTGGCAGGTGGACGCCTCCGACCCGTGGCTCTACGCCGGCGTGTTCGGGGTGCTCGCCGTGCTGGCGGGCCTGTGGCTGCTCCGCAGGCGCGCGCGCGGCCCGCTGGCGGGGGCGCTGTTTTTCGCCGGCACGCTCTTCCCTGTGCTGGGGTTTTTTAACATTTTCTTCTTTTCCTTTTCCTACGTCGCCGATCATTTCCAATACGTTGCTTGCCTCGGCTTGATCGTTCCCGTCGCGGCCGGACTGACGGCGGCGCTGGCGAAAATTCCGCCGACTCTCCCGCGGTGGACCGGCCGCGCCGCCGTCGCCGTGCTGCTCGGTGCGCTCGGCCTCGCGAGCTGGAATCGGGCGCACGTCTACCGCGACAACCTCACGCTTTACCGCGACACGCTGCGGATAAATCCCGCGTGCTGGATGGCCGCCTACAACCTCGGCATGGAACTCGCCGCGCAGGGTCACACCGCCGAGGCCATCGCCTCCTACCGGAACGCCTTGCGCCTCCGCCCCGACTACGCCGACGCGCACGCCAACCTCGCCATGTCCCTGCTGACGCAGCCCGAGGGTCGGAACGAAGCGATGGCGCACTTGGAGACCGCCCTGCGCCTCAAGCCCGAGCACTGGCAGGCCCACTGCAACCTCGGCAACATTCTCCTCTCGATCCCCGGCCGGCAGGCCGAGGCGATCCCGCACTACAAGGAAGTGCTGCGCCTTAAACCCGATTTCGCCGAGGTGCGTTTCAACCTCGCCCTCGTGCTGCTCAACCTGCCGGGCCGGCAGGCCGAGGCGATCCCGCACTTCGAGGCCGCCGTCCGGCTCAACCCCGCGCTCTGGCAGGCCCACTACAGCCTCGGCCACCTGCTGCTCCTCGTGCCCGGCCGGCAGGATGACGCAATCCGTCACTTGGAGGCCGCGCTGCGCCTCAAACCCGACCTCGCCGAGGCGCGCCAGGTGCTGGAGCAGCTGCGGCGCTGACGCCGCCTCGTGCGCCGTCAGCGCCCGAGCGCGACGCGTTGCGGCGCGGCGGCCGCCGTCGCTCCGAGACGAAACGTGGCGATTTCACCGGGTTTGATCGGACCGAGCCGGTGGCTCTTGCCGCCGAGCCGCAGGACCGGCCGGCAGATTTTCCAGGCCAGGTTCTGCACCCGCACTTCCCAGCCTTTTCCTGCCGCCGCCGATTTGAGTGCCAGCAGGCGAATGCCAGCCGGCGTCAGCGCGGCCAGCGAGGCAGTTGGCGGCAACTCGCCCGCGCGGTTCTCCCATACCATCGTTACCAGCGGCGGCTGCGTGAGCAGGTCGGCCGCATGCTCCACCGGCCCGTCGGCCGGCAGCAGCACGAACCGCTCGCGCAGTTCCCCGCGGTCCACCGTCGGGCGCCACCACTCGGCGGACTTGTCGAGATTTTCATCGCGCGCATAGCGCGTGGCCCGGGCGAGCGTCACCCGCAGCACGCCGCCTTCGAGGTCGCAAGCCGACAACACGTCGCTAGCGAGCGCAAAACCGCGCCGGCCCGCGCTCGCCTTCACCCACCGCAGCACGGGAATCTCGCCCTCAGCCGTGCGCTTCGCGGTGCCGGCGGGCACCTCGCACACCACCGAGCGCGCGCCCGGCAGCACGAGCTTGATGCGCGCCGCCTCGAGGTCGGTGAACACCCGCGCCTCCATCGCCACTTCCTCCACGCCGGCCGTCAGCCGCAGCGTCAGGTCAACCTGCGCCCGCGGCGTGGTCAGCCGCACCACGAGCGCCGCGCGCAGCGGGCCCGATTCGATCACGGTGGCCCGGGAAACTTTCCACCGGCCGATGACTTTCCGCAGCCGCACGCCGTCGGGTTCGTCGGCCATGCTGCCCCACGAGCCCCAATTGTCGGCGACGGTGGTGAGTTGCAGGCCCTTCGCGCCAAAGAGCGGTTTGCCGCGGTGCCACACGCGGACGCTCTCCGTGCCCGGCCGCGCGGCGACGCGATAGAATTCGTTGCAAATCGTCTGCCCGCGTCCGGTTGCCACGGCGGCATAGATTGGCGCCACCGCGCCCTCCACCCAGCCGACCGTCGCCACATTCCAACCGGCGGCGGGCAGCGTCATCGGCACGAGCACGCGCTTGCGCCAGGCAAGGGTGGGGAAGCAGTCGTGCTCCGTGGCAATTTCCTGGAACGCCACGCGCCGTCCGCCCACCCGCACCTCGATGGGCAATTCCAGCACGCGGTCCTGGTATTCGCCGATCGGCCGGTGATCGAGGCATGCCTCGATCTCGACCCACGTGCGCACCGGCCGCAGGTGCGGATTCCACACGAGGAACGGCACTGCCTTCGGATGATCCTTGCCGACTGCCGGCAGCGTGATGTGCACTAGCGGGATCACGTGGTTGAACGCTCGGAACGCCGCCCCGCGCGCCGCGTGCCGCACGCCGCCTACCTCGTCGATCTGCTCGTAGAACGCGCGCTCGACGCTCGAGCCCGGCAAGATGTCGTGAAACGAATTGAAGAGCACCGACTCCCACGCGGACTTGAGGTCTGCCGCCTGTGCGAGTCCCGCGCCGTGCAGCAACGCCGTCGTGCGCTCGGCGCGCAGCAGTTCGTGCTCCGCGCGGCGGTAGCCGTGTTTGAAGCGCGCCACGGCGGCATAACAGCCGCGCTGGCAGAAATTCAGCTCGCCGTGCACCTCGTCGATTTTCGGAGCGCCCGGCGCCGCGAGTTCGCGGCGTAGCGCGGCAAAGAACGAATGCAGCCCCGCGAACCGCACCTCAAACTCCGGATGCGCCGCGCCCCAGGCGCGCACATCATCGATGATCCGCTGGCTTGGACCGCCGCCATGGTTGCCCAGCCCGACGAACATTGCGAGGTTGCGCAGCGGCGACTTCGCCGCCTGCGCGACGAGCGGGTCGAAGCGCCGGGCAATCTCATCGCGCTCGCAGCCATACCAGCCGATGAGCGGACGGTAGCCGAGCACGCGCGCGCCGCTCCGGCCGTGCCACCAGAACGCCGGCGTCCGCAGGTGAAAGTGCTCCTGTGCCGGCCGCGTGAACGCGAAATTCTCCACCCCGCCCGCCGCGAACACGTCCGGCAGCCCGGCCGTGTGACCGAACGAGTCCGCCTGCCAGCCGCATTTCACCACCACGCCCAGCACATCGCGAAAATACCGCAGTCCCACCTCGTAGTGCCGGCAGAGCACTTCGCTCTCGAGGAGATTCGTGTCGGGTTGAATCCACGAGCCGCCCACGGCGTCCCAATGCCCTGCGCGGATCATTTTCAGGATACGCGCGAACGTCGCCGGATCGGTGCGGCGCACATGCTCGTAGATCGCCGCCTCGCCGCGGATGAACGTGAGGTCCGCATTCGCGTCGAGCAGATCGAGCATCGCGCGGCAGGTGGCGACGCCCTCGTTGAGCCCCTCGCGGGCGTCCCAGAGCCAGACAGGATCGAGGTGCGCGTTGGGGATGACGTGGATGACAGTTTTCTTCATGGGAAGTCTTTTGTAAGCAAAACGTGGGGAAAGTTGGCTTGCCACACTGCAATGAGGGAAACGACGATGAAGACAATGCAGGAGGCACTCATCCCCAATAGCCGCGCGTTCCCCGACACGCAGCCCGCCGCAGGCGGCCGTTCCGCCCGGCTGGACTCCTGAGATGAATTTGCGCCACCGCGAGCCCCTGCTGTGGTCGGCCATCGTGGCGCTGGCGGTCGCCGGTTTCTGGTGGGCGGGCCGGGCTCCCGCCCCGGAACCCGCCGACGGTCGCAAGGTCATCACGTGGATTTCGTTCATCACGCCGCTGCGGGATTACTACGAGGCCGAGGTCGCCGCGTTCGAGCGAGCGCATCCCAACGTGCACGTGCGCATCATCTGGGCGCCGCAGAGCGAGTATCACATGAAGTTCAAGACGCTCGCGGCCGCGGGCCAGGCGCCCGACCTCTTTTATTCCGGCGACGTGTGGCTGCGTTACCTGATGCCCTTCATGCGCGACCTGACGCCACTGGTGAAACGCGACGACGCCGAGATCGGTCTCGACGATTACTTTCCACCCATTCGCGCCGCCATGCAGCAGGATGGCCGTTACTACGTGTTGCCGGAAACGACCAATGTCGCGCTGCTTTACTACAATCGCCGGCTGTTCGCCGAAGCCGGTCTCGCCGAGCCGAACGAGGCGTGGACGTGGACCGACCTCGTGCGGGCGGGCCAGAAGCTCACGCACACGGAAAGAGACGGCCAGCCCGGCGTCTGGGGCTGCTCGCGCGTCGAAGGCTGGTGGGGCGAATGGCTGATCTACGTCCGGCAGGCGGGCGGCAAGGTGTTCTCGCCCGACGGCAAGCGTTGCACGCTCGATTCGCCGGAGGCGGTGGCAGGGCTGAAATTTTTCGCCGAGAAATCCAGCCGCTACGGTATCAGCGCGCCGGCTGGGTTTGAACCGCTCAACGGTTTTGTGAACCAGCGCGTGGCGATGATCGTCGGCGGTCACACCAACTATTGGCCCAACTACAATCAGGTGCCCGCACTCGACTGGGACGTGCAGATTCTGCCGGCCGGCCCGGCTTCGCGACGCGGCGGCGAGCTCGCCATCGCAGGCTATGCGATGAGCAAGACGGCCCGTTATCCCGAGGAAACGTGGCAGTTGCTCAAGTTTCTCACGCGCCGCGAGACGGTCGCCGAGGTGGTGGCGCGGGGCGGCATCGCCGTCCGCCGCTCCGTCGCCGAGGCACACCTGCGTAACCTCCGCCCGTCCGACCGCCCGCGCCACATGGCCGCGGTTTACCACCAGATGGATTTTGCCGATCCCATCCCGCGCGACGCGCACTTCATCGAGCTCATGCTGAAAATCGTCCAAGCCGAAATTGACCGCATGATCCTCGGCGAACTCACTCCCGAGGAGGCCGGCCGCCGCGCCGCCGCCGCCGCCAACGCCTTTCTCGCCACCTTCGGCTCCTCCGACTCATGAATGCCCGCCGCGCCCAACTGCTCTGGTTCTGGCTCTTCGCGGGGCCGGCCGTCCTCGGGTTCGCGTGTTTCAGCCTGTGGCCGATGCTCTACTCGCTGTGGCTGAGTTTCTGCCGCTACGAGGTCGTCGCGCCGCCTGCGTTCATCGGCCTGCGCAACTACTCCTACCTGCTCAAGTCCGACCCGGCCTTTTGGCCTTCGATCAAAGTCACCCTGTTCTTCACCGCCGTCCAGATGCCGCTGAGCATCCTCGGCGCGCTGGGGGTCGCCCTGCTGCTCAACCAACCCGTGCGCGGCCGCGGATTTTGGCGATCGGTCTATTTCCTGCCATCGATTCTCCCTCAAGCCGCGAGCGCCGCGGTATTCGTTTACATTTTTCAGGCCGACGGCGGCCTGCTCAACCGCGTGCTCGGTCTTGTCGGCATCGCCGGCCCGGCCTGGAACACATCGCCAACGTGGGCGCTGCCGGTGCTGGTCATCGTGAGCCTTTGGAGCTTCGGCTACCCGATGGTGATTTTCCTGAGCGGCCTGCAAAGCGTCCCGCGCGAACTCTACGAGGCGGCGCACATCGACGGCGCCGGCGCATGGGCGCGCTTCCGCCACGTCACGCTGCCGCTCATCTCGCCGGTGCTTTTTTTCAACATCGTCATGGGCATCATCGGCGCACTGAAAGTTTTCGATCTCGCCTACGCCTACGGCGCCGCCCAGGGGCTCGAACCGGGCGGACCGGCGCGCGCCACGCTCTTCTACGGCCTCAACCTCTATCAGCAGGCCTTCACGTATTTTCACATGGGCCTCGCCAGCGCGATGGCGTGGCTGCTCTTCGCCGTGATCATGGCCATAACCTGGCTCAATTTCCGCCTCGGCCGCCGCTGGGTGCACTACGGAGACTGACATGCACCGCTCGCAAATCCATCCCGCGATCCGCGCCTGCCTCTACGCTCTGCTCGCGCTCGGCGCCTTCGTCATGCTCCTGCCGCTGGCGTGGATGCTCCTGACCAGCCTGAAAACTTTCCCCGAAATCCTGCGTAGCCCGCCCGCGTGGCTGCCGGCACACCCGCAATGGGAGAACTACCGCACCGTCTGGAACGGCTTCGCCTACTACCGGTTTTTCCTCAACTCCACCTTCGTCGCCGTCATGGTGATCGCCGGCACGGTGCTCACCTGCTGCCCGGCGGCCTACGCGTTTTCGTTTTACGACGTGCGCCACAAGGAGCTCCTGTTCGGCGCGCTGCTCTCGACGCTGATGCTGCCGGCGCAGGTGACGGTGATCCCACTCTTCAAGGCCTTCGCCGCGCTCCACTGGATCAACACCTACCTGCCGCTCATCGTGCCCGCTTGGCTCGGCGGCAACGTCTTTGGCATTTTCCTCCTGCGGCAATTTTTCCGCACTATTCCGAAAAGCTTCATCGAGGCCGCGCGCATCGACGGCGCCTCGGAGTGGACCATCCTCTGGCGCCTCATCGTGCCGATGAGCCTGCCCGCCGTGCTCACGGTGGTCATCTTCACCTTCCTCTGGAGCTGGAACGACCTCTTCAACCCGCTCGTCTATCTCCACGACGAAAGCACCTACACGCTGCCCGTCGGCCTGCTCTACTTCATCGCCCGCGCCGAGCAACTCACCGGCGGCAGCGCCGGGCTGGTGCCGTGGCACCTCGTCATGACACTCGCCACCGTGATGGTGCTGCCGATCATCGTGGTGTTCGCCTTCGCCCAGCGCCGCTTCGTCGAAGGCGTGGCCGCGAGCGGGGTCAAGGGCTGACCTCAGAGTTTTTCCGGTGAGGTCAGGAAAATCTCTCGCAGCGCCTCGGCCGCCGGCTTCATCCGTCCGTAGAAATCCAGCACCGCGGTGTTCGCGGGACACGGGAACGTGTCGTGACCCATCCAGATGATGATGCCGCCGCACGCGGGAAAACGGTGCTTGATCGCGCGCGCGGCCCGCTGCAACGCCTCGCGCTGCAGCCGCTGGCTCCAATCGACGTATTCCGCGAGGGCGCGGGCCGGCCGGCCATGGTCTTTCTTGAAACCTTCGGCCTGAATCCAGAACCCGAAGCGTCGCCAGAGCGGATTGCTCTCGTCGAGCGGCAGCAGCGAGCCGGGCTCGTAGAATTCCTCCAGGATGTCCACCGGGCTCGCGCCCGCCGCGCCCACCTCAGACCGGAACAAAGCATCGTCCTTCTGCCAGTAGGCCGCAGTCGCCGGAAACCATGGTCCGTGCACGTCCCAATGCAGCCCGAGCCCAAACTCATTCTCGTCCGCGGTGAACCGCGGCCCCGTGGCGGAGGTGACGAGAAAACGCCGGCCCGGGTCGAGCGCCGCCGCTTCGCCGGCCATCATCGCCAGCAGCGGGTGCGCAATCGTCGCCGGCTTTCCCGTGCCCAACTTGCCGCCGTCAAGCGCGCCCTGAAGTTCGTTGCCGCCGCACCACAGGAGGAGCGACGCGTGATGCTGCCGCCGCGCGATGTAGGAGTGCACGATCGGCTGCGTCTCCGCGATGATCTTCGGATCCTCCGGAGGCCAATTATCGATACCCGAGGAGGAGAACGGAAACTCCTGCCAGACGAAAATGCCATACTGGTCGCAGAGATCGTAGAAAACTTCCTTCTCCAAAAACGCGCCGCCCCAGACACGAAACACATTGCAGCCCATTTCGACGTAGGTGCGGATGCGCGCCTCGTAATCCTCGCGCGTCACGTCCGCGTAATTCGGGCGGATGGGCGTCCAGTTCACGCCCTGCAAAAAGACGGGCCGGCCGTTGACGACGCAGATCCACGGGTCGGCCGTGGCCGGTGCGCCGGCGAAGGCGCGCCACTTCACGTCTTTGAATCCGATCGTGCGCGTCCACTCGTCGACGCCTGGCAGACTCACGCGAAGGCGGTAGCTTTTCTGCGCGCCTTCTCGGTTGGGCCACCACTTTTCGACCGCCAGGCCGGCGAAGGCCGCGCCCGCAGCGAGCTGGTCGGGTTCGACCGAGGCATTGAGCAGGCAGCGATCGCCGTCCTCCAGCCGCACCACGACGCGCTCCGGCGTCTGGCCGAAGAGCGTGAATCCGTCCGGCGCGAGCTGGCAGCGCAGGTCGGCCAGATCGCGGCCGTCGCCCACCTCGAGCGTCACGCGGTCCCAGATGCCGATCTGCACGACGCGCGGCTGCCAGTCCCAGGTGTAGTTGAAGCGCGCCTTCCAGTCCTTGATCTGCGAAGTGTGGTTGAACTGCCCGAGCCAGCGCGGCGGCAGGTCGAAAATGATCTGGAGCGCGTTGTCGTCGGCGAGCGGCACGCCCGATAGGTCGAAGACGTGCTCGACAAAACCGTTCTCGAACCGGCCCACGAGTCGGCCGTTGCAGCATACCCAGCCCGCGGCATCGAGCCCGGCACAGCGCAGCCGGCGGATCGGCCCGCCCTCGAGCCACGCCCGCGGCAGCGTCGTCGAGAAAACCCAGTTACGGTGCTCCACCCACTCGGCAGCGCGGCTGTCGAGCCCGCGGTTCCAATCCGGAATCACACCAGCCTCACGCAGCAGTTGTTGCACCGAGGCGGGCACGCGTGCGGGCACCGTGGCCACTTCGGCAATGCTCGGCGCGCCGAGATCGGTGCCGGCAAGGAAGCGCCACGTGTCGGGCGCATAGCCGGTGAGAGTCCAGTTTAACGACGCCAGATCGCGGGAGGTTTTCATTTTGGGAACGTCCGCACGCTGCCGGATTTTTTTCGGCCGTCGAGCAATTGCGCGCGACACCCGGCCAGCAATTCGCAAACTTTATCTGTTCGTGAACCTGATCCTCTTTGATCCCATTGAAATTGCCGCACCGCTGCCGCGCCGGGATCCGCGTGCCTTGCACCTGCTCGACGTGCTGTGGCGGCATGCGGGCGGCACCTTTGACGCCGGCCTCGTCAACGGCCCGCGCGGCAAAGGCGTCGTCGTCGCCATCGGGGCCGAGGCGCTCACGCTCGCCTTCGCGTGGGGCGATCCGCCGCCCCCGCCCGATCCCATCATGCTCATCGTGGGCCTGCCCCGCCCGCAAACTGCGCGCGACATTTTGCGCGACGCCACCGCGCTTGGCGTCACCGCACTCCACTTTGTCCTGACCGAAAAAGGCGATCCCAGCTACGCCCATTCCACGCTCTGGTCCTCCGGCGAGTGGCGCCGCCACCTCGTCTCCGGGGCCCAGCAGGCCTTCACGACTCACCTCCCCACCGTCACGCACGGCCGGCAACTCGCCGAAGCCCTCGCCACCCTGCCTTCCTGCGGCACGCGACTAGCGCTCGACAACTACGAGGCCGCTTCCCGCCTCAGCCAGTGTCATTTAATAGATGACACTTCCGTCGTGCTCGCGCTCGGGGCGGAGCGAGGCTGGGCGGCGCCGGAGCGGGAGTTGCTTCGCGCCCACCAATTCACTTTCGCGCATCTGGGCCCCAACGTCCTGCGCACCGAGACGGCGTGCACCGTCGCCGTGACTCTCGTCAAGGCGAAGCTCGGCTCGCTCTGAAAAACACCACCGTCGGCTGGCGCGCGCCTTGGCCGAGGCGTTTCAAGCACGCCCAGCCGGGCGGTGCGAGCTGCAGTTCTCCCGGCATCTCGAACACCACGAGCGCCTCGGGTTTCGGCGCCAGCGCCTCGGCCAGCCGCGCAAACAGCACGGGCGCGATCTCGCTGATGATTTCGTAGGGTGGGTCGATGAAAACCAAGTCGGGCACCGGACCGCCGCCCAGCGGCACCGTCAGCGCGTCGGCCTGCACGACCGTCAGGTCCGCAGCTTCACGACCGAGACTCTTGCACACGGCCACAATGTTCTGCCGCACGCACGCGGCGGCCTTGGCGTTTTTCTCCACGAACACCCCGCCGGCTGCGCCACGGCTGAGCGCATCGAGTCCGTAGGCGCCGCTGCCGGCAAATAGATCGAGAAAGTGCGCACCGGGCACGACGGCCGCCAAGCTGGAGAACACGCCCTGCCGCATGCCGTCGGTCGCCGGCCGCACCGCGTCGCCCCTGGGCACGGCGAGCGGTATGCCGCGGGCGCGCCCGCCGCTTATGCGCATAGCGCAGCCTCCGGTTTCCGCCCGCCGCCTGCAGCCACACTGGGGGCCACCGCCTTCGTTTGCGCTCTGCGTCGGTTGCGTTTCATCTGCCTGCGATGACACCGGCGCAGGCCGATCACTTCAACGGGAAAACCGCCGCCCTCCCCGCGCGTTGACCGCCCGCCGCCGCAAACTTCCGCACCAGCCCGGAACCTGCGGCCGAAATGCGGGTTCCAACATAGCATTTGCACCGCGGCGATATGCTTCTAACCTCTGACCCTTAACATCGTTACTCCTGCGGCAGCCGACTCGCCGCAGGGCCGATGCGCGACTGCGCGCCCGCTTCCAACTGCCATGAACGTCCTCCACCTCACCGCCCTGCTCGGCCTCACCGCCGCGCTGGTGGCGCGTGCCGGCACCGAGGAGCGCAACGCCTGGCCGGTGCGCGTGACGGAAATCACCGCCGGCGGCCAGACGGAATCGTGGCGCGCACTCGGTCCGCTGCTGTTCGAAAAACCCGCGGACGGCGGCGGCTCGATCACAGGATTCCGTCCGTTCTACGTCCAAACCACCGACGCCAAAGGCCTGACGAGGGAGGCGACCGTGCTTTATCCGCTTTTCACCTATCGCACGGACGACGAAGTGTCGCGGTGGACTATCCTCCAACTCATCAACCGCTCCGGCCGTGCCGACAGCGCTCCGGAGGTGAAGGACGGAAAACACGAGGCTTTTGACGTGTGGCCGTTTTGGTTTTCGCGCCGGACAGACTCGCCGGATACCTCCTATCAGGCGCTCTTCCCTGTCGCCGGCTCCATTAAATACCGATTCGGCTACGACCGCATTTCCTGGACCGTGTGGCCCCTCTACATGGAGTCCGCGAAGCACGGCACCACGACGACCTCCGTGCCCTGGCCATTTTTGCGGATAACGCACGGCACTGAGGAAGGTTTTGCCCTCTGGCCGCTCTTCGGCTGGCGCGACAAGCCCGGCGCGTTTCATAGCCAGTATTATCTCTGGCCGCTCATCTGGAACAACACCACCCAGCCTGCCGCAGACGCCCCCGCCGGCACGCCACCAACGCGGGCAGTGGGCTTCCTGCCGTTCTACACCCACGAGCGGAGCGCGGGCTTCGTGAACGAGAATTTCGCCTGGCCGTTCTTCGGCTACACCACGCGCACGCAACCGTTCCGCTACGACGAAACCCGCTACTTCTGGCCCTTCCTCGTGCAGGGCCGCGGCGACGACCGCCTCGTGAACCGGTGGGGCCCCTTCTACACGCACTCGGTCATCAAAGGCCTGGACAAGACCTGGGTGCTCTGGCCGATCTTCCGTGAGGCCACCTGGACCGACGCCGGCATCACGCAGACCAAGACGCAAATGTTCTATTTCTTCCTCTACTCGGTCGACCAGCGCAGCGCCCGCAACCCGGCGCTCCCCCACGCCTCGACGCTCCACGTCTGGCCGGTCTTCAGCGAATGGGACAACGGCGCAGGCCGCAAGCAGTTCCAGTTTCCCAGTCCGCTCGAGGTGTTCTTTCCCGGCAACGAACACGTTCGTCAATCGTGGACCCCGCTTTTCTCCCTCTACCGCTTCGACCAGCGCGCGCCCGACAACGTCCACCACGATTTCCTGTGGGGTGCGGTAACCTGGCGTCGCGAGGGTGGCCGCCGCGAATTTCACCTCGGGCCGCTGCTCCGCATCGATTCGCAGCCCCAAAGCGGGCGCATCGCCCTTGCCAACGGCCTGCTTGGCCTCGAACGCCGCGACGACGCCGGCGGCTGGCATCTCTTCTGGTTCGATTTTCCGTCGAAACCCGCCCAAGCTCAGACTTCATCCCGCTGACATGAAACAATTCACTACCATTCTCGAAGCGTTCGGGAGCACGCTGCAGTTACTGGTGCGCAGCCTGTCTTTCGTCAGCACCCTGCCCCGCCAACGCGCTCGCTTCATCGAGCAGTGTTACATGATCGGCTACACCACGCTGCCCATCGTCGCCATTTTGAGCTACTTCATCGGCAGCGTGCTGGCGCTGCAGGCCGGCTATTCGATGCAGAACTTCGGCGCGAAACAGTTCATCGGTTCGCTGGTGGGCCTTTCCCTCGTGCGCGAACTGGGCCCTGTGATGGTGTCCATTCTCGTCGCCGGCCGCGTGGGCTCGGCCATCACCGCCGAACTGGCCTCGATGAAAGTTTACCAGGAGATCGACGCGCTCGAGACCATGAACATCCCGCCGGCGCGCCTCCTCGTGCTTCCGCGGCTGGCGGCCGTGCTCTTCATGATGCCGGTGCTCACGATGATCGCCAACCTCGTCGGCTGGTTCGGCGGCGCGCTGGTCTGCAAATACGTCAGCATGATCGGCATCGAGCCCGAGGCCTACTTCGCCGTCCTCCGGCGCTACATGGAGTTTAAGGACGTGCTCAACGGCCTCATCAAGGCCGAGGTCTTCGGTTTCGTCGTCGTCCTCGTCTGCTGCGACATCGGCCTCAACACCCGCGGCGGTCCCCGTGAAATCGGCGCCGCCGTCACCCGCGCGGTCGTCACCTCGCTCATCCTCATTCTGGTGCTCGATTACTTCGTCACCAAAGCCCTCATGTGACCCCCGTCATGCCTCACAGCCATACCCGCAATCCCTTCACCGCTGAGGAAACTCCCGCCGTCGGCGTGAGCTTCGAGGGCCTGTCCAAGAATTTCGGATCTCATGCCGTGCTGCGCGACATCACGCTCAAGGTCGAGCCCGGTGAAATCTTCGTGCTCATGGGCCCAAGCGGTTCCGGCAAGAGCGTGCTTCTGAAGCACATCGTCGGCCTCGAGGCGCCCAGTGCCGGTCGCGTGCTGATCAACGGCCGCGACGCCGCCCTCGAGGAAACCCGCAGCCACCTGCGCATCGGCCTCGTCTTCCAGGCCGGCGCCCTCTTCAACTCGCTCACCGTTTACGACAATCTCGCGCTCTACCTGCGCGAGCACCAGCTCTGCGACGAGTCCGGCATCCGCGAGAAGGTGATGCATGCCTTGAAAATCCTCTCGCTGGAAAACACCGCGAGAAAATTCCCATCCGAACTTTCCGGCGGCATGAAGAAACGCGTTGCCATCGCCCGCTCCCTCGTAATGGAGCCCCAGCTTCTCCTCTACGACGAGCCCACCAGCGAGCTCGACCCCGTCATGAGCGCGACCATCACCGAGATCATCGCCTCCCTCAAAAACGAGTATCACGTGACCAGCATCGTCGTGACCCACGATCGCGACCTCGCCCTCAACATCGCCGACCGCATCGCCATCTTGATGGACAGCCGCATCATCCACCTCGGCCCCCCCGACACCCTGCGCCACCCGCAAGACCCGCGCATCGCCGACTTTCTTTATCCAAAAATCGATCTCAACCATCCTCGTTTCAAACATCTGGAGACCTGAACCATGAACAACGCACAACAGACAGCCCGCGTCGGGCTCTTCTTCCTCCTCGGCCTCGCGCTCACCTGGGTGACCTGGGAAACGCTCAGCGGCGGCAAGATTTTTAAGGACAAGGGATACGCCCTTATCGCCGGCTTTGAGAGCTTGAAAGAGCTGAAATCGGGCGACGAGGTCCGCATGGCCGGCGTCAAGATCGGCTCCGTCGAATCCACCCGGCTCGGCAACCGCCGCGCCGAGGCCGTCCTGCGCATCGACACCGGCGTGAAAGTCCCCGGCGATGCCACCGCCAGCATTGTCATGGCCGGTCTCATCGGCACCAATTACGTCGGCATCGACCTCGGCAGTGCCGCTGCCGCCCCGCTCGCCCCCGGCGCCGAGATCCACACCCGCGTCACACCCGACATCAACGCCATCATGACCGAACTCGGCAACCTCGGCCAGAAACTCGAGGGCGCGCTCGGCTCCTTCGGCTCCGCCATGAACGGCGACGGCAAACAGGGCGGGCTCTTCCAGAAACTCGACCGCCTCGTCACCGACAACAGCGAAAAGGTCAACGCCACCATGACCAACCTCCAAGACGTGTCCGCCAAGCTCAACCGTGGCGAAGGCACACTCGGCAAGCTCATCAACGACCCGAAACTGCACGATGAACTCCTCGCCACCGTAGAACAACTCAAGTCTGCCGCCGCCGACGCCAAAACCTTCATGGCCGGCGCCCAGTCGATCGTCGATCAGGTGAAGACCGGCAAGGGCACGCTCGGCGCCCTCGTGTTCGACGACACCGCTGGTGCTGACCTCAAGGCCACCGTCAGCAACCTTCGCAGCATCTCGGACAAACTCGCTCACGGCGAAGGCACCCTCGGCAAGCTCATCAACGACGACAGCCTCTACACTAGCGCCCAGTCCACGATGAAAAAAGCCGACCGCGCGCTCGACGGCCTCGACGATTCCGGTCCGATCACCGCCCTCGGCATCGTGGCCAAGTCGCTGTTCTGAAGCCGCCATTCCGGCGGATCTTTGCCTGCATTAGGGGGCGCATCGCTCCGAAGTCATTTATTAGATCGCCTCGGCGCGTCCTAACCCTAGGTCGGCGCGCTGTCGCGCGATTCTTCTAGCCCCCTGAACTTGGCCTACTGTCGCACGCCTCGGCGGATCTCGGCTCGCCCGGCTTACCCGCGTGCAGCAACTTCACCGCTCCAAAGGTGTTCATGTGCGACGTCCCCCATCTCTGTCGCCCACTCGGCCCCCCGGCTGATCGTCACCTGCTTACCAACCCAATCAGCGCATCATCCTCATGAGGTTTACTAAATCGCTCTGCACCTATGGCGTCGCCTTCCTTGTCACCGCGGTCGCGGTGTTCGCCACCATCGACGCCACCCTCCAGATGCAGCTGGGTAATCCCGCCGGTGCCACCGCTGACCCCACCAACCACACCCACTACCTGATCCAGCGCCCGCAATACTCCCTTGATTACAGCGATACCACCCGCGAGCCCAACTGGGTCAGTTGGGACCTCACCACGGCGGATGTAGGCGGCAGCGGCCGAGCGCCGGATTTCTATCAGGACACGACCCTGCCGGCCGGTTTTTATCAGGTGAAAAACACGGATTACTCCGGCTCCGGCTATGACCGCGGCCACATGTGCCCCTCGGCCGACCGAACCGTCACCGCGACGGACAATATACAGGTATTCTACATGTCGAACATGATTCCGCAGTCGCCCGACAACAACCAGGGCGTCTGGGCCAGCTTCGAGACCTACTGCCGCACGCTCGCCGCGGCCGGCAACGAACTGCTCATCACCTGCGGCCCGAGCGGATTTGCCGGCTCCACCATCGCCAGCGGCGTCGCGATTCCCGGCTATACTTGGAAAATCGCCGTCGTGGTTCCCGTCGGATCCGGCACGGCCCTCAGCCGCATTGACGCCAACACTCGCGTCATCGCCATCAAGATACCCAACATCGCCGGCGTCCGTAGCGACCCCTGGCAGAAATACATCACCTCCGCCGCCCAGATCCAGACCGACACGGGCTTCACCTTTTTCTCCGCCCTATCGGCACCTGTCGCCGCTGCCTTGCGGGCCAAGGTCGATGGCCTGACCGCCGTGGGCTCGCCCGCGATTACCACGCAGCCCGTCGGCCAGTCTTCGCCCGTCGGCGGCAGCGCCAACTTCACCGTCGCCGCCAGCGGCAACGCGACCCTCACCTACCAGTGGGCCAAGGACGGCGTGGACATCGTTGGCGCGACCAGCACCACGCTCAGCCTCACTAACATCCAGCTCGCGGACGCCGGCACCTACACCGTCGTCGCCGCCAATTCCCTCGGCTCCGCCACTAGCAGCGGCGCCGTGCTCGCCATCAGCGGCGTGGCCCCCTCGATCGTAACCTCTCCCGTCACGAAGTCCGTGGCGGCGGGCTCCACCACAACGTTTACGGTCGCGGCCAGCGGCTCGGCCACGCTCACCTATCAGTGGCGCCTGGCCGGCGTGAACCTCGCCAATGGCACGGGTGTCTCCGGCGCCGCTTCAGCCACACTCACGCTTGCCAACATCCAGGCCGCCACCGCCGGCAGCTATGATGTCGTCGTCACCAACAGCGTCAGCTCCGCCACCAGCGCCGCCGCCGTGCTCTCCGTGACGCCCGCCGCCCCGACCATCGTCACCACGCCCACGGCGCAGACCGCCGCGCTCGGCAGCACCGCCAATTTCACCGTGGTCGCCACCGGCACCGCCCCGCTCACCTACCAATGGCGCAAGGCCGGCACCGCCATCGTTGGCAACGCCACCGCCACCACCACCACCCTCACCCTCACCGGTATTGCCGCCGGCGACGCCGCCAGTTACGACGTGGTCGTTTCGAACAGCGTGAGCCCCGCCGCCACCAGCACCGCCGTGGCGCTCACCATCGGCTCGTCTGCCCCCGGCGGCACCTACAGTTATTCAGGCGGCACCTACACGCAGGATTTCAACACACTCCCCTCGACCGGCACCTTCACCTTCGTCGGCAACGGGCCGTTTGGTTTCACCGATGCCCAGCCCAACGGCGTCGGTGCAACTGGCATGACCGGCTGGAGCTTCGCCAAATACAGCGGCAGCGGCGCCAACGCCCTCTTCAAGGTCGATGACGGCACGCTCACCAGCGGCAGCATTTATTCCTACGGCACCGGCACCTCCACGGATCGCGCGCTCGGCACGGTCGCCAGCGGCACCACCGTCTCCCGTTTCGGCATCACTCTCATCAACACCACAGGCCAGACCATCACCCAGTTCGCGCTCGGTTACACCGGCGAACAATGGCGCGATGGCGGCAACACCACCAACGTGGCCCAAACCCTGTCCTTCTCATACAGCGTCGGCGCGAGCGACATCAACACCGGCACGTTCACCCCCGCCACCGCGCTCGATTTCGTTTCCCCGGTTTTCACGAAAACCGCCGGCGCTCTCGACGGCAATGCCGCCGCCAACCGCACGGTCATCGCCCCCGTCACCATCACCGGTTTGTCGTGGGCACCGAACCAAACGCTCGTGCTCCTCTGGACCGACATCAACGACACGGGCAATGATCACGGCTTCGCCGTCGACGATCTCACCTTCACCACGCCGGTCGCTGGCGTCCCCGTCGCACCGTCCGTCCAGACAACCACCCCCGCCAACTCCGCCACCAGCGTCCCCGGCAACACCGCCATCACGGTCACCTTCGACGCTCCCGTCACCATCACCGGCTCGTGGTTCACGATCAGCAGCGCGTTCAACGGTCCCGTTGCCGCCGCCGTGACCGGCGGCCCCAAGACCTTCACCCTTTCGCCCCCGCTCAACTTCCTCGATAACGACACCGTCACCGTCAGCATTCTGGCGGCGCAGATTGTCGATCAGGCCTCGGGCACGCTCCACCCGGCGGCCAACACCACCTTCTCCTTCACCACCGCCGCGGCGGTCGGGCCCACCATCACCACGCAACCGGCCTCGCAAACGCTCTCGGCTGGCGCGACCGCCACCTTCACCGTCGCTGCGAGCGGAACCGCACCCTTCGGCTACGCCTGGCGCAAGGATGGCACCGCCATCACCGGCAACGCCTCCGCCGCCACCGCCACGCTCACCCTCGCCAATGTTCAGGCCACCGACGCCGGCAGCTACACCGTTGTCGTCTCCAACGGCGTCAGCCCCAACGCTACCTCTGCGGCTGCCACCCTAACGGTCACCCCCGTGGCCCCGGTCATCGCCACCCAGCCCGCCAGCCAGACGGTGAGCGCCGGCGCCGGCGCCACCTTCACCGTCGCCGCGACGGGCAGCAATCCGATGACCTACCAGTGGCGCAAGGGCGGCGTGAACCTCGTCGATGGCACCGGTATCGCCGGTTCCACCACCGCCACCCTCGCGCTCACGAATCTCGCCGTGGCCGACAGCGGCAACTATGATGTCGTTGTCTCTAACGGTGTCAGTCCCGCCGCCACTAGTGCCGTCGCGGTCCTCCTCGTCAATCCCGCCGCCTCGGCCCCGCAGGTAAATTATGCTGGGGGCACCTACACGCAGAATTTCGACACGCTGCCCTCCGCTGGGACTTTCACCTTTAGCGGCAACGGCCCCTTCCCCCTCGTCGGTGCCACCCCACCCGCCGGCGTCGGCGCCACCGGGCTGACCGGCTGGACCTTCATCAATTATGGCGGCACAGGCACCAGCGCCCTCTTCAAAATCGACGACGGCACCAGCAACGCCGGCGGCATCTATTCCTACGGCACCGCCAGTTCCACCGACCGCGCCCTCGGCTCGCTCGCCAGCGCCTCCCAGGTCGGCCGTTTCGGCGTGACCTTCGTCAACACCACCAGCGCGACGATCACGCAGTTCACGCTCGGCTACACCGGCGAACAGTGGCGCAACGGCGGCAACACCTCTCCGCAGACCCTGTCGTTCTCCTACCTAGTCGGTGCTACCGACATCAACACCGGCACGTTCATCGCGGCCACCGCGCTCGACTTCACCTCGCCGAACGTCGCCGCAACCGCCGCCGCCCTCGACGGCAATTTCGCCGCCAACCGCACGGTCATCGCTCCCGTCACCATCACCGGCCTCTCCTGGGGCGCCGGCCAGACGCTTACTCTCCGCTGGACCGACCTCAACGATATTGGCAGCGACCACGGCCTCGCCATCGACGACCTCTCCTTCACCACGCCAGCGGCGTCGGCCCAGACGGCGCAGACCATCACCTTTACCCAACCCGCGGCCCACCTTACCACCGATGCGCCCTTCACCCTGGGTGCGACCGCCAGTTCCGGCCTGACCGTGACCTTCACCGTGGACAGCGGCCCGGCCACCGTCAGCGGCAGCACTCTCACACTCACCGGCACCGCCGGCTCGGTCGTCGTCCGCGCCTCGCAGGCCGGCAACACCTCCTACTTCGCGGCCACCGATGTCACTCGCACGATCGCGGTCACCGTCCCGGCCCCGGTGTTCAGCTCTCAGCCCGCCAACCAGACCGTGATCGCCGGGCAGAACGTCATGTTCACTGCCGCGTCCAGCGGCTCTCCGAGCTTCCAATGGCAGGTCTCGACGGATAGCGGCTCCACCTGGACCAACCTCGCCAATGATACCACCTACAGCGGAGTAACGACCGGCACCTTGACCGTCACCGCCCCGGCCCTTGTGAAAAATGGCTACCGCTATCGCGCCACCGCGACCAACGCCGGCGGCGCCGTCAACAGCAGCGTCGCGCTCCTCACGGTCAACGGCATCCCCGGCCGGCTGGTGAATCTTTCGATCCGCACCACGGCGGGAGCCGGCTCATCGACCCTAATCGTCGGCTTCGTGGCGTCGGGTGGCACCCAAAACGCCTCGCTGCTGGTGCGCGCGGCCGGTCCGGCGCTGCTCCCCTTCGGCGTCACCGGCGTCCTCGCGAACCCCGCCCTGACGATCAACAACGCCTCCAACCAGGTGGTCACGTCCAATGACGACTGGAGCTCCTCCCTGGCGCCGACCTTTGCCAGCGTGGGCGCGTTCAGCTGGACCTCGGGCTCGGCGGATGCGGCGATTTCTCCTAACCTGGCCCCCGCGCCCTATACGGCGGTGGTGACAGGACCGGGCGCCACCACCGGAATTGCCCTGGCCGAAATCTATGATCTGAATACCGCTTATTCCGTCAGCAATCCACAGCTGGTAAACGTCTCGGCGCGCGCCCAAGTGGGCACGGACGTCAATATCATGATCGCCGGCTTCGTGATCACCGGCGACACTTCGCAAACGTTGCTGATCCGCGCAGTAGGGCCGAAATTGGCATTTTACGGAGTCACCGGCGTGCTGGCGGACCCACAGCTCGCCATCTTTAACAAAGGAGGCACCCAGATCGCCACCAACGACAATTGGGATTCATCCCTGGCGGCAACCTTTACCCAGCTCGGGGCCTTCCCCCTGGATGCGAGTTCCAAGGATGCCGCGCTGCTGATCACGCTCGCGCCCGGAGTTTACACCGCCCAGGTGAGCGGGGTGGGCAACACCACGGGCGTGGCGCTCGTGGAAATCTACGCGGTGCCGTAAGGCTGGTCCTGTTTCACGTCTTCGGCACACCTCTCGCCCCGGCCAATTCACGAACCCTATATTATCCCTCCCGTGCAGTTCCCCCATTCCAAAAAAAGCCTCAATCTCCCGGCCGGTCTCAGGCGCGAGAGAGGGACGCGCCTGGCCGTGATTTGACCAAACCTGCGTTTTCAAATTTTCCCCAACTCCAACACATGAAAATAACCAAATCGTTCTACACCCTTGGTGCCGGCATGCTTCTCGTTGCGGCCGTTTTCCTCGCCACCCCCGCCTCTGCCCAAGTCAATTATACGGGTGGCACCTACACGCAGAATTTCGACGGGTTGCCTTCCACGTTCTCGACGTCTGCCCTTTCGAGCAACGGTCCGCTTAACTTGTCGGACGCGCCTCCAAATGGAGCCGGTGCGACGGGTATGGTCGGCTGGACCCTGGCCAAATACGGTGGCACCGGCACCGTTGCGACCTTCCGGGCCGACACTGGGACCTCGAACTCGGGTAGTGTCTACTCGTATGGATCGGCGGCGTCCCCAGAACGTGCGCTCGGCTCAATCGCCAGTGGCAGCGTGGTCTCGCGTTTTGGGGTGACGTTCGTCAACAACACCGGCTCGACCATCACGCAGTTCACGCTCGGTTACACCGGTGAACAGTGGCGCAACGGCGGCAACGTCAACGCGCAGACGCTGTCCTTCTCCTACCTGGTCGGCGCGACCGACATCAACACTGGCACCTTCACGGCTGCCACTGCACTGGACTTCGTCTCGCCGACGACCGGCGCGACGGCCGCTGCCCTCGACGGCAACGCCACCGCCAACCGCAGGGTTATCGCTCCGGTTACCATAACGGGCCTCTCGTGGGCCCCGGGTCAGGCCCTCGTGCTCCGCTGGACCGACGTGGACGATTCCGGTAGCGACCACGGTCTCGCGATCGACGATCTAACCTTCACAGCGGGCGTCGCGGCGGTGGCGCAAACCATCACGTTTAACCAACCGGCCGATCACGTCACGACCGATGCGCCCTTCACTCTGGGCGCGACCTCAGACTCCGGCCTGACCGTGACCTACACCGTGGACAGCGGTCCGGCCACTGTCAGCGGCAATACCCTCACGCTTACCGGCGCCGCCGGTTCTGTCGTCGTCCGCGCCTCGCAGGCCGGCAACTCCTCCTACCTCGCCGCCACCGATGTTTCGCGCACGTTCACCGTCACCAAGGCGGCGCAGACTATCACCTTTCCCCAACCCGCGGCCCACGCGACAACCGATGCGCCCTTCACCCTGAGCGCGACCTCGGACTCCGGCCTGACCGTGACTTTCACCGTGGACAGCGGCCCGGCCACCGTCAGCGGCAACACCCTCACGCTCACCGGCGCCGCTGGCTCGGTCGTCGTCCGCGCCTCGCA
>CAIRCN010000021.1 GCA_903877135.1 uncultured Opitutia bacterium
GAGCGAGGCCGAGTATCGCGCCTTCCTCGCGCGGATTTGCACCGTGGCCAATCAGCTGCGCGCCACCAAAGTCGACGAGGAACGCCGCGCGGTGCGCCCCTTGCCGGCCAGTCGCTATCCCGAGTCCGACTGTCACGTCGTCCCGGTTTCGAGTTTCTCCACCGTCAAGGTGAAGCAAGCGACCTACTCCGTGCCGTCGCGCCTGATCGGCTTGCGCGTGCGGGCGTTCCTCAGCGAACAGGAGGTGGCCATTTATTACGAACGCACCGAGGTCGCGCGATTTCCCCGTGCGCAAGGGTGTCAGGCCCGGATCGATTTTCGGCACATCATCGCGTGGCTCGTGCGCAAACCCGGGGCCTTTCGCAGTTATGTTCACCGCGAGGAGCTGTTTCCGAGCCTCGTGTATCGCCAGGCTTACGACCGGCTCAAGGCGCTCGCGGAAGCCAGCGCCGACCGGGATTATCTGGAGTTGCTGGCCCTCGCGGCCGATCTCGGCGAGACGGCGGTGGCCACCGCCCTCGGCGAAGCCCTGCGGGAGGGTGAGGCGCCGCGCGCCGGGACGGTGCGGACGCGAGTGCAGACCACGGCCGCCACGCCACAGGTCGCGGCGTTCGTGCCGAACCTCGCCACCTACGATCACCTGCTGACCGACTGGGAGGTGAGCGCATGAGCACCGACTCTCTGCCCATCTTCCTGCGCGGCCTCGGCCTGACGACCATCGTGCGCGAACACGAGACGGCGATCTCGCGCGCCGAAGCCGACAACTGGGGTTACCGCCGCTTCCTGCAACACCTCGTGGAAACGGAGACCAATGAACGCCTCACGCGCCGCATCGCTCGCCTGGTCAAGGAATCGGGCCTGCCCGCGAGTGAGACGCTTGCCCGGCTCGCGCCGGAAAGATTCCCCGACAAGGCGCGCCGCCTGTTGCCGACCCTGCGCACCGGCGAGTTCGTGCGCCGCGGCGACGCCATCTGCGTCTTCGGCCTGCCGGGCACCGGCAAGTCCGCGTATGTGTGCGCCCTCTGCCGCGATCTAGTCGAACAGCACCAGCTGAAGGTGCTCTTCCTGTCGGCCTTCAAGCTCGTCACCCGGCTGCTCGCCGCCAAGCGCAACCTCGCGCTGCCGGCGCTCCTCACCAAGCTCAATCGCTACGATGCCATCATCATCGATGACATTTCCTACATCACCCAGTCCATCGAGGAAAACGATGTCCTGTTCGCCCTGTTTGCCGAGCGCTACGAGCAGCACAAGAGCGTCATCGTCACCTCCAACCTCGTGCCGAGCCAGTGGGATCAGATCTTCAAAAACCCCATGACCGCCGCCGCGATCATCGACCGGCTCGTCCATCGCGGCTACCAATTGGAGTTTACCGGCGAGTCATTTCGCGCGCAGGCCGCCAAGGCCCGCCGCGCGTAGCGGTTCAAAAATCGTCGTTCGTCACCAGCCGCAAGGGCGGCAGTTGCGCCACCAGCTCCCGCCGGCGTCGCTCCAAGTCCGAGTGGCGCTGGCTCAACCGGTCGCAGCGGGCGAGCACACGCTGCACGGGTGCTCCGTCCGCCATCCGGCGCTCGTAATCATCGTCGCTCTCCTGCAACTCCGCCCAGATTTGCTCGCGCTCGGCGGCGACCCGCGCCACCTCGCGGACCAATCGGTCCTGCGCTGCGGCGACCGCCGGCGAGCCCTTGGTTGTCTGGTTTGCTTTCACTCCAGATTTTCAAGGGCAACTCCACGTCCCTGTCCAGTCTCTGCGCTCTCCTGCCGGCGCCGCGACATCCATGGTTGAAGCACTCTTCCGTGCCGACTTGAGTCCAAAGGTGGAGGAAGGGGCCAAGCCGGCACCTCTCTTTTGAGAGGCGCCTGCCCCTTCCTCCACACCTCCATCCCCGGCGCCGCGTTGCGGCGCCTCCCTAGTCATTCTTGTTGGCGCGCACTCGTAAAACTAATTGGCGCTGGACACTCCACCGCAACCGGGGATTCACCGTGGCCGCGGTGGCATCCCTGGCGCTCTGCATCGGGGCGAACACGGCGGTATTCTCGATGCTCTATGCCCTCGTAATCCGACCGCTTCCTTTCCGCCAGCCGGAGCAACTCATCGAAATCTACAATTCGTTCCCTAAGGTCGGGATGCCAAAGCTCGCGAGCAACGTCGGTCAGTATCTTGACTTCAAGGAGCACGCGCCGGCTTTCGCCCGGCTCGCGTTGTGGCGGCTCGACGATCACACGCTCGGTGAAGTGAGCGGTCCGTCGCGGATATCCGGCGCGATTGCCACTGCGGATTTCTTTGAAGTTCTCGACCTCCGGCCGCTGCTCGGCCGTTTCTTCACCGCGGAGAACCATGTGCCGGCTGCGGACAAGGTGGTCGTGCTCACGCAGTCATTCTGGGAATCGCATTTCCAATCCGATCCCGGAGTCGTGGGTCGGACGGTCCGCCTGGACGGTGAACGCTACGAGATCATTGGCGTCGCGCCGCGCCTCCTCGAGGCCTTCGACGCCCGCATCCGATTCCTGCGTCCGATCTCCTGGCCGCATAACGCGAAAGCCGGGCGTCTCGGATGGTCGCCCGAACTCGTTGGCCGGCTCAATCCCGGGAAGAGCGTGGAAGAAGCGGCGGCCCAAGTCACAGCACTGGAGAAGTCCTACTTCGACGGCGCTTCCGCTGGAGAACGCGATTTTCTCGAGCGCACGGGCAAGGTCGTTCGCGTCGACACCCTCAAGGGGCAGCGGTCCGCGCCCGTTCGCAACGCCTTGTGGCTGTTGCAGGGAGGCGTGATCTTTGTGCTCCTGATCGGCTGCGTCAACGTCGCCAATCTGCTCCTGAGCCGGGCCATCGCCCGGAGTAGCGAGTTCGCCCTGCGGGCCGCGCTCGGCGCAGACTGGGCGGCGCTGGCCCGACAGCTGTTTGTCGAAAGTGCGTTGCTCGCCGGTGTCGGCATGGTAGTCGGGCTCCTGCTTGCTTGGGGCACGCTCAATACCGCCAACCGGTTCGCGGCGCGGCTCCTGCCCAACGCCCTACCGTTTTCAATCGATGGCGTGGTGCTAGGCATGAGCATTGCGCTCGCTGCGGGAATCGCGGTTTTTGTCGGTCTGCTTCCCGTCTTGGGTCTGCGGGCGGGCGGAATCACGCGCCCGCTGAACCCGCAAGGACGAGCCGCCTCCCCCGGCCGCTCCGCCCGGGCGGCGGGAGCCACGCTTATCGTCGCGCAAGTCGCGTTTGCGTTGGTCCTGGTGACCGGCGCCGGCCTGCTCGCCCGCAGCTTTGCGAACGTCCTTGGGGTTGAGCCGGGGTTGGATCCGCGCCACCTGTTCAGCGCCCGAATCGCTGTTCCGAAGGACAAGGAGAAATCATTTCCGCCCCGATTCTCAGATGCGCTACGCGAAATTCCGGGAATCCAATCCTGCCTGGCGAGTTCGACACCATTCGGGCTCGTCCCGCCGGCCAACCTCAGCATGCCGCTTGGCGCCGTCGGGCTGCGCGGTTATTCGCTGCCCGCCGACGCGGCGCTCCCGAGCGTGTTTTATTGCGGCGTCACACCTTCCTACCTCGAAACGCTGCGCATCCCCTTGCGTGAAGGTCGGTGGCTCAGCGACTCGGACATGGAGACTGGGCGCGCCGTCGTCGTGGACGAGAGCTTCGCGAGACGGTTCTTCCCCGGGCGCAGCGCCCTCGGCCAACACCTCGTGATCAACTCGCCTCCGCCGAAAAGCGATTCGGACTGGCTGGAGATTGTCGGGGTCGTCGGCAATGTGCAGCACAACGGCGTCGAGGACAGTGGCAGGCAGCTTTTTCTCTATCAGCCGCTGACGCAAATGCCGCTCTACGGGATGATGAGCGTTCTGGTCCGAACCAGCCGTCCCGAATCGGAAATGCTGGCGCTGCTCCGCGAAAAAGTGGCGGCCATCGATCCAGAACTTCCGGTCTATGCTGCGGCGCCTATAGAAAGTGTCATCGGCGAAACCTTTTCCAATCGCCGTGGAGTCACGCTGTTGCTCGCGGCCTTTCCGGGGTGACGAACCGTGCAGGGCCGGCCAGATCGTTGCGGAGGAAAAACGCATTGCCGGTATCGCCGTCCTGCTCTCTGCCGTTGGAATCTACGGCGTTCTTGCTTACGATGTTTCCCGACGGACGCGGGAAATCGGAATCCGCAGCGCTCTGGGAGCCACCCGCCGTCAAATCATCGGACTTATCCTTTCCCAAGGTGCATGGCGGGCCGCGATTGGCATCGCCGCAGGCCTCGCCGGGGCCGCCGCGTTGAGCCAATTTATGAGCGGCCTGCTATTCGGCGTGAAGCCGGTTGATCCAGAGGTTTTCGTTGGCGCGTCCGTCCTGCTCCTGGCGGTGTCCACGCTGGCCTGCTGGATTCCGGCGCGACAGGCGGCAAAGGTGGACCCGATGGTCGCGCTTCGGGCCGAGTGACGTTCCACCTCCTGGCTAAAGTTCCCGCCTACGCATCAATGCCACGTATCGCTAGGCCAATCGGAAAGCGACGTATCTCGTGTCCAAACCGGCCCGGAGATATGTCGCTCATCACCTCCTTCGATCGGCAGGCTGGCCGCCGCCAGTTGTGTTGTCAGTCCGTCTCGGGGCGCGCCGAAGGCACAGCTCGGTGTCCCGGTCGCCCTGATCACGCCCAGTGGATCGGTCCGGGTCCGAGTTGATCACTGCGTGCCGAGCCGTTCGGACGCAACCAGCCCGTCTGGGGTGAGCGCAAAGGCCGGCGACATGGGGAGGGGGCACCGGGTCGCCGGAACCGTGTGTTGTTATTGTGCTAACGACCAGATCATGGACATAGTCCGAGGGAGAAAATGGGTAACACTTCACAGCAAGAAGGAGTGTTACGATGGAAACGAAACAGGTAGAGAAAAGCAAGGTGGTCCGCGAACCGCGGACCACGAAGAAGTGTCCGCGATATACGTTTGAGGAGAGGCTGAGGGCGGTGCGATTGCACCTGCAGGAAGGCTTTCCCCAGGCGCTGGTGTGTCAGGAGACGGGAGTGAGCAGCAGCACCCTGGCGGTGTGGGTGAGGGACTACCGCAAGGAAGGCGAAGGGGGGCTGAGGCGGAAGCCGTCGCCCCAGCAGGGGCGACGGCTTGCGCCTGCGATTGTGGAAAAAATCGTGGAGCTGAAAAAAGCGAACCGGTGGTTCGGGGTGAAACGCATCGCCGACGCCTTGCGGCGGTGGAGCTGGCTGGAGGCGAGCCCGGAGACGGTGCGCAAGACGCTGCACGCGGCGAACCTGATGGACCGGCCGGCCAAACCGCGGCGCAACCTGACGCGGCCGCGGTTCTTCGAGCGGGCGACGCCCAATCAAATGTGGCAGAGCGATCTGTTCACGTTTCGGCTCGGCGGCAAATACGCCTACATCGTGGCGTTCATGGACGACTACTCGCGCTACATCGTGGGGTTCGGCCTGTATCGCAGCCCGACGGCGGAGGCGGTGATCGAAACCTACCGCATCGCCGTCGGCGAATACTCGCCGCCGAAGGAAATGCTGACCGACCGGGGCCGGCAATACACGAGCTGGCGGGGCAAGAGCCGCTTCGCCGTGGAACTGGCGAAGGACCGGGTGGCGCACCTCGTGTCGCGGCCGCAGCACCCGATGACGCTCGGGAAAGTGGAGCGGTTCTGGGCGAGCCTGTGGCAGGAGTTCCTCGTGCGGGCGCAGTTCGACTCGTTCGAGTCGGCGCAGGAGCGCCTGCGCCTCTGGGTGAAATACTACAACCACCGGCGGCCGCACCAGGGGATCGGGAGCCTGTGCCCGGCGGACCGCTTCTTTGAAATCCACACGGCGCTGAAGCAGACGATGCAGCAGGGCATCCAGGAGAATCTCCTGGAACTCGCGCTGCGGGGCCAGCCGAAGACGCCGTTTTACCTCGTGGGCCGGCTGGACGGCCAGTCGGTCGTGTTAAGGGCGGAGAAGGGAAAACTAAAACTCAGTGTTGATGAAAAGGAGATGACCTATGAGCTCGAAAAAGGAAGCAACGGCAGCGGACAAACCGAAGGCGAAGCGTGCGCGCCCGCCGAGTCAGCCGCACAGCGCGGCGGAGAAGGCCCAGGCGGTGCTGGCAGTGTGGACCGAACGGGTGAAACCGGCGGAGGTGATGCGGGTGATGGGCGTGAGCTACGTCGCCTTGCAGCAGTGGCAGGAGCGGGCGATGGAGGGGATGCTCCAAGCCTTGGAGAGCCGGGCGAACCTGGCGGACGGGGCGGCCCTGAGTCCGCGGCTGCGGGCGCTCCTGCAGAAGCGCCAATTGAACGCGGGCCGGGAGAAACTCGCGGCGCGGCTGGCGCAGGTGCAGGAGATTGCGTCCCCGGCCTCGCCGGGCTCGACTGGGTGAACCATGGATCCGAAACCCCAAGCCCGGGCGCGGGCGGAAATGATCCTCAAGGTGCGGGCCGGCCTGCTGACGGCGACGGCGGCAGCGGCCGCACTGGGGATCTCACGCAAGACCTACTACGAGTGGGAGGAGCGCGGCCTGAAGGCGATGCTCCAGGAACTGGAGGACCAGGAGCCGGGCCGGCCGGCCCTGCCGGTGTCACCCACGGAAACGGCGCTGGCCGCGAAGGTGGCGCAGCTCGAGTCGAAGCTGAAGGTGGCGGAGCAGACCGCGGAGATCCGCGCCATGCTCCGGGCGATGGAGGAAGCGGACGCTAAAAAAAAGCGCAGACGATCCCCCAAGTCCTCCCCATGATCGAGGAACTGCAAACCGGCTCGGGCCTGAGTGCCCGGGCCGCCAGTGTGGCGCTGAAGCTCGGCTATCGGCGGCTGCTGCGCTGGCGCGAGCGGACGGGCACCGGGTCACCGGTGCTCGCTCCGCCGGGCCCGAAGAAAAATGGCCCCTTGCCGCTGGCCGAGGTGCAGGCGCAGATCGCGGCCCTGCGCCACGGCCGCAAGCGCACGCAGGGCACGACCGCACTATTGGCCCGTCATCAGGAGAGCGTCTCCCGTCGTGCGCTCAACCGGCTCGTGGCCGACGAGCGCGACCGCCAAAACACGGTGCGCCGGCAGGTCTGCAAGCGCGTCGTCTGGCACAAGCCCAACCTCGCGTGGGCGCTCGATGCGACCGAGCGGGGCCGGGATCGCCGCGGCCGCAAGCTCTACGTTCACGCGGTGCAGGACCTCTGCACACGGTATCGCTTCGCGCCGCTCGCAGCCTTGGAGTCGAAGGGCACGGCGGTAGCCGCGCATCTGGAGAAACTGTTCCACCGTCACGGGGCGCCGCTCTTCCTCAAGCGCGACAACGGCAGCCCGCTCAATCATGCCGCGGTCAATGCCGTGCTCGCCGAGCATGGCGTCATCCCGCTGAACAGCCCGGCGCGTTATCCGCGCTACAATGGGGCCATCGAGAAAGGCATCCGCGAACTCAAGCTCGCCCTCGGCGAATGCCTCGTGCAGCCCGCGCTCTGGCAGCCCGGGGCGCTCGCGCCCTACCTCCTCGCCGTCAATCACGCGCTCAACTGCCGCCCGCGTCGCAGCCTCCGCGGCCACACGGCCTGCGAGGCTTATCACCACCAGCCCCACGTGCGCTTCAGCAAACGGGAACGGCTGGCCGTTTTTGAGTGGATTAGAACCCACGCAATGGACAGGATCAACCAACTGGAGACGATCGATCAACGCCGCGTCGCCGCCGCCTGGCGGCTCACGGTGGAAACCTGGCTCCGCTGCCAGGGCCTGATCACCGTCTCCCTCAACCAAAAAGTGTTACCCAATTTACCAAGAATCTACGCTCATGATTAGCTTGGTAGCACAGTTAGCCGTGAAATGCTTCAAAGACATGGCGGCGCTAGTTCTATGTTCGGCATTTGCTGTCGCACTTGCAGGGAACCCAGTTGATGACCGAAACGTTGGGCAAAAGCTATGAAGCTCGCGATCTTCACGGTCCTCTTCGGAATTGTGGCGATGGCGTTCGCCGCGACAAGCGCACCGATGGACGAGGCGCTCGCGAATAAGGCCGTCGTGGTCTTGCGCGTGAAGCGGCTGTCGACGGGAGAAGGAAGCAAGTTTCTCTGGTATCAGGTCGAGGTTCTACGCGTTCTCAAGAATGAGTCCGGCCAGTCGGTCGAAAAGAAGATGAAAGTAGCGGCGTATAGTTTTAAGCCGGGCGTTCCGGAAGGTGAATCGACACTTTATCTTGAGCGTTACGGAGAAACAGGGAGCGGACTTTGGCAGCTTGTCGGTGGCGAAGCATCCACTGGCGTGAGCCACACCACGAAATGAAAATGGAGTCAGCCAGCCGTTAGAGCCAAACGCCACCGGCTGTCACGGATCGTGCTGCTGCACGCTCCGCGTCAGCCGGAGGCGTGGCTCACCTATGTAACGTTGGAGCGAGGACCGAATTGGCGTGTGCCAGAAGGCACCGTCAGCGGAACGCCCATCTTCGATGGCAAGCCGGTCGGACGGCTGAAAAACCGGCACACCCGTTCCCGAAACGTTCCTATTGGAAACAGCGAAAAACCGGAGTCGGTCTGCCGCCGGCCAAACGGGAACGAGGGACGCGCCAGTGGCCGGGGCTCGCCTGGGATGTTCAGCCATTACGCGCCGCCCCACCCATTCCCCGTCGAGCATGGCGGTGACGGTGGGCGGCGCCTGCGGCCGAGACGTCTTCACCATTGACATCCCGTGATGTCAGGCGCTGAGTCTGCCCGCGGATGCGCGTCCCAGATCCGATCAACCGTAGGAGCCGACCATGAAAACCACCAAGACCAAAGCCGCCGGTAAAACCGCGCCAACGCCGAGCGGGGCCAAGGGTATCGTAAGGGCGGAGACAGCCGGCCCGGCCGCGGTGGCGCCGGCGAGCGCCGAACTGGCCGCCCCGGAGGCCGCTCGGTTTCCGATCGTCGGCATCGGGGCGTCCGCCGGGGGGCTGGCGGCGTTTGAGGCGTTCTTCGCCGGCATGCCTGCCAACACCGATCCGAACATGGCCTTTGTGCTGGTGCAGCACCTGGCCCCGGATCACAAGAGCATCCTCGCCGACCTGGTCCGGCGCTATACGCGGATGCAGGTGTTTGAGGTGGTGGACGGCATGCCGGTGCAGCCCAACTGCGCCTACATCATTCCGCCGGGCTGCGACATGGCGTTTCTGAACGGCACGCTGCAATTGCTGGAACCGGGCTTTCCGCGCGGTCAGCGCCTGCCGATCGACTTCTTCTTCCGGTCGCTGGCGCAGGACCAGCATGAGCGGGCCATCGGGATCATCCTTTCGGGCACCGGCAGCGACGGCACGCTGGGAGTGCGCGCCATCAAGGGCGAGGGCGGCATGGTCATGGCGCAGAACCCCGCCTCGACCGAATACGACGGCATGCCGCGCAGCGCCATCGCTACCGGGCTGGTGGACTACGAGCTGCCCCCGGCCGAGATGCCCGCCCAGCTGATCGCCTATGCCGTGCACGCGTTCGGCCGGCCGGCCGAACCCAACGCGGTCCCGGCACCCAAGACCGAGACCGCGCTGAAAAAGATCTTCATCCTGCTGCGCGCCCAGACCAGCCATGATTTTTCCCAATATAAGCCGAGCACGATCCACCGCCGGATCGAGCGGCGCATGGCGGTCCACCAAATCAGCGCGCTGGGCGACTACGTCCGGTATCTGCAGCAGCATCCGGCTGAGGTGGAGGCGCTGTTTCGCGACCTGCTGATCGGCGTGACCAATTTCTTCCGCGACCCGGAGGCCTTCGCGGTGCTTGAGGCCCAAGTCATTCCGCGGCTCTTTGCCGAACAGCGGGCGGACGCCGTGATCCGCGTCTGGTCGGCGGGGTGCTCCACCGGCGAGGAAGCCTATTCGCTCGCCATTCTCCTGGTGGAGCGCATGGAGGCGCTCAAGCAGAGCTTCACCGTGCAGGTGTTCGCCACCGACCTCGACAGCCGTGCGATCGCCACGGCCCGACTCGGCGTCTATCCGGCCAGCATCGCCGCCGACCTCACGCCGGAGCGGCTGGCGCGCTATTTCACGGCCGAGCCCGGCGGCGGCGCCTACCGCATCCACAAGGGCATCCGCGACATGCTGGTCTTTTCCGAGCAGGACATCATCAAGGACCCGCCCTTCTCGAAGCTGGACCTGATCGTCTGCCGCAACCTCCTGATCTACCTGGGCGCCGGGCTGCAGAAGCAGCTCATTCCGCTCTTCCACTACGCCCTGAAGCCCGCCGGCTTCCTGTTCCTGGGCACCTCGGAGGGCGTGAGCGAGTTTGACGCGCTGTTTTCCGGGCTGGACCGCAAGGCGAAGCTGTATCAGAGGAAGACGGACACGCACGGCCTGCAGCGCGCGGCCCTGAGTCGGTTTCTGCCACGGACGACGGCGCTCAACGAGGCCCTGCCCGCGCGCGGCGCCAAGCCGGGCTTCCCCGTGAAGCTGCCGCTGCGCGAGCTGACGGAACAGGGCTTGCTGCAGCAGGTCGTCGCCGCCGGTGCTCTGGTCAACGAGCGGGGCTACATCCTCTACCTGCACGGCCGCACGGGGATGTACCTGGAGCCGGCCGCCGGCGAGGCGGGAATCAACAACATCGTGAAGATGGCCCGGGACGGGCTGCGCCACGAGCTGGCCACCACCCTGCACAAGGCCGTGGGCACCAAGGATGCCGTGCATTGCCCGGGCCTGCGCGTCAAAACCAACGGCCACTATACGACGGTCAACCTGACCGTCCGTCCGGTGACGACGGGAACGGGCGCCTCGCCCGAGGCGCCGTTATACTTGGTCATCCTGGAGGAAGTTGCGGCCGCCACGCCGGAAGCTGCGCCCGCGGCGACCGCCCTGGAGACCACGCCCGCCGCCGGGCTCATCGCTTCACTCCAGCAGGCCTTGCGGGTTAAGGAGGAATACCTGCAAAGCACGCGCGAGGAGCTCGAGAGCAGCACCGAGGAGCTCAAGTCCTCCAACGAGGAGATGCAGTCGGTGAACGAGGAACTGCAGTCCACCAACGAGGAATTGGAAACCTCCAAGGAGGAATTGCAGTCAGTCAACGAGGAGCTGGCCACGGTCAACAACGAGCTGCAAACGAAAGTGGCCGACCTGTCGCGGTCCGTCAACGACATGAACAACCTGGTGTCGGGCACCGGGATTGGCACCGTGTTCGTGGACCATCAGCTGCGGATCCTGCGCTTCACCGCCGCGGCCAGCGCGATCATCAACCTGATCCCCAGCGACGTGGGGCGGCCCGTGGCGCACATCGTCTCCAACCTGGTGAGCTACGATCGGCTGGTGCCAGACTTGCAGGCGGTGCTGGCCACGCTCCAACCCTGCGAACAGGAAGTGCAGAGTCTGGCGGGCACCTGGTATACCATGCGGATCCAGCCCTACCGCACCCTCGAACACGTGATCGAGGGGGCGGTGCTCACCTTCGTGGACATCACGAAGGTGAAGCTGATGCAGCTGGCGCTGGCGGCGGAGCACCAGAAGCTGGAGACGACGCTCAGCAGCATCACTGACGGGCTGCTGGTGCTCGACCGGAACTGGCGCTACACCTATTGCAGTGCGCCGGGGGCGAAGCTGATCGGCATGAGCCCGGAGGCCCTCATCGGCCAGTGCGTCTGGGACCTGTTTCCCCACGCCAAGGACACCAAGTACCACGAGTGCTTTCATCAGTCGGTCGCAACCGGCCAGTCGCTGGTCTTTGAGGAGTATTATCCTGCGCCGATCGACAAATGGCTGGAGTGCAGCTGCTATCCGTCGCCGGAGGGGCTGTCGGTCTACTTTCACGACATCTCCGAGCGCAAGCGGGCGGAGGAAGCCTTGCGCAAAGCCAATGAACAGCTCCGGCTGGCCGTGGTCGTGCGCGATGCGCACGACGCCGTCACCGTGCAGGACATGGAAGGGCGTATCATCGCCTGGAACCCGGGCGCGGTGCGCCAGTATGGCTGGAACGAAGCCGAGGCCCTGCAAATGAATGTGCAGGACCGGATCCCGCCGGAGTTGCGCGAGGGCGCGCTGGACACCCTCCGGCACCTGGCCCGGGCGGAAGTGCTGGCGCCGTATCGGACCCAGCGGCTCACCAAGGAGGGCAAGTCAGTCGCGGTCTCGATCATCTCCACCGCCTTGGTGAACGAGGCTGGACGGATGTATGCGATCGCTACCACGGAACGTTTGAGCGACGCCCTCCAGAGTCCACCGGTGGAGGCCGGCCCATCGTGAGCAGCAACGAACCGCAATCCGGCGCGGCCGAACTACGCGCCCGGGCCGAAGCTCTGACCCGGGAAACCGCCCCGTCACCAGAGCAACTCGCGGCGCTTTCCCCGGAGGCGACGCGGGCGATGCTCCATGAGATGCAGGTGCACCAGATCGAGCTGGAGCTGCAGAACGAGGAACTGCGCCGGGCGCAGCTGGCCCTGGAAGATTCGCGGGCGCGCTACTTCGAACTCTACGATCTGGCCCCGGTAGGCTATGTCACCCTGAGCGAGCCAGGACTGGTCTTGGAGTCCAACCTCACCGTCTGCACCCTGCTGGGCGTGGCCCGGGGCGCGCTGGTCGGTCAGCCGTTCTCCCGCTTTATCCACAAGGCAGATCAGGACATCTGGTATCTGCACCGCAAACAACTTTTCGCGACCGGTGCGCTGCAGACGTTTGAACTGCGGCTGGAGCGGCCGGACGGCCTGTCCTGCTGGGGGCAGTTGGCGGCGACCACCGCGCTGGACACTGACGGCACCTCCGTGGGCCGCATCGTGCTGACCGACCTGACCGGGCGCAGGCGGGCGGAACTGGCGGCGCACGAGAGCGAGACCCGCTTCGCCTTGATGGCTGATACGGCCCCCGTGCTCATCTGGGAGTCGGACACCGACAAACTCTGCAATTACTTCAACAAGACCTGGCTCGACTTTACCGGCCGGACCCTGGAGCAGGAGATGGGCAACGGTTGGGCCGAAGGCGTGCATCCGGATGATCTCGCCCATTGTCTGGAGATTTACGTCGGCAGTTTCGACGCCCGGCGGGAGTTCGAGATGGAATACCGGCTCCGCCGTCACGATGGCGAATACCGCTGGCTGCTCGACCACGGCACGCCCCGCTTCCATCTCGATGGCAGCTTCGCCGGCTACATCGGCTCGTGCATCGACATCAGTGAACGCAAGCGGATGGAGGCGTCGCTGAAGGCGAGCGAGGAGCGCTGGAAATTTGCCCTCGAGAGCGCCGGAGACGGGCTGTGGGACTGGGATGTGCCGACCAGCGCGGTTTTCTTCAGCAAGCGCTGGAAAGAGATGCTGGGTTACACTGAAAACGAAATCGGCTCAGGACTCGATGAATGGAGCAAGCGCGTGCATCCGGAAGACCTGCCGTCGACAGTGGCGGCAGTGAAAGCGCATCTTGACGGCAACTCTGCCGTCTACGTCAGTGAACACCGTGTTCGCTGCAAGGATGGCAGCTGGAAATGGATTCTTGCTCGCGGCCTGGTCGTCAGTCGTGACGCTGAAGGCAAACCCCTGCGGGTCATTGGCACGCACAGCGACATCACCGAGCGAGTCACACAGCAGGAGAAACTTCAGGAGTTGCTGATGCAGAGCGAGCGGGACACGCAGATCAAGGGCGAGCTACTGCGCGAGGTGAACCACCGCGTGGCGAACAACCTGACCGCAGTGCTTGGGTTGATGGCCTTTGAAGCGAGGCATACTCGGGGTGATCCGCAGTCAATCGCATCGTCCCTGACGCGGCTTGACCAGCGCATCCGGGGGCTCCTGCAAGTCCATCGTATGCTATCGCAGTCGGCGTGGGCTCCGGTCCCGGTGCATGAACTGGCGGAGCAAATCATCCAGGCCATCCTTCAAACGGCCCAGCGGCGGCAAACGGCGGTGGTGACCGTCAAGCCTGGTGCGGAAAAAGTTTCGCCGCGGCAGGCCGGGGCCCTGGCGATGGTGATCAACGAACTGGCCACCAACTCGGTGAAGCATGGCAACCCGGCAGGGGGCGCGGTGACAATTGGATTTGAGGCGGAGAGTGATCCGGAAGGCATGACACTGCGCTACCGCGACAACGGTCCGGGTTATCCCCCCGACGTGCTGGCGCTGGAGCGGTCCAACATCGGTCTCAAGCTGATCCAGGAACTGGTGAAAGGCACCCTTGGCGGGCAGGTTACTATCGCCAATGACCACGGAGCGGTGACGACCCTGCGCATCCGGTTGGAGGAAGAAACCCGCACCTAGCCGCCGGCCACTGCCGGCCCTCTTTCCGATGCCAACCAACCAAGCTACCCGCGTCCTGATTGCCGAGGACGATGCCATGATTACGAGCCTGATCCAAACGAAACTCGAGTCGCTTGGCCTGACCGTTGTCGGCACCGCCGGTGATGGCAGGGATGCGGTAGCGATGACTACGGCATTGAAACCCGATGTCATCCTGATGGACATCTCCATGCCCTGCCTGAACGGGATCGACGCGGCTGCCGCTATTCAGGTGACCTGTCCCACGCCGGTGGTGATCCTTACGGCCCACGACGAGACCGAATGGCTCGTCAAGGCGACAGCCGCGGGTGTGGGCGCATTTGTCCTCAAGCCACCGCAGGCGTCCGAACTGGAGCGGGCGATCACCATCGCGGTCGCGCGCCACGCCGACCTGATGGAACTGCGCCGGGTGAACCAGGAGCTGCAACAGGCCCTGGCCGAGGTAAAAACGCTGAAGGGATTCCTGCCGATCTGCTGCGGCTGCAAAAAGATTCGGGACGACAAGGGCTACTGGGAGCAGGTTGAAGTCTATGTCATGAGGCACACCGACGCGAAGTTTTCGCACGGGTACTGCCCGGAGTGCCTCAAGAAGTATTTTCCAGGGGTTGATCTGCAGGGGATTGTTTGAATGCACTGAGTGGCGGAACCCGTCAGCTGCATCTTGGTGCCGGCTCCGAGCCCAAGGTGGGCAAAGACTCACGGGTTGAAATGTCGCCGCGCACCCGGTGATTCCAGCAAACCCTGGAATCTCGACCGGTCTGCGTCAAAGTGTCGCGTTCCAATACCCACCCTATTTGAAACGACAGGGCCGCTGGCATCCGACCGAGGTAGGGTGTTCATCCCGAGCGAGGGGGGGATTTAGATACAGGGGAATTCACGAGGGCAGATCGTCCCACGCCCGGGGCCCCAGGCGCGCCTCGTGCGCCTCCTGCGCGGCGGCGCCAAATTGCGACGCCCACCGCTGGCAGCGGGTTAGGCCGATTTCGCGGAGTTCGTTTTCTGCGGGCGTGTTCATATCCACGCCCCCACGTTCAGGACCGCCCCGGAGGGGGTTTCGATCAGGAGAAATCCGGGTGCCCGGAACCGCCGGCGCATCGCCCGGGCCAGGTTGCGGTCCGAGGCGGCAGGGGTTCGGGCGCGTTCGTCGAACGACGCGACCCAGGCACGGAACGCGTTAGTTTCGGGCGGGGTTAGGATGACGGTTCTCGTGGTATCGAGGATTTTTTCCATGCGGAGGCAGTTAGGCGGTTGGGATGTGGCGACGCGTTGAAAATGAACGAAAAACCTGCCAGCCTGACATGGCAGGAATTGCAGTTTTGCGTTCCTCCGCCTCGCGCAGGTGCGCAATCTCATTGCGTGCATTGTGCGCGCTGAGGTTGGTCGCGACCGTGAATTTCATAACCGCCGGGCTATTGTCGAACCGGCGCGTTTCAATTATATCGTATGTATTTTTCATGGGTCCGGGCGGGTTAGGCGGGCATGGGGTTGCGGAACGCGAGGGGAATATGGCGGATGATGCCGTCGCTGGTTAGGATCGTGATGTGGTCACCGACCACGTCGGCGCTGATGACGGTGACAACGTCGGGGTGGGCAGCGGCCCAGGCGGCGAAGGCGGCGATCGCGGGGGAGGGGGTTGAGGAGGGAGTTTTCATGGTAGTATTTTTTCTAGTTTTGGTTGGCCGGCATGAGCGCCGGGCAAAACTAGATAACAACAGGTCGGGGGGTTGCCAAAGACCGGAAGAGCCAGGGGGGTCACCCCCCAGCGAAATCGATGCACGTCATTGTGCGTCCGGTGTCGATCGCCGCGCTCCTGCGATCTAGGTCGATGATGGCGTGGTTCGGCACCCCCCGCATTTCGTTGTGCGCCAGTCCCGTATTGATTACCAACGTATTACCGAATTCGTCATGATGCCGCGCCGGCTCATGAACGCTACCACAGATGGCGATCCGCGCGGTGTCGATGCGGTCGATCATCGCCCTCACGTCACCACGCCCGAGTTCGGCGGCGTCGAACCCCGCCCCCGCGGCCCGCGAGCACATGGTCCCGGCGGGGGGATAATGACTAACAAGCACCGTTTGCGCCGCAGTCGCGGGGATATACCCGACCCCGCTCCACACGTCGACAACGACGATGCGCCAGCGCCCGAGAACCCACACGCCTCCGGCGTAAAAGTTTGGGTTTCTAATCCTCGCAAGTGCCGCAGTGTCTGGGTCATACCCGCCGCGGCTGTAATAAATTGGGATCGGGAAACGTTCTAACCAGGTGCGCAGCCCCCCTTCCTGGTCCGGGGGCGATGGGAAAAAACCGAGGCCATCCCCCGCGCACGCCACGGCGTCGTAACGACCTGAAAGTGCCTCCGCCCGGACCCACTCAAAATAGGGCCTATAGTAATGTAAATCAGTAACTGCAAGGATTTTGGTCATACGGTGATATGGTCAGCCCATCCCGTGGCCAGGGCGAATGCGATGTAAGAGGCGGCGGCCCAGGCCGCGTTGATCAGCGCGCGCCTGGCTCTGGGCCAATCCCCTTCGAGCACGGCGATCAGGAGAAGGGAGGCGGCGAGCAGCACGCCCGCGGCACTCATGAGTGCGATCATGGGGAAAAAGATGTTGCAAAGGACGCCGAGAAACGGGGCGCCGGTAATCGCGCTGTTGAGCATCGCGAGCACCCCATAACCGTAGACGCACACGAACGCGTGCGTGCGGTGTGAGGCGATGAAACGGCGAAAAGAGTTCATCCCAAGAGATAGCGGGAGGCCCTCGCTTAGTGCGCGCCGGGCGCGCCAGCCGGCACTATGGTTACCCTTCAGTTGCCGGGGCTTGTTGTCCGGCGGCTTCGTTACCATCGAGACGGGAAACGGAAGAAGACGATGCTGATGGGAGGCGTCACTAAGAGTATCTTCCAACCGAATGCCACAATCCCGACGACATAACAACCCGCCTACAGCTAGGTAGGGCGGTTTACGAAGACGCGCTCGCACTCTGCCGAAAGGCTGTCGAGTGGTCTCAAGCAAAATAGAGCGCGCTATTCAGGTGCGTCGATAAGCTCCTCTCGTTCCAGCACTCGACGGATTTCCTCGAAACACTCGGAGTGGCCTGCTCGTCCTCAGCGGTCAGGGTTGTGTGACGGCGCAGGCGTCACACGACCTTCAGAGTTGGGCTCTTCTTTCATGGGGCGTCGGTTGTCTTCCATACCCAAATATCGATAAGCTTTCCTTTGTCGTCGAAGCCCCAATACGCAACCACGCTCGTTCGCAGAAGAATCCCATACTCGCCCAATTGTCTTTCGATCGAAGTCGTCCCAACGATCTCAGACCGCCGTCCCTGCTCTTGCTTAATGAACCCAGTCCTCGCTGGCTCCGCGCGCCAACCTTTGCTATCAAATGCCCTCTGCACTTCTTCCGTCGTCGAGCCAAGCGGAGTCGTTCGACGGAGAGAAGCCTCGATCATCCATACGGGCCGACGCAGCGACGTAAGGCCGAACGCGCAACCGAGAAAAACGAGTGCAATGAGAAGTAAGAGCGCTCGGCGGTTCATCTTCTTTGCCCAACCGTGTTATTCGCCGGAACTCAGTGCGGCCATATCCGGAGGACAAAGATCAGCCGGACGCACGCCTAACTTGCTGACGTTGGCCAGCGGGACATTCCCAGTGCGGCTTTTTGCGGTTGAATTCACGGCGTCGAAAGACTCACTGGATTTATAGTGACACGCAACCCCAAGACGGCCGGCAGCGGTCGGCTGATCGAATTACGGGACAAGCGCAGGGCTTGATTGCCGGGCTTTTCCAGCCCTTGCAAATCACTCGGTGACATCGTGGCGCTGGCCAATGCTTGGCTTGAGTGCGGTCGGGTCATGATTTGCCTCGGTCTATTTTTCAGAGTGCGCAGGACCGAAATATCCAACGGCCCCGAGGCTGTTGCCGGGGTGCGGCAGGGCAATCGCAATCCCGCCGACTTACTGAATGTTTGGATGGAAATCACGGGCACGAAATCGACAGAGGGGAGAGGCTTGAGATATTTTTAGGCAAAAGTTTCAACCGCTTGAGTTCGCCCTCAGCGCAGCTCATACACTTCGAGCAACACGAGGCCGGACGAACTGACACCGCCCGTCACCTGCACCGTGTAAGCGCCGGGTTTGACCGAGGCCACGAGCATTGCGTCTGCGCCCGCGTCATCCAGGGGGAAGGCGCCGACTTGGGCGGACATCTGCGCCAGCAGCGCATTTCCGCCCCAGCCCGCGTTGGTGCCCTGCACATTGCCGGTGGCGTCGAACAGCGTGATCTGCGGCTTCGGCACCCCGGCGAGGCCGAACCGGCTCAGGCCCGGGCCGACGGCCCGGATGATCACGGTGTCGCCATAGGTGCCGGCGATCACGAAGCCGACGATGGCCGTGCTGTCGCCCGCGCCCATGGGCAGCAAGCCGGAGGCATTGATCATCCGAGACGACGCTGCGCCCCCGTCTGCATCGTAGATTTCCGCCAGCGCCACGCCCGGGCCTCCGCTCGCGCCCGAAATGTGGACGGTGTAGGCCCCGGCATCAGCCGCACAGAGGAGGGCGGCGTCCTTGCTCCCGGTCGCGAGCGGGAACGCGCCGGTCGCGGTCGCCGCCGCCGCCACGCCCGCGGAGTTGGCCACCGCGCCCCAATCGTCGTTTGCCCCGATCACGGCGCTGCCGGCAAAGAGCTTGAGCTGCGGATCGACCAAGGCGGTGGGCACGCCCATAGCGGCTAACCTTGGGCCAACCCCGCGCAGGAGCAGATTCTTGGAGGAACCAGCCACGACGAAGCCGAGGATGATCGGCTGGGTGTTCACGCCGGTCGAACCGCGGAAGGAAAAATTCACCAGCCGGCCGGGTGTCACCGGCGTCAACACGTAGAAATCCACACTGACGGTGCCACCTGGATGACCGGGAGCCAAAATCTGGCCATGATCGTTTATGGCATCGGCTTGGTCGAAGTGGGAGTCGGAATCCGCGAACAAGACACTGGCAACACCGACGATGGGCTCGACCAGGCAATTCAGGTCCATCATCCGGCCGTTTTGATAGAGGAAAGCGCGGAGCGCCCCGATGGGGGATGCCCAGGATGTGCCCACGATCTGGCCGGAATTATTGATGCCATAGGCAAAACTTGAGGTGCCATTGCCGAGGACGCCGAGGTCGGCCACCTGCCCATTCTGCCAAAGGACAGCGTGGCGTGGGCCTTGGTTCGGGTAATCGGCCGCGCCGACGATCTGCCCGGCATTATTGATCGCCTGAGCGCTGCTGTAGCGCCCGCCAAATCCACCCAGATCTGTCATCAGGCCGCCTTGGTAGAGGAACGCCTCGACAGCCCCGATCTGTGTCGCCGTCGCCGGACCTGTCGAAGAGCCGACAATCTGGCCCGCATCGTTGATGGCAAAGGCCGTAGCACTGAAGCCGCCCAAATCGCCCAGGTCCGTCATCTGGCCATCGTGGTAGAGGAAACTGCGGTTGCCAAAATACACGGTGGAATCGCCTGTGCCGATGATGTCCCCGCGTGCGTTGATGCCGCGCGCTCGACTGGTCGTCCCTCCGGGCAAAAACCCGAGGTTCAGCACCGTGCCGTGATCATAGAGATAGGCCTGATAAATGGTAGGGTTGGTATCCGTATACGATGTCCCCACGACCTGCCCGGCATTGTTGATGGCCGTGGCATTAGCGCCCAAGGCCCCAAGTTTTCCGAGATAAACGAGACTCGTTCCGTCGAACAATGTAGCTCCGGGATAGTTGGTATGATCAAAAGGATTCGGATAAGGGTTACCGACGACCTGGCCGATATCATTGAGGGCCTGAGGTCCCATTCTGGCCGCCCCAGCGGAAAATCCGCCATTTCCTTCTATGCCGGTGGCGGTGGCCACGTAACGGGTCTGCGCGTGGCTAACGCGACCCATGAGCCCGGCGAGGATCAGCAGGGCAATGGCGATACGAACTGCGCTCGGCATCTTGAACATTAAAGAAAGTGGGCTATGCAGTTGAGTGCCACTGGCAGAGGGACTCCCCGCATCCGTATGCAAAGAACGTCGCCGAGTGCCGCTCTGTATCTATGATGATGTGGTTCGGTTCGTGATGACTGCTTACCCCGGGGTTGAAGCATAAAATGCCTCGTCGCTCCGCATGCCAATGCCGCGGACTATGGACATGCCCGGATAACACGAGGCTGCCAGCCGGCAGTTCCCGGAGAGTTCCATCTGTCTCAAAGTCTCCGATGTCGCCCCCCTCGTAATTGCAGGAGACAGGGAGTCCGGTCGGCGGAGCGTGAGCTAGCACTATCGAAGGGACTCCCGCGTCGTATATTTGTCCTAAGCCCCCCACCCATGGTTGGCAGAGTATCGAATAACCGGCCACCGCATTCGCGTCTCCATCGACCCAGACACCCGGCCTTCGCAGCCCCTGTATCCACCTGCCGTCTGCCATTGGGTTGGTCCCCTTCTCTTCCACCCACCAGTCATGATTCCCAGAGCACACGTATAGCTGGCCTGGAAAGCCTTTGGCCCACTTTTCTACCCAACGCACCTGGGTAGCCATGCCCTGAGTGGTTCCGAAATCCAGCATATCGAGCAAATCACCCGATAGGCAGCACGCATCGAAGTTACTGGCCTGCTTAGCTAGCCACTCGAACCACTCCTTCCTAAAGTGAAAGTCGCTGGTATGGAGTATTTCATCTGTGACAGACAACGGAGATTCGGCGATGTGTGGCAGTCAACTGCATAGCCCAGTAAAGAAATTCGCCGGGGGTTTTGGTTTTTCCACCGCCCGCCCGCGCTGTCAAGCAGCGCGGGCGGGCGGCAGAGTTGCTCAGGGCACGATCTTTCCCTGCGGGGATGTCCAGGCGCTGGTGAGGTTGTTGGGCCCGAGGGCTTGCAGGCGCACCCAGGCATTGGTGCCGCTGGTGAGGCACAAAGTTTTTACGCGGGAGAGGGTCTTCATAAAATCAAACGTCGCAGATCGCGAAGAGGTGATAGGCCAGAGGCAACCCCTCGGCCGTGGTCAGCGGGTGGGTGCCGTAGTCCAGAATCTCCACGTGCCGGAAATGGTCTTGCAGCAGCGGTCGCAGGTTAAACCGCGAAAAAAATCCGCAGTGATCCCTCTCGAGCAGATGCCAGGGCGCAACAAGCCGGTCCGCCAGAAATGGCAGAATTTCCAGATTGGGAACAGAAATCAGAGCGCGCCGCCGGGTGACGCGGGCCAGCTCGGCGACAAACCGCGCGGGTTGGCGGATGTGCTCCAGGACTTCGATGGCCAGGGTAACATCGAACTCACGGTCCTTGGCGGGCAGGCGGTAGTGCGCCCATGGCCAGAGCGGGCGCTTGATGGCGCGATGCGGGAGGCCGCGGCGCGTCAATTCGTCGAGGCATGCACGGCTGGTCTCGCAACCGATCCAAGTGTGATCGCGCGAGCGCAGCGGGTCGCAATAGGCGCCGATGCCGCATCCGACATCGAGCAGGCTGGCATGGGCGGGTAGATAATCCGCAATCAGGTTCACGCAATCGGCGCTGGCTGTTTCGGCCGGGCAGCCGGTGGCGTAAAGATGTTCGCGGCCGAGCAGGGCGGTTTTCTGCGGATTGCAGATGTCGCCAAAGGCTCCCCCCGTGCGGTCGTCGGCCAAGAGGCGGATATTGACGGTGCCGAGCAAAGCGATGGAGCCGTCAAGAAACTCGGCGCGGACCTCGAGTGCGCAGGTGTGTGTGTGTGTGGGGGGGGGGCTCAAACACCGCAAGCAGTCGGAACCCCGTGCGCAGATCCGGCTGTAGTTGCAGCGAAAGGGCCACATCGGTCCTGACAAAAAGGTGGGCGGTCGTGCCAAGTTCACGACCGTCACAACAGACGGTGACTTGTCGAATCTGATCCTGCCACTCGCCCGCATGAATCCAGCCCGCCACCGGAATATACTGCCGGTAATGCGCCGATCCGGGGCGAGGTTGATCGATAACGCTCGTCAAATTCATGGTCCTGTCGTCTCGGTTTATCACAGCTCTAAACACACAAACATCCCACAAGGTGTGGGCAACAGGGAAAGATACCACCGTCATAGCCGTGGCCGAAGGCGGCCGCAGCGGAGACGTGGCCATCGCGTGCAGACCTGGGATTGTTCAACCAGGGTCAGACCGGTTTGACCTTTGTGAGCCAGCCACCGATTTCCCCCTGTTTCTGAAACCAACGTCATGGACACGCAGGCGCACTTGAAACCCGGATTTGCGATCAGCTAATAAGGCCACAGAGCGCGGTCGGAGATATCGTAAATCTCGAGCAGCACATCACCGGTGCCCCCGTCGGCACTGTAAACATGCACCGAGTAGACGCCGGCGGGAAAAGGCATGACCACCGCAACATCACCTGCACCAGCCATGAGCGGAAACGCGCCTACCCGAATTGAAACAGTGTCAACAGAGGACACCGGATTCCCCGTTGGTGCCGCCGCTGGCACGAAGGGTGTGCCATCGGAATTATAGATGCGAATGGCGGGTGATGCCAGTGGGTGCGTGACGCCCAATGATGCCAGGCTGGGTCCGACGGCTCGAATCAGGACATATTTCGTCTCGTTGAGCTGGCCTGGACTGGGCGCGACCACAAATCCTCCGATCAAGGTGGGGTTGGAGGCGCTGATCGTGGCACGGGACGAAAGATCCAACAGCTGGCGACGCACGGGCTGAACCACACGAATGGTCGCTTGGTTCGATATCTGACTCATCCCATCAGCAGTAAACTTGGCATAGTAGACCCCTGAGTCTGCGTCCGTTGCTCCGACGACTTCATACGTCGTATTTTGACTCGCCAGCTGCTTGTTGTCCTTGAACCACTGAATCGCAGTGATCTTGGTTGCATCGTATCCGGTGACAACCTTCAGCGTGCTAAAGTAGCCTACGTTAACCGGAGGGTTCGGCGCGATCGGAATGATAGTATAGATACCGTCCATCGATCCGTAGCCCAAGGTTACGGTCACCGACGAACTCTGGGCGAGGTAGTTCAGCGGGAAGACCTGCACTTGGGCGCCTAAACGAGCTGCACAGCCAATAACTGCCACGGCGGCTACGAACCTAAAAACTCTGAGGGTATTAGTGTTCATGTTAGATCATGGTATTACCTATAAGTGATGTTGTCAATTGCCATTGATTGACAGGTATCATGAGTGCCGATCCTTTAAGCCTGTGTCCCGTGAAGAAAAACCACTCCCCGGAACCGCCGCCGGGAGCGGTTCACTGAAACATTCGGCAACGAGCCCAACTCCAATCTGCCCCAATGAAAATCCGCCCAGTTCTCGCTACACTCATTTTCGGTGCTCTCCTCCTGCAACTCTTCGCCGATGATGCCGCCACATCTCCGGTCGCCGCCGAGCATGCCGACATCGTTGGCCGGGTCCGGGCCAAGATAAAGTCTGGTCCTGTCACGGCCCAGTCACTCGCCCCTGAGATTACCGCCATCAACGCGCTGCTGGCTAAGCATCCCGAAAGAACCGAGGACATCGCCCAACTCGCGTTGCTGAAGGCCGAACTCTACCTACAAGTGATCGGTGACGAAGAGACCGGCAAGAAGCTCTTCACTGCCGTCACCTCCGATTTCGCGGGCACCAAGGCCGCCGCCATCGCGCAGCAAGTGCTGCAAGTCATGACTCCCGAAGCCAAGGCCAAGGCCGCCGAGCACCAGGCCAAGATCGATCGACTCGTGGGCCACGCCGCCCCCGAACTGCATTTCAAGTGGTCCTCCAAGGACGGGCTCAAAACCCTCTCTAGCCTCAAAGGTAACGTCGTTGTCCTAGATTTCTGGGCCACCTGGTGCGGCCCGTGCATCGCGTCATTCCCACAGCTGCGCGAACACGTCGCGCACTTTAAGGGCGCGCCAGTTGTGTTTCTAGGCGTGACCAGCATCCAGGGTTTCGTGGCCAACCTCGAACCCGGGAAAATCGAAACCAAGGGCAACCCCGCTAGGGAAATCTCCCTCATGCCCGCCTTCATGAAGGCCAAGAATATGACGTGGGACATCGCCATCAGCGACGAAGATGTCTTCAACCCAGCCTATAGTATCCCTGGCATTCCCACCGTCGTCATCATAGCGCCCGACGGCACCGTGCGACATCCCGGCTTGAGCCCGTTAGACCCCAGAGCTGACATTGCCGGCAAGATCAGCGCCCTGCTCAAGGAATTCAATCTTCCGGTTCCGACTGTAAATTAGCGGAGCTTGATCAACCTGCCATTTCACGTTGCCGCCCGCAGTCACTCTCGCATCTGTCACCTGCCAGCGGCAGATAGGAGCTCGTCGTTGAGGTGGGGGTATTCATGGTATTTTGGCTCTAGTTTTCTCTTGTTTAGTCGTTCCTGAAAAAGCCTGTTTACGAACAGAGCGCGAAAGAGGGAGTCGGAAAAAGAGCGGGGAGGAGTTGCCGAAGGAGGCGTAGCCAAAAGTGAAAAAAGAAGCCCAGGAGCTTCTGGAAGTTCATGGCGGCGGC
>CAIRCN010000022.1 GCA_903877135.1 uncultured Opitutia bacterium
CAAGCCTGCTCACGCTCAACCAAGCCAACCACTGGAACGGTCTTTCTCCCGTCAACGGCCTGCTTCGACTTCGTCCCGCCGCCACGCTGGACTTGCTCAGTCTGGATAACGATCCGCATCTCTTCCTGCCGGATCTTCCCGCCGGTGCCTCGTCGCGCGCGTTGACCTGCGAGGTTCGACTGCATTTCTCCCGAAAACTCTCTTCTCTGCCGAAATTGCTGCCCGCGACGCCTTGAACCTGGACTGCGGTGGAGATAGCCGATGACCGGCCCAGATTTTTCCCGCCCTTGCACCTTTCGTTTATCATCCCGCTCTATAATTGCCTACCGCTCACGCAGGCGATGGTGGCGAGCCTGCAGGCCACGCTGCCGCCCAGCCTCGACCACGAGATTATCCTCGTGGACGACGGCAGCACCGACGGCACGCGCGCGTGGCTTGCAACGCTTGCCCCGCCCTTCCGCGTCCTCCTCAACGAACGCAACCTCGGTTACGCTGCCGCGAACAACCGCGCCGCCTCCCTCGCCACCGGCAAGTTCCTCGTTCTACTCAACAACGATCTCGTACTCCAACCTGGTTGGCTGGAGCCGATGCTGGCGGCCTACGACCGACATCCGCGCGCCGGAATCGTCGGCAACATCCAACTTGATGCGCGGTCCGGCATAGTCGATCACGCAGGTATGGTCTTCCAGAAGGACGGCTACCCAGTGCATCATCGCGATTCGCTTGAGGCCATGCAGAGGGCGGGCGAATGGGTTGAGATACCAGCCCTTACCGGAGCATGCTGCATCGTAAATCGGGCGTGGTTCCGCCGCACAGGTGGGCTTGACGAGGGATACCGCAATGGGTTTGAGGATGTCGATCTGTGCCTTCGCGCCCGTGAAGACGGCATGATCAACCTGGTCGCCACCCGAAGTGTCGTTCAACATCATATCTCCAGTTCGGAAGGCCGTGGTGCGTATGACCAACGTAATACGCAGCGTTTCCTCAAACGATGGAGTCCGAGGACTGCCGCACTGGAAATCGAGTGGTCACGCCGGCTGTCACGCGAACGTGCTGCAAATGCAGCCCGCCAGTTTTTTTCCCCGTTGACACACCGGTTCGGATTCGGTCCCGCCGCGCTCCGCCAGCGGCATCGCTTTGCACTCGCATCCGAGCAACAGGCCCGACAAGCGGCAACGCGGCCTGTACGGATCGGTATTGACCTGTTGCGCATGCAGCCGGGCGGTGCCAACGGCGGCATCAAGCCATTCGTCTATTCTTTTCTCGCAGAAATCGGCCGCCAGCGCGGGCCGATTTTCAATTTCGCCGTGCTCGCTCAACCTTCCCTGCGAAATGAACTCGGCCCCGTGTTGCGCCCCGGTGACTATCTCCTTGAACCACGCTTAGACTCATTCGCCGTTTTCCAGCGGCGCGGGGAACTCTGGCGTCCCGATGGAAATCTACCGTTTGACGCAACCTTGGTGGCACGCGCCGGATTCGACACCCTTTACGCCCCTTTCGGATACTCCTCCTTTACGTCGCCCGGACTCCCCAGCATCAGCCTGATTGTCGACCTCCTCCACCGCGATCTTCCGGCCGCGCTACCAATTGAAGAGGTCAACCATCGGGAGTCGTGGTTTCGAAAAATTGCCGGGGAGTCTACCTATTTTCAATGTAACTCTCGCCACGTGCTGACGCGTTTCTGCAAGCATTATGGCGTGCATCCGAGCCGCTGTTTTCACGTTTACAACGCCGTTCAAGACCGACTGCCTGAGCCAGTTTCTTCAGTGCCGCCTCCCACCGACACACCGGAAACACCATTTTTCCTCTATCCTGCGAATTTCTGGCCGCACAAAAATCACGAAACCCTGCTCGTGGCCTATCGGGCCTACGCCATCGGTGCGGGATCGCGGGCCTGGCCTCTGGTCCTCACCGGTCAGCCCGACCAGCGCATGAAACTGCTGGCCGAGATGGCCGGTGGCCTGGGTCTCGCGGACCGCGTGCACTTTCTCGGTCATGTCGGCGATCATGCGTTTTCCGCGCTCTGGAGTCACGCTGGGGCGCTGGTTATCCCCTCCTTGCACGAGGGCTTTGGGATTCCCCTGCTCGAGGCCATGCGGTTTGGTGTGCCGATCCTTGCCGCCAATACTACTTCGCTGCCCGAAGTCGGGGGCGATGCCTGCATGTTTTTTGATGCGCGCGATCCGCATTTGCTAGCCGATGCCATGCGAAAGATCGCCATCCGCGAAGGACTGCGGGACGATCTGATCAAACGTGGCCGCAATCGCCTGGCGGCGTTTTCGCTCGAACTCGAAGCCGGCCGGCTCGCCCATTTTCTCGATGCCACCGCCCGGAGGCAGCCACCATGAGAATCGCCCTCGATGTCGCCCAAACCTGCGTCGAACGCGCCGGTTGCGCCTGGTATGCCGACGCGCTCTCGCGCGCCCTCATCGCCGAAGGCCTGCCACTTGGCCACACCTTCGATCTCTACCACCATTTCGGCGACTGGATAAACCACGATCCCACCACCGGGACGATGATCGACGACAGGCGCGTGACTGCCCCGTTGCGCGGAATGAATCCCATCGCCGCCCGCCAATTCTGGGCCGAAGTCGGCACAGGCGAGCCGTTGCCCGGAAAACCCGACGTCGTTCTTTCCTTCAGTTTTCACGCACCGAAGATGCCGCACACCAAGCTGGTTTACACGGCGCAAGACCTGGCTTTCTGGACCCGTCCGGATTTCGCCACCGATGCGGCGCGCCTGCTCTGTCAACGGGAACTTCTGCTGGCCCTCACCCGCTCCGCGGGTCTGCTGTTTGTGAGCGAAAGCACACGCCGCGAGTTCGAGTTCCTATTTCCCGACTGGTTGGAGCAATCGCAGCGTCCGCACGCCCTGGCTCCCGGCGCCAGCCGGTTTCCCCGGGCGGCCGCGCCGCACGAGTGGAGCGCCGACACGCCCTGGCTGGCGGCCGGCTCCGTCGAGCCTCGCAAGAACCACGAAACGCTGCTCGACGCCTACGCGCGTTACCTAGCCCGCTCCCCACAGCGCCGTCCGCTCGTGATCGCCGGCGGACATGGGTGGAAATCCGACGCCATTCACCGCCGCTTTGACGAGTTCGCCGAGCGCGGTGCGCCCGTTCGCTACCTCGGCTATGTCCCGGACCGCGAGCTGGCCGCGCTCTACGACACTAGCTTCGCCTTGCTGGCCCCGAGCTGGCACGAGGGCTTCGGTCTGCCGCTCGTCGAGGCGATGGGAGCCGGCCTGCCTGCGATCGTCAGTGATTGCACAAGCCTACCCGAGGTCGGCGGTGAAGCGGCTTGGTATGCGTCGCCGAGTCAGCCGGAACTACTCGCGGACCGGATGCTGGCGCTTGAATCTGATCACGGCACCTACGCAGCCTGCGCCGCGGCCAACCTCGCCCGGAGTCAGGCATTCTCCTGGCAGGTGACCGCCAAATCGGTTCTCGAATTCATCGCGCGGCTTTAGCTATTGTCCGCTCCTCGCGTGAACATCCTCTTCGTCAACTACGGTGACTTCACCACCAACAGCCTAAATCACGTCGGCGCGTTCGCCAATCGCCTCACGCTGCTGGGCCATGCCTGCGCCGTCGCGGTGCCGGAAAACCCGGAAACCATCGCCGTCGTGCCCGGCGTGCTGTTCATACCGACAACGTTCTCCCGCGTCCTCGAACACGAGCCGCTGTTTCCAGACCGCCGGCCAGCCGATGTCGTCCACGTCTGGACGCCACGCGAAATCGTCCGCGAATTCACGCTTTCCTATCTCCGCCAGTATCCCAGTGCCGCGCTGATTATCCATCTCGAGGACAACGAGGTTTTCTTGATGGAGAGCTACGCACATCAACCTATCACCGCCTTGCGGCAGCTGTCCGATGAGGCCGTGTCGGCCCAGCTCCCCGACCGACTCTGCCATCCCGTCCGCTTCCGGAATTTCCTACGCCTCGCGCACGCCGCCACTTACATCACGAACCGCCTAACGGAGTTTGTGCCCGCCGGGAAACCGAGCATGCGTCTCCTGCCCGGGATCGACCCCGCACTCTACCAGCCTCTCGCAGACGATCCGGCTCTCCGGCGCCAGATTGGCATGCAACCGAACGAGAAGCTGCTCGTGTTCACCGGCAGCACGACCTTCGTCAACCTCGCCGACATTCGCGCCTTGGTGATCGCCGTGCGTCTCATTAACGATGCCGGTGTGCCGTGCAAGCTCGTGCGCACCGGCCTTAACGCGCCCCAGTTCGTCCGCGAACTGGCCGCCTTGGGGGGTGACAACATCATTGATCTCGGTTACATCGAAAAAAAGAAACTCGCCCCGCTCCTCGCCCTTGCCGACGTGCTTGTGCAGCCCGGGGCGCCCGACGATTTTAACGACTACCGGCTTCCCTCCAAGGTCCCCGAGTTTCTCAGTGTCGGCCGGCCGGTCATCACGCCGCGCGCCAACCTCGCACGCGAGATGGAGGACGGCCGCCACGCTCTGCTGCTCGACATTGGCACGCCGGATGAGATCGCAGAAAAATGTCTCCGCATTTTCCGCGACCCCGATCTGGCCGCGCGGCTGAGCGCCGGCGCCCTCGAATTTGCCCGCGCCCACTTCGATCTCAGTGTTAACGCCGCCGCCCTCCTCGCGTTCTACGAGCAGGTGAAATCCACCGCCACTCCCATTTACAAGGACACCAGCTTCGCCGTGTCGGAAGATGTGCTCGTGGCCGAGGGCGATCTTGCGCTCCGCATGCGCGCCAAGGAACAAACCATCGATGCGACGCGACGGCAGGCCCGCGAAAGCACCGCCGCCCTCGAGGCTGAAATATCCGCGCTCAAGAGCGTTGAGATCGTGGCGCTCCAGCAGCGCAACGCCGCACTCCAGGCCGAAGCCGGCCGCACGGCCGCCCGCGAAAACTACGGTCACGCCAAACTCCAAGCCGAGCGCAACCAAGTCGAGGTACTCCGCCACCGGCTCGCCGATGCCACCGAAGCCATGGGGCGCCTCATTCGCGACCTCGACGCCGCCAAGCTCCACCGCGAAAGCGACGCTGCCGCGCTCCAACAGCAGGCCGACAAGGTGCGCCGCATGTCCGCGACATTTTCGTGGCGTGCCACCAGCCCGCTGCGCTCCCTGCGCCGAGTGCTGCTCGATCCGCTTAGGAAAAATTCCGGCCCGCGCAAAGACACTGCACCCAAAGCCGATACCTCGCTGCTGCATGTCATCGACGAACCGACGGATTGGGAGTTCGTCCTTCCAACTGGCGCCCTGCGCGGCTGGGTGATCACCCACGGCGGAACGGCCATCGTTGGCGTGCGTGCCCGCGTTCATAATAGTATCTTCGAGGGAAACTACGGACTGACGCGCCCCGATGTCGCCACCGGTCATCCCGAAAATCCGCACGCCAAGCACAGCGGCTTCGTCGTCGATTACGTGCTGCCACCGAACACCTCCCAGCTCATCGTGTTCGAGGCCCTGACCGATGATGGTCGCTGGCGCTGTTTCGCCACTGCGACGGCGCTAGTCGTATCTGAAGCATCGAAAGATTCGCGCCGCGACTACGCCACTTGGGTGCGGCGTTTCGACACCTTTAAACTGGAACAGATTATTGCTTGCCGGGCGCAAATTGAGGCGCTGTCGCCGGAGCAGCGACCGCTGATTTCTATCCTGCTGCCGACCTACAACACCGCGGAACCATGGCTGGTAAAAGCCATCGATTCGGTCCGCGCCCAATACTACCCGCACTGGGAACTGTGCATTGCCGACGACACCTCGACCGCCACTCACGTGCGCCGCGTGATTGAGGACTACGCCCGCCGTGATGCCCGCATCAAGGTCAGCTTCCGCGCTGAAAACGGCCATATCTCCGCCGCTTCCAACTCCGCGCTCGACCTCGCCACCGGGGAGTTTGCCGCCCTGCTCGACCACGACGACGAACTCGCTCCGCACGCCCTCGCCGAAGTCGTGTTTGCACTCGCCGCGAATCCCAAGCTTGAGTTCATCTACTCCGACGAAGACAAGATCGACGAACTCGGCCGCCGCTTCGATCCCTACTTCAAGCCCGACTGGAATCCTGACCTGCTTCTCGGGCAGAATTACACCTGCCATCTCTCGGTCTTTCGCACAGCGCGGCTGCGCGCCCTCGGCGGGTTCCGAATCGGCTACGAAGGCAGCCAGGACTGGGACCTCACGCTGCGCGCCACCGAGGGGCTCGATGCGGCGCGCATTCACCACATCCCGAGCGTGCTCTACCACTGGCGCGCCATCCCCGGCTCAACCGCCCTCGTCATCGACCAAAAGAACAACTATCCCTTCATCGCCGCGCAAAAGGCCCTCGCCGACCACCTTGCCCGCACCGGCGTCGCCGCCGAACTTGTCGCAGTCGCCGGCCAGCACTGGCGCGTGAAACGCACCCTGCCCTCGCCCGCACCGAAAGTGTCAATTATCGTTCCCACACGAAATGCTGAGAGCCTGCTCCGCCTCGGGATCGGCTCGATTCTCGCGAAGACGACCTACCCCGACTTCGAGATCATCGTCGTCAACAACCGCTCCGACGACCCCGGCACGCTCGCCTATTTCGCCGAACTGCGCGCCACCGGGGTGCGCGTGCTCGACTTCGACGCACCCTTCAATTTCTCCGCGCTCAACAATTTCGCCGCCCGCGAGGCGCGCGGCTCACTGCTCGCTTTCCTCAACAACGATCTCGAAATCATCTCGCCCGACTGGCTCGACGAGATGGCCACGCAGGCGCTGCGGCCGGAAATCGGCGCAGTTGGCGCGCTGCTCTATTATCCCAATGATACCGTGCAGCACGCCGGCGTGGTCCTCGGCCTGACCGGTCCGGCACGCCGCGACGGCGTGGCGGGCCACGCCTTCAAATGCGCGCCGCGCGGGAGCGAAGGCCAGCGCAACCGGCTCCGGCTCGTGCAAAATTATTCCGCCATCACCGCGGCCTGCCTCGTCATCCGGCGCGAGGTGTTCGAGGCGGTCGGAGGGTTCAACGAGACCGACCTGCCCGTGGCGTTCAACGACACCGATTTCTGCCTGCGCGTCCGCGCCGCCGGCTACCGCAATCTCTGGACGCCGTTCGCCGAGTTCTACCACCACGAGTCGGCCAGCCGCGGCGCTGAGGACAACCCCGAGAAGATCGAGCGCTTCCAGCGCGAAGTCGCCTACATGCGGAGCAAGTGGGGCCGCCTGCTCGACCGAGACCCAGCCTACAACCCCAACCTCAGCATTGAGCATGAGGATTTCTCGCTGGCGTTCCCGCCGCGTGGAACGTGAGCCACCCTGATCGTTCCAACTCGATGCCCTTCCTTTCAGTGATCGGATATAGACTGAGCCGGTTTCTCCGCGTGCCGATGCTGGTCACCGGCGCAGCCTTGGTTTGGCTGAGTTCCTTGTCCTGGCCCGTTCCGTTCTCCGACGGTTTGGATGTGTCGTGGAGTTTTGTGTTGGGTTTCGCGCGCATGGGCCGGCTGCATTTTGGCACCGACTTGGTGTTTACCTATGGGCCGTGGGGGTTTTTGAACACCGTTTACTGTCACCCGGGCTTATTCTGGTCGCACATGGCCTGGGAGTTCGTCTTCAAAGCAGGATTAGCGATAACGGTGGCGCTGTGTGCCGCGGGTTTGCCCTGGTGGCGGGGGCTGCTGCTGTTCGCCGTGGCCGCAATCCTGCAGCCGCTGTTTGGCGATGCGGCCTACTCTTTTTTCATCGCGGCTCTGCTCTGGGTCAACGCCGTGACCGACGACCACGCGGGCCGATTCCTGCCGGCAGTCTCAGGCGTCATCCTGTCATTCTTAGCCCTGCAAAAATTCACCTTTTTCCTGTCCACAGGTGCCGGCATCGTCGGCGTTGGGTGTGTGCTTTTTGCGCGCCAGCACAAACGTCCTGCGCTTTGGCTCGCCGGTGGCTGGCTCGCGGGATTGCTGGCCGGTTGGCTGACGGCGGGACAGCCGTTGGCGGACCTGATAATCTTTGTCTCCAGGTCATTCGCACAGGCAGCCGCCTATCAAGACGTCATGGGATTCGAGGAAGCTCCAATAATCTTCTGGTGCGGAGCCGCGACGCTGGGCGCCAGCCTGCTCGCAGCCTGGGGCGAGAGCCGGCGCCGTTCTGATTGGCCCCGGTTGGCACGATGGGCCCTCGTCGCACTCGCGGGCGGATTATGTTTTCTCGTCTGGAAAAATTCGTTCGTGCGCGCTGACGGGCATGTGCTGGGTTTGTTTCTGTTTGCAGCGCTGGCCGGTCTGTCCCTACGGCATGCCCTGGGCTTGGTTCTGGCCACGGTGGCGGTCATCGGGGTCTGGGTGGCGGATCCCGGTCTGATGTCGGTGACCCATTATCTTCTACGCGCGCATGTGCAGGATTCTGTCACCCATCTTGCGCATCTGCGCGACACTCGCGCGGCGTTTGTGGCGCAGACAGAAAAGGTCCGCGCAGCGCAGTTGCTTCCCCTCTTGCGCAGCCGCGTCGGTGGGGAAACCGTGGACGTCTTCGGCCATGAGCAGGTCGTCGCCTATTGGAACCGGCTCAATTACCGGCCGCGGCCCGTCTTTCAGGGCTATCCGGCCGTTTCCGCTTCGCTAGCGCAGATCAACGCCGAATTCTACGCTTCCGCGAAAGCCCCGCAATTCGTGCTGGTGCGCCTCGACACCATCGACGGCCGACTGGCCGCGGCGGATGATGCCCGCGCCCTCCTGAGTCTGATCGAACGCTACGAATTCGACGCGGAGGAGCAGGGCTGGCTGCTGCTGCGCCGGCGCCCGCATATTCAGACAAGATCCGTTGAATGGATTTCCCAGGAGCGGCGCGCCTGCGGAGCCATGGTCACGGTTCCCCATTCAGCTGGGCTGGTCTGGGCTGAAGTGCGACTGCAGCCTTCCTGGCTGGGAGCGCTTCGGACCTTTTTCTATAAGCCGAAGATGACGCTGCTCCAGATAGAAACCAAGGACGGTGTCCAGAGCTACCGGTTTGCGCCCAAAGCCGCTGCTGGGGGATTCCTGCTCTCACCGGTGCTGGCAAATACGGTAAATTTTCGAGATTACCTCATCGGCCGGCCGGGGGCGACGGCGGTGACGGTCGGCATCGACGCCGATGCGGTCCGCACCGGGTGTTTCGCCAAAACGGTGGAATTCCGCTTCGGACAAATTTTTCCGCCAGCGCAGCACCCATGATGCCTTCGCTTCACAAGTCGCTTGTCCGATTCTGGCCGGCCCTCGTGGCGGCCCTGCTCACCCTTTTCCCCTTGCTGCAAAACCAGCGGGATTTCCGCGTCCTCTTCTATTTTGAGGACGAATGGGATTTGCTCAGCCTTTGGGACCAGCGCGGCTTCGGCCCGTGGGCTGGCCAAGTCTTCGCGGAAAATTTCGTGCCTCTTTTCAAAACGCTCTGGGGCGGATCCATTTTGTTTTTTGGCGGTAGCTATTTCGCGCTGATTCTGCTGTTGTGGCTGAATCATGCGCTCAACGCCGCGCTGCTGTGCCGGATCGTGCAACGCCTCGGCTGCAGTGGTTCCGTGGCGTTGCTGGCAGCGGCGGGCTTTGGCCTGAGCCCCCTGCACTACGAATCCCTGGCCTGGTCGGTGCAGTGGAGCGCCGTGCTTGCGTTCACGTTCGCCCTTTTCGGACTGCTCGCAATCGTCCCTGACTCATCTGGAGAACTCGCTGCGCCAAGATGGAAACAGATCACGATTGCCTGCACCTGTTCGCTCGCCAGCGCGCTTTGCTTCTCCCGGGGCATTCTCACCGGGCCGGCTCTCGCCCTGGTCATGCTTCTGTCCGGAGCCCAGGCCGAACGCTGGGTTTACCGGTTGGCGAAAGCGGTCCTCGTCCTGCTGCCCTCGCTCGCGGTCAGCCTGGTGATTGCCATTGTCTCAAGCGGCAACCACCACCACCTGAGAGATACCTTGCTGCCGGCCACGAATTTTGCCCTGCACTATTTCGGCGAAAGTCCACTGCGCACCTCTTTCAGCGATACTTCCGTCAGCGATGGCGCCGCTCTCGCCCTGACTCTGGTGCATCTGGCCCTCGCGGGCCTCGCCTGGAAGCTCGCGACCCCGCGTCTCCGCCCGCTGGTGATCGCGCTCCTCGCCTTCGAGATCGGCAACGCCGTCCTCCTCGGCGTCGGGCGCTACCACACGGGCATCCCTTCCGCCGGATGCAGCCGGTATCAATATACCGCCATCGCCTGCATGTTGCCGCTCGCGGCGATCCTCGTGCAGCGGCTGCTGGTGTTTGTGCCCCAACGCTGGGGCAATGTTTTGGCCGCGGCTGCCGTGGCAGGCCTCATCTGGCATGCGGCGATCCACTGGCCGCCGATCATGCATAACTGGCAGACCTGGCGCGGCGCCGAGTTGCGGGCTGCCCTCTCCCAACCGAATTATCCCGCCAACGATCATTTCACCCGCCTGCCTTGGATGACCAACGAACGGGCCCGCGAGCTGGTCGCCCGTTTCTCGCTACATTGAGGCTGATTCGTATGTGTCCGGCTGAGGACCTACCCCGGGACCTTGATGGTGACGATGGGGCGAGACCGACCGCGTTACGCGGGACGCCACTGCGACGGCAGCAGCGGACGGAGATCGTCTTGGTTGCTCATCGTAGGCAGGCGCGTGAGGACATCGCGCAGATATCTGGGAGGAATTACTCTGCCGCTGCGCTCCGACTGAAAAGAGCTTCACTCCGCCTGCCTTCCCCAAAGCCGGTCTTCGCCGCATGATTGAGATAATGATAATAGTTCAAGTAATATTTTAACTATTGCATGATTTCCAATCAGTTCTTTGATTGATTTAAGGAAAATAAATCAAGCATGGCTTTAACTACTACAATTAACCCAATCAAAACATTGGCTGCCCTCCCCAGGGGTGGACCGGTGGCCACCGCGCGCCTCAAGGAGGTCGGCGTGTCGTCTGCCCTCGCCTCGCACTACGTGCGGGCTGGCTGGCTGACGCGACTGGGCCGTGGCGTGTTCATGTTCCCAAACGACGAATTGGCAGTGACAGCGTCGTTGACGGTGCTGGCCTGCAACGTGCCGGGCCTGCACGTCGGGGGAAAAACTGCGCTGGCCTGGCGCGGCATACGTCACAACGTCGGGCAGCGCGAGAAGCTGACCCTATGGGGCAACGATCCCCACCCTCTACCCGAGTGGTTCAATCAGCGATTCCCCGCGCGCTATGTCGCACGGAAGCTTTTCGACGCCAAGCTACCTACTGACTTCGGACTCCAACCTTTGCCGGAGGCGCCGACTGGCGCGCTAGTCTCGGTGCCGGAGCGAGCCCTCCTCGAAATGTTGAGCGAGGTCGGAACCCCACGGCAGGGAATTGAGGAAGCCCGCAATATCATGGAGGGTGTCCGTTCGCCGCGTCTCGATGTGCTCGGCACGCTCTTGCAGCACTGCCCGAGCGTGAAGGTCGGGCGGCTGTGTGTGCAATGGGCGGAGGAACTGAGCTTGGAATGGGCGGCCGACGCCCGACGCCTCGCCGGCCCGCGGGGCCGGGGTCGCTGGCTCACCCGCCTGCCCGACGGTCGAACGCTCGTGCTCAAACCCTGATGGATACCGCCTACCTCAAAACTGTCCGCCTGCTGCTCGACGCCGCCCCCGAGGTGTTTCGCTCGGGGATGTTCGCCATGAAGGGCGGCACGGCGATCAATCTCTTCGTCCAAGACCTGCCTCGTCTGTCCGTGGATATCGACGTTGTCTACGTGCTGCATGACAAGCCGCGCGAGACGGCACTGACGGAAATAGCCACAGAACTGAACGCCATCCGCGACCCGACTCCAACGCCGCGGTCTCGCCGCTGAAGTCATGGCCACGTCGGTCGGGGACGAAACCAAGATATTCGTCCGTCGGGGCCGCGATCTGGTTAAGGTCGAAATCAACCACGTCTTCCGGGGCACGGTGCTGCCGCTGGAAACGCGACCGCTCGTCAAAGCCGCGAGCGACCTGTTCACCGCGGCTTTCAGCGTGCCGACATTGGCCGTGCCTGAACTCTACGGCAGCAAACTCGTCGCCGCGCTGGATCGCCAGCACCCGCGCGATTTCTTCGATGTGCATGGGATGTTCCAGACTCACGGCCTGCGTCCCGAGACCGTCGAATGCTTTATCGCCTACCTCGCCGGCCACAATCGGCCTGTGCATGAAGTGCTCTTCTCGCGTGATCTGGAGATGGGGCCGGCTTTCGAAAACGAATTCGTCGGCCTAGAACGCGTCCCGATCACACTCGCCGATCTCAAGGCGACGCGGGATCGTCTGCGCCGCGAACTCCTCGCTACGCTCACCGATGCCCAGAAGCGCTTCCTGCTGACCCTGGTCGCGGGTGAACCACAGTGGGCATTGCTGTCACTTCCGCATCTGGCGCAACTCCCCGCCGTGCAGTGGAAGCTGCATAATCTCGCGCACCTCAGGAAGGCGAACCCAACGAAATTCAAGGCACAGGCCGACGAGTTGAAGATGCGATTAGGGTAGCCGCAACCCCTTATTGCCCAAACGGGGATGTAGTGTCAGCCTCATTCCCATCTGCGATTGGTCTCTGGGTTGCTGTTTTTCCACGCGATCATCCTTGGCGCCCTTCGGAGGCAAGGATGAAGTGTGTTGGATAATTGCCTTCATTGAACCGTCCTTTCGATTTTGATGAATACTGGTGCTAAACTCAGCAATAAAATCAGTTTAGCATTTTAGGGGGGCGACTTTTGTATGGTTTTCCACGCACCATCAAGCCGAACTTACGAACCGCCTGATAATAGGATTTTTTGACATCCTGGAAATCTCCGAGTGAAACGGGGGCATAGGCTGAAGTTTTGCACTTCGTTCGTGCTAAACGTAATTTGGTGGAGCAGATGGGGATCAAACCCACGACCTCGTCGTTGCGAACGACGCGCTCTATCAACTGAGCTACTGCCCCAGCAGGGAGGCGAGGTTCTGCGCAATCGGTGTGCGCGAGTAAACATCAAACTGACAATTCCGCCCCGACCATGCCGGCTCCACCATGACCCTGCGCTCAACACTAGCCCGCCGCCCCAACCAGCCGGGCAAAAATCATCTTGCCCCCCGCGGTGGGCAGCACGCTGACAATCTCGACCCGAACGCTCCGGCCCAGATAGGCGCGCGCTTCGCTGACCACGACCATCGAGCCGTCTTCCAGATAGCCCACCGCCTGTCCGTCGTCCTTGCCTTGCTTCACCAAATCAACCTCCATCGTCTCGCCGAGCATGAGTTCGGGCCGCAGTGATTTGGCGAGAAGGTTGAGGTTGAGCCACGTCACACCATGAAACTCCGCCATTTTCGCCAGATTGTAGTCGGTCGTCAGCAGTTTTGCGCGCATCGACTGCGCGAGGAAGACCAGCTTGGCGTCCACGTCCTCGCGTTTCATGACTTCACTCTCCGGGATACGGATGTCGAGGTGCTTGATGCGGCGCAGTTCGTTCAGCACCTCCAACCCGCGGCGACCCCGCGCCTGCTTGATCGGGTCGGCAGAATCAGCGACGGACTGCAGTTCATTGAGCACAAAACGAGGGATGACCAGCGCGGCATTGAGAAACCCTGCCTCGCACACCCGCGCGATTCGGCCGTCGATCAACACGCTGGTATCAACCACAACCAGCGGCACATCGACCTCGTGCGGGACAAAGCGGACGTAGGGGATCACAAGGTGAAACTCGTCCTTGCCCCGCAGCGCGATCACCGCCGCAAGATACGGACAGACGAGGAACAACCCCAGTCGGATGAGATAAATGGTCGCCGGATCCATTGCATCACCATGCTGCGGGTTGATTTCCAGCAGCGGCGAGAGGCCCACCATGTGCGCAATCAGCAGCCCAACCCCGATGCCAAATGTGATCGCCGACAGACCGCGCAAAGAAAAACCCTTCAGCATCATGTCGATCAACACCACGAGCACACCGATGCCGAGGCCCACGAGGACGGCCACGGCGCGGTAGCGTTCGCCCGCAAGAACGGTAAAAGAAATGAGCCAGCCCGCCGCGATGCAGAGCGCAACGAAAAGCAGGCGGATTGTAAGCAAGGTTTTGTTCATGAAGCGGGGGCGGAGAGCGTTAGCGCAAACGCACCCAGAACAACACCAAAGGCGCGACGATCATCACGAACATCAGCACATAAAGCAGCCATTGTGCCCGGCGGGCTTTTGCTTTTTCAGCCAGATCAGCATCCATTTCAGTCCCAGCGCACCAAACCCCCCCTCGCATGACAACCCAATACTGGCTCGTGAAATCAGAACCCGGCGCCTACGCGTGGACCGACCTCGTCCGCGACAAACGCACTGCCTGGACCGGCGTGCGCAATTATCAGGCGCGCATCCATCTCAACGCCATGCGCCCAGGTGACCGCGTCCTGTTCTACGAGAGCGTGACGACGAAGGCCGTCGTTGGTCTCGCGCAGGTCACCAAACCTGCGTTTCCCGACCCGACCGCGAAGGAACCCGGCTGGGTGGCCGTGGAACTCGAAGCCGTCGCGCCCCTGCCCAAACCCGTGCCCCTCGCCCGGATCAAGGCGGAGCCCGCGTTCGCCAAGATTGCCCTGCTCCGCCAGAGCCTCCTCTCGGTCCTGCCACTCACCCGCGCGGAATTCGACCGCTTCCGGCAACTCGGCGTGTAGGTGCAGGCCCGGTCAATCGATCACCAACTCGACCACAACGCGAAAACCGATGTGCCGGGCGCGTTCGGTCTTGTCGGTCAGCGCTACGGAAAACGGCTTCAAGGCCCCAGCGGATCGAGGTAGCTCCCCCCCGCCACGGGTGCCGCTTTGGCGTCGGTCACGGCCGGCTCCAGCCACTCCGCGACATTGCCGGTCAGATCGTGAAAGCCGGCGGCGTTGGTTTGCTGCCGCCCGACTTCCTGACTGTGCCCGCCGGCCGTCTCCACGCTCCAAGTGGGACTGTCGCCCTCGCCGAGGGCCGCGCGGAACTCCCGCTCCGTCGGCAACCGCGCCCGGGTGCCGAGCAGCCACGACAGCCGCTGACAAAATTCTTGTGCTTCAAGCCAGGTGACGTAATCGACCGGCCGCGCGCGGCCCAGATTGCGGCTGGGGTCGGTGCGCATCACCTTCGCGTCGATTTCCTGGGTTAATTCCGTTTTCAGCATCAGCACATTGCTCGTCTCCGACACCGGCACGAGCCGGTCGTAAATCTGGTCCTGAAGTTGGCGGATGTCCCGGCGCCGCAATCCCAGGTAGGCCAGCTTGATTTTCAGCGCGCCGTCGAAATTGCGGCTCTTCGGAAATTCTGCCTCGACCCGCTCCAGCAGCGCCCGGGCATCAGTGATTTTCTGACCGGCCACGACCACCTGCCGCTTGAGCAGGCAGGCTGTCGCAGCGTGATCCAGCGCCACTACGGCCGTCATCAGCTCCGCGGAGAGGACCGTCTGGCGTTTGATCTCCAAGGCTTCCATCCGCTGCGTCGTGACAAACCGGCTGCGCGCGAACTTCGCGTTGAGATCGCGCTGCAAAACGATGGCCCGTTGGTAAAGCTCGGCCGCCTCCAGCGCGCGCCCCCGATCCGCGGCGGCATCCGCCGCCTTCTCGCGGGCGTCGATTTCCGCCGCGACCCCGGCAGCGTTGAGCGAGGCAATCTCGGCATCGATGGCATCGAGGCCCGGTTGGTTGGCAAACTGGGTGCGCGCCTAGCGCTGGTTGATTTGCACCTGCACCTCCCGCGCGCGGCCAAACGCCGCCAGCGCATCCGCCAGCGCAGCTCGGTAGCGGCGGCCCGGGCCTGTCGCAACGCCGCTTGGGCCACGAGTTGCAGCGCCTCGCGCAATTTTGCGGTCGCGGCCTCCGCCCTGCCGGCTTTCTGTTCTTCGCCCGAGGCTGTCTCCAACTCAGCGATCCCGACCGTCGCCAGTTTGGCTCGCTCGGTGTCGCGCGCCGCTTTGAGCCGGTCGAGCCGCACCTTTTGCTCGAGCCCAGCCCGCAAATTCAGCCGCAGCAACTCCCGCTGCTGAGTCATCGCCTGCTCCAGCAGCCGGATCGCGGCCTCTCCGGTCAGCGCCGCGGTCGCCTGCAGTTAGTATTTTTTCTCCTGTTCGCCGATGTCGTCCGATAGTTTCCGATGCTCGGTGTTAAGCGCGACCCGCGACGGCTCCGTCATGCCGCCTTCGGTCTTCCGCGGTCCAAGCGCGGCGATGAAAAAATACAGTCCGCCCAGCAGCAGCCACTCCCACCAGCCCGGCTGCCCACGGCCAAATCCGGGACCAGGTACCGCTCCACTGCTCGAGTTTGGTGCGCACATCCGCCATGACAGGACGACGAATAGGCCCGCGGACGGAAAATGCAATGCGATCCCCGCTCGACACCGCACCTGTTTGCCTTTTGCAAAGAGCCGTGCTCGCCCAACTCACCATCCTCGCCCCCGGCCTGCTCGGCGGTTCCGTGGCGCGCGCGGCCCATGCGCGCGGCGTCGCCCGGCGGATCGTGCTATGGGCCCGCCGTCCCGAGGTCCGCCTGAAACTCCGCGAGCAACCGTGGTGCGACGCCGTCGCCGACACGCCTGAGGAGGCGGTGCACGGCGCGCAACTGGTCGTGATTGCCGCCCCGGTGGATCGCATCGTCCCGCTCACGCAGCAAATCGCCGCACACCTTGATGCCGGCGCCGTGGTCACCGATGTAGGCAGCGTGAAGGGCGAGATCGCCCGACTCGGTCACGCCGCGCTGGTCGGCCGCGCGCATTTCGTCGGCTCTCACCCGATGGCCGGTTCTGAGAAAACCGGCTGGGAGCACGCCAGCGCCAGCCTGTTCGAGCACCGAACTTGCTTTGTCACTCCGCTGGAGCAGACGGACCCGCAAGCCGTGGTCACAATCGCGAACTTCTGGTGCGACCTCGGCGGCGAACCGGTGACGGTTTCGCCCGACCGGCACGACGAAATTGTTGCGCACATCAGCCATCTGCCGCAGGTGCTGGCGTCCACGTTGTGCGGTTTTCTCGCCCACAAGGATCCCTCCTGGCGCAACCACGCCGGCGGCGGCCTGCGCGACACCACCCGCATCGGCGCGAGCGATCCGAAGCTTTGGCGCACGATTCTCGAGCAAAACCACGACGAAGTCCTGCGGGCACTGCGCCAGTTCGAGGACGAACTGCACGCGTTCAAGACCGCGCTCGCCAACCGCGACTACGTCGACGTCGTCGCCCGCCTCGAGCGAGGCAAGGCCTACCGCGACCAGTTCCGCCCGCTCCCGTGACCGCCGCCCTCCCCGATCCGCTCTGGATTCAGCCCTTCACGCACCCCGTCCGCGGCCGCATCACCCTGCCCGGCTCGAAGAGCATCACCAACCGCTCCCTGATTCTCGCGGCGCTGAGCCCCAACACCGTCACGCTGCGCGGGGCGCTTTTCAGCCGCGACACCCGCCTCATGGTGGCTGCGCTGCAAGCCCTAGGTTTCGCGGTGGCCACCGATGAAGCGGCGCTGACGATCACAATCACTGGGCAAGGCGGAGAAATCCCCGTGCGCGAAGCGACCATCGATGTCGGCAACGCCGGGACCGCCGCCCGCTTCCTCACCGCCTTCGTCTGTCTGCGGCCCGACGGCGTTTATTATTTCGATGGCGACGAGGCGATGCGCCACCGCCCCATTGGGGCGCTGCTTGACGCGCTTGAGTCCCAAGGGGCAACCATCAGCGCCCGGAGTTTCCCTTTCACGCTCCGGACCGCCGGACTGCGCGGCGGAGTGGTCGAACTCGACGCTTCGGAGAGCAGCCAAATGCTCTCCGCGCTGCTGATGGTCGCGCCACACGCCCGCACCCCGCTGCGCGTCAACCTCCAGGGCGAGACCGTCTCCCGGCCCTTCGTGACCATGACGGAAAAAATGGTCGCGCAGTTTGCCGCCGCGCCCGCCGACTACGCGATCGAAGGCGACGCCACCGCCGCGAGCTACTTCCTCGCGCTCCGGCTCGTCACCGGCGGCCAGGTGGAGCTGCCGGCGTTCCGCCCGGGCGACAGCCTGCAGGGCGATGTGCGCTTCGCCGACGTGCTGCGCCAAACCGGTGGCGCCCCGCGCGCCCGTGGCGTCACGGCCGACTTCAACGCCTTCTCCGACACCTTCCTCACGCTCGCGGCCATCGCACCGCTGCTCGACGGGCCGACACACATCAGCGGGATCGCTCACACCCGCAAGCAGGAGACGGACCGCGTCGCCGGCATGGCGCGCGAGCTCACCCGCCTGGGCCAGCACGTCGTCGAAACCGAGGACTCTCTCGAAATCCACCCGCGCCCCCTGAAAAGCGGTGTCGAAATCGAAACCTACCATGACCACCGCTTCGCGATGAGCTTCGGCGTCCTCGGTGGTCACAACCTGCACGGCGACGGTCGCCCTTGGCTCGCGATCCGTAACCCAGCCTGCTGCGCCAAAACATTTCCCATCTTTTTTGAGTTGCTCGCTTCCCTGCGCGAAAATTCGTTGGAACCCTGATGCCCAGTTCCCCCTTTATCATCGTCGCCATCGACGGCGGCGCCGCCTCTGGCAAGTCGTCCACCTCGCGCATCCTCAGCGAGCGTTTCAACCTGCTGCACGTTGACACCGGCTCGTATTACCGCGCGCTGACGGCCGAACTGCTGCGCCGCGGAGTCGCGCCCGGCGATGTGCCGGCCGTCAAGGCCGCGCTCGCCGCCCTGCGCTTCGGCACCCGCGTCAACGGCCGCTCGTCCGAAATGGACATCGACGGGCACGTCGCCGGTGACGAAATCCGCAGCCGCGAGGTCAACGACGCCGTTTCTCACTTTTCCGCGATTCCCGAGTTGCGCGCCGCCCTCCTCGCCTATCAGCGCGGCCAAGCTGACGTCGCCCAATGTCACGGGTTCCGCGGCTTGGCCATGGAAGGTCGCGACATCGGTTCGGTGATTTTCCCCGACGCCGATTTTCGCTTCTTTCTCCACGCCGATCCGGCCGAGCGCAGCCGGCGCCGGGCCGGTCAGGGCCAGCAGGACAAGATTCACGAGCGCGACCGCCTCGATTCCTCACGCAAGACCGCGCCGCTCTCCTGCCCCGCGGGCGCGACCTCGATAGACACCACGCTGGCCAGCATCGGGGCAGTCGTCCAGCAAATGGCCACCGCCATTGCCGCCAAACTCCGCCCCGCATGAGCCGCCCTCTTCCGCAGCTTGAGATGGAGCCGGTCTACGGTTTTTTCCACTATGCCATCGCCACGGTCTACGGGATGTTTTTTCGTGGCGAAGTCAGCGGTTTGGAAAATCTGCCGCGCACCAGCTCGTTTCTGATTGCGGCCAACCACGCCAGCTTTCTCGACCCGCTGCTGATTGGATCCCAAGTGCCGCGCCAGATCGCCTACTTTGCCCGCAAGACACTGTGGAAACCCGGCTTTGTCTCGTGGTGGCTCGACACGGTTGGCACAATTCCGGTAGACCGCGACGGCGGGCAGGATGTGAGCGCCATCAAGCGCGTGCTGAAAACGCTGAAGGATGACCAAGGCCTGATCCTGTTTCCCGAGGGCACACGCTCGCTCAACGGCCACTTGCAGAAGCCGAAGGCTGGCGTGGGTCTGATCGCATGCCGATCGCAGGTGCCGGTAGTTCCGGCGCGGATTTTCGGTTCATTCGAGGCATGCGGCAAAGGCGGCACGCTGCGCCTGGGCACACCAGTCTCGGTCACATTCGGCCCGCCCCTGGCACCGGCCGTTTACGACGAACCAGGCGCGGGCAAGGACCGCTATCAAATCGCCAGCGAGCGAATTTGGGCAAAAATCGCATGCCTGCGGCTGCCGAGCGCCACGGTGATTTAGCGGCGGACGCCGGATGTTGGCAACTTCCGTGGGACGCCGTTGCCGACAGGAGCGCCGCTGGTGCCCTGAATTATTGGTAAAGGCGGTTGATGTCCGCTTTCTGGAGCTTGTCGGCCGCGAAGGCCTGAAAAGGGTGCTTCAGCTTCTAGGCATTGGCTGCATCGAATTACAGCGCTTGGGCGGCGAGGTCCGCATTGAATGCGGCAAAGTCGGCACCAGAAGCACGAGGACTATATGATTTTAAATGATGACCTAGACTCAGTGATGGGAAGAGCGCACACGACTCTGCATTCGATGCAGCCAGTGCCGGGGTTGACATGGCGGCTGCTCGTTGCGGGTTGCACGCCTAGGGCGCGGCGATCTGCATCTGGCTGCTTCATGGTGTGGATTGCGTGTCGCCACGGTCGCGCCGGATGCCCGCAGATTTTACTCAGAGTTTTTCTGCAACTCCGGAGCCCGTAAAAGCTGAGAACCCTGCAATTTCCGTGAAACCTTATTTTCCGAGTTTGTGCTTCGCGCCCGACATGTCCTAGGTGGTGCAAACCCATGCCCGATCAAGCCATCCTCAATCACGCCGCGCATATCCTCGCTGGCATCTCCACCGACCAGCGGGCCGACACTGCGCTGCGTTTCTATTTCGAAGGACACCGTTACCTGCAGCCGCCGGCCAAGCGCCTCATCAGCCACGCGGTGTTCGTATATTTTCGCTGGCTCTCGTGGCTCGATCCCAAGGCTTCACCCCAAAAACGCCTCGAACACGCGCTTCAGCTTCAGGAGCGTTTCGTCGCTGACCCGAAATCGATGAAGGCTGAAACCCTCGCCGTCCGCGCAGTGCCTGCCTGGCTCGCCACGGAAATGGAATTGCCGGCCGACTACCTGCGCCAGCTTCAGCGCGATCCCGCACTCTGGATTCGTGCCCGGCCGGGCCAGGGCGTCGCGCTGGCGAAGGCCCTCTTCGCCTGCGAGCCCTCCGACCGCGCACCCGACGCGCTGCGCTTCACCGGCACGCAGGATTTGTTTCGCACCGAGCAGTTCAAGCACGGCGAATTCGAGATTCAGGATCTCGCGTCCCAACTGGTCGGCCACGCCGCCGCGCCCCAACCCGGCCAGACTTGGTGGGACGCCTGCGCCGGCGAGGGCGGCAAGACCCTCCACCTCGCCGATCTCATGCAGAACAAGGGCTTGGTCTGGTCGACCGACCGCAATGACCGCCGCCTCGACACGCTCAAGCGCCGCGCCGCCCGCGCTCAGCTCTTCAACTACCGCACCGCGCTCTGGGATGGCTCCGCGCGGCTGCCCACCAAGACCAAGTTCGACGGTATCCTCGTCGACGCGCCGTGCAGCGGCGTCGGCACCTGGCAGCGCAACCCCCATGCGCGCTGGACCACCACACCCGACGACGTCCACGAACTCGCCGCCACCCAACTCGCGCTACTCAACCACGTCGCTGGCTCGCTCAAGCCCGCCGGCCGCCTTATCTACGCCGTCTGTACGCTCACGCGCAGCGAGACGCGCGCCGTCGCCGACGCGTTCACCGCCGCGCACCCGGAACTCATACCCGAGCCCGTCCTCGGGCGGACCGCACAGCTCAGCCTCTGGCCGCAAGAGCTTAATGCCAACGGCATGTTCATCGCCGCGTGGACTCGACCAAAATAACCGCCGCCACGGTCCGCGCCGACTTCAACGACCTGACCGCGGTCATCCACTACACGCGGGCCGCGCACAAGCTGGGCCTGTGGGCCTCGGAGCGCATGCTGATCGAGAGGTTCTTTCCCGACCACAGTGCCCCGCTGCTCGAGGCCGGCTGTGGGGCCGGCCGCGTGGCGATTGGCCTGTGGCAGCTCGGCTACCAGCGGCTCACTGCCTTCGACTTCGCGCAGGAACTCGTGGACCAGGCCGTCAGCCTTGCTGCCGAGCGCCAGGCCGGTTCCATCCGCTTCTTCACCGCCGACGCGACACGCTTGGGAAAGTGTCATCTATTAGATGACACTTTGTTTTCCGGGGTGTTATTCATGTTCAATGGGCTCATGCAGATTCCGGGGCGGTGCAACCGCCGGGCGGCGCTACACGGGCTACGGCGCGTTTGCGTGCCGGGTGCGCCCTTGTTGTTCACGACGCATGATCGCGACTCCTCCCCGGGCGAACGGGCCTTGTGGCAGCTCGAGGCGGCACGCTGGGCACGCGGCGAGCAGGACCCGCGGCTCGGCGAGTTCGGTGACCGCTACTTTGAGGAAGCGGGCACCGGCCGCACTTTCATGCACCTCCCCACCCGGACCGAAATTCTCGCCGACCTCGCGGCGACAGGCTGGACGCACGAATACGACGCCATGCGCCGCGAACTCGCGAGCGAATCCCGCGCCGTGCGCGATTTTTCCGACGACTGTCGTTTCTGGGTCGCACGAAAACCCTGACGACGGCTCACTCGTTTCAATCAGCGCCGCAGATTCTCCTCCCTCGCCATGAACCCCAAAATCATCCAGCTGCCGGCCCTCACTCTGCTCGGACTTGAAACCCTTTTCATCAGCGCGCAGTCGCCCGATGCCAACAATCTCGCGCTGATCCCGCCGCTCTTCGGCCGGTTCTTCGCACGGCGCGCTGAGCTGGCGCCGGCCCTTGACGCCTTCACCTACGGCGCCTGCCGCTGCCTCCCCTCGGACCAGCGCCGTCACGCGGACGAACTGGCCTATCTCGTCTGTGCCAGCGTGGACGCCGACGCACCGGTGCCCGCCGGGATGACGGTCTGGCGCGTGCCTGCCCTAACCTACGCACTATTCACCCACCGCGGACCAATTGCCCGGCTGAGTGAGACCATCAGCTTCATTCACGGCACCTGGCTGTTGCACTCCGACTACCAACACGCCAACCGTCCCGAACTCGAACGCTACGACGAACGCTTCGGCGACGGCGGGGAGCAATGCGAGTTGGATTATCTGGTGCCGGTGCAGACGAAGACTGCGACGGATTGAACATTGCGTCCCGCGCAGAGCGTTGACGCCGGCAAGCGGCCGGCGAAATATCCCTCCCATGCAATACCGTCAGCTCGGCGCCACCGACCTCAACGTTTCGCGCATCTGCTTCGGCTGCTGGCAGCTCAGCCCGGCGTGGTGGGGCGCGGTGCAGGTGGAACCTTGGGCCGCGGCAGTGCGGGCCGCGCTGGATGGCGGCGTCAACTTCATCGATACCGCAGATGCCTATGGCGACGGCCTTGCGGAGACCGAATTGGGCAAACTCCTGAAAGGTGACGGCACCCGGGATCGTTTTGTGCTAGCCACGAAATTTTTCTGGAATTTCGCCGACGGGCCAGACCGCTTTCCCGACACCACGCACGACTACATTCTCCGCGCCTGCGAAGCCTCGCTGCGGCGGCTGCAGACAGACCACATCGATCTCTACCAGATCCATGCCTGGGATCCGCTCACCCGTCCCGACGAGGTGGCGGCGGCCTTCCAACAGTTGCGGCGCGAGGGCAAGGTGCGCTGGTTTGGCGCGAGCAATCTCAACCCCGAACAGATGGAGCTTTACCGCGCGCACTTCGACGTGAGCTGCCTGCAACCGCCATTCAGCTTGCTCGCCACCGAGGTCGCGGCGCGGGAGCTGCCCTATTGCCTCCGCCACAATATCGGGGTCATCAACTACTCCTCCCTGCAACGCGGCCTGCTCGGCGGCCACTACACGGCGGAATCCACCTTCGTGGGGCGACGTGCCGACGATCCCCTGTTCCGGCGCGCGGGCTTGAAGATCGTCCTGCAGGCGGTCGAGGAGGCCAAGGCCGTGGCTGCCGGTCTTGGGCTCACGATCGCGGAACTCGCCGTGCGCTGGGTGCTCACCCACCCCGCCATCACGAGCGCGATCGTGGGCGTAAGAAAAGCCGAACATATCACCGGCATCGTCCGCGCCGCCGATGACCGGCTGACACAGAAGACCTGGCACTGGCTGGCGGCGCGCTTCAGGCGCGCGCAGGCCGAGGCGCTCGCGGCGAGCGCTTGACCCGCCGGGGGACCGGGGCCGCAGCGGCCTGCTTCCATACCAGCGGGAAATGCGTGCCGCGCATGACCTGCCCATCGGCGACTTTCACGAAGGGTTTCATGCAGTGCTCCCCCGACGCGACGTAGCGCGTCTCGTTCGTCATGAAGTGCAGCGCGATCGCGCGGCGCGGACGGCCGCTGGCGTTGGCGTGCGAACCATGCCAGGTGAGCGCATGGTGGTAGTGCACCTCGCCTTTGCGCACCGGGCACTTTCGCACGGTGATGGCGTGGCCCTGAAATTCCATCGGCACGCTGGCGTGGTAGTCCTTCCAGGTGGCCAGGTAGCTCATCATGTGGTCGCCCCACAGGTGCGAGCCGGGCACCATGCTCATGCAGCCGTTGTCCACGTCGACGTCGTCGAGCGCGACCCAGGCGGTGACCTCGGTCATCGGCGCGAGGATTGGCCAGAGGGGCGCATCCTGGTGCCACATGTTCACGCCGCCCTTGGCCGCGGGTTTGTATTGGATCTGATCGTGCCAGATGCGGAGCGTGCTCGCGCCGGTGAGTTGCGCGATCTCCTCGCCGATCACCGGATGGCGGATGAGCTTTGCGAACGGCGGGCTCGCTTCCCAGATGTTCACGATCTGCCAGACCGGCGCCGCCTCGTCGCCGGTGAAGTTGTGGCAGAGCACCGGCTGCGGGACGTCCTTGCGTTCGCGTTCGCGAATGACGCGCTCCACTTCGCCGCGCAACACCTCGACCTGCGCATCATCGAGCACCTGCCCGCCGCGCAGATAACCCTGGGTCTTGAACTCGGCCACTTGTTCCGGGGTGAGCATAGTGCGCCCACATTGCGGCGCCGCAGGTGCCTGTCATCTCCCGACCCTTGGCGGCGACGCGCAGGTGTTGGCTATTTTTCCTGCCGGCCAGCGAGCAGGGCGTCGCGGAAGTGGGCCGGCGACAATCCGTCCACTCGCCGGAAGACCTTGCTGAAGTGGCTCGTGTCGCGAAACCCGGTGCGCGCCGCGATCTCCTTCACCGAAAGCCGGCTGTCGGCCAGCAGTCGCCGCGCCTCCTCCACGCGCAACCGCCGGAGATAGTCCAGCGGCGGATAGCCCGTCACCTCCCGAAACAGCGCCTGCAGCCGGCTGGGGCTGACCCCCGACACGCGCTCCAGCGCCGCATGATCGACCGGGCGCGCCAGATTTTCGGCCATGAAACGCACGACCGACTGCACCCGGATCGCATGCAATGGGGAACGCGCCTCGCGGTCGGCATTCCCCGGGCCCGCCAGCAGCGCCAGGAGCACGCCCGCCAGATGCACCGTCGCGCTGGCCGCGCCGAGCACCTCGCCCGACGCATGCGCTGTCACGACATCGCCAAGTGCCCGCTCGATCCGGTGCCCCGCAAACAGCCGCCGCTCGCTCGCAATATCGAGTCCGTGGGTGAAGCGCACGCGATAGGGCGGCTGGCGCGCCAAGCCCCGCGCCGCCGGCGGACAACCGGGCGCAAAGTCGAAGTGCACGGCAATGTGCCCGACCGGACCGGTGCTGTCGGATGCGAACGAGTGCGGCACAAACGGCGGGATGAAGAGCAGGTCGTGCGTCGCGAACGGATGCCGCCGCCCGTCCAAGGCCCACTCGCCCCGGCCCTGCGTGATCAGCACGAGTTCATGGTCAAGGATGATGCGTTCCGGAATCATCAGGCCGCCCTCCATGCGGTGGGCGATACGGACGATCGGGTGCAGTTGCTCCGGCAGAAGCGTGTAAACGCGCCGCTTCGGCAGCACCCCGAACGGAGCGGGGCGCTCAACGGGTTCGCTGACGCGTCTTAGCGCGCGGGTCACAGCACACATGCCGCCACGGTGGCGGATTCCGGCCGGTATTCAAGCAACCGCCAGCCCGCGTTTGCGATCAACCGCGCCGATATAATTAGCTATTCCCTGCCCGCCGGGTAGTTTGCCACCATGAAACGTCTCTTCACTCTGGCCCTTTTGGCCGTGACACTGCCACTCAGGGCCGAGTCGGAGTATCCACGGCTGGGCTCCGATGTGTTCGATAGCAAAGCCAACGGAGATACCCAGGTCGATGCAGCCTTGGCGCGCGCCAAGACCGAGAATAAGCACGTGCTCATCATGCTCGGCGCCAACTGGGACGTCTGGAGCCACCGCCTGTGCCGGACTTTTTTGGCCAATCCCCAAATCAACCGCCGGATCGGCGCCGACTACGTGCTGGTGCTGGTGGACGTGAACACCCGCAAGGGCGACAAACGCAACGGCGCCCTCAACGAAAAATTCGGCGACCCTATCCAGCACGGCCTGCCTTCGCTGGTAGTGCTGGATGCCAACGGCCTCGTGCTGGTGACGCAGGAAACGGGGAATTTCGAGCTCGACGGCCAGCACGATCCGCAGCGTTTGGGCGCGTTTCTGACCAAGTGGGCGCCCGTGCGGGTCGCGAAGTAGCGCGCTCATTCCCGGTCCAGCCCAATCCGACGGCGGGAACCGGTCGCCGCTTGCCACCGCGGGACTTGCCCCGGCCGCCGAATCCCCTACGTTCCCGGCCTTATGCTTGCTGGATTGACTGACCGTTCCTGGCTCTGGATCGCCGCCGCGTGTTACCTCGCCGGCTGGGTCTCGGGCCTTGTTTCCATTCTGCGGGGCACCCGCCAGTCGGGACCCGCCATCAACGCTTTCATCTTCGCCGGCTACATCTTTCAGTTGGTCGGGCTGGGCCTGCGCGGCCACGCCGTGCGCGGCTGCCCGCTGGGCAACGAGTTCGAACTCTATCAGTTCACCGCCTGGTCAGCCATCACGCTCTATTTCGTCGTCGGGGTGACCTTCCGCTCCAGCATGCTTGGTTTTTTCACCTCCAGCCTGGCCGCGGTGCTTACCACCGTGGCGCTAGCCATTCCGGCGTGGGACGCCACGAGGCGCGCGGGCATCTTCGGCGGGAACCCCTGGATCGAGCTCCATGCGGCGCTCGCTCTCTTCAGCTACGGCGTGTTCGCCCTACTGGCGCTCACCTCGGTCATGACGCTGCTGCGCCATCACTCGCTGAAGAGCAAGCGGCTCGGCGGGTGGTTTTCGTTTCTCCCCTCGATCATCGACCTCGACCACATCAGCGTGCGCCTGCTTTGGACCGGCGTGATTCTGATGACCGCGGCGCTGGCGATGGGCGCTAACTACTGGCTCCGCAACACCTCGCTGGTGCACCTGCCCAAGCTGCTGGTTACGGTCAGCGTCTGGGCCGCCTATGCCACGATGCTCGGCCTGCGGGTGCGCGGGCTGCTCATCTCGAAACGTTTTGCCTGGGCCTGCGCGACGATGTTTGGCCTCGCGCTCCTTTCCCTCTGGCCGGTGAATAAAAATCACGAGCCGGTCACGCCACCCCCCGCCGCCCAGCCATGAGCGACCCCGCCCGCAACCATATCGGAGGGCTTTTTGTCATCGGGGCGACGCACCACAAGGTGCCGATCGCCGTGCGCGAGCGCCTATCGCTCACTCCCGAGGCGGCCGATGCGCTGCGGGCCGAGCTCGCCCGCTTGGAGGGTCTGAGTGAGTTTGCCGTGCTCAGCACCTGCAATCGCATCGAGTTTTACGGCGTGGCGACCCACGCGGAAGCCGCCACCCGGGTGCAGGAGGCGTTTTGCCGGCGCCAGCAGTTTGCGCGCGAGGAATTCGAGCAATTCCGCCTCCGGCTGCACGATGCCCACGCGGTGCGCCACCTGCTGGAGGTCGCCTCCGGCCTCGACTCGCAAATGCTCGGGGAGACGGAAATTTTCGGCCAGGTGAAGGAGGCCTACGCTGCGGCGCAGGCCAACGGCCACACCGGCGCGGTGCTCAACCGTTTTTTTCAAAAAGCCTTCCAGGCCGCCAAGCACGTCCGCACCCACACCGCCATCACCGAGGGTCAGGTCAGCGTGGCCAACGTGGCGGTCGACCTCGCCCAGAAGATTTTCGGCCAGCTCGCGGAAACCCGCATCCTGCTGCTCGGAGCCGGCGAGATCGGCGAGAAAACGGCCAAGGCCTTCCAGAGCCGCGGCGCCGGCAGCCTCACGGTGGCCAGCCGGCGGCTGGAGCGGGCCATGGACCTCGCTACGGCGCTCGGCGCCAGCGCGATGCCGTTCGAGCAGCGCGAGGCGCGGCTGCCCGAATTCGATGTCGTCGTCTGCGCCACGTCCGCCCCCGGCACCGTCGTGCAAACCCCGGCGGTTGCCGCTGCGATGCACCGGCGACCCGCGCGTCCCTTGTTTTTTATCGACCTCGCCCTGCCCCGCGATGTCGACGCGGCCGTGGCCGACCTCGAAAACGTGTTTGTCTACAATCTCGACGATCTCGCGAAGATCGCCGAGGAGAACCGTGCCGCGCGCGAGGCTGAGCTCGTCAAGTGTCACGCCCTGCTCGTCGAGCGGGCCGATGCGCTTTGGAAAAATCTGGCATCGCGTCTGCCGGCCCTGACCGCGGAGCCCTAGTCGGACTTCAGTTGCCACTCCACCCAGTCCGCCGCGGAGCCGCCCGTTGGCTGGCTGAGCAGCGCCCGCACCCGCGCCGCCTGCGCCGCCGTCCGCGCGCGCCGGGCCGGATCACCGACACACGCCTTCAGCTCCGCCGCCAGCGCCGCCGGGGTCGCCGCGCCCTGGATGAACTCCGGATACATCGGCTCGCCGAGCAGCAAGTTCGCGATGCCCAGATACGGCACCCGGACCAGCCAGCGCCCGAACAGGTAGGTGATCGGATTCGCCCGATAGGCAATCGCCCCGGGGATGCCGGCGAGCGCACAATTCAACGACATCGTGCCGCTCGAGGTGAGCACGCCGGAGGCCGCGGTCGGTGTCCCAATCGGGCGCAGTTCGATGCGGTTCGCCAAGGACGTCGAGGCGGTCCAATGCTCGAGCATGGCGCGAATCTCCTGGCTGGGAAAAAGCACGACCGCGTTCCTCTCCTGAAATGCCGCAAAGGCGCTCAGCAGCGCCGGGTAAATCCGCGCCACCGCCTGCTTCCGGCTGCCCGGGAGCAACAGCACCGGTCCCGCCGGATCGTAGTTCACCGGTACGAGGTAGTCCGGCGCGACAAACGGGTGGCCCACGAACTCCACCGGCAGTGTCGTGTCCGCATAACACTTCACCTCGAACGGAAAAATCACCGCCATCGCGTCAAGGTCCCGCGCCATGGCGAACCGCCGGCCGGCCTTCCACGCCCAGATTTGCGGCGAGATGTAGTAGAGCGTCCTAATTTTTCCACCGCCCTTCACCGACAGGCCGCGCTCGCGCAGCGCCGCCGCGAGCCGCAGATTGAGCCCCGGATAATCAACGAAACAGACCGCGCGCGGCCGGTGCTCGGCGATCCAGCGCAGCGTCTCGGCCAACAGCGCCTTGAAAAACGAATAGTTCTTCAACACCTCGACCAGCCCCACTACCGACGACGCCGTCAGGTCGTGCAGCAACTGCGCCCCGGCCCCGGCCAGCTCGGCGCCGCCCAGCGCCGCAACCGTCAGTCCCGGTTGTTTCGCCCTCAGCTCGCGCACCAATCGCGCCGCCTGCTCGTCGCCCGAGTGCTCGCCCGCCACGATGAGCAAATCCACCTTCCCAGCCACCGGCGGCGGCAGACGGAACGGCAGCAGTTTGTTTGTGGAAGTCATCTCAGGTAGGGGCGGTTATCCCTAACCGCCCTTGAACGTGATCATCATTTTTTCGCGGCGCGGATCTGCTCGGTGATGGTGATCGCCACCTCGAGGGCGCCCTTGCCGAGGGCCGCACCGACCTTCGGCTGCTTGGCCCGGGCCACGCTGTCCACAAAATGCGCCAGCTCGAGCGCCAGCGGCTCGCCCTTCTCCAGCGGGATCTCTTCGACCGGCAACGCCAACTCCGCCGGCGCCGCGCCGCCGACCAACTGCGCGGCGTAGGCCAGCATGCCGGACTTGCGCACGAGGTGCCCACTCTGCCGCATGAAATCGAACGAGAAGTAACCGGTGTCCTGAAACACCCGGATCTCGCGCACCTTCTTCAGGCTGATCCGGCTCGCACTCAGGTTGGCCACGCAGCCGTTGACGAAGGCGATCCTGGCATTGGCGATGTCCTCCGTGCGCGAGAGCAGGCTCACGCCGACGCTGTCGATTTTCTCCACGGGCGCCTTCACTAGCTCAAGCACGATGCCGATGTCGTGAATCATGAGGTCGAGCACGACGCCAACCTCCGTGCCGCGCGGCGAGAACGGCGCAAGCCGCTCCGCCGCGATGAACTGCGGACGCACGACTTCTTTCTCCAAAAACCCCATCACCGGATTGAAATGCTCGATGTGGCCGACCTGCACGATCGCTTCGTGCGTCCGCGCCGCCGCCAGCACCTGCTCCGCCTCCGCGAGCGAGGCGCAAATCGGCTTCTCGATCAGGAGGTGGCAGCCCCGCGCCAGTAGCGGCAGTGCCAGCGCGGCATGGCGGTCGGTCGGCACCACCACCGAAACCGCGTCGCACGCCTCGCCCTGCTCCTCGATGGTGGCGAACCGCTGGCAGTTGAACCGCGCACAGATCTCCGCGGCGCGCGCGTCACTCGTTTCGAAGATGCCAGCGAACTCCACCCCCGGCAGGGCGGCGTAGATGCGGGCATGATGCTGGCCGAGCGAGCCGACACCGGCGACGCCGCAGCGGATTTTCGGGGATACCATGGCGGCAAGTGCATGAATTTCCCCTGCCGGTTGCAACGCGGGAAACGCCGCCGCCCTGGTGCCTGAAAAAACAGCCAAAGGAAGCTCGTCACCCGCCGTTTTCCCACCCTGTCTGGAATGAACAACTCCCGCACCCCATCCGCCATGACTCCGGCCACCGGCCTCACCGCCCCACTCTCCGAAACCGACACCCGCGATGCCCTCGACCGCTTCTATCGCGACGGCTGCGTCGTGGTGCCGGGCGTGTTGAGTGCCGACGAGTGCGCCGCGCTCCGGCAACTCACTGACGAAATCGCCCCGCAGAGCCCGTCCTTCGTCATCCGAAATCCGGAGGAGCGCGACATCGCCTTTACCCGTCTGTTCATCCGCGAGCCGATCTACTCACTCGTGCAGCGAATCCTCGGGTCCGCGTGCCGCTTCTGTGGCCAGAATGTCATCCGCAACGTCCCCGGGCAGGCGATTTCCCACTGGCATGTTGACGACATCCTCGAATATCCGCTGCCGCCCGATGTCCCGCGCTGGGACGCGCGCGTGCGACTGCCGATCATCTGGCTCAGCGTGCAGGTCGCGCTGAGCGACATCATCTCGCTGGACGATGGCCCGACCGAGATTGTCCCCGGCAGCCACTTCTCCGGCCGTCTCTCCCCGGCTGAGAACCCAGTTTTCGAGGGCCGCGGCGCCGAACCGGTCTTCTGCCGCGCCGGCGACATCTACCTCTTCAACCACCAGATTTGGCACCGCGGCCGGCCCAACACCGGCCAGCGCACGCGCTACCTGATGCAGTTGCAATACGCCCGGGGCGACAACGTCGCCTGGCGCTGCCAGGGTGCTGCGCGCACGCCGGCGCTCGAGCACGTCCTCGCCGGTGCCGACCCGCGTCTGCTGCAGGTCATGTTTGGCCCGCCCCAATACCGCTGAGTTAGGCGAAACGCCCGTCGTGCAGCCGCAGGCCGCGGGCGCACTTGGCGGCGTGCGCGGCGTTGTGCGTCACCAGCACGAGCGCCGTGCCCGTCTCCGCGCATAAGCCGAGCAACAGCGCGATGACGGCCTCGCCCGTGTGCTCGTCGAGATTGCCGGTCGGCTCGTCGGCCAGCATGAGCCGCGGCGAGTTCATGAGGGCGCGCGCCACCGCCACGCGCTGGCGCTCGCCGCCGGAAAGCTGCGCCGGCAGATGCCGCGTGCGCTCGGCGAGGCCGACGCGTGCCAGCAGATCCTTCGCCCGCGCCCGTTCGGCGACGTCCGGCGGTTTCAGCATGCGCGCCGCCATGAGCACGTTTTGCAGCGCGTCGAGTTCGGGGATCAGGTAGAACGACTGGAAAACCATCCCAAGAAACTGCGCGCGGCGGCCGGCGTCGGCTGGCGCGCCCTCCCATGCGAGCGAGCCGGCGTCAGGCGCATCGAGCCCGGCGAGCAGGTTGAGCAGGGTCGATTTGCCCGAGCCCGACTCGCCACGGATCGACACGCTCTCGCCCGCCGCGACGTCGAGATCGACGCCGCGCAGCACCTCGATGCGGCCGTCGCCGCTGCGGAAAGTCTTGGCCAGGGCCCGGGCGGTGACGATGGGGTTACTCACTGCGCAACGCCTCCACGGGTTTGAGCCGCGCCGCGCGCCACGCCGGCAGCATCCCGGCGAGCGTCGAAATCACGACCGAGCAGACCACGATCATCGTCACATCGCCGCGCGAGGTGTGCGCCGGCAGCTGGCTGAACTGGTAAAACCGCACCAGCACCTCCTCGCTGCCCGTCAGCTGCGTGAAGACGCGGATCGCGTCGTTGCGGAAATACAGCGCGCCGAACCCGAGCGCGAGCCCCGTCACCGTGCCGGCAAAACCGATCAGGAACCCCTGAAAGCAAAAACAGGCGGCAACGTGGCGCGGCTTACCGCCGAGTGCGCCGATTAGCCCGATCTCACGCGTCTTCCGCACCACCGAGATCAGCAGCGAACTTGTCACCGAAAACGCCGCCACGATGATGATGAACGTGAGCAGGAAAAAAATCATGTTCTTCTCCAGTTGCAGCACGAAGAGAAAGTCTTCGTTGACCTCGATCCACGAGCGGGCTTGGGCCGACGACTGCGCCCCGAGTGCGCGGTTGATGCGGCCCGCCGCCACGTCGGCGTCGAGCCCATCGGCGATTTTCACGTTGATGCCATGGACCGCGTGGCCGAGCCCGTAGAGATCCTGCATCAGCCGCAGCGTCACCAGCACTACGGAGCTGTCGAGCTGTTGGTGCCCGATCTCGAAAATGCCCACCACAGTGAGTTCTCGCGGTAGCAGCACCTCGTCGCTCTTCAACCGCTCGAGCAACAGCGGCGAATAGACCTCGACCTTGCTGCCGAGCCGCGCCCCGATCGACTGGGCCAGCTTCGCGCTCAAAACGATCGAGTCGTCGTCGAGGTCCTCGAGCGAGCCGACGCGGATGTAGCGCTCCAGCGGCACGACCTTCGTCACCCGATCGACATCGACCCCCTGGATGGCGGGGAACGCCGGCTTGCGGTCGCATTGCAGCATCACCACGCCTTCGGCAAACGGCGTGGTGGCGACCACGCCGGGGACCTTGGCGACCCGGGCCTGCAACTCAGCCGGATCGTTGATGAACCCCCGGGCCCGAATCTGCACGTCGCCCTGTGTGTCCACGATCATCCGCCGGATCTCATAGCCAAACCCGCCCATCACGCTCGTCGAAACCACCAGCAGCGCCACGCCAAGTGCCACGCCGAGAATGGAGATCACCGTGAAAAACGGAAACCGCCGCCCGGTCGGGAAGAGCTGCTTCAGCGCGAGGTAAAGATACCAGGGCATCTCGGCAAGACTCAGGCGCTGCCCGGCCGCAACTGCGGAAACAGAATCACATCGCGGATGCTCTCCGCACCCGTGAGCAAAATGCAGAGCCGGTCGATGCCCACGCCCATGCCGCCCGCCGGTGGCATGCCGTGTTCGAGCGCCAGCAGGAAGTCCTGGTCGATGTTCTGTTTCTCCTCGCCCGCCTGCGCCTCGAACATCGCCCGCTGCACGTCGGGGTCGTTCTGCTCCGAGTAGGCCGGTGCAATTTCCATTCCGCCGATCGTCAGCTCGAATACGTCAATCGTCGTCGGGTCATCGGCGCTGATCTTCGCTAGCGGGCACAGTTCCTTCGGCAGCTTCAGCACGAACGTCGGCTGGATGAGCGTCGGCTCAATCTTCTTCGAGAAAATCTCGTTGGTAATCTCGAACTCCTCCCACGTCGGGGCGACCGCGAGGCCCATGGCCTCGGCCTTGGCGATCTTCTCGGCCTTGGAGCGGCTGAACCACTCGGGATCGTTGGTCTCGGCGCGGATGAGGTCCTTGTAGTTCACCTCGCGCCACTCGCCGGAAAAGTCGATTTCCTGCCCACTGGCGGGATGCTTGATTTTCGTCGTGCCGAGGACGTCGCGGCAGAGCGACGTGAGGAGGTCCTTGATCAGCGTCATCATCCCGCGGTGGTCGCTGTAGGCCTGGTAGACCTCGAGCATGGTGAACTCGGGGTTGTGCTTTCGCGAGACGCCCTCGTTGCGGAAGATGCGGCCGATCTCAAACACCCGGTCGTAGCCGCCGACGAGCAGGCGCTTCAGGCGCAGCTCGGTCGCGATGCGCAGGAAAAAATCCACGTTTAGGGCATTGTGGTGCGTGACAAACGGCCGCGCCGCCGCGCCGCCCGCGGTGCTTTCAAGCACCGGCGTCTCGACCTCGATGAACTGGCGGTTCTCGAGAAAGCGCCGCACGTGTGACACGATCCGCGAGCGCAGCATGAGCCGCTGCCGCGACTCCTCGTTGACGATCAGGTCGAGGTAACGCTGGCGGTAAACCTGTTCCGGGTCGCTCAGCCCGTGCCATTTCTCCGGCAGCGGCCGGAGCGCCTTCGAAACCAGCGTGAACGCATCGACCCGCACCGTGATCTCGCCGGTCTTGGTTTTGAAGAGCACTCCCGTCGCGCCGATGATGTCGCCGAGATCGAGCGACTTCTTGAACACCCCGTAACGCTCCTCCCCGAGCACATCGCGCCGGAAATAGAGCTGGATCGGCCCCTGCTGGTCCTGGATTTTCACGAACGAGCTCCCGCCCTGCACGCGAAACGTCACGAGGCGCCCCGCGACCGTGACGCCCACGATGTTGTCCTGCCCCTCGACGTAGAGCGCCTTCGCCTCGGCCGAGAAATGCGTCGGCATGACGTTGGCGCGGAACGGATCAAAGCCGGTGGCGCGCAGCTCGGCGAGCTTCTGTCGGCGCACGGCATGCTGGTCGTGGGAAATGTCAGAGTGAACGTCGCTCATGAAACCACGCACCGTGATGTTCCTTCCGCCACGGCGCAAACGGATTCTCCCGGGGTGTCCGTGCCGTCATAGCGCGTGCCAAACCTGATCGTGTGGATCAAGGTCCGGTGCGTTGCATGATGCTCGCCTCTACAGCCCAAGATTCCCTGTTTTCACAGCCTACAGAGCGATTCACAAGTCGCCGCGGCGCTCGCGGTAGGCGCGCGGACTCAGGCCGCACGCGGCGCGGATAGTCTTGTTGAAAAAATGCAAGTCGGGCAGGCCAACCTCGGCGGCAATCGTCTTGATCGTGAGTGTCGTATGCGCGAGCAGATGTAACGCCCGCTCCACCCGGCGTTGCCGGATGTAACCCTCGACCGTCACGCCAAACTGCGCGCGAAACAGCCGTGTCAGGTGGTTGTGCGAAACTTCGGCGCGCTGCGCGATCGCCGGAATCGACAGCGTCTGCGAGAGCTGCAGCTCGATCTCGCGCACCGCCCGGCTGAGCGCCGGGTGTTGGCGTTGGTGCGGCGGGTGCTCCGCCATTGGCTGGCCGGCCAGTTGCCAGAGCACGTCCCACAGGCGCACTGAGGCGCGGCGCGGTTGCGCGGGCAGCCAGCCGGCGGCTTCCTCCAGCGCCCGCATCAAACCGTCGAACGCCTCGCCCAAGTCCTGCATCACCGGCACCGCGACCTGATCTCCGCCCGCCTGCAGCCGGAAGTGTGCAAAAATATGCCGTGACTCGCCTTGGTAGTGATAAACGATGCGCGCGTTCGGCGGCGTGATCCCAGCCCCGCCCGGCATGATGGCGAATTCCCGCCCGTCGATCGAGATCGTCCCGTGGTAGCGGTAGAGGTGCAGGCACCACAGGCCTGGCAACTGGTATTCCTCGATCGCGCGTTTACAGCCGTGCACCGCCAGCCCCGCGAGCACGAGCTCCGGCTGATTCTTGAGCGGCATCTGCCAGACGGCGGCGTTCACTTTGCCTCGCTCAACCGTGCGATCACGGCCGGCAGCAACGCATGCTCCGCCGCGTGCACCTTGGCCGTCAACGATTCCAGCGTGTCCTCCGGCTCCACTCGCACCGCCGCCTGATCGAGGATCGGACCGCCGTCCACCTCGAGCGTCACGCGGTGCACCGTGCAGCCAGTGATCTTCACGCCGCGTCGCCACGCCTGCCCGATGCCATCGAGCCCCGGAAAACACGGTAGCAGGCTCGGATGCAGGTTGATGATTTTCCCGGCAAATGCGTTCAGGAAACCCGGTTTCAGCACGCGCATGAAGCCCGCGAGCACCACTAGGTCCGGCGTGCAGCCCCGCACCGCCGCAATGAACCGCGCCTCACCTTCGCTTTCGAGCTTGGTCCTGAACGGCGCCGGATCGACAAACTCCGCCGCCACGCCGAAACGTGCGCCGAGCAAGAGGATTCCGGCGTCCGCGCGATCCGATAAAATCTGCACGATCCGCGCGCGCCCAAGCTGTCCGGCCTGCTGGGCCTGCAATATCGCCTCGGCATTCGAGCCACGGCCGGAGCCAAGAATAACAACGCGCATCGTCCCTAAACCTCCCCCGCCGCCCGGATCTTCGCGATCAGGCTGGTCGTGCTGAAACCCGGCAGGAACGGGACAAACGCGATCCGCGCCCCCACCCGCTCCAGTTCCACCCGCTCCTCGGGATCGAGCCGGTCCAGCGTGTAGTCACCCGCCTTCGCGTAAACATCCGGCCGCAGCGCCCGGATTTCAGCCGTCAGCCGCTTCTCCCTAAAAATCACCACGCCGTCCACGCAGCTCAGCGCGCCGAGCGCATACGCCCGCTCGGCCTCAGTCTGCACCGGTCGCGCCGGCCCTTTCAGCGCCCGCACGCTGGCGTCGGCATTGAGCGCGATAAACAGCGCATCTCCGAGCGCCCGCGCCGCCTGCAGCGAATGAATGTGCCCCGTGTGCAGCAGGTCGAACACCCCGTTGGTCAGCACTACGCGCCGGCCCGCCGCGCGCAGGGTCTCGCGCAGCGTCACTGCGCCCGCCAGGGAAAAAAGCTTGGGATTGTCGAGGTTCACGCCGTAATTTCTAAGATTTTCACAGTGCTCGGCGGTTGTAAATTAACTTCCCCTGCTCTTCTTACCTGCCGCCGCCCATGAAACCCCGCATTGCCCTCGTCCTCCTCTCGCTCGTATTGTCGCTGCTCATCGGTATCACGCTTCGCCGTGGCGCCGGCGGTCCTGTCCCCGACGGCCAGCGCCGTCCCATCATCGGCCTTTCGATGGACACCCTCGAAGTCGAGCGCTGGCAGCATGACCGCGACCTGTTCGTCGCTCGCGCCAACGAGCTCGGCGCCGATGTCCTCGTCGTCTCCGCCAACAGCGACGACACCCGACAGGTCCGCGACTGTGAGGCGCTCGTGAACAACAAGATCTCCGCCCTCGTCATCATCCCCCACGACGGCGCCGCCATGGCCAAGGGCGTGGCCCTCGCCCACGAGGCGCACATCCCCGTCCTCGCCTACGACCGCCTCATCCTCAACTGCGACCTCGATCTCTACCTCACCTTCGACAACGTGAAAGTTGGCGAGCTACAGGCCGGCTACCTCGTCGACAAGCTCAAGGGCAAGCACGCCCGCATCGTCCGCCTCCTCGGCTCCAAGACCGACAACAACGCCTTCCTCTTCAAGCAGGGCCAAGACAACATGCTCAATCCCGCCATCGCTCGCGGCGACCTCGAGATCGTTCACGAGGACTGGTGCGACGGCTGGCGCCCCGAAAACGCCAAGAAAGTCCTCAACGCCGCCATCACCAAGGCCGGCCGCAACATCGACGCCGTCCTCTGCTCCGCCGACATCCTCTCCGCCGGCGCGATCCAAGTCCTCCTCGAGGAAGGTCTCGCCGGCAAGGTCCTTGTCACCGGCCAGGACGCCGACCTCTCCTCCTGCCAGCGCATCGTCGAGGGCACCCAGTCTATGACCATCTACAAGCCGCTCAAACACCTCGCCTACACCGCCGCCGAACTCGCCGTGAAAATGGCGCGTGGTCAAGTAATCGTCGCCAAGGAGGAACTCGACAACGGTCGCGCCAAAGTCCCGTCCATCTTTCTAAAAGTGCTCGTCGTGGATAAAGACACGATGGACAGCACGGTCATCGCCGACGGTTTCCACAAGCGCGAAGCGATCTACCGGAAATAACGCGATGCCCGCGCTCCTCGAAGCCCGCGCCATCACGAAGCGCTTTCCCGGCGTCACGGCCCTGCGCGACGTGAGCTTCGATTTGGTGCCCGGTGAGATTCATGCCCTTTGCGGTGAAAATGGCGCCGGCAAGTCCACCTTGATAAAACTCCTCTCCGGCCTCCACGCGCACGGCTCCTACGCGGGTGAGTTCAGCGTCGAGGGCCACGTCGCGCAGTTCCGCTCCATCGCCGACGCTCAGCAGGCTGGTATCGCCGTCATCTATCAGGAACTCGCCATGGTCCCCGAGCTGACCATCGCGGAAAACCTCTTCCTCGGCTGCGAGCCGCGCCGCGGACTCCTCATCAACTGGGAGAAACTCTACACCGACGCCCGCACCGTGCTCGCCAAGGTCGGCCTCGACATCGCGGCCGACACCCCCGTGGGCCGGCTCGGCGTCGGCCAGCAGCAACTCGTCGAGATCGCCAAGGCCCTCAGCAAGCACACCCGCATCCTAATTCTCGACGAGCCCACCGCCGCGCTCGCCGAACGTGAGGTCGACACCCTCCTCGCCCTCCTCCGCGATCTCCGCGCGCACGGCATCGCTTGCATCTACATTTCCCACAAGCTGGACGAGGTGTTCGCCGTGGCCGACCGTATCACCGTCCTCCGCGACGGCGCCACCATCTCGACACGCATCGCTTCCGCCACCTCCAAGAACGCCGTCATCCACGACATGGTTGGTCGTGAGATCACCGACCTTTTTCCGCGCACGGCCCATCACCCCGGTGAGATTCTCCTGCGCGTCACCGGTTTGAACGTCGCACCCGAGGCCGGTGCCGCCGCCCGCCTCTACAACGTCAGCTTCGACGTCCGCGCCGGCGAAGTCCTCGGCATCGGCGGCCTCATGGGCGCCGGCCGCACCGAATTGCTCATGCACCTCTTCGGAGCCTGGGGCGTGCGCCTCGGTGGCGAAGTGAACTTGTGCGGCAAAAACCTCGACGCCGCCTCTCCGGTCGAGGCCCTTGCCGGCGGTCTGGCCCTCGTGAGCGAGGACCGCAAACGCTATGGCCTCGTCCTCGAGCGCGACATCGGCTTCAACCTCTCGCTCTCGTCGATCACGCGCATGCGCCGCGGCCTGCTGGTGGACGAGGAAACCGAGGTTCACACCAACCAGAAGTTTTTCACCTCGCTGCGCGTGAAGGCCCCCTCGCTCGAGACCGTCGTCGGCAAGCTCTCCGGCGGCAACCAGCAGAAGGTCGTCATCGGCAAGGCGCTGATGACCGAGCCCCACGTCGTGTTCCTCGACGAACCAACGCGCGGCATCGACGTCGGCGCCAAGATTGAAGTCTACGAGTTGATCAACCGCCTCACCGGCGAGGGCAAGGCCGTCGTCCTGGTGTCGAGCGAACTCCCCGAACTGATGGGCATGAGCGACCGCATCCTCATGCTTCACGACGGCGAAGTTGGCGGCATCTTTTCCAAAACCGAAGCCACCCAGGAAGCCCTGCTCCATGCCGCCATGGGGCGCAATCCAGCCAGCGTCTAGCCGATGAAAGCCAAATTCTCCTTCCGTGATTTTTCCCTGCTGATCTCCCTCCTCGTCATCTGGGGTTTCTTCGCCGTCGTCTCACCGCAATACCTCTCGGCGCGCAACCTCTCCGCCCTCACCGTCGAGCTCGCCATCACCGCCACCCTCGCGCTCGGGATGCTGCTGGTGATCCTGCCCGGCCACATCGACCTCTCGGTCGGCAGCGGCGTCGGCCTCATCGGCGGCATCGCCGCCGTGCTGGTGTTCGATCACGACTGGCCCGCCGCGCTCGCGTTCCTGCCCGCCATCGCCGTCGCCCTCCTTTTGTGGTTCGCCCAAGGCACCCTCATCGTTCGCCAGCGCATCCCCGCCTTCATCATCACGCTCGGCGGCCTGCTCATCTTCAAGGGTGTCTTCTGGCTCGTGATCAACACGCACACCGTCCCCGTCTCGCACGGCGGCCGGCCGAACCTCTTTTCACTGCTGACGACCTATTACCTGCCGCAGTTCGCCAGCTACGCGCTCATCGCCGTGGTGCTCGTCGCGCTGGTCGTCGTCACACTCCGCGGCCGGAGCCGGCGCGCGGGCATGGGCTTTAGCGTAGACGATCCCGAGCTCACGTTCATGAAGCTCTTCCTCACCGCGCAGGGCCTGCTCCTGTTCGTGCTCACGGTGAACCAATTTCGCGGCATCCCGCTTTCCGTCGTCATCCTCGGCGCCGTCGCGTTGCTCATCCAGGTCATCACGCGCCACACGCCTTTCGGCCGGCATCTCTACGCCATCGGCGGCAACGAGGAGGCGGCCTTCGTCTCCGGCGTGCCCGTGCAAAAGGTCGTCATCGGCGCCTACACGCTCCTCGGTGGCATCGTCGCCGTCACCGGCCTGATGCAGACAGCCTATGGCGGCGCCTCGACAACCACCGTCGGCGACCAGATGGAACTCGACGCCATCGCCGCCTGCGTGATCGGCGGCACGAGCCTCCGCGGCGGACGCGGCACCGTGCTCGGCGTGATTTTCGGCGCGCTCATCATGGCGAGCCTACTGAACGGCATGACGCTCCTCGCCGTCGCGCCCGAGATGAAATTCATCGTCCGCGGCGTCGTCCTCACCCTCGCCGTCTGGATGGACGTAAAGCTGGCGAAGCGGTAAATCTGATCATCCCCAAGCAATTTACGCAGCAACAGCGGGTCAGTGGCACTGTTCAGGAGACGACATAGTTGAAAAATCCGCGGGTTTGGGCGCGGGCCGTTTCCGTGACCATCAGGCCTTCGGCACCGGGAAATCCCTGGATGAACCGAATCCCCTCGTCAGCGCCGAGCACGAATGACGTGGTGGAGAGCACGCCGGCCTGCAGGCAGGTGTTGGCGATCACAGTTGCCTGCACGCAGCCGTTGGCCACGGGCCATCCGGAGCGCGGGTCGATGATGTGACCGTAGCGACGGCCGTTGAGCGTGAAGCAGCGCAGATAGTCGCCGGAGGAAGCCACGCCCTTGCCGGTGATGCCGGTGCTGCCGGAAGCCACGCCGGGTTTTTTTGGATCTTCGAGGCCGATGTGCCAGCAGGGTTTGCCGGGCGGCGCGCCCAAGGCGCGGAGATCGTGGCCGAAGTCGACGAGCACGTTGGCGATGCCGTGGTTCACGGCGATCTGTGCGACGATATCGACGGCGTATTCCTTGCCAAAGCCGCCGAAGTCGAGCGCCATACCCGGCTCGGGCAGGAAGACCTTGCCCGGTGCGCGCTGCATTTTTTTCCAGCCCACGAGCCGGCGGGCGGCGTCGATCTCTGCCGTCGTGGGCAGCGCCGTATGAGCTACCTTGTAATTCCATACCCGCAGGAGCGGCAGCGCGGTGGGGTCGAGGATGCCCTGCGTCATGAAATGCAGGGTGTCGCAGAGCTTGAGCAACTGCTCCATCTCGGCATCGACGGCGACCCAGTCGCGGCCGGCGGCGGCGTTGATGCGGCTGACGAGGCTGCCGGGGAGGAAGCGCGAGTATTTCGCCTCGAAGGCCTGCACCCAGGCCACGGCGGCGCGCTCAAACTTCGTCGCCTGCGCGGCATCCTGGGCGGTGAACTGCACTTCGCACTTCGTGCCCAGCGCCGGGAAATCCAGCCGGCGCAGCAGCCCGGCCGGACCCGCGGGAACGGCGGGCGGCGGACGGTGGGATTGGGAGAACATGGCCATGGCTCGATCAGGTCAGAACGCGCATTTCCCAGCGACTGTGCTGCCGGCGGCAAGCGTGACCCGGGGCATCATAGGTTTCCCTTGAAGGAGCACGGTGGCAAAAGGGGCTTTCCGGCCGGCAATCAGTGGACGATTTCGACGGAGGAAACGCGCAGCGACGCATTGAGTTGCGCGGGGTTGGCTAGGTCGGCCGCGAGCGAAAACTGCTCGATGCCGATGTAGGGCGAACGCTGCGCCAGCAGCCCGTAGAATTTCACGAGCGCATCAAAGTCCGTCTTCGGCAGATTGAACTGCACGGTGTGCACCGCAAACTGCCCGCTGCGCTCGGTGCGGGGGGTGTCGTTGGTGAACTTGAGGCCGTTGTCGCGGGCGAGCGAGCTGAGCTCGGCGACGAGCCGCGTGTCGTCGAAGGTGCGCGCGGGGTCGAGATCCTTCACGGCCTTCACGGCGGCGTTTTCGATGGCGGTGCGATTGGCCAGCCACTGTTTCTGGTCGGCGAGTTCCAGCGCCGTGATGCGCTGGGCACTCCAGGCGCGGTTGGCCCGGCGGCTGAAGTTCGACAGCCACATCAGGGCTGCGAGCGCCGCAAACGCCGCGAGCAGAATTTTCTCCCGCAGGAGCCGGCCGAGGAAGAATGCCTTGAATGCTCTCATGGGGTGAAGGCCGAGGGTTTCACAGAACCCGGGCGAAAGGTGACGATGATGGTAAAGGTCATGGTGTTGTCGCGCGCGCGCTGGTCGCGAATTTCGACTTTCTCGGCAAAGGGCTGTTCCGTCAGCAGCGTCTGATAGGCGGAAACCGCCGCCGGGGACGTGCTCTTGGCATCGACCGTCAGGGAGTAGAGCCCGTTGGTGGTGGTGCGCAGGAATATGACGGCCTCGGGTTTCTTCGCGCTGACGAGCAGGATCATCTCGATCGGAAGGAGCCGCCGGGTGGAGAGTTCCTTGACGCGGGTGGTGATGCTTTGCGCCGTCATGATTTTCTCCACCAGCGGGCGCTGGGCGGTGGCCTGGGCCACCCGCGCCTTTTGCCAAAGCGCGGCTCCAACCAGCCCGAGTTCCCCGAGCGCGAGCAAGCCAATCAGCGCAAGACAACCCACAAAAACGCGCCAGAACAGCACGTCGCGTTTCTGGGCGCGCCGGAGCGCCGCCAACTCGACCCGGTCGCGCACATCGGTCGCCGCCGCGACGGCGCTGGGGAGGCGCGAGACAAAGTCGCCGGCGCGAAAGGCAAACTCGCGCTCCGTGCGCGAGGTCTCGACCGTGGGCGCCGCCGCGAGATCCACGACATGCCGGGTGGCCCCGACTTCGCGGAGCAGTTCGTCGCGCACCTGCGCGCGGGTGGCTTCGTCGGCCTCGGGCGGGAGCGGTCGGAAAAGCACTTTCGCCGGCACCGCCCCGGCTTCCCAATAGATCGCGGTTAGCCCTTCGGCCGAGGGGGCGAGCACCGCGGTCGCCGGCTCCACCTTACCGCCGAGCAAGGCGGCGAACGTGGGCAGCACGAGCTCCGCGCCCTCCCAGGCCGCGAGTTGCTCGCTCGTAAAACGGCGCCGATACGCCGCATAAACCAGCGCGTGCTCCGCCCCGGGAACCCAATGAAAGCCATGAAACAGTTGCGCCGGCGGAAACGGGGCCAGCGCCTCCAGCGCGAGCCCGGTCTGCGCGGCGGCGTCTTCCGGCGTGGCGCCGGCGAGGATCGGCACCGCGCGCACGAAGAACAGCGCGTCGGGCAGGAGCATCACCTTCGGCGGCGGAGCACCGGCTTGGAGGGACTTGAGGAGCGAGAAGGTCATGCTTGAGGTGGCGGAGGCGGCGCAGGTGGAATCTCAACATTTTCCCGAATTTCCAAGAGCGTAAATGGATAGTTTAGCTTTGGGGCGGGCGGAGCAGTCGTGCTAGGCGGAGGGGTGGCGGTGGTCGCGGGCAGTGGGTTGGTGGGGGAAGACGTCGAATCGGTGGGTGGAGCGGCCTTGGTAATGACAGTCGTGGCGCCGTTGGGCGGGGCGATGACGGCGGTGAGGCGAAATTGGGAGCGGCCCTGGTGGATGGTGATGTTCACGCGCAGGGCGGCGATGACGGTGCCGAAGCCGGCCGGCATCGCCTTCGTACCGAGAATGCCCGCGGCGTCGGAGGTGGATTGGAAGAAGCCGGGGCCCTGCTGCGCGTAGGAGCCGGCGCCGGAGAGGAAGTCGCCAAACTGCTGCTGCTGCCCCTTGTCGTAGGTGCCGATCGCCGCGAGCACGTCAGGGCTCACGGCGTTGAGGTTGGACTGCTTGAAATCGAAGAGCGAGAAAGTGGCGACGAAGCGCCGCCAGAGATCGTTGGGATGGCCGTCCTTGTCGTAGAAGACCTCGCGGGCGTATTCGATGGCCGCCAGCTCGGCGTAGGAGCGGAGCGGACGCACCGGCACCACGTAGGGCAGCGTCACACGATCGTAATCGGGCGTGAACGAGCTCGTGGGCACATAGTTTTTCTGCATCCAGGACAGCAGCCCGTCCGTCAGCTTTTCCGCATCGGTCTGGGATAACTCCCAGGACTTGAACAGTGCGGTGAGCGTGGCCGCATCGACGTGCGCCAGCGAAATTTTCCCGCTCTCGTCCTCGAAGCTCACCTCGGCAGTGCAGCCCTCGGCGGGGGCCCAGCCCGCGAAGGCCAAGGGGTCGTTCCAGCCTTCCGCCGGGCTGCGTAGCCCGCCATCGACGAGGCTGAAATCCTGGAGCACGGCGAGGGTGACCTCGAGCGCGGAGTAGGCCTGCTGGCGCAGCCGGTGCGCGGACGCCTCGCGCGACTCGACCAGCAGATCGACGCTGGCTTTCTCCACGAAGGTGACCAACGCGAAGGCCGTGAACATGAGCGTGACGAGCACGACGATCAGCACGGACCCGCGGAAGCGGCGGCGGAGGCGGCGCGCGCTCATGGGTTGGGCAGCCCCTCCAAGGCGAGCGGCAGCGTGATCACGGTCTCACGCGTCTGTTTGCCGTAGGTGAATTGCAGGCGCAAGCGCTGCGGTGGTTGCAACTGGCCGGTAGAATCTTTTTGCAGCTTGGTTTCATTCTTCCACGACTTGAAATTCGGATCGTAATAATCGTAGGTCAGCCCGGTGACGAGCGGCGTGATCAGCGTCTCGTGCGGTGGATCGTCGGAAAATTTCTTCTCCAGTCGGGAATGCCAGAGCAGGAACAGACCCTCGCGATCGCGCACTTGCAACGAGCACACGACCTCGGGGAGCGGGCGGTCTGGCCAGGTGATGAGACGGCAGCCCTCGGGAAGTTCGAAGGTCAGCAGATTGTCAGTTGAGCCGGTTTCCGGCCGGACTTCCTGCGGAGCAATCGGCGTCGCGCCGGCCCGGGCCGAGGGCGGAAAAGCCGCGGTCCGGAGCTGCTCCTCAATAAAACGGGTGACGGCGCGCGTGTGCTGCTCGAAGAGGCGCAACTCGGTGTTGCGCCCCCACAACTCGCTCATCGAGAAGACGAACGTGTTGAGCCCGACGAGCATCATCGCCACGAGCGCAAGCGAGAGCAGGAGTTCGAGCAGCGTGAACCCGCGAGCGCGGGGCGAAAGGGACCGGGACTCGGGCGGGCGCGGCGGTTTCACGACTTTTTGGCCCGCATATCGGCGATGCGGTCGCGGGCGTCCTGCCGCAGCTTGCTGTTCTCCGTCGGGTCGGCCCAGGTCGGGCGCATCAGCATGAAGGTCTCGGTGACGGTCTGAGGCGCGCCGGGCCCCTGTTCCGAGAGTTCGCAGGTGAAGGTCACTAGAAAAAGATCCGCCGTTGACGTTGTCTCGATGGCGGCGTGCCACCGGGCCTGCCGGCCGCCGGGGAGGTCGAAATTGCCGCCCTCCTCCGCCTTTTTCCGGTCCGGCTCGACCAGCAACTGCGCCCGCGCAAAACGCAGATCTTCGTCGCGCTGGCTGCCGCGCTTCACGAAGTCATAGGCGTTGAGGACATTCACATACGCGCTGCCGAGCACAACCGCCGAGAGGGCAAAGACGCCCAGCGCCACCAACACTTCGAGAAGGGTGAAACCGCGACGGCGCATGTCAGGGGTTGGTATCTGAACTGGAGATCACCGGGGCGCATGTCCACGGATCGATCGAGAGAATCCGGGCCGGCCCGCCCGACCGAAACTGGACCCGAAACGGCAGGCACGTGCCGTCGGCATAAAAGGAAACGGACGGCAGAATGCGTGTGTCGACCAACTGGCCGCCGATGAGGACGGAGGATTTCCCCTGCTGACCGGGCAGAAAATCGATCTCCAGATCGCGTGCGGGTGGAACTGGAAATTTCTGCGTGGCGACTCCGTCGGTCACCACGAAATTTTTTTCTTTCCCGTCGAAGCTCAGCCGCTCCTCGTGTTCGGATTTGAGCGCGGCTTTGCGTGCCTCCCGGCTGGCCTGCCAGAAAATCTCCTCCGGCGTCAGCGGCCGGTCGCCAATCAGGTGCCACGAAGTGGTGATAAGCGAGGCCGCCAGTAATGCGATGAGCGCGACGGCGAGGAGAATCTCCAGCAGCGTAAACCCCGCGGCGCGCTCAGGAGTAACAGCCGGTTCCTTCGGTGACGACTCCTGAGCCCCGCGGCCAAGCGACCATGAGCCTTTGCGGCCAACCATCCGTTACTTCTCCTCCGACCAGTTACCAATATCGTCGGGCGTCCCCTCGGTCTTGTCCGGTCCCTTGGAAAAAATGTCGTAGCTGGTCTTGTTTTTCACGCCGGGATAACGGTAGACGTATTCCTCGCCCCAGGGATCCTTGGGCAGTTTGCCGTCGGCCAGATAGGGCCCATGCCATTGATCGGCCTTGCTTGCCGGAGGAGTGATGAGGGCCCGCAAACCCTCGGCGGTCGAAGGGTAGTCGCCCATGTGAATGCGGTAGCTCGTAAGCGGCAGCTTGATGGACTCGTTGACGAAAATCTGGACGGTTTTCACTTGGGCGCCACCGAAAATCGTGTCGAGGTTGGTTACCGCCAACCCGACGAGTAGACCGAGAATCGCGAGGGCGATCATGATCTCCAGCAGCGTGAAACCGCGGCGGGCGGTCCTGATGACCTGTGAGGCAAGAAGGCGAGTGGTTGGCATGGTAAGGTGGAATAATGACGCAGATGTCTCGAATGTCGAGACGCTGCCAAAGGCAATAGGTTTCGGATCGGTGCCGGTTTGTGGTGGCCGGGGTTCCGGGCTGGCTTATTGACGGGTCGGCAGCCCAATGGCTCAGTGCTAAAACGCCGCGTTGAAATCGCGCCTGCGCTATGCGTAATCACTCCCGATGGATTCCGCCGAGGCGAACAAACAGATTACATACCTGCGCGCGCAGGTGGCGCGGCATGACGAGCTCTATTACCGGCATGCCAAACCGGAGATCAGCGATTTCGACTACGATCGGCTGAAGCGAGAGCTAGCGGACCTGGAAGTGCAGTTCCCACCAGTTGCCGCGGACGAGTCTGTCACGCAGCGCGTGGGCGACGACCGCACGGAGGGCTTCGCCCGCGTGAAGCACCGCCAAGCGATGACGACACTCGACAACACCTACGACGAGGCCGAGCTGCGCGAATTTCACGCCCGCCTCGCCAAAGCGCTCGGCACGGAGGATCTCGCCTACACCGTCGAGCCGAAGATCGACGGTGTCGCGGTTAGCCTGACTTACGAGCACGGCCGGCTCACGCGCGCCGTCACCCGCGGTGACGGGGAAGAGGGCGACGACGTCACCGCCAATGCGCGCACAATCCGCGGCCTGCCGCCCACGCTGCACGGTCAGCCGGTGCCTGCGCTGATCGAGATTCGCGGTGAGGTTTACCTGAGCGTGGAGGAGTTTCGCCGCATCAACCAACTGCAGGAGGAGGCGGGCGAAGCGCACTATGCGAACCCGCGCAATCTCGCTGCAGGCACGCTCAAGCAGCTCGACACGCAACTGGTCGCATCGCGTCGGTTGGAGGTCGTGCTCTACGGGCTCGGCCACTGCGAACCGCCGGTGGCGGATTCGCAGTCGGGTTTTCAGGCGCAGCTAGCCGCGTGGGACCTTCCGGTTGTGGAAAAATTCTGGGCTGTGCGCGGGATCGATGCGGTCTGCGGGGCGATCCGCGAACTCGACCAACGGCGCCGCGGCTTCGCCTTCGGCACCGACGGCGCCGTGGTGAAACTCGATTCCTTCGCGCAGCAGGCGCACAAGGGCGTCGGCTACCGCGGGATGGGCGCCGACGGCCGCGCCGAGGCGGCGCGCAAGCTCTCGCCGCGCTGGGCCTGCGCCTTCAAGTTTCCTCCCGACCGTGCGGAGACATGGGTGCGCAACATCACAATTCAAGTCGGTCGCACCGGCGCGCTCACGCCCGTCGCCGAGCTTGAGCCCGTGCTACTGGCCGGCACCACGGTCAAGCGGGCCACACTGCACAATGCCGACGAGATCGCGCGCAAGGATGTGCGCGTGGGCGACGCCGTGCTCGTCGAGAAGGCGGGAGAGATCATCCCCGCGGTTGTCGCCGTGCTGGTGTCGAAGCGGCCCGCCGGCAGCGCGCCCTACGCGTTTCCGCAACAATGCCCTGTGTGCACGACGGCCGCCGTCCGTGTCGAAGACGGGGTTGTGTGGCGTTGTCCGAACCCGCAATGCCCGGAGAAAGTGCGCCGGCGCATCGAGCATTTTGCCTCAAAAGGCTGCCTCGACATCGACGGTCTCGGCGAGGAAATCGTGGACTTGCTGCTGCACCATGGGCTCATCAAATCCATCGTCGACCTTTTCCATCTCACGGTGGATCAGTTGCTGCCGCTGAAAAAATCTGGCGAGGTCTGGGCGGGCAATCTCATCGCCGCGATCGCGGCGCGGCGCGGCACCGACCTCTGGCGAGTGATCCACGGCCTCGGCATCCCGCAGGTGGGCGCCGCCTCGGCGAAGGACTTGGCGCGCACCTTCCGCTCGCTCGACGCGCTGGCCGCGGCCCCGGAGGCCGACCTCGTGCGCATCGACGGCTTCGGGGAGAAAACCGCCGCAGCGGTGCGCGCGTGGTTCGCCGAAGAAACCAACCGCGCCTTGCTGCGAGAACTTCTGGCTGCGGGGCTCCGGCCCACGCCTCCAGCCGAGTCCGGCAGCGGGCTCGCGGGGAAAGTTTTCGTTCTTACGGGCACATTGCCGACGCTGACCCGCGAGGAGGCCGCGGCGAAAATCGAGGCGGCCGGCGGCAAGGTCAGCGGCAGCGTCAGTAAGAAAACACACTACGTGCTCGCAGGGGACGAAGCGGGATCGAAGCTGGACAAGGCCCGGGCGCTGGGCGTGCCAGTGATCGCCGAGGCGGAGTTTCTGAGACTGCTCGGCTGACGCGCCGGCCGCCCCTTGACACCACAGGAGCGGGAGAGGGAAAAGCAGCTGGCGCGAAGACGAATCACAGCACGCAAAACCATCCCGCTCGCCGACCGCCGCCACCTGAAGTCTCCCCCCTCCACTTCGTCCAATCTAGGCGCATATTTGCAGGAGCGGCGATCTGGCTAAGGCCTTTGTTGGGCCTGAAACTCGTGCTTGACGCGTGCAGTGAAATCGGGACCGTCTCCCCTTCCGCAGCCGCCCTCATCGTCTATCGGTTAGGACAGGAGATTCTCAATCTTCAAAGCGGGGTTCGATTCCCCGTGGGGGCGCCATTTTACCTCGTTACCTAGGAGGAGAACCGGGAGTTATAGGGTCAAATTGGGTGCTGTTGGTTTGAGGTCGTTTGAGGTTTTGCCTTGGCATCCCCCTTGCCCCGCCCCTATCTCTTTCAGCATGGCAACGACAAAGGAAATCTCCTTCCCCTACGAGGTAAAAGTCGGCTCGGCGGCTGGGACGATTTATTACACGAAGCACCCCTGCACCGCCAGCGGCATGATACATACTGCAAAATCAGGCAAATGGAGGTGCCAGCGCGCTAAGTTCGAGAAGGCGGAGAGCGAGCTAAAATTGTATCTCGCGAAACTGAACGCAGGCGAGGTGGCCGCGGCTGGCATGACGAAAGAAGATCGCGACGAGTTGTTGACGCTGCGCAAACTAGCCGGGGATACGCCCCCGTCTGTAGCGATTAAGGAGTGGAAATACGAGCAAGACAGGCAGGCGGAGGCTCGGACCGGATGCACACCGGCGACGGTCGAGGATGTGATCGACCGATTCATCAAAGACGGGGAGGCAAACGGTCGTCAACACGAGAGGACCTACCGGAGTAAATTGTCATCGTTGCTGCTCCCCACGGAGGATGATGGCACGGGAAATGATACCCGCCGGCCTACGAGGGACTCGTTCGTCGGACGCCACATTCACACGATCGCTAAGGAGGAATTGGCTGCCCGTCTGCAGGCCTTCCAGGACCACGTAACACGAAATGATTACCGTAAAAAAGCAGGGACTCTTTGGGGCTGGGCGAAGGCGGCTGGGCACATCCCGAAGGACCGTGAACTCGCCCCCGGGGCCACGATGCGGGCGGTTGAAGGGGAAACAGACATCGAGATTTGCACCCCCGAGTCATACGCAAAATTGCTGATGTATATGCAAGATTACCATCCCCAATACCTCGCGGCAACGGTCCTCGCAGGCCTGGCATGGATGCGCGTTGAAGAGGTTAGTGGAAAGCGTGGGCGCAGGGAGCAAAGGCAGTTGTGGAGCGACATCCACCTAGACCCGGATGTCGCAAAAGAGGATCCATTTTTGAATGTTTCATTCGCCAAAAGAAACACCCCGGCCAACAGAAAATGTCCGTTGCCTCCCGCGGCCGTGGCCTGGCTCAGAACGATCCCGGAGGCCGGCCGGACAGGCTATGTTTGTCCACGTTTCGCGCTGCAAAGGGTCCGTGCGATAGGGAAATTGTCACCGGCCGGGTTAAAACCAGCCACGACGGGCCGGGTCAAAACCAGCCACCCTGAGGGGATGGTTTTCATGAGAGATAAGAGGTGGAGGACAAGGTCAAACTGAAGTGAGGACGCGAGCCAGCTAGGTTTGCCGCCC
>CAIRCN010000023.1 GCA_903877135.1 uncultured Opitutia bacterium
GGGCGGCAAACCTAGCTGGCTCGCGTCCTCACTTCAGTTTGACCTTGTCCTCCACCTCTTATCTCTCATGAAAACCATCCCCTCAGGGTGGCTGGTTTTGACCCGGCCCGTCGTGGCTGGTTTTAACCCGGCCGGTGACAACAAGGCCGACGCCGATGGCGACGGGATCGTCAGTCTGAACGACCTGCAGAACCTCCTGCAGACTTCACCGCGTCTGGCCAAGGGGCTGGCCAGTCTGGTCACGACCGCGGACGGCTCCGCCCCCACGGCGCAGGACATTTTCAAGAAACTGGACACGGATGGCAACGGCTCTATCAGCCTGGCCGAGTTCAAGTCGGCGATGACGCAGGTGCATGCCAACATGCGGGCCGCGAGCGCGGCGAATGGCACTTCAGGGGCTACCAGCGCCCCGAACTCCGTCGACCTGACCGCGATCCAGGCACTGCTCGGTGACACCTCGACAACGGATCCGGCCGGTGGTTCGACTGATCTTGCCACGATGTTCAGTGACACCTCGACGACGAATCCGGCCGGTGGATCGAATGATCTGGCCGCGCTGCTCGGCGGCGCGGCGACGACCAATACCGCCGGCGGATCGCCTGATCTCCAAAATCTTCTGCAGCAGTTCCTGCAGTCGCTCCAGCAACAGCAGGCGCAGAGCTATACGGCAACGGGCGCGGCTGCCACCAGTGCGGCTTCGCCAGCGGCCGTTTTTGAAGCCAACGCCTGAACTCGCTCTTAGACCGCTCGCGGCCGCCGGTCTGAGCGGCACGGATGTGGCCATGATGACACTCGGCGGCGAACTGGATGCACCTCAGGTCCGTCGCCTCAATCCCAGCTGTTGTGACAATACCGACCGTCCCCGGGATGGCGGTGACTTTCCGGGGAAGGCACGCCCCGTTGACAGTAAATTCTGGCGTCAGCCATGACCTCGTTCAATGGCTCGGTGTCTGAAATAATTTTTCAGTAAAGGACGTTGAGGGCTTAGCGTGACTCAGTCTTTCTGATCGGCAGCGTGCGCTTGTGCGCCTCGGCGATCTTCAATCAGACAGCTTGGTTGAAGCCAGACCGCCGGAGTGCATCTTTCACCGTTGCAGCATAGCGATGGCACTCCTAGGTCGATTAAATGAGTTCTGTCTTCAACATCACCCCTGCCCGAATTCTCAAGGTGTCGGAAACCCTGCCCGGCGCACCCAAGTTGCTGATTGAATTGGACCGACTGTTGCGGGATCCGAACAGCGATATAGAAGGAGTCGCTTTGGTGCTGCGGCGCGATATGGCGCTAACCGGGCGAATCATCCGAATCGCCAACGGCGTGGTGTATTCACGGGGTGAACCAGTGGGCGAACCGGAGGAAGCGTTAACCCGCATCGGATTCGGCGAGGTCTTTCGGCTCATCGGCCTCGCGAGCATGCTTCAGATGACTGATGTGCAATTTCGGTTCTATCCCATTTCGCCAAAGACGCTCCGAGAAAATGCCCTTTTCTGCGCCCTAATGATGGAGACGTTGGCCCCCTTTATCGGGATCGAGCCTCGAATGGCTTACACGGCGGGACTGATTCGGTCCATCGGACGGGTCTTGTTGGATCTGGCCGCACAGCAGGAGTTGCAGAAATTGAGGATTCCGGCGCTGCCGCTAGACAACTTGATTGCTTGGGAACGGGGTTTGTTCGGGATGACCAACTATGAAGCGAGCACTCTTGTGCTAAAGCATTGGCGCTTCCCGGCGGATATCTTGGTCGCGGTGCGCGATCAACTGCTGCATGACCTTTCTGTTGATCCGTTGCCCATGGCGAAGTTGCTGCATGTGTCGGTGGCTGCGGCGTATGGCGCTGGTTATGCGATGACGGGTGGCCAAGTCTTTCTCGACCGCTATTCCCCCACGGCGCGTGCCGAACTGGGAATAACCGACGAACAGGTGGCTAGGGCTGTCGCTCAGGTGAATAAGCGGTTCGAGCAGATGAAGGCCGCGCTAGCTTGAAGCAATACTGCTTCCGCAGTTTGGCGGCGACGAAGCGAATAATACCGCTCGCATCTCAGCGTGGGAGGCGGTGCCGAATACATTGTCTTGTGGGACTGCAGATTTGCTCCCGACTATGACTGTGGTGATCTAGTTTCCGCTTTTGACTCGTCAGCCCGTGGTTGGCACGGCACGTGTTTTCGCCACGCTGACCAATGTCTGACAGCCAGCCAATAAGCCCTGAACTTGTGATGCCCACCATCCTCCTCATCGAAAACGTCGCTGCCTACCGCGAAGTTATCGCTGCCGCGCCATGAAACGCCGGTCGCTGCGCACTCTATTGGCCCCGCCCGTTTTCCCCGGCGACGATACGACAACACTGCGCGCTAAACTGCTTTATTACGCCGTGCTATGCAGCGTGCCCTTTATGGCGCTTTGTGCGGTTGCCGGCCTGGTAGGGAGTCACCTGCCGACCTTGGTGATTGAGTTGGAAATCGGGTTTGCTGCCGCGTCCGTTGAGATTGCCTCGATTTAGTGGACACAGACAAACGCGTGAAGACGTAGCTGTTTGGTCGCTTCCGA
>CAIRCN010000024.1 GCA_903877135.1 uncultured Opitutia bacterium
GATCGAGGACATCTACGAGCTGACCTACATCCGCAAGGACGGCAGCCGGTTCCCCGCCGTCGTGTCCGTCACGGCCCTGCGCGACGCGCAAAACTCCATCATCGGCTACCTGCTCATCGGCACCGACAACACCGCCCGCAAACAGGTCGAAGCCGAACAGGCGCTCCTCGATCAGCGGCTGCGTGACCAGCAATTCTACACGCGCTCGCTCATCGAGTCCAACCTCGACGCGATCATGACCACCGATCCGAAGGGCATCATCACCGACGTCAACAAGCAGATGGAGACGCTCACCGGTTGCACGCGTGACGAGTTGATCGGTTCGCCGTTCAAGAATTACTTCACCGATTCAGACCGGGCCCAGGCGAGCATCAAGCTGGTGCTGAGCGAAAAGAAGATCACCAACTACGAACTCACCGCGCGCGCCCGGGACGGCAAGGAAACCGTGGTCTCCTACAACTCGATGACCTTTTACGACCGGGAGCGGAGGCTGCAGGGCGTGTTCGCCGCGGCGCGCGATGTCACGGAACGCAAACGCCTAGATCAGGTGCTGAAAGATAAAAACGCCGAACTGGATCAAGCCGCGCACCTCAAGGACGAGTTCCTCGCCAACATGAGCCACGAACTGCGCACGCCGCTCAACGCCATCCTCGGCCTAAGCGAGGCGCTCCTCGAACAAGCCGCCGGCTTGCTCAACCCGCGCCAGTTCAAGTCCGTCACCACCATCTCGACCAGCGGCCAGCACCTGCTCACGCTAATCAACGACATCCTCGACCTGTCAAAAGTCGGGGCCGGCAGGCTGGAGCTGAGCTGCGAGGCGATCAACCTCGATGAGTTCTGCCAGAGCTGCCTCGCCTTCGTTCGGTCCCAGGCGAAGAAAAAGAAAATCGACCTCGCCTTCGAACACGAGGCGCGCATGGCGCAGTTCACGGCCGACCCGAAGCGGCTGAAGCAAATCCTCGTCAACCTCCTTACCAACGCTGTGAAGTTCACGCCCGAAGGTGGACGGATGGGGCTGACGGTGAGCGCGCTGGAGGGCGCGGAGGTCGTGCGCTTCACCGTGTGGGACACAGGCATCGGTATCGCGCCGGAGGACGCGGCGAAGTTGTTCACGGCCTTCACGCAGATCGACTCAGGTCTCAACCGCGGTCAGGAAGGCACGGGGTTGGGCCTCACGCTGGTGAGGAAGCTGGCGGAGTTGCACGGCGGCAGCGTGGCGCTCGAGAGCGAGCCGGGCAAAGGCAGCCGTTTCATCGTGACGCTACCGAGGGCCGCCACGACCGCGCTAAAATTGGCAGAGGAAACCGAAGTGGATCGCCGGGGCTACTGCCGCGCGCTGATCATTGAGGACGACCCAACCTCGGCCTCAATTCTCAAGAGTTACCTCGCCGAGCTTGGCCTCAGCAGCGTTCTGCACCTGCGCGGAGAAAAGTCCGTGGAGATGGTGTTGCGCGACCGGCCCGATGTGATCCTGCTGGACATTCTTATGCCCAACGAGAGCGGCTGGGGCGTGCTCACCCGGCTCAAGGAGCATCCGCAGACGCGGGACATTCCGATTGTCGTCGTCTCCGTATTGGACGAACCGGAGAAATCTCGCGCGCTCGGAGCGGCGGCCCATTTCACCAAGCCGGTCACGCGCGAGCAGCTCGCGGGCTTTTTCCAACGCGCGGCCTTAGCGGTGGCGCCGCCCGCCGCACCCTGTATCGCGCGGGCACCCGTCCGCGGACCGCGCATCCTCCTCGCCGAGGACAACGAGGCGAACATGCATACTATCGGCGGCTACCTTGAGGACAAAGGCTACGCGCTGCACTATGCCACGAACGGCCTCACGGCTGTGAAGCTCGCACGGGAAATCCGCCCCGCACTCATTCTCATGGACATCCAGATGCCGGTGATGGACGGCTTGGCGGCAATAAAGGAAATCCGCGCGGACTCCGCGTTGAAGGACATCCCCATCGTGGCGTTGACGGCGCTGGCGATGCCCGGCGACCGCGAGCGCTGTCTCGCGGTCGGCGCGAACGACTACCTGAGCAAGCCCGTGAGTCTGAAAACGCTGATGGCGCTGGTGACAAAGCTCCTGCCGGCCGGGAAAGGCGGAGAAGGATGAAACCTTCACCACACCTGAAGCCGTGACGCTCCCAGCGCGGTGCGGGGGGGCTTCCCCGTGCCGCGATATCTCAGAGGTGAATCCGTTTTTCCCCTGCTCCATCTCCCTCGTGCCCACACCTGCCTCAGACGGGCAAGTTCGTGCCTGCCTGCCCTAGCCTTGGCTACGGGGGGGTGATTCGCAGGCGATCCTGCCTTACCGCCTCTGCTGTCACCGCGCTGCGGCCGGCACCAACGCTTGCGAGTCCGGGGCCAGCTGCGGCGAGTATTCAATGTTGGAGAGAGCGCCAAAATGACGCGTGCCAGAAGCCACCTTCAGCGGAACGCCCAACTTCGACGGGGAGCCGGTCGGACGGCTGAATAACCGGCGAACCCATTTCCAAAACGTTCGGTCTTGAGACGCTCAATCGTGTCGGCAGAAGCCATGAAAGCAGGCGAGGCTCGTTCATCGTCATTGGTTAATCTGAATCGTTCCGCCGACCCAATGATTGGCGAAATCGGGGTTTCCACCCCGGGAAGAAACTTCGATACTCAAACTGCGCACGTTGGGATATTTTCCCGGATCAAAATTGTAGGAGAAGCTGGCGGAGCCGCCTTCCTTGGGAATGGGCGGCTGCTGTTGTAACAGCACCTGCCCATCGCCCTTGATGATGATGTTGTTGGCGAAGTCGAAGTAGCTCCATGGTTTTGTCACAATGGACCCTTGGATGGAGATCGCTACACCGGCCTTGGCCGTGGCATTAAAGGAGGTGCCGTTGTTCTTCCAGCCGGGGGCGTCCTGCTGCTTGAAATTTTCCACCCCGCTGATCGTGACATGGATATTGTCTCCTTGCCCCTTGTATGGGTCATAAACGGCGGTTTGGCCTCCCGTCGCCCCTGCCGCCTTGGCCGCAGCCGCGGCCGCGTTGGCTTGCCCCAGTTTGATCCCCGGTTTGGAAGCCTTATTGGGGAGATGAGCCCGGGCGATTTCAGCTAGCTTGGCGTTATAGGCGCTCATTCCTCCTTGGCCGAGGGCGGCTAAAAGAGCCTGCGCGTCGGGGGAGAGTTCCGGGTTTCCTGATGTCAGAGTTCGACCTGCATTCCAAGGCTCCACACCCAGAGCTAGCAAGTCGCGCTGAATCCGGCGGGTGAGATTCATGAAGCGATCGAAGACATCGCTTTCTCCGTCAAAACCGCTCTGCGCCATTTTGTGGCGCAGGTCGAAAATTACGCCGGTAGAACCCCCGTCATTTTCCATTTTTTGGAAGAGAGCATACATCTTTTCCAATTTGGCCTGTTCGATACTGGCCGCCTCCTCGCGCTGTTTGGCGGCTTCAAAGAGCTCGGCCATCTTGGCGGTTACCTCCTCGTCGCTCGGCGACTTGCCGGGGAAGAATTTCGCGCTGACGTAGGCGGAAGGCCCGCCGAACATGCGCACCAAGCCGTCGCTGCCGTGTTCTTTGTATTTCGTATAGGCCGCCTCGTATTGGTTTTGGATCAGCAGATCCCAGGCGGCGGTTTCGGTCGAGATGGCCGTGTCGATCGTCTTCCCAATGGATGAGTGCTTCCAAATCATGCGACCAACGGTCTCTGAAGTCTTGAAATAATCCCCGCCCGAAAAGGAACCGGCGGCCTGGGCGGCGTCGGCCACCATATCGGGCTGATTGGTCAAATCATTCAGCAGGCCCGCCATCCGACTTTCCGGAACGTTCTCGGCGATTATCCTCCCGATGAGTAACTGCGTGCTCAAGGCCGCGCCCTCCACGTCCTTGGTCGATGCGCCCTCATACATCTTTTTAAGCGACGCCTTTTGCTTTGTAATCGTGCCAAGAATCTTCCCCGCAGTGGTCATATCCAAGTGGTTCTCTTCGAGGAATTGCCCGACGCCTTCGAGGATAACGTCACCGGTCTTACCGTTCACGTAATCCTCGGCGTGCTTGGCGATGACATTACTCTGCTTCTTGAAATAATTGAGCATCTCCTTGGCCTTTTGCTCGCGGGAGGGCGTCCAAAAACTGAGGTGATTCGTTTGAATAGTAACGGTGCGCTTGTCCCGGTTTAGGAGGCCGGGCACAAAGTCGGTCCAGTCTCCAGTGCCACAGATGGCGCCGACATTGCTGCTGGTGGCGCCCTTGAGCAGGTTGTCATCCAGCGGCAAGGTGAGGTAAAACGAGCCGCCCAGATCCTGGCCCGATTGGAAGCCATCGGGCGGAGTGAACTGAATCGTTTTAGGGCCGGGTACAAAGTCGCTGCCGCTCAAAAACGGTACCGAATGCTGATCGACGGGTGCCTGGCCAGTGTCCACCGTGTCCCCGCTCGCATCCGACAACAGTTTCTCCATCGCCGGTGTTAACGAAATTGTCCCGCCCCCTCCAGGAATATCCAGATGGACGGAATGGCTGGTGGGCGGCTCCGGAGAAACTCTTGCCGGATAAATATCCTCGGCATTGTTCGGCGCAACGGAGCTGGCGGTTGAAGCCGCGCTGGTCTGCGACGCGCCGGCAGCAGGTATGGAAGCAGTGCTTAGTATCGATCCCGACAAACCCATCACCTGCACCTCGGCAAGCGAAAGGTAATTGGTGCCGCGCAGCTGCACCCGGACATAGCGGCCGCTGGCGTTGACGGGAATCACCATCGTGGCTCCGGCGGCTTCGGGGCGCGCCTCTTTCCAGACGCCAGGATCCTGCAGTGCAGCATCCAGGCTGTTAGAAGCGAAAGGCTGCGCGGAGACCAAAACATAGAAATTAGCCAAACGCTCACCGCATGCGTCGGTCCGGTTCCAAAGCCGCACCTCGTTGATGGCCTGCACCTGGCCGAGGTCCACTTCCCACCAGCCTTCCTTTTCGCCTTCGGTGTGTGTGACCGAGCCGTTGCCAAAGTTCCCGTCCGTGTTGCCGTCGACCGCCCGCGCGGCATCGCCACTATAGCCCGTGCTGGATTGGCGGGCCGCCTTTTTCAGGGCGAGATTGATCAAGGTTCCCCCCTGTGCCGGTGCCGCTCCACCCCCGGGGCCCATGACCTGCACCTCGGCGAGCGACAGGTAGTTGGCGCCGCGCAGCTGCACCCGGACATAGCGGCCGCTAGTGTTCACCGGCATGACTTCCGTGGTCCCCACGGCGCCCGGGTGCGCACTCTTCCAGATTCTTGGATTTTGCAGCGCGTCGTCCAGACTGTTGGACGCAAAGGGCTGCGTCGAGACCAGCAAAATGAAATTAGACAAGCGCTCACCGTATCCGTTGGTCCGGTTCCAAAGGCGCACCTCGGTGATGGCCTGCACCTGGCCGAGGTCCACTTCCCACCAGCCTTCCTTTTCGCCTTCGGTGTGTGTGACCGAACCGTTGCCAAAGTTCCCGTCCGTGTTGCCGTCGACCGCCCGCGCGGCATCGCCACCATAGCCCGTGCTGGATTGGCGGGCCCTTTGCTTCAGGGCTAAATTGACTAGTTTTGAACTCGCGGCCTCGGAATGATCTTGCGCAAGACCTAGGGTGAGTAGTGCCACATAGACCGTGGCTGCACTGAACAGGTGGGTTAGTTTCATGCGAAATTAGGTCGAGCTTGGCGACATGGACTTGCGATCACCGGACGATCTCTCCGTCCTTACAGCGGCAGGCTCGGCGCGTGCCCGATGCGCTCGGCACCAAGTGTGGACGGCCCAAACAAGGGCAGGTTAGAGATTTCATGGTCGGACAAAACCCAAGGCGCGGGTAGATCGCGGAGTGAGAAACATGCAGCAACGTGGAATGCTCATGGATGCGATGTCAGAGTGCGGGCGAACCGTTTCTTCCCTTATTGGCTCATCATATACTCGAGCGCCACACACGACTCTGCAGCGATTGTCAAACTTTGCGCATGGGTTGCGTAGCACTTCAAAATCAGCGAGAAGTAATCTCGCCCAATGAATGGTACCGATTCGTATTCAGTGCAGAGCCCGTACCAATACATTCCCTTTTGGCACGCGCGATTTTCTCGGCGGTAGCGAATAGAGCTGTCATCGCTTTCGGCTCGTCAGCGGCGGATTACCCTGGCGACGGGCTGGCAGGCCCCCGATCTATGTCCAACTGTGCGCCACCGATGATTTCGGGGATCTGTTCGTTCTCACTCGCCAAAATCATTCGCTGTGCGAAATGAACTTCCCGAGCGCCTTGCAGTAAATCGAACCGCCACAAACGGCGTCCTCGCAGAGCACTTTTCAAACCCCTCAATGACACACAATAAAATACTGTTCGGCTCTGCAACGCTCAGCTGGCCTTGTTTTCCCAACGGGTAAAGGAGCGATCCATCAACGGGCGGCACGGTCGGATTCGGATCAATACTTACGGACTGAGTGGATGATTAACTTTGAGAAAGGCAAATGCATCCCGCCATTGGCCGCACGCTGTTTGATGTCCGCGCATGCAGAATCGGTTCGATTGATACAGCGATTTTTGGTGACGGTCGACCACCCTCCGCGTCACGGCGATGGCGAAGAATCGTTGTGGGTCCCGAAGAACGCGTCGCGTCTGTGGGCAATGTTGCCGGCGGTCGCAGTCCGCACGGCGCGGTCGTGGCTGGGCAGAGCGGACTTGGGCTCAGGAATAGGTTTAGGCAGGGAAACAGACGGCCTATGCCGAGTAACCTTGTGCGCCACTGCACCAGCTTGAGCTGCACCACCGACAAGTTGCTGCAGACGCGCGACAGCTTCATTCACAGCGCGTGATTGACCGTTGAGCTCCTCGGCTGCAGCCGCTGTCTCCTCGGCATTCCCGGCGTTCGCTTGGGTGACCTTGTCCATCTGCGATACGGCGGTCGTTACTTGATCGATGCTTTGGTTTTGCTCAGACGATGCTGATGCGATTTCACCGACCAGTTGATCCAGAGCACGAATCTGTTGCTGGATAGTAGAAAAGCTCTTTGCCACCTCGCCGCTGATCAGGGCGCCCTGCTGGCTCTTTGTAACGGACTCCTCGAACCTGACCGCAGTCTCCTTTGCGGCTTGGGCAGAGCGCTGTGCGAGTGCACGGACTTCCTCGGCAACAACAGCGAAACCCATGCCCGCCTCACCTGCGCGGGCGGCCTCAACCGCAGGGACACTGGTCAACGCCTCACTGGTCTCTAGTTTGAATTTGCCCTATGGAATAGCGATCTCGGGGTCGGACATATTTGTGGCAAATTCTGGCGCTAACACGATTGGTGAATACACCACTTCTGGGGGGACGATTGCCGCAACATTGATCTCAGGGTTAAGTTCCGCTCGTGGCGTCACGGTGTCGGGTGCAAACCTGTTTGTTACGAATGGAGGCGCCATCGATGAATACACTACTTCGGGTGCGCTAGTTCACGCCTCTTTGATCTCAGGGCTAAGCTCACCCTACGGCATAGCCGTATCGGGTTCGAACCTATTTGTGGTGAATGGCGGAAGCGGCACCATCGGTGAATACGACGCTGTCACCGGCGCAACGATTAATGCCTCGTTGATCTCGGGGTTGACGCAGGCCTACAGTGTCGCAATCGCCGGGACGAACCTGTTCGTGACCAGTGGCGGCGGCAGCGGCACTATCGCCGAATACACGACCTCAGGGACGTTGGTCAACGCCTCGCTCGTGTCGGGATTGAGTTCCCCGGTTGGGCTCTCGGTGCTGGCTGCGATACCCGAGCCTTCGACTTGGTCTCTGGTCACTGGCTGCGCGGTGGCGTTGATTGCTATAGTGAGACGCCGACAAGACAAAACCATGTAGATCGAAGCCGGTCGGACAGCTGAGCAAACTGACTTGCCGTTTCCAGAAGGTCGCCGTGGGAAACGGCAAATTTGCCTCTGGCGTCGAATCGCGTCATATGGGGTCCCTTCGCTTTTAACTGGTCACAAGTAGTTGGCACGGCACTTGTTTGCGACCCATAGCCCCGTGCCTGAAACGTTGGTTGGACACCGTTGCTTCGTCTCGAAATGGTTGCTTAAAGAAACGCCCATTTTCGTTTGTTAGGACCTGCTGGAGGAACTGGGTCATTCCGCTTTACGCTGGTCAGCGCAAGGTTGGCACGGCACTTGTTTGAGACCCAATGACTCATGTCGGATAGCCAGCCAGCTTCTCCCAATCGTGCCGTTTTCCTGAGCTACGCGTCCCAAGATGCGGAGGCGGCGAAGCGTATTTGCGATTCGCTGCGCAGCGGCGGCGTCGAGGTGTGGTTCGACGCCGACGGCGGACTCGAACACGGCGACGAGTGGGACGCGAAAATCCGCCGGCAGATCGCGGAGTGCGTTTTCTTTGTGCCGCTCATCTCGGCGAGCACGCAGTCGCGCCTCGAGGGCTATTTTCGGATCGAGTGGGATCTCGCGGCCGAGCGCGCGCGCGGCATCGCGGCCGGCGTGCCGTTTATCTTGCCCATCGTGATCGACGATACGCGCGAGCCCGAGGCGCTCGTGCCGGACCGATTCCGCAAAGTGCAGTGGACGCGGCTGCCGGGCGGAATGGTGCCGCCCGACGTGCAACAGCGTCTGCTGAAACTTTGGTCGCATCGCGTGGGCTTGCTCGCGCACGACGACCGTCGCACGCGCGCTCCCGTTTATGCGCCGCCCGTTTCCGCGGCGCTGGCGCCGGGCGAAATGCGGGCGCCCGGCCTCGGCGATCCGGCGGACGGCGCGACGAGTTTTGGCGGCCGCCGCCTGGCTGCGATTGTTTTCACGGACGTCGTCGGTTACTCGGCGCGGATGCAGGTCGATGAGGCCAGCACGCTCGCGCTAGTGCAGTCGGATTTCGAGCAGATGCGCCGGCAGTGCGCGCAACACGGCGGCCACGTGCTGAAGTCGACGGGCGACGGCCTGCTCCTTTGTTTCGACAGTGTGGTCGACGCGGTGACGTGCGCGTTGGCGATTCAGGCGGGGTTTGCGGGGCGCGGCGATGGGGCCTTGCAGCACCGCATCGGCGTGCATCTGGGTGATGTCTATCACCAAGCCGGCGACGTCGCCGGCGATGGCGTGAATCTGGCGGCGCGTTTGCAGACCGCTGCGCAACCAGGCACGATCTGTGTGAGCGACGCGGTGTTTGCGGCCGTCAAAGGCAAAGTCGCGATGGAGTCGGTGGCGCTCCCGCCGCTCGTGTTGAAGAATATCGCGCAGCCGTCGGCCGCGCACTTGATCGCGCCCGTCGGCACGCGCCTCGCGGCCGGCGCGGGCGCACGCGGGGCCCGCAGCCGGCGCGGACTGGCGTTCGCCGCCATCGGGGTAGCATTGCTCGCCGGGGCGGCGGCGCTCTTCCTGCGCCGCGCGGAAAAACCCGCCGCGCCCGCCACGAAAATGAGTGCGGCAGCCGAGGCAAAATTCCCGCGGCATCCCGATCTGAAGCGCGCGCGCGCGCTCATCTTCGCGGTGGACAGCATCGCCGAGGACTTCGCGCTGGCGGACGACCTCGTGAAACCGCTGCTCGCCGCGCAGCCCAACGATCCCGAGGTTGTCACCGTGGCGGCGGAAATTTCCGCGGAATATCTCACGCGCGGCTTTGATCAAACGCAGGCCCGCCGCGCGCAGGCCCAACGGCTGGCGGAGCGCGCGGTGCAGCTCGCGCCCGACAACCCGGCGGCGCTCGCGGCGCTCGGCCGCTATCTCCGGTCCGCCAGGACGCAACTCGGGCGCGCCGAGGAAGTGCTGCGCAAGGCAATCGCGCTCGATGCGAAGGAGTCGCGCTACTACCGCTATCTTTACGCGGTGCTCATCGTCGCCAAGCCCGGCCCCGAGACCGATGCGTTTGGCGCGCGCATGGCGGCGTTGTTTCCCAATGACCCGCTCGTGGTCTATGATATCGCCACGCTGCACCTGTCGGCCGGCGACCTCGCGACCGCAGAGGAGGGCTTCGACCGGACGCTGAAGCTGGCGCCAGTATCCAACGCGATCACGTGGAAGGCGAAGTTGATGCTTGAGGTGCATGGCGACGTGGAGGGCATGAAACTCTGGCTCGACCGCGTGCCGGAGCGGCAGCGGACGAACGCCCGCCTCGCCAACGCTTATGCCGTGGAAGCGCTCGTCACCGGCGACACCACGCTTGCGCGACGCGTGGTCGATTCGATCACGGATACCTGGCTGGCGGACGCCACCTACATTTTTCCGCGGGCGATGCTGCTCGGCGACCTGGAAGCAATCGACGGCCATAGCGATATCGCGCGTCTCAACTACGGGGCGGCGTTGGACGAGATCAACCGCACGCAACGCGCCGATCCCACGGACCTGCGTCCGCAGCGCGCTGCGTTGTGGGTGCACCTGGCGCTCGGCAACCGGTCGGAGGCGCTCGCGGCCCTGCGGGTCAACTTGCAGCGCCGGCCGAATCCGTATCGCTGGAATATCAACCTCACGTGGTGGACCAGTTCCTTGCGCGCCTGCCTGCTGCTGGGCGAACGCGCCGAAGCGATGACGCAGCTCCGGGAAGCGTGTGTCGAAGTGCAGGGCCGCCTGCTGCTGCGCAACCTGTTTCACGTCGACCCAAAGATGGCGCCGTTCCGCGACGATCCGGAAATCTCGGCGTTGCTCGCCGAGCCGAAAAAAGAGACGTCCGTTGCGCCCATCGCGCCGGCCGTGAACGAAAAATCTCTCGTTGTCCTCCCATTTGAGAATCGGAGTGCCGATCCGGAGAACGCGCTGTTCACCGAGGGCATGCACGCGGAAATCATTTCCAATCTTCAGCTCATCTCCGATTTGAAAGTGATCTCGCGCAGCCGCGCCTTCGCGTTCAAGGGCTCGACCGCGGCGAATGCCGAGATCGCGCAGAAGCTCGGCGTCGCCAACGTCATCACGGGCAGCGTGCGGCGTGACCAAGGCAGGGTGCGGGTGCAGGTCGAGCTCCGGCGCGCGAGCGACGATGCGCTGCTGTGGTCGCTGCCGTCGGTGGACCGGGACGCGAAAGACGCGCTAGCGCTGCAGACCGAAATCGCGGAGCAGGTCGCCCGGGCCTTGCAGACGCGCGACACCACGGCCGGGCTGAACACGTTCGCCAAGTTGATGACGAAAAATCCCCGGGCTTACGAATTGTTCGTCGCGGCACGAAAACTCCCGCCGATAGAAAAGATCGCGCAATGCGAAGAAATTTTGCGCCTCGACCCGGCTTCTGGCTCGCGGCCGGTGTGTGCTCAACGGAGAATTTAAAGCTGGCCACTCTGAGGGGTCTGGCGGCCGACCGCCTGCACTACGCCGCCGAAGCGAAACGCTGGGCCGAAGCCGCCTCCCGCATGGCCCCGGGCGGATCCGGCGATATCGCCCTTTCGTATTGTTATTTTAGGATTGAGCGCGACGGTCGGCGGAGCCTGGCGTTTGCGGAAAACGTGATTCGCGCACTGCCTAATTCTTCTGAAGGTTACAGCTTTGCCGGGCTCGGGCTCGTCGATCTGGGACGTTGTGCGGAGGCCGCGGCTCAATCGCGCGCACACTCGACAGACTGAGCTGGGTGACGCGTGCAGTTCCCTCGCGACAGCCCGAACATGATGGCCCAGGCGAGCGGCCGTTTCGAGAATAGAGCTGACAATCTTTGGATCCAGCGGAGGCCGCCCTAGTCTCTTACCTCGTTTGCGAGCAACCTCCAATCCGGCCAGCGTGCGTTCCTTGATCAACGCCCGCTCAAACTCAGCAACGGCCATCAACACCCCGAGTTGGAGTTGACCTACTGGGTTCTGCTTGGAGGTGTCGATGCCTTGACTCGTGCATATCAGCGCGACGTTCCGCAGCTGGAGTTCCCCGACGATGATTGCGAGATGCGTCAGGCTGCGCCCCAAGCGGTCGAGCTTGTAGGTCACGACTTGATGAACACCGCCGCCTCTGACTTGTGCCAGCATTTGCTCAAGCCCGGGGCGGCTCGTAGCCACGCCGGACGCGGCGTCTCGGAATATCAAGGGCGGTGGCCAGCCGCGGATACGGCAATACTCGAGCACTTGGTGCTCTTGCGAATCAGTGTCCTGCTCAGCAGTCGAAACTCTGAGGTAAACGATGGTTGGATTTTTTGTGGCATTCATAGGGCGATGCGTTGTGCATCGCCCCTACGCTATCCAATTATCCGGAGTTGCTCAGCTTCGTGCCGGAATCGTTCGGGGTGTGAAACACCCAATCGCGAAGCTCTCGGTCTGGTGTCAGGGCACGAGCAACGGAAGCGGTTGTCGCCCAAGTCGCCGATAAATGCGAAAATCCTGGGCGTCGGTTGTCACGACCGTATGCGCTCGATTCAGTTCAGAGAGTCGAACGAGGCAAGCGTCCGCATAGTCCATTTGCTGGCCATAACGCGAGAGTAGTGTGCGTATCGCTGCTGACTCATCCGGCAGAATCGGCACGATGCGCAAGATGCCACGTTCGATCAGGGCAAAGATCTTCTCCCGTGAATCGGGCGTGCCACGGAGGAGGAAGCATGCCTCCGAAATGACGGCATCGCACGTCAGCGCAGGCTGTCGAATTGTTGCGAACTGTGCCGCGGACCAATTGTGCCACTGGTCATCCTGGTCAAGGGCACCGACGAGCGGCCCGGTGTCTAGGATCGCGTCAATCACGACCGTAGCCGGCCAGCGATTTCTTGCGCTGGCCACTTTGAATCGAACCGATCAACTCGCCCATCGCGTCAGCCAAACTTACGGGCACTTCCTTCGCCGCGCGAAAAACAAAGCCGTTGCCGGCACGGTCACGCACGCGAACCTCTTTACCCGCAAGAGCTGCTCGTCGGTAGTTGGGAAACTTACGTGTAAATTCACGGACGGTGACCTGCATGACTGACATTCTTGTCAGTCATCCCTTCTTGTCAAGCCATTGAGGTAGGCTGTTTCTCTATCCTTGGTTTTGGGCACCGCGCAATTGATGCCTGCACAGTGAACTGATCGTGAAATAATCCCACCGCTCCAGACGATCCTCATCGGTCACACGTCTCTCTGCCTCGACCAGCTAACGGTTTGTCCTTATGGATACCGCAAAGCGCCGTGCTGCTCGTCATGCGGAAAGCTGGCGTCTACGGTGCGCAGGTTTCCGGTGCAAATGCTCCCACCGGCATGGCCTCGGCGAAGTGTTGCCTACTACGTGACCGGGGGCGGTCATTTCACTCAGCATGACCTTCCCTATTTCCTGCGGTTCTTGCCCAATGCAAACGTCCGAATCTTCCACGGATCCGTCGCGAACCGGAGGCAGTTTCCCTTGTGGCTGACGTCCGAAATTTTAGCGCCGAGGAGATTTGTTTCACATGCACCGCCTAAGGGGAAGCCGAGTTCCACCCTGGCCGTCGTCTGGTGGCCCTCAGTCTCAATCACGCGGAGCTCGAGTCCTTGACCGGCCTTTTGTCGCAAGGCCAAAAGTTGAACCGCATCCGGTGCAATTGTGACGAAACTCTGCGCTGCTGGCAGATCTCCAACTCGAGACGGACCCAGCTTGGTGATCAAGGGTTGCGTGAAATTGCTCGCGGTGCGCAGACGATCGGCGTTGGTGAGGCTTCCGTCGTGCGGCATCAGCGCATGCCTATATTCTGCGTAGACCGGCCAGCCGAACTCCCGATCGAAATGAGAGGCCCATTCCCGCATCAAGAGATTGGAAAACACGCCTTGTTCGTCTTTGCGGAACCATTGCGTGCCTGCGTGCAGCACCAACAACCCACGATCCTTGCCGACCAGATCGACGAAAGTCAGCGCGTGGAACTCCGCTTTCTCCGCCCGTTCTACAGCTAGCGGAAAATCACGAAATACACCAACAGGCTGGAAGGCGGGGGCGAACGAAAGCCAGTAACC
>CAIRCN010000025.1 GCA_903877135.1 uncultured Opitutia bacterium
CGGGTTTGTGCCGGGCGGACTGGTGAAGGAAAGATATCTGGGTGACGTGGTTTCCCTCGGCAGCGTCGCTTACCAGCCGCTGTTTATATTCTATCGCAGCCCGGTGCCGTTTAGCCGGCTGTCGGAACTGGCGGGCAAGCGAATCGCCGTGGGGGCGAAGGGGAGCGGGGTGCGGATACTGGCACTCACCCTCCTCCAGGCCAACGGCATCACTGGCGCCCCCACGACATTTGTGAATCTCGACGCGGGCGCAGCGGCATCGGCCCTGCTGACGGGCAAGATCGACGCGGTGTTTTTGATGGGTGATTCGGCCCCTTTGCCAATCCTGCGCAGCCTGATCCGTGACCCCAATGTCCAGATGTTCAATTTCACGCAGGCCGAAGCCTACACCCGGCGCTTCGCCTACCTGAGCAAGATGGTGCTGACGCAGGGCGTGCTCGATTTTGGCAAGAATGTGCCGGCTCAGGATGTCGCGCTGATCGGCCCCACCGTGGAACTCGTGGCGCGAAAAGGCCTGAACACGGCCCTGATCGATCTACTGATTGAGGTCGCGAAGGAGGTCCACGGGAACTCCAGCATACTCCAGAAGCGCGGCCAGTTTCCCGCCCCGCTGGAGCATGAATTCCCGCTCAGCGAGGACGCCGTCCGCTACTACAAATCGGGCAAGGGACTTTTGATGAGCACCCTGCACTCCTTCTGGCTCGCCAGCCTCGCCAACCGGATTCTGGTGGCCGTGGTCCCGCTGGTGTTGATCCTTATTCCGACCATTCGCTTCCTCCCCGTCGCCTACCGGCTGCGGATCCTGCTGCGGCTCTACCGGCATTACCGGCCGCTCCTGCGCCTCGAACGCGATTCCTTCGGCCCTATGACCCCAGAACGCTTGGAGCATCTACTCCGGCGGCTCGACGAGATCGAGGCGGCCGTCAATCAGCTCAAGGTGCCGGCGTCGTTCGCTGACCGGTTATACTTGCTGCGAAGTCACATCGCCTTCGTGCGCCAACGGCTGAAATCCCCGCCCCCCGCGGCCATTTGACCGCCGGAAAAGCGCGGCACACCGCGCACCCGCGTCAGAGCAGACCGCGGAACCAGGCGTCGAGCATCGGCGCCAGCCGGCCCGCCGCCACTTCGCAGCCCCACGCAACGAAAGCGGCGGAGAAAATGTCCATCAGGTAATGCGCTCGCAGCACGAGCACCGTCGCGGCTTCCAGCACGGCGACGATGACGGCCGCGAACGCCAGCCACGGCGGGCCGGCGCGCCCGAGCTCGAGCGCGCCGAGAACTGCGATCGCAGTGTGGCCTGAGAAAAAGAAATCGTTGCTCGTGCCGTAGGTCACCAACAGCGAGGGAAAACCGGGGTCGCGCCAGATTATGCCCGGCGGAAATGGCAGCGTGCAGAGCCCTTGGCAGAGCTGGCGCAGGGCAAACAGCAGCAGCAGCGCCACGAATGGCCGCAGCGTCGGCCCGAAGATCGTCGCCGCGAGAAGATAGAGCCCGAAGAGATCGATGAAAGCCGACGAGACAATCAGGGTGGCGTTGGCCGCGCGGGTATGGGCCGCTAGCCAGTTGTTCCACGGCTGCGTGAGGTCGTGCAGCCTGTCGCCGAGGCCCGGGCCAGCCGGTGTCTTTCGGCTGATTAGTTTCTGGGTCCAGAACCACAGCGCGAGCGCTACCGCCACGCCGGCGATCCGGAGAAAAATTTCCCAAGCGCGGTTC
>CAIRCN010000026.1 GCA_903877135.1 uncultured Opitutia bacterium
ACGGCGGAGATGTTGTAGCTCACCGGCGAATTGGTCGCGCTGAGCAGATAGGTCAGGGTGCCGCCGGCAACCACGGAGGCGCTGGTGGCGCTCGTGATCACCGAGGTCGCAGCCGAGGGCGCCACCGTGATCGTGAGCGTGAAGGGCGTGCTCGCCCCGGCGGCGTTGGTCGCCGTCAGGGTGGCCGAGGACTGGCCGTCGATGGTGGGTGTGCCGGTAATGGCGCCGGTCGCGGTGTTGAGGGACACACCGGGGGGCAGGCCCAAGGCGCCATAGGAGGTGGGCGTGTTGCTCGCCACCACCTGATAGGTGAAGGCGGCCCCGACGGTGCCACTCGCGGTCGCGGCACTCGTGACCGAGGGGGCGCTCGCGGCGGCAGCGATCGTCACCACGAAGTCGGACACCGTGCCGGTGCCGGCGCTGTTGTTGGCGCTCAAGGCGACGTGGTAGGTCCCAGGGGCCGTGGGCGTGCCGCTGACGGCGCCCAGCGTGGAATCAATCACCAAGCCCGCGGGCAGGCCAGTGGCGTTGAAGCTCGTGGGGGTGTTGCTGGCCGTGACTTGATAGGTGAAGGCCGTGCCCACGGTGCCGCTGGCCGCGAGGTTGCTCGTGATGGCCGGAGCGGTGGCGGGCGGCGAGATTGTGATCACCAGGGGCACGGTGCCACCGACGCCGACCGAATTGGTGGCGCCGATCTGGGCCGTGAAGGTGCCGGCAGTCGCGGGCAGTCCGGAGATAAGACCGGTGCCGGGGTTTAGCACGAGCCCGGTGGGCAGCCCCGTGGCGATGTAAGCCGTGGGGTTGAGACTCGCCACGATCTGGTAGGCGAAGGGCACGTTGACGATGCCAGAGGCCGTGAGTGTTGCCGTGGCGGCGGCCGAGCGGAGACCGTCGATCGCGGTGATCCGGAGCGTGGTCGCAGAGCCGCCGGTGCCGCCGCCGATGATCGGGGCGCCGGGGGCGGGTGCGATCGTGAGGACGAGCGTCTTGGCGCCGCCGATACCGGAGGCGTTGACGGCACTGATCGGCAGGTTGTAGGTGCCCGGGATGGTCGGGGTGCCGCTGATGATGCCCGTGGTGGAATCGAGCGCGAGGCCGGAGGGCAGCGACGTGCCCACGAGGTAGCCGGTGATCGGGCCAGGAGCGGCGCCGATTTGGTAGCTGAAGGTGCCGGTGGCAGTGCCCGAGGCTGTGAGCGTGCTGGTAATGACCGGGCTGCCGGCGGCGGGGCTAACCGTAAGCGTGAGCGTGACCGCCGCGCTGGTGCCGGTGGCGTTGGTGGCCGTGAGGCTCGCGGTGTAGGTGCCGGGGGCCGTGGGCGTGCCGGAGAGGGCGCCGGTGGCGGTATTGACTGAGAGCCAGGCCGGGCGACCCGCGGCGTCATAGCCGGTGGGCAAACCGGTGGCCGTGATCTGGTAGCTGAAGGCCGCGCCGGCGGTCGCGCCGGCGGTGTTACCGCTGGTGATCACGGGCGCGTTGGGCGCGGGATTGACCGTGATGACGAGGGTCCGAACGGCGCTGGTGCCGGCGTCGTTAGTGGCGGTCAGGAGCACGTTGAACGATCCGGTGACGATCGGGATGCCGGCGATGATGCCATTCGCCGGGTTGAGGGCGAGGCCCGCGGGCAGGCCTGCGGCGCCAAAGCCGTTGCCCGGGGGCAGCGGGGAGACGCTGGGCATAGGGGCGGCCGTAACCAGATAGGTGAAGAGCTGGCCCTGCGTGGCGGCGGCAGTCAGCGAACTGGTCACCACAGGCGCCTGCGCCCCAGCCTGGATCGTGAGGAGGAACCCGAGCGGGGCACTGGTGCCGGCAGCGTTGCTAGCCGTGAGGATGACGACACTCGTGGCGGCGGCAGTCGGTGTGCCGGTAATGAGGCCCGTGAGGGAATTCAAGCTCAGGCCGGTGGGCAGCCCCGTGGCGGCATAGCCGGTGATCGGGCCGTTCGAGGCGGCGATCTGGTAGGTGAAGAGCTGGCCCTGCGTGCCAGAGGAGGCAGCGTCGCTCGTGATCACCGGCGCCTGGGCGGCAGAGGCGATGTTCATCGTGAGCGCGAAGGGAGCACCTGGGCCGGCGGCATTGCCGGCAGTGAGCGTGACGGTGGCGGTGCTGGCCGCGCTGGGCGTGCCGCTGATGATGCCGGTGTTCGGGTTGAAGGCGAGTCCCGCGGGCAGCGTCGTGGCGGTGAACACCGTCGGCGTGTTGCTCGCCAAAATCGCATAGGTGAAGGCCACGCCCACCTGGCCGCTGACAGACGGGCTGCTCGTGATGACAGGAGCGGAGAGCCCGGGGACAACCGTGAGCAGGAGGGCGGCGCTGCCGGTGCCGCCGGCGTTGCTGGCGCCAAGAAGGACGGCGCTCAGACCGGCGGTGGTGGGCGTGCCCGAGATGAGGCCGGTGGTGGCGCTGAGGGTGAGGCCGGCAGGCAGGCCCGTCGCAGTGAAGGAAGTCGGCGTGTTGCTGGCGATGATCTGATAGGCGAAGGCGGCGCCCACGGTGGCCGTGGCGCTCGAGGAGCTGATGATGGCGGGGGCCGTGGCGGCAGGCGCGATCGTGACGAGGACGGCGAGAGAAGTGCTCGTGCCAGCGGCGTTGGTCGCGGCGACGCTCATCGTGAAGTTGCCTGCGGCCGTGGGCGTGCCGGTGATGAGGCCGGTGCTGGTGCTGACGGTGAGGCCAGCCGGGAGACCCGTGGCGGAGAACGAGGTCGGCGTGTTGCTGGCCGAGATCACGTAGACAAAGGTGCTGCCCACCGTGCCAGTGGCGGTGGCACTACCCGTGACGACGGGCACGTTGACCGAGGCGGCAATGCCAAGTGTAAGCAGGAACGACGGACCAGCGCCGCCGCCGTTGCTCGCGGTTAGGGTCACCACAAAGGTGCCCGCTGTCGTCGGTGTGCCGGTGATGACACCGCCCGTGGGATCGAGCGTGAGGCCGGCGGGCAGGCCGGTGGCCGTGAAGGAGGTCGGCGAGTTGGTCGCCGAGATCGTGTAGCCGAAGGCGCTGCCGACGCGGCCCGAGGCCGCTGCGATGCTGGTGATAACCGGAGCGGGGGCCACGACGATGAGCGTCAGCGCGCTTGTGCCGGTGCCGCCGGAATTGGTGGCGCCAAGGACTACGGTGAAGGTGCCGGCGGCGGTAGGCGTGCCGGAGATGAGTCCGGTGGTGGCACTGACCGTGAGGCCCGCAGGCAGCGGGGTGGCCGTGTAGGTGGTCGGCGTGCCGGTGGCCGTGATCTGGTAGTTGAACGGCGAATTGAGCAGGGTCGCCACAGCGGTCGCACCGGTGATGCCCGGCGCGGCGACGGCCGGGTTGACAGTGAGCGTGGCCGCAGAACTGGTCACGGTGCCGACAGGGTTGGTGACGCTGACGGCGTAGCTGCCGGTATCAGCAACCTGAGTGCCGGTCAGGGTCAGCGTGGCGCTGGTCGCGCCGGCGAGGGTCGCGCCGTTCTTGAGCCACTGGTAGGCGAGCGGGGCGGTGCCGGTGGCGGCCGCGGTGAAAGTGACGTTCGCCCCGGCGGTCACAGTCTGGCTGAGCGGGGCCTTGGTGAACGCGGGCGGTGTGCCGGCAGGATTGACCTGGAGTGCGGCGGTGTTGCTCGTAGCAAAACCCGCGGCGTTGAACACTACGACGTTGTAGCTACCGGCGTCGGCCACCTGCGGGCTTGAGAGCGTGAGCGTGGTGCCGGTGACGCCGACGATGACGCTGCCGTTCTTCTGCCACTGGTAGCTGAGCGGCGCAGTGCCGCTGGCGGCGACCGTGAAGGTGACGGCGGTCCCGGCGGTGACGGTCGCGCCCACAGGCTGCGTCGTGATGGCGGGCGCGACGACGGGCGCATTGACGGTCAGGGTGGCGGCGGCGCTGGTGACGGAGCCGGCGGAGTTGGTGACCACGACGGTGTAGTTGCCGGCGTTGACGGACTGCGCGTTCGGGATTGCGAGGAACGCGCTGGTCGCACCGGTGAGCGCCGTGCCGCCCAGTTGCCACTGGTAGGTGGGCGCCGGGGTGCCGGTGGCCGCGACGATGAAGACGGCGTTGTTGCCGGCGATGACCGTCTGACTGACCGGCTGCGAGGTGATCGCCGGCTTGACCGCCAGCGCGTTGACCGTGAGGACGGCGGCGGCACTGGTGACAGAGCCGACGGGGTTGGTCACCACCACGGTGTAGGAGCCGCTGTCGGCGACCTGCGGGCTGGCGAGGATGAACGTGGCATTGGTCGCACCTGTGATGGCGGTCGTGCCTTTATACCACTGGTAACTCAAGGGCGCGGTGCCGCTCGCCCCGACGGCGAATGCCACCGGTGTGCCGGCGCTGACGGTCTGGCCGACGGGCGCCGTGCTGATGCCGGGCGCCTGCGGGGCGGGATTGACCGTGAGGCTCGCGAAGGTGCTCTGGACGGAGGTGACCGAGTTGGTGACGACCACAGAGTAGACTGCCGCGTCGGAAGATTGCACGTTGGTCAGCGTCAGAGTGGCGAGCGTGGCACCAGAGATGGCGGTGCCGTTCTTCTGCCACTGGTAGGTCGGCGTAGGCGTGCCGGTCGCGGTGACGCCAAACATGGCGGAACCTCCCGTGGTGGCGATGATGCTGATCGGTGCCACGGTAATGACCGGGGCCACATTGACGGTGAGGACGGCAGCGGCGCTCGTGGTCGTGCCCTGCGCATTGGTGACCTGCACCGTGTAGCTGCCGACATCGCTTGTCTGCACGCTGGCGATGGTGAAGGTGGCGCTGGTCGCGCCGGTGATGGCCGCGGTGCCCTTATACCACTGGTAGGTCGGAGCCGGCGTACTGCTCGCGACAACACTAAAGGTCACAGGCTGGCCGAAGACGACGGTCTGACTGACAGGCTGCGTCGTGACGACGGGAGCCGGGGCAAGGTTGATGAGGTGGGTGATGGCCGAGGGGAAGAGGTCGTTGGCGCCAGCCTTGGCGTAGGTGCCAAACAGGTAGGCGCTACCGTCCGGCGCAAAATGCACCTCGGTCTGGTTGCCCAGATATGAGCGGTAAACGGCATCGGTGCCAAAGCTCTTATCGATGGTGCCATCGGCCTTTAGGCGGACGAGGCCGCGCGCGGTGTAGCCATTGAAACTCTCGAAACGGCCAGAGACCCAGTAGGTGCCGTCAGGCGCCACGGTGACGCTGTGGATACTGGCGCCATTGTTGTTCGTCGGACTGGCAAAACCCATCGGACCGGTGCCGACGCTGAAGCTGGTGTCGAGCGCGCCGGTGGCGGTGAGCCGGATGAGACCGTTGCCCGGGCCCCCATTGAGGGTGCTGAGGCCGCCGCCGTAGACCAGTACGGTGCCATCGGCCAGGCCGATGGCGTGGTTGAAGGGGTTATATTGGGCCTGCAGCACCTGAAAGTTGCCGCCAGTGGTGCTGGTCGTCGGGTCATTCAGCGTGTAGGTCGATGTGTAAGTTGGCACGGTGACCGTGGGGCTAGTGAAGGTCGTGTCCACGCTGCCGTTGGCGTTAAGCCGGGCAATTTTTACGGTGATCGAGGTGGCGTTCTGGGCGATGGTGCCGCTTGACACGGCGTAGAGAGTGCGGCCGTCGGCGTAATGGCCGAGCACGTTAAATACGCCGAGGGCGACCTGGGTAATGGCGTTGGCCGCGGCGGCGTTGCGGTAAACGGTGCCGAAATAGCCGGTCAGCGTCGGTGGCGTGAAGGTGGTGTCGATCGCACCAGTGGGCAGGAGGCGGGCGAGGTAGGGGCTATTGGTGTTGATCAATTGCTGCGGCGAGAGGTCGGAGACGATCATGCCGTCGCCGGTCAACGGCTCGGCGTTGTTGCCATTGCTGGTGTTGTCCTGCAACGCGGCGCTGGCGGTGGAGTCGAGCGTATAGCTGGTGTCCACCGTGCCATCGGGCTTGAAGAGCAGGATCGACGAGGTGGCGGTCGAGGGGAAAATCCCGGTGGACACCTCGGCGACGATCTTGCCGTCGGAGCGCAGGAAGCCGCCTTGGGCGCCCATGAGATTGGACATGGTGGTCACGTTGAACGTGCCATCGAGGGCGCCGGTGCCATCTAGGCTGCCGAAGGCCGCGCGGGCGGTGGAGTTCACGGCATTGAAGGGACCGATCACCACCGGGTGGCTGTTCAACTGCACCGCGAGACTGTTGGCATAGACATCGGTTTGGAAGGTCGTCAACGCGAAGCTGGTGTCGACCGTGCCACTGGCGGTGAGGTGGGCAATGCCAGTGAAGGGCGTGCCATTGAGTGTGCTAGCGGCGGTGTAACCGTTATCGGTGCCGATCGGGATCAGCACGCTGTTGTCGGCGAGCACCTGCAGCCAGAATGTTTCCTGGCCGGCGGTGAACGTGGGGCTGGCGAAGGCGGTATCTACGGTGCCGTCGGCGTTGAAGCGTTTGACCGTGGCGCCGGCGAGGTAGAACTTGTCGCTGGCGTCGGGCAGCATGACGAGCAGCCGCGGGCGGGGCGACATGCCGGCGCTGGACTGAGATGGATTGGTAAACGTTGTGTCGAGTGAGCCATTGGCGTTGAGGCGGATGACTGCGCGGTTGGTGTTGGTAGTGTCACCCACGATGCGGATCTGGCCGCCAGCCAGCAGGATTTTGCCGGCATTGGTCCCCTGAGTCTGGATGCCCACGCCGCGCATCTGGCCGCTTGGATAAGTGAAGCCGCTGGGCGTGAAGGCGGTGTCAAGCGTGCCGTCGGCGTTGAGGCGCGCGATGCCGGGGCGCGCGATGCCGTTCACGCTGATGAAATTGCCCACGATGAGAATCTTTCCGTTGGCATCTACCACCGGTGGGGCGAAGATGAAGCCGCCGTTGGCGTCAAATGTCGGGATCGCGAAGTTGGCGTCGAGCGTGCCATCGGTGTTCAGGCGGGCGAGCGTGCTGATGCCCATGTTTGCGCCGATGGCGGTGTTGCCGGGCACAACCAGCAGCTTGCCGTCGCTTTGTTGGGTGAGGAAGCGCGGCTCGGCACCGAAAACCACCGGCGACTGGTAGGCGGTATCGCGCGTGCCGTCGGAGTTAAGTCGGACTACATAACCGGTGAGCGAGTTGGCGTAATTGTTCCAGTCCGCGGCGTTGACACCGCCGACAAGGAGTTGGCCGTTGGCCTGCGGCAGCACGGCGGCGGCGTCGGCCAGCGCGGCGCCGGGGCCGAAGGTGGTGTCAACCGAGCCGTTGGCGTTGAGGCGGATCACGGCGCCGATCCGCTGGTGGTTGGCGGCGGTCAGCGGCCCTACCGAGCTGTTGGCCCAAGTTGCGTAGATCTTGCCGTCAGTGGACAGCGTGACGCGGCCAGGCAGGACCGACTGCTGGAGCGTGGGACGGATAAAATTCGGATCGACCACCCAGGTGGCATTGGCCGGCGCCACTATCACCGGCACAGCGGAGCTGGTGACTGAGCCGTTGGCATTCGTGATGACGACAGTGTAATTGCCGGCGTCGGCCGTTTGGGCGCTGGCGACGGTGTAGGTGGCGCTCGTCGCACCCGTGATGGCGGTCGCGCCATTATACCATTGGTAGGTCAGCGTGCCCTGCCCGCTCGCCTGCACGGAGAGAGAGAGCTTGCCGCCGGACGCCACTGTGGTCGGCAGGGGTATGGCGGTGATGGTGGGGTTGACCGGGATCACGGTCAGCGAGGCAACGTTGCTATTGACAGTGCCGGTAGAGTTGCTGACGACAACCGAGTAGTTGCCGGCATCGCTCGATGCGACGCCTGGGATCATTAAGGTGGCATTGGTCGCACCAGGAATGAGGGCAGCCGTGCCTGCGCCGGGCAAACTGCTGCTTTTCAGCCACTGGTAAGTGGGAGCGGGCACTCCAGTTGCCACAACAGTAAAGGTCGCGTTCTGGCCCGCGGGCACCGACTGGTTCTGCGGCTGGCCGGTGATCGTGGGTGCAACGGAGGCAGGGTTGACCGTGAGAGTAGCGGCGGTGCTGGTGACGGGTGAGCCAACGCCATTGCTGACGACCACGGTGTAGTTGCCCGCGTTGGCAGCTACCGTTGCACTGATCGTGTAGCTGGCGTTAGTGGCACCGGAAATATTGTTGCCGTTATACTGCCATTGGTAACTCGGCGTGGGCGTGCCCGTGGCCGTGACCGAGAAAGTTGCGGGCTGGCCAGCAGTCACCGTCTGGTTTTGCGGCTGGCCGGTGATCGCGGGCGCGACACTGAGCGCAAGGGTGGCGCTGGCGCTGGTGACGGAGCCCAGCGCAGTCGTGAGGGTCACAGTGTAGCCGGTCAGGTCAGTGGATTGGAGATTGGTAAGTGTCAGTGTCGGGTTTATGGCGCCTGTAATTGGGGTGCCGTTACGGGACCACTGGTAGGCCGCCTGTAATCCGGGCGTGACACCGACGCTAAGAGTAGCCGTGCCGCCGAGGGTGACTGCGGCCCCGATGGGCTGCGTAACGATGGCGGGCTGCACCTGACTCACCAGCCGATTGAGGCCGTAGGGAAATTCTCCGGGCAGGCCGTAGCAGCCGGCCACGACGACTTCGCCGCTGGGGCCAAATCCAAGCTTGGTGCCGATGTCGAGATATTGGCTGTAGACAATGCCGGTGGAGAAGGTGGTGTCGACAGTGCCGTTGGCATTGAGGCGGACTAGACCGGAGACGGTGGAGCCGCTAAAAGAGTCAAACGTGCCGGCGACCCAGATTTTGCCATCGGGGGCGATGCTGATGTTCTGCACCCAAGGGAAGCGGTTGGGGACGCTGCTAACTGCTGGGCCGGTGCCGACGCTGAAGGAGGTGTCGAGCAAGCCGGTGTTGGTGAGGCGGGCGATACCGGGGACAGCCACACCACTGAGGTTGGTGAAGGCGCCGTAGACGATCACCCCGCCGTCGGATTGCGGGACTACTCCCGCATAGGGCGCGCCATTGACAGTGCGAAGGGTCCACTGGCTGGTGGTATTGGTAACGGGGTCAAGAATGGCAGTGGTAAAGCCGGCGTTGGTGCTCCAGTTGAGCACGGGGGCGTTGAAGGTAGTGTCGATGGTGCCGTCCGCATTTAGCCGAAGGACGGTGATAGGGAGCGTCGTGGAGCCGGCGGCGTAGGCTCCATTGGGGGTAGTGGCGACGGCAATGGCGCGGCCGTCGGGATAGTGACCGAGGATGCTAAACTGACCGAGGACTATCTCGGTGATAGCGTTGGTGGTCGTGTTGCGATAGACCTTGCCGAAAGCCGTGGTGCCGAGGCCGGTGAAAGTCGTGTCGAGGGCGCCGTCAACGGTGAGGCGCTTGAAGTAGAGGCCGCCTTGGAGGGCGGTGTTGGTGGAGAGGAGGTTGTTGTAGGTGAGGTTCCAAGTAAGGATGCTGTTGTTCGGGAGAACATGCAGCGCGGCGGCATTCACGCCAGAGGCGAGACTGAAGGAGGTATCGAGGGCGCCGGCGGCGCTGAAACGGGAAAGGGCGCTGGTGAGGTTGCTCTGGTAGGTGCCGAGAAGGGTGCTGGCGAGGATGCGGCCGTCGTTGAGGACAGCGGCGTTGCCGACGCTGTAGAGGTTCGTCACGCCGCTCAGCGTAAGCGTGTCGAGCGTGCCATTCACGTTGAGACGGGCAAAGCCGGCCCGCGGAGTGGTGCCGACGGTGTCGAAATAGCCCCAGACGAGAATGCGACCATCGGACTGGATGGAGATATCGGTTGGGTAAACCGCGGTCTGGAATTTGCCGGGATTGAAAGTGCTGTCGATCGCGCCCGCGCTGGTGAGGCGGACGGGGGCGGTGACGGCGGTGCCGTTGACTGTGGTGCCAAACTCGGGGGCGAGGAGGACGGTGCCATCGGCCAGGGTGTCGATCCAGAAGGACTCGGTGTTGAGGGTTGCCGGGGTGTAAGTGGTATCGAGGGCACCGGTAGCGGTGAGGCGAGTGACCTTGTCGGAGACAATCGTGATTCGGTCGTCGGGCAGCACGTTCAGGAGCCGCGGTCGGACGCCAGCCGCACCCATGACATTGGCATTGGTCAGGAGGGTGTAGGAGGTGTCCACTGTGCCATCGGTGTTCAAGCGAATGACCGGCCGGGAGATGGTGCCCACGGTGATCGTGCCGCCGGCAACGAGAATTTTGCCGGAATTTGCGCCTTGAGTCTGCACGCCGAGACCGCGGATTTGTCCGCTGACGGTAAAGCCAGTGGGATTGAACGTGCTGTCGAGCGAGCCATCGGAGTTAAGCCGGGCGACGCTGGGGCGGGCGGTGCCATTGACGGTCGTGAAGGAACCGGCAATGAGAATCTTGTTATTCGCATCGACGACGATGGAAGTGAAAAGGGGATTAGTGCTGTTGAAACTCGGGATGGCAAAGGTGGTATCCTGCGAGCCGTCCTGATTGAGGCGGACGAGATTCGAGAGACCGCCGTTGCCGGTGTAACTGCCGAAGGTCGGTGTGACGAGGAGTTTGCCGTCGGGTTGCAGTGTCATGTAGCGGGGTGTGCCCGTGAACACAGGGGAAAGATAGGAAGTGTCGCGGGAACCGTCAGCGTTGAGCCGGATGACGCGGTAGAGCGTGAAGCCCGTGTCGTTGTTTTCAACGCTGACAACTCCACCGACGAGGATGCGGCCAGTGCCATCGGTGAGCGGGACGACCGCCCAGGCATCGGAGAGGGACGCCCCGGAGTTGAAGGAGGTGTCGACGGTGCCGTTCGCGCTGAGCTTGATGACGGCGCCGAAGGGCTGGCCGTTGACGGCGTTGACGGTGTTGCCGTTTTGGAAGGTGGCGTAAACAACACCACTGGGCCCGGCGGTAACACGGCCCGGGAGCGAATAGCGCCAGAACTGCGGGCGCGTCATCGTGGTGTCGAGGGCGGCGACGCCGGCAGCGGGGGTGAGGGTGAGGGTGGCGGCGGCGCTGGTGACAGAGGCAGAGCCGCTTGTAACCACTACGGTGTAGTTGCCCGCGTTGGCGGGCGCAGCAGAACTGATCGTATAGGTCGCGCTGGTGGCGCCTGATATGGGGTTGCCGCCCAACTGCCACTGGTAGGTCGGGGTGGGTGAGCCCGTGGCCTTAATGTAGAAGGTCGCACTTTGACCGGTGGCTACCGTCTGGCTGACGGGTTGCGTTGTGATCGTAGGCGCGACGGCGGCGGCATTAACCGTGAGGGTGGCAACGGAGCTGTTGATGGAAGTCACACCGGTGCCGCTGTTGTAGGTAACGACGCAGCGATACTGGTAGCCGTTCATGCTGGTGGCGGTCGGATTGATCGAGAGGCCGCCACTCGTCCCGCCTGCATAGGGGGCGGTGGTGGGGACGGAGTTCCAGGTGGTGCCGCCGTCGGTGGAGACCTGCCACTGGAGAGTCGGTGAGCTAGGCGTGCTGGTCTGGAGGCCGAAGCTGGCGGGCTGGCCGGCGGTGACGGTTTGATTCTGCGGCTGCTGACTGATATACGTCGCCTGCAAGTTCGCCGTCGCCGTGCTGCCGGTGACAGGCACCGACTGCTGGGAGATGCTCTGGCCGTTGTTGCCGTTCGCACCGACTGTCCAGGTGCCGTTGATGACCGGGAAGGAGTAATGGCCGGTGCCGTCGGTTTGCGCGCCGGCACTGTAAACCACGGTGTTGGACTGAGTGGCCGTGTTGCCGTAAACGCTGGCGTTGGTCAGCGGTGCGCCGGTGGCATCAGTGACGAGGCCGCTGATGGTGCCGGTGGCGGGCAGCACCATGTAGGCGATGCCCGTGATATTGGTCGGGCTGACGGCGGGGACGGTGTAGTTGAGCTGGGGGCCGACGATATTGGCGGAGTTGGCGCTCTGGTTGTCCAAGTCAATCTGCCAGGTGCCGGCGTTGACTCCGAAGGAGAAGGTGCCGTCGCTGGCGGTGGTCGTGGAGCCGACAAAGGTGTTGTTGTTGTTCGCACCCATGTAGAAGAGGTCGAGCGTCAAGCCGGACTGCGCGACGCCTCCTTTGGTCGCCGTGCCGGACAGATGCGCCGTGATGGCCGGGGCGACCAGATTGTAAGGATACGTCGCCTGACTGTAATTGGTGATGACGTTCACCGGCGCAGGCAGCACATAGGTCGTTGAGAAGATAGGGTTGGAGTTGTCGGCGTTGAGAGACCAGGTGTCGGTCCCAGTGGTGGGGCTCCAAGCTAGTAGGTAATAGTGGCCGGTCGCATCGGTGTTGGTGCTCGACTGGTAGCCGTTGATATTGTCATTAGCGCCCACGCCCACGCCAGCCAGTGGCACAGGCGTGCTGCTGCTGTCGGTGAGCGTGCCGAATATCAGCGCGTTGGCCGGGTTGAACAGTTTTGTGCCGGCCGCGAGGCTGGCAGCGGTTGTGTCGAGGAGGTTGTTGTTCTGCCCCTGGAGGACGCCGAGCGCGCCTAGGCTGGTAGGCGACAGGTTGGGCTTCCAACTAGTAGAGGCAGTAACGGCACCGACGAGATTGCCGTCGTTGTCGGTGGAGGTGACGACAATCAGATTGGCAGTTTTTTCCTCGAAGGACACCTGCACGCCGCGCAAGGTCGGGTAAGGGGTGGTGCCGGTGTTGGCCTGAAAATTCGCGCTGATCGTGCGCGTGGCGGGAACCATCGCCACACTCTGCCCGGTGACGGCGGTATGCGTGGAATTGAGCGTGACCGACGGCGCCGAGGCCATCGATCCCACATAGCCGAGGCTGACCCCGACCAACTGATAGCTGCCGTAGGGAGCTGTCAGCGTGTAAACCCCGGTGGCACTGGCGGTGGTTGCGCCAAAGAAATTGCCGTTGCTGTCTACCAGCGCGACGGCGGCGTAGGGGATGGGGGTGGAGCCGTTCGTCACGGTGCCCGCGATGGTGCCAGAGGTGCCTGTAGCGTAAGTCGGCGCGGTGACGGTCAGCGTCTTGGTTATCGGGACAAAACTACCGCTGGGGCTGATGACTTTGATGAGATACGTGCCCACCGCGCGCGCCAGCTCCGGTGAAGTCGGCAGGGAGATATGTGTGGTGATCTGGCTAGCCACGCTATCGTCATCGCCGGGGATGTTGGGATCGGTGACACCGGTAGTGCCGCCAAATTTGGTGACCGCGCCGTCGGTGACCACGAAGCTCTGGACGAGGGGTTCGCCGATATCCGGACTGCCATTGCCGTTGATGTCGGCGTAACGGTTGATGCGAACCTTTTCGCCGGCGCTCAGGCCGGTGATGTTAATCGTAATCGGTGTGGAATCGTTGGCAGCGATGGTGTTGGCGCTGAGGGTCACGACCGCGGTTTCTGTGGGCGCGGGATACACGTTCAACACGGCGACGGTGCTGTTTGATTGGGTTAATAGGGCGCCACTGCCGGCGGTGACGAGACAGCGATAAGAATAAGAACTCCCGGTCGGCAGGGTCGGCAGGCTGCTCGGGCCTGTGATGGTCAGGGTGGCGGTGGCCGAGCCGGAATAGGGCGCCGTGTCGGTCAGGGAGGTAAAGTTTGTGCCATTGGTCGAGACTTGCCACTGGTAAGCCGTCCCGCCGGTGGCGATGATATTAAAGGTGGAGGTGGCAGTAGAGGGGAAGGCGCTCGTGCTCGTCGGATTCGCCAGGATGAGCGGCTGGGCCTGCAACCCCGGGGTCAGGGTCGCCATCAGCATAAGGAAACAGGTAAAAGCAAACAGTTTGGATTTATTCATGAGGGGAAGAGTTAACCTGACGAAATTTCGGGAGTATTTATTCGGGAAAATCGGAAATGCATGATGCAATCCCTGCGCCGGAGAGCCTGCGGCACACCCGGGCAAACACCGTAGCACGACTCACAAAAAGAGCAATGTCTGCCACGGGCTTGGGTCACAATTGACCAGCGAACAGTCCTGACCGATAAAGTTGCGCGCAACACTGGATTGGTGAATTCCGGCTCTATGTTCAGGGGTGGTTAGTTCCACCAAGAACGTCAATTCGTTTCTTGGTAAACTTCCTGTAAACTAATATTTTCCGGCTATGCAAGACAGGTCGGCAGCGAAAGTTAGAATAGGAGTTTCATCAGGCGAAGGATTCTGACCGGAGGGCGCGACTTTGCCTCGCCAAGCCCCGCAGGCTTCGCGCACTAATGGGAGTCTCTCCAGCTTCCATTCCCAGCATGAAATCTTATTCTTCGCCTGCGCAGATCAAAGTCGGCGTCGTCGGTTACGGCGGCGCGTTCAACATGGGCCGCCAGCATCTCCAGGAGATGCGCGCCGCCGGCATGACGCCTGTCGCCGTCGCGGAGGTCGATGCCACACGCCTCGCTGCCGCCACGCAGGATTTTCCCGGGATCGGCACCTACGGCTCGGCCACCGAAATGCTCGCGCGATCCGAGGTCGATCTCGTTACGGTGATCACGCCGCACAACACCCATGCGCGCCTCGGGCTAGAGATTCTCGGCGCCGGCCGGCACTGCGTCCTCGAAAAACCCATGGCAATCACCACCGCCGAGTGCGACGCGCTCATCGCCACGGCCCGGGCGCAGGGCGTCATCGTCAGCACCTACCACAACCGCCATTGGGACGGTTGGATCCTCAAGGCCCTCGACGTCGTCCGCTCCGGCGCAATCGGCCGTGTCGTGCGCATCGACCTGCACATGGGCGGGCACAACCAGCCGCACCCGTGGTGGCGCTCCAGCCGCTCGGTCTCCGGCGGCACCCTCTACGATTGGGGCGTGCACCTGCTCGAATACGCCCTGCAACTTATCCCCTCGCCCATCACCGAGGTCGCCGGCTACGCCTGCGAGGGCCACTGGGCGGCGCAGCCCGGCCACCCCTACCCCGCCGACGCCAACGAGGACGAGGCTCAACTCGCCGTGCGTTTCGCCTCGGGCCAGCGCGTCAACCTCCTCATCTCGTCGATCGACACCACACCCGAGCGCGGAGTGATGAAGATCACCGGCACGCTCGGCACGCACCTGATTGACTGGATGGATTACGAGACGACGACCGCCGGGCCCAACGGCGAGACGCATGTCATCCGCGGCAAATGCCAGCCATCCGAGGGCCACCGGTTCTACGAGAACATAGCGGCACACCTCACGCGCGGCGAACCGCTGGTGATCACCGGCGAATGGGCGCGACGCCCAATTCACATCCTCGATCTCGCAGTGCAGAGCGCCCGCCAAAGCCGCGCGCTGCCCGCGGTGCACACCTGAACCTCAAGCCTTCGTCCGGTCGGCAGCGGGCCGGCGACTTCGGCGGACTCGCTTTCCAATCACCGCGCCAAGGCCCGCGGCACCCGCGATCAGCACAGCGGTGGTTGAGGGCTCGGGCACACCCGTCAGCGTGTATCCTATAACATCCAAGGCTGTGAACTCAGCCGAGCTGAGATTCGGCGTCATGCCCGGAGTGCCGAAGGCATCCTGCACGTCCGGAGTTTGACTACCGGGCGACCACCAGTCGCCGTAGTCGCCGCCAAAATAAGGCCCAGCATTCTGGTTGAAGCGGGCAAGGAGGGTCGAGCCGTTGATCGAGAAATACGCATTGTCGCCGACGGTCGTGTAAGTGCGGGCGCCGCTGGAATCGTAGCGGAATAGATCCTCGGGCATCGGGCTCGTGAGGTTGAGAGAATTTCCGACGAGCGAACCTAGGCCAAGAATTTCGTCGATTTCGTGCTCCGCGATCGCGAGCAGATCGTATTTGCCCGGGTTGATCGAGCTGCGCGTGCTATTAATCAGGTTGAGGTTTAGACCTATCGTTCCGCTGGAGTCGATCGTGCCCGTAAAGCCCAGGGCGAGCGCGTTTGCACCTGTCAGATAGATATTGGAGGTTCCAGTCACCGGGTTGTTTATTCCGCTGGGCAAGTGCGCAAGAGCGGTGGTGTCATTGGCACTTGTGGCGTGGTTCTGCAATTGTGCCAGAAAGCCCGAGTAAGATGTCTCGTAGATCGCTTTGGTGCTTTGGCCGAGCCCAGAGCCCATGTGATCAAATGCAATCGAGACAGTAATCGGAGTGGAAAACGTCGACTCATACACCTGAATCGCCTGATTGATCGTATCTACCGCACCCGGGGTGCCAGTGATCGTGGAGTCAAACGTCGCCACGATGGTCAGCGCGCGGGACGGCACCACAAGAAAGAGGGCGAACACCAACAGGGCGCTCCGGCAAATCACCAGCCGCACGACTCGGTTTGCGGACTGAAGGCAGAGCATGGTTTTGGGCGATGCGGTCTCCATGATTGGGTGGGCAACGGGAGGCCGCGACAAATGGGGAATGGAATCGCCGAATGCACTCCAAATTTCATCCGTGCCGCCAGAATCTGTAGCCGCGGCAATCATGGAGCCGCGCTGGCCTCGTCGCGGGATCGTGCTGGCTACACGACTAAGGTGTCGCGTTCCTATGAACCAGATCCCAAAAAAAAGACCATTGGGAATGAATACGGCGGACGACAGATTGGCATTGGCAATCCACCGGGTTGCTGAGACACCAGCCCACCCCAAAGTTGTTTTTGCCGTGAACCTGTCGCCCCACTCGTCCCATGCCTCGCTGGTCTGCGCCCTGCTGGCAGCGCCAGCGGGCGTTTTTCCTGCGCACCGGCCTGCCAAAGAAGGAAAAAGACCATGTCGCTGAGGAAAAACTTCCGGGTCCTGTTTGCCCTCCAATGCGTCCTGGTGGTCGGTCTGGCGCTGCTGACGGTCGCCTTGTTCCAAAACCAGCAAAGGCTCAGCCGGAGCCAGCAGATGCACCTGCGCTCGTATTTGTTCGCCGACGAGCTGCGCCAGAGCTCGGACGATCTCACCCGCCTGGCGCGGACCTATGTAGCGACCGGCGACGAGGAATACGAACGCCAATACTGGGCCGTCCTGGCCGTCCGCAACGGCGTGAGTCCCCGCCCGGTGGAATACAACCGCATTTACTGGGATTTCGTCTCGGCCTCCGGGCAGAAACCCCGCCCGGACGGTGAGACCATCTCCCTGCGCGATTTGATGGTCCGGGAGGGTGTCACCCCCGACGAGTTCGCGAAACTGGGCGCGGCCCAAAAATATTCCGATGCGCTGGTGAAAACTGAGCAAACCGCCATGAATGCCGTCAAGGGATTGTTTGAGGACGGCGCAGGCAACTTCACGGTGAGACGGGCGCCCGACCGCGAGCTGGCGATCCGGCTGCTACACGATGCGTCCTACCACCGAAACAAGGCCGAGATCATGCGGCCCATCGATGAGTTTTTTGCGGTATTGTCCGAGCGGACTGCCGGTAATGTCGCCTGGCACGAACGTTGGGCGCTGTTTTTGCTCGGCGCCTTGGGCCCACTCATCATCGTCATTTTGGGCCTGGGCGGATATTCCTTCGCAACCATGAGGCGCCAGATCACCGTTCGCGAGCGGGCACAGGTCGCGCTGCGGCAGGCCGAGGAACTGCATCGCGTCACCCTGCAGAGCGTCGGCGAAGCGGTTATTTTCACCGATATGGAGGGGCGGGTGCAACTGATGAATACGGTTGCCGAAGCTCTCACCGGTTGGCGCCAACTGGAGGCGCACGAAAAGCCGGTCACCACCGTCTTTCGCATCATCAACGAAACCACGCGCCAACCCGCGGAAAGTCCGGTCGAAAAGGCGTTGCGCGAGGGCGAGGTGGTGGGGCTGGCCAACCATACCCTGCTGCTGTCCCGGGACGGCACCGAGCGGCACATCGCCGATGCCGCCTCCCCTATTCGCGACCGGGGCAACAAGCTCCTCGGCGTAGTGCTGGTCTTCCGCGACCAAACGCAGGAGCGGGCGGCCACGCAGGCGCTGCGAGAGAGCGAGGCGCGCCTGCAGGCGATTCTCGATGAGGCCCCGTCACCCGTCTACGTGTTGGACTTGGAAGGGCGGTTCATCCTCGTCAACCGCCGGCTCGCGGCGCTGTTCGGGCGGCCGCGCACGGCTATTCTAGGGCAAACCCGCGAGTCTTTTCTTCCGAATGAGATCGCCACCGCGCACCGGGCCAATGACCTGGAAGTCATGCGCGCCGGCCAGCCGCTAATGCTGGAGGAGATCAACAATGAGTCGGACGGACGGCACACTTATCTCTCCTGCAAGTTCCCGTTGCGCGGCGAGGAGGGCACCATCACCAGCATCTGCGGAATTTCCACAGATATCACAGAGCGCAAGCGGCTGGACGCGGAGCTGGCGTTGCGGGAGGCTAGGTTCCGAGCCGTCTTCGACCATGCCCCGGTGGGCCTCTCGCTCACGAAGGGCGGCGGGATCATGATGGTCAACGCCGCGCATGTCCGCATCACAGGCGTGCCTGAGGCTGACATCAACGTGCCGGGCGCGTTTGCCCGGGCCTCCCAACCCGAAGATTATGCCCGGCAATTGGCGGCGGCAAAAAAAATTCCTCAACGGCGAATTGGACCACTACACAGTGGAAAAACGCTATCTCCACCCCGATGGCCAGGTGCAGTGGGCGGAGTTGACCAGCCGGTTCTTCAAAGACCCGGCCTCAGGCGAACGCCGGATTCTGACCGTCGTCGCCGACATCGCCGAGCGCAAGGCGGCCGAGGCGGAGCTGCGCGAGAGCGAGGAGAAATACCGCGCGCTTGTCGAAACCATGAATACGGGGGTCTTCCAGAGCACGCTGACGGGCGCCTTCCTGCATATGAACCGTGCGGTGGCCCAGATGGCGGGATATGAAAACGTCCAGGAGTTGATGACGCAGACCGCCTCGTGCCTCTATGCGAATTCGGCCGACCGCGAGCACATGACCGCGCTGTTGGCGCAACACGGCGAGTGCCGCGGCCTGGAGTTGGAGTCAGTGCGCAAGGATGGAACCAAATACTGGATTTCCCTGAGCGCCGTTCTGCAACGGGACAAGGCCGGCGTGCCGGAGAAAATTCTGGGGATCGTGCAGGATATCACCGAGCGCAAGCGGCTGGCCATGGAGCTGGAGCGGCGGGAGGCGAGTTTCCGCGCCATCTTCGACCACGCCCCGGTGGGCATCTCGTTCACAACGGACAGCGGGATCATACTGGTCAACGCCGAGCATGCTCGCATCACGGGGGTGCCCGTGGCAGACTCCAAAGCCCCGGGCGTGTTTGGCCGGGCCTCCCACCCCGAGGATTACGCCCGGCAGAAGGATGCGGCTAAAAAATTCCACAGCGGCGCGGTGGGCCACTACACGGTGGAAAAACGCTACCTCCACCCCGATGGCCGCGTGCAGTGGGCGGAGTTGACCAGCCGGTTTTACACCGACCCGGCCACGGGCGAACGGACCATCGTGACCATCATCGCCGACATCGCCGAGCACAAGGTGGCCGCGGAAGTCCGACACGCCAGCGAGGAGCAACACCGGGCCATCCTCCAGACCGCCATGGACGGATTCTGGCGAGTGGACCTGCAAGGCCGTTTGCTCGAAGTCAATGCGGCCTATTGCCGGATGAGCGGCTACACCGAAGCGGAACTGCTGACCATGAGCATTTCCGACCTCGAGGCCACCGAGGCACCCGCCGACACCGCCGCCCGCATGCAGCGAATCTTGGCGCAGCGCGAGAACCGCTTCGAGAGCAGGCACCGCCGCAAGGGCGGGAGCATATTCGAGGTGGAAGTCAGTGCCCAATACAAGCCCACGGAAGGCGGCAGCATTGTAGCTTTCCTGCGCGACATCACCGGGCATAAGCAAGCGGTGGGCGGGCAGAACAGCGTGTAGCGTTTGCAACCGGCGCGGGAAACCGAAGCATCCCTACCACCCCTCATGCAGCTCCGCGAGTCCAACAGCATCAAGCGCGTGACGGGCATCGTGAAGAAAGCCAAGAGACGAACAGCGCGTGCGACACTACAGTGTTGTTTCACCCGCGAACCCCGCCTGTCACCAGCTTCTAAAGTGTCACCTAATGGGTGACACTTTCCTGGAACGACCGGCCTTCAGTTCGGGGTGCGGGCGGGAATTTCAAATGGTGGTTCCATCGCCCTTCCGGCGCAGGAAAGCGTGCAGTTCGCGGGCGAGCTTTGGACCGATGCCGTCGGTCTCCTGCAACTCCGCCGCCGTGGCCGCCCGCAGTCGCTCCATGCCGCCGAAATGCGCGAGCAGCGCGGCGCGGCGCACCGGGCCTAGGCCGGGGAAATCGTCGAGCACGCTCTCGCGGATTTTGCGCGAACGCAGGTCTGCGTTGTAGGTGTTGGCGAAGCGATGCGCCTCGTCGCGGAGGCGCTGGAGCAGGTTGAGCGCGGGCGAGTTCAGTGGCAGGTTCAGCAGCGGGCGCTCGTCGGGGAAAATGATCGTCTCGTGCTTTTTTGCGAGACCGATGATCGCCGGTGGCATCACGTCGAGCCCGACAAAGGCCTTCAGCGCGGCACCAATCTGACCGCGGCCCCCGTCGATCACGACAAGGTCGGGAAACGGTTTTTGCTCTTCTGCGAGCCGGCGGTAGCGGCGGCCCACGACTTCCTCCATCGCCCGAAAATCGTCGTTGCCGATGAAGCTCTTGATCTGGAAGCGGCGGTAGTGGTCCTTGTCGGGCCGGCCGTCGGCAAAATGCACCATCGAAGCGACGACAAAGGTCCCGGAGATGTGCGAGATGTCGAAGCACTCCATCGTGCGCGGCGGCCCGTCGAGGCCCAGCGCCTCGCCGAGCGCGCGCAACGCCTCCTCGTCGCCACCGAGCCGCGTGGGGTCGGCGCGCTCGAAGTGGCGTGTCTTTGCGAGCGTTTTCTCCAGCGCAAACACCACGTCGCGCAGTTCAGCGGCCTTCTCGAACTCCTGCTTCTCCGCCGCGGCGGCCATCTCGGCGCGCAGCGTCGCGAGCCATTCGCGCGACTTGCCGTCGAGAAATTCGCAGGCGGCGGCCACGCGGGCGCGGTAGTCGGCGGCGGTCACGGTGTTGGCGGCACCGTAGAGTTCCTCGCGCACGTCGTCGTAGAGCTGCCAGGTGCCGTCGGGCTGTTTTTGCGGCAGCGTGTCGGCGAGCAAAATGCCGAACTGCCGGCGCATCTGTGCGAGCGTGCGGCGCAGGAGGCCGCTGTGGGCGAAGGGTCCGAAGTAGCGCGAGCGGTCGTCCTTTTTGATGCGCGTCAGGCGAAATTTCGGCAGCTCCTCGCCGAGGTCCACGCGCACGAGGAGGAAGCGCTTGTCGTCGGTGAAGTCGGTGTTGTAGCGCGGGCGCCACTGCTTGATGAGCTTGCCCTCGAGCAGCAGCGCCTCGGGCTCGCTCTTCACCTCGAAGGTGTCGAGGTCGGCGATCATCTCGATCAGCGCGCGGATCTTCGGCTGGGAGATGGTGCGCGCCCGCCCGCGCTGAAAATACGACGAAACACGCTTCTTCAGGCTCTTCGCCTTGCCCACGTAGATGATGCGGCCGAGCCGGTCTTTCATGAGGTAGACGCCGGGCTTGTCGGGCAGCCGCCGCACCTTCTCTTTGAGATTAACCGGTTCGCTCATGGTCGTGTGTCGCGACTGCGGATGAAGGTCAGCACTTGGTCGGCACACGCTTCCGACAATGCGCGGGAGGTATCAACCTCAAAATCGTAGATCAGGTTATTGTGGATATGAGTCAGCAGATGCGCAGCCATGCCGGGATGCCGGTCAGGACGGGCGCGTTCCCGCGCCTCGATGACTGCAAGCGGGCAGCGCACGCCTATGAAATGCACGCGGCGTCCTGCGAGAGCGGCTCGGGTGGTTTTATACCATTCGGGCATGCAAAAAACATGATCCACAACGATGCCGAACGATCCTGCGGCAAACATCGCCAGTGCCCGGTGAAAATGATCGACGCCAACGGTGTGGCAGGCCCGGTGTTGCGCAGAGTCGGTGACCGACTCCCACAAAAACATGTCGGTAAACCTATCGAGTGAGGCGTGCAGCAGCGGCGCGCCGATCTGGCGTTGGAGGGCGGGTGCGAGGCTGGTTTTGCCCGCGCTGGAGGTTCCGTTGAGTAGAATGATATCGGCAAACATGGCTGGGGGGTCAGGAAGGTTATGCTGCGTTCGCTGGCATTTTGCCAGAATCCGCCTAATTTCCCGCCTCGCAAGTTCCGTATGGCTCCCTCCGCAAACACCGCACCCCGCAAACCCGTCGCGCAAGTCCGCTACGAACTGCTCACACTGGGCGACGAGTTGCTGCTGGGGCTGACAGCGAACACCCACCTCACGTTCATCGGTCAGCAACTCGGCCGCCGCGGCGTCACACTTGAGCGCAACGTCACCACCACCGACGACGCCGCGACGATCGCGCGGCAGTTTCGCGAGAGCTGGGCGCGGGCCGACGTCGTCATCACGACGGGTGGGCTCGGGCCGACGTGCGACGACCGCACCCGCGAGGTGGTGGCCGAGGTGCTCGGCCAAAAACTGGTTTTTGACCCGGCGATCGAGCAGGCGATCACGGACCGGTTTGCTTCGTTTGGGCGGAAGATGACGCCGAACAATCTCAAGCAGGCCTACAAATTTGACCGCGGCGAAGTCATTCCTAATGCCCACGGCACCGCACCGGGCCTCTGGGTGGAGCAGGACGGCAAGGTGCTCGCGATGCTGCCCGGGCCGCCCAACGAGATGCAGCCGATGCTCGTCAACCAGGTGCTCCCGCGCCTCGCGCAACTCGGCCTGCTGCTCGACCGCGAGGCCTACGTGCAGTTCCGCACGGCCGGCGTCGGCGAGTCGGCGCTCGAAGCGAAGCTCCAGCCGATCTTCGACCGGCAGGGCGACGCTCTGAGCATCGCGTTTTGCGCGCACCAGGGCATGGTGGATTGCCGGCTGAGCTCGCCGAGCGGCCGGTTGTCGCTCGCGGAGCTGGACGCCGTGGCGCACGAATGCGGCCGACTGCTGGGCGAGGATCTCACCTGCTACGGGCACGATACGCTCGCCAAGATTGTGAGCGAGCTGCTCCGCGCCCAGGAAAAACGTCTCGCGCTGGTCGAGACAGCGACGGGCGGTTTGCTGGCCAATGCGTTCACCGAACTGGGCGGCGCGTGCAAGTTTTTCGCCGGCGGCGTGGTGTGCTGCTCCAACGACGCACACATGCAACTCCTCGACGTGCCGGAGTGTCTTCTGCAGCAGCATGGCGCGGTCAGCGACGAATGTGCGGTCGCGATGGCGACGGGTGCGGCCGAGACACTGGGCGCCGACTATGCGCTGGCCGTGACGGGTTTTGGTGGCGAGACCATGGGCCCGGGCGGCAATCCGATTGGCACCATTTTCGTCGCGCTGCACGCGCCGCACGGTGTGTGGTCGAAAAAGCTCAGCTATCCCGGACCGCGCCCAACCGTGAAGGTGCGCGCGGTCAACGCCGCACTCGACTGGCTGCGGCGCGAGCTGCTCCGGGTGGCACACGGCGCGGTCACCCCGACACGTCGCACGGGCGTGATCCAGTGAAGCGCACCACCGGACTGGATGGCTAGACGCCGCGGTCTTTTGCTCTGACCCGAACTGGAGCCGCGACGCCCTCGTCGCGGAACTGTCTCGCTCACGCGATGAGGGATCGCGTCCCCAGGAACCTGAGCTGCTGACGGCAGGCCCGTGTTGAGCCTTGTTGCTGACGCGGAGGAGTGGCAGGGTGGCGGTGCTATTTTCCGGTCACGTTATGAAAATTCTGCTTCGTTCCGTCGTCCTGCTGCTTTGTTTTCAATTTCCGGCGCGGGCCGCTGACCGGCCCACGCTTGTCGCGCCCGATGCCCCGGCCGGGTTTCGTGGCATCGAGTTTCCGGTTGATCCGGCGATGCCGCCGGCGCTGCCGGAGTCGGTGCGGAAATTTACCGCAGGACGATTTGGGCTGTTCCTCCACTGGGGGCCGGTGTCGCTAACCGGTTTTGAGCTGGGCTGGTCGCGCGGAGACAAGACACCTGCGGCGGAATACGACCAGCTCTACCGGCGCTTCAACCCGCAGAAATTCGACGCCGACGAGTGGGTGCGCATCGCGAAGGCAGCAGGCATGCGCTATGTGGTGATGATCGCGAAACACATGGACGGCTTCTGCCTGTGGGACACGAAGCAGACCGACTACAACATCATACAGTCGCCGTTCAAACGCGACGCCCTCCGCGAAATGGCCGACGCTTGCCGGCGGGGCGGCCTCGACTTCGGCGTCTATTACTGCATCGCGGACTGGCACCACCCGTGGTTCCCCTACAGCGGACCCTACCTCGGCCCGACGGACACACCAATCAAGCCGACGACTGACTTGGAGCGTTACACTCACTACATGATGGCGCAGCTCACCGAGCTTGTGACGGGTTACGGGCCGATTCAGTGCGTGTGGTTCGATTCGATGGCGGGGGCGACCTGGCCGGAGCTGGGCCAGCGGTTGGTGCCGTTGCTGCGCGCGCTTCAGCCGAGCATTCTCGTCAATAACCGCGCCGAGGTGCCGGGCGACTACGTGACGCCGGAGGAGCGCATCGGCCGCTACCGCGACGACCGGCCGTGGGAAAGCTGCATGATGATCGGCTCGCAGTGGTCGTGGAAGCCGAACGACACGCTGAAGTCTTTTCCGAAACTGCTCCGCGCGCTGATTTATTGTGCCGGCGGCAACGGCAATCTGCTCCTCGACGTCGGCCCCACCGCCGAAGGCATCATCGAGCCGCGCCAAGCCGTACGTCTGAAAGAAGTGGGCGACTGGCTCGGCCACTACGGCGAGAGCATCTACGACACCCGCGGCGGTCCCTACAAGCCGACGAGCTACGTCGCCAGCACGCGGCGCGGGAGCACGGTTTACCTGCACGTGCTGCGCTGGGACGCGGACCGGCTCGTCCTGCCACCGCTGCCGTGCAAGGTGATCGGAAGCGCGTTGCTGATGGGAGGCACCGTGCGGGTGGAGCAATCCGCGACCGCACTGACCATCGCCGTGGCGCCCGCCGACCGGCAGGCGCTCGACACGCTCGTGCGGCTCAACCTCGACGCGTCGGCGGAAACCCTGGCGCCGATTGCGCTGCCGCCGGAAGTCACCGTCACCGCCTCGGCCTCGCGCGAGCCGGCGGCGAAATACGCCGCTGCCTTCGCAATGGACAGCGATCCCGACACCGAGTGGTCGGCGCCCGAGGGTCAGAGTTCGGCGACACTGGAGCTGGCGTTCTTGCGCCTGCGCACGATCCACGCGATCCACTTCGAGGAATCCACGCGGCCAATCCGCATCCGCGCCTATTCAGTCGACTGGTGGAACAGCACGCAGTGGGTGCATTTGTTCACGCACGACAAGATCGAAAAATGGCTCACCGCGGACGAGTTCCCGCCCATCACGACGCAGAAATTGCGGGTCAACATTCTGAAGATGGAGCCCACCGCCACCATCTCCGAAATCGTAATCGAAGACGTCGAGCCGTGACGCGGCGCGCTTTGCCCACTTCACGACGACAACCTGGCGCGAAGCCTGATTCTACCTCTAGAGCCGGTGGACGGAACGGCTAAGAGCCCAACTAGGCCAGATAGCACTTCACCCCATTTCAGCCCGGCCGCTTTTGGTGTAGTCTCCGGCCCGAAATGATCTCATTAACTTCCGAACTCGGTTCTTCCTTTGGGGCGACCGGCCCCGAGGCTGGTCCTAATCGACGGGCTTTCGTTCCAGGCGCAGCGGCGGTGCACGACGCCGAGTTGGTCAGGCGCTTTAACACTGGCGACGAGGCGGCCTTCGTCGAAATTGTCAGGCGTCATCGGGGGAAAATGTTCTCCGTCGCGCTTTCCCTGTTGCGCAACTACACTGACGCCGAAGAAATCGCCCAGGATACCTTCATCCGTGCCTATCGTAGCTTGGCGGGTTTCCGGGGTGAATCCTCGCTCGCCACTTGGCTGCACCGCATCGCCCTCAATCTTTCGCGCAACCGCTATTCTTATTTTCTGCGTCGTCACCGCCAGTCCACGCTGTCGCTGGACAGCGCCATGAGCGATGACAGCCAGGCGACATTTTCCGACTTTATCGCGAGTGACGCTCCGAACCCCGCCCAGCAGGCGACAGCCGGCGAGTTTTCCGAGTTGGTCATCGCGTGCATGGAAAAACTCGCTGCGCATCACCGCGAAATCCTCACCATGCGCAACGAAATGAGCCAGTCCTACAGTGACATCGCCGAGGCGCTCGGGATCAGCATCGGCACCGTGAAAAGCCGCATCACGCGGGCTCGGGAGAATCTCCGGATGCATCTCGCCGAGACCTATGGCGAAACCGAGCCCGAGGCCGCGGCTAACTCCCGTAACCAGCGTGGCGGCACCTGCGGTCATCGCGGGGAACACCGCTTATGTGACGACCTCGACCCCCGTCGTGAGCACCACCGTTGTGACCCAGGCCCCGCCGGCCTTGCAGGTCGAGGTCGTGCTTGCTCAGCCCTCCACCCGACACATGTGGCTCGCCGGATTTTGGACGTGGCGCAACGACCGGTATGAATGGATGGCCGGGCATTGGGAACTGCCCCCAAGTTTGGGCTCGGTGTGGGTTGCCCCGCGCTGGGAACAACACGACAACGCCTACAAATTCTACGAGGGCTATTGGAACTGAAAGGTTCTCGACCCTATGCACACGACTTCCGTTTGGCGGCTGGCGGCCTTCCTCGCGGTCACGACAATGCTGGGAATTGGACTTCACGCGTCCGACCGCAGCGCCGCACCGTTTCAGCCGCTCAATAGCCCGGCGACCAAGCAGCACCTCCCCGGAAAATTTGTCTGGGCCGATCTGTTCACGACCAATCCCGTGGCCGCGACCAAATTCTACAGCGGTTTATTCGGCTGGACAGCCAACACGATCACTCAAAACGGAAAAGCCTACACGGTGTTCAGCAATGGCAGCCGGCCGGTGGCCGGTCTGGCCCCACGCTCCTCCATGAGCACAAACCGGCCCTCCCGCTGGATCGCCTACATCGCCGTCTCAGATGTCGCGTCGACCCTGAAACTCGTGACGCACGCCGGCGGGCAGGTGCGCGCCGGAGCCCGGGATTTTCCGGAACGCGGCGTTCAGGCCATCATCGCGGACAACGAGGGCTCGACCATCGGCCTGCTTCAATCGTCCTCGGGCGACTCAGCCGATGACGAACCGAAGCCGGGCGACTGGAACTGGTTCGAGCTTTTCGTGAAACAGCCGCAGGTCGTGTCCGCCTTCTATCGGCAGGTCATCAACTATGAAATAGCTCCCGACCTTCGCACCGAAAGGAAAAATGATTTTGTGCTTTCGAGTGGCGGCCTCGCCCGCGCCGGAGTGGCCCCGCTCCCCGATCGCGAGGATGCCAAACCTGGCTGGCTCGGAGTCGTTCGCGTGGAGAGTATCGACGAGACGCTCATGCGGGCGGTCAAACTCGGCGGAGAAGTCTTGGTGGCCCCGCGCGCGGCCGCATTCGAGAGCCGATTTGCCATCATCGCCGATTCCACCGGCGGCACGCTCGGCTTGGTGGAGTATGTGAACAACGCCAATCCCGCCCAACGCCCATGAAGCCCACCCGCAAAATTCTTCTCGGTTCCCTCATCCTGGCCGGCTTGCAGTTCGGGTTAAGCAGTTGCCTCACGGATGCCTACGTGGGCACCGGGGTCTACTATGGCCCAAGCCGTGATCCTTGGTTTCGCGACGATCCATGGATCGATGGCTACCGCTGGTATGGTGCGCCGCGAGTCGACACCAACGTTACCATTTACCTCCACCCGCCGCGGAACCGGCGGTGAGTTAAGCGCAGAAAGTGGCGATGGGCTGGGTTTGCTGCGCGAGCGGTAACGCAGCGGCTGGCTTCAACCAAATGAAAAACATCGGCAAACCAAAGTTGGAGCGCTTGGTTGGCGCCCGGTTATTGGGTGGATTTCAGAGATTCGCCCGGACAGTGGTGCAGACGAGCGGACATCCGATGGCCTTCGGTGGCGCGATCGGGGTGATCGTGGTCTGGGGGCTGACCGGCCCTTTGTTTCACTTCGGCAACACCTGGCTGCTCGTCATCAACACCGGCGCCAGCATCATCACTTTCCTGATGATCTTCCTGATTCGCAGCGCCCAGAACCGGGAGAGCGAAGCCGTGCAGTTGAAACTCGACGAGCTGATCCGGGCCACCAAGGAGGCGCGAAACACCCTGCTGGATATCGAGGAATTGTCTGAGGAGGAGTTGGACCGGATCAAGGCGCGTTTCGAGGTGCTGGGCTGCGTGGCGATCATGCGCCGGCGCGCAGCGGCATTGATCGAGCCCGCCTGGTTGGTCACGTCGTGCAACATCGTGGGCTTGACGGTGCTGGCTGCGGTAATTTCACCGGTGGGACGACTTTTGATTTTGGGATGCATGGAAATTCTTGGTTAAAGCCGGCGCAAAAAGTCGTGGCGCGGGCGCTGACCGGGGCGCGACCACCCGAAGGTGGTCGCGCCTTTCAGAAGCGAATGATATTAGGTCGATTCAGCTTTTCACAGTCATGCTGTTGCTGACGGACTTGGTTCCGCGAACATCCTGGGCGAGTTTTGTGACCAAGGATTTCTCGGCATCGGAGGCGGCTTCGCCGCTGATGGAGATCACGCCGTCGTTAGTGGTGACTTTGGTCTTGAGCGCGCTGGTGGCCTTGTGGCTGAGGAGCGCGAACTTCACCTGGCTGGTGATGGAGGCGTCGTCGATTTTCTCGCCGATCGTCTGATCCATCGCGGGTTTTTCATTCACGACGATGTCGTTTTTAACCGACTTCACCCAATCGATGTCCTTAGCGTAAACCTCGGTGAGTTCCTTTTGCGCGAGATTGTCGGCCGTGCCACCGAGGGTGACGTCGCCATCCTTCACGACGACCGTCGTGGTGGCGGCGCTGACGTTGGCCTTAACGAGCAGGCGGCTGCGAATCTTGAGGGCCATCCACGCATCCGAATGCTCGGGATAGGTGGGCGTGATGGTGATTTCGTTTTTCACCTTCGTGACGCCGGGGAGGTTTTCCACGGTGTCCGCGGCGAGGGCCTTGTCGTCCTTGTCCTGCACGACGCCGGTGAGGGTGACAACGCCGTCGTTGGCTTGCACCTTCACGTGGTCCTCAAGGACGGTGCGATAGTTGTAGGAGGCTTTGGCGGCATCTTCGATCTTGCGATCAGTGGTAGACGAACCGAACAGCGCGATGGGGCTGACGGTGAGAACAAGCAGGGCTGACATTTTTTTAATTTTCATAGGCTGAGGTGGCGAGAATACGCCGCCTAGACCTCTGCCGCTATGGGGCGTTGCCCTACCGGCAATGCGCCCTGCGAGAGGTGAGAGAATCGATCGATCGATTTCTTCGTCCCGTGCAGCGTCCTGAGCCGCGGCCCGCACACCTGCGCGGCAGCACAGCAACTGCCACTCACCTCTCGGAATCTCAGCCTCCAGTTGAGCCGCAGCAGCCTGATGATGCGGCCCCTGGCGTGGAAATACTTTATCGTCCTCTCTGGAGCGGGTGGACGGAATCGAACCGACAATACTACAGTGGATGTAAAAACTGTTGGTTTCTGCTTGATTTACATAGGTAATTCCATCGTTGCAGAGCGAGCGCGCCGATACGGCGGCACCGTTTGTCGGGTGGACGAGGGCTGCAATTCAGCCATTCATTCAAACTGCCGTCCCCAGTCTTGCACTCGGTTACCGCTCCAGGGTTGCCTCGATCTGCTTGCTTGCCGACCGGAGGATTTCCAGTCGGGCGTAGCGCTTGTTGTCGGCGGGCACTAAATGCCAGGGAGCCTGGGGGCGGTGTGTGAGCGCGATCATATCGCCAACCGCCACTTCGTAGGCACCCCTTTGACGGCGGTTACGCCAGTCTTCCGCGGTCATCTTGTGCCGTTTATGGGGTGTGATTTCTCTTTCCCGAAAACGGCGCAACTGCTCCGCGTGGGAAATGTGCAGCCAGTATTTGAGGACAATGGTCCCGTGGTCCGCCAAATGGCGTTCAAATCCGTTAATTTCCCCATAGGCCCGCCGCCACTCATCCTCTCGGCAAAATCCCTCGACGCGCTCCACCAACACCCGGCCATACCAAGAGCGGTCAAAGACGGCCATCCGGCCATCGCGGGGAACATCCCGCCAGAAACGCCAGAGGTAGTGGGCGTGTTTCTCTTCGGGATTGGGTTTGGCAACTGAGATCACACAGTAGTCGCGGGGATCGATCGCGCTCGTGAGCCGCCGGATGGCCCCACCCTTGCCGGCGGCGTCCCAACCCTCAAACACAATGACAATCGCGCGGCCTGCTGCAAAGGCGGCGCGGACTGCGAGGCTCAGTCGGCCGAGCCATTTTTCGCGGAGAGCGGCGTAGTCCTGTTCCGAGAGTTCCTGATCGAGTGGAAGCGTCTGTAGTCGCCGCCGTCCCGCGGGACGGAGCGACACCGGGGCCGGAACAGCAGCGAACGCTTGGAGCCGGGCCATTTTCCGTTGCTGTTGTCGGAACCGGGTGAGCAGGAGGCGGCCAACGTCTAGGTCGCGGCGGCGTTCGTCCTCGGCACTAATGCTGGTCCAGCGCGCGCCCGGGCGGTTTGTTTTGCTACGGATTAATTCGGCGGTTTTGTCCAGTCGGTCGTAAATTCGGTGATGGTGCCAGTCCTCTTCGGTGACCCGCCACGCCGTCAGAGGTTCGGCACTCAGAGTCCGCAGGCGGCAGCCTTGCGCCTCCTTGGAAAGGTGCAGCCAGACCTTCAAGATCAAGGTTCCCCCGCGGGCGAGCAACTGTTCGAAATCACGAATGCGCTCCGCCTCTTCGACGACGTGCTTGCGGGCCCGCTCGGTGCGGGCCTCTTCACGCAGGGTCTCGGTATACCACGAGCCGGCGTAGAGCCCAATCCGGCCGATGCCGGGTAAGCTTCGCCAGAACCGCCATTCGTGCGGGTGACTTTTCTCCTCATCGGTCGGCGTGTGGTAGGAGAAGGTTTCCACGCCCCGCGGATCGAGCCACTCGGCGAAGGTATTAAGAAGGCTGCCCCGCCCTGCGCCCTCCGGTCCGGCAATGATCAGGAGAACCTTGAACGGAGCGCTCTTGACGTCCATCTGCAGCCGGAGGAGCGCCTTGCGCAGCTGCCGGACTCTCGACTGATATATCCTTTTCGGGAGCCGTTCCCGTGCCTTCGCCATAGGCAAGCACCTTGGGCGCTAGATGGCGGAAGTCGAGCCACGCCTGTGCCGCCAGCCCAACGGCTGGTTACATTATGGTTACGACAGTCCCAAGCCCGGATCCCGCCTTGCGCCCAATTACCAGTCGAATTTAGCTTAAAGCAGCCTATATTAATTGCCCATGCCGACTGAATCCAAGCGTGACAGAGAACTGATCCGGCGAGTCCACCGTGAGTTGATCGATGACTACGATGAGGAACTCGAGATGGAGCGCGATGATTGGGAGACGCTTGAGCCCGGCGCAGAGCTCCGCCCGTTGGCGCACGATGCCGATCAGTCCGCCAGAAACCACTACTTCAAGGAGCTGTTCCGACTCCAAGGTGAACTTGTCAAGATGCACGACTGGATTGTGGAAACCGGCCACCGCATGGTCATCGTTTTTGAGGGACGCGACGCTGCCGGCAAGGGTGGCGTCATCAAGCGTATCACCCAACGCCTAAACCCGCGCGTGGCGCGGGTGACGGCGCTCCCCGCCCCATCAAATCGCGAGAAGACGCAGTGGTATTTTCAGCGTTACGTCGCGCACCTGCCCGCCGCCGGTGAGATGGTGCTCTTCGACCGCAGTTGGTATAACCGCGCTGGAGTGGAGCGTGTGATGGGTTTTTGCACCGATACAGAATATGAGGAATTTTTCCGCTCGGTGCCTGAGTTTGAGAAGATGCTGGCTCGCTCCGGCATCCAACTGATCAAGTATTGGTTCTCCATTCCCGACGAGGAGCAGGAATTCCGGTTTCGCTGCCGGATCAACGACCCGTTGAAACAGTGGAAGCTCAGCCCCATGGATCTCGAATCGCGGAAGCGCTGGGAACTCTACACCAAGGCAAAAGAAATCATGTTCGACCGCACGCACATTCCCGAGGCGCGATGGTGGGTCGTGCAAGGTGCGGATAAAAAGAAGGCGCGGCTAAATTGCATCAGCCATTTACTGACCCAGGTGTCCTACACAGAAGTCGCCCACGAGACGGTCGTTCTCCCGCCGCGGATCCGGCACCCCGACTACCATCGGGAGCCAGTCCCGCCGGAAATGATCGTGCCGGAGATTTACTGAGTCACTACGGGTGCTGTGACCAAAGTAGTTGGGGCCGGAGTGGGCGCAGGTATCGGCTCTGGTGTGCGCAATGGAGGTGGGAGAAATCCAGATGCAGGTTTCACAGTCTTGGCGACCTCTCAAAGTAACTATCAACGAAATACTGGAATCCCCTAGGTGAGCCCGGTCAGCGTCGGCGGCAAATTTACTGTTTCAAAAGGCAACGTCTGCGTATTGGCACATGCGGTCGGCCAGAGCAAGAATTTGCGCTCCACGGAGCGTGCTTTCCAAGAAATCACCGCCGTCCCGCTGAGGGGGCTACTGGCACAACAAATTTGCGTCAGTTGGTAACTGGCCAGACCAATTATATGTGGGTTTCTTCCTCTCGCCGGATGCGAAGGGTTACCGGGCTGGATAAACGGAGCAGACTCGCCGCTTTAGCTGATAAGGAATGGTAGGGAAACAGCCCATAGGATCGGTGCCCACTTTCGCATACGATTCCGCTTCGACGATCTCCGTCATGCTCAAAGGAAAACCCATAATATGAAATCAAGCTCTCAAGACAAGGTCGCAGGCACCGCCAAAACCATCGCAGGCAGCGTCAAGGAAGCCGCAGGCAAGGCGGTCGGAAACGATCGACTGCAAGCTGCAGGCAAAGCCGAAAAGGTCGAAGGTCAGGTCCAAAAGAAAGTCGGCGAAATCAAGAAAGTGCTCGGAAGCTAGGCGATTCGGGGTGTCGTAGAAAGCGTGCCGCTTGGGGTCCCCACGAGTGACCTCCATAAGCTCATCCGGTGCGTTTAGCGAAAAGCGAAGAACTTCGTGGTCCCGCGCTGAAAATCTATTTTCCCCTTTCAACCTAGAGAGTTCACTGAGGTATCGATTCCAAAACGACTCAGGAGGCCTCATCGTCGCGTAGCAGTTCGCAAGAATTTCAGCCCTCGGGAGCTCCGGGGACTGCATGGGAGCTTTTAACCAAGCAAGGTGAGAGAGATGATAATCAGTAACAACCGTGGAAAAGAACCACCCCTTTCCCTGGCTTTTCTCATAGTGGAATGCCGCCCGAGAAAGTGCGGAATTGGTGGTCAATAATACAAAAGCAGAGTCCTCGATCGACGCTGGTCGCCTGTCTCTTCTCAGAGCATAGATGTGGCGAACAACTGTCGTGTCATGATACGCTGCCTTTTCCGAAATATAGTCGATTTCGTCTTCAATTTCATCCCGAAGTTGAGCTTCGTCGATTTGAAAGCGATACCTATAACGACAAGATCAACCGCCTGTCCCTGATCCAGGAACACGCCATGATTGTCCGAGCGATCGAGCATGGCGTCACACCGGACCAGATATCGAAGGCCCTGAGCGTCGACCCCAGAAAAGTAAGGGCCAGCCTGAACCTGCTGGATGGCATCGACGCTGAGGCGGTCGAGTTATTGAAAGAAAAGCCCATCACGGCCGCGGCCCTTAGGCTATTCCGCAAGGCCAAGCCCGTCCGTCAGGTAGACATGGCCCAATTGATGGTGAGTGGGAACAACTACACCTGGGCCTACGCCGAGGCCTTAATTCTCGGGACGCCGGCCGAGCAACTTGTCGGTGGAAGCAAGCCCAAGAGCCCGCACGGTATATCCGACGAGGAGGTCACTCGGATGGAGAAAGAGATGGAGGTGCTGGAGAGGGACTACCGTCTCCACCAGGACAAGTTCGGGGAGAATTCATTGCACCTCAACGCTGCCCAGCGTTATGTGAAACGGCTGCTCGAAAACATCAAGGTCAAGCGGTTCATGGGCAATCGTTACCCGGAATTGCTCGAGGAGATCCAAGAGCTCGCGGCACTCGAAGCACTCTAACCCCGATAACTTTCCCTCAAGTAGAATAGCAGCAACAGTTCAGAGGGCTGGCACCCGCATGCCGAAACGTCCAAAGCCGAAAGGCGAATAGGGGCACGAGGCTTTTAGCCTGGTGGAAATTTTGTTCTTTGGGAAACCACTGGGCTCGCCTCTGGCGGAGGCGAGCCCAGTTGGGGAGGCGCCTAGATACTCCATTCTCTATAATAGTGGCTCGCGCCCTCTCGTCCGCGGCTCGTTTAGCTTCAGAACGGGACGTTACTATCCAGAACCGGCGCTGGCGGGACCTCTATCAGCATCGGCGCCGCATTCATTTCGGGAATCTTCGCGGCAGCCTCGCGCTGCCCTGTTTCGCTCGCGAATACGTTTGGAAACCTCGCCAGGTTATCAGCCTGTTCAATTCCCTCTACCGCGGCTACCCAGCTGGCACCTTGATCTTCTGGACCCCCGCCATCGCGGTGACCAGCCATCTATCGTGAACTTCTTAAACGGCGACGCGGCATTGGCGATGTGATTCTGGTTGATAGCTGACTGCGATACCAGCACGCTTGCAGATGTATTCATAGTAGCCGCTTTCGTCCGCATCCTGGAACCGACCCCACCGGCTGATATCGTAGGCCAGGATGCCCTTGAACTCGGCTTTGCCGGCTTCCACCACCGCGATCATCTGGCGCAGGCTCTCACGGCCCTTGATGCTCAAGCCACTTTTCCCTTCATCGGCAAAGATGCGGACAATTTCCATGCCGCGGCGTGCTGCATATTCCTTGATACGGTCGAGCTGATTCTCCGTGGAATACTGCTGGTGCTCGGTCGACATCCGCACATAGGCGGCGACGGGAATAAGTCCACCCGTCGCCGCCGGGAGCGGTAGCTGGCTCTGACCGCTCATGTGGGATTACACCGTCCACCGCCTGGACAATGGCGGGGACGGGGCTTGGCTGCGGTTATGATTTCGGCTGTCTGCCGCGCAAAATTGCATGTCCGCGCAGCATGAGTCGCCTCAGTTCCTTGGCTATCGTATCTTGTAACGTAGCCCCTGAGAGCTGAGATATAATACCGATTTTCAGAGCGAGATGCGTGTCAATCGTATCTTGTAGCGCAACGTATCTCAGCACAGACGAAAGTCGCTTGGTGAGCACGAACTTGTTGCGCCGGGATCGCTGGACCCGACTTTCCCTCCGCCAGTATCGAGGATGCCGGTGCCGCCAAGTGCGCACCCGCTCCGTGTTCTCTTTTCCGTCGAAGTATTTTTTGCCTCCATTCTTTCTCAGCCATCGCCTTCGGGCACTGGCTCGACTGGCGCGCATGCAGTCTGGTTTCGCGCAAAAGCGGTGGCGGGAGCCAACGCGTGGGTTAATAATGAAGCGATGGCCACAGTGGGCGCATGGCTTGGATTTTTTGTGGTGATGTTTCTTCATCACCCATCCGGGAACCATCTATTTAGCAGCGTGCCTTGGCTGGAACGGTGCCGCTCTGGCAGCAGGCCGGCGTATGTGGCATTCTCTAAAAACGACCCATTGGGTCGTGTTCGTCAAAACCAGAATACGGCCTAATGGGGCGTGCCCGTCCGCACCACCCAATCTCGCCCAAAAGACACCTGGCTTCGAGCCCTTGGTCAAAACGTGCGCGAGCAACGGAAGGCGGCAAAGCTGACCCAGGAAAGGCTGGCCGAGTTGGCGGATCTATCACCCCGGACCGTGCAGAAGATCGAGGCCGGCCGGCTGAATATACTGGTTACAACCCTGCGGCGCCTCCGGACCAGTATCGGGTGCAGCTACCAAGATTTGCTGGGTTGAGCCGGTTAAGCAGGACGGGACAGAGGGAGGGTGGAGATGCCTCGAAGCAGCCTTGAGCTTGAGGTTGCATTCATCGATTAACCGATAAGTCCATGCTGGCGGGCCAAAACATCGTTCATCACAATAACACTTCCCGCGCCTAACACCAGAGTTGACGAGGTAACACGGCAAGAGACCGGGTCATCGGGCCTTGAAGAGGATTTCACGTGTTCAACCGAAAACGAGGGAGCAACTATTCTGCGCAGCTGGACCGATTGGCCAACTTCATTGAAGTATCGAGTCTCCGGTGCGGGCCCATGATGGGGCCGGCAGGCGAATTATTCTGACAGAACCTCGAAAATCAATCAGTCAGGGAACAGCCGCAAGTGTCGCATCGAGAGCGCCGAAGGCATTCAGACTCGGAGCGCGCGCGGCGGCGGTCAGACCAGCGTCACGTTTCCCCGGTATTGCTGGATCGGGCGGATGCCGACTTGTTTGTGCTTGAGCGCCGTGATGCCCTCCACCGCCGCGAAAGCGCCGGTGATCGTGGTCATCAGGCAGACGTTGTGGGCGTAGGCGGCGGTGCGGATGGCGTTTTCGTCGCGGCGCGGGATCATGCCCCCGGGGGTGTTGATCACCATTTGAATCTGGCCGTTCTTGATGAGGTCGACGGTGTTGGGCCGGCCCTCGGCGATCTTGGCGAGGCGCTTCACCGGCACTCCGGCGTCCGCCAGGGTCCTGGCGGTGCCGCTCGTCGAGTAGATGGCGAAACCGAGCTGCACGAGGGCGCGGGCCAGTTCAACGGCGCGGGGCTTGTCGGCGTCCTTGACCGAGAGGAAGACGTTGCCCTTGACGGGCAGGCCCGGCTTGGCGGCGGCCTGCGCCTTGGCGAAGGCGATGCCGAGATCGTCGTCGATGCCCATGACCTCGCCGGTCGAGCGCATCTCGGGACCGAGCACGATCGACGCGCCAGGAAAGCGCACGAAGGGAAACACCGCCTCCTTCACGCTCCAGTGCTTTGGCGTCTGCTCGCGGGTGAAGCCGAGGTCCTTCAGCTTCGCGCCGGTCATGACCTTGGCGGCGAGTTTGGCGAGCGGCACGCCGATGGCCTTCGCGACGAACGGCACCGTGCGCGAGGCGCGCGGGTTGACCTCGAGCACGTAGAGGTGGTTGTCCTTGATCGCAAACTGCACGTTCATCAGACCGACGACGCGCAGCTCACGGGCGAGCTCGTAGGTAGCCTGGCGCACCGTCGTGAGCATGTCGGGCGAGAGCGTGTGCGGCGGCATCACCATCGAGGCGTCGCCGGAATGCACGCCGGCAAACTCGATGTGCTCCAGCATGCCGCCGATGACGGAGGTCTCACCGTCACTGATGCAGTCGACGTCAAGCTCGATAGCGTCCTCGAGGAACTTGTCGATGAGGACGGGCTTGCCGGGCATGACCTCGAACGCCTGCCGGATCACGGCCTTGAACTCGTCCTCGCTGTAGACTATGAACATGCCGCGACCGCCAAGCACGAACGACGGGCGCAGCAGCACAGGAAAACCGACCTCGTGCGCAAAGGTGAGCGCCTCGGTCTCGTTGAGCGCCGTGCGGTTCGCCGGCTGGGAGAGGCCGATCTTGTGGAGGATGGCGGCGAACAGTTTTCGGTCCTCGGCGAGCTCGATGCTCTCGGGCGAGGTGCCGATGATGTTCACGCCGTTGGCCTTCAGGGCTGAGGCGAGGTTAAGCGGCGTCTGCCCGCCGAACTGCACGATGGCGCCGTCGCATTTTTCCTGCTGGTAGATTTCCAGCACGTCCTCGAGCGTGAGCGGCTCGAAGTAGAGCCGGTCGCTGGTGTCGTAGTCGGTCGAGACGGTCTCGGGGTTGGAGTTGACCATCACGCTCTCGTAGCCGAGCTCGCGGAGGGCGAAACTGGCGTGGACGCAACAGTAGTCGAACTCGATGCCTTGGCCGATGCGGTTGGGTCCGCCGCCGAGGATCATGATCTTCTTCTTGCCACTCGGCGGAAGGATTTCGTTTTCGTCGCCGTAGCTCGAGTAGTAGTAGGGCGTGAACGCCTCAAACTCCGCCGCGCAGGTGTCCACCAGCCGGTAGGTCGTCGCGATACCGCGTTGCTTTCGGTACGCCCGCACGGTGGCGAGGTCGCTGGCGAGGATATGCGCGAGGTGCGCGTCGGAAAAACCAAACTGCTTCGCGCGGCGGAAGTCCGCCGTGGAAACCGTCACGAGCGTGTGCTGCGCCAGCGCCTGCTCCATCTCGTAGATTTCGCGCAGCTGGTGGAGGAACCACGGGTCGATCTTGGTCAGGTCGAAGATGCGCTCGACCGTGTAGCCGGCACGGAAGGCGTGGCGGATGAAATAGATTCGCTCGGCATTTGGCGTGCCGAGCTTGGCGTTGATGGTTTTCTCGTCCACCGGCTCGTCGCTGCCGTGTTTGCCGCCGCCGCCGAAGCCTCGCGCGCCGGTCTCGAGCGAGCGCAGGCATTTCTGGATCGACTCCTTGAACGTGCGGCCAATCGCCATCGCCTCGCCGACGGATTTCATCGCGGAGGTGAGCGTGGGGTCGGCATCGGTGAATTTCTCGAAGGTGAAGCGCGGAATCTTTGTCACGACGTAGTCGATCGTCGGCTCAAAGGAGGCGGGGGTGACGCGCGTGATGTCGTTACGCAGTTCGTCGAGGGCGTAGCCGACGGCGAGCTTGGCGGCGATCTTGGCGATGGGGAAACCGGTGGCCTTCGAGGCGAGCGCGGAGCTGCGGCTGACCCGTGGGTTCATCTCGATCACGACCATGCGCCCGGTGACGGGATCGACGGAAAACTGGATGTTGGAGCCGCCGGTCTCGACACCGATTTCGCGGATGACGGCGAAGGAGGCGTCGCGCATCACCTGGTATTCTTTATCGGTGAGCGTCATCGCGGGGGCGACGGTGATCGAGTCGCCGGTGTGCACGCCCATCGGGTCGAAGTTCTCGATGGAGCAGATGACGACGCACTGGTCCTTGTGGTCGCGCATGACCTCCATCTCGAATTCCTTCCAGCCGAGGAGGCACTCCTCGACGAGGACCTCATGCACGGGGGACAGGTCGAGGCCGTTGGCGACGATGAGCTCGAACTCCTCGCGGTTGTAGGCGATGCCGCCACCGGAGCCGCCGAGCGTGAACGAGGGGCGGATGATGAGGGGGAAGATGCCGAGTTGCACGGCCGCGTCGCGCGCTTCCGGCAGGGATTTCACCGTGCGCGATTTGGCAACATCGAGGCCGATGCGGAGCATGCACTGCTTGAAGAGTTCGCGGTCCTCGCCCTTGTTGATCGCGTCGGGCTTGGCGCCGATCATCTCGACGCCGTATTTCGCGAGGACGCCGGCTTTGTGGAGCTCCATCGAGAGGTTGAGCGCGGTCTGGCCGCCGAGGGTGGGCAGCAGCGCGTCGGGCTGCTCGGCCGCGATGATTTTCTCTACCATGTCGAGGGTGAGCGGCTCGATGTAAGTGACGTCGGCGAACTCCGGGTCGGTCATGATGGTGGCCGGGTTGGAGTTCACCAGAATGACGCGGTAGCCCTCTTCCTTGAGGGCCTTGCAGGCCTGCGTGCCGGAGTAATCGAACTCGCACGCTTGGCCGATGACGATGGGGCCGGCGCCGATGATCAGGATGGACTTCAGGTCGGTGCGTTTGGGCATGCGTAGATTTCGGCGAGGGTTGAGCGCGGCGAAACCCGCGGCAAGCGGGAACTCTCGTTCGCGGCAGCGCCGGGGCGCCCCGGCGCGGGGTTAGGAGGAGAAAAGGGGCGTCGCTGGCTCAGCCGAGTTTGTCCGGCTCCAGACCGAGCACCTTGGCGGCGGCGGCGCGGTCGTCGCGGCAGGCATGGAGCACCATGTCGATATACTGCTTGCGCTGGCCCGCCAGATATTCGTCGAGTGCCGGCCAGTGCTTGAGTTCGCGCAAGCGCAGCGGCAGCTGCCCGGAGGTGATGATGCGCGTCTCGGTTGTCGCGGCGATTTTCGAGACGACTTGGTAGAGTTCGGTGAGGTTGCCCGGCCAGTGGTAGGCACCGAGCACGGTCAGTGCGTCGTCGGTGAACTCGACCAGGTTGGCGTCGAAATAAGGGTTGGACGCCTGCGCGGCGTAGTTTTTGACCAACAGCGGAATGTCCTCGGGCCGTTCGCGCAGCGCGGGCAGATGGACCGGGAGGGCGGCAACGCGGTAGAACAGCTCGTCAAAAAACTTACCTTCGTCCGTCAGTTGTTCAAGATCCTCGGTGGTGGAGCAGACCAGGCGGAAGCCGTGGGCGGTGTTGCGCAGCACGCTGACCAGTTCTTTTTGGACCGAGAGTGAGAGACACTGGATGTGCTGGAGTAAGAGCGTGCCGCCCCTAGCCTGGGTGACCCACGGACCGCCCTCGCCGTTGGGGCCGAGCAGGCTGGTCCGAAAATGCTGCTCGGAGCTGAGCATGCAGTCGACGCGGACGAGTTGTGACTCGGGCGTGCCGGTCGCGGTATGGAGGATTTCGGCGATGGCGATCTTGCCGGTGCCGTTTTCTCCCTGGAGCAGGACCGGGGTGCGCGTGGCCGACAGTTTCTTGACCTGCTGAATGAGTTTTTTGATTGCCGGACTGTTCCCGGTGAGGCGGCTCGCAATATCCTCGGACTTGGCTCCGGGCGCCAGGCCGCTACGGGCCCGTTCGCCCTGAAACTGTTTGAACTCGAGGCCGCGTTTCAGTGTGGCAATGAGCTCGTCCACCCGGAAGGGTTTTTGCAGGTAGTCGAAAGCCCCGAACTTCAGCGCCTGCACCGCGCTTTCGGTGCTGGCGTAGGCCGTCATAATGATGACGACCGAGGTCGGATCGTAGAGCTTGAGTTGCTTGAGCAGGGTGATGCCGTCCATCGGCTTCATGTCGATGTCGGCCAGCACGAGATCAAATTTTTCGGCCTTATAGCGAACGAGCGCCTTCTCCCCGTCGGTCGCAAACGCAGTGCTGAAGCCACTGGGCTGGATCACGGCCTCGAGCATCTCGTGAATCGAGAGAAGGTCGTCGACGATGAGGACGGAAGGCATGGTGGACGAAAAGCGTCCCCCGGGAGCGCAGCGAAGTCAACCGGCGGGGTTATTGTTGCAGGCCGCCGGCGACTGCTCCCATTTGGAAGATCGGCAGGAACATCGCCATGACGATGCCGCCCACTACCACGCCAAGGAAGACGATGAGCAACGGTTCGATGAGCGAGGTGAGCGCGCCGACCGTGGCCTCGCACTCGACGTCATAGAAATCCGCAATCTTGTTCATCATGCCGTCCACGTTGCCGGTGGACTCGCCGGCCTTCACCATGTGTTTCATCATGGGCGGGAAAAACTCGTTGGCCGCGAGCACTTCGGAGACCTGGCCGCCCTGGCTGACGTGCTTGGAAATTTCCGCACAAGCGTCCTCGATCTGGACCTTACCGCTGGCCGAGGCGACGATTTCCAGTGTCCGCAAGATGGGCACGCCGGAGCGGATGAGCGTTGCGTAGGTGCGGCAGAAGCGGGAGAGCGCGATCTTGTGGATGAGGTTGCCGAAGATGGGCGCGTGCACGAGGAAGTTGTCCTTCTGACGGCGGCCGGCGGGCGTGGCGACGTATTTGCTCATGAACTTGTAGAAACCGAAGCCGGCGAGCACGAGCGTCCACCCGCCGAGGTGGGGCGGCATCGCCTTCAGAAAATTGGAGAGGTCGATCAAAAACTGGGTGGGCGCGGGCAGCTTGGCACCGAAGTCCTTGAACATATCGGCGAACACCGGGATCACGAAAATCAGGAGCACGTTGACTAGACCAACGGCGAGGCCGATGACTGCGATCGGGTAGGTCATCGCGGACTTCACCTTTTTCGTCAGCTTGACCGTAGACTCGAAATAACCGGCGACCTTGGCGAGAATCTCCGCGAGACCGCCGCTCGCCTCACCCGCCTCAACCATCGAGATGAAGAGATTGGGGAAGGCCTTGGGAAATTTTCGGACAGCCGAGGAAAACGAATTGCCCTGCGAGATGTCGTTGCGCACATCGCGGATGACGATGCGGAAGCAGGGATCTTCCGTCTGGTCCTGCAACGCCTCTAGACACTGCACCAGCGGCAAGCCGGCGATGAGGAGCGAGGCGAGCTGCTGGGTGAACAGCGCCAGTTCGCCGAGGGGCAGGTTGTAATTCTTGGCCTTTTTTTCGAGAGACTTCTGCTTTGCGAGTTCTTGGGCAGCCTTCACGTTGACCGGAGATTTCTTTCCGCCCCCCGGTCCCGATGCGGTTGCACCCGGACGCAACGATGCCGACGAGATGATTGCCATGGGCCCGAGGCAAGCGCAGCGGTGGGGCATCCGCAATATCATTTCAGGGTCCCTGCGGAGCACTGTGGAACCAGGCTTGACCGCCCGGAGCCGGGCGCGAAGCTGCCAGCCGTGCCTGCGGGTGTAGTTTAGTGGTAAAACTCCGCTCTTCCAAAGCGGTATCGTCGGTTCGATTCCGTCCACCCGCTCCA
>CAIRCN010000027.1 GCA_903877135.1 uncultured Opitutia bacterium
CCCTCCTGACCGCGACTGTAAGTCAACAGCTGTTTGATGATATTGGCACCCCGCAGGGCGCTGGTATGCGCCATCGCCAGTATTTCCAAATCATCTCTATCCGTCAGCTTGTCTTTCAGCAGTCCGGTCAACATGGTGATCGGCGAGAGGATATTGTTCAGATCGTGGGCAATGCCGCCCGCCAAGGCACCGATGGCCTCCATGCGTTGACCCTGCAGGAATTGGGTTTCCATTATCTTCTGTTCGGTGATGTCCTGCTTGATAGCGATGAAGTGCGAAATCTCCCCTTTCGCATCGCACAACGGTGTAATGGTCATGTCCTCGGTGCGCAGTGTGCCATCCTTGCGGCGGTTGATGATCTCGCCCTGCCAGACCTTCCCCGCGAGGATCGTCTTCCGCATCTGCTGGTAAAATGCGGCGTCGTGCTTGTCCGATTTCACTAATTCGCGGGGATTCTTGCCCAGCGCTTCAGTGAGTTCCCAGCCGCTGAGCTTGGTGAATGCGGGATTAGCCCACTCGATGATGCCCTGGCGGTCTGTGATGACAATGGCATTGGCCGCCGCCTCGAGGGCGGCGCCATGCAGGCGCAGGGCCTTTTCGGCTTGCTTGCGCTCGGTGATGTCGCGGCAAATGGACTGGATGTAGTATTTCCCGTTGAACAAGACGCGCCGGCCGGAAATCTCGAGGGGGAAGACATGGCCGTCCTTGTGGTAATGCTGCACTTCAAAGGTCTGTGTTTCCCCGGTGGTGAACCGGAGCAGCCGGTCGGCCAACTGGCGGTTGGTCTCAGGTGTATTCAAATCCTTCACCTGCATCCGCATCATTTCCGCCTTCGTGTAACCGTGCATCCGCGCAAACGCCTCGTTCATCACGGGCAGTTCGCCCTCGCCGGACATCAGCACAATGCCGTCGCTCGCCTGGTCATAAATGGTCCGGTAACGCCCCTCGCTCTCCCGCAGGGCCTCCTCTGCCTGCTTGCGCTCAGTAATGTCCTCGACCGAGCCCTCATAGTAGAGCACTTGACCGCCGCCATCCTTCACGACCTTGCAGTTCTCGTTTACGAACAAGACCGATCCGTCGTGCCGTTTCCACGCCGCCTCCAAACCAGTGATCTGGCCTTCCTGTTCCAAGCGCTTCTTGAAAGCGTCGCGCGAATAATCTGGCTCGAATCCCTCTCGCTCCAAGTTTCGCTGGTTAAGCTCATCCAACGAGGCATATCCGAGCATCCTTAACAAGGAGAGATTGGCCATTAGGATTCGGCCTTCCGGTGAGGTGCGGTAAAAACCTAGAACCGCGTTTTCATAAAGACTGCGAAACCTCTCCTCGCTCTCGCGCAGCGCTTCCTCTGTCTTCTTGCGCTCGGAGATGTCTGTGTGGGTGCCGACAAATAGCACGGGTTTGCCGGCGGAATCGTATTCAGCGACTCGGCCGACCGAGTAAATCCACAACCAACCGCCGGCGGCGGTTCGGCGACGGTATTCGGCCGAGAGGGTCTGGCCGCTCGCAAGGCTGCGGTTGAACAATTCTTGGACGGCTGGTCGGTCCTCCGTGTGGATGTTTTCCACCCAAACCGCCCTTGTAGACGAGAAGGTCGCCGGATCAAATCCCAGCATGCGCGCGTATTCCTCGCTCGTCACGACCGTACCGGTGCGAAGATCGAGTTCAAACCAACTTTGGCGCGCCGCCGCCATGGCCAAATGGAACCGGGTCTCGTGTCGTTTGCGCTCGACGACCTCCTGCTCCGCACGCTGGAGGGCTGAGCGGATGGCCTTGAGAACCGCGAAAATCCAAAATCCGACGCAGCCGAAAAGCGCGGTGGTGGCGATCCATTGGGTGATCGTCACCGCGTAATCCGGCCGAGGCAGCAGTCCGGCATTTTCTGCGTGAATCAAGCCGGCGACCGAGAGCGAACTTAGCACGATCATGAAGAGCATGCCGCGAAAATTGAAGAAGAGTGCTGCCGAAATGACCAAGGCCATGTAGAAGCCCGTGGCTGGGGTCCGAATCGTGCCCAGCCTCGCAATCACCACGGTAATTACGATGAAACCAGCGGCCAAGAACACGCCGCTCGCCAACCTGATTCGACCCTGAAACAACCAGCGCCCTAAGAAAACGGACGCGGCAGCAAACCCAATTTCCAACTCGATCACCAAGGTCGGTAGGTGGCTTCCCATTAGACCGGCAACTGCACAAAGCGCCATAAAGGGCACGCTGCACAGCAGGGCGTAATAAAGCAGTTTAGCGCGCAGTGTTGTTGCATCGTCGCCGGGAAAAACTGGCGGGGCCAATAGGGTGCGCAGCGACCGGCGTTTCATAGCGCGGCGGCGATAACTTCGCGATAGGCATCGCCGTCTTCGATGAGGAGGATGGTGGGCATCACAAGTTCAGGGCTTATTGGCTGGCTGTCAGACATTGGTCAGCGTGGCGAAAACACGTGCCGTGCCAACCACGGGCTGACGAGTCAAAAGCGGAAGGACCCTAGATCACCACAGTCATAGTCGAGAGCAAATCTGCTGTCCCACAAGGTAACCAAATCTGAAACGGCAGCGTCAGCGAAAACCTCCATCCATGAGTAGTGTGAACGGAGAGTTGCGTAAGACGTTGAACACGGAATCGCGCCACAATGGTGCCTTTCCGCACACCAATGGGTCAGACGTGGAAGTGCTGCCCCACGGGTTGGATTACCAGGCACGCGTTGTCGGCTGTTATACTGAGAATCAATCCTCCGATTATCTGATCCGAGCTTCATTTTGGCATGTCAGGCTATCTTTTGTTGGGTTATCTTGACCGATCTTCAAAATCCCCCTTGGCCGTCAATGGCCCGAGGTTCTCCCTACTTATGACCACTCCAAATGCGATAGCTCCTCGACGGCAGGTGGCGTGCTTGTGGTTTAAGATATCCACGACCCCGGGGCCGCTTCACACCGCGCCGGGGACAGCGCTACAGACTCCCAACGGTCGATGAAATTGACCCTGCCGAGAGGTGTTCCGTTCTGGAAAAGTCTGGGCGCCCTGCCCGTGGCTGGCGGCTTCGTCCTGACGGTGTGGTTTGCTGTGCATAATTCGAGCGTCGCCTACGAGCGGCCGGATCTGCTCGCTGGGCTGAATACCGTCTTTCTGGGCGGCGTTCCGACGATCGTGGCGTTGCTGGCGGCGGTCAGCTATCGCACGACCGGATCACGCGCTTTCTTGATGATGGGATGCGGTCTATTTTCCCTGGCGATCAGCAGCGTGCTGGCGGGATGGGCGATGCCAATCTCTGGCGGCCCCAATGCCACCGTCACTCTGCATAATCTCGGTGTATTGTTGGCCGGGGTATTCCATGTCGCCAGCGCCCATTTTCTGCTCTCTGAATTATCCCAGAAGTCTCGGCCAAGCCGCAGCACACCCAGCGCCGTTGGCCCTTACATCGGAATCGCAGTGCTTTTCTCAATCTTGGCTCTGCTCGTGCTCTCCAACAAACTGCCGGTCTTTTTTGACCCGCAAACTGGGCCAAGCCCTCTGCGCCAATGTGTCTTGGTCGGTGCCGTATGCCTGTTTACCGTCTCCGGGTTCGTTTTCCTCCAAGTCCGTCGCACGCTCCAAACAAAGTTCGCTTATTGGTATGGCTTGGCGCTGTTGCTCATCACCGTTGGCCTAGGGGCGGTGCTTCTGCAAAGGACCGTAGGCGGCGGGCTGAGTTGGACGGGGCGGAGTGCCCAATATCTGGGCAGTGTCTATTTCGTCATCGCGGTCATGCGGGCGCGCCGGGAGATAACCGAGGCCGCAACTGAACTCTCCCCGACGATGCTCTGGCCTTATCTGGAGCAAAGAATCAAGGCTGAGACCAGCCAGCTCGAACAGGCCAACGCGAGCCTGCGCCACGAAATCACGGAACGCCAGCGCCTCGAGACCGCACTTCGGGAGAGCGAAGAAAAATACCGGCTCCTGGTTGAGAACCAAAGCGATCTGGTCATCCAATTTGATTCGGCAAACCGCATTCGGTTCGCGAGCCCCACTTATTGTGCGATGTTTGGGAAGAGCGAGGCCGAGCTTCTGGGCAGCACTTTCATGCCACTGGTGCATGAAGAGGATCGAGCCAGGGTGCAGGAATCTCTGCAAAAGGTGCTGGTGCCGCCGCATGAGACTCAGCATGAGGAAAGGGCCATGACCATCGCCGGTTGGCGCTGTTTCGCTTGGTCGGCAAAAGCAGTGCTTTCCGCAGATGGGCAAATTGCCTCGATCATCGGAGTGGGGAGGGATATCACCGAGCGCAAGCAGGCGGAGGTGCGGCTGCGGGCCCGTGAGGAATCATTCCGCAATCAGTTCGCCAATAACGCGGCGGTGATGCTGCTGATCGATCCCTCAAACGGTGCCATCATTGATGCCAACGCAGCGGCAGTGGGTTTCTACGGTTATCCTCGAGAGCAATTGCTCAGTATGAGGATCACCGAGATCAACACGTTCCCAGCGGCAGAAGTTCGGGGGGCCATCGCGTCCATCCGGCAGAATCAAGGGGCTCGTTTCGAGTTCCAGCATCGGCTGGCGGACGGCTCAGCGCGGACGGTGGAAGTGTCGTCGAGCCCGATTCAAACGGGCGAACGCCTGATGCTCCACTCCATCATCTTTGACATCACGGAGCGCAAGCAGGCTGAGGCGGCGGCGGCCAAGGCCAGGGAGCACTATCAATATCTGGTTGAGACCGCCAGTGACGGCATCTACATCCTCGATGTGGAGGGCAATCTAGTGGAGGCGAGCCCCTCATTCTACCGCATGATGGGTTATACGCCAGACGAGAAGCCACGCCTGCATGTGGCGGACTGGGCCATGCAATGGTCGGCCGCAGAACTGAAGGTGCGCATCACCAACCTGCTCCGGCAATCCGGGATTTTTGAGACCCGCCACCGGCGCCGGGACGGACAGATAATCGAGGTAGAAATCAACGCACGCGGCATAGAAATTGGCGGGCGGTTGCACTTATACGCGTCATCCCGCGATATTACCCAGCGCAAGCAGGCGGAGGCTGCCTTGCTGGCCAGCGAAGCGAGATTGAAGGCTATTCTGGAAAATTCGCGCGATGCCATTGGCGTTCACCTCGAGGGCACTTGGGTGCTGTGCAACCCGGCGGCCTTGCGGTTGTTTGGACTTACCGCGGCGAGCGACTTGCTGGGCACTGCGATTCTCAATGTCATCGCTCCCGGGGAACGGGAGCGCATCCGCAATTTTGTGCGCAGCCGAACGGAGGAGGCAGCTGCGCCGTCGGCCTACGTCACTCGGGGTCTGCGGGCCGACGGGACAGAATTCGACATGGAAGTGGCGTTGTCAAAATTCCCGCTTGAGGGCAAAATACACGTCTTCGTCATTCTGCGCGACATCACCGAGCGCTTGCGCACGGAAGAGAAAGTGCGGCAGCTGGCCCGCGAGCAGCAGATCATCCTCGAGAATGCCAATATCGGCATATCGCTCATCCGGGACAGAAAGCAGGTATGGATAAATGACAAGACAGTAGAAATGTTCCGGTATCCCAGAGAGGAATTGGAGGGTCACACCACCCGGAAACTCTATCCTTCGCAGGAAGCCTATGATCAACTGAGCCGGGAAGCTTACCCCGCACTGGCCAAGGGCTCGGGCTATGAAACAGTCCAAAGGCTGGTGCGTGGTGATGGAGTTTTGATCTGGGTCCGATATATCGGGAAGACCATTGACCCAGCCGATATGTCCAAGGGCGTGCTTTGGCTGCTCGAAGACATCACCGAGAGAAAACTGCAGGAGGAAGAGTCGAAAGAGAATCACCGGCGTCTCACGCTGGCCTTGGATCAGGCTCATCTCGCCTATTGGGAAATGGACGCGGCGACCTCCACGTTCGCCTTTAACGACCGGTTCTATGCGCTCTACGGCACGACGGCGGAACGTGAGGGCGGCTACCGGATGAAGGCGGAGGTTTACGCCCGGGAGTTTATGTCGGCGGATGTGCAGCACGTCTTTCCGGATGACATTGCCAAGCTGATGTCAGGTGAGATTGCCGAATTGCAGCAGGAACATCACATCCGCCGGCGCGACGGCGAACTACGCGACATCGTCGTGCGCATCACCGTCGTTCGCGACGCCGATGGGAAAGTGGTGGGCACACGCGGCTCCATTCAGGACATCACCGAGACCAAACGGACGGCAGAGCGCCTCCGGGAATATGAGCAACGTTTCCGTGTTTTCTTCGAGGATTCCCCTGACGCATATCTCATCATGGAGATCCATGACCACGGGAGGATCAGCGCCTGCAATGTGACCGCCGCAGCCATGCTGAGAGGGACCAAGGCCCAGATCATCGGCAAGACACCCGATGAAATCTCGCCCCAGTATCAACCGAACGGCGAGTTGTCCTCAGAGGCTGTCGCTGATCGCGTCAGATACTCAATCGCCCATGGAAAACACAATTTTGAATGGATGCACCGGCGCATGGATGGGGAGGATTTCTGGGCCCATGTGACAGATTCGGTCATTACCATCGAAGGCAGGCAGGTCCTGCTGGTCGCGTGGCGCGACGTCACCGAGACCAAACGGGCGGCAGAGGCGCTACGCCAGAGCACTGAATGGTTCCGCACCGTGGTTTCATCGATGGCGGAGGGCATCGTGTTGCAGTTGACCGACGCCACCATCATCGACTGCAATGCGCAGGCGGAGAAGATCCTGAGCCTCACACGGGACCAGATTCTGGGACGAACTTCCTTGGACCCAAGGTGGAATGCGGTGAAAGAGGACCTCAGCCCCTTCCCCGGGGAGGAACATCCTGCGGTGGTGAGCCTGCGCACGGGGCAATCCTGCTCCAATGTCGTGATGGGGCTCAACCTCCCCGATGGCTCGTTTCGATGGATCAATATCAATGCGGAACCCATCATCCGGCCCGAAGATGACAAGGCGCGAGCCGTCGTCTGCTCGTTTTCCGACATCACCGAGAGAATTAAGCAGCAGGAGAAGCTTAAGGAATTGTTCGAGCTAACCACGCAGGACGCCCGCACGAAGAGCGAACTCTTGCGCGAGGTAAACCACCGGGTGACGAACAACCTGACCTCGGTGCTCGGCCTGATGGTATACGAAAAGAACGGTTTATCAGGGGAAGCCCGCGCGCGGATCGAGCCAACACTGGATCGGCTCCAGCAGCGCATCCGGGGCCTGCTCACCGTGCATCGCATGCTCTCTCTGTCCACCTGGGCGCCGGTAAATGTGACGCAACTGGCCGGGGAGATTATTCGCGCGGCGCTGAACGCGGCGCCGTGGCGCAATCAGGCGGTGGTCGATATCGAGCCCAGCGCCCTGCGCGTGTCACCGCGGCAGGCCAACGGTGTGGCCCTGATCTTCAACGAACTCGCCACGAACACCGTGAAATACGCCCATCTGGTTTCGCGCCCGGTCAGAATCCGGGTCGAGTTGGTGGCGGCGCAGGGGTTCGTCACGATCTGCTACCGGGACAACGGCCCCGGCTTTCCGCCCGACGTGTTGGAAAATAGACGTTCCAATATCGGCCTGAAACTGATCCGGGACATGGTCGCCACCACCTTGGCCGGCACACTCGAACTGGAGAACGACGACGGCGCGAAAACCACGATCCGCCTGCAGCCGGAAAAGGAAACCCGGACCTAGGGCCGGCCAGAATCACCATTTATGTCCACCTACCCAACCGACAGCAAAATCCGGGTGTTGATTGCCGAAGACGAGGCCTTGGTCGCGGTCCTGACTCAAGCCGAGCTGCAGTCCCTCGGCTACTCGGTGATAGGAACAGCGCCTGATGGGCGAAAAGTCGTGGATATGGTATTGGAACTGAAGCCCACGGTCGTCGTCATGGATATAGAGATGCCGCTCGTCGATGGTATCACGGCCGCCGCGGCAATTCAGGAGATTAGCCCGACCCCGGTGGTGATCCTGACGGCGCATCCCGACACGGCCAACGTGCTCAAGGCGACGGCGGCAGGCGTGGGGGCGTTCGTCGTCAAGCCACCGCTAGCGGCCGAATTGGAACGGGCGATCACCATCGCCATCGCCCGCCACGCCGATCTGACGGCACTGCGCCAGAAGCACCGTGAACTTGAACAGACGCTCGCCGAGGTGAAGACGCTGAAAGGGTTTCTGCCCATTTGTGCCGGCTGCAAAAAAATCCGGGACGACAAGGATTACTGGAATGAGGTGGAAGTTTATATCATGGAGCATACCGCCGCCAAGTTCACGCACGGCATGTGTCCTGAGTGCGTGGAGAAGTATTTCCCGGGGTATAGCACCCCAGCGTGAGGCTGTTTGGGTTTCACTGAAGGCTCTGCCCAGATGCAGCGGCCCAGGGGCAATTTCCGCCGTCTCAGATACGAACGTCAGAGAAACAGCCTCCCGGCTGAAGCCAGAATTTGCGGTCCACCGAGCGTGACTTTCTCCGAAAATCGCCGCCGGCCCACTGACGGTGGCTATTGGAACAGGAATCCGCGGGCGGCTCGCTCGGACATGGGTCTGCCTTGGCGACTGCCAGTTTCCCCATGTCGCGAAAGTTGTTTCGCCATCACCAACCATGCTTAATAGCTCGTGCCCCGGCGTTGGCGCGACTGCGACGCGCTTATCTTAAGCCTACTGTCGTCGCGCCGACACACTACCCATTCCCAGAGGGATCCACTGTTGGGCTGAGCGCTAGTCACGGAACCTGAAACAATTAAAGTTTCACGACGCAGGGCCGATGTTTGAAGCTCATGACACTTGTGAGGGAAATTACCGAAGCGATCAAAGCGCATGGCGAGTGGAAGCTGCGCCTGCGCAGCGCCATCGTCACGGGCAAATCGGATTTTCCGGTCTCGTTGGCGTGCCAGGACAATCGCTGCGCCCTTGGCCGCTGGCTGCTCTCGCAGAATGCATCGACCAAAGCCTCCACTCGCTGGAAGTGCGTGCGCACTGCCCATGCCGACTTTCACAAGGAAGCGGGCCGAATTCTAGAAATGGCCCTGGAGGGCAAACAGGACGAGGCAAGCGCCGCGCTGCTCTACCCATCGAAGTATACCGGGCTTTCCACCCAGCTGACTATGGAATTAACGATGTGGAAAAGGGATCAAGTTCAGGATTATCCCACGTCGAGACTGGTAGTCAGTGCCTGACACTCTGGGAGCGCAGGCGTCCCGTATGCCGTCGCCTACGGATTACCGGCGTGAGCGATTATCAACCGTTTCCTTAGGAAAAGGGTCCCGTCGCAGAAGTCGCTTTGAGTTAGTTGGAGTCATGCCTTGCCGCCCGCCGGCAACTTCGGCTTAACGCGTTCATGCACTCAGTCCGTCGTTTGCGTCACATCGCAGTGTTCACCGGCTTGGGAGCCGCTGCCCTCCTGCCCGTCGCCGGATGCACGTCAGCCTCTACTGCACCGCACGCGGACCAGTCGCTCGCGGCCGACCCGGCGCAAAAAGCCGCCGAGATCGCACGCCTCGATCCCGCGATGGCGGCAAACAAGGCCGTTGCAGACAACCTTGCGTGGCACGACGTCACAACTTGGGGCGTCGAGGGCCGCGAGTGGACCGGCTTGGAGCGCCTGCGCTGGTTCGACCGGCTGCCCGCCGTCGCCGAAAAAACCGTGAGCAAATCAGTCTGGGAACTCAGCCGCCACAGCGCTGGCATGATGGTCCGCTTCAAAACCGACGCCACGGCGATTCACGTTCACTACAAGCTGTTGAAGGATCGGCTGGCCATGGCGCACATGCCGGCGAGTGGCGTCAGTGGCGTTGACCTCTACGCGCGCGATGCCTCAGGCCGGTGGCGCTGGGTGGCGGTGTGTCTGCCCGAGGTCCAGGAAGTGCGCGCCGAGCTTATCAAGGGTCTCGCGCCCGGGCTGCGCGAATATGCCGCCTATCTCCCTCTCTACAACGGTGTCGACTCGCTCGAGATCGGCGTGCCCCCAGGCGCAAAGTTCGAGGGTCTCGCCCCGCGCGCCAAACCCATTGTCTTCTACGGCACGTCCATCACCCATGGTGCGTGCGCCTCCCGGCCCGGCATGGTTCACACCGCGATTCTTGGCCGACGTTTCGATCAACCTGTCGTCAACTTGGGCTTCTCCGGTAACGGCCGCATGGACTCTGCTGTCGGCGACCTGCTCACACAGATTGACGCTGTCGCCTACGTCATCGACTGCCTGCCCAATATGTCGCCCGCGACCGTCACCGAGAAATGCATCCCGTTCGTAAAGCAAATCCGGGCCGCAAAGCCCGACACGCCCATCATCCTCGTCGAGGACCGGCGCTTTACCAACGACTGGATCACGCCAGCCAAAGCGCAATTTCACGACGAGAATCACGCGGCCCTCCGCGCCGCCTTTGCGACTCTTCAGGGCGAAGGGCTGAAGAATCTGCACTACATCCCGGGCGATCACCTCTATGGCGACGACACTGAAGGATCCACCGACGGCTCGCATGCCAGCGACCTCGGCTTTATGCGCCAGGCAGACTTGATGGAACCGATTTTGCGCACCGCGCTCGCTAAGTAAAATCTCCCACTCCCATGCGCTCATGAAAGTCGCCGGCTATCCCACTCGCACCATTTGGCCCTCAGTCGACGGAGACGCAGTTGAGATCATCGACCAGACGCGGCTGCCGCACGCGTTTGCCACCGTGCGGCTCGCCACGCTCAACGACGCGGCGCATGCAATTCGGGCGATGCTCGTTCGCGGTGCGCCGCTCATCGGCGCCACCGCGGCGTGGGGCTTGTGGCTCGCGCTCCGGTCCGACCCTTCCGACTCCGCATTCAATCACGCGCGCGCCACGCTCCTCGCCACGCGCCCCACGGCGGTGAATCTCCGCTGGGCGCTTGACCGAGTGCGGGCACAGGTTGTGCGGCAACCGCTGGCAGAGCGCGGCGCGGCGGCTCGTCGGCTCGCAATCGAAATCTGCGACGAAGACGTGGCGCTCAATCGCGGCATCGGTGCGGCAGGACTGCCACTCATCGGGGCCATCGCCGCGCACAAACCGCCGGGCGAGCGCGTCAACCTCCTCACGCATTGCAACGCCGGCTGGCTCGCCACTGTTGACGTCGGCACGGCGACCGCGCCGATTTACGCCGCCCACGATGCGGGCCTTCCGGTTCACGTGTGGGTTGACGAGACACGCCCGCGCAACCAAGGCGCGAGCCTCACCGCGTGGGAGCTGCTCAACCACGGCGTGCCGCACACCGTCATCGTCGACAATGCCGGCGGGCACCTGATGCAGTGCGGCCAGGTTGACCTCGTCATCGTCGGCACCGACCGCACCACCGCCACGGGCGACGTCTGCAACAAGATCGGCACCTACCTGAAAGCGCTTGCCGCGCACGACAACGGTGTGCCGTTCTATGTCGCCGCGCCCTCGCCAAGCATCGATTGGACGCTCCGCGACGGTCTGCGCGAAATTCCCATCGAGGAGCGCGCCGCCCGCGAAGTCACCCACCTCACCGGCCGGCTGCCTGACGGCTCGGTCACCACCGTTGCCGTCACACCCGAGGGTTCTGCGGCCGCCAACCCCGCGTTCGATATCACCCCCGCCCGACTGGTGACAGGCCTCATCACCGAGCGCGGGGTCTGCCCGGCCACGTCATCTGGCCTGCGGTCCCTTTTCCCGGACCGCGCCGGTTTATGACAAATTTTAGGAAAATAGTGCTGGACTGGCGCGTGTCATATGCCACTGTCCGCCTCGCATCAGGAACGAGCTGGCCCTCAAAAGCCGGCTCCGCCAACCGGGCCGGGAGCGGCCACGGTGGATCGGGGACGGCCCCGGATGTGCGCCACCCGCAAGGGGGGCGAACCAAGAACGCTCCCGAAGACGAGACCGACCTGATGCCCAGGTCGGTTTTTTGTTTTCAACCCTGATGCGCGATAACTCCAACCACGAACTATCACGCATCATGTCCAACCTAACCAAACTCCCCGGAATCCGCGTCGACGCGGCCAACCCCAACCACCACCTGTGGGACAACCACGGCACGTGGTTCCTCCACTACACGGTGCACCCGACCTCGTTCACCAAGGAGCGCATCCGCCGCTCGCTTGGGACCAAAGACGTGCGGGTGGCCCGCGAACGGCGCGACACCTTCTTCGCCCACCTCGCTTCCGAGGCTGCCAAGCCCGCGCTGGCGCCAGGCAAGCAAGCCGCGGCGTGAGCACCGCCGTCAGCATCATCCGCTTCGGCCGCGCCGAGGCGGGACACGACGAGTCGCCCGGCGCCGAAGTCGTCAGCCAGGTCTTTCTCCAAGGCCTGGCGGCGGCGAACGGTCGGATCGTGCGTCAGGCCGGCGAGTGGACCTACCTGCTCGCCGACGGCACGTCCAGCGGCCTGGCGAGCTCCGTTTCGCGAACTGACCTTGAGCAGAAGATCATCGCCTTCCACTTCGACCCGCAGGGAACGCTCACCTGACGCCCGCCGGGGCCGGCTTACGGTATCTTCAACCGCTGACCGGGGCGGAGTGCGTTTTCGCCTTTGAGGAGATCGCGATTCGCGTCGTAGATGTCCTGCCAGCGGTTCGCCGTGCCGTAGTAGCGCACACTGATCCGCGAGAGCGAATCGCCCTCCTGCACGACATGGAACCGCTGCTCGGCCGGCGCAGCCGCCGTGTTGTCGGAAGCACCGCTCGGGCGAACCGAATTCAGCGCGCCCGCTGAGGGCGGCAGGCTGCCGTTGATGATGCGGGCGGCGGACGCGATTTGGTCGAGCGTGTTTTGCGCCTGTCGCAGCCGGGCGCTGATTGCGGCATTTTCCTGCTGAAGCTGGGTGACGCGCGTCGTCCGGTCGCGGTCAAGTGCCTGCACGGTCTCGTTGAGCCGCGAGTTCTCGGTGCGCAGGCCGCCAATGTCGCGCTGCGCCGTGGTGAGTTGCGCCGAGACGGAGTCGAGACTGGCCGCACGCTGGTCAGCCTGCGCCAGCCGCGTGTTTTCGGTCCGGAGCGCGGCCAATTGCGCATTCACCCCGTCCAGATCCTTCTGCAACGCGGACTTCTCCCCCGCCAGTTTTTCATTCGCACTGCCCAGCTCCGTGATGCTACCGCCCCGCTGCTCGGCGGCCTTTTCGGCGACGGCCAATTTCTGCTTCAACTCGCCGAGTTCCTTCTGCTGCGCGGCTGAATCGGTGCTGAGCTGGGCCAGCCGGCCGTTGTCCTCCCGCAGCGACGCCACTTGGGCGGACAGATCCTTCAGTTGGGCCTGCAGCTTATCGTTCACTGCCGTCAGCTCGTTTACGCTGGTAGCGCTCTGCTCGGCCACCCGGTCGGTGGCCGTGAGCCGCGACTTCAAATTGGCGGCATCGTCGCGCGCCTTTTCGGTGATTTGCCGCGCCTGCGCGAGCTGGGCCTGCAACTCGGTTTTTTCGTTGGTGAGCTTCTCGTTCACCCCCGTCAGCTCGGCGACGGTGGCGTTGTGCTGCTCCACCGCCTTGTCGGACTCGGCCAGCCGGGCCTGCAACGCCGTCAGGTCGCCATGGGCCTTGTCGGCGTCGGTTTGGGCGTTCTGGGCGAGCGTGCGCGCCGCCTCCCCCGCCTGCTTGAGCTGCGCCATGCGCCGCTCCGCCTCGGAGAGCTTGTTGAACATGTCGTCCACCTGCGCGCGAAGGTTGTCGCGTTCCAGCGCCCACGCCGCCGGGGCGGCGGCGGATTTCTTCGCGTCAACGGCGACCTGCTCGGCCGTCAGTTTCTCTTTGGCCAACCGTTCGTTTTCCCCGGTGAGACGCTGCTGGGCCGCCAGCAATTTCTCGTTGTCGGAGGAGAGCGCTTGAATTTTCCCCGAGAGCTGATCCATCGCGGACTTGACCGAGGAGTCGTCGGAATTTTTCGCCTCGAGCAGCGCCCGGTTCGCATCCGCCAGCGCGTGGCTGCTTACCTTGGTCCGTTCGAGCTGGGCGGCCAGCGCGGTAATTTCGCGGGCCGAACTCGCGCGGTCATCCTCGATTTGTCCCTCGAGCCGGCGCACCTGGTCGCGCAGAGTCTGCATCTCAAGGCTCAATGCGGCGGACTCCGGTGCCGCTTTGGCGGCAGCTGCCTGGGCGGCCAGCGCGGCGGCGGTGCCCTGCTTGGCCACCTCGAGGTCCTTCTGCAGGTCGTCGTTCTTTGCCGTGAGGTCGGTGATCTTCTTGCCGGCGTTGTCGAGCTGGGCGTTGAGCTTGGCGAGCGTTTCGCGGTCCCCGCCCTGCGCCTTTTGCGCAGTGGCGAGTTCGGCCTTGAGTTGATCGAGCTGGACCCCCAATCCACCGCCCGCCTGCACCTGCGCTGTCAACTCGGCGTTCGCTTTCCCGAGTTTCTCCTCCGTGGCTTTCGCCTCGGCCTGCTGGCGTTGGAGATCCTGTGCGCTGTCGTCGCGCTGCTTCGTCAAGGTCGAGACCTGCTCGTTCAACTTGCTGCGGTCGTCCGCGAGCTGGCGGTTGACCTGCTCCAATTGCGCGTGGGCCGTCTTCAGCGCGCCAAGTTCAGCGGTGGCGGCTTCCAGCGCGCGCTGAACCAAAGTTTCACCGGAAGTGCGGCTGGCCTTGGATTCTTCGAGCCGGGTGTTCGCGTCGGCCAGTTGCGTGCGCAATCCGGCCAACTCGCGGTCGGCTGCAGCGCGGGCACTGGCCAAGTCGGCGGTCAGCTTCTCGGCGCGGGCAGAAAGCTCCTCGTTCTTTACCGCGAGCAAACGGCCGGACTCGGTCGCGGTTTCGGCCTCTTGCCGGGCCTTCGCCGCCTCAGCGCGCGCGACCTGCACATCAGCCGTCTGCGTGCTATTCCGTCGGGCTTTGTCCAATGCCGAGGTGAGCTCGGAAATTTTCGCCGCGCTTTGCTCGGTGGTGCCGCGCATCTCTGTCAACTGCGCGGTCAGCCGCTGGTTTTGCTCGGCAGTTTTCGTCGCACGAGCGTCAGCGTCGGTCGCGGCGGTCTCGGCCGCCAACAACTCCCGGCCTAAAGTATGAATCTGCGCGGTCGCAGCCGCGTTAGTCGAGCTCGTCTGCCGCGCCGTAGTCAACTCTGTCGTCAGCTTGGCCATCTGGTCCGTGAGCTCCTGATTGGTCTTGGCGAGCGCAGCGAGCTGCGTTCTGGCCTCGGTCAACTGCGCGCCAAGTTTCGCGTCCGCCGCGGGACTGACCGCCGACGCCGATTTCCGGGCCTCATCAAGCTGCGCCTGAAACCGGCTGGACTGAACTTTCAGCTCGGCCTTGGCACTTTCGAGCTGACTGCGCAATTCCTCCGCCTCGCGAAGCGACGTCACCAGCGAACTGCGTGCCTCGGCGAGGCCGTTGCGCAACTGGGAGAATTCGCCACCTGTTTTTGCTTCGGACGTCGAAACATCGGCCAGCCGCTTTTCCAGCGTCGCCTTTTCAGCAGCCAGTGTGTTCCGCGCTTTCGCGGCTTCCTCAAGCTGGGCTTGCACGCGGTGCAGTTCCTCCAAGCTGGTGCCGCCGCCCTGCTTCAGGCGGGCGTTTTCCTCTTGGGCCGCCGATAGGGCGCGCGTGCCGTCGGCTACCTGCTGACGCAACTTGTCCAGTTCGTCGGATTTCGCCGGTGCCGCCACCGCCGCGGTGAGCCGGCTGTTATCCTGCGCAAGTTTCGCGTTGGCTTCGCGCAAATCCTGAACTTCCCGCGTGAGGCTGGAAACTTCAGTGGAATAGCCATCGGCCGTGTTCGGCTTGTAAGCGCCACCCTGCTCCAATTTTCGCTGCGCATCCCGTAACTGGCGGTATAGCGAGCTGAGTTCGGCCGTCGAGTGTTTAACCTCCTCGTTGAGGCGCTTGTTGTCGCCTAGCAGGCTGCGGATACGCGCACTGTCCGGCTCGCCCTCTTTGACGGTCAGGTCGGCCGCCGCAAGCTTGGCCTTCTCGGCCGAAATCTGGGCAACCGTCTCGCGGGTCTGCTTCAACTGGGCGATGAGTTCGCCGTTGTCGCGGCGTAAATCCTTGTTTTCGGTGCGCAGCGCCTCCAGATCGGCCGGGCTGACCGCAGGAGCCTTGGGCTGGATATTGTCCACCGCCAATGTTTCCGCCGCATCGCGCGCCGTCTTCAAGTCGGCTTGCAAGGCGGAAATCTGCCGGGCGGCTTCCTGCTGCTGCGTCTTGATCGCGGCGTTTTCCTGGGCCAGTTTTTCAGCCTGCGCCCGGACCTCGGCCGCCGCTTGCTCCGCGGCCCCAGCCTGGGCAACGCGTTGCACGAGCGCGGTCTTGTCTTTGGCAAGATTTCGGGACGTCTCGGCGAGCCGGGCATTTTCGCCGCGAATTTTTTCGAGTTCGCTCTGCACAACCTTGAGGCGAGCTGCCAACGCGGCGCTATCGTCGGCCACGGGTGCGGCGAGGGGAGCGGAACCCTGAGCCGGCGCGGCTGGTACGGTCGCGGTGGCTTGGGCCGCCGGGCTGGCCGCCGCGTTCTTGCCCGCAATCTCGCCCCGCAGCGCAGCAAGTTTTTCGTTGGCCGCAGCGAGCTGTCCGGCCGAAAGTTTGGGGGCGAGCAGATCGCGGCCGACCGGTCTCGCTCCGTTGTCTGCGGCGAGGGAAAGCCAGGCGTAAGCCTCCACCGGATCGGGCGTCAATCCGCCGCGGCCCTCCGCCAGCATGATGCCATAGTTGTTCTGCGCAGGCGCGAAACCTTGCAGCGCCGCGGCATGATAGAGTTCGGCGGCTTTCTTCTGGTCGGGGGCAGAGCCGCGGCCGTCCTCGAGCATGAGCGCCAGATTGTAGCGTGCGCGGACAAAGCCGAAATTCGCGGCCTGCAAATACCACTTCTGCGCCTGCGCCTCGTCCTTGCCCACCCCGCGGCCAAGCTCATAGCCCAGACCAAGGTTGTATTGCGCCTCCACCACGCCGCGCTCGGCCGCCTGTCGGAACCATAGCGCGGCCTCGAAATAGTCCCGCCCGACGCCGATGCCATTGGCATACATGTTGCCGACGTTGAACTGTGCCGGGGCAAAGCCCTGTTCCGCCGCCTTCAGGTAAAACTTAAACGCCGTCCCGAGGTCCGCCGGTATGCCCCGCCCGAGTTCCACCATCATGCCAAGATTGAACTGCGCGGGGGCATGGCCGCGCGCCGCCGCTTGGGTGAAGTAGCGGATCGCCTGCGCGTAATCCTGCGGCACGCCCTGCCCGCTCGCATAGATGTTCCCGAGGGCATTCAACGCATCGGCGTCGCCCGATTCCGCCCGGCTCCGTAACTCCGTCAGATTGATCTCGGCATGTGCCGACGGCGCGACCGGACCGAGGCTGAGCAGGGCGGCCACCAGCAAAGACCTCTGTCTCGCAGAGAGAAAAAAATGTGACAAGGGAGCAGCGGGACTACGCACGGCTGTTGTTTAAGGAGAAAACGCTGCAGGGAAGCAAGGCAGCGTCTTACTCATGGCGGCAGAATCTTTGTTGCGCGGACCCGATGCAACATCGCCAACAGCCCGATTGCCGCCACCAAGGTAATCGCAGCCCCCCACCATACGCTGCGCGGGAAAAACTCAAACCGCACCCTGCGTGACCCCGCCTGCACCGCCACGGCGCGCATCCAGCCGTTGGCCGGCCTAGTGTCGATCCAAGTATCTTCGACCCGGGCGCGCCAGCCCGGATACCACGGCTCCCCCAGCACCAGCCACCCCGCGTCCGGAGACTGCCACTGCACCTCAACAGAGGTTGCGCTGTAAACCGTGACCAGCAGTGCATGCGACTCGCGCACCCACGGCGACACGGCCGGTGCCTCTCCTTCAAGGAAAACCACCCCGCCGGGCGACGCCCACCAGTGCTCGGCCGCCTCCTTTGCATTCGGCACAAATTCAGCCGCCGAAACCGCGGTCGCCAGTGGACCGGCTGCGGGCTCGAAGAAGAAGACTCTGCGCGGCCCATCCCAGCCGAACTGCACGCCCCACCGCCGCAGTGCTTCGCGCGGTTGCAACGCCAGCTCGGCTGTGAGCGCCGGATTGTCCGTGCGCGGTGGCACACCGGCGAGCTCATGACTCGCGTCCCAGACGCGAGCGAGCCCCGGGTTGGCGAAGGCATTCAGGTTGGTGAAACCGTGGAGCACACCCGCGTTCGAGCGCACGGCGTCACGGGCCAGCGCCACGCGCAGGGGCGCTGGGCCGGCGCTCCCGGAGAGTTGCGCCGCGCGCGCCGCTATCTCGGTTTCCACCGCCGGTGGCACCGCCGCCGCGTAGTGCGCCGACTGACGGTCGACCGCCCACAGCAAACTTCCGATTTGCAGCATGCCCATGCCCCACGCTACGCGCAGCGCGCCCGGCGATCCTCGCCGCTGCCAAGCGAGGATCGAAACCAGCACCAGCGACCAGCCCACCGCGATCGCATAGCGCGCGGGCAGACGTAGCGCACCCATCCCTGGCACCCACGACCCGAGCCAGCCGGTCAAGCCCAGCGGCGCCAACGCTAGCGCGAGCCCGCACAAGGCCGTCACCGCAAACGCCCGCGCCTCGCGATCGCGCCACACAAACACGATCGCCACCAGCCCCAGCGGCGCGAGCACGCCCGCATACAGATTCATCTCCCAGTAAAATTTGAGCGCATCCGTCGACGGCACGAGAAGCGACATCAGGTTGCGCACCGGGAGCGAGCCCCACGCGACAAACTCCGGGTTTAGGCGTGGCCGGTTGCCTTGCTGCAACAGTTCGAAAAACGGCACCAACTGCACTGCCGCTAGCGCCAGCCCGATCGCCCCGCCAGCCGCCACGGCCAGCGCGCCGCGCCACAGGGCGCGCCACGGCTGGCCCGCCGCCCACGCGGCCAACCACGCCGCTACCACCCAGCCCATCGCCCAAAAAAACGGCGGGCTCCCCGCCAGCGCGATACCCGCGGTCGCCACCGCCAGTGCACTTGTCGCCGGCCACGCCGGCGCGCGCCAGGCCCGCCACGCCAGCGCCCACCAGAGCGGCAGATACGACAGCGTGCAAAACACCTGGATCTGTCCAGCTTGGAGTCGCCCGCTCAACGCCGCACTCAGCGCAAACGAGGCTCCCGCGAGCAGCGAGGCGCGCCCGCCCAACGCCAGCTCCCGCCCCAGCACACACGCCCCCGCCAAGATCAGCGCCACATGCAGTGCGACGCTTATCGGCAGCGCCCATACCGCGGGCAGCAGGAAGACGAGATTGGGCGGATAGAGCGTGGCCGTTTCGATGTCGGCGAGAAACGGACGCCCCAGCGCCACATACGGATTCCATAGCGGCAGCTGACCGGACAGCAGCGCCGCACGATAGTGGTACTTGTGAAACGCGATCAACTCCAGCCAGTCGAAACCGGCAAACGGTGTGCCCGCCCGGGAAAAAATCCACGCTGTGATCGCCACCGCAATCGCCCCGATCCACAGCGCGCGGTGGGCGCCCGGGCGGAGCGTGCCTTGGTGGTGCCCGGCGTTCATGTCTCGCCTAGTCAACCGGTGTCACGCGGCACGGCAGCAGCGCGGCGTCCTCCATGCCGTGAATGATTTTTTTATCGGGCGGGCAAAAAGTCGCCAGTGCGCCCGACAGCTTGGCCTGGCCGTTGGCGACGAAATAGTAGGGGCACAGCCGCAGCCGGCCATCGGCCTCGTGCGCCGCGTGGGGTGCCGTGCGGCTGTAAACCCGGTGCCGAATCCGGCGCGGCTTCCGGTAGGCCTGCAACACATGCAGGTTTGTCGGCGCCAGCGCCACGGCGCGCTCGACGCCCTCCTGCCATTCTTCGCGCGAGCAATCGCTGCCCAGCACCACGCTGCGCGCGCCCCACGCCGTCTCGTGGTAGCCGCTGATCTTGATGATGAGGTCGCGCTCCTTCTGCGAGGCGCCGGCGAGTTCGCGCCAGTCGTTGAGCGAACGCCCGCCGATGCGCGGACCGTCGAGCACCGCTCCGGGCGGCAGTGGCGCCGGGTCGATGACCCATGACGGCGGAATCAGCGACCGCAGGAGTTTCCACGCTCCACCAGACAGCGCCTCCGCCCAAAAGTCCTGCAGCAGATGATGGTGAAACAGCGCCAGGGAAATTTTCTCCTCCTGAAACGTCCGCATCGGCGGTGCAATTGCCACCTCGCCTGCCGCCCAAGACTCGAAAATGAACTTCGCCGTGCGGATGTTCGTCAGGTCGAACAGCTCGAAGAACCGGTAGAGCACGTCGATCTTCTCCGGGTTGCCCTCGGCATCAAAACAGAGCGAGGAGCCGAGCGGAAAAATGTCCTCCGGCCGCAGGCAGAACACGCGTTTGCCCAGCAACTGGAGCTGATGCGCGAGCCACTGCATCTCCGGGCGGTAAGTCGCCGCCTCGTCGCTGACCACGAGCGCGATAAGCGGATTGGCCTGCGCCGGGCGCAGCGCGGCCAGCGGTGCGTGGAAATTCCAGATCATCGCGTCGTCGCCGCCCAACACCCCGGCGCGGCCCGCGCCGGAATACATCCGGTTGAGAAACGCCGTCAGCCCGATGCCGCCGGGCACCGAGTCGAGCTCCGTCAGCGCGAACCCTTCGTCAGTGAGCAACAGGTCGGGCCGCAGCACGGTGGGAAACGCCCCGCGGTTCTTCGGGTCGCGCGCATGGGCGACCAACGCGGGCGGTTTGCCGCGGTCGAGGTAATCGGCGACCCACGGAGCCAGCAGCGACTTGTTGCGCAGCAGATTTTTTCCCACCGCCGAGCGCAGATAAAGCGTCTCAAGCGCCTGGTGAAACTCCAGGCACGCCGCCCCGATCGCCTCCAGTTCCGCCACCTGGGCCGGCGTCAGCGGCCACGCCTGGGGCGAGAGCTGCCACGACTTGTCCTCGAAGAGCGGCTGCGCCGCGAGGGTCGAGCGGATGTGTTCGTAGGACAGGTCGGGCATGGTGACGGAAGACGGAGGAAAGAAGACAGAGGACTGAGGACAGAAGTCAAAGCCCCGGCGTGTTAATTTTTCGTCCTCTGTCCTCAGTTCTCCGTCTTCCGTCCTCGGCCTACTCTTCCATCTGAATTTCCTTGTTGCGATGCCGCGGGCAGCCCGCGCGGAGCCAGGCGTTCACGAAACGGTCAAGGTCGCCGTCGAGCACGCCCTGCGTGTCGCTCGTGCTGAGGCCGGTGCGCAGGTCCTTCACCATCTGGTAGGGCTGCAGCACGTAACTGCGGATCTGGCTCCCCCACCCGATCTCGCCCTTCTCGCCATAAAACTTGTCCATCTCGGCGCGCTGCTCGTCCTGCTTCTTTTCATAAAGGCGCGCCTTGAGCACGTTGAGCGCCGCGGCGCGGTTCTTGATCTGAGAGCGCTCGTTTTGGCAGACGACCACGATGCCCGAGGGGATGTGCGTTAGCCGCACCGCCGAGTCGGTCGTGTTGACGCCCTGCCCGCCCTTGCCGGAGGAGCGGTATACATCCGTGCGCACCTCGTCCTCAGGGATGTTAATCTCGATCTCCTCGGTGATCTCCGCGACGACGTCCACGGCGCAAAACGACGTGTGCCGGCGCTTGTTTGAGTCGAACGGGCTGATGCGCACGAGCCGGTGGACGCCGCGCTCGGCCTTGGCGTAGCCGTAGGCATTCTCGCCCCGGATGAGGATGGTGGCCTTGCTGATGCCGGCCGTGTCGCCGGCCTGCACGTCCATGAGCTCGACCCCGAAGCCACGCCGCTCGGCCCAGCGGTTATACATGCGAAACATCATGTCCGCCCAGTCGTTGGCCTCCGTGCCACCAGCGCCGGATTGGATGGAAAAGATGGCGTTGTTCCGGTCGAACTGCCCCGTGAGGAACGAGGCGATCTCCAACTGGTCCAGCTCGGGCACCATCGCTCCGACCTGGCCGTCAAGCTCCTTCGCGTAGGTTTCGCGCTCCGCGCCTTCCGCCGCCTCGACGAGCTCGGTCATCACCGCAACATCGTCGACCTTCTTCTGGAAAGCGACGACGGGCAGGACGGACTTTTTCAGAACGTTGAGTTTGGCAATGTGCTTCTGGGCTCGTTCGGTGTTGTCCCAGAAAGTTGGCGAACCCATCTCGGCCTCGAGGGCCTCGATCTCGCGCAGTTTTTGATCGACGTCAAAGAAACCTCCACAGGTGTCCGGCGCGCTTGGTGATGTTCTCGATATGGTTGAAAGTCTCGGGTGCGATCATGGTGAAGGGTCTATGGCCGCAAAGGGAAGCGGCCACCGCAAGGGCAAAAGCAACCCGCCGTTGCAGGCTCCGACCCGCTGGCGCGGCACGCTGGCCCCGTTCGTGCTTCCAGAAAAGAGGCGCCACCCGTTCGAGTGACGCCTTTGTCTATGCAAGTCTTTTCCCGAACTCAGGTTGTCGGCACGGTCTGGATCGTCTTGAGGATGCGGCCGGCAACCAAGTAGGGATCGGCGGCGGAATTCGGACGACGATCCTCAAGGTAACCCTTGTAGCCGTTGTTGATGAAGCTGTGCGGGACGCGCACCGAGGCGCCGCGGTCCGCAATGCCGTAGCTGAACTTGTCGATCGACTGCGTCTCGTGCAGGCCCGTGAGACGAAGGTGGTTCTCCGGCCCGTAAACGGCGATGTGCTCGTCCATGTGCTTGTTGAAAGCGGTCATGAGTTTCTCGAAGTAGGCCTTGCCGCCGACTTCGCGCATGTGCTTCGTCGAGAAGTTGGAGTGCATGCCGGAACCGTTCCAGTCGAGCGGGGCGTTGAAGGGCCCGAGGATGGGTTTGCAGCGCCACTCGATGTCGATGCCGTAGCCTTCACACAGGCGCGCCATAATGTAGCGGGCAACCCACATCTGGTCGGCGGCGTTCTTCGAGCCCTTGCCGAAAATCTGAAATTCCCACTGACCCTTCGCAACCTCGGCGTTGATGCCCTCGAGGTTGATGCCGGCCTCGAGGCAGATGTCGATGTGCTTCTCGACGATCTCCCGGGCGACCGCGCCGACATTCTTATAGCCCACGCCAGTGTAATACGGACCCTGCGGTGCGGGAAAACCGCCCGCGGGAAAACCGAGGGGCGCGCCATCCTTGTAGAAAAAATATTCCTGTTCGAAGCCGAACCAAGTGTCCGGATCGTCCGGGATGGTGGCACGGGAGTTGGTCGGGTGCGCCTGACCGGTGTGTAGATAGGTTTCGCACATCACGAGCGCGCCGTCCTTGCGCGTGCAGTCGGGGAAAACCGCGACGGGCTTCAGCACCACGTCGGAGCTCTTGCCTTCGGCCTGCTGAGTCGAACTGCCGTCGAACCCCCACACAGGCAGCTCGGCGAGTGTCGGGAAGGAGGCGAAGTCCTTGATTTGAGTTTTGCTACGCAAGCTGGCGAGCGGCGTGTAGCCATCGAGCCAGATGTATTCCAGTTTGTATTTGGCCATAGATAGGTGGGTTGGAGACAGGGGAGTTGTGAGACGGCCTTGCCAAGATCGTCAAGGTCAGGAAAGACCTTGGCAACGATAGCGAAGCGCCCACGGACAACTTAGCACCTTACATGCCAGAGTCACCGCAAGTCTGGTTTGGCGGACATATATTTCGGCGATAGTAGCCCCGAAACCCGATTCGCCGACCGAAAGGTGACGCTTGCCACAGCCGAAACCGCGGAAATTGTCTGCTAAACCGCCATGCACGAAATGAAAGACACCGCCCGCGCCCTCGTGCGCATCGGCTACGATGGACGTGTGCACAAAACGTTCCGCGGCCATATGGCGAAGGAGCGCTTTGAGCACGAAGTTCGGATGCTGCGCCACTTGGAAGAGCACGGCTGCCCCTTCGTCCCCCGGCTGCTCGAAGTTGACCCAGAACACCTTAAAATCATCACCACCCATTGTGGCGGACGGGTCGATCAGCTTAACGCCGAGCGTCAAAAAGAGCTTTTTGCCGAACTTGAACAATTTGGCGTGCGCCACGAGGACCGCGAGTTGCGCAACATCACCTACCGAGTGTCGGACGGCCGCTTTTGCATCATCGACTTCGAGTTCGCGACGCTCCTGGACGGCGGCAACAACGCGGTCTCCCTGAAACCCTCCCTCGACCAATGAGCGCACCGGAACTTCCTCCCGCCTCGGTGCCCCCCGCGGCCGACACCGCCCTCGCCGCCTCTGCCCTGCACTGGTCGGGCCTCACACACGTCGGCCGTTTCCGGCCCAACAACGAGGACGCCTTCCTCGCGCTCAATTTCGACGGCCACGAGGTGCGCTACCTCGGCAAAACCGGCCAGGCCTCGCTCGCCGGCGCCGATTTTGTTTTCGCCGTAAGCGATGGCATGGGCGGCGCCAAATCTGGGGAATTCGCCAGCCGCATCACCATCGATCGCATTACCCGGCTGTTGCCGCGCGGATTCCGGCTCTCAGCGGCCGGGCTCGAGAGCGGCTTTCAGGATATTCTTTCCGAGCTGTTTTCCGCCATTCATGCCGACCTGCTCAAACTCGGTTTCTCCTACGAGGAATGCGCCGGCATGGGCTGCACGCTCAGTCTCGCCTGGTTCACACCCGAGTGGATGTATTTCGGCCACATCGGCGACAGCCGGATCTACTATCTGCCGCACGAGGGCGGCATGACCCAGCTCTCGCATGACCACAGCCACGTCGGCCGGCTGCGCCGCAAAGGTGAAATCAACGAACGCGAAGCCCGCAACCACCCCCGCCGCAATGCTCTCTCGCAGGCCCTCGGCGCCGGCAATCAGTTCATTGAACCCCACATCGGCGCTGTCGGCCACCGGCCTGGCGACCGTTTTCTCATCTGCTCCGACGGCCTCGTTGATGGCCTCTGGGACCGCCAGCTCGACGAACTCACCCGCGCCCCGGCCCCTGCGGGAGGACCGTCCGTCGCACAGCGGCTCGTCGATGAAGCCGTCGCGGCCTCCGGCCGCGACAACACCACCGCCGTGGTCATCGAGGTGGCAGCTCCGCCGGGAACATGACGGCGCTCTTCGTTTACGGCACGCTCAAGCATGCCGGCCAAAATCACCGCCACCTCGCCGGGCAGCATTTCCTCGGTGCGGCGCGCACCGCTCCCGGGTTCTGCCTCTACGCACTGGACGGCTATCCCGGCATGGTGCGACAACCGGGTGACCCCGACGGCGTCCTCGGCGAAGTCTGGTCGGTCAACGCCGCTTGCCTCGCGCAACTGGACCAACTTGAAGGTTTGAGCGAAGGCCTCTATCGCCGCGAACCCGTGCCGCTGCTGCCGCCCTTCACGTCGCAACGCGTGGAAACCTACCTCTACGACCGCAGCACCGAAGGCCGACTTCGGCTCGGCGCCGAGTGGCGCGGGTGAGCCGGCCGGTTCATTCCTTCAGCGCCTGCTTCGGCACCCGGCGCACGGTCACGAATTTCGCCCGAAACAGCTCGGAGAGCAGTTCGCGGGTCTCGGGCGTCAAGCGCTGCACCAGGTCGTCCAGCGCGGGCAACGGCACCTCTTTCTCCTCTTCCTGCTCGGCAACCGCCGGAGCCTCCACGACCGGCGCCCCCAGTTCGGGCGGGCCGCCCAGCCCGGCCAGAAACACCGTTTCGGCCGCCTCGTCGGGCCAGACATTTGCCCCGTTCTCCATGACCACTTCGGCCTCCTTCGCCGGAATGCCCGGTCTCTCGACTCTTGGCTCTCGCCCCTCGACCTGAAGTGAGGCACTCAGCCGCGCTTCCAGCCGCTCAATCAGTCCTTTTTTTTTTCGCCGTCGGCCGCGGCCGGAGCCTCGTCGGCGAGCGCGGCGAGTTCCTTGATCAGGCTGTCGATCGCCCGCGCACGGCTGGCATCGACGGCCTTCAGCAGCGTCACCTCGAAATTGATCTTCTCGGCGAGGCCCAGCTTCACCGCGCCCTCGCCTTCGCGCAGCCCGTCGAGCAGCCGCGTGAGCTGCTCGGTCGTCATCGGCTCGCCCAGTGCGGCGCTGCGGCCGCCCTGCGCGATGGCGTCGAGCAACACCGTGCGCACCTGCGCCTGAAGGTCGGACAGCAGGCGGACGAGGTCGCGCCCATTGGAGTCGCAATCGTCGACGATCGCAACGATCCTCCGATCGTCGCCCGCAGCGAGCGCCGCCGCCAGCTCGGCGATTTTCTCGGCCGAGACCAGCCCATAGACGTCGAGCACGTCGGGCTCGGTGATTTCGCCGCCACAAAACGAGATCATCTGATCGAGCACCGACTGTGCGTCGCGCATGCCGCCGTCGGCCATGCGGGCGATGCTGGCGAGTGCGGCAGGGGTGATTTTGATTTTCTCGGAGTCGGCGATCTTCTGCAGCCGCTCCACGATCAGCTCGGGCGGAATCGGCTTCAGGTCGAAGCGCTGGCAGCGCGAGATGATCGTCGGCAGCACCTTTTGCGGATCGGTGGTGGCGAAGACAAATTTTACGTGTGACGGCGGCTCCTCAAGCGTCTTGAGCAGCGCGTTGAACGCCGCCGCCGAAAGCATGTGCACCTCGTCGATGATGTAGATTTTGAACTTACCCTGCGCCGGCGCGTATTGCACGGTGTCGCGCAGGTCGCGCACCTGGTCCACACCGTTATTCGAGGCGCCGTCAATTTCGATTACGTCGAGGTGCGATCCGTTGGCGATGGCTAGGCAGGCGGGATCATTGACATCGAAGTCCGCCTTCGGACCACCGGTGCAGTTGAGCGCCTTGGCGAAGATGCGCGCCGTCGAGGTCTTGCCCGTGCCGCGCGGTCCCACAAAGAGATAGGCGTGGGCGATCCGGCCGCGGCTGATGGCGTTGCGCAGCGTCCGCACGACATGGTCCTGACCGACGACGTCGTCAAACGTCTGTGGCCGCCACTTGCGCGCGATGACTTGGTAGGTGCCCGACACTGGGGCTAGACCAAATCCAAACCCAGCAAGCGCAAATCCAAAATAAAAAATAAGTGGCCAGGCACTCCACGGCACTGGGAGAACGTCGTTGCCGTTGCTACCTTCCGGTCCTGGCGGAGTTCACGCGCCTGCCCATGCATGGCACCTGGCCGAGGCGGACCATGCGCGGTCGCGACCGGCGCGCAACTCCAAATTCCAGTTTCCGGTCGCTCAATTCCGCGGCAGTCCCGGGGGCCGGGCCCCGCCGTGCATCTCGCCACGTTCGCGCTCGATCCGCTCGCGTAGTTTGCTTCGCAGCTCCTCCAGCTTGATCCGCTGCTCCGGCGTGAGGAGCACATCGATTTCCGCGTGCATACGTTCCATGGCGTGACTGACGCCGGCAAAATGATCCCGCCGCAGTTTTTGCACCTCTGCCTGGGTGCGCTGCACGATCGGGCGGATCTTCTCTTTCTGTTCGGGCGTCAGGCTCAGCTTCTCGTCGAGGCGGTGGATCACCTGCGGCCAAAATGCCTGCGCGACTGGGGGTTTGCCGCCCGGCCGGTAAAATTTCTCCACGCGCCGCGCCACCAACCCGCCGCAGATTCCGCCCGCAAGGAATACACCGGCGAACGCAAGAATGACTTTCCAGGATTTTGCCATGGCCGGGCTCAGGAAGCGAGATCGAGGATCGCCGTCACCGCACTTTCGTCGGTCGGGAGTTCGTCATCGGCAGTGTTGGCGGCAAAGACCGAATAGTCGGCGGCCACGCTGACCAAGGCCAGCAGGCCGGCCACGCCGAGCGCACGCCACGAGAATCGCTCAAAGAGCGAGGCAAACGGCGGCTCCGCCGTCATGGCGAGCGCCGCGACGCGCGTGGCAAACCCTAGCGGCGCCGTAACGTCACGCCCGTCGGCGGGAACGCGGCAGGCGGCAGCGGCGAGACGCGGCCAGACTTGGTTGTGCGATTTCATGCGTTTTCTTTTCGTTCTAGTTCCTTGAACAATTTCTGTAACTTCCGCCTGGCGCGAAATGCACGCACTTTCACGAGCGACTGGTTCCAGCCGGTCAGCGCGCTGATTTCGGCAATGGTCTTCTGCTCGAGATCGAGCAGTTGGATGACAAGCCGGTCGTCCGCCTTGAGCTGGCCGAGCAGTTTGTGCACCAGTTCGCTGGCTGCGAGGGCGTCATCGGGCGCGGTGTCATTCGCATCGGTGATCACCGCATCGAGCAGATCGGCTTCGTTTTCCGACAGGTCCGCCCAGCGAAATTCAGGCCTGCGTTGCTGGGCGCGGAGGTGGTCGATGCAGGTCGTCACTGCGATCCGCGAAACCCAGTGGGATAACGGCACGTTGCCCTGATACTGTGCGAGTCGCGAAAACATTTTCAGAAAGATTTCCTGGGCCAGGTCTTCCTCGGCCTCACGTCGCGGCAGCCGCGCCCGCACAATGCGGATGACCAGTGGATAAAGGTGCTCCACGAGCTCCCGTGCGGCGGCTTGATCGCGGCGGCGCACGCGGTCAAGACAGTCGGCCAAGTCGAGCGGCTCGTCATCGGGCATAGGGAGATGGAGGCAAGATTACCCACAACACGCAAGACGCCCGCCACGCAGCCGGGTTACAATCCGGAAAATTGCCGCCCACGGCGCTTTCTGACCCGCCGCCCCTTGACTTCCCGCCGCGTGCGCCGATAACAGCGATAGTCAACTGATGCACCTCACCATACAGGCCCTGCTTCGACTTACGTCCGCGCACGATCTCTGATTCGCCGCCTAGCGGCTGGTCGTGCGTCCCGCCTGTGTTTGTCCGCCGTTCCACGCGGCTTGTGCTCCCTGCCCTCTCGATTTACAGCTTTCAGTCCTTTTGCACCATGCAACCTGCTCCTGTCACCAAATACCGCTCATTTCCTCCTGTAGCCCTGCCCAACCGGCAGTGGCCTAACCGCACGCTGACCCACGCCCCGATCTGGTGCAGCGTCGACCTTCGAGACGGCAATCAGGCTCTCGCGCAGCCCATGAGCGTCGAGGAGAAACTCGAATACTTCGACCTCCTCGTGAAGATCGGGTTTAAGGAAGTCGAGGTCGGCTTCCCCTCCGCATCCCAGATCGAGTTCGATTTCTGCCGGCGCCTGATCGAGGAAAACCGCATCCCTGCGGACGTTTCCATCCAACTCCTCTGCCAGTGCCGCGAAGATCTCATCACGCGCTCCCTCGAGGCCGTGCAGGGCGCGAAGAACGTCATCTTTCACCTCTACAACTCCACCTCGCCCGCCCAGCGCCGCCACGTTTTCAACGCCACGCAGGCCGACATCGTGCGCATCGCCACCCACGCCGTCGGCTTCCTGAAGGCGAAGATACAGCCGCTCGTCGCCGCCGGCACCCGCCTCCGCCTCGAGTATTCCCCTGAAAGCTTCACCAGCACCGAACTCGAGTTCGCCCTCGAAATTTGCGAGGCCGTGACCGACGTCTGGCAGCCCACCGCCGCCGACAAGATCATCCTCAACCTCCCCGCCACCGTCGAATACGCCACGCCCAACATCCACGCCGACCAGATCGAGTGGATGTGCACGCACCTCACCCGCCGCGACCGCACCCTCGTCTCTCTGCACACTCATAACGACCGCGGCACCGGCGTCGCCGCCACCGAACTCGCCCTCCTCGCAGGCGCCGACCGCGTCGAGGGCACCCTCTTCGGCAACGGCGAGCGCACCGGCAACCTCGACATCGTCGTCGTCGCCCTGAACCTCTACACTCACGGCATCCACCCCGGCCTCGATTTCTCCAACATCAACGAAATCCGCGAGGTTTATGAACGCTGCACCCGCCTCGACGTGCCGCCCCGCCAGCCCTACGCCGGCGAGCTCGTCTTCACCGCCTTCAGCGGCTCGCACCAAGACGCCATCAAGAAATCCTGGGCCGTCCAAAAACCCGACGCGCCGTGGGACGTCATCTACATCCCAATCGACCCCGCCGACCTTGGCCGCAGCTACAAGGCCATCATCCGCATCAACAGCCAGTCCGGCAAAGGCGGCGTCGCCTACGTGCTCGAACACGAGTTCGGCTACATGCTGCCTAAACTCATGCACCGCGAGATCGGCAAGATCGTCAACGACCTCGCCGACGCCACCGGCCGCGAGCTCACCCCGGCCGAGATTCATGAGGCGTTTCAACGCGAATATCTCGCCCGCACCGCGCCGCTGGTTCTCGAACACTTCAAGACCACCGAACGCGACAGCGCCGTGAAATGCGAGGCGTGCCTCGCCGTTGACGGCCTCCCGCACAAGCTCACCGCCGAGGGCAACGGCCCGATCGACGCCTTCGTCCGTGCGCTCGCCACTGCCGCGCTGCCGAAGTTCGAGGTGCTCTCCTACGCCGAGCACTCCCTCGGCAAGGGCGCCGAGGCCCGCGCCGTCAGCTACATCCAGATCAAGACCGAGCGCGGCCACACGCTCTTCGGCGCCGGCATCGACACCAACATCGAGCTCGCCTCGATCAAGGCCATCGTCAGCGCCCTCAACCGCGCGCTGGCCCGGAAATAGCCCCGTCCGATTTCGGCGCAGAGGAAGAAGGCCAGCCGCGTTCCTCCGCTTGCCCCCGGCCTGCCGTTGTGTTCGGCTCGGAGCATGAACCGGCTTCTCTCCCTGCGGCTGTTTCTAGCGTTTACGGCGGGCGGCTTGCCTTTCTCCCTCCCTGCCGCCAACGCATCAGCCACCGCTGCTGGTGCCGCGCGCACCGCTTTTCTCAAGATCATCGATCGTCCGCGTGTCCCGCTGGCACCCGAACTTCAGCTCGCGGTCGAGCGGGACAGTCTGGTTCAACTCGCCTTCAGCTACGCCGCCGAGGCCGGTCAACGCGTGCCCGGTCTCCTCGTCAAACCCGCCGGCTACTCTCGCGTCCGCCGGCCGGTCGTCATATCGCTCCACGGCACCGGCGGCGACAAAGAGAGCCAACTCAAGTTGCTCAACCAGTTCGCCGCGCTTGGCTTTGTCGCCGTCGCCATCGATGGCCGCTACCACGGCGCCCGTAGCCGTTCCCGCAAGGAAACCACCGACTACACCGACGCCATCCATCGCGCCTACCGTTCCGGCGTTGAGCACCCGCTTTTCTACGACACCGTCTGGGATGTTGCACGGCTTATCGACTGGCTCGTGACGCGAGACGACGCCGACCCAACCCGCATCGGCCTTATCGGCTTTTCGAAAGGCGGCATCGAAACCTGGCTCACGGCCGCCGCCGATTCGCGCATCGCCGCCGCTGTCTCATGCCTTGGCGTGCAGAGCTTTCGCTGGGCGCTAGAGCACAACGCGTGGCAGCCCCGAATCGGCACCATTCAGACCGCGTTCACTGCTGCCGCACACGACGCTGGCATCGCGAAACCGACCACGAAGTTCGCGCGGCAGTTTTTCGACCGTGTCGCGCCGGGCATCGCCGGGCCGTTCGACGCCCCCGCCATGCTCCCGCTCATCGCTCCCCGCCCGCTGCTCGTCATCAATGGCGATTCGGACGCACTGACTCCGCTCCCGGGCGTCGAAGCCAGCGCCGCCACCGCGCGCGCCGCCTACATCACCGCCGGCTCCTGCGAGAAATTCTTTCTCATCATTCAGCCCAAAACCGGCCACAAGGTCAGCTCCAACTCCCTCCAAGCCGCCCGCGACTGGCTCGTGCTGTGGCTCCGCCCTTGAAGCCCCGCTTGCGCCTACCCGACCGGATCGTAAGGTCCGCCCGCATGAAGTTCACGCCCGCCCAGCCGCCGCTCACCGGCGAAACACTCAACTCGCTCGCCGCGCGCCTGCATGAGCTTAGCGAGCCGGCGTTCCGTGCGAAACAAATCCTCGACTGGCTCTATAAAAAACGCGTCCGCTCATGGGACGAGATGACCAACCTCTCGAAACCCCTTCGCGCCTGGCTCGCCGACACGTTCGAACTCATGCCCGCGTCGCTCGTGCTTAACAAGCAGTCCGACGACGTGACCGACAAACTGCTCCTCGAACTCGGCGACCATTCCCTCATCGAAACTGTCATCATCCGTGCCCCGCAGGAGGGCGTCGGCATCGAGCACTCGCGCAAAACCATCTGCATCTCCACGCAGGTCGGGTGCGCGATGGGCTGCGTCTTCTGCGCCAGCGGTCTCGCCGGCCTCAAGCGCGACCTCACCGCCGGCGAGATCGTCGCCCAGATCCTTCACGTCTGTTACCGCGAGGACGCCCGCACGCCCCGGGCCCACATGGAGCTGGCCTCCTTCGACAACCTCGTCGTCATGGGTATGGGCGAGCCCCTCGCCAACTACGACAACCTCCTCCGCGCTCTCACCATCCTCAACGCCGGCTGGGGCCTCGGCTTTGGCGCGCGCCGCATCACCATCTCCACGAGCGGTCTCGTCCCGCAAATTCTCCAGCTCGCCGCCGAGCCGCTCGGCTTCCGCCTCGCCCTCTCGCTCCACGGCGCGACCGACGAGGTGCGCGAGCAGATCATGCCGGTCAACAAGGCCTACCCGCTGGCCAAACTCCTTCCCGCCGTCCGCGCGTTTTCCGAAAAACACGGCCGCATGATCACGCTCGAGTTTATCCTCATTGAGGACGTGAACGACTCCCTCATCCAGGCGCAGAAACTCCGCGACATCGCCCGCGATCTCCACGCCCACGTGAACCTCATCCCCTACAACACCGTCGACGGGCTCCCGTGGAAGCGCCCCTCGCTCACGCGCCAGGAACGCTTCGCCGACATCCTGCGCGACGCCCGCATCTCCGTCACGCTCCGCCGCGAAAAGGGCCACGACATCGCCGCCGCCTGCGGCCAGCTCCGCCTCAAGACCGAGAAGGACCGCGAACTCGCCGCCGTGTCGGCATAGCGGCAAATTGCGCGGGTTAGCTGTGCCCCAGCCGGTTCATCGGCCGTTCAACTGTCGGAGGAGCCGGTCAAACTCCTGGTCCAGTTGACGGCCCGGCTCGACCTTGAGCGTGCGGCGGGCCCGCTCCACGGCCCGGATCGATTCCACTCGCTGATCGAGCCGCAGCAGATGCTCGGCAAACACGACCACGATCTGGTCGAAAAATCCGATGCCGGCGCCCCGCCCAAGTGTGTCGACGAGAGAGTTGTAGTTCCTGATCTGCACGGGCAGCTGCTGGGTCGATATACTGCGCACCAGATTGATTCTCGCCTGCTCCAAACTCAGATCGCTGCGCTCGCCGCGGTTCTTGCGCGCGATGCGGCCCTCCTCCATGTCCGCTGCGCTCGTCTCGCCGCGGGCGCGCAAGCTTGCGGCGAGGCGGTTGGCGTAGACCGCCTCGAGTGACGGATAACGTTGGAACGCCTGCGCCGCCTCGCGCAGCGTGCCTTCGCGCTGTTTGGTGTTGCGCCCGAGCGAAGCCTCGGCGGCCAGCAGGGTTTCCCACGCCGCCTGGTTCCGCCGTTCGTAGCCAAGCGCCTTGCGGGCGACCCGCTCCGCGACGGCGAACTCGCCGTGCCGCAAATAGTCGGTGGCAAAGTCGGCGTGCGTCCGCGAGAGGCCATAGGTGGGCAGGCGGCGGAATCCCTCGGTAAGAAACTGAAGTTCGTGATCGGAAATACGTACCCACGTCTGTGGGTCGCGGGCATAGCCGGTGACGAAGCGCTGCTCGGCGTAGCGCCCCGCATCGAGCACCCATTTCCGGTCGCCATCGAGAAAGCCAAACCACGCGTGCCGTCCGTCCTTGCCGACGCCAGTGAAAAGCAGCGTGGGCACGCCGCGCGCCTTGCCCACCTCGCTGGCAAAATAGGCCTGGTCGACGCAGATGCCGCCGGCCCCGAGGATGGCGGGGAGCGTGTAGGCGCCCCCATTCCAAACGCCCACGTTGTTGAGCATGCGATCCGGCCGGTAACGGATCATCGTGTAGGCACGGGCGAGGAGATTGAGCGGATAGTTCGCCACAACCTGCGACCACTCGAGTTCGTCGAGTGGTGCGGCGGCATCGACCACGAACTTGAGCTCGTCGGCCGGCAGGCGGTTGAGCCGGTGGTAGGTGTGGCCGAGTTGATCCTGTTTCACCCACCAATCGAACGCCTTGGCGGGCGCTGGCCAGCGGCGCGGCAGGGCACGCGCTTCCACCTGCCAGTGCGGCCAGTCGGGCGGCGGAGGCGTGTCGTAAACGACGGCGAGTGCGAGGGCCAGACTGGCATATGCTTTGAAGCGCTCCGGTGCGTGGAGAAACAGGCCGCTGAGAATGTGAAAAACTTCCGGGACGTAGTCGACCGGCTGTAGCAGCGAGAAAAATTCGGCAGAGAACGGAAAATCCCGGATCAGCCAGCCCCGGCATTCCGGGGTCAGTTGCGCTCCGAGTGGCTGGTCGCTCATCAGAAAAGACCGCCGCATGTTGCCGTGGGCCACCTGGGAATTTTCGACCTCCCGAATCCAGCGCGGGATGTAATCCTTCTCGCTCTCGCCGAACAGCGCGGACCAGCGACTGAGGTTGAGCCACGCCTCCGCCGCGGGAAGTTTGTCATGTTCGTAGGCGGCGCAGGCGGCGGCGTGAAGCGCCTGCGTTTGCGCCGTCCAGCCGACGCGATCCGCATCGGCCTCGATCCGGGTGAGCCTCGCCGGTGTCGGCGGCTGCAACGTTTCCACGGCCGGAATTTCCGTCTGCGCCACGGCACGCAAGCCAGCAAGCAGTGCAAGCGAGAGCAAAAAGAGACGGCCCGGTGCTTTCACCGGGAAACTTTTGCCGATGTGATGCCGTCACCGCAACGGGCAAATGCGGTCCGCTCCGACACCGGACGGGCGAATACTGAAAACCCCGCTCCCGTTGGTCTCAGGGGGCGGGGTTTCATGGCGACGGTTGGTCGTCTTTTTAGGGCGCCACGCCGGTGTCGGCTGTAGGCGTCTTTTGTTTGAAGATCAGTTTGTCGCCGTCGCGTTCAACGATGCAGGGCTCACCGTCCTTGATGTCGCCGCGCAGGATCGCCTCGGCCAGTGGGTCCTCAAGGTAATGCTCGACCGCCCGCCGCAGGGGCCGCGCCCCGTATTTTTCGTCGTAGCCCTTCTCGATCAGCAGCGCCTTCGACTCGGGGGTGAACTCGAGCGAAATCTTGCGGTCAGCGATGCGTTTGGCAAAACCCTGCGTCTCGAGCTCGACGATCTTGATCAGGTCGTTGCGGTCCAGCGGCCGGAAAAAGACGATGTCGGAGATGCGGTTGAGGAACTCGGGTTTGAAGACCCGCTTCGCCTCCTCCAGCACCTTCTCGCGCATCTTCTCCACGTCGCTGAAGCTTGACGCGGCGGCGCCGAAACCCATCGAGGTCTGGCGCTGGAGCAGTTGCGCCCCGGCGTTGCTCGTCATGATGATGATCGTGTTGCGGAAATCCACCGAGCGCCCGAGCGAATCTGTCAGCCGGCCGTCCTCGAGGATCTGGAGCAGAATCTGGATCACGTCCGGGTGCGCCTTCTCGACCTCGTCGAAGAGCACAACCGCGTAGGGGCGGCGGCGCACGGCCTCCGTGAGCTGACCACCCTCATCGTAGCCAACGTAGCCCGGAGGCGAGCCGACCAGCCGCGACACGGCGAATTTCTCCATGTATTCCGACATGTCGATCTGGATGATCGCGTCCTGGTTGCCGAACATCTGCGCGGCGAGCTGTTTCGCCAGCATGGTTTTGCCGACGCCTGTCGGGCCGACGAACATGAACGAGCCGATGGGCCGGCGCGGATCCTTGAGGTCGGCGCGCGAGCGACGGAGCGCGCGGGCGATGGCGCTGCACGCGATCTCCTGCCCGATGACGGCCTTCTGCAGCTCCGTCTCCATCGAGAGTAATTTTTCGCTCTCCTTCTTTTCCATGCGGCTGAGCGGGATGCCGGTCCAGTCGGCGACAACCTGCATCGTGAGGTCCTCGTCGATCGTGACCCGCTTCTCCTCGCGAGCCTTCTTCCACTCCTCGGTGATCTGCTCCTGCTTGACGCGTAGCTGCTTTTCGTTGTCGCGGTGGCGCGCAGCTTCCTCGAAGTGCTGCTCGCTGATCGCCTTTTCTTTCAAGGCGCAGACCTGCTCGATCTCCTTGGCCATGCTCTCGATGTCGGGTGGCCGGGTGAGCGCGCCGATGCGGGCCCGCGAACCGGCCTCGTCCATCACGTCGATAGCCTTGTCGGGCAGAAAACGCCCGGTGATGTAGCGGTCGGAAAGCTTGGCCGCCGACTCGAGGGCCTTGTCGGTGAAAATGGCCTTGTGGTGATCCTCGTATTTGCTGCGGATGCCCTTGAGGATGAGAATCGTGTCGTCGACGGAGGGCGCTTCCACCTTCACCGACTGAAAGCGACGGTCGAGCGCGGAGTCCTTTTCGATATACTTACGGTATTCGTTCAGGGTCGTGGCACCAATGCACTGGAGCTCACCGCGGGAGAGGGCGGGCTTGAAGATGTTGGAAGCGTCCATCGCGCCCTCGGCCGCACCTGCGCCGACGATGGTATGGAGCTCGTCGATGAAGAGGAGGATGTTCTTGGCGCGTTTGATCTCGTCCATCACGGCCTTGATGCGCTCCTCGAACTGGCCGCGATACTTCGTGCCCGCGACCATGAGGGCGAGGTCCAGGGTGATGACTTTCTTTTCCAGCAGGATTTCCGGCACCGCACCGCAGGCGATTTCCTGGGCGAGGCCCTCGACGATGGCCGTCTTGCCGACGCCGGCTTCGCCGATCAGCACGGGATTGTTCTTCGTGCGGCGGCAAAGTATCTGGATGACACGGCGGATTTCGTTTTTCCGACCGATGACCGGGTCCATTTCACCCTTGCGGGCCAGTTCGGTGAGGTCGCGCCCAAACGCCTTCAGCGCGGGCGTCTTGACCTCCTTCTTGTCCTCGGTCTGGGGAGCGCCGCGCTGCGGTGCGCCCGCAGCCGCCTCGTCGCCGCTGCCAGCGGTCTGCTCGCTGCCGGTGAACTGGGGATCGAGCTCGCGGAGAATTTCGTTGCGGGTGCGCTCGATGTCGATGTCGAGCGACTTGAGCACGCGCGCCGCCACGCCCTCGCCCTCGCGCAGCAGACCAAGCAGGATATGTTCGGTGCCGACGTAGGAGTGATTGAGCGTCTTGGCTTCCTTGCCGGCGAGCGCGAGAACCTTTTTAACCCGCGGCGTGTAGGGAATGCTGCCCTGCGTCTTCGATTCCTGCCCGGTGCCCACCTGCTTCTCCACCGCGCCACGCACGGTCTCAAGGTCGAGGCCCATCTTTTGGAGCACACTGACCGCCACGCCTTGGCCGAGCTTGATCAACCCGAGCAGAATGTGCTCGGTGCCCACGTAGTTGTGGTGGAAGCGGTCCGCTTCCTTGCGGGCAAGGGCGAGCACCTGCTGGGCGCGCGGCGTGAAGTTGTTCATGGGTTCCTGGGACATAGGCGTATAAAGGGGTTAATTCGAACCGTCTGAGGTAAAAGTGAAGCTGGGGCGCGAAAATTCCGCAAATTCACCACGGAGGCGCCCCGCGCGGAGCAAATCCCGCTGGCCCGGCTCAAACCGGCCCTTCTGGGCATGCTGCAAATGGCCGGGTTGGGCCTCGATGAAAAGCCGGTCGATCACCGCCCGGTTGGTTTCAGGAAAAACATGGAGGTCGACGCCGAGGCGGATCAGCGAAAGCAGATTCATCGCCTCGCCAGAACTCAGAACGTGGCTATTTTGGAGGATGCCGAAGGCCCTGCCGATCTTGTCGTAGAGCTTGCCGGCGTCGGCCTCGAGCAGCTTCTGGCGTGCGTTGAGTTCGTGCTCGATGATGGAACTGAGCACGCTGCCGAGGCGTTTGATGATCTCGTCCTCCGATTCGCCGAGCGTGGTCTGGTTGGAGATCTGAAAAATGCTGCCGCTGGCATCCGAACCCTCGCCGAAAAGACCGCGCACGACCATGCCCAGCTGGTTCACCGCGCGCACGACCTTCTCCATCTGGTTGGCAATGACGAGCGCAGGCAGGTGCATCATCGCCGAGGCGCGCATCGCTGTGCCAAGGTTCGTCGGGCAAGCGGTGAGATAGCCCAGCGTCGGCGAGTAGGCATAATCGAGGCGCTCCTCGAGGGCCGAATCCAGCTCGTTGATAGCGCTCCACGCTTTCCTCAGTTGAAAGCCGGCCCGCAGCACCTGAATCCGGAGGTGGTCCTCCTCGTTGATCATGACGGAGACGGCCTGGTCGCGGTTGATCACCACACCGGCGCCCCCTTTCGCTTCGCTGAGTTCGCGGCTAATCAGGTGGCGTTCGACGAGGATCTGCTTTTCCAGTTCGCTCAAATCGCCGATGGCCACACTGAGGCAGCGCTTCATCGGCGCGGTGGCCTCGACGGCTTGGCGGCAAGCCGAGAGAATTTCATTCCGCTGGGCAGCCTTGGCCCAGCCGGGAAATGGATTGCCGGCAAGGTTGCGCGCAAGGCGGACCCGAGTCATGAGCACGATCGCCGTCTTGCTGCTCGTGGTATCGGTCAGCTCGGAGGGGGTGTCGATCAGCGAGGTGATGGTCATGGGCTTAGTGCGCCGCGGCGGGACCGAAGTTTTGTTTGACTTGGCTGATTTCGTCGCGGCAACGGGCAGCGTCTTCGTAGCGCTCCGCCTTGATCGCCTCCGTGAGGTCGAGTTCCAGTTTCGCCAAGCGGTCGTGGAGGGTTTTGCGGCTGAGGGCTTTTTGCGGCACCTTGCCTGAGTGCGCGGTGCCCTTGTGCATGCTGTCGAGCATCGGCTCGATCAGGCTTTGGAAGACATCGTAGCAGGCGGGACAGCCGAAGCGGCCGTGCTTCTTGAAATCCGCCTGGGTGAAGCCGCAATGCTCACAGCGCAGGCCCGCGACCGGATCGGGATTGAGCGAGGCCTTGAGCAACAGGTCCGCCAGGGAAAATCCGCTCGGGTCGGTCACGCCCTTCGCCTGCGCGCACTCCTCGCACAGGTCCACCTTGTGCACCTTGTTGTTCACGATTTGGGTGAGGTGCACCGTGGCAGGCTTTGGGCAAAGATCACATTTGAGTGGATTGGCCATGAAACGATAAGAATGGGTCTTGCAGCTACCATGCCACGGTTACGGTGGCTGGCAAGTGCGCGCATGCGGACGTTCGCGCTGTGCCGCTCCGGCATAGCGCGCCACCCTGCCCGCGCAGTCTTGTCTCACTCGCGCAGCGGCTCGCGGCGGTCAAATGCGCGTGCCCTCGACGAGCACGCGGCGCCGGAATGAGGCCAGCACCTGCTGCGTGATCGGGCCCGGCTGGCCTGTGCCGATCTCGCGACCATCCAGCTTGACCACCGGAATCACCTCGGCGCCCGAGCCCGTGAGGAAGCACTCATCGGCGCACCACACATCGTAACGGGTCATGTCCGCCTCGCGCACCACCACGCCCAGTTCGCGACCGATGTCGAAGATCGACGACCGCGTGATGCCCTTGAGCGCGCCCTGCGAGGCGGCCGGTGTGACGATTTCGCCCTTGTGGACGATGAAGACATTGTCGGCCGTGCACTCGGCGATGTAGCCCTGATCGTTAAGCATGATCGCCTCCAGCGCGCCAAACTGGCGGGCCTCGATCTTGCCGAGGATGTTGTTAAGGTAGTTGAGCGACTTGACGGTCGGCGGCAGCGCCGCGGGATTGATGCGGCGGGTTGGCACCGTGACGATGCTCAGGCCGTTGTCGTAATGCTCCTTCGGGTAGAGCGAAATCTTGCTCGCGATGATGAACATCGACGGCTTAGGGCAGAGCCAGGGCGCCAGGCCCAGATCGCCAACGCCCCGGGTGACGACGAGCCGGATATAGGCATCGGTCAGGCCGTTTTGCCGGCAGGTTTCGCATGTAAGCTCCGACATTTCCTGGCGCGTGTGCGGCAGCTTGAGGAGAATAGCCTTGGCCGAGTATTCGAGCCGCTCCAAATGCTCGTCGAGACGGAAAATGTTACCGCCATAAAGGCGGATGCCCTCAAAGACTCCGTCGCCATAGAGCAGACCGTGATCGAACACGGAGACTTTGGCTTCGCTGTCGTCGACAAATTTGCCGTCCAAGTAAATCTTCATTTCGCTGGAAAATTGCGTGCTGCCGAAACCTTTGTCCAGCCCCACCCGGGACTTTCTGCTTAGGCTGTAGTTTTTCCGGCGAAACTGTCAGGTAGGTCAAAAGCACCCATACGCACACCTCGTCGCCACCCCCCGCGGGCTTTACCCTGATCGAATTGCTGACAGTGATCGCCATCATCGGCATTCTGGCCGCCATCATAGTTTTTGATAATAGCTCCTTCACGGGTTGCCCTACGGGGCTAAAACCAGAGCAAGTAATTACGTCCAACAAATAACAGGAAAACACTCCTGCACTTGTTGGAACACTTCACCTGCAACGAAATTTTCATGTTTTCCAAGGCTGATTGACCAAAAAATCGCCAAAAGCTGAAGCAACGAAAACCGCTGAGAAGAATCCATTCCTCACGCCCTCTAAGTCCTACTAAGCAACCGTTCTATTCCGTCACGGAAGGTCCGTTAACGGGCTCGCCGATTAACTTGGTCGTGGGAGCCACTTCCCGGCACCGGTAGACTGTCGAATTTCGCTGTTTCACAATGGAGGGCCCATTTGGAAACCGGTTGTTCCGCAAACCAACGAAATCGGCACGGGCACTATACAGGGCCCGGCATAGCGGGCAAATCGCACGAAGCATTTCGGCAACGAACCTCTATTCTGCTTCATCCTCGACTTCCGGCGGTTTGATTACCGTGAGGAGGCGCTCAAGTTCCGCCGGGGTTGGATTGCGGATGGAGAGCACAGTCAGGATGGCTTCTCCCGCGGGGAGCGAGACCTTAACGTGAGCGTTGGCTGCTAAGCCCAGCGCGGCTGTGGCCAGGGGAGAATTGTGAGGCAGGCATTCGATCCCCAATTCGAGATCACTCGCGGTCTCACCGTGCGTGGCCACGAGAAAGGTGAAACGGTATTTTCGATTCGTCGCCACATCTTGCTTTTCAATGGTCGTCACATGTCCGAGTTGAAGGGTGGCCGTCGGTTTCGTGAGCCAGGTGGCGGGATCGACCTCGATGAAGGTGTTGCGTGCGACGAAGCGGTCGAGCGCGGACATCTTCTGGTCCACGGCGCGGATCGCATCTTTGGCGGCCTTGAAACCGAAGTTCTCACGCAGATCACCTTGGCTGTGTGCCTCGACCTTGTCCTTGACCAGGCCGACGCGCTTGACCTTGAGCGCCTCGAATTCCTCAGCCAGCACACGGTTATAGCCCGAGCGCACGTAGATCGTAGTGGCTTGCGGAGCAGCGGGGCGAAAGATCCGTTTTCGTGAGATGGGCATGCGGCGCTGAGCCAGCAAGGGATCGAAGAAAGCGAAAGGCAAGGCGACGGTGTCGGGGCGCACATTGGGACCCCTCATTGCGGTGCATGCAGGAAGAGTGTTTCAGACACCGAACGTTATTGGCACAAGCCGACTCACGGAAAATCGGTTTAAACCCTTATGAGGGAGTGAACGTTGCCCAACTCGTTGATCGTCGTTTTATGCCAATTACGGTCCAAAAAGAAACGCTCAAATTCTATCGTAAAATGGTGGACGGTTATTTTGGTGGAATATCCGAAACGATAGCTTTCATCCGTTGAAGGAACAGGACCAACGCAACAACATTAACGGCATAACCATGGGGGAACTGAAAATGAGAAAGATCAGGATTTTCGAACACATGTCGCTGGACGGCGTGATCGAGCACGACGGAGACTACGCGTATGGCGCATGGACGGCACCGTATCGAACCCCGGCTGGGCTCGCGCTCGTCATCGAGGCACACGGCACGAGCTTTGATCTACTGCTTGGCCGCCGAACCTACGATCTCTGGGCCGGCTTCTGGCCAAAGGCCGGGAAGAGTCCGATGGCGGATAGTCTGAACGCCGCCACGAAATACGTCGCGACCCACCGGCCGGACAGCCTCGGATGGGGTCCGGTCAAGGACCTAGGCGCGGACATCATCGAGGGTGTTCGCGGTATCAAGTCAAAAGACGGCCCTGACCTGATCGTCTGGGGAAGTTCGACGCTGACGTCCGTGCTGCTCGGGCAGGGACTGATCGACGAGGTGGTGCTGTTCGTCTACCCGGTCTTGCTAGGCCGGGGCAAACGCATCTTTTCGGACAGGGTTGACGCGTGCGAACTCGCTTTCGTCAGCACGAAGGCCACGCCCACGGGCGTGCTCCTAAACACCTATCGACACGTTGGAGCGCTCCGAACCTAATCTTTCGCCAACGCGAGCGGCTGAGCGGCCGCCCAAGTCACTTAGCGCTGCCAGGAATCGGACTGCCCTAAATCTCGGCTCGGTGGCGGTGCCAAATTCAGTTGGAGAAGTGAATGGCTCGCAGATTTCTCAACCTTGTCGCCACCGCCGCATCCATGGCTATTGCCGAGTCACTGTATCTTCCATTGCTCCTGACTCAATCACGTCAAACTACCTGTGCCGAAATTCAAGGGATTAGCAACGACGCCGGCTGAGATCGGTAGGCCCGTTAAGACCCCATATCGTGCGAGCGCTAACGGGTGCATGCTCCATGAATGGACACATCACAAAAGCCCACTGCTCCAGTCGCCTCGCCCAATGCCAAGCCCAGCCAGCCCATTGCGCGCACCACGCCGCCTGTCACGGCAGCCCACCCGACGCCTTCATCAAAGCAATTCTCCGCGACCGCGCCGCAACCGTCCGAGGGCGAGATTCGCGATTACGCCAATCATCTCTATGTGCAACGCGGTTCGGTGAACGGACATGACTGCGACGACTGGCTGGAAGCCGAGGCTTGTCTCGGCGCCAATATTCCGAAGGAATCCTCGCGCACCCGGATGCACCATCACACGCAGATCACTGCTCGTGCTGCACTCCCATTGGTGAATCACGGCAGATTATAACGCATTGAATTCCGAGGGGCTGCGCGAGTGAAGATATCTGCGGCGAAAGCCGCATGTTCCAAATACGAAGGTATTCGGCACATGGCCCAATTATCTGTTTAGCGAATATTATCCGCTTGACGGATAAGCGGGGCTGGTAGACTTTGCTTTGTGATCAAAAGCTTTGCCGATCGTGACACCGAAAAATTGTGGCTCACAGGGCGCTCTCGACGCCTGCCAGGTGACATCTGGCAGCGAGCGCTCATCAAGTTACAGCTGATCGATGCCGCAGTTGAGTTGGCTTTCCTCAAGCTGCCGCCAGGTAATCGCCTGGAGGCACTCAAGGGAGATCGGCGCGGACAACACGCGATCAGAATATACGACCAATGGCGCATCTGCTTCCTTTGGTCCGGCCCCGACGCCGAACAAGTCGAGATTGTAGATTACCATTAAGAACCAAGAGGCCATTCCTATGAATCAGACCGCTTCACGCATCCATCCTGGCATCATCCTTCGCACCGAGTTCTTTGAGGCGATGAGCATTACCCAACTCGCAGCTTCCAAGGCCACTGGTATTCCCCAGAGTCGTTTGAGCGAAATTTTGGCGGGACGGCGGGCGATCAGCCCAGATACCGCTGCTCGTCTCGGCCGGTATTTTCGGGTTGATCCACGCAACTGGCTGAACCTCCAAGTGGCCTTCGATCTATGGAAGCTTGAGCAGGAGTCAGGTCGACAGCTCAATCACGACGTAAAACCACTCGTCGCCGCCTGACGGTCTGCGACCGTCGCGGCGAACGTTTCACACCCCATACGTTATTGGCACACCCAATTTCGTGAAACCCACGATCAACGAGTTACGCGATTCCTCCACTTGCAGAAGTCGTTGAATTCGGAATCGGACCAAAATGGGTGGGATTAGAAACGCGACAAGACGACGCAGTCCGCTGGAGCGTCCGTGATCCCAAGTTCACGGCGGCCGTCCAACGAGAACGCGATAGGTTGCGAGATCAGGCCCCAGTCAGCCGACGGTGCACGATTTCAAACAACGTCTGGTGGGTGAATGGCTTCGCCAACACGTCTAGAATCCCCAGCGCCGCCAACTCCCGGGCTTCCTCGACTTGAACCATTCCGCTCATGACGGCAATCTCAAGGGCGGGGTCGATTGCTCTGAGCGCCCGGGCTAGGGTTACGCCGCTCATCATGGTGATTCGGCAAGCGTGCGTGACGCGATGATCTGGTCGCTGAAAAAAGTTAGCTCTCGCAATGTATCGGGGCCTGTGAACTGACGCGCCGCCCAGAGAGATGGTTGTCGACGCCGGATGTGCGCAGGGTGCCGCCGGTCCAGTCGTAGTGCCAGGCTACCTCGCGATTGGAAAGGGTGAGCCTGTGGGCCGAACCTGTTTTTGAGGTTGAAGATTTTCTTAGGGGCATGGGTTCGGTGTCTTGATAAAGCTGATCCCAAAGCGGTCAAGTTGGTCGAGCGCCGCTTCTTGCTCCTGCGCGTTCTATCGAAGCCACCTCTGGCGAACGCGGCCTCACGGCCTGATCGTTCCGGTCGCTGTCGGTCAAAATCTGCTGTCGCAAAATGGAACGACATGGGAACAGCCGCGCCGGTTTTCAGCCGTCCGACCCACTTCCCGTCAAAACTGGGCGTGGCGCTGACGGTGGCTTTATGCATAGCACTGTGATTTCATACCGTGAATCCTGGTGACATGTCCTAGTATACCCGCATACTTCTCCCCGTGCGCTTTCGGGCTAGTTGCATCTCGTTGGTCTTCTCTGTCCTTCCTGTCATCATGCCTCTGGCTGGGTCTGATCGGAAGCCTGATCTGACAGCGCTCAATATGAAAGTGGTCGAGGCGCTCGCGCCGATTCGTGAGCGCGAAGGTTTACCAGCGTTAGCAGGCGCAATCGTCAAGTCAGACGGTGTGCTGGCGAGCGGTGTAGTCGGTGTGCGGAAGAGCGGTTCGAGTGTCGCTGCCACACTCCAAGACGACTGGTATCTTGGTTCCTGCACCAAAATAATGACTGCAACGTTGATTGGTCTGTTGATCGACGACGGAAAGGTGCGCTTCGAGAGCACGATTGCAGACGAGTTTCCAGACCTTGCGGCGAAGCTGCCGGAGATCGTTCGGAAAATCACCGTGGAGCAACTGCTGGCTCACCGGGCCGGGTTGCCGTGGGAAGCGGATTGGATCCCACTTTCTAGGCATGGCTCCCTGACCGATCAGCGTTTAGGTGCCGTGCTCGCGGCTGGCAGCGTTGAGTTGGTGGCACCTCCAGGGGCAAGGTTCAACTACTCGAATTGGGACTATGTGATATTGGGGGCAATAGCCGAACGGATCACGGGAAGACCATGGGAAGAACTTATGAGGGAGCGCGTCTTTAGTCCTTTAAAAATGGAGCACGTCGGCTTTGGCGGCACCGGGACACGTGGCCAGATCGATCAACCCTGGCCGCATGTTCGCGGGTTTCCTATGTATTCCAATGGGGCAGAAATCGACTTTCCCCCGGTGGTGGCGCCGGCTGCCACGATTCACTGTCCCATCGGGGAATGGGCAAAATTCATCGAAGATGAACTAAAAGGGTTGCGAGGCGAACCGAGCTTACTATCGGCCCAGACGTTCAAACACCTCTACGCATTGGAAGGAATCGGTAAAGTCGAGCGCGATTGGGCGGGAGGAATTGCCTACCACCATAGTGGCACAAACAATATGAACTATGCCAATGTTTGGTTCGCGCCAACGCGAAACGTGGCATTCGTCACTTGTTCAAACGATGGCATCGCCGCTAAGGGCTGCGATGACGCTGCCAAGGCGCTAATTAGCCTCTACGAAGGCATTTCCCGTTAACTTTGCGGGTTCGCCTCGACTACCTAAATCGAAGTCGTTTCGCGTTGTGCCATTAACGAACGTCAGCGGAACAGGCAGATTGCAGGGGCGACACGCTGGGCATGGACGACTCTCGGTTACGAGGTGCCCTTTGCCGCCTTCCGCCCGCTATACTCTTGTTCGGCAGCGAGTTTCAACCGGCACAGCGAATCAGCGGGCCCGGTCGTGAATCCACGGCCGCCAAGAAAGCGCAATAGAGTGCCGCGCCAGCCGTCTGGTAAGCCAAAATGGCAATGATAGTTGACGCGACACCGGCCGTCCTCAAGCGGAACGCAGTTCAGCGCCTCGTGAACCGTCAGGCCAAGTGACAGCCGCACATCCATCTCCAGCTTGTAATGCGTCTCGTCGATGAGGGTGTATTCGAAGGAGCCACCAAGATGCAGCCAGCGTGGGCCCGTTTCACCGAGCATGCGCTGGCCCTTGGCCGCCGGCCCAGGTGGTTCGACGCTGGTGACGCGAAGGTCAAAGAAACTACCCCAGCCGGAGATGTTGGTGAGCAGCTTCCAAACAACGTCAACCGGCGCTTTGACAATGGCGGTTGGACAAGCAGTGAAACTCGCGGCCGCCATAGGGATTCTAGAAATATGCCGGGTAGCCACCACGCTGACGAGCAGAAAGCCAATCTACCCCAGCCGGTAGACCAACGCGAAAGTGTGCGTTTCAAGATTCAACGTCATGGGCACTGCGGCACCGGATTTTTCAGTCGTCCGACCC
>CAIRCN010000028.1 GCA_903877135.1 uncultured Opitutia bacterium
GCCTTTCCCCGATGCGGTGGCGCTCCATGAACTCCGTCGCGAGTTCGCGGCCCGCATCCGGTCGGTCGAGCCGCCGGGCCGCCTCCAAAACCGTCCGCTCGTTTCCGTGCGACCATTGCAACCGGGGCGCCTGCACCTTTGGCGAGAGCCGCATTTGGGTCGTCGAGGACTTGCGTGCGGAGAACAACGGCCCCGTGAGCGACGGGACCGCCACGTATGTGCAGGCGTGGCTTCGTGAATGCCAACGGTGAGCACGTCCAAAACTAAAAAACGCGATGAAAATCCTATTCCAAATCCCCAGTGAAAAAAACGCGCGTGAACGGCGCCGAAAGCAACGACTCCGCACAATCAATCGAAAATTGATACGCGCGGAAAAACTACAACGAGGCTGCGAACTATGCGGGCGCCGTGATTTGCCAGCTGACGAACTGCACTTCCATCACCGAGACCCGGCGAAAAAACGGCGAAAAATATCGCACTTGGTTTCTTCGGCGACTGCCGGGCTCATCGAAGAGCTGTCCCAGTGTCGCCTGTGGTGCGGCTGGAGTCATAATCACTACCATCGCACAGGAGAAATTCGGTTCTGCCCACGAGCGTTCGAGACCAAACGCCGACACGGAGGTGCATCATGATAACCGAGAATGAATTTCGGCTAGGGTGCTCCTGTCCTGTAAAAGTTGTCCATTCACGCTCAGGGCTGGCAAGGGCAGACACCGACGACGCATTCTCAGCGTTGATGCGCGGCGAGAATGCCAAGGTGCAGGCGCTCGCCCAGGCGCTCTTTCCCGATGCCGTACCAATTCGTGATGCGACCGCAGATGCCTGGAAGAAAACACAAGCGGCCCTGTCCGCGGGAGGAATTGTCATGGGAGCGGTGCTGACGGGAAAATCTGCTCAATGCCGTGCTGATTTCATCGAGATGGAAGGCTTGGTCGTGCGGATTTACACGATTGTCCCGAAAGCTACGGATTTGGAGCGGCATCGGTTTGGTCTCGAATTTGCACACCACTCCGGTCAAGTCCGGCGAGAGTGGCGCGAACATTTTGAGCGTATTGCCTTCCGAATATCGGTCGCGCAGGAGCTCTTTCCCGAGCACCAGATTGTCCCATTGATTATCACCCCAATCACCCGCGTTCCCTGTGCGGTTGAAGGAATGCACAAGCATTTCCCAGAGGAGAACGGGCGGTTGAAGATTGGAAATCCACTCACAGGGGGAGAGGCCTTCCGATTACTGCGCACAGTCTGTGTCGAAAAAGAACTCGCTCCGATGGTCAGCCGCGTTGCGTCCCGTATCGAACTATTGGACTCGTTACTCGCGAGTGTGCCAAAGCCTGACCTAGGGTATCACTGCAAGAAGTGCGAATTCCGGGTTCCCGGGAAGGAAAGCGGCTATGACCGCTGTTGGGGACCGCTGGCGCACGTGGAGCCTCATATGTTCGACCTCGCGTACATGTATTTTGTGCAGGACGAAAACGGCGCTCCGGTCGCGAACCGGCTGGCCCGCGAAGGGAGGGTCAACATGCACGACATCCCAGATGCGCTGATTAAGGGCGACTACGCTGGGCGCCAGCGGATGCAAATTGAGGGTACGACAACTGGGCGTGAGATCATCCGCTCCGAATTGGCGGACAGCATGGCCACTGTTGAGTACCCACTGCATTTCTTAGACATCGAAACCATTCGCTCCTTGGTGCCGGTGCATCGTGGTTCCCAAGTTAACGAACTTACCCTGTTTCAACTCAGCGTTCACTCGCGCACGACCCCTGACGGCGAACTGGTCCACAGAGAATGGCTGAACACGGCCCCATCGAACCCGAATCGTCGATTTCTAGCGGCCCTTCGACAAGCCATCGGCGACCAAGGAACAGTCTGCGTGTGGACGCGGTACGAAGAGATGTCGTTCCGTGAGCTAATCGCCGAGCTCGTAGCCTGTGGCGTTGACGGCGAGGACTTCGATTGGCTCAGAAACTTCCTCGTTTCAGACCGACTGCTCGACCTGAACGCCTTGTGCTTTGAGCATTATTTTCATCCTCTCATGCGAGGTCGCACGTCCATCAAGAGTGTGCTGCCTGCAGTCTGGTCGGTTGATTCACCTCTGAAAATGATGGCTCCATACAGGCGCTTTCCTGCGGAGCCGTATTCGCATCTTAAATCGGTCGGAGCGGTTGCGGACGGGTGTGCTGCGATGGAAGCATACCTGGAACTGCAGGGGCAGGACTTTCATCCTACGGCTGCAGAGCAGCTCCTGAAATACTGCGAGGTCGACACCATCGCCATGGCCTACGTCTGGGATTATTGGACGTGGCGCCTTGGACAGCAAACCTGCGGGCTCTCGGTCCACCTAACGAAGGGCGGTGTGCAATGACTGCCGTCGCTTCCAGTCAAAATTGCGCTTCGCGCAGCAACCATCGGTGTGGCGCAATGAAAACAAAACTGCACCTGAAGTTTTTCGGAGGACCTATTGGGTTACTCCATACGAGCCGGGAACACGTCGCGTATGACCGCGATACCGTCGTCAGACAGATTCTAGGCGCGCTAAGAAAGAGTGGCGTGGCGACCACGCGTGAAAACCTGATGCTATCGCTGAGACGTTTTCATCCGGATAGCCCTTACACCGACGGGGTCTTCGTGTCTCCCGAAGCTCTGGGATATTTCATGTACGCGCCGCCTGAAATGCCCAAACGAGAAATCGAGTCTTTTTTGCAGGATTACATCAACTTGATTCCCTTCTATCTCGCGAGCTGTGACGGGGACTTGTCCCGGATCTTCTCGGAGAGCGTTCTACCGCCATTCCCGGAATTGCCGCCGCCCATCACCACACTTTGGTCAGGGGACGAAGAAAATGCACCTATCGCTCATGCACACTGAACCGCCCGCGACCATGACCGACATTGACATTATTGTTTTCCAGATTTCCAGGACTCGGGTTGAGCGGAGGGACAGTCGTTGGATTGCGAAGCACTTCGACGCTGAAGCGATGCCAGAGGAGCAGCTCCGTTGGTGGCACGGGCACGTTACGTGGTGCATCGAAGGTTACGACTCCGACCCCGCCGAGCTTTACGGCATCGAGCCGGTGCGGCGCTTTCTCGCTGCGTGGCACCGACGGCGCCCACATTGGCTGTTCTTTGGCTCGCTAGAGACAGACAGTCTGAAGGTCATGTATGTCTCGTTGCTTAACAATGCGTCCGCGATGAGCGACATGCATGCCGGCCGATGCCAGGTCTCGTATGACCGGCTGGAGCTTGGGCGGCTGCTTGCAAATGACCTGGAGGTCTCGGACAGGATCTCCGAACGCCTCGGCCATAGTCCGGCGCAACGGCTGGCCCGGACAAAAGCGGTCATGGACTACTTCGGCATTTGGAAAGGAGGCCCCTGGTGAGAACTGCCTGCTCAAATTGGCGGGTCAACGCGCCCGGAAGACACGACACCAGAAACGGCAGGGACTTACGCTTGGACGCCAAAACTGGGGAAACGGCCGAAATCAACCCGGTGGATTTTCGGACATCAAGGACACTCGGCGACATCCCCGTTTGTCGGCGATTTATTGTCACCTACATTGTCACTTTGGGGCTTTCCCAAAACGCAAAACCCGCATCCTACGCTGGATGCGGGTCTTCTGAAGTTGGCGTCCCCACGGGGA
>CAIRCN010000029.1 GCA_903877135.1 uncultured Opitutia bacterium
CGGGAAGATCCGGCAGGAAGAGATGCGGATCGTTATCCAGACTGAGCAAGTCCAGCGTGGCGGCGGGACGAAGTCGAAGCAGGCCGTTGACGGGAGAAAGACCGTTCCAGTGGTTGGCTTGGTTGAGCGTGAGCAGGCTTGCCCCGGTGGCGTGACACTTCACCTCAATGGACGTGACGTGAAGCAGACCTGGCATGCTGGTTGGATCCAGTCGGAGGCACACCGGGCCACCGAGCGGGGAGGTGGTGAAACGCAGCACGGTCTCGACATCGGCATCGTAAGGTAACTGCTGAGAGCGGTCCTCGGCATAGCTGTGGTCGTTGCCCCAATAAAGCTGAGCGACGGGAGCGATGGGAGCAGTTGCAACCAGTGCGCCAAAGAAAGCGCTCGTGCGAAATCCCTGCCGGTCTTCGCGTGCCAGGGCGAGGAGACGGCGCACAACGGTTTGGCTTTCCTCAAGTGCCACCCGTGGCCCATGCACGGCGTATTGTTGTTCGAGTTGGAGGAGGTGGCACAGGCTTTCCAGCGCCGGGTTCCAAAGCGATTCGTCCGTCGGGCCCGGCAACGTTAGTGCTTCGGAGGGCAAATGCGAGAAGTTGCGCCAGCGCCATGTGTCGGCCGCGTGGAAATGAGTGCACTCCGCAAACTCGTAATCGATAAGGCGGATCTCGCCGGTGCGGTTGACGAGGAGGTTACGGGCGATGAGATCACCGTTTGTCCACTGGGTGTGAACGCAATCCGGCACGACGCCGGCGCGAATGGCAGGGAAAATGATCGTCTGCAAGATGCCGGCGTCGAGGAGGTCGAAGAGTGGAAGCCGGTTAATCCGCTCAAACAGGGCGTCAAGTTCCCGGTGAGCGGCGAGCGGCGTGGAGGGCTGCGCTGTTTTCTGCAGTTCGCAGAGCACGCGACCGGCGTGCGCCCGTGCTTCGGCTGCGTTCAGAGCGCCGCGGGCAATCAAGGTTTCAAGACTTTCACCGTCAAAATGTTCCAAGGCGAGATATTGCCAGCCGTTTGATTCCTGCCAGAAGAGCGGTTTGCAGGCGATGGTGGGACAGGCGGCCGCGAAGGCTTGGGCTCGTTCGCGGAGGCCGGCGAGATCCTGTCCGACGATCAGATGCCACACAGGTTTCTCGCGATGCACCAAGGTGGCGAGGCTGCGGGCGCTGGCGTCGCGGCGCGTGGGCGTCGTGGGCCGTGGAAGCACTTGGAGTGAGTCTGGTGCCTCAAAGCCGCCGGATTTGCGCAGCACCTCAAGCACGCACGCGGAGGGCGGCGGGAACAAGGTGCGGGACGAAGGGGGCGGTTGTGTGGGAGGGGATTTCATATCACCCCAAGGCCGACCGGCCTCAGCGGCAGACGAAGACGTAGCTGGGCGCAAATCCGTGGGCAACCTGAATGTGCGCCAGGCTGCGGTAGAGCGACCGCAGTCCCTCCTGGTTCGGCAGCGGGGTGCCGTCCACGCCGTCGTGCTCGTCGGGCAGCCGCTCCTTCTCGAGGCGCGCATTAAACGCCGCCGTGTCGGCAAGCGGAAGGATGAGCTGGGGCAGCTTATAATCGGGAAAGGCGGCAAAGGACTCGACGCGGCTGAATCCCGCCTCGCGAAACAGCGCGCTATATTCGGCTAGCGAATGGGTCAGCACGCGCAACTCCTCGCCTTTGGCCGCTTGGAACTTGCGCGCGGCGAGTTCGGCTTCAAACATGTGGATAAACGACGTCCCGGTGTGGTCGTCGCGCGCGCCCAGCAGGTATTTCAGACCGAGACGATTTTCGATCCCTACAACGAGTTCCCCACCGGGGGCGAGCAGGGCCCGGATGTGCGCGAGGAAATCCCGCTGGAGTTTGCGGGGCGGCCCGGCCCGAAACTTTGGCACCCACTCAAGCACCCCGATACAGCAGACGAGGTCGAAACGCGTCGCGAAGGTTGCATCCAGGAAATCCGCCTGCACGCAGGCGAGGCGGTTCGCGCAACCGTCCTGCTTCGCGGCGGCCTGAATGAAAGCCAGCCGCTCTGGCGTGGGCTCCAGCGCGGTCACCAGATGGGTTCGGGCGAGCGGCAAGGCGATTTGTCCCCAGCCCGCGCCGATGTCGAGCACCAGTGCGCCAGATTTTGGCGGATGCTGGCGGAAGAAAAGATCGCGCTCCGGGCCGGTGACGATGCGATGCAGCCACGGATCACGCCTGGCGATCCTTCGCCGCAGGCACTCGCGCCACGGTTCACCTGCGGTGATGTCGGCGATGATGGCCCAGATCTCTTCTGCAGCGGTGTCGCGGTAGGATTGGTCGCGAGGGCGCAGCGGCGTAGGCCAGCACGAGCCAGGCTCCAGCGTCACCTCGGTGTCGTGATCCCGGAATGAAATCATGGCGGACTTGCAGCGGAGGAAGCGGCGCTGACCTCGATCCTGGCGTGGAGGTTGGCGATGCCGAAGGTCCGGTCCACCCCGTGCACCTCGAGTTTTATAGCATCGTAACGGCGTTGGATGACCATGAGTTCGTCGCCGAAAAAATGGGTGAAACCGAAAGACAGAAAATAATCCCCGGCCATCAGGTTCAGGGGAAACCGGAACGACACCAGTCGCTTCTCGCCCGCGTTGATCGGGCCCGCCGGCTGTCCGCTGAACAGGGTGTTGGTGCCGTAGATCTCAAGACCGGTGGAGTTTCGCACCGTGAGCGCGAAGACCGGGTCGGCGAGATTTTCGAAGGACTCGACGGTGCAACGCACGATCACCGTCTCGCCCGAAGCAAAGGCGGTGCGCGGCCGGCCCTCCTGGTCCAGCAAGTCGAGCCCATCGATTCGGCCCAACTTGCCGCCGTAGGCGAACTCCCGGCCGGATACCGACACATGCTCGCGCTCGTCTTGCAGCAAGGCCGCCTGTTTGCGGGTTAGGGCATCGTCGCCTTGGGGCGCCGGCACCGGCGCTTTGGCCGGGGTTGGCGACACTTCGACCGACCGGCTTTGCAGTGTGGCAATGTCGGGCGCAATGGCTTCGGCCGAGCCGCCATCGGCGATCAATTTGGAATAAAGATTTCCGACGTCATTCGGTGTGCCTTGATACAATAGTTGGCCGCCCTCGATCAGGATGGCCTGACGGCACAGACGTTTGACCGAGGAAAGATCGTGCGAGACGAAGAGCAGGGTCACGCCGCGCGCCACGAAACGGTCGATGGCACGGGCACACTTGAGTTGAAAGCGCGCATCGCCCACCGCCAGCGCCTCGTCAATGATGAGAATCTCCGGGTCGACGTGCACGGCCACAGCGAACGCCAGTCGGAGCATCATGCCGCTGGAGTAGGTCTTTACCGGTTGATCGATGAACGGTCCGATTTCGGCAAACGCCACAATGGTGTTGTAGCGTGCGTCGATCTCAGCCGAGGTGAGGCCCAGCACGGCGGCGTTGAGAAAAACATTGTCTCGGCCGGAGAAGTCCGGGTTGAAGCCGCTGCCCAATTCCAACAGTGCAGCGACCCGACCATGCACGCTCACCCGCCCGGAAGAGGGCTGTAGGGTGCCCGCGATGATCTGTAGCAGGGTGGACTTGCCGGAGCCGTTGCGACCCACCAGCGCGAGGCTCTCGCCGCGCCGCAGTGCGAACGACACGTTGCGGAGCGCCCAAAAATCCTTGTGC
>CAIRCN010000030.1 GCA_903877135.1 uncultured Opitutia bacterium
CGAGTTGGAGCGCGTGGATGCGGTGGACCGCGGGGCGGCCGTCGGTGACCACGTCAGAGGCGTCGATGCCGAGCCGGTCGAGCGCGGCGGTGGCGGCGGTATCGGCAGCAACGAGTTCGAGGCGTTGCCAGCCGTGGCGCGGGAGGCTCACCCATTGGCCGCGAGCTTTCAGGAGCAGGGCGATTTCCTCGGTGGTGAGCTTGGTGTCCTCGACGCGGAGCTTGGCGGTGAGGTTGAACCAGTCCTGGCCGGCAGACTCGGGCGCGGCGGCGGCAGAAAACTCCACGTGCGCGTGCAACGGCGGACCGAGGAGATTGGCGAGTCCGGGCGAAATATCGACGGCGAGGTCCGGCGGCAGAGAGGCGTGCCACTCGATAAACTCCTCGGGAAAATCCTTCTCCACCGGACGCGCCCAGTCGGCCTCCCACGGCTGCCATTCGAGGTGGAAATCGGCGAGGCGGGCCGAGGCGGCGCGGGCGGCGGTGAGATCGAACTCGAAAAACGGATCGTCGGGGCGGCGAGGCGGCGGCGCGCCATGCGGAGCCCATTGCCAGCCGGTGTTGATCCAGTGTTTCTCGAACGCGAGATGCTCGGGGCGCGCGACCAGTTGCGCGTGAAAAACGTTGGCGGTGTCGTCGCCGGGCTCGGGCGCGAGCCAACATTTCAGGAGCGGGAGCAGTGCGACGCGGCGGACGTTTTGCTCAAGCGCGGCGGGCAGCCGCAGGCCGGCGGCACGCAGGCGCGACATGAGGCGCGAATCAGCGAGCGCGGAGGCCGGCAGAGGGGTCTTGGGCGTCGGCGGCGGGCCGTTCCAAACACGGCCGTCAAAAAAATACAGCGGCACCGGCCGGACGGTGAGCAACGTGGCGGTCGAGGCATCACGGCCCTCAGGCGTGACGAGGCGGAGGTCGAGCTTGTCGGGCGCGCTCGCGGAAACGCTGGCGTCGAGCATGAGGGCGATGGTTTCGATAACGAGCGGTGAGCCGTCGGGCAGCACGATGGCGTCGCGGGCAGCGCGCGTGCGGAAGAGGTTCGCGGTGACCGCGGCGGGGAGCGGCCGGCGGGCGTTGGGGATATCGAAGCCGGCGCGACACTCGGCGGCGAGGGCGGTGCAGAGGGCGGCTTCGGGCGGCGAAAGGTGCTCAAAGTCGATAGGGCGCGCCGAACCGAGCGCGGTGAACCAATTTTTTCCCGGCGGTTTCCATGTTTTGGCGGTATTGGCGCGAATTTCGATCACCAGTCCGCCAAGCGGATGAACACGGGCGCGCAGACCGGTGACGTCGACGAGCGCGAGATGCGTGGTTGCCGTCGCGAGTTCGTCGGTGGCGGCGAGGGCGCGGCGCCAGGCGGAGAGTTCATGGTGGGCGAGGCGTTCCTCGACCACGGCGCGGATTGGGGCGGTGTTGGTCAGCGAGCGGAACGCCTCGGGAATCGGCCGGCCGGCGAGTTCATAGTCGTAGGCGACATATTGCCAGAGCGCCCAGGGGTCGGCGGGCGCGGTGGCAGAATCCCACCAACCGGCGAAAGCCGGCTGGTAGAGCGGCGCACCGCGGGGCGGCGAGTAGTCGAAGCCATGGCGCAGCAGTGCGCCGGGGGTGAGCGTGCCGTGGGCTTGCGCGAACTCGCCGAACAGGGCAGCGAGTTCGTCGAGCTGGCGGCCTTCGGCGGCGGTGAGGAGACGGCCGAGTTTGGCGGCGAGGACGGGCGACCACTGCTGGCGGAAGGAGAGCGGGTTCTTCTTTGCCACGTCGGGCAGCGGTGCGCTGGCCGAGATGCTGGCGGGGTTGACGCCATCTGTCTCGCCGCGTTCGGCGTGTGCGAGCCAGGCGAGGCCGGCGGCGTAGACGTGCTTGCAGTTGCGGCCGACCGGACAGGTGCAACGCGACGTCCATTGCCCGCGGGTGTAGAACAGCGTAGTCGTGTAAGAGCGCGACCCAAGCACGGTCGCCTCGACATAGTGGTCGGCCTCCGTCCAGACATCCTTGACCTGACTGTTCGTGTGATAGAGTTCGCCGCGTTCGCAGGTGGTGTCGCCGAAGGTGGTGAGCCACGTGCGCAGCGCCGCGAGGGCGTCAGGCGTCTTGACGCTGCGCATGGCGGGCGAACGGGCTTTGGCGGACATGATGGGTGCGTAGCGCCGGCATCCTGCCGGCTGGTTTATAAAAGCCGGCAGGATGACGACGCTACTTAATACACCTGTTCTTCCAAGAGCGCAAAGAGCTCGGCCTCGGTGATGCGGCGCTGCTGCATCGAGTCGCGCTCGCGGAGCGTGAAGGTATCGCCCGGTTTCTCGATCGTCTCGAAGTCAATGGTCACGCACCACGGCGTGCCGATCTCGTCCTGCCGGCGGTAGCGGCGGCCGATGGCGCCGCCGTCGTCGTAGAACACGGCGTATTTGCGCTTGAGCTTGGCGTAGAGCGCGCGGGCGCGGCCGACGAGTTGCTCCTTGTTTTTCAGGAGCGGGAGGACAGCGACTTTCACGGGCGCGATGCGCGGACTGAGGTGGAGCACGGTGCGCTTCTCCACGTTGCCCTTCTCGTCCTTCACGTCCTCCTCGGCGTAACCGGCGCAGAGGACGGCTAGGAAGATGCGGTCGACGCCGACCGCGGGCTCGATGACGTGGGGGACGAATTTCTTCTTCGTGGCCTCGTCGAA
>CAIRCN010000031.1 GCA_903877135.1 uncultured Opitutia bacterium
CTGCACCCCTCCCAATATATTTGAGATGGATCAAACCTTAAGGGGCGATGGCTTCGCCCTCTCCCCTTAAAAACCCCTCTCCCCGGTAACACCGCTCGTGAGGCAACCGGTAACATTTTTACGTGAGGCAACACGTGCGGTGCACCCCTTCGGTGCGTTGCCCCAATCAAAACGCAGTTTCCACCCAGCCATGGATGCAGCCACACACCAGCAACTCCGCCAGCTCTTGGACGACTACCTGCGAATGTATGCAACCCGGGACGACCGGCTCACGGCGCAATTCAGCGAGGACTTTTCTGGTTTCACCGGTGGTGGCGATTTTCTAGTCAAAGACAAGGAACGCTGGGTTGGAATTACCCGACAGGATTTTTCCCAAGTCAAAGAACCCCTCTGGCTCGAGCTCAAGGATGTGGCCATCCAGTCGCTGGCTGAGACGGTCGCGGTCGCCACCAGCTTCTTTACAATCCATCTGCCAATCAAAGATCACGTCCTGTCTCGTGAGACCGCCCGCTTAGTGCTGATCTTTCGCAAGGAACCCGCCGGATGGAAAATCTCGCACAGTAGCATTTCCATTCCCTACTACGGAGTTCGAGAGGGCGAAGTCTATCCGCTGAAGGATCTGGCTGATCGTAATCAGACGCTGGAGAGAATCGTTGCCGAAAGGACAGAACAGCTGTCCAGCGCGAACAATCGCCTGCAGCAGGTCAATGCCGCGTTGCACAGGAGCGAGGAACGATATCGGTCAATTCTCAATGCCTCTCCCGATGACATCACCATTACCGACCGAGAAGGCCGAGTGATCATGGTGTCGCCCGTGGCCAAGGCGTTGTTTCGACATTCCGGAAGCGAGGATTTTGTGGGGCGGTTGGCCACCGATTTCATCGTTCCCGAAGACCGGGAGCGCGCGATGGCCCAAGTGGCCAGAAAATACCAAGGAATCAGCACGGGCCCGAGCGTCTACCTTGGGTTGCGCAGCGACGGAACCACCTTCGACCTTGAGATAAACAGCGAACTTATCCGCGATGCCGACGGTTCGCCTGCTGGCATGGTCATCATCGCCCGCGACATCACGGAGCGCATCAAGCAGCAGCAGAAGCTCCAGGAGTTGCTGGCGCAGACCGAGCAGGATGCACACACCAAAGGTGAGCTTCTGCGCGAAGTGAACCACCGGGTGACTAACAACCTGACAGCCGTGCTGGGCCTGATGGCCTTTGAGAAGAGCCATGCCCGGAGTGATCCGCAGTCTATCGCATCGGCCTTTGCGCGGCTCGACCAGCGCATCCGGGGGCTTCTGCAAGTCCATCGTATGTTGTCGCACCTGGCGTGGGCTCCCGTTTCAGTGCATGAACTGGCAGGGGAAATTATCCTTGCCGCCCTACAGGCGGCGCCATGGCGGCAAGCGGCGGTGGTGAACGTCAGGCCCGGTGCAGAAAGAGTGTCGCCGCGGCAGGCCGGGACCCTAGCGATGGTGATCAATGAACTGACCACCAACACGGTGAAGTATGGCAACCCGGCTGGGGGCGCGGTGACGATTGGGTTTGAGGCGGAGAGTGATTCAGTGGGCATGACCCTGCGCTACCGCGATAATGGCCCGGGTTATCCCCCCGAGGTGCTGGCGCAGGAACGATCCAACATCGGACTCAAGCTGATCAAGGAACTAGTGCACGGGAGCCTCGGCGGACAGGTTACCATCACTAACGACCACGGAGCAGTGGCCACCCTGCGCATCCGCCTAGAAGAATGAACCCGCACCTAGCTGCAGATTTCCGCTGCCAACCCGCGACCGACGGGTGGCTGACCTTGGCTCTAAGAGCGCCGAATTGGCGCGTGTCCGGACCGGTTCCCGCACGAAACCTTGATCAATGTTTTGCGTTAGGAGTGCAGGCGCCGAAGTTGTCGATCACGGACTCGTGCAATTTGCCCGTGCCGATTTCGTTGCCTTGAGAGACAGCAGATTCGCTCCCGACTATCTTCGGTAAATAAAGGCATGCATCGCCGAGCCATCAATTATCTTGGCGAAGAGAACGTGGCGAGTTCAGCACGCAGGAGATCACCTCCGTCGAGCACGGTCGCCCAAGAGGGAGAATACCTGATTCTATTATCTAATGCCAGAAGTTAGGGCGTTAGTTATCGGGCGCATCGATCGGTTAAGCCTCGTCGGCACCGGTTTGATCTGTTGTCATAAACTTCTCCTAGCTCGCACTTACTCACCGGCGGCGGCAACCGCCGGCGATTTTACCCCAACCCCTGCCTCACCTCTGGCGCAAGAAATATTATGAACTCCATCGATGTCGGTTCCACTGGCTTTATGCTGATTTCAGCCAGCCTAGTGATGATCATGACGCCGGCCCTGGCGTTTTTCTACGGCGGATTAGCCACAAAGCGAAATATTCTCGGCATCATGATCCAGAGTTTTGCCTCCTTGGGCTGGACCACTGTATTATGGGTCGCGTTCGGATATTCGCTCTGCTTCAGCGGCGGACCGGGAGGATTCTTTGGTAACCTCGATAAGGTTTTTCTCCACGGAGTGTCGATTGACTCCCTGTACGACGGTAACGGGAAAATTCCCGAGACTGTCTTCATCGCTTACCAGATGATGTTTGCCATCATCACACCCGCTTTGATCACGGGCGCGTTTGTCAACCGAGTGACCTTTAAAGCCTATATGATTTTTCTGACACTTTGGCAGCTGTTCGTTTATTATCCGTTTGTTCACATGGTCTGGGGCGGCGGCTTGCTGGCGCAATGGGGAGTCCTAGATTTCGCTGGAGGTATCGTTGTGCATGCCACCGCTGGTTTTGCGGCCCTAGCTTCGGTTTTCTACGTCGGTGCCCGAGTCGATAAGAATTCGACTCCAAACAGTATCCCGCTAGTTGCCATCGGCACCGGGCTTCTGTGGTTCGGCTGGTACGGGTTCAACGCTGGCAGTGAACTCCAAGTGGACAAGATTACGGCCATCGCGTTCTTGAACACCGACGTCGCCGCCTCCTTTGCCACTGCCACATGGGTGGTCATCGAGTGGATTCACCACGGAAAGCCAAAACTGCTTGGTCTGCTGACGGGATCCGTCGCTGGACTGGCCACCGTCACCCCGTGCGCTGGCTATGTCCCTTTATGGTCCGCTCCGCTGATCGGCATCGCTGCGGGCGGCGGCTGCTACCTCGCCGTCCAATGGAAGAATGCGCGCAGCTGGGATGATGCTCTCGATGTCTGGGGCGTTCATGGAGTGGGCGGGTTTCTCGGCACGGTTCTGCTTGGCGTGTTCGCCAACAAGGCGATCAATCCCGCTGTTACGGTTAACGGATTGGCGTTTGGTCAGACGGCTTTTTTCTTAAAAGAACTGATGGCCGTCTTGGCCGCCTCCGCTTATGCCTTCATTTTCACCTATGGCATGCTGGGAATTATCAACCTGGTTGTGAAGGTCAGAGTGTCGACGGAACTGGAAAAAGCCGGCCTCGATGTTTCGCTACATGGCGAAAAAGCCTACGACGAAGGCAGCCTGTGAACAGGAGTCCGGAATAGTCGCCTCTTTGTCACGCCTCGTGCTTGCGCACAAGTCGCACTACCCAGCCGTCGTGGCTCATTTAACGTCGCGTCGAATTGTCACCTGACGAAAGACACACGTTTGTTTATATCGGCACGATTCCGGCGTCAATCCGAGGCTGATATGCAATCGCGAGGTTGGCGTGGAAGAGGTCGTGAATTTGCGCCAGATCGGCGCGAATCTCCTGTGCCAGAATGATTAGGAGTGTATCGGACATGGCCAAGACCTTGGATGAACAGATTACCCTGCGGTAACGCGGCCATGTCCGATACACTCCTAACCAATACGGCACATAACTACGATCAACGTTTTGCATAGTCTCGCATGCTGCGCAAGTTATTGATCCAATTCCTCGAGAAATGCCGTGTTCCAAAAAGGCATGGAGTGAAACAATTGCCGGTGTTCTCAGCATTGACTATCGCCCTCGTGCATGCATGGTGCATGCATGGCAACAAAGACCATCAGCATCGACATGGAGGCTTTTAAGATCCTGCGCCGCGAACGCAAGGGTCCACGCGATTCCTATTCCCGAGTGATCCAACGTCTCTACGCGGCTCAGCCGGCCCGGACGGTGGATGAGTTCCTGAGGTTTCATGCTCCGGCACTTGAAGGTCGTGGGTTTGGTGGGCCGCAGCGCGATGAAAAGCATTCTTCTGCTTGATACGACCTATGTGTCGGACTTGGACGGGGAGTTAAAACGTCGAGAAGCTGGACCAGCCCGAGCGTTCTTAGAACGCCTGCGCCACGCCACAGTCTTCGTCAGCGTGGTTACCGTCGAAGAGTTTTACGAGAAACGTGGCCGAGAGGCCGCACGAGAGCTAGCCGCAAGATTCGCCGTACTCGGACTGCATGTTGGCGACGCATTGCGATGTGGGCTCTTGCAGTCCCGTTCCGCGCGACGGTTAGCGGAAAATGACGCATGGTTGGCTGCGCAAGCGTTGCGGGGTGGTTGTTCGATTGTCACTCGTGACCATCGCTTCGACGATGTGGCCGGCCTCGAGGTGCTTCGCTATTAAGTCTGAGTGAGTTCTCTCCTTAGGTAGCGCGGACCGGGCGTTCCGGGATGGTTCCTCTTCGGAACATCCTAATTGCCGGCGGCGCGGCCTTGTGGGTCACACGCGGAACATCATGATGAGCTGGGCGCGACGGCGGAGGCGGAGCTTGCGGTAAATTCGGCTGAGCTGTCCTGAGCGTGAGTGAGGAGGGTGACGAGTTACACGTCCGGCCGGGAAGCATTGAGCGCCGCCAAAGCCGTCTGGACACTCGCTTCGACTTCGGGCGCCGTGCCGGTCTCGGGCAGATTGGTGTTGAGCAGCGCCGTGAGTGCCTGTTGCCCGGCGGCCGATTCCAGCGCGGTGCCGACTGGAGTGTTAGCTCGAGAAGCGAGCAGCACTGCACGCGCCAGCGGATGCACTCCAGCGGTGCTGTTCATCAGGTCGAGCGTGTAGCGCTGAAGTGCGCCGCGCAGTCTCTTAGCCTGAAAAAACTCCACTGATCACCGGCCCTGGACTGAAGCTGCGCGGCGAAGGACCGGTCATACTGGGCCCGAGTCACTTCGCTGGAGGCCAGCCCCGCGAGCATGGTCGCCACGACCGTCATGACTACGGGGGTGGCGCCGAGAATCTTGCCCCAGAAAGTGATGGACAGATCGCTTTTGAGCGATTCAGGCAGGGTGATTTTCACAGGGCAGAAAATGTGACTAGTTGCGTGAGTCAGGGGTTTCAAATCACAATCAATTGGGCGAGCCCGGGAGGCGACAGTGCGGCTGACCTCTGGCCATGGCGAATGGGCAAAGATCATTTCTTCGGTTCGGTGGCCGCTTCAGCCGCTGGTGCGCTTTGCCAGAAATAATGACCGTGCCGGTTGTGGTCCCAGCGGACCCAAATCGCAGTGCCTGCGAGCACGAGCAGAATGATCAAGAAGGCGGCGCGGCGCTTTTGCTGCGCCGCCTCCTTGTCTTCATAAGGGTCGTCAAACGAGCGTTTCGCGCCGGGCGGAAGCGTCGCCATCCGGGTCAGCGCGGCGCCGAACGGGATGTTGATTTTTACCCTACCATTGATGGCCCAGCCGTTGCCTTCTAGGATCGGACCGAGCGTGCGCCGGCGGAGTTTGAGCGCGGCGATGAACATCGACGGGAGCGAAATCACCAGCATCAGGCCGACGAGAATGAGAGGCAGCTGCCACCCTGGGACATCCACGAATTTCGCAAACACGGTCGCCAAGAATGTGCCGATGGAGCCGATGGCCACGCCGATGCCTGTGATAAGTGCGAGGTCGATCTTTTTTGGCTCGGGTGCCGCCTTGATGGCGGTCGTCGCCTTGTCGGCGGTGGAAGAGAGCTTGTTGATGGCCTCGGCATCGGCGGCGGCGGCGCGTTTGGCGATATGCTCCTCGATAAGGCGGAGGAGTTTTTTATAGGGTGACCAGAATGCCTGCCGAATACTGATCGGGTTGTCCACGATGCTCGTGACGATGGCATACCAGAGGCGTCCCTGACGGTCATAAAACACTCCGTTGCGCCCGATGAACAAATAGTCGCCATCGCCCTGGGTAAAGCAGGCGGCAATCGTCATCTTGGCGCCATCGGCCCGGGTGCAGTTGCAGTAGGTGATATAGGTCTGGCTCATGGCGGCCAGCGGGCTGGCACCGTCCACGCGGAGGCAAAGTTCGGTCGAACGACTGTCGAGAAAAAGCGTGCCGGCCTGAAAGGCGGCATAGCGGTCGCGCGAATAGAAATCGGCGAAATTGACGAAATTACATACCAGCGTCCGCAGGTCGCGATAATAGCGGGAGAGCCGCTCGACTTCACTGATGGCCTTAAACTCGGGTTCGAGCGCCTTGTCTCGAGCGACCAGGGCCGCCAGCACCGTGCGGTTTGCGCTGCCGAGTATTTCCTTGGCACGGGCGAGACCGATTTTTTCCACGGCACTGCCGGGCTTTCCGCCCAGCCAGGTTTCATAGGCGGCCACCTTCGCATTGAGCGCCGCCCACTCGGCGGCGGTGAGGCTGGTCTTTCCGGGGCCAAACACTGGCACAACCGCCTTCTCATGCAGAGCCGTGAGTTCGGCCGCCCACGCTGGATTCACGCCTTCGAGCAGTGGTAGCGGTTGGTGAACCCCGATACGGGCGAGCGGGAATCCACGCACCTCCTCGGCTGAAGCCTTCATGTCCTTCGTTGTGACGGCAAGATAGTCGGCCGTGTTTCGATTCACCGCCGCAATGGCGCTAGAATCAAACTCGGCGAGCCGGCTGCGCGTAAAGTAATCTTCGACCTTCGCCCTCACGGCGCGAATCGCGCTGCAGGCCGTCTCGGTCGCTTCACCCAAGACAGCGATCTCCTTGGTGGCGCTTTGCTCGGTCCACGCCACGTAGGCGGAGATTTCGGCATAGAAAGTATCGATCTTTCCGGCCGTCACGCCGACCGAGCCTGAACTCCGGGCCAAGCCCCCAAGGCACGCTGCAATATCTTTGATGAGTGATTGGATGGCGGGATCATCGGTGGCCTCGGGGGGAATGATGCCGTCGCCGTTGAGTGGATTGGCGGCAAAGATTTGGGCGGTATTCGTCGCCTCCGCGACCGCAATTGCGACGGCATCCTTCCGGCCAAGGCTGGCGAGTATTTGTTTCGCAGAAGCGAGCAGGATTTTGCCCTCGGGCGTGCCGACATTAATTGCGGCCAATGGCAAGGCGTCACTGCCCTTCAAGAGTTCGCCTGCGTCGTTCAGTCGAGCGGCGGCCCATTTGACCGCCGCGATGACATCGGGCACGCCAATCCGGGCATCGCCGTCCGTGTCGATCAGTGCCAGAGTCTTCTCGTCGAGTTCAAGTCCCTTGACTGGGCAGCTCAGCGCGACCCAAAGTTCCTGTTCGAGCTGGTCGAGCGCGAGCAGATCGGCGCCGGATTCGAGTGCCACCTGATCCAGCCCGCCGGAGCGGAAAAATTTCCAGATGTGGGGAGAGTCGGACATTATCGGCATGGTTTAGTGTATGGTGAGGATGCGGTGAATTTCATCTCATTACAGCTGTGTGGTGCCGGACGGGCCCGGGGAAGAAACTTCCGGCCCGAAATCAATCGATGTTTGCGCGCCGCTCAGGCGAGAGCGCAGGCACCGGGCACAAATAGAACGGCCTCATGTGAGCATGAGGCCGAAGAGCAGCGAATTCATACCTAGATTTTAGCGATCTTTACCGCCAGTTCAGCACGAGACTGGTGAAATAGGCGGTGTCCATCTTGTCTACGCCCTTGCCCGGCTTGCTGTTGTAGTCGTTGGAGAGGCCGAAGCGCAGTTTCCACGCAGGACTGGCCAGCGGCACCTCATAGTAGGAAGCATGAGCGATCCGGAAGTTGCCAAAATCGTTGAACGACGGCACGAAGGTCAGCGAATTGACGAGCTTGGAGGTGGCGAAGGTGATTTCGTTCTGCAGGCCGAAGTCGAGACCGGCGGACTTCACAGCGGGCGTGAGGGGGTTGTTGTAGCCCTCGTAGCGGAATGACAGACCGGCGCGGCCCGTGAACAGGTGCGCGGGCTCCTTGACGAAATCGTAGCCGAGACCGAACGCGGCGACGTTGTAGAGGCTGATGTCCTTGATGCGGTCGAAGCCGCCCTCATCGCGCACATACCAGGAGTTTCTGCCGGAATAGTTGTTCGCGTAATCGGTGCCGGCCTTGAACTGATCGGCGGATTTCGCGCCGTCGGTGACCTGCCGGTCATAGGCGGTGTAGAACTGGAGCTTGTCTCTCTGGCCGGCGAGCACGGCGCGCACCGCACCCGCGGTGCCGAGTTGGCTCCGGTTGCCCGATTTGCCCGTAACGTCCACCGTCGCCTCATACGTCCACTTGCGCTCGCGGTCGGCGATTTCCTTTTTCATCGCCGTGACCTGTGGATCCTCGCCCCCCGAGGTCCAGGAAGCGACAACCCTTTCCACTTTGGTGCTGAGTTCGCCATCGGCACCGTTTATTTTCAGGCTGCCGCCCTCCGTCGAGACCTTACCCTGCAGCACCGTGCCGCTGGCCAGGCGCACCGCAATCGGTCCATCGGTGGTGAATCCCGCCACCTCGCTCTGCTTGATCGTCAGGTCACCGGCGTAGTCGGTCTTGATGGAGACATTGCCTCCATCGATCTTGGTGATCGTGCCGACGATGCGCGCACCGTTTTTCGTTTCGACGACGTCAGCAAGCAATTGTGCGCTCACAATGGTCGTCAACGCGAGTGCGAGGAAACATCTTTGAATGAACTCATTGTTCATAGGTTTCGAAATATAATTAGTGGAACCTAGGGCTGTAGCGATAGCAGAGATTACTTAGTTTGAGTGGATGTTGTTTGACCAGAGCTTCTAGGGCAACTATTGATTTACAGAAGCGTGCTGATTCATGACTTCGCTTAATCGATTAGCGGTGCGCAACGATCCTCGCTTCAAGGCGCTGCTCAACGACCCGAAGAACAACGCACCGTTCTAAGCGGAATGATGGTCGGCGGGCTGTTGGGCCGAAATGGCGCGTTTCTATACCCACCGTCAACGGCACGCCCAAATTCGACGGGAAGCCGGTCGGACAGCTGAAAAATCGGCGCCGCTGTGCCGATAGCTATCGGAACGAGAGATCGGCTGGCGTTTCGCCCGCATACCAAGAGCGACCACAGGCGCTCTAGGCCACTCGGTTGGGGCCTGCTTTCTTCGCCGTAAGCCTTTGGGCCACTTCTTAGACCTCGTTTTCTGGAACTGAGCCCCTGCCAAAGACAACTAGATTTGGTTGAGCCGACTGGACTTCGATTATCGGACAGAATGACCCATGTCGGTGAATTGGCGGGGTTCGTTTTCGGGAAGTCATTCCGGCGAAGGGGCATCCCAATTTGATTGAGCCGACCTCCCTGGTATATACATAGTTCGGCAAAGAAATCTATGCCTCCCGAAAAAGATGTCTCTTGGTTTCCAAGAAGAAAGAATGGCTATGGTTGGGGCCTTCCTACGCGATGGCAGGGTTGGCTCGTGTTGGTCGCGTATTTTCTCGCGGTGTTGGGAGGCAGAGTATACGCACGCAATCATCGCGATCTTGGTCCCTACTATGTTGCGTGGATCGTGCTGCTGTCGGCGACTTTGTTTTCTACTTTTTTATGGAAGGGTGAGTCGACACGGTTTCGCTGGGGAGGAGTCGACGATCCAGCAACTGCTGGTAAGAATGAGCCGTCAGAGCCAACGCCACCGTCTGGCACGGGTCGTGGCTAAGCCAATGTGCTTTATCAGGTCCACGTGCCCCGCTCGCTGCCGATACCCGTCCTGGCGGCTCTTAAGCGACTCGCGACGTTCCCGAATCCAGTCTTTCACGAGAAGTTGCGACTGCGCTATGCAACGTTTGATACGCCGCGATTCCTTTTTTCTGGCGAATGGCATGCCGACCGACTCGTGCTTCCGCGTGGCGTGCTGGACCGAAGCCTTGCACTATTGGAGATGGCCGGCGCGACGGCGGTCTTGCAGGACGCGCGGGATACCGGGAAGCGTGTGCCTTGGAAATTCCAGGGTAAGTTGCGGGAGGGTCAAGAGGAGGCAGTGCGCAAGATGCTCGCCGAGGATCATGGGGTGCTGTGCGCCCCGCCGGGCGCGGGAAAGACCGTCATGGGTTGCGCTCTGATTGGGCGTGCGCGCACGTCCGCGCTGGTGCTGGTTCACCGAGCAGTGCTCGTGGATCAGTGGCGTGAGACGGCCATGCAGTTCCTTGGGTTGAAACGAAAGGAGATCGGCATTTGGCGTGGGCCGTCCCATCGACGCACCGGACGACTGGATATTGCGATGCTGCCATCGCTGGCTCGCGTCGAAGATTTGGCGTCGGTGCTGGCCGGCTACGGGATGGTCAAAGCCTAGCAGTCGAGCACTGACTCGACAACGGTTTTGGGTCATCAATTCGCTCCATTTGCTTCACCCGCCGTGGATGAATCACGAACTGTTGGAGCGAATCAAACGCTGGAAGCCACCATGTGCCCAAGGCCAGATTGTGGGAGGAACCGACATCAGACGGCGTTGGCATAGCGGGTAAGTGCTGGAAACAAGGCGGTCAATTATTTCCATATTTAGATATTGATGGAAATAAGCTGTCTGCTTGTTTCCAGCTATGAAAACAAGCACCACGGCCGAACCGGCGGGTCGCTGGATAAAAACCTTGGCAGGCTACCGGGCCTTCCGGCTCAATCCGCTACCGCCGGCAATTGCTTGGACGCCCCAGTTGGTCCGCGTTCTTTCGCAGGCAGATCGTTCACTGGGTCGCCTCGCCGGCGAAGGGCGGCGGTTGCCCAATCCCCATGTGCTCATTCGGCCATTCGTTCGCCGTGAAGCCGTTTATTCCAGCCGGATTGAGGGCACGCAGGCTACTTTGGGCGAATTACTGGCGGCAGAGGCCGGGGCGATTCCCGAACGAAGCCCGGAAGACCTGCGCGAAGTGGGCAACTACGTCGCTGCACTGGAGCATGGCATAAAACGGCTGAAGACGCTGCCGCTTTCGCTCCGCCTCGTCCGCGAGCTTCACGCGAAACTGATGACCGGAGTCCGGGGTGATCATGCGACTCCGGGAGAATTTCGCCGGACCCAGAATTGGATCGGTCGTCCAGGTTGCACGCTCGCGGACGCTTCCTACGTGCCGCCCCCGCCTGAAGATCTCTTGGAACACCTCGGCCGCTGGGAGGATTTTTTGCACGACGAGACCATTCCGCCGCTCGTGCATGCCGCCTTGATGCACTACCAGTTCGAGGCCATCCACCCCTTCATCGATGGCAATGGACGTGTCGGTCGATTGCTCATCACCCTCTGCTTGTGCGCGCGCGGTGTGCTGCCCGAGCCGCTCCTGTATTTGTCAGCCTTCTTTGAAGCGACGAGGAACGATTATTACGAAAGCCTGCGCGGAATCACGGAGCGAGGCGATTGGACAGGTTGGATCGAATATTTTCTCAACGGAGTGGCCCGGCAGTCTGAAGATGCCCTGAGCCGCGCGGAACGGATCAACCAGCAACTTGCCACCTGGCGTGACGAGTTCGCCGGAAGCGGTTCCAAAGTTCCGCTCCAACTCATCGACCTCATCGGAGCCAATCCCTTCCTCACGCCACGCGAGACCGAGCGTCGGTTGAGCGTTTCCTACAACACCGCGATGCGCGCCATCGTCGCATTGGAAGCCGGCGGCGTTTTGGCCAAGGTGGGCGACGGCAAGCGCGACCGCGTTTTCTGCGCCCGCGCGATTCTCGACATTCTGGATGAGCCGGCCCGCCTGGTGCTGGATGTTCCCGCGGCGCCTCGGCGTGCGACCCGCAGGTAATGAACCCTTTGCAGAGGCAACAATGTCTGGCCGATCTCCGCCAAAAACTGGCGGCGCTCACGACCGAGGTCGTGAAGACGGAAGACGAACTCGTGGCGCTGGGGTCCGATGGAAAACTTGCGCTCGAGGAAACCTCTCTGGCGGTGCAGACGCCCCGTGCACCTGCGGAGAAGATCGCCCTGTTTCTCGATCTGTTCGGCACGCGGAGCTCCGTTTATCCCAAGCGCTGGGAGAGCACCAAAACAGGCAAGAGGGGCTATGCTCCGGCGTGTGACAATGATAGCTATGCAAATCGGTAAAATGGAATCTGCCGGAAGCCGAAGGTGAAATGCTCGGAGTGCTGCCACCAGCGTTTCCCTCCTCTCGATGAACACGCCGTAGAATCCCACTTGCGAGCCGAAAAAGTGCTCGGCGTCTATGCCATTGGCACCGACGATACGTGCCGGTTTCTCGCGGCCGACTTCGATGGCGAGGGTTGGCGTGATGACGTGTTTGCTTACCGCGAGGCAGCTGATCGGATCGGAGTCACGGTCGCGATCGAGCGGTCCCGATCGGGCAACGGCGCACATGCCTGGATATTTCTCGCAGAGCCCGTGCCTGCCGCCATGGCGCGGAGGTTGGGAACGATTCTGGTAGCGAAAGCTTCAGCCCTGCGACCGACGTTGGGACTGGGCGCGTATGATCGACTGTTCCCAAATTAAGACACGTTGCCCGTCGGCGGTTTTGGAAGTCTGATCGCTCTGCCCCTCGCCAAAGTCCCGCGGCAGAATGGCAACACGCTTTTCGTAGAGCGGTGCTGGTGGATCAGTGGCGGGAGACGGCCATGCAGTTCCTTGGATTGAAACGAAAAGAGGTCGGTCTCTGGCGTGGACGATCCGCCCGGCTCACCCGGCGATTCGACATTGCGATGCTGCCATCGCTGACCCGTGCGGAAGATCACCAACAAAGAAAATGAACTCTTCCGCCACCGCAGTCTGGGCATCCACTGTGGCTCTGCCTTACATGGCCCCGACCGCTTGCTTCGCGCCAATAGCTAATTGAATAAGTCAAAGTCTCACAGGTTCACATCTCGGCACGGCCGCTGCACGTTGGAACGATCCTACGCGGAGTAACCGGCGGGGCGTGTCCAGTGCAGTCGATTTTTCGCTTTGCTCCGGCGAAAACTGGCCGGTTTGATCGCACCGCATGCGCCTCATTTCTCTCCGCAACCTGTTTTGGCTCGGAGTGTATTTCGCGGCACCGTGTTTTGGCACCACGGGCAAGGGTGTCGCAGTGCTGTGGAAAGACCTCAGCCGGACCGGCCGTGTGCTTGTCGACCGCGGCACGCTCGACACGATCCGCGCCACGGGTGGCAGCGTGACTCGGGACTTGTTCCGCTTCCCCGCCTCCACTTCGGCCCGGCTCGAACTCGCAATCACGCCATCGGCCGAGGCGGCGGCGCTGCCCGTCCTTGTCACAATCGAGACGGCGCCGCGCCCTTTCACCTTCTGTCTCGGCGACGCGAGCACCACCTACCCGATCTACCTGCCCGATGACGGAGTGATCGTCACGGAGACCGCCGACGCGCGCTCCTACGCCGAGATTGTCGCGGGCATCCGGCAGCGCGGCGGCCAGACGAAGCTGCAGCGAATCGCCGCCGCACCCGAGGTGAATTTTGCGGCTGCGGCGACAGTCGGGCGCGAGGTGAAGGTGCAAACCTGGCTCGGCGTGAGCCGCGACATCCGGCTGTTTCGTGTCGACGAAAACATCGAGTCGTTCCAGCCCAAGTTCGCCGGTTACGACACGCCACTGCCCGAGACGCCGAAACAGCCCGCGACGTATGCGTTTCAGCTAGGGCGTGGCTGGGGCCCGCGGGGCGGCATCACGCGCCGCCTCGACGACGGTGTGCTCCCGATCTTGCGCGGCGAGATCGACGACGAGGCGATTCACTACGAACTCACGATGTTCGCCTCGCTCGAACGCTCGCCGCTCACACCTGCGAACCTCCGCGGCACGGACTACCTCGTCGCCGACGCGCACGGCCACGGCCACATGTTCACGTCCGCGCAAGCGGAGGCGGAGAAAATGCTGCACGACATCGAGCTGAACCCGGCCGAGGAGGTGGTGCTCTGCGCCCGTGCGGTTGCGACCAACCGCGGCACTGCGCCGCAATACGCCCTGTTCCGCACCGCCGCGCCCTCGCTGGCCACGCCGGTTTCCCCGAAGCTCGTCGACACGCAGTTTGACCCGGCGCGGGGCCTCAGCTCCTTCGCCTCCGGCCGCGTGTTTGCGGTCAGTACGCTCAACGGCCGGCCGCTTTTGGCCGAGGAAGTCTCGGTGCTGCTGCGTCCCGGCGAGACCGCCGTGCTAGAGTTCCTCGTGCCGCACCGTCCGCTAAGCGCCCAACGCGCCCTCGCGCTCGCGGGTCGCTCCTTTGACACGCGCCTCGCCGAGGCGCGCGCGTTCTGGCGCGGCAAGCTCCATTCGGCTGCCCAGTGGCGGCTGCCCGAGCCGCGCATCGAGCAGATGGCTCAGGCCGGCTTGCTGCACCTCGACCTCGTCGCCTACGGCCGCGAACCGTCGGGACCACTCCTGCCCGCCATCGGGGTTTACACCGCTATCGGGTCTGAGAGTGCGCCCATCATCCAGTTCATGGACTCGATGGGCTGGCACGACACCGCCACCCGCGCGCTCGATTTTTTCCTGCAAAAACAGCACGACGACGGATTCATTCAGAACTTCAACGGTTACATGCTTGAGACCGGCGCCGTGCTCTGGACGCTCGGCGAGCACTACCGCTACACCCGCGACGATGCCTGGCTGCAGCGCGTGCATCCGCACATCACCAAGGCCTGCGACTGCCTGATCGCCTGGCGCGAGCGCAACCTCCGCCCGGAGTTGCGCGGCAAGGGCCACGGTCTCCTCGACGGCAAGACCGCCGATCCCGAGGACCCGTTTCGCTCTTACATGCTCAACGGCTACGCCTATCTCGGCCTCGCACGCGCCGCCGAGATGCTGCGCGTGTACGCTCCCGCCGAATCCGCTCGCTACCTCGCCACCGCCAACGCCCTCAAGGCCGACATCCGCGCGGCGCTCGCCGCCGATCTCGCGCGTTCGCCGGTCGTGCCGCTCGGCGACGGCACCTGGACGCGCGCCGCCCCGCCTTGGGCGGACTACCGCGGGCCGTTGATGCTGCACGCCGACGGTGGGCGCTGGTTCACGCACGGCTCGATGGCGGCGCGCGACTCGCTGCTCGGCCCGCTCTACCTCGTGTTTCAGGAGGTGATCGGTCCGCGGGAGACCCTCGCAACCGAATTGCTGCAGTCGCACAGCGAGCTGATGACGCGCGACAATGTAGCGTTCAGCCAGCCCTACTACAGCCGCCACCCGTGGGTGCATCTCCAGCGCGGAGAAACCAAGCCCTTCCTGCAGGCGTGGTATGGCGCCGTCGCCGCCATGGCCGACCGCGGCACCTACACGTTCACCGAGCATCTCTTTCCGGCGAGCTCGCACAAGACGCACGAGGAGGCGTGGTTCCTGATGGAGACGCGCTGGATGCTTTATCTTGAGGAGGGCGACACGCTGCGCCTCCTCGCGGGGGCACCGCGCGCCTACCTGCAACCCGGCGCCACGCTCTCCGTGCATCGCGCCGCCAGCTACTTCGGTCCGCTGTCCTTCGCCGTCGTCGTTTCGGCCGACGGCAGGGAAATCAAGGGCAGCGTTGACTGCGGCGGCGACCGGCGCCCGCGCACGGTCGAGATTCGCATTCCCCATCCGGCAGGCGCGCGCCCAACTGCGGTCAGCGGCGGCGCATATTCCCCCGAGAGCGAGACACTGCGCCTGGCGGCGTTCACCGGCCACGCCGAGTTTTCGCTCCTTTACTGACGCACGCTGCTAGGCGGTTGGCGGCGCATCGCGGCGCTCCAGTGCCAGCAGCCGCTGGCGCAGGTCCGCCAGCATCCGGAAGACGGCGGTGTTGCGCATGTATTCCTTAAGCGGCAGCACGGGAGACCAGCGTAAGTGCAAGCTGTTCGGTGTCCGCAGTAACTTTTATGGCGCGGCTGTTCCCATGTCGTTGGTCTTGGGCACACTTCATTTTCGCCTGCGAGATGTTGGGTCGGTGCGATTTTGATCTGGTTGTCCCCGACATCGCTGTTACAATTCCATGACATCCCACTGAATGATGCGTAACCGCATGCCAACGACGGCTAATCGCGCCGTCTGTTTGAGCTATGCCCTGAAAAGGGTGTGGATCATCCCATTAAACCGTCGTCCGCTACGGCGCCAGACGGCCTTCACCCTCGTGGAAATCATGGTTGTCGTCGTAATCATCGGCCTGCTAGCCGCTATTGCGATTCCGGCCATTAACCGGGTAAAGGAGCGCTCACTGGCGAGCAGAATGATTAACGATCTCCGGCAGATCGAAGCCGCCTTTCAGCGTTACGCCCTTGAGAACGGAGGCTGGCCTCCCCCTGGTGCGCCCGGCGTTGAACCCGCCGGGATGGACGGATATCTCCCAAATTGTTACACCCAAACGACCGCCGTCGGCGGAAATTTCTCGTGGTCTGGTTCTCCCAATAATCGGATTTATCTCATTAGCACACCAGCAGCGGCTCAACCGATCATGCAACGGGTCGACGAACTCATCGACGATGGCAATCTCGCCACTGGCAATTTCAAAACAACCGGCACAGGCTACATGCTGCAGGTCCAGTAAGGCGTGCTTCTTTGGCGAAGAGCCACCAACCCAAGATTTGACTTCAAAACGTCAGCACTCGCGCAAGGAGGTGCACGTGCCAATTACATTCCTATCTGGGACAAGCGAAGTTGGCCCGGAAGGAAATCGAAATTCTAAAGGGGTGGATCCGGGTGGACTTGCTTTGTGGCGCGGCCTGGTGACCCTTTGCCTGCTCGCAATACCTCTTAAACACGATGCCTGAACTTTCCTTGTTTGATCTCACTGGCGAAATTGCGGTTTTCACCGGAGGCAACGGCGGGATTGGCCGGGGCATTGCGCTCGGACTAGCCCAAGCTGGCGCGAGTGTCGCGGTGCTGGACGCAACGTCCAAAAGAACAAAAGCGTCCAAGATGAACTGAAGGCAGCCGGAGCTCGGGCCATTGCCGTGCAAGTTGATCTGACCAACCGCGCCGCCCTTCAGCCCGCTTGGCAAAGGATCGAACAGGAACTCGGGCAGGTCGGGATTCTCGTCAATAATGCTGGCAATGCATGCCTCAGTGGCGGCGTGCTCAATGAGACAGCGGTCGACTGGGACAACGTGATCGCAACCCAGTTGAACGCGGTCTTCCTGCTGTCGAAGATCGCCGCCGCGTCCATGGTCACCCACAAGCGGGGCAAGATCATCAACCTCGGCAGCATGTATTCCTATTTCGGCTCCGGCTTCGTTCCTTCCTACAGCGCCGCGAAAGGTGCGATCATCCAACTCACCATGTCCATGGCGATCGAACTCGCCCCGCACAACATCCAGGTTAATGCGATCGCTCCCGGTTGGATCGAGACCGACATGACTGCGATGTTGCGCACTCCCAATTTCAAGGCGATGCATGACGAAATCATGACGCGCACCCCGGCGGGGCGCTGGGGAAAGACGGCGGAAATCGCCGGCACCGCGATCTACCTGGCGTCTCGCGCATCCCAATTCGTCACTGCGAAACCATTCCGGTCGACGGCGGCTACGCCATCCGCTGATCCGCCGGGCAAAACCCACGATGGGTCAGGCGGACGCGGCTGTTGCCCTGACGTTGCTTCTGGCACAGCGAAAAATCGAAGTCCGGCCTAAGGGTGCTAATCGCGGTTTTGCACTCGCCAGTCTCAGTGACGCCTTTTGGATGTCCTACGTTCCGGCCTACACCCCACGACCTATGAATAAATCACCGCTCTTTCCTCGCGGGCTTGCCTTCGCCTTGGCCGTTCTTGTCGCGGCCAACGCGGCCGCGGCAAACCATTCGGCGACCGTCAATGGGCATAAGCTCACCTACGAGCTGCGCGGGGAGGGACGCCCCATCGTCTTTCTGCACGGCGGCGGCGATAGCGCGGCGTTTTCGTTTCCTAGCCAAATCGACGAATTTGCGGTCCGGCATCAGGTAATTGCCCCGGAGCAAACCGGCCACGGTCACACTCCCGACGTAGCCGGGCCGCTTAGCTACAGCCAAATGGCCGAGGACACCGCTGAACTATTGCGGCAGCTTAATCTCTCCCAAGTCGATGTAGTCGGATGGAGTGATGGGGGTAACGTAGGCTTGATGTTGGCGGCACGACATCCGTCATTGGTTCGTCGCTTGGTGGTCAGTGGAGCCAATTTCTCTCCGTCTGGCATAGACCCGAAAGATTTAATGGAGTTGGAAGCGGCGTCACCACTCGAGATAATGGACGAGGCAGAGCGAACCGAATATGCCGCGCTGACGCCTGACGGCGCTGCTCACATACCGGTAATCGGGGGAAAGCTGAAGGATCTTTGGCTGCATCATCCCACGCCAGACGAGTTGAGTCCTGCGATCCTGCGAACAATCCAGGCGCGGGTGATGGTCATGGCGGGCGATCACGATGTCGTTCCGCTGGCCCATACGACCGAACTCTATCGCTCTTTGCCGAACGCGGAGCTATTCATCCTTCCTGGCACGTCGCATCGCACTTTCCGAATGCGACCGGATTGGGTAAATCCGGTAATTCGCGCGTTCCTCGATTCAGAAAGCGTCAGCAAGCCGAACCAAACGCCCGAGCCGACGACCACGCCCGTCACGGCCCCTGTGGGGCAGGAGCCGCGCCGGCCGTAGCCGCGGCTCTGACGCGTTCCAAAATGACCCTCAGCGGAACGCCTAACTTCTACAGGGGGCGGGTCGGACGACTGAAAAATCCGGTGCCGCAGTGCCCATGACGTTGAATCTTGAAACGCACACTTTCGCGTTGGTATACCGGCTGGGGTAGATTGGCTTTCTGCTCGTCAGCGTGGTGGCTACCCGGCATATTTCTAGGCTCTTTTCGCGTTAATGGTTGATCTGGTTAGCCGGCCACTGTTGGCAGGCTCGATTCGAGGCCATTGGAAATCTTAGCCGAGGCGGACGCACCTCAGATACACCCCAGCTCGGCGAAAGTCCGCCGTTGACCTGACAC
>CAIRCN010000032.1 GCA_903877135.1 uncultured Opitutia bacterium
CACGCTCACGATCACGGTGGCGCCCTCGGCTGCGACCTCGGTGATCACGAGCGCCACCAGCGCCTCCGTGGTTGCCGGCGGCACCCTGACCTATCTGCTCAGCGCGACCAATTCGCCGGTGAGCTACAACATCTCCGCCGTCCCCGCCGGGCTCACCGCCAACGCCTCCTCGGGCTTGATCAGCGGCATCCCCACCGTGCCCGGCGCCTATCCGGTCACCCTCAGTGCTAACAATCTCGCCGGCACCGGTCCCGCCGTCGTCCTGACCCTGACCGTGACTGCGAACAATGGCACGCCCACGCCCACCCCCAACGGTTCCCACATCGTCAATGTCTCGACCCGCGGCCAGGTCGGCACCGGCGGCAATGTCCTGATCGCGGGCTTTGTCATCACCGGCACCACCTCGAAGCCGGTGATCATCCGCGGCGTTGGCCCGACCCTCGGCCTCCCCGCCTTTGGAGTAACCGGCACGCTGCCCGACCCGCAGCTCACGCTCCAGCTCACGAAGGACGGCAGTGTGGTCGCGCAAAATGACAACTGGGCCACTGCGGGCGATCCCGCCATCGTCAGCGCCGGGATGGCCCGGGTCGGTGCCTTCGCTCTGCCCACCGGTTCGCTCGACTCGGTCATCTACATCACCCTCGCCCCGGGCGTCTATACGGCAACCCTCTCCGGCAATGGCGCCATCAACACCGGCATCGGCATCGTGGAAGTCTACGACAACACCGTCACCCTCGACAGCACCTCGCCACGCCTGGTGAACATTTCCACCCGCGGCGTGGTCGGCACCGGCGCCAGCGTCATGATTCCCGGGTTTGTCATTACCGGCGACCAGCCCAAACAGGTGCTGATCCGCTGCGTGGGCCCGACCCTGGCGAACTATGGTGTGACCGGCACCCTGGCCGATCCGGTCATCACCCTGAACGACTCCCATGGCACCGCCATCAACACCAATGACAACTGGGGCTCCGCGGGCGACTCGGCCCAGATCGTGAGTGCCGCCCTGACGACCGGCGCCTTTGCCCTCCCGGTGGGCAGCAAGGACTCTGCCATCCTCACCATCCTGCAACCCGGCAGCTACACCGTCACCGTCAGTGGCGTCAACGCCACCACCGGCGTCGCCTTGGTCGAGGTCTACGAACTGCCATAAACTCCCGGCGCATTGGTCTGAGCTCTCATTGCCCCCGCGCCATCTGGTGCGGGGGCGATTTCTTTTGCCGCCGGCAGCATCCAATGGCAGTGAAACCTCGAGTCCAAACTTGCGGTTTCTCCGGAAGTGTTAGGTTGTCCCGCCCTGCCGCGATGCTTTGCGATTGCCGATGCGGGACTGGTGGCAAAGGTCTCCTGCCGCGGCGTTCATTTTCCTCTGTCACCCATGAAAAAATCCCCTCCTTGGTTGCGAACGCTCGGCTGGAGCACGGTCGTGCTGGCTGGCACTGTGTCGATCGCCACTCTCGCCTGGTCACGCGGCGAGCCGGTGAGCGCACTGTGGATGGTTGTTGCCGCCGGATGCGTGTTCGCCGTGTCGTATCGTTTTCACTCGGCCTGGCTGATGGCCAAGGTGCTCACGCTCGACGAACTGCGCGCCACACCTGCCGTCGTGCACGAGGACGGCAAGGACTTCGTCAAAACCAACCGCTGGGTCGTCTTCGGCCACCATTTCGCCGCTATTGCCGGCCCCGGGCCGCTGGTCGGGCCGGTGCTTGCAGCGCAATTCGGTTTCTTACCCGGCATGCTCTGGATGCTCGTCGGTGCCACGCTCGGCGGCGCCGTGCACGACTCGGTCATATTATTTTGCTCGACGCGCCGCCGCGGCAAGTCGCTCGGCCAGATGGTCAGCGATGAAGTTGGCCCGTTCGCGGGCGTCATCGCGCTGGTGAGCATCATCGCGATCATGATCATCCTCATCGCGGTGCTTGCGCTCGTGGTCGTCAAGGCCCTCGCGGAGAGCCCGTGGGGTCTGTTTACGATTGCAGCGACGATGCCGATCGCCGTCGTGATGGGGCTGGGCATGAAGGCCACGGGCCATAGTGGCAAAGGCCTGGCGTGGGTGAGCGTGTTCGGCGTGGTGGCGCTGTTGGCGGCGGTTTACGGCGGCAAGTTCATCGCCGGCTCACCGTTGGAGAGCGTGATGACGCTCAAGGGCACCACACTCGCGTGGTGGATCATGGGCTACGGCTTGCTCGCGTCGATCTTGCCTGTCTGGCTGCTGCTCGCGCCGCGCGACTACCTCAGCACGTTCATGAAGATCGGCACCGTCGCCGCACTCGCGGTCGCGATCATGGTTCTAGCCCCGGCGCTGAAGATGCCGTCGCTCACCAAGTTCATCGACGGCTCGGGTCCCGTGTTTGCCGGTCCGGTGTTTCCCTTCTGTTTCATTACCATCGCGTGCGCCGCGGTGTCCGGTTTTCACTCGCTGATCTCGTCGGGCACGACGCCGAAACTCATCACCCGCGAGAGTGACATCCGCGTAATCGCCTACGGCGCGATGATCACGGAAATGTGTGTGGGTATCATGGCACTCATCGCCGCGTGCGCGATGGAGCCCGGTCAGTATTTCGCCATCAACATGAGCGGCGCGGCGGCGGATGTGACCGCGCGCGTCACTACGCTCGGTTTCCCGGTAACACCAGCCGACATGTCTGCTCTTGCCGCCAGCGTGGGCGAAAAGACGATGATCGGCCGCACGGGCGGCGCGCCGACGTTTGCCGTCGGCATGGCGCACATGTTTTCCGGCGTCTTTGGCAGCAAGGCCGCGCTCGGCCTGTGGTATCACTTCGCGATCATGTTCGAGGCGCTTTTCATCCTGACGACGATCGACGCCGGCACGCGGGTCGGGCGCTTTCTCATGCAGGACTTGATGGGCTGCGTGTGGAAACCGCTGGCGGATACCCGGTCCTTCGCCGGCAACACTTTCGCCACCGTCGTCTTCGTGGCTGCGTGGGGCTGGTTCCTCTATCAGGGCGTAATCGACCCGCTCGGCGGCATCAATTCTCTCTGGCCGATCTTCGGCATCGCCAACCAGCTCCTCGCCGTCCTCGCACTCGCGCTCGGAACGACCGTGCTGATCAAGATGGGCCGCACGCGCTACCTGTGGGCGACGCTCGCCCCGCTGGCGTGGCTGCTATCCGTAACGATGACGGCCGGCTGGATGAAAATCTTCAGCGCCGACCCGCGGCTCGGTTTCCTCACCGCTGCCGATGGCTTCGTGAAAAAAATCGCCGCCGGCGGCTCGCCCGAGCAGCTCGCCCAATGGGGCCGCCTGCTGTTCAACAACCAGGTCAATGCCTGTGTGACCGGCGCTTTCCTTGTGCTCGTCGCGGTTGTCGTGCTCACCTGCGCCCGCGCCTGGTGGCAACTCCTCTCCGGTCACCGTGCGGCCAATCTCTGCGAGGAGCCCTATGTGGCGGTCGTAGCTATGGAGCAGTCTGTCCGCTGAGTTTGTTTCTCCCGTTCATGAGTATTGCTGCCCAAACCATTATTTCGGAAGCGCAAATCCGCCAGTTTCGCGACAAAGGCTACTTCGTCCTACCCGGGGTCGTGCCCGCGGCGCACCTCGCCATGATGCGTGAGCTTTGCGGTCAGTTCATCGCCGCCTACGACGCCGAGATGGACGCCGCTGGTGTGACGCAGCAGGGCATCAACACCAAGGGCAGCCGCTATTTCATCGCCAACCGCCACAAGGGCACCCGCCTCGCGGAGTTCATCTACAGCGATATCATGGCCGAAATCTGCCGCGCGACGCTCGGCGACAACGCCTACCTTTTCTGGGAGCAATTCGTCGTCAAAGGCCCCGAGAATGGCGCGAAGTTCAGCTGGCATCAGGACTCCGCCTACGTCGGCACGCCGCACCGGCCCTACATCACCTGCTGGGTGACGCTCGACGACGTGACCGAGGCCAACGGCACGGTTTACCTGCTGCCGTTTTCGCGTGCCGGCACAAGCGAAGTGGTGCCGCACCAGGCAGCCACCGGCACCGGCGAACTCGAAGGCTACTTCGGCCCCGACCCGGGCGATCCAGTCATCGTGCCCGCCGGCAGCATTGCGGTATTCTTGAGCACGGTGCTGCACCGCAGCGGCTACAACACGACGCCACACTGGCGCCGCGTCTACCTGCCGCAGTATTCCGTCGAGCCCCTGCGCCGCCCGGATGGGAAGCTGGCCGCCTTTGCCGAGCCATTCCTCGTCAAGGGCGTGCGGCGAAACGGGCAGTCTTGATCCTCTCAAACGAGAGAAGTAAAAAGCCGGTCGCGGGGCGACCGGCCTTGAAGCAAAAACAGACAGCGCGTACTGCGCTCAGGCGATGTAGGCGGCGAGCGCCTTGTCGATGCGGGACTTTTCGAGGCGCGCGAAGACCGGCACCCCGCTGTCCTGCGGCAACGTGACCTCGCCCTGGATGAGCGGCTGGGCATAGCGCAGGAACTGGAAGTTCATGCTCACGCCATCCTCGTTGATCCACTCGCGCGGGAGCTTTTTCACGCTGTTCGCGACGTCGGCAAGGGCGACGAGGCCCGTTTCGCAGGTGTAGTGATCGGCGTCGCCGCGCACGAGGGTGATCATCTTGTCGTTTTCGCCCCTGACGGCGGCGAGCACGGCGCCTTGGCCGGCCAGATAAGCCTCGTCGGCGTCAGTCTTTGAGGCGCAGTGGGCCGCGGCGCGCTGCATAAGGCCGGGCTTGGCGAGGCGGGCTTTGACGCCGGGTAGGTTGGTCTCGACCAGTTCCTTCAGGAAATCGCCGGCGCCGCCGAGTTGGGCGTGGCCAAAGGCGTCGGTCGCGGCGTCGGCCGAGACATAGTTGCCATCGCTGTCAGTCAGGCCTTCGGAGACGACGATCTGGCAGAATTTCTCGCGCTTGAGCACGCGTTTGATGTCCTCAAGACACTTTGCCTGATCGAATGGAATTTCGGGCAGGTAGATAAGGTGCGGCGGGTCGTGCGGATGGTCGCGGCGCTTGGCCAGTGCGGCCCCGGCGGCGATCCAGCCGGCGCTGCGGCCCATGACCTCGATGATCGATACGAGATCGCCCTGGCCCATCGACTCGCTGTCGCAGGCGATTTCGCGGACGCTTGTGGCTAGGTATTTGATGACGCTGCCGTAGCCGGGACAGTGGTCGGTGACGGAGAGGTCGTTGTCGACTGTCTTCGGCACGCCGATGACGCGCAGTTCATAGCCCTGCTGTTGCGCGAGCTTGGAGATCTTGTCCGCGGTGTCCTGCGAATCGTTGCCGCCGATGTAGAAAAAATAGCGGATGTTGTGGGCCTTGAAGACCTCGAGCACGCGCTCGAAATCGGCGGGCTTCTTTAGCTTGAAGCGGCAGGTGCCAAGCGCGGCGCCGGGTGTGTGCTTGAGGGCGCGGATCTGCTGTTGCGATTCCGAGGCGAGGTCCACGAGGTCTTCTTGGAGAATCCCGAATACGCCGTTTAGCGCACCGTAAATCTCCTCAATACACTCATGGTTCAACGCCTCCGCGATAATGCCCGCGACGCTGGCGTTGATGACGGCGGTGGGGCCTCCGGACTGGCCCACCAAGACATTTCCTACGAGTTCAGCCATGACAGATGATGATAAAGGGTTGTAAACAACGTGAACGGGCAAGAAAGCCGGTCGGTTGCAGGGGATGCAAACTCAAATTTCCGCCGCCGCCTGGCGGATGGTCATGCGGGGGACCGGTCCTGTTCCGGCGGTGCGGCTTACAGCAGCCGACTGGGCAGATATTCCGCCGCGCCGCGAAGTTTCCTCGCCAGAGGCTTCACCTCGGCGACAAAGGAGTCCACTTGGTGCGGTGCGGCGCCGACAAACCGGGCGTTCTCGGCGAGGATCGCTTGCAGCGCTTTCTTGCCCAAACCGATCCGCCGATCGCCCGCGAGGCGTCCCAACAGGTTGGCGTCCCCTCCGTCCACGCGGAGGGCTTTGGCGGCGGCGAGTGCGTGCTCCTTGATGGCCTCGTGCGCGGTTTCGCGTCCAGCGCCGCGCTTCACCGCTTCCATCAGGATCGTAGTCGTCGCTAGGAAGGGGAGGTTACGTTCGTTTTCCGCGGCGATTGCGGCGGGAAACACGTCCATCTGCCGGAGCACCGTGAGATAGGTCTCCAGCAGGCCGTCAATAGCGAAAAACGCGTCCGGCAGTGCCACGCGGCGCACGACCGAGCAGGAGACGTCGCCCTCGTTCCACTGATGGCCAGCGAGCGCGCCCGTCATCGTCACGTAGCCGGAGATAATCGTCGAAAAACCGCAGATGCGCTCGCAATTCCGGGCGTTGACCTTGTGCGGCATCGCTGACGAGCCGACCTGGCCGTCCTGAAACCCCTCGGTGAGCAGTCCTGCGCCCGCCATCAGCCGCAGAGTGGTGGCGGCACTGGCGGCGGCCGCGCCCACCTGATGCAGTGCGCTCACGACCTCGAAATCGAGGCTGCGCGGGTAAACCTGCCCAACCGCGTCCAGCGACGAGTGAAAGCCGAGATGCTTGAGCACGCGCGACTCGAGCTGGTCGACCTTGTCCGAGCTACTACCGAGGAGCGTGAGCTGGTCGAGCTGCGTGCCAACCGCGCCCTTGAGTCCTCGCACCGGATAGCGTTCCAGCAACTCTTCGAGCCGGCCGAACACCACCAGCATCTCCTGCCCGAACATGGCGAGCCGCTTGCCGAGCGTGGTGGGCTGGGCGGGGACGTTGTGGGTGCGACCAGTGATCATTAGGTCGCGGTGCGACTCCGCCTGTCGCGCCAGCGCGAGGAGCGCAGCGGCCACCTTGAATTGAACGAGTTTCAGCGCGCTCAGGATTTGCAGCTGCTCGACATTTTCGGTGAGGTCGCGGCTCGTGAGCCCAAGGTGGATGAACTGGCGCTTCGCCAGCTCGGAAAATTCCTCGATGCGCGCCTTCACGTCATGGAGCGTTACGCGCTCGCGCTTGGCGATGGCTTCAAGATCGATGCGGTCCTTCACCTTTTCGTAGTCCTTGATCGCCTCGGCGGGAATCGGCACGCCGAGGTCGCGCTGGGCCTTCATCACGGCGATCCAAAAATCGCGCTCAAGCGCCACGCGGCCATGCTGCGACCAGATGGCCTTCATTGCCGGCGAGGCGTAGCGCTCGGCAAGAATGTTGGGGATGGACGCAGCGGCGGAGTCGTTCACAGGAAGGAGCAGATATATTCGCAGAGGCCCGTTGCCACCTCGATGGTGAAGCCGGACTTGCCCGGCACATCGAACTGCTGTCCCGCGCCATAGTCGGCTGCCGCGCCGCCACCGTCGAGCGTCACGCGGCAGACGCCCGCGATGATTTCCATGCGCTCCGAGGCGTCCGTGCCAAAATGATATGAGCCGGGATAGATGATCCCGAGTGTTTTTTTCGTCCCGTTGGTCAGCAGCACGGTATGGCTCACCACTTTGCCGTCGAAATACACATTGGCCTTCGTCACGACGGTGATGCCGGAAAACTGGGCGGGAAGCGTGGACATGGGGACGATGAAAGCCGCTGGCGCGCCGGAGGCAAGTGCGCCGCGTCAGGAAGCGAGGCAGCGCACGGCCATCTCACGCAGGACTTCCTCCGGCTCGTGCGGCCGGCGGACGACTTCCTCGAAGGTGGCGATAAACTCCTGCTGGTTATCGATCAGCCGGCGCAGGGAGGGCAGCTTGGCGCTGCTCGCGAGCTTGCCGACATACCAGGGATTCTGGGTAAAAAGATTGAAAGAACTCTTCTCGGTCGCGCCGGTGAACTTCGCCCCGTAGGTCTCTGCGGCTTTGGGTAAACCGTCGAGCCCGCGCGGGCCGAGCCGCACCTCACCCGCATCGAGCAGCGCGCGCACCTGCAGCAGAATGCGGTTGCGGTTTTGCATCGCCGAGATGATCGGCCGGGCGGCGTTGGGCTCGGCAAAAAACTGGCGCTCCAGCGCGGCGAGCGTCCATTTCAGGTCGCCGCTGAAAAACGCCTCCGCCGCCTCGAAGAAATCGCCCTCGGCCACGTTGGGCGTAAGTTCCATGACGTGCCGGTCCTCGATGCGCTCGCCCTCGGCGGCATAGGTCGCGAGTTTGTGCACTTCCTCGACGAGCAGCCGCGTATTACTGCCGACCTTGGCCAGCAGCAGCCGGACGGCGTCGGGCGAAAACTCGACGCCGAGCGCGCGGGCCTCGGCCAGCACTACGCTTTCCAGCGTGGCGCCGTCGTCCTCGCCGCCGCCCACGAGGGCGAAATCGGCGTTTTTCTCGCACCATTTCGGAAAGGCTCGGCGGCGGTCCACCGGTGCGGCGGTGACGAGCACGGCTGTGTCGGCCGGGTTCACCTGTGCCAGAATCTGCTGCAAATCCTCGGCCAGCTTGAGCGTGCTCTCGGCCCGGCCGGTCACGGTGTCGGCGAGGAAATTGACATCCTTCAGCCAGACGACCCGCCGGCCGCCGAACATCGGCACCGTCTGCACCGTCTCGCGAAACCGGTTCACCGCAGACTCGACCTCGCTGACATTGTTGGCGAAGCCGCTCAGCACCTCGCGGGAAAACTCGTCCGTCACCTCCGCGGCCAGCGCGGCAAAGCGCTCCGCCCCGAGCCGGCCGACGAGAAAGTCGTCTGCGCCGCAGATGAAGGTGAAATTGCGCACCGAAGCCATGTAGATCCGATTTGGTCGTGAACCAGGGGCGGGCGCACGAAAAAAATCGCCAGCGCTGCGGCGTCCGTTGAGGCTGCGCGGCGTCTTTTGCCATGCATACCTCCGAAAACTCCGCGCCGTGGCGCCTCGATCTGCTCGGGCTGGTGCTCGTCTTCGGCCTGCTGTTTGGTTTCCGGCTGGGCAGTCACCCGTTGGCCAACCCCGACGAGGGTCGCTACGCGGAAATACCGCGCGAGATGCTGGCGACGGGCGACTGGGTGACGCCGCGGCTCAACGGCGTGAACTATTTCGAAAAACCGCCGCTGGTGTATTGGGTGACCGCCGCGGCGGAGAAATTTTCCGGCCCATGCGAATGGTCGGTGCGCGCGGTGCCGGTACTGTTCGCTCTCGGCGGCGTGCTGCTCACCTACGCAGCGGGGCGCCGGCTGCACGGGCGCTTGGCAGGGCTGGCGGCGGCGGCGATGCTGGGCACCACGCTCCTGTGGTTTGCTCTCAGCCGCATCCTCCTGCTCGACATGGCGGTGTCGGTGCTGATGAGCGCTGTGCTGTTTTGCTTCATTCTCGGCGTGCGCGAACCGGCGGGGCCGCGGCGCCGCTGGCTGTTTTATGGGCTCTACGCCTCCATGGCACTCGCCACACTGACAAAGGGGCTGATCGGTTTTCTGGTCACGGGCGCGGTGATGTTTCTCTGGCTGCTGATTTTCAACCAATGGAAACGCCTCCGTCCGCTATACCTGCCGACCGGCGCGCTGCTGTTTCTTGCGCTGGCCCTGCCGTGGCACCTGCTCGCCGCCGCGCGCAACCCGACATGGGCGCACCGTTACTTCGTTTTCGAGCACTGGGAGCGCTTTTTTTCGCGGGCCTCCGGGCATCCGGGGCCGTGGTGGTATTTTGTCCCAATCGTGCTGTTCGGGTTCTTTCCGTGGTCGGGATTCCTCTGGGCGGCGGTTCGCAAGGCGCTGCGCGGCGGCTGGACGCGCCGCCACGAAAACGCCGACGCTTGGTTCTTTGTCACATGGGCGGGATTCATCTTCCTGTTTTTCTCCATTTCGCACTCGAAATTGCCGCCCTACATTCTGCCGGTGTTTCCCGCCCTTGCGGTGCTCGTAGGCGCCTGGCTGGCGAAAACTCTCGACTCCGGGGCCGCCGCCGTCGCGTGGCTCCGGACTGGGCTGCGGGTGTTCGCGTTTCTCTGCGGGCTCCTCGCGATGGCACTTCTAGTGGCCGTGCTGTGGCCGGCTCTGGTAAAAATGGACGCTGCGCAGGCGCTCATGCTGCAGCCGCCGGCGTTCGTGATGACCGCGGTGCTGCTGCTCGGCGGAATTCTGGCGCCGTGGCTGGCCCGGACCCGCGGCCCGCGCGCGGCCCTTGCGGCGATGGCGGCGACCGCGGCGCTGTTTTTTGGCACGCTCCAAATCGCCGCGCCGGACATAAACAAGCCCGGCACCAAGTCGCTCGCGCTCCTGGTGAAATCGTCGGCGCGCCCCGGCGACCGCGTGCTGCACTATCACGAGTTTTTCCACGACTTCACCTTTTACGCGGAGCGGGTGGTGGACGTCGTGGCCTACAAGGGCGAACTGGAGTTGGAGGAGGATGCCGCGGCGCGGGCCAGCGGACGTTTTATCGAAGAGGCCAGGTTTCGCCAGCTCTGGACCGGCGCTGGTCGGCTCTGGGTCGTCGCGCGGAAACGGGATGTGAAGGAACTCTTTGCCGATCCGGCGTTCCGTTATCATTTGCTCGGGGAGTCCCCCGATCACTACCTTTTCAGCAACCAGCCCTGACATGTCCGTGCCCGCCGCCACCTCCGCTGTTCCCTTCCTGCCGCTCACGCGTCCCACTATCGACGAGGAGACGATCACCGGCGTCGCCGAGGTGTTGCGTTCCGGCTGGTTGACGACCGGCCCGAAGGCGAAAGAGCTTGAGGCCAGGCTCTCCGACTATTGCGGCGGTCGTCCCGTGCGCGTGTTCAACTCCGGCACCTGCACGATGGAAATCGCGCTGCGCATCGCCGGCGTCGGCCCGGGCCACGAGGTCATCACGACACCGCTCTCGTGGGTCGCGACCAGCAACGTCATCCTCGAAGTCGGCGCCCGCCCGGTGTTCGTCGACATCGACCCAGTCACGCGCAACATCGACCTCGGCCTCGTCGAGGCTGCGATCACGCCCGCCACGCGCGCCATCATCCCCGTCGATCTCGCCGGCCTGCCGGTGGACCGCGACCGGCTCTATTCCATTGCGAAAAAGCACAACCTCCGTGTCGTCGAGGATGCCGCGCAGTCCTTCGGCAGCAACTGGCGTGGCCGGCGCATCGGTTCGTTTGGCGACTTCGTGTCGTTCAGTTTCCACCCGAACAAGAACGTCACGACCATCGAGGGCGGGGCACTCGTACTGAACGACGAGCACGAGGCGAAGCTGGCCGAGCACTACCGCTTGCAGGGCGTCGTGCGCTCGGGTTTCGACGGCATGGAGGTCGAGCTCGTAGGTGGGAAGTTCAACCTCACCGACGTGGCCGCCCGCGTCGGCCTCGGCCAGTTGCCGCACCTGGAGGAGTTCAACGACAAGCGCCGCGAGCTCGCCCGCGCCTACTTCGAGGAGTTTGCCGCGCCCGGCGCCTATGCGCTCGGTCTCGGCCTGCCGCCGGCCGACTTCACTCAAACCAACTGGCACATGTTTCAGGTCGTTCTTCCGGAGAAGCGGCTGGCGGTCAAACGCGCCGAGGTGATGGCGCAGCTCCATGCCGCCGGCATCGGCACGGGCGTGCATTACCCGGCGATCCATCTCTTCGCGGTCTACCGCCGGCTTGGTTGGAAGGCGGGCGATTTTCCCATCGCCGAGCGCGTGTGCCGCAGCATCCTCTCGCTGCCGCTTTTTCCCACCATGACGCGGGCCGATGTCGCCCGTGTCGCCAACGCCCTCACCGCCGTGCTCACCACCCATCAAAAACCATGAGTGCCACGCCCCAGCTTTCGGTCATAATCCCGGTATACAACGAGGAACTCAACCTCCCGACGCTCTTCGCGCGACTCTACCCGGTGCTCGACGCCACCGGCCGCCGCTACGAGGTCATCTTCACCAACGACGGCAGCGCCGACCACTCGATCGACCTGCTTCGAGCCCAGCACGCCGCGCGGCCCGACGTCACCCGCGTGATCGATTTCAACGCCAACTACGGCCAGCACATGGCGATCATGGCGGCCTTCGAGCGGGTGCGAGGCGAAGTGATCGTGACGCTCGATGCCGATCTGCAGAATCCGCCGGAGGAAATTCCGAAACTGCTGGCGAAGATCGACGCCGGCCACGACTGCGTCGGCAGCTACCGGCTCAACCGGCGGGACTCGTTCTTCCGCACCTACGCCTCGAAAATCATCAACTGCGTCCGTAAGCACACGACGAGCATCGAGATGACGGACCAGGGCTGCATGCTGCGCGCCTACCGGCGGCCGATTGTCGATGCCATCGTGCGCACCGGTGCGATCAACACCTTCATCCCCGCGCTCGCCTACAGCTTTTCCAGCAACCCCACCGAGGTGGGCGTGAAGCACGAGGAGCGCCACGCCGGCGTGTCGAATTACTCGTTTTACGCGCTAATCCGGCTGAACTTCGACCTGATCACCGGCTTCTCCCTCGCGCCGCTGCAGTATTTCACGATGTTCGCGGGCCTCTGCGCGGCGGGGAGTTTTCTGCTGGTGCTGGTGCTGGCCTATATGCGCGTCTTCATGCACGACGACACCAACGGCGTGTTCACGCTATTCGGCATCCTGTTTTTCCTGATCAGCGTGGCGATGATCGGAATCGGTCTCATCGGCGAATACGTCGGCCGCACCTATCAGGTCGTCCGCGCGCGCCAGCGGTATCATGTGAAGGAAATGCTGGAGACGAAGGCATAACACCGTAAGTTGATGTCTTCCAATGTGTGTGGGAACGCGGGAGTTAGTCAGATGATGAGTGTGCTCGGTCTTGCCCGCGCACCTCTCGGTCCCTATCCTGCTTTTCACGTGCAACAGTTTAAGAGCCAACCCTCAGGCCCTCGACTCCGCACTTCACGGCAGGTGGATCGCGGGGTTGAAATCCCACGCTCGCGGCGGTGGCTGGGCGCTGCCGCCCGCGGTTTCACGCTCGTGGAACTGATGATCGTAGTATTCATCATCAGCGTGCTGGCGACAATCGCTGTGCCGGCTCTCCAGCACATTCAACGCAAGGCGAAGACCGCCACGATTGTGAATGACTTTCGGGTGTTTGGCGCGGCGTTCGACACCTATGCGCAGGAGATGGGTGGGTGGCCAGCTGACACTGCGGCCGGAGTTTTTCCCCCCGAGATGAACCAGCGGATCAACCAGACCGCGTGGCTGCGCACAACACCGATGGGGGGAAAATACAACTGGGAATACAACCAGACCAATTTTGGCATCCGTTACGCCGCCGCCATCACCATCACTGCGGCCCCCGGCGCGCCGCTACCGCTCGACGTGAATCAGCTTTTGGACCTCGAATATGCGATCGATGGGGCAAACCAAATTAACTTGCTTGGCGGAACTTTCCGCATCGGCACGGGCCTCGTGCCGCTTTACGTCATCCAGCAGTGAGCGACGCCCACATATTTGCCGTCACGCTCCATCACCTCGCGCCCGGTGCGAAACGGGCCGGTGCGGGGTTGCCCGACATTGAGCTGACGGAAGTCCCGGAGAAGAAACTGCGCGAACTCGTCCGCGCGCTCTCAGCGCTAGCGTCCACCGATCTTGGAGCCGCGTCGCCGGAGTTGCGAGTAGTGGCGCCACATGGCCAGTTCGTCGTGCAAATCGCTCAGGGACGGCTGCGCATCAATAGTTGGACAATCCGTGTCGGCGGCTCCGATTTGTCGCCTGAGCAAATCATCGCGCTGATCACTGGAGCCGAGGCCGTGGCGAATGCGGTGGGCATCAATTCTGCAAGCGGCCAGCCGAAGCGTTCGCGCGCCACAATGGTGGCGGTGCTGGCAGTTCTGATCCTTGTCACCAACGGACTTACGGCGTGGTGGCTCACCCGGCCGCCGCCAAGACCGCCGCTGCTCCCTAATTACGCGCCGCTTGCCAAGGATTCTGCCGAGCGCCTCCTCACTGGGATCACGGGCGATTATCAGACCGGCATGAACGCAGGCGCCCGCGCGCTGAAAATCTCGAAGGATGGTCGCGTGCACTGGCTGCACTTCGGACCCGGCGGCACGATCGCGGAGGATGTCGAGATAGTGGTGCAGCCTGTGCAGGCGCATGACCGGCCGGCACTGCTAGCGGACGAACGCGCTTTGATTGAGGTCGTCGATGGCGCGTCGCTGGTGTTTTATAACGAAACTTACAGGCGGAAGGTGCCTTGACGCCGCCACGGTGCGTCGGCCACTACGGAGGTATGCCGCGTCCCCGCATCCTCTTTTTTGGTTACAGCGAAGTCGGCTACCAGTGCCTTTCGCTGCTCTTGGAACGCGGAGACAATGTCGCTGCGCTCATCTCTCATGAAGACAACCCCCACGAGAAAATCTGGTTCAAGACGCCCGCGGTCGCCGCGCGCGAACGAGGCATCCCGGTCTTTACACCCGAATCAGTCAACACGCCCGAGTGGCGCGAGCGCATAGCCGCGCTCCAACCCGATCTAATCCTATCGGTCTACTACCGGCACATGATCGGCGCCAAGATTCTGGCCCTGCCGCGGCTCGGCGCGTGGAACATGCACGGCTCGCTGCTCCCGCGCTACCGAGGCCGGGCGCCGATCAACTGGGCCATCCTCTACGGCGAGCCGCGCCTCGGCATGACGCTGCACCGCATGGTCAAGAGCGCCGACGCCGGCGCCGTCGTCGATCAGGAGGGCGTGGACATCGGGCAGCGCGACACCGCGGAGCAGGCGTTCCGCAAGGTCATGCCCTGCGCCCGTGCCGTGCTGGCGCGCCAGATCGAAGCTCTCGTCGCCGGCACCGTGCGCGAGACACCGCAGGACGAATCGCAGGCGACCTATTTCGGCGGACGCAAACCCGAGGACGGGCGCATCAACTGGACGCAGACCTCGCGGCAGATTTTCAACCTCATCCGTGCCGTCACTGACCCGTATCCTGGCGCGTTCACCGATGTTGGCCCCGCCCGCCTCATGGTCTGGTGGGCCGAGCCAGATTCACCCGCGAGCCGCAGCCGCCGGGGCGCGCCGGGTGAAGTCCTTTCGCTCAAGCCGCTGATGGTGGCGACCGGCGACGGCGCGCTCGAACTCACCAAGACCGAATGGCGCGGCGCGCCCGCGCCGGTGCTGCGCGTCGGACAAAGGCTCGCCTAACGGGCGGGTTTTACCAAATCTCCGTTTTTTAACCTCCTCCCACCATGCCTCTCAAAGTCCTCATTCTCGGTGCCAACGGCTTTATCGGCAGCTCGCTCACGCGCGCTATCCTCAAACAGAAAGACTGGGAGGTCTATGGCATGGATATCGGCTCGCACAAGCTGGAGGACAGTCTCGGCAACCCGCGCTTCAAGTTCGTCGAGGGCGACATCACGATCAACAAGGAGTATATCGAATACCACGTGAAGAAGTGCGACGCGGTCATCCCGCTCGTCGCCATCGCGAACCCCATCCAATACGTCAAGGATCCGCTGCGCGTCTTCGAACTCGATTTCGAGGCCAACCTCGCCGTTGTCCGCCAGTGTGCGAAATATAAAAAGCGGATCATATTTCCCTCGACGTCGGAGGTCTACGGCATGTCGCCTGACGCGAAGCTCGACGAGGCCACAAGCCCGCTCATTTACGGCCCGATCGAGCGGCAGCGCTGGATTTACGCCTGCTCGAAGCAGCTCCTCGACCGCGTCATTTACGCCTACGGCGTGCGCGACGGTGTGGACTACACGCTCTTCCGGCCGTTCAACTGGATCGGGCCGAAGCTCGACGACGTGATGGAGCCGAAGGAAGGCAGCTCGCGCCTCTTCACACAGTTCATCTCGAACGTCATCTTCAAGAAACCGCTCCAACTTGTCGACGGCGGCAAACAGAGCCGCTCGTTCACGTTCATCGACGACGGGGTCGACGCCCTGCTCCGCATCATCGAGAACAAGGACGGCTGCGCCTCGCGCCAGATCTTCAACCTCGGCAATCCGAGGAATGACGTAAGCGTTGCCGAGCTCGCGAAGCTCATCATCGCTGCGTTCAAGGATTATCCTGACTACGCTGCACACGTGAAAGCTGCGAAGACGGTCGTCGTGCCGTCGGGCACCTATTTTGGAAAATATTATCAAGATATCCAGAAGCGCGTGCCCTCGATCGCGAACGCGAAAAAACGGCTCGGCTGGACGCCGAAAGTGAACTTGAAAAAGGCGATCAAGCTGACCCTCGACTACCACCTTGCGCACAAGGACTATCGCTTAGTCTAAGTGGCGCCGCGCGCCATGCCGATCCGCCTCGCCCTCAAAGTTGACGTCGATACCGACCGCGGCACGCGTGAAGGCGTGCCGAACCTCGTGGCCGACTGTCAGGAGGTTGGGGTGCCGGCGGTTTTTTTGTTTTCGCTCGGGCCCGACCAGACCGGTCGCGCGATCACGCGCGTCCTGCGGCCCGGATTCTTCAAGAAGGTTTCGCGGACGAGCGTCGTGCAGATTTACGGTGTGCGCACGCTCCTCAACGGCACGCTGCTGCCCGCGCCACATATTGGCCGCCGCAACGCCCATGTAATGGCCGCGGTGCGCATGGCCGGTTTCGAGGTGGGCATTCATTCCTACAATCACTACCGCTGGCAGGATCATGTGCAGACCATGACGCTCGAAGAGGTGGGCGCCGAGTTCGGCGCGGCGCACTCTGAGTTCCTAGGCATTTTCGGCATCGAGGCTTGCACCGCCGGCGCCGCAGGTTGGCAGAGCAATGCCCGCAGCCGGACGATCTACGAACGGGCCAGCCTGCTTTATTCCAGCGATACACGAGGTGCGTTCCCTTTTTTCCCACGGATTGAGGGGCGCGTGTTCAAGACGCTCGAAATTCCGACCACGCTGCCGACATTCGATGAGCTGATGGGGCGGCCGGAGTATCCCGACGAAAAGATCGTGGCGCACTACCTCTCGTTGCTCCGCGAGGACCGGGTGAATATCTTCACGCTGCACGCCGAGATCGAAGGCATGGGCCGGCGTGCGCTGTTTCGCGAGCTACTCGCGGCGTGCCGGCAGGCGGGGGTCGAGTTCATCCGCATGGACGACCTTGCGTGCGAACTGCTGGCCAACCGCGCGGCGGTTCCGGTCTGCGAACAGGTTATGGCGGAGATCGACGGACGCAGCGGGTTGGTAGCGACACAAGGGTAGGGGCGGTTGTGCCCAACCGCCATAGACTACCAACTTCAGAAAGGGCTATTTAGGATAATGGCCCCTACCGTTTCTCGATCCGAGAAAACAGCCACACGCCGAACGCCAGCAGGATCAGATTGGGCAGCCAGAGCAGCAGGTCGGGCCGGTATTCCGGATGCCGGTCCAGCACTTTCACCGCCACGGTCATCAGGTAATAGCTCAGCGTAAGTCCGAGGGCCACGGCGAAGTTGGCCGACGTCTCGCGGCGCGACACCTTGATGCCGAGCGGCACGCCTATAAGCGCGAGCGTGATCACAGCGAGGGCGGTGTTGAATTTGTCCTGATAAATCAGCTCGAGCTTCATCCGCTGACGAGCCGCTGCTTGGGCCGCCGTCGGATCGGCGGGCCGCGGTTGGGCGGCGAGCCGGGCACGTTCGGCCTGCAATTCGTCATAGGTCAGCCACTCCTGTTTCAGGTGAACGCCGCCGGCGCTGAAGAACCGGTCAAGGGAGAGCCGGATGGGCTCGGACTGCCCGAAGGAGCCGACGAGCTGCGCATCGGAGAAATTCTCCGGATTTTTGGCATCGCGCGTCTCCACCTGGGTGTGCGTGAGCGTGAGAATGAGCGCGTTGTCGGTTTCGTCGTAGTCGAAACGGCCCGACTCGGCGTGCACGAGCCGCGTCACGCGGCGGTCGGCGTCGAGTTCCCAGAGCCAGAAATCTTTCATCACGCCACCCTGCTTGTCGTTCACGTAAACGACATAGCCAGAAAAATCGCGGATGAAGGTTTTGGGCACGATCACGCTGAGGGGGTTGGCGCGGATCGCGGCGGCAAGCTGACGGTGGTATTCGACCCGGGCGCGCGGCATGGAGTCGAAGTTGAAGTAGAGGCCGACCGCTGCGCCTAGTGCCGCGAGAAAAAGCACCGGCTGCGCGATGCGTGCCGTGCTGATGCCGGCTGAGCGCATGGCGGTGATCTCGCTGTCGGCCGATAGCCGGCCGAGCGTGAGCAGCACACCGGTGAGCAGGCCCATCGGCAAGGCGTAGGTGATGGCGAAGGGCAGCAGCAGCAACACGAGCTTGCCGAAGGTTGCCACCGACAACTGACCCGTAAGCACGTAGGCGAGCAGGTCCCGCGCGATGTTGGGCACTATGACGATGAAGGCGAAGAGCGCCACCGCGCCTACGCAGGTGAAAAGCACGCTCTTGAAAATGTAGCGGTCGAGGAGGCTCAAGCGAGGGACGCGGAGTTCATCGCAGACAGACCGCGCGCTGCCAAGACGGTTCGCAAAATAGAGCTCAAAGACCGAGGGAAAGCTGCGACGGGCCGCCGTCATCGTCAGCCTCCGCGGCAGCGAGGCAGTCGGGCGCGTCGTAGCGGAAATTGCCGCTGCGCCGGCTGACGACGGTGGCGGTCATGCCGTCGTTGGACGGTGTGCAGAGGAGCGGTGCGAGCCGGGCCGGGTCGCCAACATCAGGATCAAGCCAAGCCTCCATCTCCGTGGGCCCGAACATGACGGGCATGCGGTGGTGAATTGGGCTGATGAGATCGTTGGGCGAAGTGGTGATAACCGCACAGGGTTCCAGAGTTTTGCCGCCCGGTGCGAGCCAGCTGTCCCAGAGTCCGGCAAACCCGAACGGCTGCCCGTCACGCTGGCCAAAGACCCACGGGAGCCGGGCGCGGCCGCGATGCTCCCACTCGTAGAATCCGCTCGCGGGGATCACGCAGCGGTGGTGGCGCGGGTATCGCGAAACGATGGCTTCTGCGTGAGCGTCTCTGCGCGGGCGTTGACGAGCTTGGTGCCGTCGTCGTTTTTGGCCCACGAGGGCACGAGGCCCCAGCGCAGCGCCGCGGCTTCGCGGCCGGCGGACTGGGCCTTAATGCGCACGGCCGGAAGGACGGAGCCGGGGGCGAAATTGTAGCGCGAGATAAACGCTGAAGGAGCGGGAATCCCAAGCCGCTCCATCATCGCGCGGTAGTCCCGTTCAAGCAGCAGATAGCGGGTGCACATCAGAGTTGGGCGTGATCGCGCAGCAGTGTGGGGAGTTCGCGGATGCTCTGGAGTTGGAAGAACCGCCCGGGCGCATCCGGCAGGCTCTCGACGTGCTCATGGCTCCAAGTAACATGATAGGGCACGTGAACGGCCGCGGCCCCCAGCGCGAGCACGGGCAGGATGTCCGATTTCAGGGAATTTCCGACCATGAAAAATTCGCCGGGCGCGATGCGATGCCGAAGAAGAATGGCCGCGTAGGCGGCCTCGTCCTTTTCCGCGACTACCTCGACGGCGCGGAAATGAGAGGCGAGGCCGGATTTCGCGAGTTTGCTCTGTTGGTGGCTCAGGTCGCCTTTGGTGATCAGCACAAATTCATGGGCTGCGCTCAACGCGGTCAGCACTTCGGCCACACCGTCGAGCAGTTCAACGGGATGAGCGAGCATTTCCTGGCCGAGCTGGAGGATGGTGCGGATTTCATCGGCGCTGATCTCGCCCCGCGTGAGGTCGATGGCGGTCTCGATCGAGGAGAGGGTGAAACCTTTCACGCCGTAGCCGTAAAGTTCGAGGTTGCGCATCTCGGTGGCGAAAAGCGTGCGGTTCACGGTCTCGGCATCGTGGTAGCGCGCGAGCAAGGCGCGGTAGCGTTCCTGCACGGCAGCGAAGATAGTTTCGTTGTGCCAGAGGGTGTCGTCGGCGTCGAACCCGATCACGCGGCAGTGGTTCATGGGCGACATGCAACAGCGGCGGGCGGGTTTTGCGCAACAATTTGCGTGGCTGCCCGGGCGCGATTCGCTTTGCTCATTCCATGTCCCTGGCCAAAACCACCCGCACCGTGTCCGTCACGCGCCTTGCCGGCGCGGCGGCACCGGAGGTGCGCGATGATGCAGTCGCGACGGAAGAGCCGCTCGAAATCCGTGTGGACGGTCACAGTCTGGCTGTGGTCATGCGCACGCCCGGCCATGATCGCGAGCTGGCGGCGGGTTTTCTGGTGACCGAGGGCATCGTGCGGCGGCGCGAGGACGTGCTCGACTTGGTGTATTGCCGGCGCGACGGCGGCGCGCCCGACGAAAACATCCTCGATGTGCTGCTCGCCCCGGGTTCGGAGGTCGATCTCACACGGTTGACGCGGCATGTCTTCACGTCCTCGAGCTGCGGGATTTGCAGCAAGGCCAGCATCGACGCGGTGCGAACCCAGTTTCCTCCGCTCGCCGCCCCGCTGGCGCCGCGCCGCGAGGTGCTGGTGGCGCTACCCGCGCGGCTGCGCGAGGCGCAGGCGGGCTTCGCGGCAACCGGTGGGCTGCACGCCAGCGCGCTTTTCGACGCCGATGGGCACCTGAGCGTCGTGCGCGAGGATGTGGGGCGCCACAACGCGCTGGACAAGGTCGTGGGCCACGCGTTTTTCGCCGAGCGGCTGCCGCTGGCGGGACAAATCCTGCTGGTGAGCGGGCGGGTGTCTTTCGAGATCATGCAAAAGGCGTTGGCGGCGGGTATCCCTTGCATCGCCGCCATCTCGGCGCCGACGACCGCTGCGGTGGAGTTCGCGCGCGAAAGCGGCCAGACGCTTGTGGGCTTTCTGCGCGGCGAGCGGATGAATGTTTACGCCGGCACCTTGGCGGCCTGAGCCTGTCGGACTCTGCCCACATGAAATTGGTCACAATGCTCGCCGCCCTCTTCCTTGCGATTGCCGTGCCGTTGCGTGCCGCGGAGGAAGAGTCGCTGGCGGAACGCACGTTGAAGCAATTGGTCGAGCGGCAGAAGGAGCTGCTGGCCGAGGCCGCGAAGGACAAGTCGCAGCTCGACGAGGACAGTTTTCGCACGCAGATGGAGCGAATCTGCGAGGGCTACGAGGTGCTGCTACGCGAAAACCCCAAGATGGCCGTGGGCTACGCCTCCTACGGCTACCTGCTGAGCAAGCTCGGCCAGGACAAGCAGTCGGTAACGATTTTGCTGAAGGCTAACGAACTCGATCCCGACCAGCCGCTGGTGAAAAACCAGATTGGCAACTACCTCGCCGAGCAGGGCCAGCCACGAGATGCGTTACCGTATTATCTGGCCGCGATCAAACTCGCGCCGAAGGAGCCGCTTTACCATTACCAACTCGGCACCTTACTGCACGAGGCGAGCGACGATTTTCTGAAGTCGGGCGAGTGGAAACGCGAGGCACTTGACCGTGCGATGCACGGGGCTTTCCGGCAGGCGGCGGAGCTAGCGCCTGACCGCCTCGAGTTTACCTACCGCTATGCGGAGTCGTTTTACGACCTGGCGACGCCCGATTGGGACGGTGCGTTGAAAGTCTGGAGCACGCTCGAGGAGAAAGCCCCGACGCCGCTCGAACGCGAAACCATGCGGTTGCAAGCCGCCAACGTTCTGATCAAGCAGGGCAAGCCCGACCACGCGCGCGCCGTGCTGGCAGCGGTGACTGAGCCGACGCTGCAGGCGCAGAAGCAAAAGCTCGTTGCGCAGCTCCTGCCATTGGCCAACAAGTAGCGCGGCGCCCCGCGCCGCTTCCTTTTCCATGCTCGACAAACTCGAACGCGCCCTTGGCCGCTTCGCGCTGACCAACGTCACGCTCTACATCATCATCGGCCAGGTCTTCGTGACGCTCGCTGTGCTGCTGGGGCGGCTGGATCTGGGGCAGTTCGTGCTCGTGCCGGTGCTGGTGACTCACGGGGAGCCGTGGCGACTGGTGACGTTCATCTTCTTCCCGCCGCCAGTGAATTTCAACTCGATGCTCAGCCTCGCGTTCCTGCCGTTTGCCTGGTGGATTTTTTTCCTGATGGGCAATGCGCTTGAGCACGAGTGGGGCGCGTTCCGCTACAATCTATTTTTACTGGCCGGCTTTGCGCTCACGATCGGGGCCGCGTGGCTGAGTCCGCTCTCGCCGGTGACGAACGCGTTCATTGCCGGCTCGGTCTTTCTCGCCTTTGCCTGGCTGAATCCGGACTTCGAACTCGCGCTTTTTTTTATCCTGCCGGTGAAAATCAAGTGGCTCGCGCTGCTGACCTGGGTGCTCTACGCCGTCAGTTTCGTGACGGGCGGCTGGTCCACGCGCTGGCAGATTCTCGCCTCGGTGGGGAATTTTCTGCTGTTCTTCGGCCGCGAGATCATTGACAGCGTGCGCTATCGGCGCCGCCAGATGGAGGGGCGGGCGCGCCGGATCACGGCGGAGGCGGCCGGGCCGGAGGCGCGGCATCGCTGCCATCTGTGCGGCAAGACCGACGTCACGGACCCCGCGCTCGACTTTCGCTACTGCTCGAAGTGCGCCGGCGACCAGTGCTACTGCCCGGAGCACATCTATAAACACGAACACGTGCTGACGGACGGTGAAACCGAAAAGACCTGATCTCTTCGGCGGGAAAAAGCCGCCCGCGACACTTGGCGGCTGGCTACGGCTGACCGAGACAATCTACCGCCGCGAAAAGCTCGCGCTCGGGCAGGTGGCGACCAGCGCACACGACGAGGCGCTTTACCTCCTGCTCCGCACGCTCGGTTTGTCACTCCACAGCGACGCCACGGTGCTCGGCAAAAAACTGACGGCGCCGGAGCTCGCGGCGGTCGAGAGCGTGTTGCGGCGCCGCGTGTTCGACCGGGTGCCGGCGGCCTACCTGACCCACGAGGCCTGGCTCGGGGAACACCGCTTCTACGTCGATGAGCGGGTCATCATCCCGCGCAGTTATTTTTTAGAAATCATCCCCGGCCAGTTGAACGACTGGCTGCCTGACCACGGCGCGAAGGTGAAGCGCGTGGCCGATATCTGCACCGGCTCCGGCTGCCTGGCGATTTTGCTGGCGCACCAATTTTATCGAGTGCGGGTCGATGCCTGCGACCTGTCGGCCGATGCGCTGGAGGTGGCGAAGATCAATGTCTGCGAGCACCGGCTCGCTCGACGAGTGAAGCTCTTTGCCGGCGACGTGTTCGACGGCATGCCGGCGGCAAAATACGACGTGATTCTCAGTAATCCGCCCTACGAGCCGAGTGCGCTAGTCGATGCGCAGTCGCCGGAGTTCGCTGCCGAGCCCCGCTTGGCGCACGATGGCGGCGCGGACGGGCTTGGCATCATCCGCAAGCTCCTCCGCCAGTCGGGGGCGCGGCTCGCGCCGCACGGCCTCGTGCTGATCGAGGTCGGTGGCCTGCGTGCGGCGATTGACCGCGAGTTTGCCGCGCTCGAGCCGCATTGGCTGCCCACCGAGGACGGCGCGGACTGCGTGTGTTTGATTCATGCCGCGCGCCTTCGAAAATGGGCCGGTGGAATGGCACCGGCAAAAAATCGGTAACAAATCCGCTGCGGCCGGCGTATGGAAGGTGAACATGAAAAAATCCATCATACTCGCGGTTGCACTCATGACTGCCCTCATCGCCGGCGGTCTCGTTACTTTGCAAGCTCAGGACGGCGCCAGCGCGCCGGCATGCTGGCGTCAGCGCGGCTGGGCCGATGCCCAGAAGAAAATCGGCCTGACTGACGAGCAGGTTGCCAAGATCAAGGCCGAACTCCGGCCGGAGAAGGAGGCGCTAACGACCCTTTCGCTGCGACAGCATGATGCGCGCATTGCGTTGCGTGAAACGGTGCAAAAAGCAGGCGCCACGGAGGCCGAAGTCCGCGCCGCCGCCGCCAAAACGGCCGCGGTCGAGGCCGACCTCGCCGTGCTCAAGGCCAATCTGCACGCGCGCATCGCACCTCTCATGACCAAGGAACAGCTCGACAAGATCAATGCCAGACAGCGGAAGATGGACGATTTTGCCGACGCCATGATCGTCGGTTTCATTGACCGCATGGTGCGATAAACCCAGTCTGCGCGAACGAGAGCTTCCTTGGTGATTGATGACGATGAACTGCTGGTTCGAATCCGCGCCGGATCAATCGACGATTTCGCCGAACTGGTCCGGCGTCATCAGCACCAAGTCGGCGCGATCCTTCATCACTATGAGCGTGACCCGCAGCGATTGGCTGAGCTGGCGCAGGACACGTTTCTTCGGGCCTGGCGCTCGCTTGACCGGTTTGAGATTGGCCGCGCCCCGTTTCAGCACTGGCTCTCGCGGATCGCCGTGCGCGTCGCGCTGGATCATCTGCGCCAGCGTCGGCGCCGCTCCACCGAGGTTCCGCTGGCCGACCTCGGCCCCGGTGCGCTCGAGTGGCTCCAGCGCGACGACGAACCCAGCGAGCTGGCGGTGCGCCAGGCGAGCGAACTCCTCGATCACCTCATGCAAGCCCTCTCCCCGGCGGAGCGGCTCGTGATCACGCTCATGGAAATCGAAGGGCACAGCGTGAAGGAGATCTGCGAGCTGACCGGCTCCTCGGGTGTGGCGGTGCGCGTTCGTGCCCTACGCGCCCGGGTAAAACTGCGGAAAGCGCTGCGGCGCTGGGAACGGGAAGAGACATGAAAGACCCAAGGCTTGATCGGCTGTTATCCGTGGCGCGGCTCGCGCCGCCGGCGGCACTACCGGCGGATTTTGCCGCGGAGGTTACGACGACGGTGCGGCGCATGCCGGAACCGGCCTCGAGTTCTCTCTTCGCAGAACTAAACAACCTCTTTCCGCGGCTTGCGTGGACCGCGATGCTGGTGATGGCGCTGTGCCTCGCGGGCGATTTTGGGCATTCCTTGATGTCGGGACCAGACCTCACTGACGGGGTGACACAATGGCTGGAGCAATGGCTGATGACCGGAAGCTGATTTTGCCGTGAAAAAACTAAAACCCATTCTTCTCCTCATGCTCGTCTTTGCGGCCGGCATGATCGCTGGCATCGCGGGCACCCGCATTGTGGTGCGCAACTTTATCCGGCGGGCCGTTCATGAACCCGATTTTCTGCGCACGCGGGTCGAGCGGGATCTGGCGCGTCAGCTCAAGCTCAACTCAGATCAGCAGGCGCACATGCGGCAGGCGCTCAAAGAGGTGCAGAATGGCCTCCTAGCAGCCGGCACGGACGTGCGGCCGCGTCTGCGTGCCATGTTGGTCAAAGCGAACGCCGACATTGAGGCGACGCTGACGCCCGAGCAGCTGGAAAAATACCACCGGATGCAGGCCGAGAATCGCGTCCGCTGGGATTTACACTGAACTCCTCCGTGCGGCGTCGATTTCGCCGTCAAGATTTTTTGACCATGGACCTTGCCGCCGGTGCGGGCGCCTCAGCCACGGTCACGCGGATCAAACCGCGCCACTGGCCCGGCGAATAGCCGGTGGCTTGGTCGGCGGGGTATAACGCATCAAGTTTGGCGCGCAACGCGGGTGACTGTTCGGCGTGCTCGCCATGGCAGGTGGCGCATTGCGGAGTGATGCCGAGCGGCCGGTAGACGCGCCATTCCGGCGTGGAGCCAGAAGCGTCAATGCGCTGAAGCAGGAGCTTGGGCGGAGACTCACCGGCGTTGAGCGCGCGGTCGATATAGTCGAGGGCGAGTTTATCGGCTTCGTCCGGAGCGTTGCCCGGTGCGCGCACCTTGAGGCTGGTGCGCTTGATGGCGGTGATGCGCGGCAGACCGGTGATCTTGCCGCCGGTCATCGGCAGGGATTTGAGGTGGCAGATGGCGATGGCGTCTTCGGCCGGGCCTTTGGCGAGGGCGGCGCGCAGCTCGTTGACCATCGTCATGGCGAGGCGGTTGATCGTATATTCGCCGGTGCTCTGGATCTCCTTTTCCTCGGGTGAGGAGGGATTGATGAAGACGGCGTGGGGAGCTTGGCGACTGTCGGTAGAGGCGGCAAAGATCCTTCCAGTGAGGAAAACAGAAGCAAAGCAAAGGGCGGCGCGCAGGGGATGAAGTTTCATGACGGTATCGGGGTCAGTTTGCGAAGCAGACCGATGATAACGCCGGCAGGGCTTGGAGGAAAACTCAAAATCCTGCGCATCGGTTGCCGAAAAATGGCAGCCGTTTGCGGTCCGATGGATGCCAGCTGACGCTGAAAAACTCAGGGGTGTCTGGCTAGCACCTGCACAACAGCAGCGCGACCCGTGTGGCCGGCGCCTTCGAGGACGTCGCGTTCGATCTCCTGCGCCACAAGCAGGTTGAGACCGGCGAAGTCGCTCCGCAAGCCGTCGAGCGTCATGAGTAGAGTTGGGTCCTTCGGGCCGCCGGTGGCGAAGGCGAGCTGGGCGGGGGTGTAGGCTTCGAGAATGATCAGGCCGCCGGGGCGAAGGCCCGCGCTGGCGCGGCGGTGCACGGCGGAGCGCAGCGCCGGTGGCAGGTGGACAAAGGTGGACACGATGGCGGCCCAGACGCCGGGCAAGATCGCGAAGTCGGTGAGATCGGCGGTGATGGTGTCGAGCGTGGTTCCGCGGCGGTCAGCGAGCTGGGCGGCTTTGGCGAGACCGACGGCAGACTGGTCGACAGCGGTAACGGCGTGACCGCGGGTGGCGAGATAGACGGCATTGCGGCCTTCGCCTTCGCCGAGACAGAGGACCGGCCCGGGAGGAATCCGGGGTGCGCAGGCGGCGACAAAGGCGTTGGGCTCGGTGCCGTAGAAATAGGTGTCGCCGGCGAAGCGCTGGTTCCAGATTGCGGAGTCCACCGGAGTGCTTGTGCTGTGCGGGCTAGGGTTTGACGGTGCGCAGCGGCAGGCCGGCAGCGAGCCAATCCGAGAGCCCGCCGGCATTCGCGACGTCGAGGCCTTGCGCGGCGAGCGCCGAGGCGACAATTCCGGCGCGATGGCCACTGCGGCAATAAAGGATCAATTGCTTGCCGCTGGTTTTGGCGAGAAACGGTTTCCAGACGGCCTGGGTGCCGTCAAAATCGGATTTGGCGAGCAGGACTGCGGGCGCGGCGACGCCGGTGTTGACCCATTCGCCCGGCTCGCGGACATCGACAAGTATGGCCTTGCCAGCCGCGACGAGCCGGGCGGCGTCGGTCGGGGAGATTTTCGGGACGCTGCTGGCGAAGGCGAGAGTAGTGGTCGAAAGCATGGTGGAGAGAAAGGCGGGCAGTTTCATTGATTATTTGCGGAGCTATCAACTGGCCGCCGTGGCCGTGCGGTGGTTGGCCATGAAGTAGAGAACCGGAACGGCCATGCGGCTGATGAGCAGGGAGGCGATTTCTCCGAACATGAGGCTGATGGCGAGGCCTTGGAAAATCGGGTCTGCCAAGATTACACTGGCTCCGACGACGACGGCGAGCGCGGTCAATAACATCGGCCGGAAACGCACGGCGCCGGCTTCGATCACGGCATCGCGCAGTGGCAGACCGTGCGCGCGGCGCAGCTCGATGAAATCGACGAGAATGATGGAGTTTCGCACCACGATGCCCGCGCCGGCCATGAAGCCAATCATCGAGGTAGCGGTGAAAAAGGCGCCGAGCGCCCAGTGTGCGGGCAAAATGCCGATCAGCGAAAAGGGAATCGCGGCCATGACGACGAGCGGAGTCACATAGCTGCGGAACCAGCCGACCATGAGCATCGCGATGAGCACGAGCACGGCGGCGAAGGCGAGGCCGAGGTCGCGGAACACTTCGAGTGTGATGTGCCATTCGCCGTCCCACTTGAGCGCCGGCTGCTGGTCGTCGGTCGGAAGATTGAGGTGGAATATTTCTAGTTTGGAATCAGTGGCGCCATATTTGCGGGCGTCGAGCGCGCGAATTTCCCGGTCAATGCCGAACATGGCATAGGCGGGGCTCTCGACGACGCCGGCGGTGTCGGCGGTGACGTAGGTGACGGGCTTGAGGTTCTTGTGGTAGAGGTTTCGCTCTCCGGTGGTGCGCTCGATGTGCACGAGTTCGGACAGAGGCACGAGCGGCGCGGCCGGGTCTTGGTCGGCGCGGACGCGCAGGGCGAGCAACGCCTCGGGCTGGGCGCGGCTGCCTGCGGGCAGTTCGAAGATGATCGGCACATCCTCGCGCTCGGCGGGCAAATGCAGTAGATCGGCCGTCTGGCCCTGGGCGGCGAGACGGAGCGTCGCGCCGATGGCGGCCTCGCTCACGCCGTGTTGTGCGGCCTTGGCGCGGTCGACGATGTAGCGGACTTTGGGCTGCGCGGCCTCCACATACCAGTCGATGTCCACGACGCCCGGGGTGCGTTCCATGATCGAACGAACTTCGCGCGCGAGGGCGACGCGCTGGGTTTCGTCGGGGCCGTAGATTTCGGCGACGATGGATTGGAGCACGGGCGGACCGGGCGGCACTTCGGCTACGGCTACTACCGCGCCATATCTCTTCGCGATGGCGGCGACGGCGGGCCGGACGCGTTTCGCGATGGCGTGGCTTTGGGCGGAGCGCTCGTCCTTGCCGACGAGGTTGATCTGGATGTCGGCGACGTTCGGGCCACGACGCAGATAGTAGTGGCGCACGAGGCCGTTGAAATTGAACGGCGCGGCGGTGCCGGCGTAGATCTGGTAGTCACGAACCTCGGGCTCGGTGCGAATGACGGCGGCCATTTCCTGCGCAATGCGCGCGGTTTGTTCGAGGGTCGTGCCTTCGGGGGTCTTGAGGATAATCTGAAACTCCGGCTTGTTGTCGAAGGGCAGCATTTTCACTTTCACCAAACCGAATAAGACGAACCCCCCGGCGAGGCACAGCAGCGCGACGATGCCGGTGAGGAAAGTCCAGCGCCAGCGGACGCGATCCAGCAGCGGGCCCATGATGCGGTGATACAGTCGCGTGAACCAGTCCTGGGGCGTGTGGTCGTGATCGACTTCAGGACGGCTCGGAGAGCTATCCCCACCTTCGAACCGTCGGCGCAGGACGCGGATGGCGGCCCAGGGCGTGATGGTGAAGGCGATCGCGATTGAGAAGAGCATCGCGGCGGTGGAGCCGATGGGAATCGGCCGCATGTAGGGCCCCATCAGCCCGCCGACGAACGCCATTGGCAGAATCGCCGCGATGACGGCCCAGGTGGCGAGGATGGTGGGATTGCCGACCTCGTCGACCGCCTCCAACGCGATTTGGCCGAGAGTTTTCCTCGAGGCGCCGGGCAGGCGCACATGACGGACAATGTTTTCGACGACCACGATGGCGTCGTCCACCAAGATGCCGATCGAGAAGATCAGCGCGAAGAGCGTGATGCGGTTGAGCGTGTAGCCGTAGAGGTAGAAAACGAGCAGCGTCAGCGCGAGCGTCGAGGGGATGGCGAGCAGCACCACGAGCGATTCGCGCCAGCCGAGGAACAGCAGAATGAGCACGGCCACGCCGAACACCGCGATCCCCATGTGGAGGAGCAATTCGTTGCTTTTTTCGGCGGCGGTATGGCCATAGTCGCGGGTGACCGACACGCCGACATCGGCGGGCAGCAGGTTGCCGCGGACGGACTCGACCTTGGCGAGGACGGCGTTGACGACGTCGATGGCATTGGCCCCGGGGCGCTTGGCGACGCTGAGCGTGACGGCGGCTTCGAGGTCGGACGCACCCGCGCCACCATGGCCGTGCAGGACGTAGTTGGCCGGCTCCTCGGCTGCGTCGGCAATGGTGGCGACGTCGCGCAAGTAGACGGGATGATTCTGAAAGACGCCGACAACCACGGCGCCGACCTCACTGGCGTCGCGGAGAAAGGTGCCGGTTTCGAGAAGGACCTCGGTGTTGGCGAAGGGGCGTGAGCCGGCCTGCGACTGATGGTTGGCCTGCTGCAAGGTGGGCAGGAGTTGCGCGGCGGTGAGGTTGCGCGCGGCGAGGGCGGCGGGATCGAGTTGCACGCGCACGGCGCGGCGTGTGCCGCCGATGAGATTGGTTTCGGCGACCTGCGGGACGGACTTGATGACCTCATCGAGCTGCGCGGCGAGGCGTCGCAGGGTCAGGTGGTCGCGGGCGCGGCTGTGCAAGGTGAGAGCCAGCACAGGCACGTCGTCGATGGTCCGCGGTTTCACCAGCGGGAAGCTGACGCCGGAAGGGATGCGGTCGTAGTTGGCTTGGAGCTTTTGGTTGAGGCGCACGAGCGCCGCCTCGATGTCGCTGCCGACCTGGAAGCGCACGATGACAAGCGCGTCGCCTGGGCTGGAGGTGGAGTAAAGGTATTCGACGCCGGGGATTTCCCAGAGGAGTTTCTCCATTGGGCGCGTGACGCGGTTCTCGACCTCGGCGGCGGTGGCTCCCGGCATCGCCACGAGCACGTCGATCATCGGGACCTTGATCTGTGGCTCCTCTTCACGGGGCAGCATCAGCACCGCAAAGAAGCCGAGCAGAATCGAGGCGATGATCGCGATGGGCGTGAGCTTCGAGTTGACGAAGTAGCCGGCGATGCGGCCCGCGATGCCGGGGCGCGCGGGCTGGGGGCTGTCGGGGGCGTTGCTCACGGGACGATTTCGAGAGGCTGGCCGTCGCGCAGCGCGGCGGGCGGAGCGACGACCACGCGTTCACCCGCCTCGATGCCGGAGACGATCTCAATGCGGTCGCCGCGGAGCGCGCTGGTCTTCACGAGGCGGAGCGAAGCGCGGTTGCCCGCGCCGACGACGAAAACGCGTTCCATCTGGCCGAAGGGGGAAACTGCGACCACGGGAGCGAGCAGGACCGCACCCGGTGTCCCAGGCACGAAGACGCGGGCGAACTGGCCGGGGCGCACGACAGTGCCGGCGGGCACAGTGATCTTGGCCGTCACATCACGCGCGGTGGAATCAGCTGCGGAAGACAATTCGGCGACGGCACCGGAGAAATGGACCGAGATGGTGGGAATCTCGACGTCAAGCGATGCGCCAACCGACACGGCGGAGGCAAACGTGTCGGGCAGGCCGACCTCGATCTCAAACGCGTTGCGGCCGTCGAGTTGGAGCAGGGGTTGGCCGGGTGAGGCGAAGTCACCGGCCTCGACGAATTTCTTCGCCACGACGCCGTCGAACGGTGCGCGGACCGTCGTGTAGTTGATCATCGACTCGGCCTCGCGGAGGGCGGCCTGGGTCTGGGCGAGGCGGTCCTCCTGCGCTTGGACCGCGTCGGTGGTACTGGCGCCGGCGGCCAGAAGGGTGCGTTCGCGTGCAAGTTCGCGCTGCACCTGGGCCAGTTGTGCGCTGGTTTGGGCAGCACGGGCGGAGAGTTCGGTGCCTGAGATATGGAGCAGCACGTCACCGGCGTGCACGGGCTGGCCAAGCGTCACGGCCAGGTTGTCGATCTGGCCCGACACCTTGGCGGCGATGGCGGCGCGCCGGACGGCGCGGACGGTGCCGCTGGTCTCAAGCCGGGAGGGCAGCATTTCGATCCGGACGTTAAAGACCTGCACTCGGACGGTGGGCATGGCGGTGCCCGCCGAGTCGGTTGGGGGACGCTTGCAGGCGCCGACGGCGAGCAGCGCGCCGGTGGTGAAAAGGCGAAGGGTAGGGAAGCGCACGGGGCTCAGTTTTTGTTTTTCCGGCCGCCCCAGTGGATCGTGCCGGTGTCGTCCAGCCAGCCGAGCTTGGTGAGAAGGATGACGGGAGGGCAGAAGCCGGTGAAGACCGACTGGATGAGGTTGACGGCGGCAAACACGGGCAGCAGCAGCCACCACGGACTGAGGAAGTGGGCGAGCGCGGTGCCGAGAAGGACCATCGTGCCGGCCATCAGGCGGATGAGGGATTCGATTTTCATGGGGATTAAATATGCATATATGCGTATATGCTTGAATAAATGTCAAGCGTGGTTTGACTGGGCGCATGAAGAAACCACGTCCGCTCTCCCCAGACGCCATGGCTTTGGTGGCGCGCCGGTTTGCCGTGCTGGCCGAACCGACGCGCCTGCATCTGCTCCACACCCTGTTCGACGGCGAAAAAAGCGTGAACACGCTCGTGGAGCTGACCGGCGGCACGCAGGCGAACGTCTCGCGTCACCTGCAAACGCTGGCGCACGCGCATATGGTGTCGCGGCGCAAGGAGGGATTGCAGGTGTTCTACGCGATTGCGGATCCGTCAATTTTCAAACTGTGCGAGCTGGTATGCGGGAGTCTGGAAAAGTCGCTGACGAAACAGGCAGACTCGTTCGCCGAGGCACCGTAGGTGCAAACAGGAGGATCAGATCTCGTAGCCGAGGCCCATGGGCTCCCATGCGGTGGCGACGGCGGCGGTGCGGCCGAAATCGTCGAACCACTCGTGGACGCGGCGACCGATGGCGCCGGTCTCGGCGCAGTGGGTGAATTCGTTCGTTTGCGAATTGTAGGTATAGTCAGCGGCCCATTGCTGATGGTGCGCGGCGACGGCGGTGATGGCGTCGACGAGTTGGCGTGCCTCGGCGTCGGTGGTGGTCGGGTGGATGGAGAGGCGGATCCAGCCGGGTTTCTCGGTCTTGTCGCCGCGGTTGATCTGGTCGGTGATAGATTTCGAATGCTCGCGTGAGACGTGAAGCAGGTAATGGCCGTATGTGCCGGCGCAGGAACAGCCGCCGCGCACCTGGACGCCGTAGCGGTCGTTGAGGAGGCGGACGGCGAGGTTGTAGTGCAGGTCGTCGATGTAGAACGAAACGATGCCGAGCCGGTCGCGGTGCGCGTCGGCGAGGAGATGCAGGCCGGGAAGGGCACGGAGTCCATCCCACACAATGTCGAGGAGCTCGTGCTCGCGGGCGAGAATGTTGGCCACGCCCATGGACTCCTTGACGCGGATGCAGAGGGCGGTGCGGATGGCCTGCGTGAAACCGGGCGTGCCGCCGTCCTCGCGCGCCTCGACGTCGTCGAAGAACTTGTGCTCGCCCCAGGGGTTGGTCCAGTCGACGGTGCCGCCGCCGGGGTTGTCGGGGACGCGGTTGGTGTAGAGTTTTTTGTTGAAGACGAGGACGCCGCTCGTGCCGGGACCGCCGAGAAACTTGTGCGGCGAGAAATAGATCGCGTCGAGATACTCGTCGGGGCGGCCGGCGGGGTGCATGTCGATCGCGATGTAGGGGGCGCTGGCGGCGAAATCGACGAAGCAGAGGCCGCCGGCGCGGTGCATGAGGCCGGCGATGGCGTGATAGGGCGTGAGGATGCCGGTGACGTTGGAACAGCTCGTGACGGAGGCGATCTTCACGGGTCGGTCGCGGTAGAGTGCGAGGAGCGTTTCGAGATGGGCGAGGTCGACGAGGCCGTCGGGGGTGGCGTCGATCACGCGGACCTCGGCGATGCTCTCGATCCACGAGGTGTGGTTGGAGTGATGCTCCATGTGCGTGAGAAACACGACGGGGCGCTCGGCCGAACTGAGCGCAAGGCGGTCGCGGAATTTCTCGTGCACGCGCAGGCCGAGGATGCGCTGGAATTTGTTGGCGACGGCGGTCATGCCGGAGCCGTAGCTGATGATGGCGTCGCCGGCGGAGGCGTGGACGTGGGTCTTGATAAGGTCGAGCGCCTCGTGGTAGGCGCGGGTCATCGTGGTGCCGGTGACGGAGGTCTCGGTGTGGGTGTTGCCGATGAAGGGCGCGATCTCTTCGGCCATCATGCGCTCGATGGGGCCGAACATGCGGCCGCTGGCGGTCCAATCGGCGTAGAGGATGCGCTGCCGGCCGCAGGGCGACTCGAAGTCCTGATCGATGCCAATGATATTGGCACGGAAAGGCGAGAAATATTCCTCGAGGTTCATGGTGGGCGACGCGAACTACGCCTGATGCGCGTGCCTGGGTCAAGTGGACCGCCATAGGCGGGAAGGACTAAATGAGCTGAAAGGCTGGCCTACCGCGCAAGGTCGTAGAGGGCGTAGCCTGCAAGGAGGTTGGGCAAAATGCTGCGGGGACTGCGCCAGTTGCCGGCGAGGTGGACGCGGCGGGCGATGCGGATACCTTTCACGGCGCAGAAATTTTCAAAGTCGGCGATCGTGAGCGGATTCGCCGGGCGGCTCTCGAACCATTCGGTGGTGTAGACCTCGTTGCGAACCTTGCGGCCGCGCAAGAGTGCGTCGAGACGGTTTTTCCAAAAACCGTGATTCACGAAGCCGACGGTGACGGTGCGGCCGACGCGGAGCGCCTCGAGGATGACGCCGGTCGGGTCGTCGAGTTCCTGCACGGTGCGCGAGCAGATGACGCGGTCAAAGTGGCGGTCGGGAAACTCGCGCATAAACGAGGTCATGTCGCCCTGATAGGCGGAGAGGCCGCGCGCGACGCAGGCGGTGATGCGGCGGAAACTCAGATCGACGCCGACGGCGGAGACGTCTTTCGTCTGCAAGAGGTAATCGAGCAGCGCGCCGCGGCCGCAGCCGAGGTCGAGCACGCGGGTGCCGGGTTCGACCCAGTCACCGATGATCTGCATGTCCACCGTGCGTTTTTCGACGAGCTTGGTCATGGCGGTGGTCAGATCGAGAAGTCGAACACGGGCGGTTCCTGGCGTTCGAGGAAGCTGCGCACGAGGGCGTAGAGTTCCTCGGATTCGAGGAGGAAGGAGTCGTGGCCGAGGTCGGTCGAGAGTTCGGCGTAGCTGGCGCGCTTGCCGGCGCGGAGCAGTGCGTGGGCGATGGTGCGGTTCTGCTCGGGCGGGAATAGCCAGTCGCTGGTGAAGCCGACGGCGAGCGTCTCGGCCTGCACGGGAGCAAACGCCGCCTCGAGCGAACCGTGGGCCTGCGCGAGGTCGAAATGGTCGAGAGCACGTGTGATATAGAGGTAGGAGTTGGCGTCGAAACGGTTAATGAACGCTTGACCCTGGTGGCGCAGGTAGCTCTCGACCTCGAACTGCACGTCGAAATTGTAGGCGTCGCCGGCGGCGCTGTCCTTTTTCCGGCGGCCGAATTTGCGGTCCATGCTGGCGTCGGAGACGTAGGTGATGTGGGCCATCATGCGGGCGATGGCGAGGCCGACGCGCGGGCCGCCGCCCTTGGCGTAATCGCCGCGGTTCCAGTCGGGGTCCTGCATGATGGCCTGGCGGCCTACCTCATTGAACGCGATGGCCTGCGCGCCTTCGCGCGAGGTCGTGGCCATGGCGAGCACGCGGCGGGTGAACGCCGGGTAGGTGATGGAAAACTGCAGCGCAGTCATGCCTCCCATCGAGCCGCCGATGACGGCGTGGAGCGAGGCGACGCCGAGGTGGTCGAGCAGAAGTTTTTGTGCGCGCACCATGTCGAGGATGGTGACGAAGGGGAACGCGACGCCGTAGGGGCGGCCGGTCTCAGGGTTAACCGACGAGGGGCCGGTCGAGCCTTGGCAGCCGCCGAGGACGTTGGCGCAGATGACGAAGAAGCGCCCGGTGTCGACGGCTTTGCCGGGGCCGATAAGGTTGTTCCACCAACCGGGCTTCTTGTCGTCGGCCGAATGCCAGCCGGCGCAATGATGGTCGCCGCTGAGGGCGTGACAGATGAGGATGGCGTTGTCGCGCGCGGCGTTGAGCGCGCCGTAGGTTTCGTAGCGGAGTGTGAAGCCTGGGAGGGTCTGGCCGCTCTTAAAAATGAAGGGTTCCGCGCAGACGAAATCGTGCGGCGCGACAAGGCCGACCTCGCCGGGCGCGAGGTGGCGCGGCGCGACGCCGGGGGCAGGCTGGGTCTCGACGTCGTCGGTCATGCGGGGGAGGCAGAGTCGCGCGGATGTGAACGCGAGACAAGGCCAGCGTTTGTCATCATGACAGAGGTTGGGTGGACGTCGGCGAGCGACGATCCTCCAAGCATCGCCTGCAAGCAGGCTCCTACATTCCGAACACTACACTTGCGCAGCGGTAGCGATGGCGTCGTCAATCTCCTCGTTGGAGAAGACCTGCTGCACGTCGTCGTCTTCGTCGAGCAGGTCGTGAAGATGAAGGAGGCTTTTCGCGAGGGTGACATTCGTCACGGGGACGGTGTTGATGGGGATGTAAGCAATCTCGGCGCTGACGGGTTTCAGGCCCTTGTGCTCAAGCGCATGCGAAACTTTATCGAAGGCCGGGATGGCGCAGCGCACCTCGAAACCCTGTTCGCTCGCGATAAAGTCGTCGGCGCCGGCCTCGAGCGCGACCTCGAGGAGCGCGTCCTCGGTGGTCTGTTCGCGTGGGACGAGGAACTGGCCGGCGTGGAGAAACTGGAAGGCCACGGCGCCGGTGGTGGCGAGGTTGCCACCGCTGTGCGCGAAGGTGGAGCGGATGTTCTGCGCGGCGCGCTGCTTGTTGTCGGTGGTGATTTTGACGATGAAGGCGACGCCGCCGGGACCGTAGCCTTCGTAGGTGATTTCCTCGTAGAGGACGCCGGGGAGTTCGCCGGTGCCCTTCTTGATGGCGCGGTCGACGTTGTCGGCGGGCATGTTGGCGTCGCGGGCCTTGAGGACGAGGGTGCGCAGGCGGGCGTTGGCGTCAGGGCTGCCGCCGCCGGACTTCGCGGCGAGGGTGATGTCGCGGGCGAGGCGGGAGAAGACTTTGCCTTTGCGGCTGTCGGTGACGGCCTTGAGGCGTTTGACTTTGGACCACTTGTTATGGCCAGCCATGGGGTGACGAAGTTGAGGGGTGGAGGTTGAGCGGGGAGGGCGGTTAGGGATAATCGCCCCTACCTCACTTTTTCTTCGGGGTGACGTTTTTGACGGGTTTGCCGACCGAGACGAGGGCGGGCGCGAGGGCGGGATCGTCGTCCTTCATGCGGTTTATGATGAGCTGCTGGCCGATAGTGAAGAGACCGTTGACGAAACTGTAGAGCGAGAGGGCGCAGGAGAAGCTGTAGCAGAACAGAGTGAAAACGATGGGCATGAACTTCATCATCTTGGCCTGGGCGTTGTCGACCGTGGGGGTCGGCGTGAGCTGCATCTGGACGAGCATCGTGGCGCCCATGAGCAGGGGCATGATATTGATCGGGAGGCCAAGGAGGTGGCCGACGGTATCGGTGGCGGAGAGATCGTGCGACCAGAGGAAGGGCTGGAAACGGAGTTCGGCGGCGCTCTGCAGCATGGTGAAGAAGCCGAAGAAAAACGGCAGCGGCAGAAGCATGGGGATGCACCCGCCGAGCGGGTTGATCTTGTGCTCCTTGTAGAGTTCCATGAGCGCGGTCTGCTGCTTCTGGGGGTTGTCTTTGTATTTTTCGCGGAGGGCCGTCATCTGGGGCTGGAGTTTGGCCATGCGTTTCATCGACTTGGAGGCCTTGAGGGTGAGCGGCAGGAAAACGATTTTGAGCGTAAGGGTGGTCAGGATGATGGCGACGCCCCAGTTGAAAACGAGGCCGTGCATCCAGGTCATGAGTGTGAGCAAGAGTTGGCTGAAAAACTTGAAGAAGCCGAACTGCATGACCTTGTCCTGATCGACCTTAAAGACGTCGGAGTTGGCGAGGCGGTGATATTCCTTTGGGCCGATGTAGAAGGAGAGCCCGAGCTTCGTCTCGCCGTGGGCCGGGAGCGGTTTCAGGTCGAACTGGGTGGCGCCGGTGAGGCCGTAGGCGTTGCGGTCGGTGTCGGGCAACAGGGGGTGGAGTTTCACGCGGCGGGTGACGAGGCCGGCGCCGGGTTGGTCGGGTGTGACGATGGTGGCGAAAAAGCGGTTGGTGACCGCGCTCCAAGTGACGGGTCCGGGACTAGTGACGGAGGATTTGGCTTCGCTGGCGCCCATGCCGAGGAAGCCGCTGCCGCCCTCAAGCTTAGCGCGGGCGATGAAGGTCTGGTCCTTGCCGTTGGAGTAGCCGGCGGTGAGCTGCAGGCCGTAGTCGTTCGCATCGACCGGGGTGGCGGTGCCGAGGCTGAGCTCGACCCGCGGGAGGGGCACGGGCAGAGAGGTGAGGTTGCGGAAGGTGGTTTCGTGGCGGAGCTGGTAGGGGTCTGTGGTTTTGTCGGCGTGGGCGGCGAGCGCGTAGCGCCGCGTGACCTCGAGCGTGCCGTTGAGCACGGTGCGATAGACGACCTCGGTGGCGCTTTTCGCGACGAGCGTATAACCCGTGCCGCGGTCGAGGCCGGGGAACTCGACAAAGGCGAGCATCGGGTCGGCGTGGAGGTCATTGACTACGATGGGTGCGGGGTTGCCAAGGACGGCGGGAAATTTATTTAGGGCGACGTCGCGGATCGCGCCGCCGAAGTCGGAGAAATTGACGGTGATGAACTCGTTCACGAGGGTGGTGACGGTGGCGGTGGCAGCGTCTTTCGCGACGGTAGCGAAGATGGAGTTGGCGGCGCCGGCGGCGGCGAGCGCAGGCTGGGGTGAGGCCTCGACCGGTGTGCCGGGCACGGGGGCTGACTGTGCCGGAGCGGTGACGGTCTGGGTCGGAGCCATCGGGCGCGCGGGTGCCAGTTTCTGACCGAAATAGATGCTGGCGATGGCGGCGACGAGCAGGAGGACGCCGATGGTGGTGTTCTGTTTGTCCATTAGGAAAGTGACGAGTGACGAGCGATGAGTGATGAGATGGGGGCGGCCGTGCGGCAGGTGGGCTTGGGTGGCGGCACGGGGTCGAGTCCGCCAGAGTGCAGCGGGTTGCACTTTGCGAGCCGGCGCAGGGCGAGCCAGGAGCCGGTAAGCACGCCGTGGGTGCGCACCGCCTCGGCGGCGTAACACGAGCAGGTCGGCGCAAAGCGGCAACCGCAGCCCGGGCCGAACACGACCGGCAGCGCCGGCGAGAGAGTCCGCTGGTAGAGCCAGATCAGCCCAAGCACGGCGCGCGCCGGGAGGCGGGCGGCTGAGCGAAGGAGCTGGGCGACGAGCTCAAGCATGGTTGGGGGAGGCGAGCAGACGGCAGGCGTCGGTGAATTTCTGCTCGATTTCGGCATAGGCAAGCCGGTTGAGCGTGTTGCGCGCCACGAGCAGCAGATCGAAGCCCGGGGGCACGGCTCCCTGGTGGTGGCGGAACACCTCGCGGAGGCGGCGTTTGGCGCGGTTGCGCTGCACGGCAGGGCCGACGGCGGCGGTCGAGGCGACCACGCCGACGCGGCGGACGGTGGTGGCGGGTTCGCGCGGCAGATACCAAAGGGTGAAGGCACCGCAGTGCAGGCGGCGGCCCTGTTCCCTGATGGCACGAAAATCGCTCTGGCGGCGCAGGTGCTGCTCAGGGCGGAAGCGCATGGGCGCGCAGGCAGCGGACGGGGGACAAATCAGACGACCGTCAGGCGCTTGCGGCCTTTGAGACGGCGGGCTTTGATGACTTTGCGCCCGCTGTGGGTGGCCATACGGGCACGGTAGCCAATCTTGCGGGCGCGCTTCTTGCGGTGCGGGCGGAATGTAGGTTGCATGACGTTTGAAGAAAAAGAGGGTCAGACGTGCCCGACGGAGCGGGGTGTGTCAAGGGCCGGGTTTTGGGTGCTGTGGCGACCTGGGTCCGGCAGGATCAATACCCGGCGGCGCAACCGTCTTTCCGGCTTTCGCTGGCGCCGTGATAGACGTGGTTTTCCGCATCCCAGCGAATGGCCTGGTAGCCGCCAAACGCACCGACACCGGCGACGACTGTGTGGCCGCGTTGCGTGAGCGCACGAACGCTCTCGTATGGCACGCCGCTCTCAACCTGCACGGTGCCTCCGTCGGTCATCTTCTCTCCGGTGGGTTCGCTCGATCCTTCGTGCTGCCAGCGGGCGGCGTCGCCGGCTTCCTGGAGGTTCATGCCGAAATCAATTTGGTTCACGAGCACCTGCACATGGCCCTGCGGCTGCATCGCGCCGCCCATGACGCCGAAAGCCTCCCATGGCTGGCCATTCCGCATAACGAAGCCGGGGATGATGGTGTGGAACGGTCGCTTGCCGGGCGCGTAGATGTTGGCGTGGCCAGGCTCGAGCGTGAACATCTCGCCGCGGTCCTGAAAACCGAAGCCGAGGCCGGGCACACTGATACCGGAGCCCATGCCGCGGTAGTTCGACTGGATGAGCGAGACCATGTTGCCCTCGGCGTCGGCGGTGCAGAGGTAGATCGTATCGCCGTCCTTGAGCGCGGGGTGGCCGGAGTCGTAGGTTTTCGCGGCGCGGGCGCCGATCAGTTTGCGGCGTTCGGCGGCGTAATCCTTCGCGAGCAGGCCACGGAGCGGGATCTTTGAAAAGGCCGGGTCGGCGTAGAATTTCGCGCGGTCCTCGAAGGCGAGTTTCTTGGCCTCGATCATCAGGTGCAGCGCGTCGGGCGAGTTGTAGTCGAGCTTGGTGAGGTCGTAGCCCTCGAGGATGTTCAGCATCTGGAGCGCGGCGATGCCCTGGCCGTTCGGCGGCAGCTCATAGACGTCGTAACCGCGATAGTTGACCGAGACGGGCTCGACCCACATCGAGGTGTGCTTCGCGAAATCGGCCTTGCGCAGGAAGCCGCCGTTGGCGCGCATGAAGGCGTCAATCTTTTCCGCGATCTCGCCCTTGTAGAAGACGTCGCGACCCTGCGTGGCTAAGAGCTGCAAGGTGTGCGCGAGGGCGGGGTTCTTGAAAATCTCGCCCTCGCGCGGGGCGCGACCGCCGGGCGCATAGACGTCGAGAAAGGCGCCGGGAAATTTTTCGGCCTGGGCGTTGCGGATGCCGATGTCCCAGAGATAGCCGATGTATTGGGTGACAGGGAAACCTTCCTCAGCGTAGCGGATGGCGGGTGCGAGCACGTCCTGCATCGGCAGTTTGCCAAATTTGGCGTGCAACTCGAACCACGCGTCGACCGCGCCGGGCACGGAGATCGGCAGGAAGCCGTGCGGGGGTATGTGGGCGGGCGTCTTGGTTTTCGCAAGCTCGGCTTTCATCTGCTCGTAACTGAGGCCGAGCGGCGAGCGGCCGGAGCCGTTGAGGCCGTAGAGTTTTTTGGTCTTCGCGTCCCAGACGATGGCGAAGAGGTCGCCGCCGACGCCGTTGCTCACGGGCTCCATCAGGCCGAGCGCGGCGTTGGCCGCGATAGCGGCGTCGACGGCGGAGCCGCCGGCTTTAAGCACGTCGAGGCCGATCTGCGTGGCGAGCGGCTGGCTGGTGCAGACCATGCCGTGCTGCGCGAGCACTTCGGAGCGCGTGGCAAAGGATTTTCCGTTGATGCGGTCCACTTGGGCGAAGGTGAGCGGCGGCAGCAAAAACGCGAGCGCGAGACGGGCAAAGGGTTTCATGCCGGGACGCTGGCCGGCCGCGGGCGGCGGCGCGAATCCGAAATCACGTGGACCCGCAATCGTCGCCCGGCGGGGCCGGAGGTTTTTTTGGTTTCAAGCGGCGCTGACGGGTGGCGTCGATCTCCTCGACCTCCGGCTCGGGGATACGCGTGAAGGCGATGCGCATAGGCGTGTAGCCGGTGGCTCCGTGCGCGCCGCCGAAGTAAACAGAATTTTTCCCGAAGGTCTGGTTTAGCGTGTCGACGGCGTGGAGCAGTTTCGTGCGCGATTTCTCCTTCTCGGCCTCGAACAGATCCGCCGTGTGGAGATGCGACGCGAGCAGACGGTGGAGGATGACGCCGACCTGGAGCGGGGGCTTGTCGTGCGTGCGGCGCGACCAAAGCTGGTTCAGGACGTGTGTGAAATGGATGGTGTCCTGGGTTTCGTTGAAATGCAGGTCGTCGCCCCAGTTAGCGCCGTCGCGATAACCGACTGAAAGCTGCAGGCCGCCCGCGTAGTAACTTTCATGGCGCAGGCGCATCGCGGCCTTTTGCAGCAGGCGGTGCAGGGCGGCGAGCGCGGCGGTGGTGTTGCGCTGGGCGGGCGGGAGCACCTGGCTGTGACCGATGGTGTTGTGTTGGGCGGCCTCACGTTCCTGCACTCCGCCGTGCATCCAGTCGTGGAATCGCGCGCCCTCGACGCTGCCCCAGATGCTGCGGAGCCGTGCGCGGTCGGCGGCGTAGAGTTTTTCGACGGAGTCGATGCCGGCGGCTCGTAGGCGCTTTTCCATGCTGGGGCCGATGCCGGTGAACTCTGCGAGCTGGACGCCGCGCCGGATGAGTTCGCCGGGAACGTCGTCCTTATCGAGGAGAACGAGGCCGTCGGGCTTTTCGATATCTGAGGCGAGCTTGGCGAGGAACCAGTTGGGGCCGATGCCGATCGAGCAGCGGAGGCACGGGCCGACTTCGCGGATGATTTTGGCGCGGATCTCGCGGCCGAGCGTGAGGGCGCGCTGTGTTAGGGCGAGGTCGCCGGAGAGTTCGCACTCCAACTCGTCGATGGACTGGACTTTTTTCACCGGCGCGAGCGTTGCGACGACCTCCTTCAGCCGGCGGTGGTAGCGGATGTAAACCTCCGGGCGCGCCTCGACCACGATGAGTCCAGGGCACAACCGACGGGCCTCGGCGACGCGGACGTTGCGTTTGAGGCCGAGCTTTTTCGCCTCGAGGCTGACTGCGATGGAGCCGGAGGTTTCGGCGAGGACGGGCACGACGATGAGTGGCTGGCCGCGCAGCTCCGGCCGCTCCTGTTGCTCAACAGAGGCGAAGTAGGAATTGAAATCGATGGCGAGCGCGCGAAGTGCCACGCGCGTAACTCTTGAAGAATGAAAACCGCTGTCAAACGGGGCATGATATCGTCAAGTTGAAGTATGCGCATCGCCGTCCTTTCCGACACGCACGACCGGTTTCCGCCGACGCTGCCGGCGCGGCTGAAGAGCGCGGATGAGATCTGGCATCTGGGCGACGTGTGCGATCCTGCGGTGCTGGAAGAGTTCGAGCGGCTCGGACCACCGCTGCGGGTCGTCATGGGCAATTGTGACTCGGATGACGGCTGGCCACTGGAGCTGACGCTCGAGCGGGAGGGGTTGAAGTTTTATCTGACGCACATTCCGCCGGAACGGCCGCCCAAGGGTGTGGCGGCGGTGTTGCACGGGCATACGCATGTGTCGCGCGACGAGATGATCCGCGGGGTTCGTTGGCTTAATCCGGGCTGCATCACGCGACCGCGGGGCGGGTCGGCGAGTTTTGCCTGGCTCGTGGTGGAAGATGGAAAATTGACTCGCTGGGAACTCGTGCGAGTTTAAGTGACATTTCCCAACCATGAGTAGGTCCCGCTGGCCCAATTACCTGACGGCGACGCGCATCGCGCTGATGCCGGCGGTGCTGGTCGCGGCGCTGGGCGGCTCGCGTCAGTGGTTCGTGGTGCTGTTGGTGGCGTCGCTGTTGACGGACGCGGTGGACGGGTTCATCGCGCGGCGGCTCAAAGCCGAGACTGATTTTGGCCGCAAGCTCGACAGCGCAGCGGACTACTTGACGTTACTGACGGGCATCGCGGGCATCGCGCTGCTTTGGCCGGAGCTGATGCATCGCGAACTGCCGTGGGTGGTGGCTGGTCTGACTGGTTTCTTCATGGTGGTGGTTTACGGATTTGCGCGGCTCGGCCGCGCGTTGTGCTACCACACCTGGGCGACGAAAGTGCTGGCGGTTGCATTGGCGTTGGCGCTGGTGCCGTTGCTGGCGGAGTGGACAGATATTCCGTTTCACGTTGTCATGGTCATGCAGGTGCTCGGCAGCTTGGAGGAACTCGCCATTGCTGCGCTCGTGCCATGGCACGCTGGAGAAGTGCCGACAGCGTGGCACGCGTGGCGGCTGCGACGGGTGCGCTTGCCACCGACGGAAAGTTGACTCACGGAAAAGTCTGGCGAGCCTTGGGTGAATCATGAGCGCGGATGAGCAGCAGGATCTGTTTGGGCTTTTTGAGCCGGAGCCAGGCGTGCACAAGGCGCCGCCGGGCGAGGCACACCGGTCGCACTGTGAGATCGTGTTTGAGCGCAGCCACCGGGCGCGCAACTACCGGCTCACGCTGCGGCGCGACGGCACGGCGGTGGCGACGATCCCGGCGCGCGGCTCGGAGCGAGAAGCGCTGCGGTTTGTCGAGGAGCACCGTGACTGGCTGGAGCGCGCGAAAGAGCGGCAGCGGCGGCGGCCGCGCGGCGTGGAGATTTGGACCCTCGGCGCGCACGTGCTATGGCGGGGCGAAATGAAGGAGATTCGTGCGGCGGCAGCCGGTGAAAAGCCGATGGTGTGCCTCGCCGCGGATGTATTTCGCGTGCCTGCGTTCGAGGGCGATCTGCGGCCGACGCTGGAGGCGCATTTTCTGCGGCGGGCGAAGGTGGAGCTGCCGGCGCGAACGTGGGAGTTGTCGGCGGTGACGGGCGTGGGCGTGACTAACGTGACGGTGCGCAACCAGCGTTCGCGCTGGGGCTCCTGCTCGGCCAACGGCACGATCTCGCTCAATTGGCGGCTCGTGCAGACGCCGGATTTCGTGCGCGACTACATCATCCACCACGAGCTGATGCACCTGCGGGAGATGAACCACTCGGACCGTTTCTGGGCGCGCGTCGGCGAGGTCTGCCCGGACTGGCGTGAGGCGGAGCGGTGGATCAAGCGCAACGGCAGCCTGCTCGGGCTGTGAATGGAGTTTGGTCGATCAAGGGAGAAAGGCGGAAATCCCATGCTGCGGCTTGCGGCGAAATTGAGGCCGGACAGAATACCGCCATGGTCAAAAAACTCCTCCACACCCGTCTGCGGGTGAACGATCTGGCGCGCACGGTGAAATTTTATCAGGACGCGCTCGGGCTGACGCTGGCGCGCCGGCACACGTCGCCGCGCGGCGCCCAGCTTGCTTTTTTGCAGACGCCGAGTAGCGACGAGGAAATCGAAATCTGCCAGATGCCGCCGGGCGCGCCCGCTGTGGTGGTGCAACCAGACCTGATGCACCTCGCGTTCGAGGTGGACGACCTGGAGGCGTTCGCCGCGGAGCTGGCGCGGAAAGGTTTTGCGTTGAGCGATGGTCCGACGCCGACTGGGAGCGGCTCGGTCATCGCTTTCATCGACGCGCCCGAGGGCTACGAGGTGGAGCTGATCCAGCGCGCGAAATGACGTGGCAGGCGATTGTCACGAATTACGTGACAACGGTGCCTTCGCGGCGCGGCGCTCGCAGGCGAAGAGGTATTGCTGGGCGAGACCGGCGAGCGGGCCGAAGTGGGCGCGGCCGAACTGGGCGAGCTGGGCGGGTTTCCAACCGGTGAGGCCGTAGCGGTTCGCGAGCGCCTGCAGAATCCAGGTGTCGACTGGAAAGGCCTCGAGTTTGCCGGCGCCAAAGAGGAGGACGCAGTCGGCGATTTTGTCGCCGACCCCAGGGAGTTCGAGCAGGCGGGCCTTGGCGGCGAGGTAGGGAAGAGGCTTGGTTTCCTCGAGCCAGCGGGGCTGGGCGGCGAGGAATTGCGCGGTTTGGTGAATGTAGAGGGCGCGAAAGCCGAGCTGGCAGGCGCGGAGGTCGGACTCGGGGATCGCGGCGAGTTCGAGCCAGGTAGGGAGGCGGTGGAAGCGAGAAGAGGGAAAGGTGAGGAATGAAGTCTCCGGGAGGAGCGGCGCGCCGTGGCGGGCGGCGAGGAACGCGAGCATTTGCTTGATCTGCGCTATCTGTTTCGTCGCGCTACAGAGAAAGCCGAGGAGCGTTTCGCCGAAGGGCTGCTGCAGGATGCGCAGGCCGGGAAATTCGTCGAGGCAACGGACGAGGTGGGCGTCGCTGCGCCACGGGAGCGAGCCAACGAGCGCGGCATGATCGGCGTCTGTGTTGAAATAAGTCGGCAGCGCGGCTGCAACTCTACCGACCAGCGGCGCGGGCGCGCACCATTCGACGTGGCCGGCGGAGTCGAGGCGCAGGCGTGCGATGCAGTCGGACCAGATGCCGAGCCATACGCCGTCGGTTTCATGGTGCCAGCGAAAGGCCTGGCCGCCATCGAGAATTTCGGCGAGCACTTCGGCGCTGAGCGCGGGATGAGCCGCTAGCGGTTGCCAGTCGGACCACGCGGCGCTGGCCTCCACGCGACTCACTTCGCCGGTTTTTCCCACAGGAAACTCTTCTGGTCGGCGAGGACGCGGCCTTTGGAGGAAGTCAGCTCGAGTTTCCAAGCGACCGGGTGGACCTTGGGGCCGGGCCAGTCGGCGCCGGTGAGCCCGAGATTGAAAACGGTGGCGCCGGCCGGGATTGCGGCGGGGAAGGCGAACACTTTTGGCTCGGCCGAGTCGGGCGCGATGAGGTGCAGCACGAAACTGGCGCCGGCGAGCGCGCCACCGGCGTTGCCGACGCGCGCGAGAAAATAGAAACCCGCGCGGGTGTCGGCATGCGTGCGGAGGACGATCTGGCCGCCGGTGTTTTCCTTGCCGCCGAAATATTCCGAGAGGCGCCGGAACGATTCCTCCGTGCGCCAGCCGGGCCACACGCGCACGAACCCGACGTCGGCGGCGCGGAGCGAGGCGAGGGTGGCAGCAAACAGCAGGACGGCGAGGAGAGGGCGCATGCGGGAGGTTGAGCGAGGGCGCGGGTGGGCGTCAATTTTCCAAGTCCACAAACTGGAAGCGGTGGATGCCTAGTAGCGCGGGCTCCCAGTGCCGCACGGCGGGCTGCGCGAGGTAGGTGCGCGCGCCGAAAAACACCGGGGCGACCGGGGCCTCGTCGAGCAACACCGCCTCGGCCTGCTGAAACGCCTCGTAGCGGCGGGAGGGGTCGGCGGTTTGCGCAGCCTGGCGGATGAGCGCGTCGTAGCGGGCGTTGCGCCAGCCGGTCCAGTTGTAGGCGCCGTCGCCCGTCATGATTTCGAGGTAGTTCACCGGGTCGATGAAGTCGCCGACCCAGCGGGCGGTGGAGATGGCGTAGTTGAGGGTGCGCTGGTTTTGGAGCCAGGTTTTCTGTTCCATTGGGGCGAGGGTGATGCGGATGCCGAGTTCGCGCAGCCACATGGCCTGGATGACCTCCATGACCTTGGTGTGAATTTCATCGTTGCGGGCCTGCGCCTCCAGCACGGGGAAACCGCGGCCGCCGGGAAACCCCGCTTCGGCGAGCAACCGACGCGCGCCGGCGAAGTCGGTGGGGATTGTCGCGCGCGAGGTGTAACCGGCGCAGGCGGGCGGCGTGAAGAAATGCGCGGGGCGGCGCGTGTCCGCGAGGACAGTGCGCGCAATGCTCTCGCGGTCGATGGCGCGGGCGAGCGCGGCGCGGACCTTGGGGTTGTCGAGCGGCGGACGGGTGACGTTGAAGCGTAGGAAAAAAGTCTCCAGCGACGGCTCGATACGCAGGTCGGCGGGGTCGGAGTGGCGGTAGCGGGCGACCTTGGCGAGGGGCAGTTCGTAGGTGAGGTGGAGCTGGCCGGCGCGAAAATCGCGCTCTTCAACGCCGGGGTTCTCGGTCGGATAAAACACGATGCGGTTGAGGCGCACCTGCGCGGCGTCGCGGTAGAGCGGATTTTTGCGGACGGTGAGGCGGGCGTTGGCCGACCAGGATTCGAGGACGAAGGGGCCGTTGCCGACGAAGCTGGTGGGGGTGGTCCACGGCGAGTCGCGGCGATCGATCGCACCAAATTTCCGGAGCACGCGGATGTTGACGGGATACCAACTGGTCTGGGCGGCGAGGCCCGGGAGGTAGGGCGCGGGATGCTCGAGCGAAAGGCGAAGCGTGAGCGGATCGAGTGCGACGGCGCCGAGCGCAGCAGGATCCATGAGGTCGCCGCGGTTGAGGGCTTCGGCGTTTTTGAGCGGGAAGAGATAGTAGGCGCTTGAGGCGGCGAACGAGGGCAGGAGCATACGGCGCCATGATTGCACGAAGTCGTCGGCGGTGAGCGGGTCGCCGTTGGACCACTTCAGGTTGGCGCGGAGGTGAAATGTCCACGTCAGGCCGTCGGTAGAAACGTCCCAGCGTTCGGCGACGGCGGGGACGACCTGCGAGGTGCGCTCGTCGATGGCGCAGAGACCCTCAAACAGCGCGGCGGAGATAATCTGGTCGGTCGAGGCGTCCACGAGTTGCGGGTCGAGCGTCTGCGGTTCGGCGCCGTTTCCGAGGTGCAGGACTTTTTCGCGAGTGCCGGCGGCAGCGACGGTCTCGCGTCGCGCGCAGCCTAGGACAAGGAGCGAGGCGAGCAGGCTGACAAACAGGGACGGCAGAAACCGAAACATGCCGAAACGAAAGCACACACGGAGCGTGGCGCAAGACGCGCGGTGGGCAAGCTGCAGGTGAAAAACCTGCTCGGGACAGGTAGCGGAGTGCCGCCATTGCGGTTGAGGCAGCAATCAAAAAAATTTGCTTATCATGGTGAATTATTCATTGCGGATGCCGGTGCACATCATGGATTCACGATCACGCATGGCCGTGGTTTTGTATGTCTTGCTGGCGATGATATTCATTGGGCTTGTCGTCAGTGAATTTCGGCGAGTGTCGCGGCCTCGGACGCACCAAACATCCATGGCTCCTAAAAACATAGGTGCGGCATCGCACCTCCGAAATCATGAGCGGTGATCACTCAACGGCGGATCGGGCTTCGACGGGTGCGGATATCGGCAAGTCTGAAGCGGCGGGTCGTTGGCGAGATTGGCCTTATGTATTGGGGCTTTTTTTGGCTTCAAAGGCCTTTATCGTTTTTGTCGCATTGGTAGCGCCGCTGTTATTTGGCCCGGGCAATTTTTACAAGGGACGGGCCACTGAGATTGGTTGGATTGCATTCGTGGCTCGCTGGGATGCCAATTGGTATATCCAGATCGCACAACAGGGATATGTCTTCCGGCCTGACGGCACAGGTTCAGTTTCGTTTTTCCCTCTGTTTCCGCTCCTGTTGCGCGGGTTGATTTTCTGTGGCGTCAATCCGGTCGTCGCCGGCCTGCTGATTGCCAACGGCTGTTTTCTCGGGGCGCTGTGGCTGTTTTATCGTCTTGTGAAGGAAGAATTCGGCCGCCGCGAGTTGGCACGACATGCCACGGCACTGCTGGCTTTCAGTCCGGGACTGGCGTGGTTTTCGATCGGCTACACAGAGTCTTTATTTCTACTCCTGTCGATCGGGCTCGTCTATGCGTTGCGCCGCCGAAGGTTTGGGATTGGTGCCATGCTGGGAGTGCTGGCTGGCCTTTCTCGGCCCAACGCCGTGGTTTTAGTGGCACCTTTGCTTTTGCTCGTTGGACCGACGATCGGCGAATCTTGGCGCCGAAGCAACTGGCGAAGGCTATGTGTGGTGGGCAGCAGTGCTATCGCGCCGATAATTGGACACGGACTGTATTTGGGTTACCTGCAGCTAGCCTTCGGCAATTGGCGGGCGAATCACATCGTGGAACTGCACGGATGGGATACGAAATTTCAGCTGAGCTGGCTAGTGCTCTCGCAGAAGATCCCCGGCGTGGGACTGCACCTATTCGACAATCCAGAGGTCTGCCGGGAGCATGTGGCGTGGTCGTGGTTCCTCCTACTGTTCGTCACCTTGTTTTCACTTATCGCGCTATGGGAGAAGCGGGCCGGTTGGTGGCAGTCGGTCTTCGTGTTGGCTTATTTCAGTCTATATGTCTCGATCCTTCAACTCAACGGCCCAGTGTATGCCGTGGCCCGCTATGCGGCGCCTATTTTCCCTTTCTACATCGCAGTGGCTTTGTTTGCGGAAAACCGTTGCTGGGCCCAACCGGCTGCTCTGGTCGCGTGCGTGATGTGGTCAACCATCACCGGGTTGATGTTGTTCGCCGGTTATCACATCAACTGAACGATACGGATAGGCAGTAAAATATTTCTAAGAAATCCGGTGCGACTACGTTTGAGTCGACGCCTTTGCCGAGGTCAGGATCTTGATGCAATTATCAGTGGAGACAGAATTTGCGACGCGCGCAGAGCAAGTTTCGCAGTGCGTCAGGTGCCGGTGGCTCCCTCCAGCACCGCTTCTTCGCGCTCGCGGCGAAACTGGCTCGTGTAGAGCGCGTAGTAGTGGCCGCGCTGCTGGAGGAGTTCCTCGTGGGTGCCGTTCTCCTCGATGCGCCCCTGCGTGATGACGAGGATGCGGTCGGCGCGGCGGATGGTGCTGAGCCGGTGGGCGATCACGAAGCTGATCCGGCCGGTGAAGATCGTTTCGAGGCCGCGCTGGATGAGTTGCTCGGTCTCGGTGTCGATGGAGGAGGTGGCCTCGTCCATGACGAAGATCTGCGGATTGGCGAGGAGCGCGCGGGCGAACGACAAGAGCTGGCGCTGGCCGGTGGAGAGACGGTTGCCGCCCTCGCCGACAGAGGAGTCGTAGCCGTGCTCCATGCGCACGATAAACTCGTGGGCGTTGACGAGGCGCGCGGCGGTCTCGACCTCGGCGTCGGTGGCGTCGAGGCGGCCGTAGCGGATGTTGTCGCGGACGCTGCCCTTGAAGAGGTGTGGCGTCTGGAGGACGATGCCGAGCTGCGACTGCAGCCAGTGCAGCGGGCGCTCGCGGTAGTCGGTGCCGTTGAGCAGAATCTGGCCGGTGACGGGCTCGTAGAAACGGCAGACGAGCGAGACGATGGTGCTCTTGCCGCCGCCAGAGGGGCCGACGAGCGCAATCGTTTCTCCGGCGCGGACGGTGAGGTTGAAATCGTGCAGCACGACCGGGCCGCTCTCGTAGCGGAAGGTGACGTTGCGAAACTCGATGAGGCCGATTTGCTGTGGCAGGCCGTCGGGGGCAGATTCGATTTTAGATTTTGGAGTTTGGATTTTGGATTGGGCGAGACGGGCGAGGACGGCGGGGCTGTCCTTGATGGCGGGCACGGTGGCGAGCAGGTCCATGACGCGCTCGCCGGCGGCCTGCGCGCCCTGCATTTCGGTGAGCTTCTGCGCGAGCTGGTTGATCGGGTTGAAGAACTGGCCGGCGAAGTTGATGAATGCGACGAGCGTGCCGAGGCTCATGGCGCCGCCGATGGTGAGGTAGCCGCCGCGCCAGAGCGCGAGGCCGGCGGCGAGGCTGCCGAGCGTGGCGACGATGGGAAAATAGACGGCGTTCTGCCGGGCGTTGAGCACTGAGGCGTTGAACATCTGCGCGCTGAGCTGCTGGAACTCGCCGAGGTTTTCGCCCTCGCGCACGAGGGTCTTGGTCGTGCGCACGCCCTGAATCGACTCGTTGTAGCCGGCGGTGATCTGGGAGTTGAATTTCCGGATTTCGCGCGCGGAAAGGAGCATTTTTTTCTGGAAGAACTTCGAGATGACGGCCAGCGGCGGCACGATGCCGATGACAATCAGGCCGAGCTTCCAGTTCATGATCAGGAGGCTGGCCGCGATCATCGTGACGTAGCTGAGGCCCCAGACGATATCGAGGAAGCCCCAAGCGATGATGCGCGCGAGCCGGTCGCAATCGCTCGTGAGGCGCGTGATGAGCCAGCCGACGGGGCGCGTGTCGAAGAAGGCAAACTCGAGCTCCTGCAGGCGGTCGAAGCAGTCGCGGCGGATGTCGTGCGCGAGGCGGTTGGAAATGTTGCCCGCCATCTCGATGAAGAGCCAGACGCCGGCACAGAGGGTGAGCGTGACGGCGAGGTAGACGGCGATGTAACGGGTGAAGGGGGCGTGGGCCCCATGGCGCACAACGCCGTCGATCACCCAGCGGGTGATATGGGCAAAGCCGGCGTCGCACATGGCGATGATAACGGCGGTGAGGAAGAGCGGGATGAGATAGCGCTTCAGGTGCAGGGCGCGGCGGAAAATCTTCCACCACAAGCCGGCGTCGAGCCTGGCCTTGAATTCGTCTTCCTGATGAAATTGGGCGGACATGGCTAGATGGGCTTAAGTTCGCGGCCGAAGTCGGCCTCGACGTTGGTCTGGATCTGCCAGAGGCGGCGGTAGAGGCCCTCCTGGGCGGAGAGTTCGGCGTGGGTGCCGGTTTGTATTATGCGGCCGCGGTCGAGCACGACGACGCGGTCGGCGTGGGCCAGGGTCGACAGGCGGTGGGCAATCACGAGCGTGGTCGCCTGGCCGCGGCGCTCGCGCAGGGCGTTGAGGATGACCGCCTCGGTCTCGCCGTCGATGGCGCTGAGGGCGTCGTCGAGGATGAGGAGCGGCGGGCGCTTGAGGACGGCGCGGGCGATGGCCATGCGCTGGCGCTGGCCGCCGGAGAGCGTGATCCCGCGCTCGCCCACGAGCGTGTTGTAACCCTGCTCGAAGGTGAGGATGGTGTCGTGGATGCAGGCGACGCGTGCGGCCTCCTCGATCTCGTGTTGGGGCGCGTCGCCGCGGCCGAGCCGGAGGTTATCGCGGAGGGACTTGGAGAAGAGGAACGGCTCCTGCATCACGACGCCGATCTGTGAGCGCACCCAGGTGCGCGGGAGGGAGGTGAGTTCGCGGCCGTCGAGCTGGATAGAGCCTTCGGTGTAGTCGTAGAGCCGCAGCACGAGGTGCATGAGCGTGCTCTTGCCGGCGCCGGAGGGGCCGAGGATGGCGAGGGTCTCCCCGGGGGCGACGTCGAAGGAGAGGCCGTTGAGAGCGCCGGCGCCGGCGATGGTGGCCGACTGGCTGGCGTGGGCGAATTGCAGGTCGCGCACGCGGATCGCGCCGGTGAAGCGGGCGGGCGGGGCGGCGGCGGGCGGTTCGGATTCGCGCTCGACGGCGAGGATCTCGCGGATGCGCGTGAGGGCGACGGAGGTCTTGCCGAGGTCGGTGAGGAGGCGGCCCATCTGGCGGACGGGCCAGAGCATGATGCTCAGGTAAGAAAGGAACGCGAAGAGCATGCCGACGGTGAGTTCGCCGGTGGTGATCCAGTGCGCGCCGACGAGGAGGGTGAGGCCGAGCTGGCTCAGGGCGACGAAATCGCTGAGCGACCAATACCACGACATGAGCCGCAGCATGTGCAGGCTGCGGTCGCGGTAGCGGGCGTTGGGCGCGGCGAACTTGGCGCGTTCGAAGTCCTGCCGGGCGAACGCGCGGACCACGCGGATGCCGGTGAGGTTTTCCTGAATGATGGCCGTGAGCGCGCCCTCGGCCTCGTCGACCTGCTTGAACACGTGCTTCACCTTGCGGAAGTAGATGTAGCCGTAGACGACGATCGGGCCGATCAGCGAAAACGACACGAGCGTCATCGGCACATGCAGCGAGAGCAGCAGGGGGAGGGCGGCGCCGGCGAGGATGAGGGCGTTTCCGATTTCCATGACCTGGGCGGCGAGAAACTGGCGGGTCGTCTCGACGTCGCTCGTGCAACGCTGGACGAGGTCGCCGGTGTCGGCGCGGTCGTGGTAGCGCGCGGGGAGGTGGTTGAGATGATCGTAGAGTTCGTCCTTGAGGCGGCGGGCGATGCCGTCGCTGGCGAGGGCGGCCTGCCAGCCCTTGAGGTAGCTGCAGAGACCGCTGGCCGCGCTGAGCAGGACCATGGCGACGGGGGCGAGCCAGAGGTTCGCGTGCAGGTGCCCTGTGCCGCCGAGGAGGCGCAAGATGAGCCGGATGAGCACCGGGGTGTCGGGGCCGAGGGTCTTGCCGGCGACGGCGTAATCGATCGTGGCGCTGCCGATGAGGGGAACGCCGAAGTTGATCAATGTTGCCAGCACGAGGCAGCATAGCGCCAGCCCGTAGCGCAGACGGTGGCCGCGCATGATGGACCAGATGAGGTGGAGTTGGGAAAACATGGAAGAGGGACGGAGAGTGGGGAAAACGAAAAACCCGCTCGGGAGGAGCGGGCGGCGGAGAAGACCGGCGGTCTTTCGGGGGCCCGCTCGATGCGGCGGGCGGTAACCGGCTCAGGTGGCCGGTGTGCCCGCATACGCGACGAGGAGAATCATATAAGCGTGGGTGCGGGTCATAGTGGCGGTGGGTTGGGCTGGCGGCGAGAACAACGGACGGCCGGGCGGGTGGCAAGCCGGGAGTTGCGTCGGCGGGCGCGGCGGCAGATTCTTCCTAAGAAAGCCGGCGCGTCCGCGTTTAACCTCCAGAACCGCATGTCCCACGACCAACCGACAGGACCGGACGCGAATCATGAACCCGCCAGCTTTCTGGAACGCACCTTCGCGGAGCAACGCGCCCCGCTCACCCGCTATGCCGCCCGGTTGCTCGGCGACCCGGACCGGGCGCGCGACGTCGTGCAAGACGCGTTCGTCAAGTTCATGGCGCAGCCGGCGGGCGCGGTCGACGGGCACACCGTCGAGTGGCTGTTCATCGTCTGCCGCCACCGGGCGCTCGACGTATTGCGAAAGGAGAACCGCGTGAAGCGCTTCGAACCGGGCGAGGTGGAGCGCGTAACCGCCGCGGAGCCACGGCCGGGGCGCGCGATCGAACAGGCGGAGACGCACGCGGCGCTGCTGGAGCTGATCGGCCGGCTGCCTGCGAACCAGCAGGAGGTCGTGCGGCTCAAGTTCCAAAATGGTTTCAGCTACAAGGAAATCAGCCGCATCACCGAGCTCTCGGTGGGCAATGTCGGCTTCCTCATTCACACCGCCGTCGCGCGACTGCGCACGGAATTTGCCGCCCAGCGGCCGTAGGAGACTGCCCCGATGAACGACACGAAGCTTTTGCCCGCCGACCCGAAACTCACCGCCTACGCCCTCGGCGAACTCGAGGGCGAGGAACAGACCGCCGTGGAGACAGCGGTGAACACCGACCCGAATCTGCGTGCGGCGGTGGAGGACATCCGCGCGATGGCGGGGCGGCTGACAGCGGCGCTGGAGGCGGAGCCGGTGGAGGAGGCGGCCCGGCCCGAGGCGCAGCCGGCGAAGGCGAAGGGCAAGGTCCTGCAGTTTCCGCAGCTTTACTTTGTCATCGGGGGGCTGGCGGCGGCGTGCTTCGCGGTGGTGTTTTCGCTGCGGCAGGGCGAGTTTGAGGCGAAGGAGAAAGTGCGGCTGCAGGTGAGGGCGGAGCAAGCGAGCGCGGCAGCGAAAGTGGCGCAGGAGTCGAAGGCGCGGGCGGCGACGATTCAGATGCCGGAGGCAGCAGCGACGCTGGCGTCGGCGGATTCGACCGAGCAAGCGGTTCAGTTGTCGCCGTTCAGCGAGCGCGCCGGTGGGAAAGCGGACCTTTTGCGCACGAGCGAGCAACTCTGGGTCAGAAAAAAGGAAGGCAAACACGAAGTCACATTTGGCGTGGAACGTATGGCACTGCGCGCGCCACCGGTGGGTTTGGGTGTCGCGGCCGCGCTGCTTGGCGGACGCAACCAGCCCAACACCGAGGCTTACGCCTATCAGGCGGAGAGCGATTTCCTGCGCGTCGCGCAGAATCCGCTCTCGACGTTTTCTATAGATGTGGACACGGCGAGCTACGCGAACGTGCGGCGCTTTCTTCAGGCGGGGCGGCGCCCGCCAGCGGACGCGGTGCGGATCGAGGAGCTAGTGAACTATTTTCCGTACCGCTATGCGGCGCCGCCGGCCAGGGGTGCGCCGTTTGCCGCCTCGATGGAGGTGGCGAGCGCGCCGTGGGCTCCGGAGCACCGGCTGGTGAGGATCGGCCTAAAAGGGCGCGAGGTGTCGGCGGCGCAGCGCGGCCCGGCGAATCTGGTGTTTCTGCTCGATGTGTCGGGCTCGATGAATGAGCCGAATAAGCTGCCGCTGGTGAAGGAGTCGATGCGGCTGCTGCTCGGCAAGTTGCGGCCGAACGACCGCGTGGCGATCGTGGTGTATGCGGGCGCCTCGGGGCTGGCGCTGCCCTCGACGCCGGTGAAGAAGTCGGCGGAGATTCTGGCCGCACTCGACGGGCTGACGGCCGGCGGGTCGACCAACGGCGCGATGGGCCTTGAGCTCGCCTACGATGTGGCGAAGGCGAACTTCGTGGCGGGCGGCCTCAACCGCGTGATTCTCTGCACCGACGGGGATTTCAACGTGGGCGTGACGAGCGAGGGCGAGCTCACGCGGCTGATCGGGGAGAAGGCGAAGTCGGGGGTGTTTCTCACGGTGCTCGGCTTCGGCATGGGCAACTACAAGGATGCGACGCTCGAGAAACTGGCTGACAAGGGCAACGGAAACTACGGCTACATCGACACGCGGCGCGAGGCGGAGAAGCTGTTGGTTGAGCAGGTCAATGGCACATTGCTCACGATCGCGAAGGATGTGAAGTTGCAGGTGGAGTTCAATCCGGCGAAGGTGGCGAGCTACCGGCTGATCGGCTATGAGAACCGGCTACTCAAGAAGGAGGACTTCAACAACGACGCCGTTAATGCGGGCGAGATCGGCGCGGGACACACCTTCACGGCGTTGTATGAGATCGTGGCGGCAGGGGCGGAGAAGGGTGAAATGCGAGGGGTGCAGGGTGAAGTGGATGCGCTGAAGTATCAGCGGGTAGTGAAGGCGCGCGGCGAGGGCGCCGCGTCTCCAGGGGCGAGCGATGAACTGCTGACACTGAAGGTGCGTTACAAGGAGCCGGCGGGCGACGTGAGCCGGAAGCTGGAGTTTCCGCTCGTGGACCGCGGGGCGCGGTTTGCGGAGGCGAGCCACGATTTCCGGTTCGCCGCGGCGGTCGCGGGCTTTGGGATGATTTTAAGGGATTCGCCGCACAAGGGCGCGGCAACGCTGAACGACGTGGCGACGTGGGCGCGCGCGGCGACGGATGAGGATGTTGGTGGCTACCGCGGGGAGTTTGTCGGGCTCGTGCAGCAGGCGGAGGCGGTTCTGCAGTAGGAGCGCCCGCGAGCGCACTGGCCTACTGTGTGCGGCGACGGCGGAACAGAAACATCATGCCGAGGCTTAGGGCAAGGAGCGGGTAGCTCTAGGAACACCCGTCAAAACAGCTACAGTTCTACTGAAACCGTCCTAGCCATACACACGTAAAAAGCCCGTGACCCTCGCGGGCCACGGGCTGGAAACTGAAGCGGATGTTGGCTTATTTGGCGGGCGCGGGAGCGGGCTTGGCCGCATCCTTGGAACCCTTGCAGCAGCAGGCTTTGTCGGACTTGTCGGTGCATTTAGCCTTGTCGGTGCAACAGGCCTTGTCGGACTTGCAGCAGCAGGCTTTGCCGGATTTGTCGGTGCACTTAGCCTTGTCGGTGCAGGTCGTGGTGTCGCCAGCGTAGCTGAGGGTGGCGGCCGAGAGGACCGCGAGGAGGACGAGGATGTTTTTCATGGGTGTTTTTTGGTTGTTGAGAGGGCGTGAGCGCAGACGCAAAACGTCAGGGACGCAAGGTTGTTCCTTGGTCTGGTGTTGGCCTCGGAATAGATAAGGCAAGCGCATCTGCTTGAGATCAGCTGAAGACGTGGCTGGTTAGTCACGCGGTCACGCCGCTCTGCGCGTGGCGACTAGGCTCGGCTACCCGCTATACATCCTGTGTCTCAAGCTGCGGGCGCGGGCCGGGCTGGTTTTTCCACGGGGATATGCGCGGTGCGTCGGAGGAGCTCGGCTTTCGAGATGCCGAGGCGATAGGCGAATGAGGTGAGGCGAGCGTTTTCGGGCTGCGTGAGCGCGGTTTGGCGGGCGGTGCCGTCGCGGTCGGTCCAGGTGACGAAGTGCGGCCGCTGGCGCGAGGCCTTGACGATGTCGCGGAGGAAAACTTGGTCGGCTTCGGGTAGGTCGCAGGGGGGGGTGGTCATGGACGCGGTGGGAAAGTGTCGCGCGCGGAACGCCGTGGCGGAAGGTTTTTCGGTTGCGTGGGAGAGGATTAACTAATGCCCGGAGCCGGACTCGAACCGGCACTTCCTTTCGGAAAACAGATTTTAAGTCTGCAGCGTCTGCCATTTCGCCATCCGGGCGCGAGTGCTTGGCGGCCGGCACTGTCGTGCGGACGGGGATATGCGTCAATCCCGCTTCTCGGGCCGAGCGGTGCGGTTTTGTGGCCGGGTCCGAAATGGGCCTTGCCGCCCGCGGCCTGTCCGCCCACGGTGCGCGACGGTGAAAATCGGATTTCTCGGCGGGAGTTTTGATCCCGTTCATTTTGGCCACTTGATGGCGGCGCAGGATGCCTACGAGCAGCAGAAGCTCGACCGGCTCATCCTCGTGCCCGCCGCGCAGGCCCCGCTCAAGCCTAACGACGTGCTGTCTTCCGCGGACGATCGGCTGGCGATGCTGCACGCGGCGGTCGAGTGGGACAGACGCTTCGAGGTCTCGGACTTCGAGCTCCGCCGGGGTGGCATCAGCTACACCATCGATTCGGCGCGCCATTTTCGGACGCTCTATCCCAATGATGACCTCTACTGGATCATCGGCGGCGACCAACTGCCCCAGCTTCACCTCTGGAAAGATATCGTCGAGCTGGCCCGGATCGTGGAGTTCATCTTCCTTGAGCGTCCCGGGTTTCCTGTGAAGGCCCAGCCGGACATTCCCGGATTGCGGCTGCACAGGTGCGATGGGCATTTACTTGCGATCAGTTCCACGGAGCTGCGCGAGCGAGTGCAACACGACCTTTCGCTCGACTATTTTGTGCCGCATAAGGCCATTGTATATATCCGGGAGAAGAGTCTTTATCGCGACCACTCATGAAAGGTTCTGCCTCCGCTTCGCTCGAACTCGCCAAGATCTGCTGCCGCGCCCTGGACGCCAAAAAGGCCGAGGATTTGTGCGTGCTCGATGTCAGCGCGCAGTCCTCGATCACCAATTTTCTCGTGCTGGCGACGGGCACCTCGCAGCCGCATTTGCGGGCGCTGCGGGTCGAGTTGGAGAAGGCGGTCGACGCCAATCGCGCGCGCATCGTCGGCATCGAGACGGCGCAGGAGAGCGGCTGGATCGTCGTCGATCTGTTTGACGTGATGGTGCATGTCTTCACAGCCGAGATGCGGGCGCGCTACGGCCTGGAGAATCTGTGGAAGGACGCCACTGCGGTTTCCGTGTCCTGGCTGCTGGCGCCGCCGAAGGCCGCCAAGCGCACCGCCGCCAAAAAGCCCCGCAAGCGCCCCGCCTGAACGCCGGCGGCCCCGACCGCTGTTCCCCTTCAGAACGAGTAGCCGAGCGAGCTGGTCACGCGCTGGTCGGTCCGTGCGGCACGCTCGAGCACGGCGTTATCATATTCGTATTCGAAGCGAAGATTGAGGGACAGGGCCCTCGTGATCATGCCCTGGAGCGCCGAATGAAAGGTCAGCTTGTAGTTCTGCGCCTCACCCCCGGCAGGCGCGAGCTGGCCGTTGGCCACAGCGAACCGACTGCTCGCCACGGGCGAATACTGGGCATTGCTGTCCTGGGTGAGGCTGACGCGGTCGCTGATCTTGAAAACGTAGTCCTCGAAAACCTGACCGAGATAGGTCAACCCGCTATCGATGCCGTAGGCCGAGCGGTATTGAGCGGCCACGCCGGAACCGACCGACACCGTTTGCCGGGTGAGTTGCACCAGTTTGTAGCCCATACCGATGTTTTGGGTGAAGTCATAGTTGATGAGTTTGACTTTGTCCTTGTCGTAACTCGTGAGCGCCTGGACGAAGACGCGCTCAGAAAGATCGCGCCGCCAGCGGAAACTCAGATCATCGCGATCGGCGCTCAGGACACCGTTGCTTTTCAGATAAAGATAGCGTCCGTCGAAACGATAACTATCCCGGCCTTGGGTCCGTTCAACATTGGCCCGCAGGTGCAGGTTCTCAGTTTCCACCCGACCCGATTGGGAGAGGAAGCCGAACTCAACCTTGGCCCTCCAAGCGCCCGCCGGCGGAGTTTTGCCGGACACGCCTGGGGTGGCGGCTTTGCCCCCTGCGCTCATTTTTTCCGCGGGCAAGGCGGACTCGACGACCACAGCATCTGTCTCCGCCACGGTAAGGTCGCCAAGAAACGCGGACCGAAAGTAGATTTTGCCTTCGCCGTGTCGGACAAGCTGGCCGGTGAGGTGGTCGCCATTTGTCAGATAAAGCTCGTCGGCCTTTAACGGGCCAACCGCCATCACCGCCACAGCGGCGGACAACAGCCAAGCCATTAGTCCGCTCCGCTTTTGGCCAAAGGTTTTGAATTTCGCATTCATGGGGCGAAAAAGAAGTGGAACGGTCCGCCGAGGCGAGCACGAACCCTTGGTTCAGGAAGAACATAACTTTGCCCTTGCCTCGTGCTCCCAATTCTGTTGACTGGTACGACCGCTCGTCCCTGAGCACTCATATCATAGTCATAAAACATAGTCATAAAAATCAATAGCACATGAACAAATCCAATAAAGGTTTCACCCTCGTCGAAATCATGATCGTCGTTGTCATCATCGGTCTTCTGGCCGCCATGGCGATTCCGGCGTTCCAGAAGGTCCGCCAGTCCTCGCAGGACAAGGCTGTCATGAACAACGCCCGTCAACTCGCGGCGGC
>CAIRCN010000033.1 GCA_903877135.1 uncultured Opitutia bacterium
CACGGCTGTCCAGTTATGAGTAGTTGATCTCCAATTGATTAGGTATATCAACATGCGTATCTCTTGTATCAGTATTCACAAGCAATTCGCCCAGCGGTATTTGCTCAAGTGAGGAGACACTGACGACTTGCAAAATTTCATACAACGACGGTTCGAGGTGCTTGTTTTGTTTGGCGATGGCCACGAGCAGGTAGGCGCAGAGCGCCGACCAGATTTGCACCCGCACGCCGTTGGGCGACTGGCTGAAGAAACCACGCAGGCGCAGGTGCTGCTTGATCCAGCGCCAGAACAGCTCGATGCCCCAGCGGCGTCGGTAAATCTGAGCGATGAGCAGCGCGCCGATCTCGAAGCTGTTGGTGAGAAAGACCAGCGCCTGGCCGGTTTCTGGGTCGACATAGCTGACCCGTCGCAACGGGTCGGGATAGTCCTGTCGGCCCTTGCGCGAATTGAGTTTGATCGTCTGATCGCAACGCAGGCCGACCGTTGCGTCGACCGGGCGGGACTCGGACACATAGAAACAGATGCCGGCCTTGAGCCGTGTGACGAAGAACACTCCCGCCGTGTGCAGCCGATGCAGGCGCGCGAAATCGAGATACCCCCGGTCGATTGTGTAGTAACTGTCGGGATACAGCGGGATGTCGTCGAGCGAGGCCACCTCGTGCCGGTTTCCCTCGTGCAGACTGGCAAAAACCGGAATGTCGTCCCGCAAATCCAGCAGCACGTTGAGCTTCACCGAGGCTTGCTCCTTTTGCCAGCGCGCCCACGGAAACAGCGACAGACTCAACTCGATCAGCGTCGCATCCAAAGCAAAGAGGTCCGCCTCCAAGCCCAATTCGAAGGGTGTATCCGCATACAGCCGTCGGGCCCGCCGCATCAGCACGGATGCAACCTCGGCAAAGACACGCCAGTCGCGATGCTCGTTGGCGTAGGCCAGATTCGTGCGCGTCACACGCCCGCTGATGCCCATGTGGTAGGCCCGCGCCGAACGCGATTGAAGGCAGGCCTCGATATCGCGCAGACTCTCGCGGTAGGTCAGTTGCGCGAAGACCATCGCAGTGAAGTGATCGTGAACTGTCAGAGATCGGGATGCCCGCGGCATCGGAAATCGCGCCGCCGCCCGCGCCAGCTCCATTCGATTCAAACCAGCGAGAATCTGGGAAAAGACCGTTGGGCCGGGATTCATTTTCGGGCCAGAATGACCCGAATCCCGGTTTTAAAAACCATATCCGTAACACCTCTTGTGCTGCGTTACTCACTTTTAAAATATCACTTACAAAATCCATTCAAGCCCTTAACTGGACAGGCGTGTAATGAACCCAACCGTAGTCGTTATTATCACTAGGGCTTACATTCGGACCAATCCATATTTCATCGCAATAATAATCCTTTGAATAAGGATTATATTGACCGATATAGTCGGCCGTCGGATCGTTCATGTAACGCAAAGCATCCGGGGCTCCAGAATTAATAAGGTCTTTACCGAATTTCCAAGTGTCATCACCTAAACCGTTTATATAGGCATTGCACGATGCGCCCATGATATCCGACATAGATTCATTGATCGCGCCTGGCTCGTTGGCATAAATAAGGCCCGAGCTAAATTGAGTTACGCCATGCGTCAATTCGTGAGCTGTGAGATCGAGCGCACTGACCCAGTCTTTGTAGTGGGTTCCGCTGCCTGCGCCATATTTTATGGAGTTGTCCGCCGAGTCCCAATAAGCATTGTTAACGTAGCCGGAAATATTATATGGATAATGGGCGGAACTGTAATAGTAGTGGACAAAGCTTGTCAGCATGAGCCCGGAATTGTCCACCGAGTCGCAACTGAAATTGTCGTGGTAGAAATTCCATGCATTATCGAGATACGTGAAGTTGGTATTGCATGCTGAATTGTTGGAAGACGTGATGTAATGGTTTGTGTATGGATTGAGTTGGCGGGTGAGAATGGCAGCGAGGTAATTTTCTTGATCTTCGTAACTCCAAATCCATGTGCAGTAATTGACTTCAATTGCTTCGGCCGGCATGATCAGGCTGTGGCAATCTACTATGCGGCCGTCGACAGCGTCGACATAGACCAATTCACGGAAGGGTGATACACTACCTGAGATTCCACTGTTACTAATCTCATGCGCAAGGTGCATTTCATGGTCTGTGGTGGAGACCACATACACCAGTCGTTTGTAGGAAGTTGTCGAGTTTGTAGCGGCATGCCAAGAGTGGACGATGGCCGTCGCAGTGCTGGAAGAGACAGTCGGCACAGTGGGAACATTGTCTTTCCCATGGGCGTTCCCAGTGACGGCATAGACGGTTCCATCCCTTTTGACGTGAACCGAGAGCCGGGTTCCCACGACAGGTAAACCGTTTTTCGTCTGGTCATAGTTGATGTGGGTGAAACCCAAATTGTCGGTTACCGTTTTCGTGGCGGTCAGATCATGTTCAGCGAGCCGGAAGACTGCCGCCACCTTTTTGATCACCGGGGCGAGATCGCTTGCCGCGACAGCCCGGGGATTCACGGGCTTGATGGTGCCTATGTCGCCCTTCAAGAAGGTAGGAATTCCATCTTTGGCGGCCGCGGCGACCCTGACCTGTGGCATGGTTAGGAGGGATGCAGCAACATCATCAGGTAGCGACAGGGTTTTGACATGCGCCGGTCGGGGTTTGGCTTGCTGGGTTGGGTTGTTTTGGGCGAGGGACGGGTTGGCGAGGGCGAAGGCAATAGCGGCGAGCGCTAACGTCTGACGAAAACAAAACATAAGAATGGCTCTGGTTTTCATCGCTGTATCGGGTTGAACTGAAATTACTATATTTGTGAACGGCTCGATGGTGTGCGGGTCAGGGTTTGGGTGGCGCGGGTGGAGTTGGCGAAGGCGTCGGAGTGGCTCCACCGCTTGCGGGCGGGAAGGTGTTGAGGCGAAATTCGTCGCGCACCCCTGCGTTGGCCAGAGCGGCGGATAGCCAGTGCAGATCGGCGGCGTTTTGGATAGTCAGGAGCCACTCGTAGAGATCGGCGACGGCGGAGTTTTTTCGGCTGGTGCTGTCCTCCGCGTCACTTTTGGCCGCCGCGCGCGTGGACTGCACGGGGCCGAAGGCCTGCCGGGCGGCGACGAAGGCGGCGGTATCGGCATCGGTCCAGCCCTTGAGCTTGAGGGCGGTGGCCCGCGGGTCCAGTTGGGTGGACCGTACGCTGGGCTGCGCGGCCGGGAGACGCAACACGAGGGGCAGGAGGCGACGGAGTTTCATGGGGAAGCTGGGTTGACTGACGTCACGGGAGCACTTCAGCCGAAGGAGTCACAAAAGCGTCGACTACCGAAATTTTGGTAACCGTGGCTTCCCTGAGAGCCTGCGAGAAGCAACCCGGCCCTGAAGGCTGCAAAAGGAGCGGCTGGGCAATTATCATTTGGGGTGATTCCCGAGTAGAACCACCGCATCCCATGGCGTATCTGATGTCCAGATATCGCATGCATCATTATATCCTGCGGACTGAGGCGGGACAAGGCGAGGCCCTTGTCAGGCTCACAAGCGGAAATTCAACTAGCTACACCTGCTGATAAGAATTCGATTTTGCGGAAGGGAGGGAGTTGCGTCTAGTCACGGTAATTCGGCGCCACCAAAGCCAGCCCTTCGCTCTTCGTCGCACCGTTGGCGCGCCGCTTCGCGCAAGGCTGGTGGGCTAGGCAGAAATGACACTGCGTCCCACCATCCGCTCATGCAGCGATAAAGAGCGGCGTTTCCTGCGAAATCAGCGGAGCGCATTTCAGCGGCGGTGAAGCACTCTCTGGCGGCGTAGCACTTCGGCGTATTTTGGGATTTTCGGCATTCTCGCAGTCCTCACGATTTGGGCGGAAGGAAAGAATCCCGGCTTCATCCTCGGCTTTTGGGGCGTTCTCGGCGGTCTGATCACCGTTCCGGGGTTTATTCAGGAGTGGCGTCGCCTATCTCGGAAGATCATGGCATATGGTGATGCCATCTCGTCGGCGTCCGCCGAGGATTTCACGATATCTGCGCGGCGCTTCTGGGAGTTCGAGGAGCTAGTTCAGTCCAGTCCTTCGCACGATCATGAGAGCGTCGATTCGGCGCGTCCCAAAAGATGACCGGTTTCCGCACAAATCCAGAATCAAGGCTTTGCGTAATCGTTTACCGTCTGTAAGCGGTTGATTTTTGTCACAGACACTAATCGCGTGCCAGAAAGGTATGGGGTGTGAAACACGCTGCGCTCGACTAGGTAGATCCGGGAGGTCTCGAAGTTAGTTTTTCCTAGACAACTATGCGCCATTGGCGTATAGATGAGTGAATGGTATTCAAGCGACTTCAAACTTTTGAGCGATCGGCTTCGGGGCTCTTGACCGAAGCAGACGTGATGGAGTTGGAAATTGCCCTGATGCTCAGACCTGAAGCGGGCGCGTTGATCACTGGCGGCAAAGGACTGCGCAAACTTCGCCGACCCCTTGCCGGCCGTGGCAAGAGCGGCGGTGCCCGTGTAATCTATTACTACCTCTTTAACGATGAGACCATCTATCTTGTGTTTACCTACGCTAAGAATCGGCAACCCGACCTAACCAAAGACCAACTCGCGACGCTGGCAAAAATCGTCGCCTCTCAAATCCCATGAATAAAAAAACATTTAATGAACTGCTCCAAGGTGTGCGTGAACTTGGCGATGTCCTTCGCGGTGACAAACGTCCGATTGCCCGTGTTGATCGCATCGAACCCGACAGTGTTGTCGCGATCCGTGCCAAGCTCCGACTCAGCCAATCCGAATTCGCGCGTGTTTTTGGCATAAGCCTGGATACGCTGCAAAACTGGGAGCAGGGACGGCGTAAGCCCTCCGGAGCCGCACGGGTGCTCTTGAAGGTTGCCGAGCGGCACCCCGAAGCAATTCTCGAAGCTGTGGCGTAATCGATCCAATTCTGTTCTGCTGGGCACGCTGCTCGGCTCCTGAGTGAGCCTGCCATCGTCGTAGCATGACAGGCTCACGCTCAACCGAGCGGACAAACAGTCACTTGACTCGCTCTTGCTAGCACTCGGCAGACGGAACTGGGGGACGCGTGCAATTCCCTAGCGGTTGCCCGCACATGATGACCCAAGCGAGCGGCCGTTTCGAGAATTGAGCTGACAATCTTGGGGTCCAGCGGAGGCCGGCCCAATCTTTTACCACGTTTACGAGCAACCTCCAATCCGGCCAGTGTGCGTTCTTTGATCAACGCCCGCTCAAATTCAGCGACGGCCATCAACACCCCGAGTTGGAGTTGGCCCACCGGATTCTGCTTGGAGGTATCGATGCCCTGGCTCGTGCAAATCAATGCGACGTTTCGCATCTGTAGTTCTCCGACGATGATCGCGAGATGAGTCAGGCTACGCCCAAGGCGGTCGAGCTTGTAGGTCACTACTTGATGAACGCCGCCGCCTCTGACTCGGGCCAACAATTGCTCAAGCCCTGGGCGGCTGGCAGAGGCGCCTGACGCGGCGTCTCGGAGTATCAATGGCGGTTGCCAGCCGCGGTTCCGGCAATACTCGAGCACTTGGTGCTCCTGCGAATCAGTGTCCTGCTCAGCAGTCGAAACTCTGAGGTAAACGATGGTTGTATTTTTTGTGTCATTCATAGTGCGATGCGTTGTGCATCGCCCCTACGCTATCCAAATTTTCCGAGGTTGCCGGGATGTCGTGCCGAATTGGTTCGTTTTGGGAACAACGGTTTTCCGCAGCCTTCGACCAACCGTCCAACGACCGGGTCGATGTCCTCAGGCTGTGGTGCGAATAGGTTTGTTAGTGCCCTACCGCAGGCACACAGTTGAGCTTCAGTTAGCCGATGGCAATCGTCGACAGAGGCGCCTCCTTGAAGATTCCACCCTGCATCATCCCCGCATATTCAATATGCCATTCGGCATATTACGAACAGGACCAGAGGGGATTGTCTGCGGACCTGATTTTTCCTAACCATAAATACACTGGCGGGTTGGCAATTTTGATATGCCATCCGGCCGTGGCATAAACACAGTTCGGCAAAAGATGAAGCTTCTCGGTTTGCTCCTCGCAGTGTTCGTAGCGTCAGCATCCGCGTCCTCGATCGAATGGCGATTGGGGCGCGTCTACTCAGGCGGTCCGAACGGCGACATGCTTTTCGTCGAGACTTCGCTGACTATTCGCTGGAACGGCGATTTGCCGTTAGAGTTGATCGCGTGGACGAGCATGGTCGATGTCGGAATCGAAGTGCGTGACGACAAAGGGAAGCTCCTCGAAGAGGTTATCACCACTGGACCAGCTCCTGCATTCAAGAAAAAGGTCATCTTGAAGCGAGGTGAGAGCCGGACATTTGATGTTTCTACCGGGATATTTGTTTTCGCTCGAACGGGCACCTACACGGCGACCGGTCACTTGAATGGCGAATCGCCACAAGGCAAAGTCGTCGTTTTCGACCTTGGAAAGCTCGATTTGACCGTTGAAAAACCTGCAAAGAAGGAGCCGATCCAGAGCACTACAGACAACTCCGTGGGGCTGACGCCCCACTTCGTGTCTGACCGCTGACGATCGGCGGAAGAAAGATGCGATTCCTGATTGTCCTCTCCGTGGTTGCCCTTGGCGGTTGCGTCAGTGACATCGCTTCAAGAGAAGCGACCATCGAGCGCCTGTTGGCACGGGGCGACTATCGCCTGGCGATAGTCGAGATCGAGCGTGGCCCGGAATCCGCCGAGTGGCGTTTCTCATTGGGGCTGCTCTATGCCTATCGCGAGATCGAAGAGCGAGGAGAGAAGGCTGATTTCGCGAAGGCCCTTCAGGCCATTCGGGCTGCGGCGCCCAAAAAAGAAGAAGCACGGCAGTTGCTGGCCGACTACGATCAGCGCGGAGCACAGGTGTTCTTCGCTTTTCCTTGGGCTCACATGATTGGTCCCTTTCCTGATCACCGAAGACCCGAGCCAGAAAAGAAGGCCGATCCAGTCGGCACAGACAACTCCGGGGCTTCACCCCTCCGTGTCTGACCTCAAACGTTGCAGTGAGCGACGAATTGGCGCGTCCCAATACCGACCGTATTTGCAACGACGTGGCGGCGGGCATCCGGCAGAGGTGGGGTGTTTATCCCGAACTGGGGGGCGTTTTAGAAACAGGGGATTCCACGAGTCTGAGCTCCAACTAAAACAGAACTCTTGGCAGTTCTTTCAGGCCAC
>CAIRCN010000034.1 GCA_903877135.1 uncultured Opitutia bacterium
CAACAACCCACGATCCTTGCCGACCAGATCGACGAAAGTCAGCGCGTGGAACTCCGCTTTCTCCGCCCGTTCTACAGCTAGCGGAAAATCACGAAATACACCAACAGGCTGGAAGGCGGGGGCGAACGAAAGCCAGTAACCCTCGTGGATCTCCGCCGGTTTTACGTCAGCTTGGGGTGGGGCGCAGGCCATCACGCGGCAGAGCACTTCCACATAGGGAAGGCCGACGGTCAGGGTCGTGCGGGTTTCGAAGATTAAATTCGACCAGTGATGTTGCGCCCGGACCGTGGCCCGGACCGGCCCCTGCTCGATCCAGTCGATCTTGGCCTTGGACTTGGAACTGTCGTAGACCACGGGGGGAGGGGAAAATCCGTGGTGAGGCAGAAGCTTGCGCAGACCGCGGTCAGGCTTGCCCGTGAACGTGGGAAAGGCCGCTTTGGTGGGGTCGAGCGTCTCGTGACCCGACCGCTTGTTGACCAAGCTGGTCACGGCGCCCGTCTCGACTTCGAGTCTTACTTTGACGTGCTCATTCTCCATGACCAGCGAAGGTTCGTTGATGTGCAAGGACGAGGGCGGCGCGGGAATTGCGGTTGGCGTGAACTCCAGATAATAAGTGTCGTATCCGACGGAGGGCACCTGTTCGGCGACGAAGGCTACGTCGGCCACCAATAGATTTCCAAGCGGGTCACGTTCAGCTTTGACGATCTGCGACGGAACTACGCGGTGGGCGCGATTCTTGACGACTACGCCTGCCGCTTTTTCGGAGATGGGGTAAATCCTTCCCGTAAGCGCAAGGTCGCTCCGTGGCCAACCGCTGGGATTGAGCACGGTGACAGCGCGCGCCCCCCCTGCGCCGCCCGCAGAGTTGATCCGCTGGACGATGTGTTCAACCGAGGCGTTCAGCACGGCCTGCCCCTGCTTTTGGGCGCTATCGAGGTGGTTGTAGCCAATCGCACCCCAGGTAAAATTATGATAGTCCTCGATCCGGTCGAGCGGCGCCATGCGGAGCGCGATACCGTGGTGCCAGCGGGAATATTCGCACAGCCCTACATCGTGACTTTGCGAAGCCATCAGGTCTTTCCAAGCGGCCTCCAACTGTCCGGCTTGCGAAGGGGCACCCAAGGTGGAGGCGACAGCATCGAAGCGCTCCGACGCCTGGAGCAGCGCGTCCACCTTGCGGTCCATGATACGCAACTGATCGCCGCCCAATCCCCAAGTGAGCGACTTGTCCCAAGCGTCCATTGGCAGGCCAATCGTTTCCTTGGGATTCGAGCCATGCTTATCGAGATACTCCGTGCACGTGACGAACTCCACGGGCCATTTTTCGGCGAACTCCTTGAACTTGGCCGATGCGGTCAGATAGGCGGGCTGCTCAGGCGATTCCCAGCCGAATTCCTGCCAGGCGGTCATCAAAGGTTTTCCCAAGGTCCGGAGTTTTTTGAAGGAATCCGACGAGGCCAAAGCAGTCATGTCGGGGCAGAAACCGATCAGGGTGTTTTTTGGGAGAGTGGGAATCGTTGTCCCGTCGATGCCCTTCCAGTGTATCGCATTGAATTCATGCGTCGGGCAGCCTGCTCGTCCCCACGTGTCCAATTGGCCCAAACTGGCGTAGCGAAAGCCGGCGCCGATTAGGATTTGCGGGAGTTGGGGATGGCTGAATTCCTCCTCTTCAAGGAACGTCACCAATTCATAGCCCACGGTGCGGCGGATCGTTTCACGTCCCACGACGATCTGCCGGATATTCGACTCGCCGCTGAACATCGTCCCCATGGGCTGACCGTAGCTGCCGCCGATCAACTCGATCTCTCCTTCGGCCAGACTCTTCTTGAGCCGTGTGACGACTTCGGGAAATTTTTCGGCCATGAACTCAAAGGCCCGGGCGTCTAGATTGAGGCAGGTTTTTACATGCGGTTGACGATCGGCCAGCTCCAGCGCATCGATCACGGAAAGCACGCACGACTCGATCCCCATCTGCCACCCAATCCCGATGTAACTCCAATGGTTGCACAGGGTCAAACAGAGCCCCTGGGATGCTTCCGGTTTTTTCTCCGACTCGATATCTTGGCGCCCCGGCTTGAGTGCTATACGCTCTTCTTTATTCATCAAAGCCAGCGACGAACGCGCACGACGTAAGCGGAATATTCGGACCCGAAAGCCCGCTGGATCACTGCCTCCTCGCGAACCATTACGAACCGATCGAGCAACAGCAGCAGGCTGGCGGTGGCAACCGCCAGCCATAATGAATTGCCCATGACCGCGAGAGAGGCGAGCACGAGCAGCAGCGCAAGATACAGGGGATTGCGCGTGAATCGGAACGGGCCGGTGGTAACCAGACGGATCGGAATCTGATCAGGCTTGATGGGGGTCTTGCGATTTTTCATTTCAATGATTCCCCATGAAGCAAGGCTGACGGCAAGCAGCAACGTGATCGAACCGACGCCCATTCCGACTATGAAGGAATAGTCTGCAATCGACAGTGGACTGAAGTGTTGGGCGAGTGCGGCCAAGATCAGGCAGGTAAAGAAGAGGACCGGAGGTGAATGGAGTCTGTCCACGCACGGGATATTCGCCCGACACCGATGGTAGCACAAGGACAACGCACCGGGTGGTCGTACCGGAATGGACCCTTTTTGGAGCGAAACCGAAATCTGCGTTTTGCTAAGAACGAGGACTCCGTAAATCGTTGGTCGAGGATTCCGAAGGAATCTCCGTTTCAAAAAGGTATGGGTCAGTATCGCCGATTCACGCGTTGGCGATGGCGGCGGCTACGAATTGATTTAGACTTTCGCCACGGGTTGAAGCTTTGATGGCGGCTTTTTGGTGAAGGTCGGGCCCCACTCGAACAACAAATTTGCCGCTATAGGTTTTCCCAGCGGTGGTCGGAGGCAGTTTCTCCTTATTTGCCAATAGGTCGCCGACGTGTTCCTCGACGATTTTGCAGACCTCCCGGTATACAGTGGTCTCGTCCTCGCCGTGGCATCCACCGAAGAACAGTCCTGGGCAGCGGCCGACGAAACATTGATCCTCTTCTGACCACTCAACAATTTTGAGATAATGGGCCGCTGCTTCTTTAACAGCATCTTGGGTATTCTTGTTTTTCATGGCTTTGGTTCCTTCGTGGCAACGATCGCACGTTGCACGTCTTTCTCTTGGTAGTGATGCGCATCCGCCCCAGATTGACCTGAGATGATAACGATAGTCCCTGTGGCGTGTCTGAATTTCCGATGGCTGCTATTGGTTGGGATTCGCATGAAACCTGCGTGCTCTAAGTCGGCGATGAGTTGACGGATCTTACGCGGCATCTCTTAGTATCATGATACTGATTGTCCGGATGTCAAGCGATGCAGTTTTGCAGGGTGATTGTTCCCGAATCGTTGGCTTTTGGCGCATGCGGAAATCGCTCAAACCCCCCTGGCCGATATCTCCAGCGGTGCGTTAAACGGCCAAAATTCTGAAGCAGGCAATTGGCGTCGGCACGTTTTTCAATTCCAACTTGCCCATTGGCTCGAAGCGAAAGCCACCCGTTACCTCCATCATGGCCTGGCTCGAAGCCACGACATTGCCGTCCTTCGCCACGCCTTGCAGTCGGGCAGCTAGGTTGACCGCAGCGCCGTAAACATCACCGCCGGGCGCCTCGACCAATGACCCAAAATGGACACCGCTGTTGACGGGCAGCACGGGCATTTTGTCCGCTTGAGCCGACCGTTTGAATTCGGACGGCAGCTGAAGCGTAGCCGCAAACGCCTCCGCCGGCGTGGCGAAGACCCACAGCACGGCGTCGCCGATCGTCTTCACGATCCGGCCGCCGTGCCGCCGCGCCACCTCGGCTGCCGCTTTCTGAAAGTGCCCCGCGACGTGCAGCGCCTGTTCCTCGTCGGTGGCCGAGAGCGCGGTGTAGCCACCGAGGTCGGAAAACACCACCGTCAAGTCGCGGCGCTTACCGTCGGCGATGACCGTTGCGGGCATAAAACGGTCGAGCCAGTTGCCGAAGCCCAGCTCGAGTTTTTGGCGAAAAAAACCGAAAGCACATACCACCATGCTGCCCGACACCACAGTGCTGACACCGTGTTGGGCATTAGCCGAAAGCTGCCCCAGCAATTTGGTGACAACCGTATGCTGCACGAGAGCGATAAGAAAGCTCATGGTGATGCCCACGGCCGCGATCAGTGCCGTGCGTTTCAACAGCGGTCGCGGACCAAAGCTCCGGCTGAGAAAAACCGCACCGCCCAGGGCAAGCAACATCAGGGCCCAGCCCGTCGGGAAAAACATCATGGCAGCGCTCCCACCATAGTGCCGGATCCATTGGCTGTCGCCCCAGGCGAGATAGACCATCTCCAAGACCAGACCGGCGCTGAAAATGAAGAGCATCAGAGACACGGTCAGTCCGCCAGCGAAGAGCCAGTCGGTGCGCCGTCGCTCCTCCTCCGTGCATTGTTCACGCCCGGCCCGCAACTTGGCCGTCAACGACACCGAGAGCAGCCAGCCAAACGCCATGAGCAGGACGAGGGCGATCAAGCCACAATACATCCCGGCCGCAAGACTGCCGAGGCCGAGTTTCTCTTCAAAGGACCAAGGTGTGCCGTCCGGTTTTGCATCGATATTGTAGCGGATATGATAAAACAGATACGGTAGGGAACTCGCGACAGTTCCCACCAGCAGGACTCCCGTGAGCACCTTGGGAATCAGCCGGGCGAGGGAGAGCAGGTTGGCCCGGCCGCCGCGATACCACCGGCTTGGTAGGGCGTCCGTTGACGGACGCCGGCGCCAGCGCAGGAGTGTCTGCAACACCTGCCAGTCCTCCAGCGGAGCCGGGAAGGCGGAGAAGAATTTCTCAAACCCGACGAGGCTTAGGCCGAAGGAGAGTGTCGCCGTTACATCTGTCAGCAACCTTGACCAGCTCGGCCAGGCAAACCACTCGCCACGTAACCGCGCCTGCCCGTTGACCAAAAAGCAGGCCAGAGCAAAACCGAACAGACCCAAGCTCAGGGCGAGCTGCCGGGCGGGATCGCTGCTGCGACGCCAGCCGAGCAGCGCGAGTGCGAGCAGTGCCGCCACTGCGGCGTCAACGGCGAGGAAGCGCGTGAATGCCTTCTCCTCCCATCTGGCTGGTTCAGTATCTTTGCGTAGTCGGTCCTGCCGGAAAGAGAAAAACGTCTGGGCTATGGCCGGTAAGGTGGGCTTGTCCACATAGCCGATATTTGACTTCTCCCGTGCGCGGCGCATGGCGAGCTTTTGCTCCTGATTCACCTTTCTTTCCGAGATTTTTGCTGCCGTCTCTCCGACATTAAAGGTGCCCTCCAGCGCATCAGGGCGCCACGGCGCCAGTTCGTGTGGGCCAAAAGTCCAATACGTCAGGAGGACAACCGCCAAAAGGCAAAGACCGGCCGCCAGGGTAGTGCTGCGCTCAACGTTCACGCCTGTATGGTAATCCGGAGTTTTCTTTCTGCCAAGCCCAGTTTGGAGCTATCTGACAAAGGTTTCGTTGGGCACTGACAGAAAGCCGGGGCGCGTTTGACAGACCTTTATGTGAGTTCGGAGCCACGCCAGCCGTAGTCGGGGCTGATCGCAAAGATGAGTGCCAGAAAGGACCCTCTGCGGGACGGCGGTGATTTCCGGGGAAAATACGCTCAGTGGAGCGCAGATTCTGGCTCCGGCCGGGAGGCCGTGCCGTTAAGGTTGTTTGTGACACCCGGTTTCACCGTGCATATCTGATCACGTTGAGGCGATCTTGCTATCTGGATCCGATCTACGACCAGATTCGCAACGACCCGCGCTTCAGAAAATTCCTCATGACGATCGGATTTGCCGACGCCAGCGTCCGCGTGAGAGCCTATCGCGCCGCACACCCCGAAATGAAAGCCCAATGAGTGACGCCCCTACCGGAAACAGCAGTTTTACCCCCTGCGAGACTGGTCTCATCGGAAGTCTTCCAGCATTTCGTCGGTCAGGTTGCATGGTTCATTTTGCAATGCGCCATTTGACCAAAGAGATTTTGTGAATACCCATTGAATACGTGCGCGAGGAGGACCCCATCCAATTCTCGCTGCACCCTAAAGAAAAGGAACTACCATGTCCGTGCTTCACTCCTTCTGGCTGCCGATCCTTGCGTCGGCGGTGCTTGTGTTCATTGTCAGTTCGATCATCCATATGGCGTTGCCCTGGCACAAGGGTGACTATCGCAAGATTCCGAAAGAAGATCAGGTCATGAACGCGCTGCGCCCATTGAACATTCCTCGCGGCGACTACATGGTGCCGCGCCCCGATAGCATGGACGAAATGAGAACGCCCGAATTTAAGGCCAAGATGCAGCGAGGGCCTGTCTTCGTTGCCACGTTCATGAGCGGCGAGACGGCCGTCGGAAAAAACATGGTCCTGTGGTTTGTCTACCTTCTTGTGATCAGCTACTTTGCCGCCTACGTCGGTGCCCAGGCCAGTGCATTCGGCGCCGTTGCCATTCATTCACGCCGCATCATTGGAATCACGGCCTTTCTCGGCTACGGCGGCGCGCTCTGCCAGGCTTCGATCTGGTATCAGCGCTCATGGGGCACCACGGTCCGCTCGCTTATCGACAGCGTAATCTACGCCGCGATTACGGTAGGCACATTTGCATGGCTTTGGCACTAATCACGCTACGTGTAGTTGACGATCCGTTTGGCGCGGGGCGTGGGCATACGAGGAATTCCGATGGCCGCTAATTCCCCAGAAGTCTTTTCTGCTCTTCGAGACATCCTCCTACGGCATGCCGGTTCTCTCGTGGTTATGGAGGACACATCGAGTGATTTTCGGTTGGAATGCTGACCGTTTCCAACCCACCGGAAGCCACTCCCGATCGCCTGGGTGAGCGTGGGAAAGAGCTATGTGAGCTTTCATCACATGGGTGTTTATGCCCGACCTGACCTGCTCAAAGGTGCGTCGAGGGAATTGAAGGCACGGATGCAAGGCAAGTCGTGCTTCAATTTCTCCTCAGTTAACCCGACACTATTTGCGGAACTAGAGGCACTCACGGTCCGATGTTTTGAGGCGTTTAGAAATGCACCGTTCATGAAGTGACCGACGGGAAGCCCTTCGGACGGCTGAAAAGTCTGTACCAGACCGGAGGTGGGGTGTTTTATCCCAATCAGGGGGTGTTTTTGGAACAGGCAAATTCTGCCGGAAATTCAGGCCCTGAATGTCGTCGTCAGACTTTGATGAGCGGGGAGGCGCGAATCTAATCGACCTCGCAATTTGAGGGCTGAGCAAGTTGGGGTCGGACTCCACCAATCACCGATAATTGAGGGAATCCCCAATCGTAAGCCAACTCGACGGTTGGAAGCAACGGCTGACCAGCCAGCCGAGCCAGTTCCTCCGTGCGGCATTAAAGATGCAGGAGTCCGACTGGTGCCAACTGGACCAGCAATCCATGTGCGTGCGTTAAAAGTAAAGTGTACGGCAACCCCGCTTCAGTCTTGCCACAGTCTTGTCATTTCTGTGCTTTGGGGGCCGTTCTATTCCATTCCATGTCACTAAGCATTGTCGCGCCTATCGCCCGCGAGACGGCTTCTGAAGCCGTTTTCGAGGGAAAACATAATATCAGGCCGATTTACCTTAAAACCGCCACCGAGGGTTCGAATCCCTCTCTCTCTGCCAGCTTTCGGTTTGGCCAATTTGGGCATGGTTGGGCAAACTTTTCTCTTCGTACCTTAATCAGCAACGGTGTGACCCTAGGCCAGCATGAAAATCCAAGGCATCTACACTCCCAATATTGTGCCGTTCAGCAGCACCGGAGCGATCAACGAGCACGAACTCCGCCGCCTGACCTCGTGGCTCGTGGAGAAGGGAATTCACGGCCTGTATCCCAATGGCAGCACGGGGGAATTCATCCGTCTAAGTTTCGAAGAGCGGCTGCGGGTGGTGCAAATCATGGCGAGCGAGAACCGCGGGCGCGTGCCCATCCTCGCCGGTGCAGCCGAGGCCAATATCGACCTCGTGTTGAAAGCCTGCCACGCCTACGCCGACTTGGGCTGCGCCGCCGTCAGCCTCACCGGGCCTTATTATTATAAGGTGAGCCAGGAGAGCATTGAGCATTATTTCCGAGAGATTGCCGCCCGCAGCCCGATCGATATCCTGCTCTACAACATCCCGCAGTTTTCCAATGAGATCAGCCTGCCGGTCGTGCAGCGTCTGGCTATGGATTGCCCGCGGATAATCGGCATCAAGGACTCAAGCCGGGATTTCCCCCGTTTCTGCACGATGCTGGCCCAGATCAAGCCGCAGCGGCCCGACTTCGTCTGCTTCACCGGCACCGAGGAGATCCTTTTCCCGAGTCTCGTGATGGGCGGCGACGGCGGCACGATTGCGAGTTCGGGCGTCATTCCTGAGGTGATCCTGAAAATCTACCGGGACTACCAGACCGGCAACTACGCCGAGTGCCGCCGGGTGCAGCTGAAGATTCAGGAGCTGATCAGCACAATGTTCGCTGCCGGCAATTTTCCCGAGGGCTTCCGGGCGGCAGTGGCCTTGCGCGGCTTCGATCCTGGCCGTCCCCGCTACCCGATGGGACCGCACGAGCAGGAGAGCCTTGAGGAGGCGAAGGGGAAACTCGCCTGCATCTTGGGCGAATGCGGTTATGCCGAGGCGGCACGCGAGTGCGAACTCCGCCGGCAACGTCCTCCCACAAAACAGCCCGTTACCCGTCAAGACGTGGAGAAAATCGTCCGGGCCGTGGTGAGCAAATACCAGTCCTGATCGGCGGTGCGCGAGTCACATGGCACGACCTATCACTGCCAAGGTTGAAGTGCGCCGCGGCCGGCCCACGCTGCTGCTCAACGGCACCGCGCAGGCCCCGCTCATCTATGCACTCACCGACTGTCCGGGCGCCCGCTGGTCATGGGAGGAAGTGCCGGCGCGCAATATTTCGCTTTTCGCTTCCCAGGGCATCCGGTTGTTCCAGCTCAACCTCAATCTCGAGCAGTTGCTAGGCGAGGACCACCGCCTCGACATTACTCTCGCCCGGAAACAAATCGCCGGTGTGGTCGCGCAGTGTCCGGACGCCGCCGTCATGCTCCGCTTGAATGTCTTCGCTCCGCTGTGGTGGTGCGCGCGCCACCCTGAAGAGTGCGTTGGCTACGCTGATATCACGCCGCAAGAACTGCCCGCCTGGGGCCTGAACCGGCTGGTGGGCACGGATGGCGACCGCCCGGTGCGCGCGAGCTTCGCCTCGCGTGCCTGGCATGGGTGGGCGACGGCGCACCTCCGTGATTTCTGCACACAGTTGGCGGCAACGCCCGAAGGCGACGCCCTGTTCTGCCTGCATCTGGCCAACGGCCTCTACGGCGAGTGGCACCAATACGGCTTCCTCCACCACGACCCCGACACCGGGATTGCCGCCACGCAGTCGTTTCGGACGTGGCTGCGCGCACGCTACGGAACCGACGCCGAACTGGCCCGCGTGTGGCACCGGTCCGATGCCCGCATCGACGAAGCGCTGCCTCCCGACACGTCCGCGCGCGAGCGCGCCGACTGCGGCCCGCTGCGCGATCCGCGCATACAGCAGGACGTGATCGACTATTTCACTTGGCTGCATTCTACGATGGCGAACGCGCTGCTGGACCTGGCGGCAACGGTGAAAATGTCCTGGCCGCGGCCGATCGTGACCGCTGCGTTTCAGGGTTATTTCTACGGGCAGTTCGGGCGCAACGCCGCCGGCAGCCACCTCGCCATGGACAAGGTGCTCGCCTCCCCGCACCTCGATTGCCTCTGCTCGCCACAATCCTATTCCAAGGGCGTCCGCGCCATGGGCGGCTCTGGCCACGGGCGCGGCATCCTCGGCAGCGTGCGCCGCGCCGGAAAGCTCTGGCTCGACGAGAACGACCACGGGACCTTCCTCGTCGGCTGCCCTTGGGACCGGAATTTCAAAACAACGCCTGAGGACGACATCGCCTACCTGCGCCGCAACGTGCTCCAGCCCGTCATGCGCGGCGGCGGGCAGTGGTGGTATGACTTCGGCATGGTTGCTGGCACGCCGTCTTTCACCCTCTACGGCAACGTCGGCTGGTGGGACGACCCGCGTCTAGCCGGAGAAATCGCCGCCATCCAAGGCGTCGTGGCAGCACGGCAGGCCCACCCGTTTGTCCGTCCAGCCGATGTGCTCATCGTGCACGACCCGTGGTCATTCTGCCACACGGTGGCTCGCCGCTGGTCACTCGAAGGTTTCAAGTTTGGCGACCAGCCACCCATCGGGCCCAATCCGTTTTCCGCTCGAGGTATGGACGGTATCCTTGAAGGCCTCTACCACTCCGGACTGATGTTCGACGACGCCTTGGTAGGCGAACTGGCGACGATGGACCTGTCGCCTTACCGGCTGGTTATTTTCGGCACGACGCCAGTGCTCGATGAAGCGCTCCGTCAGACTATCGCCACCAGGTTGGCTGGCAGTGGCCGCCACCTCGCCTGCACCGGCTACACGGGCTGGAGCGACGGGCGCGAAGTGAGCGCCGCACTGGCGACCGCGTTGAGCGGCATTCCCACGACTGGCCGCGATACTGCCACTCCGACCTCCCGCCTGCAACTCGACGGCGCCACGGAGGAACAAGTGCTCGAGTCGCCGCAGCGCGTCCCTGTCTACGCAGTGCCCGAGGCTCAGGTCGTCGGCCGCTGGGCCGATGGCGCCATCAGCGCAGCTTGGCGCCGGGACGAGGCGACCACTTGGTGGTCCTTCGCCATCGCACCGAACGCGCCATCTGTGCTCCGCTCGCTCGGCCGTTGCGCGGGCTGCCACGTCCTCAACGACCACGACGACGCCACCACACTGGGCGACGGGCTCCTGATGGTTCACACGCTAAACGGCGGACCGCGCACCCTGCGCCTCCCTGGCGGGCGCACCCTGTCAGTCACTTTGCCGCCGCGCAGCACGACCGTCTTCGATGCCGCGACCTGCGCGAATCTACTGCCCGCAGTAAGGAACGCTTGAGAGGAGGTTGCTCTCTGTGCCTGTCCGTGCGCAATCGCGCTTGTCAACGCCCGCCCGCTCCCTCTGTTTTCGCCCATCCCATGGCCCAAGCCTACACCGAAGCATCAATCAAGACTCTCTCCTCGCTTGAGCACATCCGCCTGCGCCCCGGCATGTATATCGGTCGCCTCGGCAGTGGCGCCCACGCTGAGGACGGCATCTACGTCCTGCTGAAGGAGACCATCGACAACAGCATCGACGAATTCACGATGGGCTACGGTCGGAAGATTGAGGTCGAGCTTGCCGACCGCACTCTCCGCGTGCGCGACTACGGCCGCGGCATTCCGCTCGGCAAGCTCATTGACTGCGTCTCGATCATCAACACTGGCGCGAAATACGATAGCGAGACGTTCCAAAAATCCGTCGGTTTGAACGGCGTCGGCCAGAAGGCGGTCAACGCGCTAGCCCTCGAGTATCGCGCACAGGCTTTTCGCGACGGGCAGGCGAAGCTGGTCGAGTTCGCCCAGGGCAAACTCAAGAAAGATCACAAGATCGCGAAGACCGACGAGCGCAACGGGACGCTTGTCGAGTTCGTGCCCGACGGGGCGCTCTTCGGGACAGATTTCCGGTTCCGCCCCGAGTTCATCGAGGACATGCTGTGGACCTACGCCTTCCTCAACCGCGGTCTCACGCTCACGCTGAACGGCAACGCCTTCCGGTCCGAACATGGCCTCCGCGACCTCCTTCAGAAAAACCTCAGCGGCGAGCCGCTATACCCGATTGTCCATCTCGAGGGCGACGACATCGAGGTGGCGTTCACCCACGGCGGCCACTACGGCGAGGAGTATTACGCCTTCGTCAACGGTCAGCACACCACGATGGGCGGCACGCATCTCGCTGCCTTCCGCGAAGCATTCGTCGACACGGTGCGGAATTTCTTCAAGAAAGACTACGACGCCGCCGACATCCGCCAATCAATTGATGCCGCCATCGCCATCCGCGTGATGGAGCCCGTGTTCGAGTCGCAGACCAAGACCAAACTCGGCTCCGCCACCACCGGACCCAACGGGCCGACGCTGAAGGAATTTATCGGCAAGTTCATGCAGCAGTCGCTCGACGGCTACCTGCACAAGAACCGCGAGATGGCCGAGGTTCTCAGGCGCAAGATCGAGGAGAGCGAACTCGAACGCAAGGAGCTCTCCGGCATCCGCGGCCTGGCGCGCGAGCGGGCCAAGAAAGCCTCGCTGCACAACCGCAAACTCCGCGACTGCCGACTCCACCTCGGCGACCGGAACGAGCGCGCTGAGGAGAGCACGATCTTCATCGTCGAGGGCGACAGCGCCGCCGGCTCGCTCACCGCCACGCGGGACGTGCAAACTCAGGCCGTGTTTGCGCTGAAGGGCAAACCGCTAAACACCTTCGGCCTCTCGAAAAAAGTCATCTACGAAAACGAGGAGTTTCATCTCCTGCAGTCCGCCCTCAACGTCGAGGAGGGCCTCGACGGGCTCCGCTACAACCGGATCGTGATCGCCACCGACGCCGATGTGGACGGCATGCACATCCGGCTGCTCCTGATTTCGTTTTTTCTCCAATTTTTCCCCGACCTCATCCGGCACGGCCACCTCTTCATCCTCGACACGCCGCTGTTCCGGGTGCGCAATAAGAAGCGCACTATCTACTGCTACTCCGAGCAGGAGAAACAGGCCGCCATCGCCGGGCTTGGCGCCACCCACGAGATCACACGCTTCAAGGGCTTGGGTGAAATCTCGGCCGGCGAATTCAAGGATTTCATCGGTGAAAACATCCGACTGGAGCCCGTTTCTCTCAGCCACCTCCACAGCAGTGACGACCTGCTAGGCTTCTTCATGGGCAAAAACACGCCCGAGCGGCAGGACTTCATCATCGACAACCTGAAGGTCGAAAAGGACCTCGTGGATGCCTGAGTTGCCGACAGGCGATGCCAGTTCGCGCTGGTAGAGCAGTCTGCGCCGCTGCGCAAATTTTCCTACAATTTTGAACGTCTGCCCGGCTCGTGCGTCTGTCTCTTCGTTAGTTACCCGTTCTTTTTGGTGTTCAATGTTTGCAGTTCCAAAAGTCGGCAAGGGCGCTGGTCAAAACCAGCGCCCTTCCTTTTGGCGACCACCGAGGCTTGTCTCGCGCGGCACCGCCCGCTCCACTTCCCCGATGCCTGATTTTCGCGCCTATTGCCTGCCGGCGACTCCCGAACCGATGGAAATAACACTCTCGCCCGAGGAATCGCACCACCTCGTCGCCGTAAACCGTGCTCGGCCGGGTGACTCTGTGGTCATCTTTGATGGCCGGGGGTCCGAGTGGATTTGTGAACTTGCGAGCGACCGCAAGCACGGCGCCGTGCTCAAGGTCCGCTTCCGCCAAAAGGCCACGCCCCTGCCCTACCAAATCACACTCGGACAGGCGCTGCCGAAGGGACCGTCGATGGACGCCATCGTCCGCAAAGCCACCGAAATCGGCGTCGGGCGGATTGTGCCGCTGGAGAGCGAGCGCACCCAAATCCATCTCGACAGCGACCGGTCAGCTCGGAAAATCGACCGATGGCAGACCGCCGCGCTTGAGGCCGCCAAGCAGTGCGGCAACCCGTTCCTGCCGGAGATCACGCCAGTGCAAAAGGCCGTGGCCTTCATGGAATCGGCGCGCGGCTACGACCTGAAGCTGATCTCCAGCCTGCATCCCGGCGCGAGTTCGTTGAAGCGGGTGCTCGCAACATTTCAAACCTCCCAAGGTCGACCCCCGCGAACAGTGCTCTGGTTGATCGGCCCAGAGGGCGACTTCACGGCGGCTGAGATGAGTCTGTCGCGCACCTCCGGCTTCAAGCCGATCACGCTCGGGCCGCTTGTGCTGCGCTGCGAAACCGCCGCCACCTACGCGCTCAGCGTGCTGAGCTACGAACTGCAGAACGCCGGCTGAGGCGGCGCGCTCAAGCCGAATAGGCTTGGCCCCGCGCCGTCGCGCGCAAGCGTTTCGGCATGAAAATCCCCCTCTGGTGTCTCCTGCCCCTGCTCCCTCTCGCCTCCACCTTCTCCCAAATGGCCGATCCCGACCCCAACCAGTGGCTCGAAGACGTGACCGGCGAGCGCGCCCTCACTTGGGCCCGTGCGCACAATGCCATCACGCAACGCGAACTCGAGGATTCCCCTGACTTCAAGTCCATCCACGACCGGCTGCTCGCCATCTACGACTCGACCGCGCGCATCCCCTACGTGGCGAAACGCGGCGCGTTTTACTACAACTTCTGGCGCGATGCGCAGCATGCGCGCGGCATCTGGCGCCGCACCACGCTCGCCGAATATCGCAAGCCCGAGCCCGCGTGGGAAATCGTCCTCGACCTCGATGTGCTCGCGACGGCAGAAAATGAGAACTGGGTGTGGAAGGGCGAGAATTTCCTCTATCCCACTTACGACCGGGCGCTGCTCAACCTCTCGCGGGGCGGCGGCGACGCCGTGGTCGTGCGCGAGTTCGACCTCTCCACGAAGAGCTTTGTCGCAAACGGCTTCTCGCTGCCCGAGGCGAAAAGCTCCGTCGACTGGCGCGACCGCGATCATGTTTTTGTCGGCACCAATTTTGATGCCGGATCCATGACGACCTCCGGCTACCCACGCATCGTGAAGGACTGGCGGCGCGGCACGCAGTTGGCCGAGGCGCGGGAGGTATTTGCCGGTGAGTCCGGCGATGTTGCATCGGCGGGTTTCACCTCGAACGAGCCCGGGTTTCACCGCGAGTTTGTTTACCGGGCCATCGAGTTCTTCAAAGGCAACACCTACATCCGCGTCGGTGACAAATTCGTCAAACTCGACCTGCCCGGGGATGCGCGTGCGAGCACCTTCCGCGAGCACCTCACCGTCGCGCTCCGCTCCGCCTGGTCCGTCGGCGGTAAGACCTATCCGGCGGGGGCGCTACTCGCGATTCGTTGGGATAAATTTCTCTCCGGCGGACGCGACTTCGCCGTCCTGTTCAAGCCCGGCCCGCGCACGTCGCTTGCCGGCCACAGTAACACGCGCCACCATATCATCGTCAACGAGCTCGAAAACGTCCGCAACCGGCTCTACGTCCACACACCGCTGCCTGACGGCACGTGGTCGCGCACGCCGTTGCCCGCACCCGAATTCGGCACGACCTCGGCCACCGCGGTCGACGACGAGTCGGACGACTACTGGCTGAACGTCACCGACTTTCTCACGCCCTCGAGCCTCATCCTGGGCACGCTCGGCAAGCCGAAGCGCGAGTTGCTGAAGCAGCTGCCCGCGTTCTTCAACGCCGACGGGCTTGAGGTCACACAACACGAGGCGGTGTCGAAGGACGGCACGCGCGTGCCGTATTTTCAGGTCGCCCGCCGCGGCCTCGCGCTCGACGGCACCGCGCCAACCTTGCTCTATGGCTACGGTGGCTTCGAAATCTCGGAGACGCCCAACTACAGCGGAGGCCTCGGCGCCTCGTGGCTCGAGCGTGGCGGCGTTTACGTGCTCGCGAACATCCGCGGCGGCGGCGAATTCGGACCGGCGTGGCATCAGACCGCGCTCAAGGCCAACCGCCAGCGCGCCTACGACGACTTCATAGCGATCGCGGAGGACCTGATCAAGCGGCGCGTCACCTCGACACCGCACTTCGGCATCATGGGCGGCAGCAACGGCGGCCTGCTCATGGGCGTGATGTTCACGCAGCGGCCCGATCTCTTCGGCGCCGTGGTGTGCCAGGTGCCCCTCCTCGACATGCAGCGCTACAGCCACCTACTCGCCGGCGCCAGTTGGATGGCCGAATACGGCAATCCCGACGTACCCGAGGAATGGGCCTACATCAGCCGCTATTCGCCATACCAGAACGTGAAGGCGGGTGTGAAATACCCGCGCATCCTCTTCACCACCTCGACCCGCGACGACCGCGTCCACCCCGGTCACGCGCGCAAGATGGTCGCGAAGATGAACGCTCTGCACCAAGACGTGCTCTACTACGAAAACATCGAGGGCGGCCACGGCGGCGCGGCAAACAACCGGCAGCAAGCCTACATGAGCGCGCTCGCATTCACGTTTCTGCTGAAGCAACTGAAATAGCCCGTGCCAAACGTGACGCGATTTTTCACCACACCAGCAGTCCGCCCGCAAACGTCAGGCCGGCGCCGACACTGCAGAAGATGATTTTGTCGCCCGCGTTGAAGATGCCCTCCTCGGCCGCCCACCCCAGCGCCATCGAGACACTCGCGGCGCTCGTGTTGCCGTATTTAGATATCGTCATTACGAACTTTTCGTAGGGAATGCCCACGCGCTTGCTGACGGCCTTGAGAATGCGCTCGTTGGCCTGGTGCGGCACGACCCACGCGATGTCGGCGGGTTTCAGATTTTCCCGTGCCAGCGTCTGCTCGATCTGTTCAGAAAAGCCCACAACGGCATGCTTGAACACCGACGCACCGTCCATCTGCAGGTAAAACGAGTCCATGTCGCCACCTTCGGCAGCCGGCCAAGGGTGCCGGGCGCCGCCGCCGGGCCGTTGAATCGATTCGAACTGCTCCGCGTCGCCCGACAAGCCCATCCGGTGCAGCCGGTGGCCGCCTTTACCCACGGTAAGGATCGCCGCGCCGGCCCCATCGCCAAAGAGAAACGCCGTGTCGTGGTCATTCGGGTTGGTGATGCGCGAGAGCAGCTCGGCAGTGACCACGATCAGGTTTTTCGCGGTGCCGCTGCGGATGAACGACCGGCCAACCTCCAGCGCGTAGAGCCAGCCCGAGCAAGCGGCGTTGATGTCAAACGCCAGCACCCGCGGAATGCCCAGCAAGCGTGCGAGCGCGCTCGCCATCGAGGGCACAGGCTGGTCGGGAATCAGCGTGGCCAGAATAATACCGTCGATCTGCTCCACCCGCATGCCGGCTTGGACCAGTGCGTGCAGGACCGCCGTGGCGGCCAACTCGGTCGCGCACTCGTCTTCCGCCGCATGCCGCCGCTCCTTGATGCCCGTGAGGCGGACCATTTCGTCCTCTGTCCGGTGCGGGAAGGCTTTAAGTATTTCACTATTGGCTCGCACGGTGGCGGGAACGGCGTAGCCCACCCCGGCGATGCAAACGGTCTCAGAGGTCAAATTGTTCATCAGTTGAAAGCAGCGTGCGCTCAACGCGGGTGTTTGGCGAGATAGCGTTGCACGTCGTCGCCAGAAACCCGATTGCCCGGACCCGTGGCCTCGATGTCTGAAATCGTCGTCGGATCGAGACCGGCTTCCTGCGCGAGTTTGGTGGCGCGGGGCGTCCAGACCAGCGCGGCGACAGGTTTCGGTGCCACTGGAGCAGGGACTGCCGCTGCAATGCCCCCCGCGCCGGCCAGATGCCGCTGGCTCTCGTCGGCGGTTTCGATCGAGCAAAAGAGCTGCCCGGACACCAGAGTCTGGCCCGCTTGGGTGCCGATCATCTTGATTACTCCGTCGCACGGGCTTTCGAACTCAAACGCTGATTTATCGCTTTCGAGTTCGGCGATCCGCTGGCCCTTGATTACACGGTCGCCCGGCTGCACATGAAGCGCGATGACGTTTAGTTCGCTGACAGTCGCACCCATCGAAGGGACGGGAACATCGATAATGAAAGAGGCCATGGCTGATTTGGTGGGCGCAGTCTGCGAGAACATCATCGCTGGTCAAGGGAGCGTGTGTGGGTGACTGTCACCGCGTTGCTACGCGCCACGCGCTCCAGCCCTGCCTCAGCGTGCACTTCCTTCGCCGCGGACGGCTTTCCAGATTGCAAGGCAACTGGCGATGAGCGCAGGCAGTTCAACAAGCGGGATCATGTTGGACCCGTCGCTGATAGCCCGCGCTGGTTCCGGGTGAGTTTCGATAAAGAGTCCGTCCGCACCGGCGGCGAGCGCTGCCTTGGCGAGCGGCGGCACAAACTCCCGCTGGCCGCTGCTCATGCCGCCACCGGCGCCAGGTAATTGGACCGCATGCGTGGCGTCGAACACCGTGGGGAATCCGTTTTCGCGCATGATGGCGAACGAGCGCATGTCCACGACGAGATTCTGGTAACCGAACGTCGTGCCGCGCTCCGTTTGCCAGATTTCTTTCGCCTTTCCCTCGCGCAACTTTGCCGTGACATAGACCATTTCCTGAGGCGAGAGAAACTGGCCTTTTTTCACATTCACGGCCCGCCCGGTCGCGGCCGCCGCCAGCAGGAGATCCGTCTGGCGGCAGAGGAACGCCGGAATCTGCAGCACATCGCACACCGCCGCGACAGCCGGAATCTGCTCTCGCTCATGCACATCGGTGAGTACGGGGAACCCGTAGTCCTTCTTCACCATCGCGAGTAGTTTTAATCCATCCTCAAGGCCCGTGCCGCGCGCCCCACCGCCCGAGGTGCGGTTGGCCTTGTCGAAGGAACCCTTGAACACGAGGTTCAGCTCAGGCCGTGTGCGGCGCAAGTGAACTAGCGCCTCGGCGACCGTGCGGCAGACACGCTCATTTTCTAGCGAACAGGGCCCGGCAATGAGCAGAAGTTTTGCGGGATCGAAGAGCACGTGATTATTTTCTGTGGGCCGGCTTCGACCGCGCGCTGGCGCGCTTCTGTTTCACCACCGCCGCAATGAAGGCCGCAAAGAGCGGGTGCGCACGGTTCGGCTTTGACTGGAACTCGGGATGAAACTGCACGGCAAGGAACCAAGGATGCCCCTTGAGCTCGATGATTTCCACCAAGTTTCGGCGAGGATTAATGCCGCTCACCACCATCCCTCCGCGCTGGAGCTGACCGACATAGGCATTGTTAACCTCGTAGCGGTGGCGGTGGCGCTCCCTCACGCTGGCCTTGCTGTAAGCTTTGGCGGCATGGGTGCCCGGCGTCAGCGCACACTCGTAGCTGCCGAGCCGCATTGTCGCGCCCTTGTCGATGATCTGCTTCTGCTCCTCCATCATGTTGATCACCGGATGGCGTGCGCTGGCATCGAACTCCGTGCTGTTGGCCCCGGAGAGTTTCAGGACATTGCGGGCAAACTCGATCACTGCGATCTGCAGGCCGAGGCACAGGCCGTAGTAGGGAATCCGATGCTCGCGGGCATAGCGGGCGGCGGCGATTTTTCCCTCGGTGCCGCGGTCGCCGAATCCGCCCGGCACTAGGATGCCGTCGAGTCCCTTGAGCACGGCGAGCCCACCCTTCTTCTCCAAATCCTCGGCGTCGATCCGCACGATGCGCACGCGGCAGTTGTTCGCGATCCCCGCATGCGTGATGGATTCGTAAACCGATTTGTAGGCATCCTGCAGCTCGATGTATTTGCCCACCACACCGATGGTGACCTCGTGTTTGGGGTTGAGCAGGCGGCGGACGATCTGCTCCCAGATGTTCTGTTCCGCCGGCGGATTCTTCAGCCCGAACAGGTCTAACACGAGCTGATCCAGACCCTCTTTCTGCAGCGCGAGCGGCAGTTCATAGATGGAGTTGGCCACGTCAGCGCACTCGATGACAGCCTTAACAGGCACGTTGCAGAACATCGACAGCTTGTCGCGCAGGCCCGCGTCGAGAGGATGGTCTGTGCGGCACACAAGAATGTGCGGCTGGATGCCGATTTCGCGCAGTTTCGCCACCGATTGCTGCGTGGGCTTGGTCTTCAGTTCGCCCGCCGCGATTAGAAACGGCACCAGCGTGACGTGGATAAAAATTACATCCTCCCGGCCAACCTCTAGGGCAAACTGCCGCATGGCTTCAAGAAACGGCAGCCCCTCGATGTCGCCAGTCGTGCCGCCGATCTCGGTGATGAGCACGTCGACATCCTTCGCCGCCGAATAGATGCGCTCCTTGATCTCGTTTGTGACGTGCGGAATCACCTGCACCGTCTTGCCCAGGTAGTCGCCGCGCCGCTCCTTCTGGATGACGCTCTCGTAAATCTGGCCCGAACTGAGGCTGTTCATGCGCGACAGCTTGCCGCTCGTGAACCGCTCGTAGTGGCCAAGGTCGAGATCGGTCTCCGCGCCGTCCTCGAGCACATAGACCTCGCCGTGCTGAAACGGGCTCATCGTGCCCGGATCGACGTTCAGGTAAGGGTCGAATTTCTGGATGCGGACAGTCAGCCCGCGTAACTCCAGGAGTGCGCCCAGCGACGCCGCGGTGAGCCCTTTGCCCAGCGACGAAACCACTCCGCCTGTCACGAAGATGTATTTCACAGGTTGGGTTAAACGGGCATGCTCCACCCGTGACAAGAAAAAGCTCTGAAAAGCGCGCCGTCCTAGAGGGTCTTTTGTTTTGCTCGAACTGGAGCGCAACGCCCTCGTCGCGGGATCGAGCCACGTCTCAGTGCATGAACAGCCAAACCGTCGCCGCTGCGCCGGCTAGAAGCACGAGGGAAAGCAGCACATACATACCCCACTTCAGAAGCTTTGCTAGAATCCAGAGCGCCACCGCGGCCACGACGGTCAGGCACGCCGCGACAAACCACCGCGGGTATCCTGCGAGCGAGTTGAGCAAGGTGTCTGGTGGAGTGGACCACGGCATGCACTCACCAATAAGCCGTTCACGCGGCGCATCTCCAAGCAAAATGATTTGCCCCGCGCCGCTGCACTCGTCCCACTCACCTCATGCAATCCAAGCCCCAGCTCCTCGCCTGGCTTACCTGCGACGGCGTCCACATTGATCCCGGCACAGGCAAGCACACCCTTCTGGGCGTTTTTTCCAACATCAAGGCCCAGCGTTTCCCCGTTTCGCATCCCTTCATGATTTGGTTCCTCACTCTGAGCGATTGCACGGCCGGCGAGCACCGCATCCGGATCTCGCTGGGCCTCGATCCCACCAATATGCAACAACTCCTCGACCGTCCTTTCGAATCGCAGAGCCCGCTCCAGCGCATCAACCTCATCAATGAAATCCGCAACCTCACCTTCCCCGCGCCAGGCGACTACTCCATCCTCATCGATGTGGACGATGAGCCGATGCTGGCCACCAACCTGACAGTCAGCAACTGACCCGCGTCCACCGTATGGCCACCGCCAGCCCCGCATTTGATCTCATCGGCGTCGGTTCGCCGATCATGGACTTGCTCGCATCCGTGCCCGAGTCCTTTCTGGCCAACGTTCCCGGAGAAAAAGGCGGGATGGTGCTTGTGGACTCCGCGGAAATGGCGCGCCTCGTCCGCCTGCTACCCGCGCCCCCTGCCAGCTCAACGGGCGGCTCGTCGGCCAACGCCACCTTCAACGCCGCCCGCCTCGGCCTCCGCGCCACCTTCCTCGGCAAGCTCGGCAACGACGACCTCGCCCGCATCTACCGCCAGTGTTTTGAGAGCGCCGGCGTTGACGGCCGCCGCTTCAAGACCGGCACGGTGCCCAACGCCCGTTGCCTTGCCCTCGTCACACCCGACGCCCAGCGCACCATGCGCACCGACCTCGGTGCCGCCATGACGCTCTCGCCCACCGAGATTTCGCCCGCCGATTTCGCCGGCTGCCGCCACGCCCACATCGAGGGCTACCTCGTGTTCAACCAGGCGCTCGCCGACGCCGTCCTCAACTCCGCCCGCGCTGCCGGCTGCACCGTCAGCCTCGACCTCTCATCCTTCGAAGTCGTCGCCGCCTCCCGCGCCTGGCTCTTCCAGCAGTTCGGGCACGGACTCGACATTGTCTTCGCCAACGAGGACGAAATCCGCGCGCTCTTCGAGGATCAAACCTCCAGCTACGCCGACCTCGCCCGCCGCCTTGCCACCTTCGGGGTGCTCGCCGCAGTGAAGGTCGGCAAAGACGGCGCATGGCTCGCCCGCAGGGCCGAACTCCACCACATCGCGCCCGTCGTCGTGCCCGACGTCATCGACACAAACGGCGCGGGCGACTCCTGGGCAGCGGGCTTCCTCACCGGCTACCTCCTCGGCTGGCCGTTGCCGACGTGCGGTGCCCTCGCCTCGCTGATCGGCGCCGAGACCGTCCGCCACCTGGGCCCCATCATCCCTAACGCGGCCTGGCAGGAATTCCTCCCGCGGGCTCGGGCTCTCGCGCCAGCCGGGACGCAACCCCGCTAATCTCGGATCAGCCCAAACTCGCGCAACGCCGCAGAATCGGTGACCTGCGCAATCGTCGGCACCACCGCCGACCAGTCGAGCACGCCAACCTGCAGCCGGTAATACCGTAGCCCGAAATACGCCACGAGCCAGCGAGCGCCACGCCGCCGGATGACTTCCATTCCGGTGATGTCCGCGCGCAGCGCTTGCGGCGCGACGTTCGGCCAGCGCAGCGGGTTGTCCGAATCGACCCAGCTCCACGCGTGGTGTCCGCCGAAAAACAGCCGCCAGCGCCCGTCGTCCATCTGCTGCACGTTGCACGATTCGCACTGGTTCCAGCCGGAAAACTCGTAGGCCGGCCCCTCGTCGCGCCAGTTCAGCAGATCCCGCGACACCGCCCGCGCCACGCACCCGCGCCCCTCGCGCGTGACCGCCGTGTAATACATCTGAAACTCCCCGTTCAGGTTGATCACGTGCGGATCGCGGCAGGCCGCGCCGCCGCTCGTCGGGCAAAACGCCCAGCCATATTCCTCCGGCCGGATCACCGGCCGGCCGTGTGTGCGTGTCCAGTTGAAGAGATCACGCGACACCGCCACGCCGATGCGCTGGGTGTTGTCGGTCGCCACGCCCGTGTAGAACATCCAGTGCTTGCCGCCATGCGAAAGCACAAACGGCGCGAACACATGCCCATGGTCCCACCCGCGCACGTCGATGAAGAAGCACGGCTCGTGCGTCTCCCACGTCACGAAGTCGCGCGTCGTCGCGTGGCCGAACCAGATTTCGTTGCCCGGTAGGCAGCAGCTCACGCCCGGCGTGCCCGCGATGTGGTAGAGATGCCAGACACCTTCCGCCTCGTGCAGGCAGAAATCCTTGAGATAAAACCCCAGCGGCGCATAGCCGACCTTGAGCCAGTCCTCCTGATGCGCCCGTTGTCGCGCGACCGCATCGAGGTAGCACTGGTGGTCGGGATTGCCGCTCATCGCTGCCAGCGCTCGTTCAACATCGGCAATTTCGGAAACGTTACATGCGGCTCGCTCTGATACCAGAACGCCGTCGAGGCCACGTCGTCCGTCAGCGGCTGATAGATGTGCCCCGGCCACCAGCCCAGCGTCTGCACCGTCACGCGCACGTCCGCCGTGAAGCCGATACTGTCGAGCACATGCCAGCGGTAGAGTCCGAAGTAGCGCGGACCGTCGGCGCTGCCCGTGTGCGCGAGTGGCATGCCGATGAACGGCGCGTTGTAGACCTCCTCCACCTGGTCCTTTTCGGGATGCTTAAAAAACCCCCACGCGCCGCCGAAGTAATCCTCCGTGCCGTTGTCGCAGATCGTCGGAAACTCGCCGTCGCCATCGAGGTAAAATTTCACCTCGCCCTCGCCCCACCAGCCGCGTGAGAGCGCCGTCCACGCGAGATAGGTGCCGATATAGAGCCCGCGGCCCTTCACGCCGTCGAGAATCGTGTGCTCCGGGCGTTCGCGCGTTGTCAGGCTGCGCCGCCACTGCGCGTGAAAATACGCCGCATCCGCCGGAATCTCGTGCAGCTTGTAAAGCACCTTGAAGGCGATGATGCGCACATCGTCGCGTCCGTCGTTCGTGAGCGTGATCCGCGCGTGCTTGCGGAACGGCATCTGCCAATAGCAACTGCAGCCACGGTGCGGCGCGACCACCACCGGCAGCGATGTGACCTGGTGCGGCTGCGTGTCGAACCCCATCGCAAAGAAATCCCCCAGCGGCGCTTCGACCGACGGTGCCTCCTCACAGTCCCAATACATCCGCAGGACGAGCGTGCGCCACTCCTTCGAGCTAGTCGTGATCCAAAACTGATTGATACAGCCCGGCCCCGCGATGACTGCCAGCACCGTCGTCTCCCCTGCCTTCAGACTGATGAACGGGCGCACCTTCCAGCCGCGACCGAGATGCTTCGCCGGACCGCTGTGCGCGAGCATCGGATCGTCAGGATTCGGGTCCCACCGCGCGCCGCCGCCCTTTTCACCCGTGGGATTCTCAGCGTTGATCATGCGCGTCACCGCGCCGGTCTGGAACGGCAGTTGACCGAGGAGGTTGTTCATCGCGAGTGGATTCATGGGGTCGTCAGAAAAAGATCAGTTGGAAAACACCGACTGTAGGCGCCGCGTGCGCGCGACCGCCTCGGGGAGATAGGTGAGCCCGTCGATCGGCGTGAGCAACACCTGTGTGCGCCGGCACTGGTAGCGCCCGCCGCCGAGCGGCGCGAGATCCGCGGCCGCCGGCAGCGGCACCGTCGCGGCAGTCTCCGCCCCCAACAGCAGCGCGCCGTGCATGAAATGCATCCCCGCGGGAAACTCCGCCGGATATTTCGCCGACTCGCACAAGAGCGAGATTGCAAACTCGACCTTCAGCGTGTCGTCCACGGCCAGCGGCGTCTCCACGACGACAAAGCCATTCTCAACCCTGGTCGCGAGCACTGCGTCGCCCCTCTGCACGGCGAACGACTCTGCCGCCACTCCGGGCGGCACAAAAAACCGCAGCCGCCACGGCGCACCGGCCGTCGCCGCAGTCACCGTGTAGCTCACGCGTCCCCCGTAGGGATATTCGCCGGTCACCTTCATCGCGAGCTCGCCGCCGGCTGCCCTCACCGTCACTGCGCCTTCGAAATAAAACGGCAGCCACACGTCGCGCGGCGCCGCCGGATCGGTGAACGCCGCGTAGCGTGCAGCGCACGTCAGCCCCTCGGCTCCGCGCATCGAGCAGCACCACGGCGCCTCGAACCACTTGAACGCCTGCACAAACCGCTCGCCCCGTGACCCCGTACAATGATCGCACCCGAAGCCGCCGTTGGGCCGCTGGTGGTGGCAGATCGCGTTGTGGTAAATCTTGTGGGCCTCGGCAATGTAGGCCGGCTTGCGCGTGAGTTGCCACAGCTGCACCGCCAACATGAACGAGTCGATGATCGCGCAGCTCTCGGTCCAGTCCGGTCGGCCGAACCAGTTGAAGTTCCCGTGATGCTCCGTTCGCGCCAGGTCAAGATAGAGCCCGAAGCGTTCGGTCACGATCCGCAACAACTCCGGGCGCGGGTCGACTTCCACATACCAGCGCAACATCCCGCGCAGCGTCGTGAGTGTGGCGTGCGTCTGTGCGCTGAGCGCAATGATGTCGAGCTGGGCGTAGCGCGCCATCATCGTCTCGATCAGCGCGCGCAACTCGGGCGAGGGATCGACGAGATAAGCCTGCGTCAGACCGTCGAGCGTAAAGAACACCGTGCCGATGTCCGTCGAGAGCCCGGCCCACACTCCGTCGTTTTCCACGGTGAGGCCGGAGACGGGCCCACCCTTCAGCTTGTCGAGCAGATGGTCGGGATACTCCGCATAGAGCCCACGCGTCGGCAACATCAGGTTCGCGATGATCGTGCGGAGCGCCTCGAGCGCTCGGGGATCCTTTTTCCACAGATAATACTCGCTGAGACCGCGGAGCATGGCGTTGTGCCCGCCCACCTGGTTTTCGTCGGCGCGGCCGGCTGCGTGCATCGCCCCAACGTAGCCACGCTTATTGCACACGCTCGGCCAGCGGCGCACAATGTCCTCCGCACGCGGCGCCTCGCGCCCGAGCGCCTGTGCATCAAGCGTGAGCCCGAGCAGCGTGCGCCCCACCCAGTCGCCCGGCGCCTCGCGCACCGTGAACGCCGTCGTTGCCGCCTCGAAGGAAAACTCCGGGTCGTGCAGCCGCCCAAAGTTCAGCTCCAGCCGGCGGCGCAGATCGCCTGCCGGCACGAAATTGTTTAGTGCAGTCGGTTGCAGAAGTGATAGGATCTTGGGCATGGTAAAAATGTAAAGCCACACAGTCGCAGGAATGCGGCCCGCGCAAGCATGCAGCCGGTGATATTTCACCGCAGCCAGACCGGCGGCGCGATTGCCGGGTTTTCTGGCAAATTTCGTGAGTTGAGTTTTCCTCCAACGGACATGGCAATGCCCACTACTTCCCAGAACCCGGCCGCGGCACCCCGCCATGAGCCGTCGCGCCCATGGGGTTTCGTCGCGCTCCTCGTCGCCGCGATAGCTCTCGCTTGGGCCAACAGCTTCGCAGGGCCGTTCGTTTTCGACGACCTCCCGTCATTGCAACACAACCCGACCATCCGCCAGCTTTTCACCGCGCTCTTTCCGCCGAGCGGCGGGCTGACCGTGAGCGGCCGGCCGCTGCTGAACCTGTCGTTCGCACTGAACCATGCACTGAGCGGCGAGAACGTCGGGAGCTACCACGCGCTCAATCTCCTCATTCATCTGCTGGCGGCGCTGACACTGTTCGATCTGGTCCGCCGCACGTTGCGACTGCCTTTGCTCGCCCCACGCTTTGGCGACGCTACCGACCTGATCGCGCTCTCTGTGGCGCTCCTCTGGGGCGTGCATCCGCTCCAAACCGAATCCGTCACCTACCTCGTGCAGCGCGCCGAATCGCTCGCCGGGTTGTTTTGCCTTCTGACGCTTTACTGTTTTGCCCGCAGCGCGCAGTCGGAACGCCCGTTGCGCTGGCAACTCTCTGGCGCCGTTTGTTGCCTGCTCGGCGCTTTCACCAAGGAAAGCGCCGCTGTTGTGCCGCTGCTGGTGCTGCTCTACGATCGCACCTTCGTCGGCGGCACGTTCCGCGCGGCATGGGCGCGTCACCGGGGATTTTACACCGCACTCATGATGAGCTGGCTCGTGCTAGGCGGCCTCCTGCTCTCAACCGGTAACCGTGGCGGCACCACCGGCTTCGACACGCCTGTCGCCGCCTGGCAGTATGCGCTGATCCAGTTGCACGCGGTGGCGCACTATCTGCAGCTAACGTTCTGGCCGCACCCGCTCGTGTTCGACTACGGCCCATTTCAAACCGTCCAGCTCGGGCCGGTGCTGGCGGGCGCCGCGGTGGCTGTGCCCGGCCTGCTGCTGACGGCGTGGGCGCTCTGGCGCCGTCCCACGTTTGGTTTCATCGGCGCGTGGTTTTTCCTGACGCTGGCGCCCAGTTCCAGCCTCGTGCCCGTCGCCTCCCAAATAATGGCGGAACACCGGATGTATCTGGCACTCGCCGCCGTGGTGATATTGGCCGTGCTGGGACTGCATCGCACAACGGGGCGCTGGTTTTCCGCGACCATTCTTGTCCTTTCCCTCTCCAGCGCGGCCGTCACCGCACAACGCAACACCGCCTACCGCTCGGGCCTGGAACTCTGGACCTGGAATGTCCGCGATTGCCCCGCCAACCCCCGTGGCTGCGTCAACCTCGGTCAGGCCCTCGCCGCTTCGGACCGCTGGACTGCGGCCGCCGCGCAATACGAGGCTGCCCTGCTCCTCCAGCCCGACTATGTCACGGCCCATTTCGATCTCGGACTCGCCTGCATCGAACTGCGTCGGTTGACCGAAGCTGAGGAGCATTTCGCCGCCGCGCTTCGTCTCAACCCCACGATGGCCGACGCCGCCTACAACTGGGGCAACGCCCTTGCCCTCGCCCATCAGCCCATCGAGGCCGCCGCCCGCTATGAACAGGCGCTGCGCCTCGATCCCGGCCACGCCCGCGCGCACTTCAATCTCGGCAACGCCCTCGTCGCCCTCGGACACATTGCGGCCGCAATCCCGCACTATCAGGCCTCCGCACGCCTCGCGCCGGAGCGCGCCGGCGCCCATTTCAATCTCGCCAACGCTCTCTTCCAGACCGGCCAGCCCGCCGCCGCCGTGCCCGAATACGAAACCGTCCTGCGCCTGGCGCCGCACGACGCCGAGGCCGCCCACAACCTCGCGCTGGCCAGGGAGCAGGCTGCCGTCACCGCGCGCTGACTCACCGCGCCTCCTCCGCACCTCGCCGCATTTCGAAAATATCCCTGTTCCTCCGTGCAATCTGTGCTTAACTCCGCCCTTCCCATCCCGATGGACACTTCCCGCAAACCCTCCTGGCTCCGCGCCAAACTCCCCAGCGGCCCCGGCTACGCCGCCGTGCACCGGATGGTCGGCGACCACACGCTCCACACCGTCTGCCAGAGCGCGCAGTGCCCCAACCTCGGCGAGTGCTGGGCCCGTGGCACCGCCACCGTGATGATCTTGGGCAACATCTGCACGCGCTCTTGCCACTTCTGCGCGATCCAGACCGGCCGCCCGACCGAACTCGATCTCGGTGAACCCGCCCGCGTCGCCGAAGCCGTGGCCAAGATGAACCTGAAGCACTGCGTCATCACCAGCGTCGCCCGCGACGAGCTCGCCGACGGTGGTGCCGCCGTCTGGGCCGCGACCGTCCGCGCCGTTCGCCACCGCAATCCGCACACCGCCATCGAGGTCCTCGTCCCCGATTTCAAGGGCAACACCGCCCACGTCGACCTCGTCCTCGACGCCCGGCCCGACATCTTCAACCACAACGTCGAAACCGTCGAGCGTCTCCAAAAACCCGTCCGCGTGCAGGCCCGCTACGACCGGTCGCGCTCCGTGTTGCGCCACGCCAAGACCCGCGGCTTCACCACCAAGACCGGCATCATGCTCGGCCTTGGCGAGGAGCAGCATGAGATCGAGACCACGCTTCGCGACATCGCGGCCGACCGCACCGACATTTTGACGATCGGCCAGTATTTGCAGCCCACGCCCCAGCACTGGAAGGTCGCCCGCTGGGTGCCGCCGGAGGAATTTGCGCACTGGAAACAGTTTGGCCTCGCCGCCGGCCTCGGTGTCGTCGAGAGCGGCGCGATGGTGCGCTCCAGCTACCACGCCGACGAGCAGTCGCACAAATACACCGGCGACGCGCACCTGAACACCTCCAACGCACTCGCTGGGGCGTAGAGATAGATCGCAATGCGGTTGCTCCTTCCGATGCAACTCTCCATCCGGGCGTATCGCCGAGCTTCTTGATCGTCGAATTACAGCAGCTAACAAGGAATGCATCCTGCGACACATGTTCTTGCGGGCTGGTGTGCAGGAAACGCGTTACGCCTCACCTCAAAGGAAAGGGCGTTGTGTATGGCTGTGTCTATTTTACCGGACGCCGATGGACTAGGCCTTCTGACGGGAGTGCGTGTCTATCAAACCTACCACCATGTCCTCGCCCACAGTCTCACCCTCGGGTTAGTCGCGACTGTTACGGTTGCATGTCTAGCTCGTTGCTCACTCAAGACCTCGATGTTGTTTCTTGCCTTATATCATCTGCACTTGCCCACGAACCTATTCGGCTCTGGGCCGGGATGAGGAATCCCGTATCTGTGGCCGTAGTCTGACCACGTTTTTTACACGGCATACGCGTGGAAATTTACCGGGTGGCAAAATTATCTCTCGTTTCTCGTGTTCGCGATTTCGTCGGTGGAAATTGCTGTCGTCCGGCATCGCACGCCAGTCGAATTCGTTGCACCGCGCTTCGAAGCGCTTGCGTTGGCCGCCCTGAAAAGATGGCAGGCATAGGACGTGGCGCGACATTGCCATTGGCAGAGAAAGCTTCCTAGCGTCCGCCATGCCCCATTCTCCCCGTGCTGCGCACGACAGCGGCGCTTTGCCCCAAAACGCCGCGCGGCCCTCTCGCGTGCGGCACGGCGTGCTCGCGCTTGCTCTGGCGGTGACGGCGGTTTCATACTTGGACCGCGTCTGCATTTCTATGACGGCGCCGTTCATGCAGAAAGACCTTGGCCTCAGCGACGCGCAGCTCGGCCTCGTCTTCAGCGCGTTTACGCTGACCTACGCCTTGTTTGAGATTCCCGCCGGCTGGCTCGCCGACCGGTTCGGCCCGCGCCTGATGCTCACCCGCGTCGTCGTGTGGTGGTCACTGCTGACGGCAATTACTGGCCTGACAGGCGGATTCGTGTCGCTGCTCGTGGTCCGGTTTATGTTTGGCGCGGGCGAGGCGGGCGTCTTCCCGGGGCTGGCGCGAGTGTTCGCACACTGGTTTCCGGCGGACTGGCGGGGCAATGCGTTTGGCCTCGCCGTCGCGACCGCGCTGCTGGGCGGCGCGCTGACCCAGAAACTCACCGCCAGTTTGCTCGGGACGCTGCATGGTGACTGGCGGATGATCTTTTTCCTGTATGCGCTGGTGGGAATCGTGTGGGCTGCGGCGTGGTTTTGGTGGTTTCGCGACGAGCCGCATGATCATCACGCGGTGAACGCCGCGGAGCTCCAGATCATCGGCACGCGACCGCCCGCCCAACACCCGCCCGTGCCGTGGAAGAACCTCCTGCGTAGCCGCCCCATGGTTCTCCTGTGTGTAATGTATTTCAGCGTGATCTACGGCTGGTATTTTTATCTGACGTGGATGCCGAAATATCTGCTGAAAGCGCGCGGGTTCGATCTCCAGACGGCCGGCTGGCTCGCGATGCTGCCGCTGCTCAGCATGGCGGCGGGAGTCGCGACCGGCGGATTTGCGAGTGACACCCTGGTGCGCCGAGTCGGGCGACGTTGGGGGCGGCGCATTCCCGGCTTGATCGGCCTCCCGCTCGCCGCGGTGTTGACCCTTGTGGCAATCAAAACAGGCGATGCAAAAATCTCGGCATATCTCTTCGCACTCGCAGCGGGGCTCGCGACCTTGGGTGTCGCGCCCGGCTGGGCGGCGTGCCTAGACATCGGCGGGCACCATGCCGGCGTCGTCACCGGCGCGATGAATACCTTCGGCAATCTCGGCGGCACCGCAATGCCGCTGCTCATGGGCTTCTGCCTCAAGTGGTGGGGTTCCTGGAACATCTCCCTGCTGAGTGTCGCGCTCCTCTATCTGGTCGCGGCGATCTGCTGGCTCGGCATCGACGCGGAAGAGCCGACCCCGGACTGATAATCTCCGGGTCCACCACCAACCGCCCCAGGGCTCCTTCAAAGCAAAAGGTCCATAGGTCTGAGAATCAGGTTCCGTCCAGGAAGCATGAGACATACGCACCAAAACGCCGGGCCAACTGGACATCGACCGGAAGTTCAAAGTTCGAGGATCACTGATCACCGGCGCGCCGCCGTAACGGGCTTGCCTTGAGCTGGAGTGCTCCATACTCGCGCACCATGGCAGAAACGCACATCCCCCCGGTCGTCGATTGGTATCGCACTCCGATTCCTTCGGACGTGTTCAAGAAGCTGCACACGCGCAGCGACGGACGCGCCTTCGCACAGGCGGGAGGGTTTCTCGGCATCCTCCTCTGCACCGCTGGACTTTCGCTATGGTCGTGGCACCACTGGGCGTGGCCCATCACTGTGCTGCTGGTTTTCCTACACGGCACGGTGTCCTCATTTTTTCCCAATGCCATGCACGAACTCGGCCACGGCACGGTCTTCCGCGCGAAATGGCTCAATTGGCTTTTTCTCCACCTCATCTCGTTCCTCGGCTGGCTCCATTTCGATGTCTTCAGCGCCAGCCACCAGCGTCACCACCGTTACACGCTGCACCCGCCAGAGGATCAGGAGGTGGTGTTGCCGACCAAGCTCATGCTGAAGCATTTCCTCGAGCAGGGCTTCGTCAACCCCCGCGGCTTCTGGTGGACCTTCAAATACACCATTCGCCTTGCGGTCGGCCGCTTCGAGACACCTTGGGAACTCGTCTGCTATCCGCCGGAACAGCCGAAACTGCGCGAGGCCCCCGTGCGTTGGGCCCGGTTCGTCCTTGCCAGCCATGTGCTCGTCGCGGCGGTCTCGCTTTACTTCGGTCTGTGGCTCGTTCCGGTGCTCGTATCGCTCGCGCCGTTTTACGGCGGGTGGCTGTTTTTCCTCTGCAACAACACCCAGCACATCGGCCTGCAGGACAACGTTTCCGATTTCCGCCTGTGCTGCCGCACTTTCCTTCTGAATCCGCCGGTGCGTTTTCTTTTTTGGCAGATGAACTACCACCTCGAGCACCACATGTATGCCGCAGTCCCCTGCTACAACCTCGGCCGGCTGCACGCGGCGATCAAATATGACACGCCTGTGCCACCCGATGGAATCGTCGCCGCATGGCGAGAAATAATCTCCATCTTGCGCAAGCAGCAAGCCGACCCGACCTACCAGCATGTCGTGACGCTGCCCACCCCCAGCCCAACCGCGCACTGAGCCCGTTGCCGCCTATCCGGTCCGCATCGCTTCAAGATAAACCATCGCCGCCAGGGCCAGTTGATCGCGCGCCAGCCACTCGTCCTTAGTGTGCGCCTGTGCCAGGTCGCCCGGACCGAGCACAATGGTCGGCGCTCCCGCAGCGGCGTAGTGGCTCGCGTCGGTCACATAAGGCGCGCCACGCGGCGTGGCGTCGCAGCCATTTCGCGTGAGCACGGGACTCAGCCAGTGGTGAAATTCCCGTCCCAACGCCTCATCCAATGCTGGCACGACATAGAGTGAATCGTGCTCCACCGGCACTCCGGTAGCCGCGAGAAACTCGTCGCGTTCGCGCAATACCTGCGCCGCCGTTTCGCCCGGCACCGTACGCCGGTCGCACTCGATTTCGCACTGGGCCGGAATGATATTCACCGCGGTGCCGCCTCGAATTACATTCACGCTCGCCGCCGCACGGCCCGTCAGCGGGTGACTCCGCGAAACCGACGGCACGTAGCGCTGCTCAAACGTTTCCACGACCCGCAGCATCGCCGAGATCGCGGAAACACCCTTGCTAGGATCGGCTGAATGCGCCGCACGGCCGCGCGTGATGGTGCGCCAGCGCACAACGCCATTGTGTCCGACGATTGGCCGCAGCATCGTCGGTTCGCCGACAATCATTCCGCGCAGCCTCGGCAGAAATTCCTTCAACTCGGCCCGCGCAAACGCCTGCGCGCCGGTCATCCGCGCCTCTTCGTCCACCGCGAACAACACGCCGACATTGCGCGGCCGGATCGCGCCACGCGCATAATCGCGCAAGGCCCATAGCATCGCTGCGCCCGAGCCCTTCGTGTCGCAAGCACCACGGCCGTAAATCCGGTCGCCATCAATTTTCGCCACGAATGGATCTACCGTCATCCCGGCCACGGCCACGGTGTCGAGGTGGCTTTCGCCGAGCAGCCACTCGCCGCCAGGCACCGCCTCGCAGGTCACCAACAGGTTGAAAATACCCTCCGCGACCGGACAACGACGCGTGTGCAGGTCCCAGCCGCGCGCGATCGTTTCCAGATGAGCCGCCAGCGCCGCCTCGCCGCCAAGCCGGCCGCCGAAGTGCGGGCTGATCGTGTCGAACGACAGCATTTGCGCCAGCATTTCTTCTAGCGTGCTCGGCGCGTTCATAAATGTGTTCAGCTCAACCAACGGTCCCGGTTGGCCGCGACAAACTCGTGATCGGTCAGCTCCGGATAGGCCCGGCACACACGCGTCAGCTCCTCGGCCTGACCCGGTGAAAGTGCTTCGTGCAGATTGAGGCAGTTGAGCGACGGCACCAGCCCGCCGCGGCGGAGCACCTCGAGGATGCCGGGGATGCACCCGCGAAACCCATTCGCCGCGTCGAACAACGCCGCGTTCATGTCCGTCACCGCGATCGCCCGTGCTAGCCACTTTGCATCGAGCGTCGTCACCGTGCGCGCCTGCTTGATCTCGTTCAGCAATTCCACCGCGCTGCGCGTCCACACGCCCCAGTGTCCGAGCAGGCCGCCCACAATCCGACGTGTGACGCGCTTGCCGCTGCAGTCAAATGTGAACGGTGTGAAAAGATCTACGACGATGCTGTCGTCGTTGCCGGTGTAGAGCGCGATGTCGTCGCGACCCGATTCCGCCACCGCCCGCACCACATCAATCGATTGATAGCGGTTGAATGGCGCGAGCTTGATCGCCACGACATTTGGAATCTCCGAGAAACGCCGCCAGAACGAATAGCCGAGCAACCGTCCACCCGCCGCCGGTTGGAGGTAAAAACCCACCACCGGAATCGTCTCCGCTACGCTTCGGCAGTGCGCGATCAGCGCATCCTCAGAATCATTTTTGAAAGCCGCCAAACTGGTAAGTCCCGCCTGATACCCGAGCGAACGCGCCAGTTCCGCCTCACATATCGCCTGCTCCGTGCGGCCGCAGATCCCGGAAATTTTTATGAACGGCCGCGGCGCCTTCGCCAGTTCCTCGTCAATCGTGCGCGCCGCCAGTTCCAGCACCGGCTTGAACAAGCCGTGCTGTGGCTCGCGTATCTCGAACTGCGTCGAGTGCACCCCGACCGCGAGCCCGCCAACGCCGGCGTCTAGGTAGTAGCGCGTGATGGCGCGCTGATGACGCTCCGAGAACCGGCGGTTCGGGTCGAGCGCGAGCGGTTGCGCCGGAATGACGTGTCCTTCGAGAAGATGGTGGCGCAAGTTCATGTCAGTATTTGCCGTCACGAGTTTCAAAATGAGTGGGCTTGCCGAGCAGTCTGCCGCCGGCTCGGAGATGTTCGGCGACCATGACGATCATCTCGTCGAGCGATTTCGTAGTCGGGCCAAAGAGCCGGATCGACTCGCTGGCGTCAGAGTGCCAGGCGGCATCCGCCGGCGAACCGGTCAGCACAGGCGCGCGTCCGAAAATTTTCCCAAACCGCTCCGCCGTCTCGCGCAGCGTGATCTTCTCGGCACCGGTCACATTGAGAATTTTCGGCGGGGATTCGACATGCTGCAGGCATTGAATCGCCCGGGCGCAAGCGTCACCCTGCCAGATGAGGTTGAAGACGCCCATCGTGATGTCCACTGGCGCGCCCGCCAGCACGCGCTGTCCGATATCCACCAGCACACCGTAGCGCAGCTCGACCGAGTAGTTCAGCCTGAACATCAGTTGCTTCGTGCCATGCTTCCTCGAGTAGTGCGTAAAGACCCGTTCGCGGCCCACGCAAGTGCTCGCATACTCGCCGAGAAACGCCACGGGGGTCGTCTCATGCGCGCCCGGCCCGTCGATCGGAGTGAAGGGATAAACGCATCCCGTCGAAAACACCACGATCCGCGATGCTCGAAGCTTCCTCGCCACGAGCGACGGCACCACCGTGTTCTGGATCCACGTCTCGTCGGGCGCGCTGTCTGTGCCGAACTTCTGGCCTGCGAGATATTCCACGTTAGCGACCTGGGGTAACCGCGCGACTTGCTCGGGATCGGCCAGATCGCAGGAAATCGGTTCGACACCCAGCTCCGTGAGCGCCGTTTTCGCCTCGGGCCGACTGAAGCGTGAGACGCCGAGCACCCGCGTGGATTTTTTCCCTGCGGCGTCGAGCGCGCGCCTCAGCATCGCCGCGACTGAAGTGCCCATCTTGCCGCCCACGCCGAGCACCATGAAGTCGCCTTCCAGCGCCCGCACTGCCTCAATCGCCCCCGACGTCGGCGCCGAGAGCAGCAATTCGATTTCCTGATCATTGAGCGGTTGATTTTTCATGAGTGAACAAACTGAACTGGGAAGACACTTGTCACCTCGCTATCCCTCGCGCACGGTTAAAATAATCCAAGTGTAAACTCCCGGAATTTTCATGCGCGCCATCGACATCCACACCCACCCCGTATTCTTCGGCACCGGCCACAGCCGACGCGAGGCCAACCGCTTCGCCGCCTACGGTCTCCAACACGGCGTCGAGCGAATGATTATCCTCGGCGACGTGCTCGCCTTCGGCCGCAGCCCCAATGCCAAACAACTTGTCATCATTAATAACCAGACCGCCGACCTCGTGCGTTGGCGGCCCGACTACTACACCGGTTTCTGCGCGCTCAACCCCACCCTCGGAGAACGCGCCGTCATGCGCGAAGTTGAACGCTGCGTCGGTGGCCTCGGCTTTCGCGGTCTGAAGCTCGAAATCACCAACAATGCCCGCGATGCCTGCATGAAACCCCTGATGCGCGCCGCCGAGCAGTGGGGCGTGCCCGTCCTCCAGCACACCTGGAGCATGACCAACATCCATCAACGCAGCTACCACAGTGATCCGGAGGACACAGCGCTGCTGGCGCGCCGTTTCCCCAACGTCCAGGTCATCATGGCGCACCTCACCGGCTGCGGCTACCGCGGCGTGCTCGCCGCCAAGGGCATCGACAATCTCGTCGTCGACACATCGGGTGCCTTTCCTGAAGCCGGCATTCTCGACTACGCGCTCGAACATCTGGGTGCCGACCACATCGTCTATGGCTCCGACCTGCCGATCCGCGAGTCAAGCGTCACGATTGGCCGCACCGTCGATACGGTGAAAAACGCCGCCGACAGCGAAAAGATCCTCCACGGCAATACCCGCCGCATCCTCAAACTCTGACGGTCATGCTCTTCGACACCCACGTTCACCTCGGCTCCTGGCCGTTCGCCTTCCTGCCCGAATTCACCGCGCCGCAGCTCGCCGCGTATCTTAAGGACCGCGGCATCAGCCGCGCCGCCGTCTCACCGCTGGCCGCCGTGCTTGCGCCCGATCCCATGCCTGCCAACCGCGCGCTCCTGGCTGCAGTCAGCAGGACTCCGGCGCTGCTGCCCGTGCTGACCGTCAACCCCGCCCTCGCCCACTGGCACGAGCAGCTCGACCTCTGCGCCAACACACCGCTGCGCGCGCTCAAGCTCTATCCGAATTTTCACAACTACCGCCTCGATGCGCGCCGCTTCGCCCCGTTCTTCGCCGAAGTTGCCGCTCGGAAGTTGCGTGTGCTCATCGGCGTGCGCCTTGAGGACGAGCGCCACCGCTACTTCGCCCTCCGCATGAAGGGCGTGCCCGCTAAACAACTCGCGGCATTCCTGAAGCAGCAACCCGATCTGCACCCGCTGCTCCTCGGCCTCTATCTGGGCGAACTGCGCGAAATCGCCAAGAGGGCCTCAAACTTCTCCGCCGACACTTCCTGCATCGAGACGATGCGCTCTGCCGAAATTCTCGCAAAGGAGTTCCCACGTCGGATCGTGTTTGGTTCACACACACCGTTCTTCAACACCCACGCCAGCGCGGAAAAACTCATCGCCGCCCGACTATCCACCAAAGCGCGCATTGCCTTCGCTCGCGCCAACGCCGAGCATTTTTTCGGTCTGTGAGTATTGGCGGGATGTTCTTCCTCACTGCACTAGAGTTCGGTTCCTCGACCATTTGTTTTAGGTAGTAATCAGCCACTTCCCGCCATGAGCGACTCCGACCACCGCCCGATTGTTGATGAACCTCTGCCCCTCCCCCAGCGCTGGGGCGAGGCCGAACTCACTCGGCTGACCACCATGGTCGGACAGTCTTCACTCTTTTACTGGAAGGGTCCGCAAACCACGGCGCTGCTCGAGGAATTTCGCCGCCACTACCCGTTAAAACACTGCTTCCCATGCTCCTCGGGATCGGCGTCGTTGCACATCGCCGTCGCCGCACTGCGCCTGCGTCCTGGCGATGAGGTGGTTGTGCCTCCGATCACTGACATGGGCTCGCTCATCGGCATTCTCTACCAGCAGGGCGTGCCGGTCTTTGCCGATCTTGATCCCCGCACCTACAACCTCGCGCCGGCCGCCGTGCGCGCGGCCATCACCCCGCGAACTCGTGCGATCATGGCCGTGCATCTCGCGGGCAATCCCTGCGACCTCGCCGCCCTCAGCCTCATCGCCCGAGAGCACCATCTCGCTCTCATCGAAGACTGCGCCCAGTCTTGGGGAGCGCGCTGGCAGGACCAGCCAGTCGGCACCATCGGCGACTTCGGCTGCTACTCATTCAACGACTTCAAGCATGTCAGCTGTGGCGATGGCGGCATGGTTGGCACCAACGACGACCAACGCGGCAACGGCCTCTCCCGCTGGGGCGACAAATTCTACAACCGCATCGTGGGCGGCCGTGACCCCGAGGAACTCGCGCCGAACTATCGCATGAGCGAACCGCAGGCGGCGGTCGCCGCCGCCCAACTCACCAAGCTCGCCGACATTGTCGCCCGCCGCCGTGACGCCGGCGATTTGCTCACGTCGTCGCTCACCGGCACTCTTGGTGTGGTTCCGCCGTTCGTTGCCCAAGGCAACACGCACAGCTACTGGTTTTACATGCTGCGCCTCGAACTCGCGCACTTCAAAGCCACCCGCGACGAAGTCGCCGCAGCTTTCCAAGCTGAAGGGATCGCGTGCGGCGCCGGCTACATTCCCCGCCCGGTCTACCGCTACCCGGTGTTCAGAAATCACAATTTTTTTGGTGGTGCGTGGCCAATCCGTGACGCCGGCTACACTTCGATGGATTACCGCACCGTCACCTGCCCCGTCGCTGAGGCGATCCTTGCCGATTGCATCGTCCTGCGCCTCAACGAGGCCATGCACGACGATTACATCCAAAAGGTCGCGCGCGCCGTTCGCACCGTGGCAGGCCGCCTCTTGCGTTAGGCGCCCACTTATTTGCGTTTCGCTTCCGCTTCCGGCGGGAGCCAGCGCACGACACCCATGTGGTAACGGTAATGTGCCGGGACGCCCCGGCAATAATACGCTGTGATCACTGTGCCATCGGCGGCGACCACCGTGGACGGATAGCCGCCATCCCTCCTCGGATCTGGCGCCCGCGGATGATCGCTCGAATCCTCGAAATCGACCAGCATCGTTGGCGAAGACCAGCTTCGCGCCGTCGGATCGCCAAAACGCACCGCGACGCCCCAAAATCCGGGATTGCGCACGCCATAGCTCAACAAAATCCGTCCATCATGCAGCCGCGTAAGATCCGCCGGATGCTGCCCAGACAAGGTGAGCGGCCCTTCGGGTTTCCAAGTGGCACCGTCATCGGTCGACCGGTAGGCGTCGAGGCACGAATTTTCTGCCCCACGCGCTGCTGCAAAGAGGTCTCCGTTTGCCAGCCGCAGCCAAGTCGTCTCGTTGTGCGCGCCGTCGCCTGCAACCACACCGCGCACGCGCCACGTTTTCCCTCGGTCGGCACTGGTGTAAAACCACACCTTGTCCCCGTAAAGCATCACGCCGATTTCGCCGCCCCCCAGCGGCGCGATGCAACCGAAGGGGGTCAGCGAATTGCCGTTGGCCTGCCGCGGAAGGTCGAGAGCCGCGTCGCGTTCCCAAGTGCGACCGTTGTCGTGCGACGCCGCAGGCACCGAGGGCAGCGTGCGCGCGTCCTTGAACACCGCGGGGAGTTTCGCCTCGTCGTCGAGCGTGCCCGTCCACGGCGGCAGATACGGCCGCGGCCAGCCCGACAGCAGCACCACATAGGTGCCGTCGTCCAGCACACCCGCTGCGGCGTTCATCCGGTTCGTGCCCGGGGCATTAGGCACAGGCACACCGACACGATGCCAGGTGCGGCCGTTGTCCATGCTGTTCCAGCACTCGGCTGCTCCCTGCACAAAGCCGTGATTCGGGTATGGCCAGATTAGCGCGGAAATCTCCCCGTGCGGCAGCACTGTCAGTCGCGGCCAGGCACAGGCACTGTCGATCGCGATGTAGCGCTCGTAAAGCGGCAGCGCCGGCAACGCGCTAGGTGCGCCGTGCGCCGCCGCAAACATGATGCCGACCACCGCAACCGCGCTCAAATGGCGAAGCTTCATCAACGAATCAGCCGCAGACTTCACAGTGCACCGCGATGATCGAGTCGGCGATGTAATCGGCGTCCTCGGCGGTGTAGAGCCAGCCGATCGGCAGCGCGATGAAGCGCTTCGTCAGTTCCTCTGTGCGCGGAAAATCCTCCGCGCGATAACCCTGTGCCGGCCACTCCTTGAACTCCCGAAACGGCGACGCCGCCGGTGCGTGCGCAAGCCCCGTCTTCACATAATCGCGGTTGTATTGGGGGTAGGTGCCGGTGCGCTGGCCGCAGTTCACATTGAGTGCATCGAGTTTGTCGCGGAACGGCGCCACGAGCGCGGGATCGTCGAGCATCAAGTAAATCTCGAAACCGAAATCGCCTGCCGGGTCCGGCACGCGTCGAAGCGACAACCCCTTTAGTCCCGCGAGCCGCGGCACGATACGCGACTGCAGCGCCCGGCAATGCTGCCACATTTTATCCACCTTCCGCAGTTGCGCGAGGGCCACCGCGGCGGTGAGTTCAGACATCCGAAACTGACCGCCCGCAAACGCAGGTTCCCGCGGCGGCACTATCGCCGCGTGATAGGGCCGGTAGTTCCCCAAGTCGTGGTAACGCACCGCCCGCTCATAGAGTCGCTGGTCGCGGGTCGTTACCATGCCGCCCTCGCCCGACGTCGCGACCTTATTGTATTGGAAACTGTAGGTGGCGATATCGCTCCACGTCCCAATGTGGCGGCCGCGGTAGCGCGTGCCCAGCGACTGCGCACAATCCTCGATCACATAAATACCTCGCCGATGCGCTTCGAGTTGGATCGCCTCCATCTCGGCCGCAACACCCTGATAGTGGATGACCATCACGGCTCTGGTGCGCGGCGTCACCAGCCGGGCGATCTCGTGGGGATCAAGGTTGAGGGTGTCGTTGATCTCGGCGAGCACCGGTCGCGCGCCGACCCGCACGATACTGGTGAAGCAAGCGATCCAGCTCCAGGCGTTGACGATCACTTCGTCGCCCGGACCGATCCCCGCCGCCGCCATCGCCACCTCGAGCGCCGCCGATCCGCTCGTGACCGCGAGCGCATAGTCGGTGCCGATATACTCGCGAAATTCTTTCTCAAACTGCGCGGCCATCGGCGGTGTCGGCTTGAAATCCGAGCCGTAGTATCTGAACGGCTCCTTGCGGCGCAGGACATCCAGCACAAGGGCTTCTTCTTCAGCGCCGATCGCAGCGGCGCCCAGACCGGGTTTGGGACGGGGACGGAGGGGAGTCGGCATGACAACTCTCTTCTCTAAGAAATCTCTTGGAACGGCAAGTGTGCGTCGTTGAATAAACAGGAAAATCGCGTTGCTGCTCGCTTCGCGCCGACATTTTTTGACCGCATGAATCCGCGCCGTGCCCACGGAGTCACCTCTCCCCTCGTTCGCGACCTTGGCGTTCCAGTCAAGGGCGTGTGCTGGGCGCGCCTGCATCCCGGAAAAACCGCCGCCGGGCGCGATTCGCTTCTGGCCTCGATGAGCCAGAACAATGGCGGTCTATTTGTCATCGATATCGACCTCGAGACCGGCCACTGCACGCAGTTCCAAGTCCACGACGGCGCGCGCTCCACCTTCGCTGCCGCCTCGTTCCGCTCGTTGCTCACCGGAATTCTCTACATCGTCTCCGGCTGGGACGGCCACCTGCACCGCTTCGACACCACCCGCTCCGAGCGCGGTCTTGAGGACCTCGGCCGCATCTACGACACTCCCGGCGACATCGCTCCGCTTGGTATTAGCGAAGGCCCTGACGGCATTCTCTGGATAGGCACTTACCCTGGCGCGAGCCTCACCAAATTCAATCCCGCCACCAGCGGCTTCACGCATTTTGGCAGGTGCGACGAAACTGACAACTATCTCTATCCACTCGCTGGCGACGACAGTTCACTCGCCGGCATCGTGAAATTCGGTCGCCAGCACCTGCTCGTCATTGACCCCAAGACCGGCGAGCACCGCGAAGTTGGCCCCTCTGTTACCGATCCCACCGACAAGGCGCAATTCCTGAAATTCTTCAAGGGCACCGACCGCCGCCTCTATCTCGATTCGCACGCCGGAAAATTCCGCGTCGACGGCATGAACCTTACGCCTGTCGATGAGTTGCCCGCGCCGCTCCCCGGCATTCACGCCACCTACAAGCACGCCTACCAGGCACCTGCCGAGATGCCTGGCGGTTGGACCGCTCATTTCCTCGACGACAACATCAACGGCACCGGCACGCCGCGCAACGTTCTCCTCGTCAACCGCGACCCGCTCGTCCCCAGCCGCCGCCTGCTTCTCGACTGGGTTGGCAGTGGCTCCAACCTGCACGTTTTCGACATTGGCCCCGGCGGCGACATTTTCGGCACGAGCTACATGCCCAATCGCCTCTTTCGCGCCAAACCCGACGGCCGTGAAATCGCCGACCTCGGTGAACACACCTTCGCCGGAGGCGAAGCCTACTCGCTCGCGACGCTCGATGGCAAAGTTTACCTTGGCTCCTACCCCGAATCGCGCCTCTCCGTTTACGACCCTACGAAACCCGTCCACTTCGGCACTGGCCCCAACGACAATCCACGCGACCTCGGCCGGCTCGACGCCATCGGCTTCCGCCCTAACGTCCTGCTCACGACGCCTGACGGCCGCCTCTGGATGGGCTCAAGTCCCGACTACGGACTCTACGGCGGCCCGTTCGCGTGGTTCGATCCGAAGACCGGCGCGAAAAGATCCCACCGCCACGTCGTCGCCAATCTGTCGCCCGCCTCGGGCCTCTATCTGCCCGAGTTGAAACAAATTCTCCTCGGCCTCAGTATCGAGCCCGGCACCGGCATGCCGGTGAAAAAGAATCTGCTCAACGGCGCCTTCTCCTTCTGGGATCCGGCGAAAGACGAACTCGTCTGGTCCGGCGACCTCGGCCTCGACAACCTCGCCGACATCACCTCGCTCGCGCCTGCTGGCGGCGGCTACGTTTACGCGCTCATCGGCCGCGGCGACCACATTCTCACCGCTGGCGCGCCGGAGATTCGCCCCCGACTCGCGCTCATTGATCCAGCGAAACGCACCGTCGTCGCCTCCGCCTGGTTGCCTGAGGATTTCGGCCCGCTCTCGTGGCACGGCTATTTCTCGCTCCGCGTCGGACCGGGCGGCGTGGTTTATGGCGTGACCGGTTACTGCGTTTTCCGCATCGGGCCCGGCACCTGCGACCTCAAGCGTGTCTGGCAGCTCGACCAGCCAAAGAAGCGCCCCGGCACCGTCTGGCTCACCGCGTCCTCGACCAACGTCATCGACGTCGTCGGGCCCATCATCGGCCACCAGTTCTACTTCGCCACCGGCTGGCGCCTCCGCACACTCACGCTACCTTGATTTTTCCCGGCAACAATTCCTCATGAAACTCCTCTGCGTCCTCGCCGCACTCTGCATGTCCCTCGCCACTTCCCTCGCCTCCGAACCCGTCGTCCGCGAACTCGGCGTGCCCGTGAAGGCCGTCAACTGGGTCCGCCTTCATCCCGGCCGCGGCCCCGACGGCAAGGCGTCGCTCCTCGGCTCGATGGGCCAGAACAACGGCGGCCTCTTCGTCCTCGATATCGATCTCGCGACCGGTCACTGCCGGCAGTTCAACGCGCCTTCGGCCAAACAGCAGTATCCTACCGTGTCGTTTCGCAGCCCGCACACCGGCGCGCTCTACATAGGCGCCCACGCCGACGGCCACCTTCTGCGCTACGACCCAGCGCATGCAGAACGCGGCCTCGAGGACCTAGGCGCCATCGACGGCGACCATGCCACTTTTCCTACCGGCATCACCGAGGCGCCTGACGGCACGCTCTGGATCGGTGGCTATCCCGACTGCACCCTCACGCATTTCGATCCGGCCACCAGAGTGTTCACGCGCTTCGGTATGATGGATGACACCGACAAATATCTCTACCCGATCTGCGGCGCCGATGGCACGATCGCCGCAGTTTCGAAGGTCGTGCATCCGCACCTGATCGTGTTCGATCCCAAAACCGGATCGCACAAGACCGTCGGCCCCGTGACCTCGCCCGAGGACAAAGCGCAGCGCCTGCTCTTTTTCAAAGGACTCGACGGCCTACTCTATCTCGACACGCATATCGGCAAATTCCGCGTGTGCGGCCAGGACTTGGAGCCGGTCACCTACCTGCCCCAGGCCATGCCCGGAATTCAGGCGACCTACAAACACAGCTATCAGGAGGTCCTGCCGATGCCCGACGGCGTAATCGCCATGTGGGACGACGGCGATGACGGCGCGGGAACTTTCCGCACCGTCCGCCTCACCAGCACCAACCCCACCGTCGCCCCGCGTCTCCTGCCGCTCGACTGGCAGGGCGGTGGCTCGAATCTCTTCGTCCTGCACCGCGGCCACGACGGCAACATCTACGGCTCGAGCTTTCTGCCCGAGCACATCTTCCGCTGTGCGCCCGACGGCTCCGGCATGATCAACCTCGGCCGTTGCAGCCTGATGCTCGGTGAAGCCTACACCATCGGCAGCTTTAGCGACGGCACGATGGCGTTCGGCTCCTATCCACACGCCAACATTTCCCTCTACGATCCCCGCCGACCCTGGCATTTTAGCGCCGACGTCGATGGCAACCCGCGCGACATTGGCCGGCTCGACGACGTCGGCATCCGCCCGGTCGGAATGGCCATCGTCCCCGCGCTCGCTCAGCCCGACGGCACCACCGTGCCCGAGCGCCTGTGGGTCGGCTCGCTGCCCGACTATGGCACATGGGGCGGCACGCTCGCGTGGCTCGATCCCAAGACCTTGAAATTCGCCAGCCACCGCAACCTGATCCCCGAGACCGCGCCAGTCTCACTGCTCTGGCTACCCGCGATGAAACAACTGCTCATCGGCCTCAGCATCGATGGCGGCACCGGCACGAAGCCCAAGGCCAGCCACGGCGCCTTCGTGCTCTGGGATCCCATCAACGACCGGCCCCTTTACACCGGCGACTTTGGCCTCGCCAATCTGGCCGACGTCGTCGCGCTCGCCCCTGCCGGGGACGGCCGGGTGTATGCTTTGCTCGGCCACACGCGCTGGACCGCTGAGCAACTCGGCGCTGAGGCGGGCCCGACCCGTCTCGCGCTGATCGACCCCGCTGCGCACAAGGTGCTCGCCGTCGCTCCGCTGCCCCCAGAGTTCGGCCGGATGCCTGAGCAAATCCAGTTCTGCATTTTCCCCGGCCCCAACGGCGTCTACGGCATCACCGAGCGCACGCTCTACCGCATCAAACCCGGCACCTGCGACGTCGAGGCGGTCTGGCGCGCCCCCGCAGGCGACCAGCTCGACACGCCCGGCCCGTGGATCGGAAAGACGTTCTACTTCGCGACCGGCTGGCGGCTGCGCACGCTCACGCTGCCTTGAACGCCTTTGTCGAACTCGGCGTGCCGGTGAAAGGCATCAACTGGGTGCGGCTGCATCCGGGGCAAACTGCAGACGGCCGCCCGTCGCTGCTTGCCTCAATGGGCCAGAACAACGGCGGCCTCTTCGTTCTCGATATCGACCTCGCCACCGGACACTGCCGGCAATTCCCCGTCGGTCTCGTCGGCGCCGATTACCCGAGCGCGTCGATGCGCAGCCTGCGCACGGGCGCGCTCTATGTCGGCTCCGCGTGGTCCGGACATCTGCACCGCTTCGATCCCGCGCACTCCGGGCGCGGCCTCGAAGACCTCGGTGCCGTCGATCCCGAACTGGCGACGTTTCCCACCGGCATTCAGGAGGCGCCGGACGGCTCGATCTGGATCGGCGCCTACCCGGGCGCGTGCCTCACGCGCTTCGATCCGGGCAGCGGCCGTTTCACGCGCCACGGCCGCATGGACCCGGTCGAAAAATACCTCTACCCGCTCTGCGGCGACGATGGCACGGTCGTCACGCAGGTGAAGATGATCCGTTACCGTCTCGAGGCCATCGATCCGCGCACGGGCGAACACCGCGCCGTCGGTCCGGCACTCGACGAGCCGACCAATCCGTCCCGCCGTTTCATCTTCTTCAAAGGCACCGACGGTCTCCTTTACCTCGAATGCGACCAAGTTAACTTCCGCCTCGCCGGCTTCGCCGCCATCCCGGTCGACCGCGTGCCGCCGCAGATGCCGGGCATCCATTCCACGATCAAACACGGCTATCAGGAACCCGTCCTCATGCCCGGCGGCCTGCGCGCAGCGCTCACCGATGAGGAAGCCGGCATCTTCCGCACGCTTCGCCTCACGTCTGCCAATTCCGCTGTCCCGACTCGCGAGGTCACGCTCGACTGGCAGGGCGGCGGCACGAAGATTTTCCTGATTCACCTCGGTCCGGACCGCCGCATCTACGGGTCGAGCTACATGCCCGAGCACCTATTCCGCTGTGAACTCGACGGCACAGGCATGACCGACCTCGGCCAGTGCAGCCTCTCGCTTGGCGACGCCCACTCGATGATCAATTATGGCGACGGCCTCATGGCGATCGCCTCCTATCCCGCAGCGCGCGTCTCGCTCTACGATCCGCGCCAGCCTTTTCGTTTCGGACTCGGCCCTGGCAGCAATCCCCTCGACCTCGGCAGCCTCGACGACGGCGAGATCGCTTACCGGCCACACACAATGGCAACTTCGCCCGACGGCCGCATCTGGATCGGCTCCGTGCCCAACTACGGTCTACGCAGCGGCCCGCTCGCCTGCTATGATCCGAAAACCGGTCACCGCAAAACTCACCGCGAACTGGTGCCCGACGCTTCGCCCAACTGCATGCTGTGGCTGCCGGCGCTGAACCAGATGCTCATCGGCCTCGGCACCGAGGAAGGCAGCGGCGTGCAGGTAAAACGCGACGCCGGCGCCTTCGTGCTCTGGGACACCGAGCGCGACCAGCTCGCCTACGCGGGCGACTTCGGCGTCGCCAACCTTGCCGATGTCGTCTCGCTGGCACCCGCCGACCGCGACGGCCTCGTCTACGCACTCAGCGCCCGTCCGGCCTATCTCGTCGTCGATTTCGGCGCGAAACCTGCGCCGACGCAGCTCCTGCTCCTCAATCCCGCCCGCCGTGCCGTGGTGGCCAGATCACCCGTGCCACCGGAGGCCGGGCCACTGCCCGTATTCAGTTACGACATCCTGCGCACCGGCGACGACGGAGCGATCTACCTCGTGTTGGCCACCGGCGTGTTCCGCGTCACACCCGGCACCTGCGAACTCACGCCCGTCTGGAAAATGCCCGCCGACACTATCGACTCTGCCGGCCCCTTGGTCGGACGCCGCCTCTTCTTCGCCACGGGATGGAACCTGCGCTGCGTCGATATTTAACCTCACTGCCATGCGCTCATCTCGCCTTCCTCCCACTCTGGCATTGTTAGCCGGATTCCTTGCCAGCTCTCTGTTTGCCGCCGAACGCGCCTACACCGTCGCGGTTGTGCCGATGGGGACGACGCACGAGTATTGGAAATCGATCCACGCCGGCGCGATCAAGGCGCAGCGCGAACTCCGCGCCGAGGGCATTGCTGTGGACATCATTTGGAAAGGACCGCTGCGCGAGGACGACCGCGACCAGCAGATTCAGGTCGTGGAGAACTTCATCGGCCGTCAGGTGAGCGGCATCGTCCTCGCCCCGCTCGACAATCACGCTCTCGTCGCGCCAGTGGAAGCGGCCACCGCCGCCGGCATCCCCGTCGTAATCGTCGATGCCGGCCTTAAGTCCAAGGCGCCGGTCAGTTTCATCGCGACCGACAACCTTGAGAGCGGCCGCATCGCCGCCCGCCGCCTAGGCGAACTGCTGCACGGCCGCGGCAACGTCATTCTCCTCCGCGTGCAGGTCGGTTCCGGCAGCAGCGAGGAACGCGAGGCCGGTTTCCTCGAGGAAATCACAAAAAGATTCCCCGCCATCAGAATTGTCTCCTCCAACCAGCACGGCGGTGCCACGCGCGACACCGCCATGGCGGTCAGTCAGAACCTGCTCAACCGCTACGGCGCGGAGGTGAACGGCATCTTTACGCCCAACGAGTCCACGACTATCGGCATGCTGCTCGCGCTGAACAACGCCGGCCTCGGCGGCGGCAAGGTGAAGATCATCGGCTACGCGAACAGCCAGATCTTCGTCGACGCCCTGCGCCGTGGCGACCTCCAGGGCCTCGTCGTGCAGGATCCGGTGCGCATGGGATACCTCGGCGTGAAATTCGTCATCCAAGTGCTCCGCGGTGAGAAAGTCCCGCCCGTCGTGGTCACCGCCGTGGGCATGGCCACCGCCGAAAATCTCTCGGACCCCGCCATCGCCGCCCTCCTGAATCCGCCGTTGCAATAGCCTCCGCGTTTGCGGAGCGGCCGTTCTCGCTTACATCATCTCCAGTCCCACCTCCCCACGATGAACGAGCAAATCAAGATCAACTGGTATCGCTGCAAGATCGACAAGGCCGTCATGAGCGAACTCATGCGCAAGAGTGATGCCCGCGCCTTCCGGCAGGCCGTCCCACAGCTCCTGCTCTTCGCCACCACCGGCACCCTCGCCTACTTTGCCTACCGTCATCTCCACTCCACCAACTGGCCGTGGATGCTGCCGCTTCTTCTGCTCGCGCTCTTCGCCCATGGCACCAACGCCAGCTTCATGGGCGGCATTGCCTGCCATGAACTCTGCCACAAGACGCCTTTTGCCACGCAGTTTTGGAACACATTTTTCCTGAAAATCTACGCCTTTCTCGGCTGGTTCGACCCGATCGGTTACCGCGCCAGCCATATTCGCCACCATCAGGCCACCACGCACACCGACCATGACGGCGAAGTTGTGCTGCCGCAGGGCCTCGACTGGCACGGCGTGAAGTTCGTGATGACGGCGCTCACCTGCAATCCCCTCGGGATCCTAAAGCAAATCCGGTTTTGGGTGGCGGCCGCGTTCGGCGACCTCAGCTACGACGCTTTCTTCAAGGCCAAATGGCTTCAGCGCGTGGTGCCCGAGTCGGATGCAAAATCCCGCCGTGAGCTGCACCGCTGGGCGCGAATCGTTCTCTTCGGGCATTTCACCCTCGCAGTGTTGTTCATCGCCACTGGGAATTGGTTCCTGATTGTGATCGTTAATCTCGCGACGTTCTACTGCCCGTGGTTGGTGGTCCTTTGCGGCGTGCCGCAGCATATCGGCCTCTCGCCCAACACCCCCGACTTCCGCCTCTGCTGCCGCACCTACACCTGCAGCTGGCTGCCGGGCTTTTTCTACTGGAACATGCAATACCACGTCGAGCACCACATGTTTCCCGCCGTGCCGTTCTACAACTTGCCGCGGCTGCGCAAGGCCATCGCACACGACCTGCCCCCCGCACCGCACGGTCTCTGGGCCACATGGCAGGAAATGCTCCCCATCATGCGCCGGCAGCGCGCGGACCCAACCTACGTTTACGTGCCGCCACTGCCAAAGAACGAGGGCGACCACGCCACCGACGCGACACTCTTCACCGAAGCCGCGCAGGCGTGAAACTCATCTTTGCGCCGGCAGCGAGCGCACTGCGCGGGTGAAATCGTCCGCGCCGAATACAAACCCGGAGTTGATCGCCACGCGCCAGAGCGCCTGCTGTTTCTCGCGCTCCTCGCGCGCGGTCTCGCGGTTTTCAACCGCCGTTACGGCCTCGCGGATCGTCGAGCACATCACACCGTAGCGTCCCATATCCACCATGCCGCCGGGCGACATCAGCAAGCACCAGTTGATCGCGAAGCCAATATAGACGAGGTGATTGATGCCGTGGGCGCGGCAGAGGGCGGCGAGTTGATGACCGTCCTCAGCGATCGGCTCGTCACCGACCGGGCGGGCCTCGGGCGCAAAGCCGAGTTTCTTAAAACCTTTACGCACATCCGGCCAGTTGCGCTTGCCGACAAACACCTCGCTCGCGCGAAATTTCTCCAGCCGTTTGTAAACGGCGTCCTTTGTCACCGCCTGGTGCTTCGGCGACGGGCCGGCGAGTTTCTTCGTCTGCTTGTAGCCGGGCAGCTGAGAATAGTAATCGCCGCCACCCACGACGTGAAACACCGGGAGCGACGAAGCCCGGACGGCCGTCAGCAAGGGCGGGAAAACCTCGGCGAGAATCTTGAGCGCCCGCGGGTGATACTCGACGCAGCGCCGCCAGCCTGGCCATTGGTCCATCGTGCCGCACTCCCAGGCGTGCATCACGACGAGCGCGGTATGGTCGGGAGAGAGTTCAATGTCGGCGGTTTTCCAGCCGCCGAAGCCCTCGCCGGGCACGTCGTGGGTGTAGTCGGCGTCGAACTGCTGGTAGTAGTGCGCGGGAAGCTTCACGGGGTTCATGTTAGGCTGCCAATGGTCGTCCATCAGCGAAAAAATCTCAAGCGGGGCGTGTCCGCGCCAGCCAGCGCAGCACGAGACCGACCGCGATCATCAGGCTGCCGCCGACCACGTTGATCGACGCCGGGGCGATCTGCGTAGCCGGCACAAACCAGCAGCCCAGTAGCACCGCGCCGATCACCAGGCTGAGGTTGCCGATCACGCCGTAAACCTTCATTGCGCCATGCCCCTCCGGGCCTTTCTCGCCGGGCACCCGCGTGCGCAGATCGCGGTCCAGTTGCACTGCAAGGGCGCTCTGCGGGTCGTCGGGACGCCACCAGAAGGCCGACACGGCGAACACCATTGTGGAAGCGACGACCGCGCTGAGGACGTTGCGCGCGTAGGCCTGGTCGGGAAAGGCATTAAGGCCCATCAGCGTGAACGCCGCGATAAAGGCCGCCATGCACGAGGCAATGCCCGACCACCACGGCGTTCTTCGGTAAATGAGCCCGAGCGCGACCGGCATCATGAAGCCGGGACCGACCATAGAGTAATATTTCAGGCCAAAATCAAAGGCGCCGCCGAGCCTCGAAATCACGAACGACAGAGCCACTCCGCTGACACCGATCACGAACATAGTGACCTGCGCGGTGCGCATCTGGTGACGATCCGACGTTTCTGAGAAACCAAGCCACCGCCAGATCGGCACGTAAACGTCCTTCGTCACCGCCGCCGAAAGCCAGTTGAACGCGTCGTTCGCCTGCCCCAGCGTCGCCGAGAGAATGGCCGCGACCACGAAACCGATCATGCCGTGCGGCAACAGCAGCATGGCGAGGCTGACGAACGAGGCCTCCTCCGGCGCCTTCAGGTTCGGCCACAGGGCCGCCATGTCCGGGAAAATCAGCCGGGCGCACATCACCGGTAGCACCCACATGAGCGGGCCGAAGACCGACAGCCACGCGCCGAGCATCGCCATCTTCTTCGCGTCGCGCTCGCTCGGCACGCTGTTGTAGCGCTGCGCGAAATGCCAAGCCACGTTATAGCCGAGCATCACGCTGATCAGGTAGGAGGCGAGGAAAAGCGGCTCTACCGGCTGGCCGCTCGGCGTCAGGTAGTCGTGCGGCAGCTCAGACACGAGGCGCCGCACGCCGGCAGAAATTCCACCGCCCTGGCCGAGGTAGGCTAGCGAGATCGGTAAAATGATCACCGACATCACGAGGATTATCACGCCCTGAATCGCATCCGACAGCACCGCCGCCCACAGACCTCCAACCACGCTGTAGAGAATCATGACGAAGCCGACCACGAGCATGCACGCCTGCAGGCCGGTGAGCGAGAAGCCCAACACGCCGAAGGTTGTGCGGTCGAACCCGAGCGCCGCCGACACAAAGATGCACAGGATGTAGAGCCCTTGCGCGATGCCCACGACCTGCGGCACAATCGACGTCACCGTGTAGAAATAGGTCGTCGAAGGCGAATACCGCCGCGTCAGAAATTCGAGCGGAGCCTGAATGCGCGCGCGCCGCCACATCGGTGCGAAATAGAAATAGCCGGCGAGATAGGCCCAAAATGCCGAGGTAAAAATCACCAACGCGCCCGAGCCGTGTTTATAGGTATAGCCGGCCGCCGCCACGAACATGAACGCGGAAAAACCGGAGACCCAGCTCGACACGCCAGCCATAAACCACGGCACCTTGCCGCTCGCCTTAAAGAAATCGCTCGTCCCCTTGTTTTTGCCGGCCGCGTAGAAGCCGACCCAGATGACGATAATGAAATAGAGGGCGATCAGGATGTAATCGATCGCGTTGACGGTATTAAAGCGGGGCATGGAAAACGGGCGATCAGACGGTGACGGCCGGTGATCCATCGGCCGTAGCAAGCACAAGCGCGTTGATGGAGCGACCATTGTGGGCGCCGCGCACCCGCCAGCCGGTGCCTTCACGGGTGACAGCGAGTGCGCCGTGCGCCGCACCCGCCTTTTGTGCTGTCGCCACCGTAAGCACTGCGTGCTCCAGCGCCGCCGCACTGGTCACCTCGGCGAATAAATAGATTCCCTCGATATCGGGCAGCGCGAGCCGACCTACCGCTGCGCTGACTGGACCGGTCGCGTGGACGGTCGCGCATAACGTGGCATGTGGTCGGGTGATGGCGAAGCGCGCCCCGGCGGCATCGGCGTGACCGCGGCCGTCCTCGTTGCAAATCTGAAACCGTAGTTGGACGGGCGCCGCGTCCTTGGCCAGCCGCACGCGGTCGAGCAGAAGCAGCACGTCGGGTTTGAGGAAAACCACGGTGCGCTCGACGTGCATTACCGACGACCGCACCAGTTGATATGCCTCCGTCGCATCGCTGGTCACCGCCATCCAACCATCGCCGGTGCGATAATCAGTCACACTTGCCGTGGCCCACGATGAGTTTGTGCCTTCGCTGCCGTCGTGGTATTGGTGGCCCCGGCCCCCGATCAGCAACGCCGTATGCGCCTCCGTCTGGCGCAGCAGCCAGCGTGGGCTGGTGGGGATGTAGGCGGCCTTGAACGGGTCGTGGAACAGGCGCTCGCCATGTGCCTTGAAGATGACGCTGTTGCGGTCTGCGTGCTCGTGGTTGGCCGGACCGCCGCTGCGCAGCGCGACGACCGTGTCTTCCGCCGCCCAGCCCGTGCGCGAAATCACCAGGTCGTTCGCCATGCGCACATCGAGCAGTTCCGGACCCGGTGCTTGCGTGGGTGCTGCGGCATCATACCAGAACACCGAGGCAAGCTGCTTCATGCCGCCGATCTCGCGGGCGACATTGCTGGACAGCGCATCGTGGTGCGTGCGCGCGACCCAGGGCGCGATCGAGACATCGATTGCGATGCCCGAGTCGCCGAAGTTCACCATGTCTTTGCGCGGATCGAGCGTGCCTTTGGGTGTGGCGGAATAGCCGGCCTTTTCGTTCGGGTTGACGACTGGCGGGCCGAGCGTCGGCATCGCCATGCTCAACGCATACCGCACCGTGCCGGGATAGTTGATCAGACTGCGTTCGTCGATGCCGGTGCGCCGGTGCAGCGCCTCGGCAAACATGATGAGGTGCATCGTCGTGTAGCCCCAGTAACCCACGCCCTCGTCGTAGCTGCCGTCGAGCCCATACATGGTCGCGAAAGCCCGGGCGCTCTGACGCGCCAGCTCGAGCCACTTCGGCGCCTCAGCGTGCCGGCCGTGCAACGTGATCGCCGCGAAACCGAGGCCGCACGTGGGGATGACTTTCAGGTTTGTGGCGTTGAGAATCAGCGGCCACCGGCGCAGGTCCGTCTGGAAAGGAAACTTTTCCGCCGGATCGAGCGTCCAGCCGCGGACACGGTCGGGATATTTCATCCCGTAGAGCGCCAGATAGCAGGCCGGCGCGCCCTTTGTCGCGACCTGATGCTCGATCGCGGCGCGTTCTTCCGCCGTGAGCGCGTCCCCCAGCCAGTCGAGGGCCAGGCAGCACGCGATGCTTGCCTCCGAAGCGCGCTGCAGGCCGAACGTCTGCGTGCCACCCTCGAGAAAATAGTCCCAGTGCTCGTATTCGCCCAGTCGCCGCAGCGCGAGGCGCGCCAGGGCGAGTTGCCGCTCGTCGCGGGTGAGCGCGAAGGCCAGCGCCGCGTGCTCCAGCAACGTGCGGGCGCGCAGCATGTCCACCACATGATCGGTCAGCTTGATCTCGTCGCGCAAAAACCGTTCCTGCGCTTCCAGGTCGGCCGGAAAAACCTCCGCCCGCAGTTCCGCAAAACGCGGTGAATCGAGGTTCGCGCGGATGCGCGGCAGATCCTCGGCGTCGAACAGCAATCCCCGCATGTGGCCAAATTTGGCCGCAGGTGCCATCGGTGTGGCATCGCTCCCAGCTCGGCCCAGCAGCGGCAGCGTTGCGAGCAGGCCGGCGGATTTCAGAAAGGCGCGGCGGTTGAGCATGGGGCGCGGGCGTCGTTCAAATGCTAATGACCGGAACCGCATCACCTGCTGTCGCGAGCGTGACCTGCACGCTGCGGCCTCCGTGCGCGCCTTGCACGCGCCACCGACCAGCCTCACGGCTGATCTCCAGTTTTCCATGTGCGTCGCTCGCCGGACGGGCGCTGCACACAGTGAGAATCTCATGCTGCGACGCCGCGGCCGACTCGACCTCGGCAAACGGATAGACGCCGTCTTTTTCCTCGAGGGCGAGCCGGGTGGCGCGCACCTGCAGTTCTCCCGTGCCGGCCGTGCGACCGTGCAGGGTCGCATGCGGGCGCGTGATCGTGAAGCCGGCAGCTTCCGCCGTGGCCTGGCCGGCGGCGTCCTCGTTGTTCGCCTGAAAACGCACCTGCACCGTGGCGGTTGCGCCCTTGAGCGCCACGCGGTCGAGGAAGATCACGATGTCGGGTTTGAGGAAGACCAGCGTGCGGTGCACACGCACCACCTTGTCGTTCACGAGTTGGTAGGCGTCGGTCGCATCGCTCGTCACTGTCATCCAGCCGTCGCCGGTGCGAAAACCGGTCACACGCGCAAACGCCCACGAGGCGTTGGTCCCCTCGTGGCCGTCGTGATACTGGTGCCCCTTGCCGTCAATGAGCACGGCGGTGTGCGCCTCGGTCAGACGCAGCAGCCAGCGCCGCTGGGTCGCGACGTAAGCGGCGCGGAACGGATCGTGCAACAGGCGCTCGCCATAGGCTTTGAAGATAACGCTGTTGCGGTCCGCGTGCTCATGGTTGGCCGGGCCGCCGCTGCGCAGTGCCAGCACGCTGTCCTGCGCACCCCAGCCGGTGCGCGAGACGACGAGGTCGTTGGCCATCCGGTGGTCGAGGAGCGCGGGTTCGGGCGGCGCTTCCTTCGCCGCCGGGTCATACCAGAGGAGACCGTAGAGCTGTTTCGCCTCGCCGATCTCGCGGGCCACGTATTGCGACAGCGCATCGCCGTGGGTGCGTGCGACCCACGCCGCAACGCACACATCGACGGCACCATTGGCGTCGCCAAAGTTCACTATGTCGTGCTTGGGCTTCACCGTGGGCATCGTGTAACCTTGGATGTGCTGGTAGTCAGCCAGCTTCCGGTGGTCGTCAATGGTTGGCATCGTCATCGCCAAGGCGTAGCGCACCGAGCCCGGATAATTGATCAGTTGCCGGTCGTCGATGCCCTGCGTGCGCCAGAGCACTTCGGCGAACAGCGCGAGGAACATCGTGGTGTAGCCCCAATAGCTTACGCCCTCGTCGTAGCAGCCGTCACTGCCATACATGGTGGAAAACGATCTTGCGCTGGAGCGGGCCAGTTCCAGCCAGCCCTCAGCCTGCGGCAGCCGCCCGCGGAAGTAACATGCCACAATGCCGAGCGAGCCAGTTGGAATGATCTTCAGGTTGGTGGCGTTAAGGATGAGCGGCCAGCGCTTGAGGTTAATGTGGCGGAATTCGTCGACCTCGCTGCGGGGATTCCAGTCCCAGCCCCGCACCCGGTCGGGATATTTCATGCCGTAAACCGCCGCATGACACGCCGGCACCCCTTTGGTGATGACGGCCTGCTCGATCTCCTCGCGCTCGGCGGTGCTCACGCCGTCGCCAAGATAGTCGATTGCAAGCAGCAGCAGCACCGAGCCTTCGGTTGCGCGCTGGAGCCCGACCACCTGCCGGCCCCCTTCGACGAAACTGTCCCACTCCGGGAAATCGAGCATGCGACGGATCGCCAGTTTCGCCAAGACAAGCTGCGCGGGATCGCGGTTGACGAAGTAGATGAACGAAGCCCGTTCCAGGATCTGCTGGACCCGCTGCAGGTGCATGACGTGATTAGTCAGCCGCAGGCCGTGCTGGAGAAACTCCGTGTCGGCCGAGATGTCGGCGGCCAGCTTCGTCTTCCATAAATCGGCGAACCGCGGATCGGTGGTGTTGGCGCGGATGCGTGGCAGGTCGCTCTCGTCGAAGAGAAGGCCGCGACGTTTTCCGGCCGCGAGCGGCGCGAGAGAAGGCGAATCGGGGCTGTCAGCGTGAAGTTTCATGGAGGCAAGGGGCAAGCTCGCCGCGAGCAGCGAGGTCATCTGCACAAAAGTTCGGCGGGATTGCTTCATAGGTTTCCTGATTTTTCGCAACGATTCAACAAGCGGTGCGGGTGAGCGCCGAAGCTAGGCGCAGCTCTGTGGCTGTCATTCCAAAAGCGCCGCCACTGCGGAATAGTTTCGGAATAATCAACCGCCCGCACGGTAGCGCGCGACCGCCACCGCCGCGCAACTGCCCAGTTCGTCGCCGAGCTGGGCCGGCACGATGGCGCAATCACGCGCGCTGTCCGGCAGTGCCTCGCGCGCGATTACGGTCCGCAGCGCCGGGGCTAGAAATTTTTCACAGCGCTGGTAAATGCTGCCGATGACGATGCGCTCGGGGTTGAGGATATCGATGAACAGCGCGAGCGCCTCGCCCAGCCGCTCCCCCACTTCGCGCCAGATATCGAGTGCCAGCGCGTCGCCCGACTCAGCGGCGACGCCGACTTCACGCGCCGTAAGTTTGTCCACCGGGATCGCCTTCAATGCACTCGCCCCCCCATAGCCGGCCACCCTCCGTTTCGCGATCTGCGCGATGCCGCCTCCTGAGCAAAAACCCTCAAACGATCCCGCCTTGCCATAACCCACTGGCCCATCCGCCGCCATGCGCACATGGCCGACCTCACCGGCATTGCCCGAGACGCCCTCGTAAAGCCGCCCGTCGAAAATAAGTCCGCAGCCCATGCCGGTGCCCATCGTGAGAAACATCATGCTCTGGCAGCCACGCCCCGCGCCGATCTGCCACTCTGCGAGCGCGCAGGCGTTGGCATCGTTCATCAGAAACGCCCGACCGCCGAAGCGTCGCGTCAGCTCGTCGCAGATCCCAATGCGGTCCCAGCCGGGGAGATTCGGCGGCGAGAGGATCAACCCGCGCGCCGCGTCGAGCGGTCCGCCGCACGAGACACCGAAGACTGTGTCCGGCGCCGGTGCCAGCTTTGCGATCTCGGTGTAAAACCGCGCGAGAGTGCCTTGCACGTCGGAGGTGGCGAACCGCACGACCTCGCGCACCCGGTCCGGGCCTGCCGGCACGCCCAGCGCACATTTCGTCCCGCCGATATCGACGCCGATCAGGTTCATTTCGTCTGCCCGTAGTAGGCGCCGGGGCCGTGCTTGCGCTTAAAATGCTTCTTGAGCAACTCGGGCTCGATGGGCGCGAGCTTTGGCGCGAGTTGCAGTGACATCAGCGCCATGTGGGCGCAGCACTCAAGGGCGACGGCGACTTCGACGGCTTTCGCAACCGTCGCGTCCCAAGTGAAGGGCGCGTGACGGTTCACCAGCACGCCGAGACAGTCGAGCGGATCGAGTTTCTTGAACCGCTCCAGAATCGCGTTGCCAGTTTCCCACTCGTAGCCGCCTGCTATTTCCTCCGCGGTCAGCTTCCGTGTCACCGGCACCTCGCCATTAAAATAATCGGCATGCGTTGTGCCGAAACACGGAATCGCCCGGCCTGCCTGCGCGAACGCCGTCGCACAGGAGCTGTGCGTGTGCACCACGCCACCGACCGCAGCAAAGCCCAGATAGAGCCGCCGGTGTGTCGGCGTATCGGACGAGGGGTTGAGTTTGCCTTCGACTGTTTTCCCGTCGAGATCGACCAACACCATGTCCCGCGGATGGAGCGCGGCGTAGGCTACACCGCTGGGCTTAATGGCGAAGATGCCGCGCTTGCGGTCGATCGCACTGGCGTTGCCGAAGGTGAGGTTGATCAACCCGTGCTCCGGCAGATCCCGGTTCGCCTCGTAGGCTTCGCGTTTGAGTTCGGTAAGCATGGAAACGGCGGTCAGATTGCAAGCTGACTGAAAAAAGTCGATGCGCGTGTTTTCGCATCGGATCCTTCTGCCTGTCATAGCCCGGGGTGCTGGCGGCATGGATGATCGCGCATGGCGAGCACTCGACGGCCCCGACCGCCATGAGGCGTCATTTCCGGCGGGCACGGCATGAGACAATGCTCTACCTGCCGGCAGAATTTCACTTATCAATTGGCATCACTCTGTCAGATAAAACGGATTCGGCAGCTTAAACGCCCGTTCCGCAAATCCGCCCGCTACATCGCTCGTCTGATCGCCAATATTGGCGATGATTGCATATCCCTCCGCAGTTAGCCGCCGGCGCTCGGCCGTCTTGAACACCACCGCTGTGCGCGTGTCTCCCTCCGGCTGCATGATCAACGCCGTGCACTCGCAACAACCGATGTTGGAGAGATTCCGCTCCGTGGCCTTTCGCTCGCGCTCAGTCCGCGTCGTCAGAAAAAACACCTCTAGCCCCAGCTGACGCGTCACTTGGTAAACCGCTTGCACCGGCCTGATCGCGGGCGCCCTGGCCGCCTCTACCCACGCCACCCAAGTCGCGTCGTTCCAGCCAAAGTCATAGACCTTCAAGTCGGGCCAGCTCGACCACAGCGTGTCGTCGAGGTCGAACACCACGGCCAGCCGCTCGCCTGGCTGCCGTTTGGTCACGCGCGTCTCGATCCAGGCCGCCGCCTGTTTCGCCACGGCCGCCACCTCGCGGTCATACTCGCCCGACGCCACATAGGCCCGAATCTCCCGCTTGAGCAGCTCGAGATTCCGCGGTTCGGCGGTAGCGGGCAACGGCAGCGTGAAGATGAAAACAAACACCAGCGAAATAAGGCTGAGGCGCATGACCCGATACTCGCAACATCGTCGGAAAACTCAATCGTGTCTTCCGCCTAGAGGTATGCGACTCTCTCCAGATTCATGTCGCCAGCGGCTTTTTTCCGCACAAGGTCATTCGGCTCTATGCACGCGGCTGATTCTTTGGTTTTTTCCCCACGCCAACTGCGGCGCGTCACTTGGCTGTCGTTTGTACTTTTAACAGTGGCGCTGGCTGTGTCGGTTTTTTGGAACGTGCAGCTGTTGCACAACGCCATGCTCGATGCCGCCGAGCATGATGCACGGAGCAGTTTTGACCGGGACGTCCGCTATTTGCTGGATCCTGCCGCCATGACCCGCGAGGTGCATGAATTGAAGGCGCATGAGGATGGCACGCTGGGCCACATCACCAGTTTGAAACCGAAGAGTGCCCACAACACGCCCGACGCATGGGAAACCTCCGCCTTGCAGACTTTCGTGCGCGGGCAGACCGAGGCCATCGCCCGGGTGCAATTGCAGGGTCAGTCTTATCTGCGTTTCATGAAGCCGGTGTTCACCGGGACGACCTGCCTGGAATGCCACGGCGATCAGGGTTACCGCCAAGGCGACCTCCGCGGCGGCATCAGCGTCGCCGTGCCGCTGGCGCCGTATCTGGCCATGGAACAGACTCGGGTTGGCCGCATCGTAGAAGTGCATGCCGGCTTGTGGGTATTGGGCGCACTGGGGATTTTCTTCGCCGCGCGCCAACTGCGCCAGCAGCTCGACGATCAGCTGCGCGCAGCGGCGGCACTAAGGGAAAGCGAAGATCGCTATCGGACTGTGGTCAAAAACGTGGGTGAAGGCATCGCGCTGGTAAACCCGGCCGAACTGTTCACTTTTGCGAACCCGGCCTCCGAGGATATTTTTGGCGTGCCACCCGGCGGGCTGCTAGGGCACAGCCTGCGCGAGTTTACCACGCCCGAACAGTATGACCAGATTCGCGCGCAAACCGCCCGGCGCCAGGTGGGCGAACAAAACGCCTATGAAATCGTGATCAGCCGCCCGGATGGGGCATCGCGCCATGTGCTCGTAACTGCCGTGCCGCAACTTGACAGGGAGGGAAAGTTTATGGGCACCGTTGGTGTTTTCCGCGACATCACCGAGCGCCGCCAGGCGGAGGAGTCGCTGCGGGAGAGCGAATTTTTCTTCAAGGAGTCCCAGCGGGTGGCGCACATCGGCTCCTACCGTATCGATTTTTCCGCCGGCACTTGGATCGCGTCAGGCGTGTTGAATCAGATTTTCGGCATCGGTTCAGACTATGCCCGCACTGTGGCCGGCTGGCTAGCCCTGGTCCACCCCGCGGATCGCGCCATGATGAGCCAGTATCTTCAGGACGAGGTGCTAGCCCACCAGCAGGCGTTCAACCGCGAATATCGCATCATCCGCAAAAGCGATGGCACTGTGCGCTGGGTGCACGGGCTGGGCGCACTCACGTTCGACCCAACGGGGACAGCTGTGGCGATGTCCGGCACCGTCCAGGACATCACCGAGCGGCGGCAGGCGGAGGAGACGTTGCAGGAAAGCGAGGAGCGCTTCAGGATCATCTTCAGCCGCTCACCTATGGGGATTGCGCTGGTGGATCTGGAAGGTCACCCTTTCCTGACGAACACCGTCTGCCAGAATATGCTGGGGCGCACCGACGAAGAGTTGCGCGGGATGGTGTTCACCGAGTTCACCCATCCTGAGGATTGTGACAAAGACCTGAAGCTTTACCACCAGCTCGTCGCCGGCGAACGCGACAGCTACCAGATTGAGAAACGCTACGTCCGCAAGGATGGCCAACTGGTATGGACCAGTCTGAGCGTAACCATGATTCGCGACTTTGCAGGCCAGCCCAAGTTTGCGCTCAGCCTCGTGGTGGATATCACCGAGCGCAAGCAGGCGGAGGTCGAGCGCGAGCGGGTCGTCAGCGAGTTGCGTCAAACACTGGCGGAAACAAAAACCCTGAGCGGCCTGCTGCCTATCTGCGCCGGGTGCAAAGATATCCGCGACGCCGACGGGCATTGGAACAAAATAGAAATCTACATCCGGGAGCGCACCGGGGCCAAGTTCACTCACGGCATCTGTCCGGAGTGCATCAAGAAATATTATCCGGAGCTGGGCGACAATTTCACCGGTGGCCCCAAGTCGAAAACGACCTGATCCGACTGCGCCCCGCCACTTCGCTGGCAAGATCGGTATGGCTTTTGCCGCGGCGCAGGCTACACTTGTGACACGGCCGCGCTCAATCCGCACGCGCAGCCTCTTCCGTCAATCCTGTCCGCCTCCGCCAGCCATGCCCGACGAAAAACTCAACCGGCCTCGCCCCGCACTCTGGCAACGCCTACTGGTGGCGCTGCTGATCATCGTTGCCGCCAGTGTGTTCCGGACGATGTTCTTCGGTGGCTTGGGCCGGGGCATTCCTTACCTGCTCTATTATCCCGCGGTGATGCTGGCGGCGTTATATGGCGGACTGCCGGCAGGTCTCCTTGCCACGGCGCTTTCGGCGCCCTTGTGTTTCTTCTGGATTCAGCGGGGTGTAATGTCGCCGCCGGAATGGCTGGCCCTGGTGGTCTTTGTCCTCAGTTGCATCCTGATTTCCTATGTCTGCGAGGTAATGCACCGTGCGCAAGCGGAGGCGAAGCGAGCGCAGGAAAAAACCGAGGCCGCGAATCGGGAATTGCCCGCCGAAATCACGGAGCGGCTCAAGGCGGAGGGCGCGCTTCAGCGCGAGGAGAAATTTGATGGCACGCTGCTCGACAACCTCGCCGAGGGCGTGGTGGCCTGCGACGCCAGAGGGACGCTGGTGCTGTTCAACCGGACTGCGCGCGAGTGGCACGGCCTGGATTCGCTCTCCCTGCCTCCCGAGGAATGGGGCCGGCACTGCGACCTATACAAGCCTGATGGGACCACGCCGCTCGCCACCGCCGACATCCCGCTGTTCCGCGCGTTTCACGGCGAAACCGTCCGCGAGGCCGCGATGACGATTGTCGCCAAAGGCCGGCCGCCCCGGCATGTCCTGGCCTCGGGCGGCCCATTTTTCGACGCCCAGAACCACCTGCTGGGCGCTGTTATGGTGATGCACGACATCACCGCGCGCCGGCAGACGGAGGAGGACATGCGCCTGCAGAACGCCGCGCTGATGTCCGCGGCCAACGGCATCGTCATTACCGACCGCTCCGGCACCATCGTCTGGGCCAATCCCGCGTTTAGCGCCCTGACCGGCTACTCGCTGACCGAAGCCTTCGGCAAAAATCCGCGGGATCTCCTCAAATCCGGCCAGCACGCCCGCGCCTTCTACGCGCAAATGTGGGATACGATAATGGCTGGCCGCGTCTGGCACGGGGAACTGGTGAACCGCCGCAAGGACGGCACCCATTACCCCGAGGAGATGACCCTCACGCCAATGCGTGATGCCAAAGGCGAAATCACCCACTTCATCGCGATCAAACAGGATCTCACCGCCCGCCGGCAGGGCGAGGCGGCGCTGCGGGCAAGCGAGGAGCACTACCGGTCGATCGCCCAGGCGGTCCCGGACGCCATCGTCACAGCCGACGCCGAGGGACGGGTTTGCGACTGGAATCCCGCCGCCGAGCGAATCTTTGGTTACAGCAAAGCCGAAGTGCACGGCGAACCGCTGGAGATCATCATTCCGCTTCGCTTCCGCGACCGGCACCGCGACGGCCTACAGCGGTTGCTCGCAGGCGGTGAGCCGCCAGTCGTGGGCCGGACCGTCGAACTGGCGGGGTTACGACGTGACGGCACGGAATTTCCTCTGGAACTTTCGTTGGCCCGGTGGGCAAGCTCCGCGGGCGCATTCTTCACAGCGATCATCCGCGATATCTCCACGCGTGAGCTGGCGGAGTCGAACCTGCGGCAGAGCGAGGAGCACTACCGGCTGCTCTTCGACCACAATCCGCTTCCTATGTGGGTGCACGACACGGAAACGCTGCGGTTCCTCTCGGTCAACGAATCCGCCATGCAGCACTACGGCTACACCCGCGAGGAGTTCCTCGGCATGACGCTCCCGCAAATCTGCAATCCCGACGACGTGCCCCTGCTGCTCCAGCGGCAGATGCGGGACCGCACCGAAGGCGGTGCCAACTGCGAATTGCGGCACCGGCGGAAGAACGGAACGACGTTCCATGTGGAGACCTTCAGCCGCCCGCTGACTTTTGCCAGTCGCCCGGCCCAGCTGTCGCTCGTCAACGACATCACGGAGAAAAAATTGCTCGAGGATCGCTTCCTCCACGCCCAGCGGCTCGAGAGCATCGGCATGCTTGCCACTGGCATCGCCCACGATCTAAACAACGTGCTCGCCCCGATCGTGTTTGCCACCCCTATGCTGCGCGAAGGCCTCTCCTCCCCGCGAGACCTGAAAATTGTCGATACACTCGAAAAAAGTGTCGCACGCGGTGCCAATCTGGTAAAACAGATCCTCAGTTTTGCCCACACCGCCACTGGTGAGTTCCAGGCCACGCAGGTGAAACACCTCGCCCGCGATATTATCGCCGTCATTGAGGAAACATTTCCCAAGTCGGTCACGTTCGAGCACCACATTCCCTCCGACCTCTGGCCGGTGCAGGGCAACGCCACCCAAATCCACCAAGCGCTGCTCAACCTCTGCGTCAACGCCCGCGACGCCATGCCACATGGCGGCAAGCTGCGCCTCATCGCGACCAACCGCCGGCTCGACGCCGCCGAGGCGGCCTCCATCCCTGGCGCCCTGCCGGGCGTCTGGCTCGTGCTCGAGGTCGCCGACACCGGCACCGGCATTGCGCCCGATGTGCTGGAGCACATTTGGACACCGTTCTTCACGACCAAAGCTGTCGGCAAAGGCACCGGGCTCGGTCTCTCCACAGTGCGCGGCATCGTCGCCGGCCACCACGGCTTTATTGAGTTGGACACGCAAGTCGGCCGCGGCACTTCTTTCCGCGTGTTTCTCCCCGCGATCGAAAGCGCAACACTCAAGTCGCCTGACCCCTTGGCTCCTGTGCAGCCCGGCGGCCACGGCGAACTCATCCTCGTGGTGGAAGACGAAACCGCCATCCGCCAGTTAATCTGCGATATCCTTCATCAGCATCGCTATCGCGTGCTGGGCGCCGCCCATGGCGTGGAGGCGCTGGAGCTATTTGGCTCCCATCCAGGCGAATTCTCCCTCGTCATCACCGATGTCGACATGCCGCGCCTCGGCGGACTGAAGCTGACTCAGGCCCTATTGAAGATCAACCCCGGACTACCGCTCCTCGCCATGAGCGGGTTGTCCCGCAGTATCGATAGTGCCTCCGATATCCCCGCGATTCAAGCGGTAGCACACGCGTTTCTCCGCAAGCCGTTTACCTCCGGCGAGCTGCTCAGCACCGTGTACCAACTGCTTCATCCAGCCGCCGCAACCTGACCCCATGCCCTCCATCCTTCTCATTGATGACGACGCCTTGTTTCGCGAAACCCTCGGCGATGCACTCACCGAAAACGGCTATACGGTCAGGCAAGCCGCCGATGGTGCGGAGGGCACGAGGCTGCTGCGCACCATGCCCGTCGATCTTGTGCTCACGGACATCGTGATGCCGAGGCAAGAGGGACTCGAGACCATCAAGGCGCTCCGTCGCATCTATCCCAAGCTGGGAATCATCGCGATGTCGGGCGGTCTGGCGCAGGCCGCCCCGTTTTACCTCAAGATTGCCGGCGACTTCGGCGCCCAGCGCACGCTCCAAAAACCGTTCGACCTTCCCACGCTGCTGACCGCGATCACCGAAGTGCTCGCCTCCGAGGGCATAAGCCCCCCGCCCGCTTCCGCGCCAACCCACCCAGACTCCGGCTCTTCTCCAACGACCAATGACCCAAATTGAGGAGCCCGTCATGCCGCCCTCTCAATCTTTAACCTCATCGCCCCACCGAGCCCGGACCGCGTCGACGTTCAAGTTGTGGCATTACACACTGGCTGCGGGGCTAGTGTGGACAGCGCTGATGGCTGCATCCCTGGGCTGGAGTCGCTTCGAGCAGCGGCGCGGGATATTGGACAGCGCTCGGCACTATGCGCAAATCAGCTTTCAGAAAGAGATTCTGTTTCGGTTCCGGGCGGATGACCATGGGGTCTCCGCGCCGGCCACGAACAAGGTGACGCCAAATCCCAGTCTGGCACGCGCCGAGGAACGCGCCTTGGTTTCCGAGCCCATGCTGCGGCAGATGCTGGAGCGAAGCCCTGAACCCGCTGGGTATCGCAGCCATCTCGCGAGTCTCAAACCGACGTGGCCCGAAAATATGGCAGACCCTTGGGAGGCCGAGGCGCTCAAGGCCTTGGCGAACGGGAATACCGAAGTCGCGTCCGTCGCCACGATGGATGGCGAGGAATATGTGCGCGTCATGCGTCCCCTGGTGACCGAGGCCAGTTGTCTGCATTGCCACGGTGTCCAAGATTACAAAATAGGCGAAATTCACGGTGGCATGTCCGTGTCCGTGCCCTTGGCAGCGTTGAGCACCGCTGAACAGCCGGAGTCGGCCGCGCTTGTGATGGTCGACGGCATCATCTGGGGTTTGGGGCTGGGGGTCATCGGTTTTGGTGCGCGCCGGGCGAAGGCGCGCAACGCAGAGCGGGCCGCAGCAGAGACTTTATTGCAGGAGAGCGAGGAGCAGTTTCGCACCCTGACCGCCGCCGCCCAGAACGCCATCCTCACGATGGATGAGCAAGGCCGGGTGCAGTTCTGGAACGCGGCGGCCGAGCGGATGTTTGGCCATGCGGCAGGCGAGGTTCTCAACCGCAACCTGCAAGATTTGATTGTGCCGGCGCGCTTCCTGCCGGCCCATCTCGCAACCTTCCCCCAGTGGCAGCAGACTGGCGAAGGCCCGGCCATCGGCAAAACGCTGGAGCTGGCCGCGGTGCGCAAAGACGGCACCGAGTTTCCGATCGAGCTATCGCTGTCGTCCATGCAACCGGGCGGACGGCGGATGGCCGTCGCCATCATTCGCGACATGACCGAGCGCAAGCGAGCGGAAGCGATGCACGCGGCACTGCTCAGGATCTCCGATGCCGCGCAAGAGGCCGCGGATCTGCCGGCGGCGTTTCGGCGCATCCATGAAATTGTCGGCGAGTTGCTGTCGGCGCAGAATTTCTACGTCGCGCTCCATGATGCGCCCACAGATCTACTAAGTTTTCCCTACTTTGTGGACGAGGTCGACCCCGTGCCAGCACCGCGCCACCCAGGCAATGGGCTTACGGGCATGGTCCTGCGCACCGGCCAACCACTGTTGCTCACCGCCGAGAAGATCGAAGCCATGCATCGCGCGGGGCAAATCTCGCTTGTCGGCACGCCCCCGAAAGATTGGCTGGGTGTGCCCCTCATTACCCACAACCAGAGTATAGGCGTGCTCGCGGTCCAGATTTATTCGGGATCGGTGCACTACACCGCCGGAGATCTTGAGCTGCTACTCTACGTGTCGCGGCAAATCGCCACCGCCATCGAACGCAAGCAAGCGGAGCAGACGTTGCACAAGAGCGAAACCCGCTTCCGAAGCCTGTTTGACAACGCCCCCGTCGGCTACCACGAAATCGACAGCACCGGCCGCATTGTCCGTGTCAATCGCACTGAGTTGCAGTTGCTTGGCTACACCGAGGCGGAAATGATGGGTCACCCCATCGCTGAATTTGCCGCGGACCCGGCGGCATCGGCGGCGGTCGTGCAAGCCAAGTTGTCGGGGAAAATGCCGCCCGGCATCGCGTTCGAGCGCCAAGTGCGCCGCAAGGACGGTTCGCTGCTCGAAGTCATCAATAACGACAAACTCATCCTCGACGCCGCCGGGCGAATCATGGGCATTCGCAGCTCGATGCAAGACAACACCGGGGCTAAACGCGCGGCCGAGCAGGTGCGAAAACTCTCCACAGCGGTGGAGCAGAGCCCGGCGAGCATCGTGATCACTGATCTGGCCGGAAACATCGAATATACCAACCCGCGCTTTACCGAGGTGACCGGTTACAGCGCCGTAGAGGCGCAGGGCCAAAATCCCCGGATCCTGAAGTCGGGCGAACTCCCGCGTGAGGTCTACAAAAAGCTCTGGGATACGATCACGGCGGGTGATACGTGGCGGGGGGAATTTCACAACAAGAAAAAGAACGGCGAATTATTTTGGGAAGAAGCTTCTATCTCGCCGATCCGCAACGCCGACGGTCGCACGACCCACTATCTCGCGGTGAAGATGGACATCACCGCGCGCAAACAGACCGAGCGCGAGTTGCGGGCGGCGAAAGCAGCCGCCGAATCCGCCGCCCAAGCCAAGAGCGAATTCCTCGCGACGATGAGCCACGAAATCCGCACGCCGATGAATGGCGTCATCGGCATGACCGGCCTCCTGCTCGACACCCAGCTGACCCGGGAGCAGCGTCAGTTCGCCGAGTCGGTGCGCAATTCCGGGGAGAACCTGATGACGGTCATCAACGATATCCTCGACTTCTCCAAGATCGAGGCTGGCAAGCTCACCTTTGAAGTCCTCGACTTCGATCTGGTGGAAACCATCGAAGGCACGCTGGACATGCTGGCCGAGCGGGCGCAGGGCAAGGGTATCGAACTGCTCGATGGCATCGCGCCGGAGGTGACCACGCGGCTGCGGGGCGACCCGGGGCGCCTGCGCCAAGTGATCACCAACCTCCTTGGCAATGCGATCAAATTCACGGACCACGGCGAAGTGGTGTTACGGGTGCAACGGGAGAGTGAAACGTCGACCCACGTGGTGCTGCGGTTCAACGTGGTCGACACCGGCATCGGAATCCCGCCGGAGGTGCAGGGCCGGTTGTTCCAATCCTTCACTCAAGCCGACAGCTCGACCACGAGAAAATATGGTGGCACCGGTCTGGGCCTGGCAATCTCCAAGCAGCTCGTCAGCATGATGCACGGGCAAATCGGCGTGGTGAGCGAGCCCGGTCAAGGCGCCACCTTCTGGTTCACGGCCCAGTTCGAAAAGCAGACGGGCGCGCCCAAACCGGAGAAAATAGCCGCCAAGAATCTGTTTAACCTCCGGGTGCTGGTGGTCGACGACAACGCCACGAACCGCCAGATCCTGCGGCACCAGATTTTTGCCTGGAAGATGCAGAAGGGCAGCGCGGCGAGTGGCTACGAAGCCCTCAAAATCCTCCGGGCTGCAGCGGCCGCCGGCGAACCTTACGACCTCGCGCTGCTCGACATGCAGATGCCGGAAATGGACGGCATGACACTGGCGAAGGCCATCAAGGCCGACCCCGCCATCGCACAGACGCACCTGATCATGCTGACTTCGCTCGGGCACCGGTTCGAAGCCGAGGAACTGCGGGCCGCCGGCCTCGAAGCCTATCTGATCAAACCTGTCAAACAGTCGCGCCTGCTCGACTGCCTCGCCGATGTCATGGGCAATGGGTTGTTGGCCGATCCCGCCGAGGCGGCGCTGGCGCCACAGAAGGAGTCCCTGCCACTCCTGCGACACCATCTCCTCGTCGCGGAAGACAATCAGGTGAACCAAAAGATCGCCGTGGCCCAGTTGAAAAAACTGGGTTGCACGGTGGATGTAGTGTCCAACGGCCTCGAGGTGCTGGAAGCCCTGCCTCGCGGCAAATATGATCTGGTCTTCATGGATTGCCAAATGCCCGAGATGGACGGCTATGAGGCGACTCGCGCTATCAGAAAACGCGAAGAAGACCGCCAGCATCCTTGTCGCTGGCGCGCGCCGGTTCACATCATCGCAATGACCGCTAATGCGATGCAAGGTGACCGGGAGAAATGCCTCGCGGCCGGGATGGATGATTATGTCACCAAGCCGATTCGGCTGACCGAACTGCAAGCGGCCATCGAGCGCGCCGGCCGCCCGGAGTTATGACGAGCGAGGCAAACTCGGATAGAACCAAGCTGAGCGTGCGCGAGGCGAGGACAGACTCTCCCACCACCGGCCAATCGGCTCTCCAGCAGGAAACGCCAGCCGCCTTCGCGTCGTTCGATACTCTCGATACCCTGAGGATGGCCGCACTCGCACAAATTGCCGGGAAAATTGCTCCGGCCCTCAGCGACTCGCTCACCGTGATCCGAGGTCACGCCGGCTGGTTGCTGGACCACGCCGACCCTGCCGCGGCGACGCAGGAACCACTGAACCAGATCTACACCGCAGCGGAAAAAGCCGGCGGTTTGCTCCGGCAGTTGTTGATTTTCAGCCGTCAACAAACGAAGCAGGCAGGCGCCCTGGATCTGAATGGTCTCATTCGCGAAACCGCCAGTGTGCTGAACCGGCTCTTGGGCAGCAACATTCATCAGGAATTTCATCTCGCCGACAACCTGCCACTTGTCGTGGCGGACCCGGACATGATGGAGCAACTCATCATCATACTTGCGCAAAATGCGCGCGACGCAATGCCCACCGGTGGACGCCTCCTGTTCAAGACCGAGGCGGCGGATACTGTAGGCGAATCCGCGACAGGAGGGTCCGAAGGCATGGAGATGAAATTTGTTACCCTGAGTGTCGAAGATACTGGCCATGGTATTTCACCCGAGATTTTACCCCAAGTCTTCGAGCCATTCTTCACCACCAAGGCTGGGGGCACAAACACCGGGTTGGGGCTGGCCACCGTTTTCGGTATCGTCAAGCAGCACCATGGCTGGCTGGCAGTGGAAAGTGCAGTCAATGGAGGAACGAGGTTCAAGATAACCCTGCCTGCTGCTCCGACCAATGTGATAGCCGGGGCCAGAGCCGGAGCGGAAACGCGCAATCGAAAAGGCAACGAAACAATTCTCCTCGTCGAAGACGATGCCGCCGTGCGGGAGTTGACCGTCTTCATCCTCCACGGCCAAGGCTACCGGGTGTTGCAAGCCGGCTCCGGCCCCGATGCGTTGGAGGTCTGGAAATGGCACGCTTCGCGCATTCGGCTGCTTCTGACCGATATGGTTCTTGAAGACCACATGACCGGATTGGAGCTCGCGACCAAACTGCGAGCAGAAGATCCAAGGCTGAAGGTGATCTGCACGAGCGGCCATCAGCGCGATGACATGGAGTGTTTTGCTGAACTAGCCGGAGACTATCATTTCCTCCAAAAACCGTGCCGGCCCAAAACGTTGCTTTCGACCGTGCGGGCCCTGCTCGACGAAAAGCACCTCTGAAAAGCCACCCTGAACTTCGAGCTTAGAGCATATCAAATAAAACTATAGCCACCGATTAGGGTTCGTGGTCGGGTTTGGGGATGAAGAAGACACTGTCAGTGGACCTGCGGGAAAGGATCGTGGCGGCCTACGACGCGCAGGAAGGGACGAGGGCAGAGGTGGCGAAGCGCTTCAATGTGTCGGTGGGCATGGTGAAGAAGTTGCTGGCCCAGAGGGCGAGAACCGGGGACCTCCGGCCGCGGCATCGGTTTTCGGGGCGGCGGGCGAGACTGCTGCCGAACCATGGAGCAAAGCTGAAGCAACTCATCGCCGAGGAACCGGATCTCACGCTGGCAGAGATGAAGGATCGCCTGACGCTGGACTGAACGGTGGCGGCGATCCACTGGGTGGTGAGCCGGCTGGGACTGACATATAAAAAAAGACGCTCCATGCGACCGAACAAAACCGGCCGGACGTGGCGCGGGCCAGACGGCGCTGGCGGCGGCGCCAAGGCGCGCTCGACCCGGCGCGTCTGATCTTCATCGACGAGTCGGCCGCCAAAACCAATCTGACGCGGCGGCGCGGCCGGGCGCCAAAGGGCGAGCGACTGGTCTGCCACGCGCCGCACGGCCACTGGCGAACCACCACCACGATCTCCTCGGTGCGGTTAAATGGGACCAGCGCCTGCATGACGATCAAGGGAGCGACCTCCACCGAGGTCTTCCAAGCCTATGTGCGCGAAGTGCTGGTTCCTGCGCTCAGATCCGGGGATCTTGTCATCATGGACAACCTTGGCGCTCACAAAAACGACCGCACGCTCCAGCTCATTGCCCAAGCCAGAGCCGAGGTCCGCTTCCTGCCCGCTTACTCGCCCGATTTGAACCCCATTGAGATGATGTGGAGCAAGGTGAAGTCTCTGCTCCGCACGGCCCAGGCCCGCACTTACCCCGACCTCCTTCGCGCCATCGCGGCCGCGCTGCGCGCCGTCACCGCCCAAGACGCTCTCGGCTGGTTTGCCGCTTGTGGCTACCGTTTTATTTGAAACACTCTAGTGGCGCCGAGTTGCTCTGCGCCATGGAGCAACGCCTTCAGCCACTGAAAAAACCTTGATCCAATCGCGCAATTTTAACCCGGCGCAAGCTTCGCGATTGTGGACTACTCCAGCGCCACCGGGTTGCTCAACCGGCCGATGCCCTCGATCTCGATCGTCACCGTGTCGCCGGGTTTGAGCCAGCGCGGCAGTGGTTTCGCCGCCATGCCTACGCCGTGCGGTGTGCCGGTCAAAATCACCGTTCCGGGCAGCAGCGTCGTGCTGCCGCTGAGAAATTCGATCAGCGCCGGCACATCGAAAATCATGTCCGACGTCGTCCAGTCCTGCACTTTCACGCCGTTGAGTTCGGTGGCGATCTTGAGACGGTTTGGCCCGGCAACCTCGTCCAACGTGACAAGCCGCGGCCCGAGCGGACAGAACGTGTCGAAGAACTTGCCGCGGCACCATTGACCGCCGCCTCGCTTGATCTGCCAGTCGCGGGCCGACACGTCGTTGGCGCAGGTCACCCCAAGCACGTAGTCGAGCGCCCGCTCCCGCGAAACATTCTTGCAGGCGCGGCCGATCACGACCGCCAGCTCGCACTCGTAATCCACTTCGGTGCTGGCAAGGTGCGTGGGGATCAGGATCGGGTCGCCAGGGTTTTGCAGGGTGTTGAGGCCTTTGACGAAAAGCACGGGCACCTCGGGCACCTTCATGCCCGACTCCTGCGCATGGTGGCGGTAATTGAGGCCGACGCCGAGGATCTGCGTCGGCACGATCGGCGCTAGGAGCTTGCGCAAATCGGCACGCTCGGCGGTGACGCGGTGGGCGCCCAGCACATCGCCTTCGATGCGGAGCGAGGAGCCGTCGGTCTGCTCTGAGCCATAATGATTTTTGCCTGAGGAATCGCGGTAGCGGATGATTTTCATGGTCGGAAGTGAGGTTCAGGTGCGCGGCACGGCGACGCACTCAATTTCGTAGTGCAGCGTAGTCGGCAGGCAGTTCGTCAGTGTCATGCGGGTGGGAAACGGCTCAGTGAAATATTCGCGGTAGAGTTCGTTGTAGCGTGTCAGGTTGGCAGGATCGCGGACGTAGTTGCGCGTCTGCACGACATGGGCGAGATCGCTGCCGGCCGCCTCAAGAATCTTGCGCATATTCTCGACCGAGCGGCGAAACTCGCCCTCGAAAGTGTCGGGCACGATCTTGCCAGTGGAGTCAACCGACGCCTGGCCGGAAACGAAAATCAGATCGCCAGCGCGCACCGCGGGGCTGAAGGGAAGTGACGAAACCGGAGTGTTGGCGTCTTTGGGATAGGTGAGGTTCATGGGAATTGGAAATCAGGCTGCGTGCCGGGATCGTGCGGCATCCGGGCACGGCGGCAGAACATGTTTTGCGTTGCCTTCACTTCACAGGCTGAAACGTATCTTCGTCAATCCAATCAGCCTCGTGATCATCGACTGCCACAACCATCTCGGTGTTGACCTGTTCTTTTATCTCAACGGTTACCATCCCTACGCGCAAGACCTGCCCGCACTCGTAACCGAGGGACGCCACTGCGGCATCGACCGCTGGATGGTGTTTCCCATGGTGGCCAACCTGACCTGGGACATCGCGGCGATGCGCCGGACCGAACTCAAACCCGACGGCTGCGAGCAGGTTCCATACGCCTTCGAGAACGAGCGGATGCTCCGCGAAATTTACGAACTTTATCCGGACCTTGGCCGATTCACTCTGCCTCTGGCAATTATCGATCCGATGCGCGAGCCGGCAGCCCAGATCAGCAAACTCCGCGAACTCTACATACGGTTTCCCTTCTACGGTCTGAAGATTCAGGCGACAATGATTCAGGCTGATGTCACGGCGCTGCTGCGAGAGGGCCGTGGGTTTCTCGACTTCGCCGCCGAGTTTAACCTGCCGCTCCTCATCCACTCCAGCGTCGCCCCCGAGGACGTATGGTCGCAAGCATCGTCCATTTTGAAAGTCGCCGAGGCCACGCCGCATTTGCGCTTCTGTCTCGCCCACTCCTGCCGCTACGACCGCGAAAGCCTCGACCGCGTGGCCGAATTGCCCAACGCTTGGTTCGACTGCTCAGCGCACCGTATCCATTGCGACGGCGTCGCCCAGGGTCTGGGTTTTGTGGCGCCCGCGGCGCGCCGCTTCGTTGCCGACTATCGCGACCCGGCCGCCGTGTTGCATCGCCTAGCCGAAACCTATCCGACGAAACTCATGTGGGGCTCCGACACGCCCTTCCAAAGCTACGTCGCCCACCTCGATGGCAAGCTCACCGCGCTGCGCAGCACCTATGCCGCAGAGGCGGCCTGTGTCCACGCGCTGCCCGCCGACCTCAAGCGCACTGTGGCGCACGCCAACGCGCTCGCCTTCCTCCAACTGAAAGATGAATCCGTTCTCACTCGCGTCTAGCATCGCCCTCGTCACGGGCTCCACCAAGGGCATCGGCCACGCCATCGCCCTCGGCCTCGGCACCGCCGGCGCCACCGTGATCTTCCATGGCACCAAACGCTCCGAGCCGCTTCCCCCCGGCAGCCGGTTCATCCCCGCCGATCTCGGCGCGCCCGAGGCGCCCGCCGCCCTCGTAGCAGACGCCTTCGCCGCCGAGCCCGGGCTCAATCTGCTCGTCTGCAACGCCGGCAGTTTCTTTGACGTGCCCTTCCTCGAGATGGGCGCCGACCGCTGGGACCGCACCATGAGCCTCAACGTGCGGGCCACCTATTTTCTCGCGCAGGCGTTTGCCCGCGAACTTATCGCGCGCCAGCGGCCCGGGGCCATGGTGATCGTTTCCTCGACCAACGGTTTCCAGTCCGAGGACGATTCGACCGCCTACGACACCTCCAAAGGCGCCCTCGTGATGATGACCCGCAGCCTCGCGCAATCGCTCGCCTCGCATTGCATCCGGGTCAACGGCCTTGCGCCCGGGCTCATCCACACGCCGCTGACCGACAGTTGGCTCGGCGGGAAAAAACCGGAAACCCGCCGCCACTACGAAAAAAAAATTTTGCTCGGGCGCATCGGCGAACCGGTCGACTGCGCGGGGACTGCGGTTTTTCTCCTCTCGCCGGCGGCGGCCTATATCACGGGCCAGGTGCTCGTAGTCGACGGCGGCCTGACCGTGGGCCAGATCGGCCGGATGTGAAGGCCATGACCGCGCTGGCCGCTATCGCCACGCCTGCCGTGCTCGTGGACCGCGTCAAGCTCGCGGCCAACATCCGCGACATGCAGGCGGTGTGCGACCAGCACGGCGTGGAACTGCGGCCGCACATCAAGACCCACAAGATGGTCGCCGTCGCCCGTCAGCAACTCGCGGCGGGCGCCCGCGGCCTCACCTGCGCCAAACTCGGCGAGGCCGAGGCGATGCTCCCCTCCGGCGTGCGCAACCTTTTCGTCGCCCACTCCCTCGTCGATCCCGGCCAGGCGCCGCGGATCGCGGCCCTCGCGGACCAGCTCGATGATTTCCGTGTCGCTGTCACCAGCGAAGCCCACGCGGAGGCCCTGATCAGCCTCGCCGCGCATATCGGTCGAAAGCTCGGTGTCATGATTGCCGTGGACTCCGGCCTCGGCCGCGAAGGCGCACGCGACATGTCCGCCGCCAGCGGGATCGCCACGCTCCTTGCCCGCTGTTCCCACCTCGAACTCCGTGGTTTCTACACTCACGAGGGACACTTTTACGGCGTGTCCCGCAAGCAATTGCCCTCTCGCGCCGCGGAGCTCGTCGACCGCCTCTGCGCGCTGCGCGACGCCATCGATCCGGCCCTCGCTGTCTGGCCCGGCTGCAGCGTGAGCGCGCGGATGATCGCGAGCGCCGGCCGCGTGCAGGCCGTGCGCCCCGGAGCCTACGTGTTCGGCGATTTGTCGCTCACCCGCGCAGCCGGCGTCATCACAGCCGAGGCTGTCGCGCTCCACGTGCTCGCGACCGTCGTCGACAAACCGGAACCGGGCCTCGCGCTGATCGACGCCGGCTCGAAAGTATTTTCATCGGATCGCACACCCGACGGGCTCTCCGCCCTCGCCGCTGACGGGCGCGACATTGCTGTGGCGCGCGTCAACGAGGAGCACGGCTACCTGCGCGGCAGCGCGGTCGATGCCCTCCGGATCGGCGAGCGCATTGTCTTCACTCCGGCGCACGTCTGCACCGTCGTCAACCTCACGGATACCGTCATCGTGATCGAGTCTGGCCAGCCGGTCGACACGTGGCGCGTCGAGGCCCGGGGCCGGACCCAATGATCGCGTGCGTTTCCGCATGAGCACCGGCGCCGCCCCAACGCTCACGCGCGCCTGGCTCGTCGTCGCGCTGCTGTGGTTCGTAGCCGCCTTTAACTACCTCGACCGGATCATGCTCACGACCATGCGCGGCTCGCTCATGGACGCGATCCCGATGACCGACGCGCAATTCGGCCTGCTCACCTCGGTGTTCCTATGGGTTTACGGTCTGCTCAGTCCCTTCGCCGGATTTCTGGCGGACCGGTTCAGCCGCAGCCGCGTCATCATTGGCAGTCTCTTCGCGTGGTCGCTGATCACGTGGCTGACGGCGCACGCCACGACCTTTGGCGAACTGCTGGCGACCCGCGCGCTCATGGGGGTCAGCGAAGCCTGCTACATCCCTGCCGCGCTCGCGCTCATCGCCGACTATCACCGCGGCCCGACGCGCTCGTTCGCCACCGGCGTGCACATGACCGGCATCATGACCGGCGCGGCATTGGGCGGCCTGGGCGGCTGGCTCGCCGAGCGTCACGACTGGAGTTATCCCTTCAGCTTTTTCGGCATGGTGGGTATCGCTTACTGCGGGTTGTTGTTCCTCCTGCTGCGCGATGTACCGCGAGTCGACGGCCCCGCGCCCCGAAAATCGCTGTATGTCGAGTTCGGCGCAGCGCTCGTGAGCCTATTCAACCGCCGTGCGTTCGTCTTGGCCTTTGTGTTCTGGGGCATACTCGGGCTCGTCGGCTGGGTCGTGACCGCCTGGATGCCCACTTACCTGCAGGAACATTTCAACCTCCACCAAGGTGTCGCCGGGTTGTCCGCCACGGGCTACCTGCAGGTGTCGGCGTTGATCGGCCTGCTGCTTGGCGGAGCGTGGGCCGACCGCTGGAGCCGGTCGAATCCCCGTGGCCGAATCATGGTGCCAGTAATCGGTCTCTGCGTCGCCGCGCCCGGCATACTCCTGGCGGCCAACACCACCGTCCTCGGCATCGCCCTGCTGGGGCTCGTGGTCTACGGCCTCGCCCGGGCCTCCACCGACGCCAACATGATGCCCATCCTGTGTCTCGTCGCGGACCCGCGCTATCGCGCCACCGGCTACGGCATACTTAACATGTTTGGCTGCATCGTCGGCGGCCTCGCGATTTACGCTGGCGGCACTCTGCGCGACGCTCAGATCGATCTCAGCCGCATCTTCCAGTTCGCTGCGTGCAGCATGGTAATTTGCGTGCTGCTCCTCTTTTCCGTGCGACCTGTCGTCCAGCCTGGCGAAGGAAACTGAAAAACGCGCCGCGATTCCGGCCGATTTCAATGCCGTTGCGCCAGCACATGCAGAATTGTCCAGGCCGCGGCAACGCGCGTGTCTGGCTCAGTCGCATTAAGCAGCGGCGCCAGTTTCGGAAGATCCACGGCATTGAAACGGTTCATGAGCGTCTGGCACGCCTCGAACCGGGCCGCCGGCGATCCAGTGGCCAGCACTTGCTCCAATTTGGCCCGCCATGAGTCCATCTGCGTCGGATCTGCATCAAGCGACAGGGCCGCACTGAGCAGATAGGCATATGCCGGGGAATCGGCCAGCTCAACAGACGCCGCGCGGGCAAGCGTTCGCCGCAGGGCTGCGTCAGACGTGTGCAACCAGCGAACCGCGTAGGCCGCACGCTGCCGAGTCGTCGGATCAGTTGCCGCCAAAGCTACTGCTAGCCGCGCCAGCGCACCCGGATCACCGGCGAGTTGCAGCGCCCACAGCGGCATGATCGCGTCGGCCTCCGGTCCGGCCGCGGCCTTCGCGCGCACCGCCTCCAGCACCTTGCCCTTCACCCGATGACGCAATTTTCCGAGCGTCTCGACGGCCTGCGGCCGGTCGGGCGCGGTCGGATCGAGAAAAACCCGCTCCACCCGTGCGATCCATCCGGCGCGATCATCCTCATCGCACGCCGTGTTAGCCAACACGCGCCACACACCAATCCGATAAACGGTCGCTTCGTTGGCGGGCCATTCGCGAAGAAACAACGCGTGCATCGCCTCGCCCTCGCCTGCCGCGATCAGCGCCTCCGCCGCGTGCACCCGCACCCAAGTCTGGTCAATGGCGAGGATTTGCTTGAGCACTGCCCGAGCCCGCGTGGCCAATACCACATCGGCATCCCTTTCGCTAGCCACGCCGGTCATGGTCGCCCACAGCATACCAACGCCCAGGCACAGTCTCCAGAATCTCATGCCAGGAGTCTTCCTCAGTTCACCCAAAATTCAACGTCTGAAAGCAGAGCATGCGCAAATCCGATCTCCTGCCACAACCGCGCCTTTGCCGCGTTTCGGACTCGCCGACCGCACCGCGGTCGCGAAAACTGTCCGAGTTGACTTTCGCCACCCCTACGCCTGAACCGACTGCCACCGGGAACACACCTCTACGGTTGGCGATGCTCGGCATGATTCCGGGCAACGGCCATCCGTTCTCGTGGTCCGGCATCATCAACAGCTACGACACCGCTACTCTCGCACGGTGCCCCTACGTAGGAATCACAAAATACCTCGGCGCGCACTCGCCGGCGACTGTCGGCATTCCCGGCGCACGCGTCACCCATGTCTGGACCGACGACCCCGCCGAGGCATCTCTCGTCGCCGCCACGGCGCTTATTCCCAACATTGTCAAGGAACCCGAGGACGTGATCGGCCATGTCGACGCCGTCCTCATTGCCACCGACGACGGTTTCGATCACGTGCGCCGCGCCCGGCCCTTTGTCGAAGCGGGCTTGCCCGTCTTCGTCGACAAACCGCTCGCGACCAGCCTCGGCGATCTGCGCACCTTCATCGCCTGGGAAAAGGCCGGCGCGCCGCTTCTCTCCTCGAGTGGCATGCGTTACGCCCCTGAACTCGATCCCCATCTCGACGGACGCTCCGAACTCGGCCCGTTGCGCTGGGTCTCCAGCATCACCGCCAAGACCTGGGAACGCTACGGCATCCACGCCCTTGAGCCGATTTTTCGCCTCACCGGCCCCGGCTTCACCTCGGTCCGCCTCGAATCCAACCCAGGCCTCGAAGTCGCGCACCTTACCCACTGCTCCGGCACGCAGGTGACGCTGCCCATCATCTACAACGGCGCCGCCACCTTCGGCACCCTGCACCTCTGCGGGCAAAACGGCCAAACCACCATCCGCTGCGCCGACACCTATACGACGTTCCGCCGCCAACTCGTCGCCTTCGTGGATTTTCTCCGCAGCGAAAAATCCGCCTACCCGTTCAGCGACACAATCGAGCTCATGGCGGTCATCATCGCCGGCATCCGCAGCCGCACCGATGGCTCGCGTCGCGTCGAGATTGCCGAAATCCTCACTCAACTTTCCCCATGAAACACCCGCCCAGCCGTATTTTACAGCTCCTTCGCGAGCACCGCTACCCGGCGGTTTTTAAACTTAATCTCACCGACCCGCGCGTCGCCGAGATCGCTGGCGTCTGCGGTGTGGACGCCCTCTGGCTCTGCCAGGAGCATGTGCCCAACGACTGGCTCGCGCTGGAGAACGTCATCCGCGCCGCCCGCCTCCACGGTATCGACACCCTCGTCCGCGTCTCGAAGGGCGCCTACAGCGAATACGTGCGCCCGCTCGAGGCCGGCGCCACCGGCATCATCGTGCCGCACGTTGCCAGCGCCGACGAGGCCCGACAGATCGTCGAGTGGACCCGCTTTTATCCGCTCGGCAAACGCGCCCTCGATGGGGGCAATATCGACGGTTATTTCTGCCTCGTTCCGCAGGAGGAATACCTCCGCCACAGCAACACCGAGCGCCTAATCGTCCTACAGATCGAGTCACCCGAAGCACTCGAACACGTCGAAGCTATCGCCGCCGTGCCGGGCTTTGATGGCTTCATCTTCGGCCCCGGCGATTTCAGCCATCGCCTCGGCAAGGCCGGCCAGCTTTCCGATCCCGCGGTCGTCGCCGCCCGGCAGCGTGTGGCCTGCGCCGCTCGCGCCCACGGCAAATTCGCGATGGCCGCCGGCCTCTACGCCCCCTTTGCCGACCTCGTCGCCGAGGGTCATACCGTGTTTGGCATCGGTGCCGACGTCATTGGCGTCAGCAGCTACATCACCCAGCGACTCGAACTTCTGCGCAGCGAGATCGCGAAACTCCCACCGGCCACCGTCGGCAATTCCCTCCGTGGCTAATTCCTCTCCGTTCTCGCTCGCCGGCATGGTCATCGTGCAATGCGGTGGCACCGGCCTCCTGGGCCGCGCACTCGTCGCCTCGCTTGGTGCCGCTGGCGCCACCCTCGTCGCCGTCTCGCGCGACCGCACCAAACTCGACTCCGTTCTCGCCTCCGGCCTTGCCGCCGGCCAGCATCTGCACCCCGAACAGGCGGACATCACTGACGAAGCCTCCGTCTCCGCCCTGCGCGACCGCGTGCTCGCCGCCCACGGCCGCATCGACGGCCTTGTTTTCAATGCCGCCAGCCGCCCCATGCGCAGCGAGCGCGACACCGTTGCCACCTGGCAGGAATCGATGAAGGTCAACGCCACCGGCCTCTTCGTCACTTTGCGCACATTCGCCGACGCCATGGCGGCGCAACCCGCTGGCGGCAGCATCGTCAACATCGCCTCCATCCAGGGCATGGTCGGCGCCAACCCCTGGCTCTACGAAGGCAGCGCGATGGGCTCTGTGCCGGATTATTTTTTCCACAAGGGAGGCATGATCAACCTTTCTCGCCACTACGCCTCGCTCTACGGCCCGCGAAAGGTGCGCGTCAACGTCGTGTCCCCTGGCGGCATCTACAATCCCGCCCATCCGCAGCCCGAGCCCTTCCTCGGACGCTACGGCAGCATGACCATGCTCGGCCGCATGGCTCGCGCTGACGAGATCGGCGGTGCCGTCGTCTTCCTGCTCAGCAACGCCGCCAGCTACGTCACCGGAGTCAACCTCCCCGTAGAAGGCGGTTACACGGCAAAGTGACCACGGAAATCATTTCTCGGTTTACGTATTGCCTGCGCCACAGCCCAACCTTACCAAACACCCCCTATGGGACGTCAGTGGCTCCACGCTAAACGCGCAATCGTCAACCTGAAGAAAGGCCAGGTTGTCGGCAAACTCGTGAAGGAAATCACCGTCGCCGCCAAACTCGGCGGCCCGGACCCCGACGCGAACGCCCGGCTTTTCGCCGTGCTCGAAAAGGCCCGCAAGGCCAGCGTCACCCGCGACGCCATCGAGCGCGCCATCGCCAAGGGCTCCGGTACCGGCGGCGACAAGATCGCCATGGAGCACATCGTCTTCGAGGGCTACGCGCCGCACAAGGTCCCGCTCATCGTCGAGGTTTACACCGACAACCACCAGCGCACCGCGCCCGAGATCCGCGTGCTCTTCAAAAAGGGCGTCCTCGGCCAGAGCGGCAGCAACAAGTTTCTCTTCGACCACGTCGGCCTCGTCGAGGCGCACCACCCCGACGCGGCCATCGACCGCGAGGCCGCCGCCATCGAGGCGGGCGCCAACGATTTCGAAACGCTCGCCAGCGAGCAGAATGACGACATCCCGGAAAACTGCGCCGGCGCGCGTTTCATCACCGACCGCACCGCCATCCACGCCGTCTCGTCCTGGCTCAAGCAAAACGGCTGGTCGGTGATCACGGCGGAAATCGGCTATCTTGCCAAAACCTTTCCCGAACTCGACGAAGCCGCGCGCGCCGAGGTCGGCGAGTTCCTCCAACAGTTGGAGGAACACGAAGACGTTCAGCGCGTGTGGGCCGCGGCAAAATAGCAAAACCGACGCCATGCATTTCCGCGATCTCGACGAATCCCAATTGCTCGCCCTCGCCATCACCGCGGAGGAGGAGGATGGACGCATTTTCCGCGACTTCGCCGAGACGCTCCGGAAGGATTTTCCCGCGACCGCCGAACTCTTCATGCGCATGGCTGGCGAGGAGTCGGATCATCGCCATCGGCTGATCGACGTCTACCGGCGGCGCTTCGGCGAACACATCCCGCTCATCCGCCGGCAGGACGTGAAGGGGTTTTTGGTGCGCCGTTCGTCGTGGCTCACGCGAACTTTGCGACCCGAAAAGGCTCGCGAGGAAGCCGCGCTGATGGAGATCGAGGCACGGCATTTCTACGAGGCCGCCGCCCAACGCGCCACTGATGCCTCAGTTCGCCAACTTCTCGGCGATCTCGCCCACGAGGAGCAGAAACACGAGAAAGCCGCCTTGGAGATGCACGAAGCCCAGTCGGCCGCCGGAGACCTTGACCGTGAGAGTGATGCCGCGCGCCGCCTCTTCGTGCTGCGTTTCGTGCAGCCCGGCCTTGCCGGGCTGATGGATGGCTCGGTCTCGACGCTCGCCCCGCTTTTCGCCGCCGCGTTCGCCACCGGTAACACCACCGACACCTTCAAGGTCGGCCTCGCCGCCTCGGTCGGCGCGGGCATCAGCATGGGTTTCGCCGAGGCGCTGTCCGACGACGGCAAGCTGAGCGGGCGCGGCGCCCCCTGGCTCCGCGGCGTCGTGTGCGGTTTGATGACAACCATCGGCGGCATCGGGCACACCCTGCCCTACCTGATTCATGATTTCCGTGTGGCGACGAGCATCGCCGTCGTCGTCGTCGTGGTGGAACTGACCGCGATTTCGTGGATTCGTTGGCGCTACATGGACACGAAGCTACTGGCCGCCACGTTTCAAGTCGTGGTCGGCGGCGTGCTGGTGTTCATTGCCGGCTGGCTGATCGGCGCGGGCTGAAGTCACCCGCGCGAAGGCTCCGCCATCGTCTCGCGGGCCTTGCGCGAGAGCTCGGCGATGTGCCCGTCGTTGGCCATCACCTGCTCGAGATGCCGTCGACGCTGCGGGCCGGCCGTGTTCATCATCGTTTCGCCATACGCGCGATCGACCCAGAAACGGGAGACGCCGCTGATATAGTCGCGCAGCTCATGTAGCCGCGCCTCGGGGTAACGCTGGCAGAGATTCATCGTGAACATCCGCCGCCACCCGCTGCCGCCAAACGCCGCATGCTTGGTGTTGTGGTTGAACAGCAAAATGTCACCCGGCACCGTCTCTAGCGCGACCGCCGGCACCTCGCGGCCGTCGATCTGCCATTTCTCGGTGCAGCCGAAGATCTCGCGCTGCAGCGCCTCGGCAAACGCATCGCCGATCTTATGACTGCCGGGGATGACGCGCAGGCAGCCGGTGTCGCGCGTCAGCGGGTCGAGGTAGAACGCGATTTTGAGGTGCAGCGTTTCTCGATGCCAGCCGTCGGAATGCCAGCCCGTGTCGCCGGCGTAGTAGTTGCCGTCGCTCGGCATATAGTTGAAATCGTCGCCGAGCAGCGAGGCCGCGATCCCGTAGATGCGCGGATCGTCGAGCAGGCTCGACAGCACCGAGCTTTGGTCGATAAACGGCACAATGCACGAGCGCTGTTTTCCCTCGTGTGGCTTGCCGTGGTGGCCGCCGCCGCGCTTCGCGAAGATCGCCTCGAATTCGCGGATGATCTCGTCGATGCGGTCCTTGAGCAGGCCGGGAAACGCAAGGAAGCCAAACGTGTTGAAAAACGCCAGTTGCTGCGGGGTGAGCTTGAGATCGGGCATGGAGTTTCCTGGATTCGCCATAAGCATAGGACAGGGGAAGAAGGTCCGACCATCCCACCGCCATTTGGAAAACAGTCAATCCGGAGAGTTGGGCGGAGGGTTGGTGGCGCGTGGTCCGGCTATCACCGGACACGGCACGAGGCTATCTGTCACCTGTAGTCGGCCAATACCGCCGTCCAGCCAGACGAGCGAACCGGACGCGTGTTCGGCACAGAGGTAAGTGCGTGTGACCGACAGCCAGCCCATCGCATCGTAGTCCGCCCTGCCTGCGAGCGCGATCATCCCAGAAGGAAATTTCACCGCCGCTCAATCACGAATTAACCGGACCAAGGCCCGCGGCCACCGTCGCAAAAAGTCTCTTCCGTTGCGCCGCATCGCGCTTCCGGTCGGTCTGGACCTCCAGCACGCGCACGCCATTCCCCGGCAATGTCGAGACCAGTTCAGTAAAATGGTTCCAATCGCGGACCAATACATGCTCCACGCCGTAGGCGCTGCACAGTTGCGCAAAATCCGCCTCCTGCGGCGTCGCGAAAAACTCCTCAAACGGAGGATCAAAGGCCGCCACCGGCAGATGCTCGAAGATCCCGCCGCCGCGATTGTTGATGAGCACCACCGTGAGTGCGCCGCGCAGCTTGGGCCGCAGCAGAAGCCCGTTTGTGTCGTGTAGCAGCGCGAGATCACCGGTCAGCAGCACAGCAGGTCGGTCCGCGCCATGCGCCACACCCAATGCCGTAGAAAGCGTGCCATCGATACCATTGGCTCCACGGTTGAAGAAAAAACGGTGCCGCCGCCCCGTCACCGGCCAGAAATACTCCGCGTCGCGCACCGGCATGCTGCTCGCAACAAAAACCGGCGTCTCCTCCGGCAAGTGCCGCGCCAACAGCCACGCCGCCTTGCCCTCAAACATCGAAGTCTCGTCCGCCAACGCCCGGTCGAGCGCCCTACGCGCTGCGGCCTCGGTCGCGCGCCATTGCCGCAGATAGGAATCGTCGTCACCCCGCTCGCCCGTGACCGTCAGCGATTCGACCGGCACCGCGATCTGCCGCGTCCGCCCATGCAGCGCATCGCGGTTTGCTGTGCCCGGAGCCACGAGCAAAATCTCCGCGCCCGTCGTGGCGAGCCAGCCGCGCAGCGTCTTGCTCGTCGGCCAGCCGCCGAGGCACAGCACCGCCTGCGGCGCGAGGTCACGCGACAAAGCGGGATTGCGTAGAATCGCGTCGTAGGCCGTCACGAGGTTGTCCCCGGCCGCCGCATGATGCCGCAGCGGCGACAGCACGTCCGCCACCACCGGCCAGCCAAGTGTCCGCGACAGTCCCAACACCTTTGCCACGTAGGCCGGGGCATCCGTAGGCGCCGCCGGCCCGGCCACGATGAGGCCGCGCGCCGTCGCCGGCCGCCGCCACGGCGGCGTGCCACTCGCCACCGGCATTGGTTGATCCAGATGGGTGAAGAACTCACCGGCGAGCGCCGCCACGAGACCCTGCGCGCTCTCGTCGGCGACCGGTGGCAGCGGGTCGCGAAACGGCGCGTTGAGGTGCACCGGCCCCGGCGTGGGCGCCAACGTCCGCTCGCACGCGTGACCCACCGTCTGCCGCAGGTAGGCCAGCAATGGCAGCGTCGCCGCGGGCACCGCCAGCTCGTGGCAAAAATTAACGTGCCCACCAAACAATTTTTGCTGGTCGATCGTCTGGCCGGAGGCGCAGTCGCGCATTTCCGGCGGCCGGTCGGCGGTGATGACCAGCAGCGGCACGCCGCTCTCCTGCGCCTCGATAACCGCCGGAAAATAATTCGCTCCCGCCGTGCCGCTCGTGCACAGCAGCACTACGGGCCGCCCGTGCCGCGCCAGCCCGAGGGCGAAAAACGCCGCCGAGCGCTCGTCCAGCACCGGGATCGCCTCAAAACACGGGTGCCGGGCGAAGGCGATAGTCAGCGGCGTCGAGCGCGAGCCCGGCGAAATCACCGCTTGCTGCACGCCGAGCCGCGCGAGCGTCTCGACGAGCACGCTGCCCCAGAGCGTGTTGGTGTTCCGAAAATCGAGATTTGGGGCGTGCATGATGATTACGCTCGCAGGGCGTCGAGCATGGCCTTAAACTTCAGCTCGGTTTCCGCAAACTCCTTCTCCGGAGTCGAGCCGGCCACAATGCCCGCCCCGGCGTAAACGCGGGCCGCCGCGCCGTCCACCAGCGCCGAGCGTAGACCGACAAAAAATTCGCCGCCGCCGCGCGCGTTGAGCCAGCCGAGCGCCCCGGCGTAAAGCCCACGGGGAAATCCCTCGAGTCCGCGGATGCGCGCGACCGCCGTCGCCTGCGGCGTGCCGCCGACCGCCGGCGTGGGGTGAAGCAACCCGAGCGCATCAAGCAACCGCACGTTTTCCGGCAGCTCGGCGCTGACCGGCGTCTGCAGATGCTGCACGTTGGCCAGCCGCCGGATCGCGGGCCGATCCGGAAATACCGGGGTGAGTCCGAGCTGCGTCAGCCGGCCAAGCACCGACTCGAGCACGAACTGTTGCTCGCGCCGGTCTTTCTCCGAGCCGAGCAGGGCGACCGCAAGCGCCGCGTCCTCGCTCGCGCCGGCGCCGCGGCGGATCGAGCCGGCCAGCGCCTCGGTCTCCAGCATGCCTTTGCTCACGCGCACGAGCCGCTCCGGGCTCGCGCCGATGAAACTCTGCCCGCAACCGTTCGCCAGCGAGAACGCGTAGCAGTCGGGAAACCGCTGGCGCAGTCCGTTCAGCACGCGCAACGGATGCAGCGGTCGATCCGCGGTGAGATCCTGCGCCCGGGCCAGAACAATTTTGCTAAACTCGCCGCCGGCGATGCCTGCCAGCGCCCGGCTCACCGCCGCACGATAGTCGCCGGCCTCGCGGGTCGAAAACCGCAGCGGCGTCAACAGCTCGGCCGGCGCCGGCGCCTGAAACCGAAATCCGTGAAACTTTCCATGCGCGCGCCAGACCCGCTCGGTGAGCGGCGCCAAATCCGCGTCGGGCGCGACCAGCAGATTGGCCACCGCCGTGGTGACGGCGCCGGCCCGGGCAATTTGCCAACGGGGCACGAACACGCGCGCGGCGGCAAACGGCTCCCCCGGCTCCACCTCGTCGGCAAAGGTGAAGGCAGTGAAAAAATGCGGCCCGCCGAACGGCGCCGCCACGTCGCCGACCGCGATGGTGTGCTCACGTGTCTCGTCCACCCAGCGTTGCACCGCGGCGAACCGGCCCGGTCCGTGCGCCGCAAACGCCGCCGCCGTCTCTGCGCCCGCGATGGCCGTGGCGATGTCCGGGCGCTCCGCATAGAAATGCGGCTCGTCTGGCTCGAAGATCGACTCCAGCACGGCGAGCGGGTCAAGCGCGTCCACCGCGAGCGAGATGCTGACGAGCTTGGGCCGGCCCGTCCGCACCGCCGCGTCGCGGCATTGCCCAAGAAACGCACGCAACGCTTCCGGCGAGGCGTTGTCAGCGGGATTGAGCGGAAGGATGGTCATGTTGCAGGAGGTAGGGGCGGTTGTCCCCAACCGCCCTCAGGTCAATCAAGGGCGCGCGGGGCTACGCGCCCCTACCCTTTCGGCGGCACCGCAGGTGCCGGCCGCGGGAACAGCACCAGCGCGGCAGCGACACTGGCCCCGTCGAGTTTCTGCCCCCAGTGGAGCTCGTCGCGCCACGCGTCGCCGGGGACGTAGCCAAGCACATCGTTGATTTTCGCCGTGGTGGCGGGCGTGACATGCTGGATCAGCGCGACGCCGAGCCGCAGCGCCTCGGCCATGGTGGCAAGCGAAGTGCGCAGCAACGCCTGGTCGCGCGGCTCGGCCGACTTGCCGAGTTTCCACGGCGCGCGCTTTTCGATATAGGCGTTCGTCGCGGTGACGAACTGCATGGCGCGTTCGAGCGCCGTGTGAAACTGGAAGCCCTCGCAGAGCGGGATGAACTCGTCACGGGTCTTTGCCCACAGCGCGTGCAACTCCTGCTCCGGTTCCTCCGACAACTCCGCCGACGGCAGCACACCACCCGCAAACCGCGTCGTCATGTTCAGCGTGCGGTTGACGAGATTGCCGAGATTGTTGGCGAGTTCGCTGTTATAACGGACGAGAAACTGTTCCCGCGTAAACTCACTGTCCTGCCCGACGTTCATCTCGCGGATTAGGAAATAACGGAACGCGTCCACGCCAAATTCCGCCACGAGGTCGAGCGGGTTGAGCGCGTTGCCCGTGCTCTTGGACATCTTGGCCCCGCTCTGCAGCCACCAACCGTGGGCGATGATGCCGTGCGGCAACGGAATACCGGCGGCATGCAGCATGATCGGCCAGTAAACGGCGTGCGGCGGCACGAGGATATCCTTGCCGATGACGTGCCACGCTGCGGGCCAAACACCCGGCTGGTCAGCCACCGCCGAGTAGTAGTTGAGGAGCGCGTCGAACCACACGTAGGTCACGTAGCCCTCGTCGAATGGCAGCGGGATGCCCCACTCCAGCCGTTCTCGGGGACGCGAAATGCAGAGGTCGTTCAACGGTTCCTTCAGGAACTCCAGCACCTGCTTCTGTCGGTAGGAGGGGAAGATGAAATGCTCGTGCTTCGTCAGAAACTCGATCAGCCAGTCCTGGTAGCCGCGGAGCTTAAAGAAGTAGTTCGACTCCGTGATCTCGGTAACTTCGCCGAAAATTTCCGGCCAGGCACCGCCGGGGAGCCGGTCCTTCTCCTGCAGGAACTGCTCCTGCCGCGTCGAGTAGAAGCCCTTGTATTCCGCCTTGTAGATTTCACCCTGCGCAAACAGCCGCTGCAGCACCTCGCGCACGACCTTTTTGTGCCGTTCCTCGGTGGTGCGGATGAAGTCGTCGTTCGAAATGTTAAGCCGCGGCAGTAGCGCACGGAACTCCGCGCTGATCTCGTCGACATACTGCTGCGGCGCGATGCCGCGCTTGCGCGCACTCGCCTGGACCTTCTGGCCGTGCTCGTCGACACCCGTCAGAAAATGCACCCGGTCACCCATCATCCGGCGAAATCGGGCGATGACGTCCGTCAGCACCTTTTCATAGGCATGGCCCAGGTGCGGCGAACCGTTCACGTAATCGATCGCGGTGGTGATATAGAACGACTTCATGGGAAAGGTCGGACACCCAAAGCGACCGGCGGGCAAATGTCGAAAGTTTTGACGCCGTGCCTTGCCCGAGGCAGCTTCCCTCTGCAATCGCATGAACCCACTCCCGCGTATGCTCGGGCTCAGTCTCTTCGTCGTGCTGGCGGTGCTCACCGCCCTGCTCGCCATGCCGGCACTGACCCCATCGACCGTCGAGCCGGCCCAGCCAAATGAAATGACAGCCAATCTACGTGCCGCGACCGACCGCACTCCCCGCTCAGCGCAACTGTCAGCTCTGCCAAAGCGCCTCGCACTTCCCCTGACCGTCACAAGCCTGATCCTCGCCATCGCACTATTGAGCAGCCAGGCGATGCGGCCGCAGCCGTCGGGCCAGTCGCGTCCGCCGTTCCACGAGGCCCGGGCCGATATTCGCGCCCTCTCCAGCCTCGCAAAATCGTCCGCGGCCCAAGGCCAAGCACTCGCCCACGAGCGTCACGGGCGGCAACGCGCCGAGGCTGACGCCCAGCTCAACCAGCAATTGCTCATGCAGTCGCTAGAGGAAAAGATCCGCCTCGGCCACGATTTGCACGATGGGATAATCCAGTCGCTTTATGCCACGGGTCTCACCCTCGAATCAGCCCGGGCTCTCGTCCGTGAGGATCCCGAAGAGGCCGACCGCCGCTTGGCGAAGTGCCGACAGAGCCTCAACACCACGATCCGCGAAGTACGCACCTACATCGGCGGCCTCTCGCCGGAACATCTCCGCCACGCCGGTTTCACCCACGCCGTCACTGCCCTCGCCACCGAGCTAAGCGCCGGCCGCGCCGTGCGCCTCGACGTAAACATGGACACGGAGGCCGTCGCGCTGCTCACCTCGGAGCAAACCATCGAGGCGCTGCAAGTCGTCCGTGAAGCCATCAGCAACGCCCTTCGGCACGGCGCGGCCACGACCCTGACCCTGCGCCTGCTTAAGGACGACCGCGCCGTCTGCCTGCTCGTGCAGGACAACGGCCACGGTTTCGATGCGGCGAGGCCCGCCGGCTCCGGGCACGGCCTTATCAACATGCAGGCTCGGGCCAGACGCCTCGGTGGAACCGTGCGGGTGGAGAGCACTCCCGGCACTGGCACGCGGGTGGTCTTCACCCTGCCCCTGCAGTCGTGACACGCTGTCCTCTCCCGGCTCTGCATTTGACGGCGTCGCGCTCCACCACATTGTGACTCACATGAAAGTTCTTCGTGCCAAGAGCGCCGGTTTTTGCTGGGGAGTCGAGCGGGCCATCGAAATCGCCCGAGACTATGCCCACCATGGCCGCCATCCAGTGTACACCGACGGCCCGCTCATCCACAACCGCCAGATGATGGATGTCCTCTCGAAGGAAGGCATCCGGGAAGTCGGCGACTACCAGAGCAAAGCCGACATCGCCGTCGCCTCCGCCGCTCCCGGCGACCACCCCGTGATGGTCGTCCGCGCCCATGGCGTTTCCCCCGAACGCCGCACCTATCTCAAGCAGATCGGTATGGAGTTCAAGGATGCCACCTGCCCCGACGTCGGCATTATCGCCGGCAAAATCCGCCTCCACGCTAAGAAGGGCTACTCCACGATCATCTTCGGCGACAAAAACCATCCCGAGGCAATCGGCCTGATGGGATACACCGAAGGGCGTGGCTACTGCATCACCAGCAAGGCTGAGATCGACGCGCTCCCTCCGCTTGTTCGCGTCTGCATGGTCTCGCAATCAACCATGTTCATGCACGAGTTCGCCGAACTCTCCGCCTACGCCCGCACGAAATTCGCCGAGGTGCTCGTCTTCGACACCATCTGCCAGGCCACCAAGGACCGGCAAACCGACGTGATCTGCCTCGCCCAGCTGGGCGCGCAGGCCGTGGTTGTGATCGGCGGCCACCATTCCGCCAACACGGTGAAACTCGCCTCGCTCGCCCGCTTGCAAAACCTGCCCACCTTTCACATCGAAACCGCCTCGGAACTCGACCCGGTCGAGATGAATAAATACCAGGTCGTTGGCGTCACCGCCGGTGCCTCGACCCCAGAATTTCTTATCAGCGAAGTCTGCACCGCGCTCAGCGCGCTCTGAGTCGCCTCTCCCACACCTCCACCCATGTCTTCAGCGCAGCAAGAACCGACGGGCCTTTATGGTCAGCTCGTCACGCTTGAACGCGACCAGACGCCCTTCGTGCTCGTCACGCTCGTGGAGGCACTTGGCAGCACGCCGCAGGACTCTGGCGCGAAAATGCTCATCACCGCCGCTGGTCTGCATTGCGGCACGGTCGGCGGTGGCAAAGTGGAGGCCAAGGCGATCGTCCTCGCGCAGGAGCTGCTCGCCACCCGCACTGCCGCCCCGCAACTCGTCAACTGGGCACTCAAGACCGACGTCGGCATGACCTGCGGCGGCTCAGTGAAACTCTACTTCGAACCCCACGCTGGCGGCGGCTCCAGCGCAGCTTGGCCTATTTGGATTTTTGGTGCTGGCCACGTCGCACAGGCACTCGTCCCTGTGCTCGCGCCGCTCGACTGTCAGCTCACCATTTGTGATCCGCGACGCGAGTGGCTCGACCGTCTGCCCCGCGCCCGAAACGCTCGCTTCCTCCAATCCGACGATCCGAAATCTCTCGTCCCGTCCATGCCGGACCACACCTTTTTGCTCTGTCTGACGAAAGGCCACGCCACCGACCGCCCCGTGCTTCAGTGCGCCTTGGCCAAAAAAAATTTCCCCTTTGTCGGCGTCATCGGCAGCAAGGCCAAAGCCATGATCCTCCGGCGCGAAATGATCGCCGCCGGCCTGGACAAAGCCCGTGCTCGCCAGTTCCACTGTCCGGTCGGCCTCCCCTTCGGCACCAACCACCCGCACGAGATCGCCCTTAGCATCGCCGCACAACTCCTCACCGAGCGCGACTGTCTGCGCCACGGCACCTGAGGCACGTTGTGCCTGCACGCATTCCATTCATGCGCCCGTTCAAACTTGTCCTCGCCGCCCTTGTTGGACTCCTCGCCCTCGCGGCTCTGGCCACCGGGTTCGTCGTAGTCGCTGTAATCGGTGCTCTTGCGGTCTTAATCCTGGTGCTGCGTCAGATCTTCACGGGGAAGCCGATTGTTACCTTCAAATTCCAGGTTCGCCAACAGCGGCCTGCCACCGCGCCGAGAAAATTCAGCCAGGGCGATGCCATCGATATCGACGCGACTCCGGCCCGGCCTCCACCTAAGGCACTGGAAAATTAAGCCGCTCCACGTCGCGTTTGGATCGCAGTAAACACTGCCTCGCCCGTCGCCGGTGACGCCAACGGCACCTGTCCGCCGGGCGTGCCAAAATTCGCCACGGCGTCGCGGATCGCCTCGCGCACGGAGAACGCCAGCATCAGCGGCGGCTCGCCCACGGCCTTGCTGCCGTGGATCGTGTTAGCCTGCGTCGCGTTCTTCAGCAGAGTCACGTTGAACTCCCTCGGCGCATCGCCGATGGCCGGAATCTGGTAGGTGCTCGCGCTGTGCGTGAGCAGCCGGCCCGCGGTGTCCCACTTCAGTTCCTCGCTTGTGAGCCAGCCCATCCCCTGCACAAAACCGCCCTCGATCTGCCCGCGGTCGATGCCCGGGTTCAGCGAATCGCCCACGTCGTGAACGATGTCCACTCGCCGCACCCGGCTCATGCCCGTGTAGCCGTCTACCTCGACCTCCGCCACCGCCGCGCCGCACGCGAAATAGTGGAACGGTCGCCCCGCCGCCTTGCTCCAATCCCAATGGACGCCTGGCGTCTTGTAGTAGCCCGTCGCCGCCAGACTCACACGCTCCGTGTAGGCTTTGCCTGCCACTATTGCAAAGGCCACTCTCTTGCCCGAGTCCTTCGCGCGCACCTCGCCACCGGCAAACTCCACCTGCTCCACCGTCGTGCTCAGCAGCCCGGCCGCCACAGGCGCGAGCCGCTCGCGTAAGGTCATGCACGCCGCCGCCACCGCCATGCCATTGAGGTCCGCGCTGCTCGACGCAGCCGTGGCCGACGTGTTGGGCACCTTGTCTGTGCTCGTTACCATCATGCGGATCGCCGCCGACGGCAGCCCGAGTTCGCGCATCGCCACACCCAGCATCTTCGCGTGGAGCCCCTGCCCCATCTCCGTGCCGCCGTGGTTCACCTGCACCGAGCCGTCCGGGTAAATCAGCACATAGGCACCTGCCTGGTTGTAGTGCGTTAGGGTGAACGAAATTCCAAACTTCACCGGCGTGATCGCCAGCCCGCGTTTCAACCGCGGATGCGCCCGGTTCCACGCGTCCAACTCGCGCCGCCGCTCGGCAAATCGCGACTCCGCCTTTGCCTGCACCCAAATTGCCGGAAGGCGGTTGTCACCGATGTCCTCATGGTAATGCGTGCGGTTGGTCTCGCCTCTGCCGTGGTAAAGGTTGCGCTCACGCACCACCTCTGGCGGCAACTCGCACGCACGCGCCACGCGGTCCACGATCTCTTCGATGACGAGCATGCCCTGCGGCCCGCCAAACCCGCGGAAGGCCGTGTTGGATGCCGTGTTCGTCTTAGCCACGCGCCCCGTGAAATGCACCGCCGGTAGGTAGTAGGCGTTGTCCAAGTGAAATAGCGCGCGGTCCAGAATTGCCTGCGACAGGTCCAGCGACCAGCCACCGTCCGACACCAGTTCAACGTGTGCCGCTAGCAGCCGGCCCTCGTGATCGTGCCCCACAGAAAACTTCGCGTAAAACGGATGCCGTTTCCCCGTCAGCGCCATGTCCACATCGCGGTCGAGTTGCACGCGCACCGGCCGGCCCGTCTTCAACGCCGCGAGCGCGACGAACGCCGACCAGGCATTGCCCTGTGTCTCCTTGCCGCCGAAACCGCCGCCCGTGCGCGGCGCCTGCACGACGACCTTGTTGCGCGCGACGTGCAGCACCTCGGCCACGATGGCCTGGATCTCCGTCGGATGCTGCGTCGAGGCATTGACGAACACCGTCCCGTCCTCGCCCGGCTCGGCCCACGCCGCCTGCGTCTCGAGGTAAAGATGCTCCTGCCCGCCAAACGCAAACTCACCCTCCATCCTCAGCGGCGCCGCCGCCAACGCCGCCGCACAGTCGCCCCGGGTGAGCGTGTGCGGCTCGGTGTGGAAACTTCCCGCGAACAACGCCGCGGATATTCCGACGACCGCTGGCAAAGGCGCATAGTCCACTTCAACGAGCGCCGCCGCCTCGCGGCAGGCTGCCGGCGAATCGCCGACAACGAGCGCGACGATCTGCCCATGAAACATGACCTCGCCGTTCGCGAGCAGCGGCTCGTCGTGGCGCGCCGGCCCCGTGTTGTTCTGGCCCGGAATATCCTCGGCGAGCAGCACGGCCGCGATTCCCCGTGCCCGCCGGGCCTTGGTGGCGTCACGCCGGAGAATCTTCGCCCGCGCGTGCGGCGCCATCACCGGCCAGACGTCCAGCATCGCCCGCCGCTGCGCCGTGTCATCGACATAGCGCGCCGCGCCGGTCACATGGCCTGCCGCGCTCTCGTGCCGCAGTTGCCGCGTCGCATCCGCCACCGCCCAGGGCGCACTCGCCGCAAAACCCACCGCCAGCTCCGGCACAAGGCTCGTCTCGCCCGAGACAAATTTCTCCCACAGCGACACCACCAGCCCGCGCCGATACGCCGCGCTCCCGCGCAAGTCGTCGATGGGCGCGAACTCGTTCCGCAGCACCTCGCCCACGCTGGCGTCACCGAGCTTGTGGCCGACGAGAGCCGCCTCGGCCCCGCGCGCGCGCTTCGTCCGCTCCGCCACGCCGCCATACGCTAGTCGCGCCGCGCGGACCACGCCCGCCGCGTCCACGTCCACGCGAAACGCCGCCGCCACGATGCTGATGTCCAGCTCCACCCGGTGCGACACCTTCGCGAAATCCACCCGGCGCGTCAGGCCCGCCGCAGGCCCGCCCCGCGGCACCACGATCTCGCGAATAACCTCGTCCGCCCGCAACACCGTCTGCCGGTAGCCGGTGCAAAAATCCGCCAGCGCCACGGTGCGGTCGCCTGCCGACGACGAGAGCACAAGCGCCGTATCGAGCGTCATGAGCACCGGTGCGCTGTCGCCGATGGGCGACGCCGTCGCGATGTTGCCCCCGAGCGTCGCCCGGTTGCGGATCTGTCGCGACGCGAACACCCGTAGCATTTTTGCCAGCGACAAATATTCCGGCGCCACCTTCTCCTCGACCGCTGTGAGCGTCACGCCCGCGCCAATCCGCCACGCCTCAGGCGTCTCGGCAATCTGCGTCAGCTCCGCCACCGCCTCCGTCGAGATGAGCACGGGAAATTTCCGGAACTTCTTGTTCAGCTCCACGCCTATCTCCGTCGCTCCGGCAACCAGCTTCGCCTGCGGGTGCGCTGCCTTTAGGGCAAACAGCTCTGCGAGGGTTGTGGGTCGAAAAAACTGCTCGTCACCACCCGTGTAGCTGAGCGCGGCCAGCGCGGCCACTGGCGCGGTGAGCCGCCGGACAAACCCATCGCACATGTCTGCCTCCGCCGTTCGCGCCGCGACCGCCGCGGTCAACGCGTCGCGAATCGGCCGGTAGCCGGTGCAGCGGCAGAGATTGCCGCCCAACTGGTCGTTGATCTTGCCCGGCGACTCGATGTCGGCGCGGTGGTAGCCCTCGAACATCGACACCACGAAACCCGGCGTGCAGTAGCCGCATTGCGATCCGTAGTGCTCCACCATCGCGTCCTGCACCGGATGAAGTATTCCCGCCGAGGCGAGCCCTTCGACCGTCACGATTTCCCGCCCGGCGAACATCGGCAGCAGCGCGATGCAACTGTTGATCGCCCGGTAGGTCGCCTGGCCGTGCGCGTCGCGCTCGACGAGCGCCACCGTGCAAGCGCCGCAGTCACCCTCGCCGCAGCCCTGCTTGCTTCCCGTGCGACCGTTCGCGCGCAGCCAATCGAGCAACGTGGTGGTGGCCGCAATGCCCGCGGCCTGCACGCGCTCGCCATTGAGCGTAAATTCGAACGAAGGGGAAAGCACCGCACACTGGGAAGCGGCGGACGTGTTACTCATGTCCCTTGTCTAACTGTGGAAACCTTGCCGGCAATACCGGACCGCAGGCTCTGGCCAATTGCCGACACCATTCCCCCAGTTGAATCAGCGGTGCGGCGCGAGAAACTTCGCAGCAAACGGCAGATTCGTCAGCCGGCCGTCGGCCAGCACCGCCGTGCCGCGCACATAAGTGTGCGTCACCTGCGCCCGGCTGCGCTCGCCAACGTAGGCGCTGAGGCGGTGCCGCGTCCAAAGCTCGTCCGCGCAAATCGTCCGGGCTTTGCCAAACTCGACCAGCGAAAAATCCGCGTCGTGCCCCGCCACCAGCAACCCCTTCCGGTCGTCGATTTGAAAACGCCGCGCGACATTCCGGGCCAACACCGCTGCCAACATCGGCAGGTCTCGCGCCACCGTCTTTTCGCACGCAGAGAACAGGAGCTCAAACCCGTGCTGCACTCCCGCAATGCCGCCCCACACCGCAAACAGGTTTGCCGAGTCCTTCATCTCCGGCCGCGCCGGCGAGTGGTCGGAGCCGACCGTGTGAATCCGGCCCGCGCGCAGCCCGGCCCACAACGCCTTGCGCCGTTTCTCGTCGCGCAGCGGCGGCGCGCACTTCGCCAGCGGGCCGAGCCGCAGGAAATCCTTGTCGTTGAGCAAAAGATAGTGCGGGCACGTCTCGGCCGTCACATCCACACGCTGCTCCCGCGCCTCCGCGATGAGCGCGACAGCCTCGGGACTGCTCACCTGCACCACATGCAGCGCGCATTCCGTCTCGCCCGCGAGCTCCAGCGCCACACGCAGCGCCGCCAACTCCGCCTCGACCGGACGTGACTCCAGCCACGCGCGCGCATCCGTGCGACCTTCGGCCTTAAACTCCGCCGCAAGCCGCGCCACCAGCGCGCCGTCCTCGGCGTGGACGGCCACCGGCAGGCCGAGTTTCGCCGCGCGCTTCATCCCCTCGCGCAGCGTGCCAGGATCGACATTCTTGAAACTGGCTGTGCCGTTGTCGCACAGGAACGCCTTCAGCCCGATCGCCCCCGCGTCGCGCAAACCGGCCAGCTGGTCAAGATTCCCCGGCGTCAGTCCGCCCCACAGCGCGAAATCGGTGCATGACTTCTCCTCGGCGCAGCGCCGCTTCTCTCGCAGCGCCGCTGCGTCAAGCACTGGCGGTTCCGAGTGCAGCGGCATGTCGAAAAACATCGTGCCGCCGCCCGCTGCCAGCGCCGCCGACCCACTCGCGATACCCTCCAAGTCCGCCCGTCCCGGCTCGTTGAAATGCACATGCGCATCGATGATGCCGGGGAAAACGTAGCTGCCACTCGCGTCGAGCGTGTTCACCGTGTCGTCGGTCACGTTCGGGGCCAGGCGCACGATCTTGCCCCGCGCGATGCCGAGTTCGGCCTCCACGATGCCGTCCGGCGTGACGAGGTGCCCTCCGCGCACGACGAGGTCGAGACGCTCGGGCTCGAGGTGCGTCCGTGCGTTGGGTCTGACCGTCGGGCTAGTGGGTTTCATGGAACGCCGGCGAGCCAAGTTATGCCATTGTCACCTGTCAGCAGGATAGTGCAGCTTCTCCTCCTACCAAATCATGCACCAAGAAGACTACATGCGCGCCGCCATCGCGCTCGCCCGCGACGGAATGAATTCCGGGCGCGGCGGGCCGTTCGGTTGCGTCATCGTGCGCAAGGGCAAGATCGTCGCCCGCGGGCAGAACCGCGTCACCTCCGCCAACGACCCGACAGCCCATGCCGAGGTCTCCGCCATCCGCGAGGCCTGCGCGTCGCTCCAGACGTTCCAGCTCGACGACTGCGAACTCTACACGAGCTGTGAGCCGTGCCCGATGTGCCTCGCAGCGATCTACTGGGCGCGCATTCCGCGGGTTTACTACGGCAACACGCGGGCCGACGCCGCAGCGATCGGTTTCGACGATGACTTCATCTACCGTCAGATCCCGCTTCCCCCGGAGCAGCGGGCGGTCAAGATGAAGTCACTGTTGCGCAAAGCGGCCCAAGCCACTTTCCTAGAGTGGGCCGGCAAAACAGACAAAGTGCGCTACTGAGAGCAGCCCGTCTCGTTCGCAATAGTCTGGCGTTTTGGCGTCGGCAATTTTCGCTTATTCGCACCATGCCCCTACTCCTTCGCCTTGCTGTTTTGACAGGGTTGCTCCTTCCCGTCGCCATGCCCGCCCTCGCCAAGGACGCTGCCCCTGGCACTGCCGCGGCGAGCGCCGCGTCACCCGCCATCGAAAACTCCATCGTCAAGGTCTTCGCCACCATTCGTGCCCCGGACCTGCCCAAGCCGTGGACGAAATCTTCCCCGCGCGAGGTCAGCGGCACCGGCATGGTCATCGAGGGCAAACGTATTCTGACAAACGCCCATGTGGTCCTCTACTCGAGCCAGGTGCAGGTGCAGGCCAACCAGTCGGGCGACAAGCTTTCCGCCACCGTCGAATACGTCGCACTTGGCATCGATCTCGCCGTTCTGAAGTTAGACGACGAAACCTTCTTCGACGCCCACGCGCCCCTGCCCCGCGCCAGCACCCTCCCGCAGATCAAGGACAGCGTCCTCGTTTATGGCTATCCAACCGGAGGCACCAGTCTCTCCATTACCAAGGGCATCGTCTCCCGCATTGAGTTCGCCAATTACAATTATCCTGTGTCCGGCCTTCGCGTGCAGATCGACGCCGCCATCAATCCAGGCAACAGCGGTGGTCCCGCGCTGGTCAACGATCAGGTCATCGGCCTTGCCTACAGCCATCTCGCCAACGCACAGAACATCGGCTACATCATCCCCTGCGAGGAAATCGAGCTCTTCCTCAAAGACGTCGCCGATGGCCATTACGATGGCAAGCCCGGCCTGTTCGACGGTTACCAGACGCTGGAAAACGCCGCCCTGCGTGCCTACCTCAAGCTCGACAAGGGCGTCCAAGGCGTCGTCGTGCACGACCCGTTTAAGACCGACGGCGCCTACCCGCTCAAGGCGTGGGACATCATCACCAGCATTGGCGGCACGCCGATTGACAACGAGGGCATGATCAAACTCGGGGACAACTTGCGCGTGCGTTTCACCTACAAGGTCCAGCATGTCACGAAGGACGGCAAGGTACCGCTGACGATACTGCGCGCCGGCAAAACCCTCGCCATCGACTTGCCGGTTGCTCCCGACCGGCCGAAACTCATCTCCTATCTCCACGGCGACTATCCCCGATATTTCATCTTTGGACCGATCGTCTTCTCGGTTGCGACGGAGGACTTTGTCGGCGTGCTCACCTCGGCCAGCGCGCACGCGGTCGCCGCACTGAGCATTTTGGGCAATCCGCTCGTCACCCGCCGTAGCGACCAGCCGGCTTTCCCCGGCGAGGAGTTGGTTTTCATCTCCTCCCCGTTCCTGCCGCACAAGCTCTCCAAGGGTTATGGCACCCCCGTCCTGAAAATCGTGGAGTCTGTCAACGGCACCAAGATCAGGAATCTCGCCCACTTGGTCACGGTGCTCCGCGACACCAAGGGCGAGTTCGTCGTCATCGAATACGCTACCCGCACCGCGGAAACAATGATCTTTCCCCGCGCAGAGATGATCGCCGCTACCGAGGAGATTCTGACCGACAATGGCATCCGTGCGCAGGCCTCGCCTGAGCTGATGGCACTCTGGAACGCAAAACTGTCCAAATGATCTGCATCAGTCGACCAGCGGTGTGAAACTCCACTTCGCCGCGGAAAACAGGCCGTGGTCGCTCAGTTTCAGGTCGGGTATGACGAGCAGCGCCATGAACGAAAGCGTCATGAACGGCGCGTCGAGTTTGGAGCCGAGCTGCTTGGCCATACGGTCGAGCTGCCTGTAACGCCGCGCCACGACCCGCCCGTCTCCGCTGGCCATCAATCCCGCAATGGGCAGCGGTTGCACGGCGCTCCGGTCGCGACCCACCACGCTGAGACCGCCGCGCGCGCCGATGACGAGATTGATCGCGGCGCACAACGAGGCGTCGTCCGCGCCGACCGCCACGATGTTGTGGGAATCGTGCGCCACCGAGGAGGCCAGCGCGCCGGCCTTCAGGCCGAAGCCTCGGATAAACGCAACCGCTGGCGGCGCATGCGGCGCGTAGCGGTTCACCACGGCAATTTTTAGGATGTCGCGCGCCACGTCAGCAACCGCAGTCCCGGCTTCCACGCACGGCTCCTCGCGCAGATGCCGCGTGATGAGCTGACCGTTGATCGCCCCGATGACATTCAGTGTCTTCGGTGGACCGTTCAGCACCACCGCAAAGTCCGCTTCAGCACGCGGCCGGGCGCGGAAACAGTTCACCACCCGCGATAACTGGCGCGGCAGGAGGCTGCGGCCATCGCGCGCCACGAGTTTGCCTCGCAGGTAAGTGCGGCGCACGCGCAGGTCCTTCCAGCCGGTGAAGACGATGAAATCCGCCGGATCGCCGGCGCGCAGCAGCCCGACGTCCAGCTGGTAGTGTTCGATGGGGTTGACCGAGGCGCAGCGCAGCACATCGAAACGGTCGGCCCCGGATTTCAGGGCGCGCCGCACATGCTCATCGAGGTGCCGCACCATGAGGAGGTCGGGATGCAGGTCATCGCAGCAGAACATGCAGCGGTCGGCGTCGGTTTTCAGAAGCGAGGCGAGGGCGGCAAAATTGCGGGCTGCCGAGCCCTCGCGGATGAGAATCTTCATGCCGGCGGCGAGCTTGTCCTGCGCCTCCTCCAGCGTGAAACACTCGTGGTCGGTGGCCGGTCCGGCGGCGGCGTAGGCCCGGGCCTGTTCGCCCCGGAGGCCGGGCGCGTGACCGTCAACCTGTTTACCGCGCCGCTGCGCTTCGGCGATCATCGCCCGCAATGCCGGGTCGCCCCCGAGCACGCCGGGGAAGTTCATCACCTCGCTGAGATATTTGATCTCGTTCCGCGCGAGCAGTCGGGACACCGCCGCCACGTCGAGCGCGGCGCCGGCGGTTTCGAAGCCGGTGGCCGGAACACATGGAGGCGCGCCGAAGTTGAACTTGAATGGCGTACGCTTGCCGTCGCGGATCATGTAGTTGACGCCCGCGGCACCGAGCACGTTGGCGATCTCGTGCGGGTCGGACACGGTAGCGACAGTTCCATGCACGACCGACCAACGGGCGAACTCCGCCGGCGGCAGCATCGAACTCTCGATGTGAATGTGCGCATCGACAAAGCCAGGGGCGATGCAGTGGGCATAGCGCCGACCTGGCGTGGGTACAATGCGACGGATCACACCTCCACTCCACTCCACCGTGCCCGGAAAAATCCTCCGGTTGAACAAATCGACGATGTTGCCCGAAAGCCGTTGGTCCGTCACAAGGCGAGGTTGGCCGCTGTGCGGCCGCGTGGCAACCACGTCTGTGCACTTGCCAACCGCCGTCTGCCGCCCAACGTTGGCTACCTATGCATTTCGACAGCCACCAGCCCGGACAATCCGCCCCGCTCCCGCTCCCGCTCCCGCGCCTCGATGACGACGATGATGATGACGACGGCGAACAGGAAGACGCCCCCGCGCGCAAAGGCAACGCCACCCCCGTGGCGATGCTGATCCAGAAGAAATTTCTCACGCAGCGGAAAATCTTCCTCTGGGGCGCGGTCACGGATGCGACCGCCAAGGATATCACCGAAAAACTGCTTTACCTCGAGACGATCGAGCCCGGCAAGGAGATCACCTTCTACATCAATTCGCCAGGCGGCTCGATCACGGCAGGCATGGCCGTCTACGATACTATGAAGCTGATCTCCTCGCCGATCACCGTGGTGGTCACCGGCATGGCGGCCTCGATGGGCTCCATTTTGCTCTCTGGCGCACCGAAGGGCCGACGGCTGCTCTTCCCCCATTCGCGCGTGCTCATCCACCAACCGCTCATTTCCGGTCGCATGATCGGACCGGCAAGCGACATTAACATTCAGGCACAGGAAATGGAAAAGATCCGCGCCGAGCTAAATCAGATCCTCGCCGACGCCTCGGGGCAGCCGCTTGAGCGGATCAACCGCGACACCGACCGCGATTTCTATCTCAACGCCCAGGAAGCCATCACCTACGGCCTGGCCGACCGGATCGTGGACCGCGTCTGACGCCGGACTCAGGGACCCGGCGGCGGCACCTGCATGAGCAGTTCGCCGATTGCCTTTTCCCAAACCGCCGCTTGTTCGAGGTCTCCGGCCTTGAATGCTACAGCGCGGGCCTCGCGCAACCAAGACGCGCGCAGTTCGACAGGCAAGGCGCGCTCCTGAAAGAGGTGCCGATAGACCTCCATCGCCTTGACAGGGGCGCCAAGACGGTCGAGCAGCGCAGCGGCCTCCTGCGCCAGCGCCCACTCGTCCGTGCGGAAATTTTCCATAAAAGGAGCAAACCCCAAAGCCGCCACCGCTCCCTTGTTGTCGCCCGCCTCCTTGAGGCGGCGTGCCAGTTCGAAGCCTACCGCAAAGCTCGGCAGTTTTAGCTGCGAAGACCGGGCGAGGGCCAGCGCTTCCGCGCCTTTGTGCGCCAGATCGAGTAGCCGCATCCGGCGCAGGATGGCATAGCCCGCCAGATGGGGCGGCAGTTTTTCGAACAGCCGCCACTGCTCGTCGAATCCGACCGCGAACGGCCGGTAGAGCGGATCGCCGATCGCGACGCACTGCCAGCTCAGCGTTGGCAGGGAAAAATACAACGCCTCCCCAAACGTGGCGCCGCGCGCCAGCGCCCGCAGCAGCAGATCGGGCCGGTGAGTCAATTGCAGGTAGGGCTCGAAGACATTGCCGACCGTCGCGGTGACGCCCCGCGCCAGCAGCGGACCACACCAGTTCGCGCTGGCGGAGTGCAGCGTGGCCGCCGAGTAACTGTGGATGTGCAGGGCCACCGCCCCCGGGGGGAACTGAAAACCCGGCAGGGCGAAGGGACCATTGAGCGTGCCCGTATACCAGCCGAAATAGAGCACGGGCGCATCGAAGCGCGCCGTCGCCGGAATCGTCGTCGGCGCTCGATCCACATCTGTGTCGAAGCCCAGTTCGGCCAGTTTCTTTGCCGCCGCTTCCATCCAAATATCCCCGTCGGGATGGTTGCCGCCGATATCAATGTAGCCCCGGCCGAGGAGGCCGGTGCGCTCGGCCGCCACCGCGCGATCGACTAGTTGATTCGCAATCGCCACCGTTGGACCATCGAGGCGTGACACCCGGACAACCGCGGCGAGTTCATAGTCGGTGGGCCGGTCGTTGCGAAACAGCACATTCGGGACAAATGCATTGATCGGGTAAGCCGTCTGCGTCAGTAGGCTCAGCTCCGAATCGACTGCACCGCTGTTCGTGCGAAACTCGGGTTTTTGCGTGAACGGCAGCACCGGCGCATACAGGGCCGGGTCGTGTTCGATGCGCAGAGGGACGCCTCGGCAGACCAAGAGATAGGCGATCCGGTGGCCGAACATGGCGTATTTTTTCCGCCCAACCGCATCGGTAAGCGTCATCGGGATCGCGTCGATCCACTTGCTGCGGATGAGTTGGTCCTGCAGGGGCTGCCAGATCGTGGCCACGAACTCGCGCCACCCGATGGTTTCGCTGCACGACATCGGCAGGCTGACGATGTTCGCGGCAGGCACGCCCCGGACCGCGGCATAGTGCTGCGCGATTCCCAGGGAGTCGGGATCGTCGCGGTTGACGAGCAAGATGACGCGCTCGGCAACTGCCTCCGCCCGAGCGCCAGGCGCGCCGCAGAGGGGAAAAACCGCCAGCGCCCCGAGAAAAAATAACCGCGATGAAATCACGCGCGCCGAGCCTGGCCGGGGCCGCGCGCGATTTCGAGCCACAATCGCGCCGCTTGCCAATCCGCCGCCGGTTCATTTCCTTCCCCTCACCGGCAACCTCATGTGGCTCTACACCCTCATCGCCCTCGGCGGCGCGCTTGGCAGCGTGGCGCGTTTTGCCCTTTCAGGGCTCGTGGCCAATGAATTTGGCGCCACGTTCCCGTGGGGCACACTGATCGTCAACGTCAGCGGCTCGTTCGTCATCGGCTTTTTTGCCACGCTGACCGGACCCGACGGGCGCGCGTTCGCCAGCGGCAACACCCGGCAGTTTTTCATGACCGGCATTTGCGGCGGCTACACCACCTTTTCGTCCTTCAGCCTGCAGACCCTCAACCTCGCCCGTGAGGGCGAGTGGTTCCGTGCGGGCGCCAACACCGTCGGCTCGGTCGTTGCCTGCCTCGTGGCTGTCTGGCTCGGCCACGTCGCCGCCGCTTACCTCAACCAAATGAAAGGAACCTGACCATGGAACTTCCCCACGACAGTGTCCTGCTCCGTATTTTCATCGGCGAATCCGACCGCTACGAGCACCACCCGCTCCACGAGGCGATCGTGCTGAAGGCGCGCGAACTGCACCTCGCCGGCGCCACCGTGCTGCGCGGGGCGATTGGGTTTGGGAAATCGAGCCGACTGCACACGAGCAAAATTCTGCGGCTCTCCATCGATCTGCCCGTGATCATCGAGATCGTGGACAGTGAGGAGAAAATCAACGCGTTCCTGCCCACGCTCGATGGCATGATGGCCGGCGGCCTGGTCACGCTGGAAAAAGTGCGCGTGATCCACTACCGCGGCAGCCGGCCCGCAAGCGGTTGAACCCCGCGCTCAGGGTTTGGCCACCGCTGGGACGGCCGCAGCCTGCCGCTTGAGCAACTGTGCGCGCAAATAGGTGTCGGGCGGAGAGCTTCGCCACGCCGTCAGCCAAATCGCGCCGAGCATCTCGCCTGCCTTGAGCCATTGCCCCTCGATGAAGGCGCGGCCCTCCGCATTGTGCGCCCCCGGCTCGACCTTGAGCTTCCCGGCTTTCTCCAGCGCATAAAGCGGCTCAAGCAGCGCGTGCTGGGCCACCAGATAGTCCATCACGGCGTCGAACACCGGATCGCGCCCATCGGCGCGGGGCGCGAGCGAAAGCGGCGCGACGGGTGTCACATGCGGAAACAACGTGGTGGGAGTGAGGCCAACCTTACCGCTAAAACCGCCGTCAATCCAGGCGTGGAAGCCCATCCACGTCGTGTAGCCGTGCGGGTTGTCGCCCACCCAGCCGTGGTGATGTTTCGTGGTGTGCAAGGGTTGAGCGCCGTCGCCAACGTAGTGCCCCATCACGCCCATGACATAGACAATGTTGGCCTTGGCATTCTCGATCTCGACCGGCGTGCCGGCGTCCTCAAACGCTTTCAGGTAGGAAAACTCCGCCCGCAACTTGCCGTAATATTCGGTGATCGCCCACGGTAGGAAACCCACGAGCTCGGCCGTGTGGTCGGAATTCCGGTTCGGATCGATGGGTGCAAATTTGTCCGGATGCAGTTGCCGCGCCGTCGCCACCTGCTGGGCAAAAACCTGCCGCAGGTCGCTCATGTCGGCGGGCTTCACGCCGGCCGCCGCCATGTCCTCCAGGTCGATGTAGTGGTCGAGCCCGTTGAAATGCTTGATCGGCAGGTCGGGCACGTTGCGCCAGCGGTCGGGCTCGCCGGCGAGGAAGGCGATGCGCTCCGCGTTGGCGGGCGCATGCACGAACGCCGGGAAATCCTTCGGCAGCGAGGCGAGCGCGAGTTCGTTGACCGCCCGGTGGCCGTCGTAGTCCCACGCGTTCAACGAACCGGCTCCGGCCGCAAGGCCGACGATGAGAGGAAGCAAGTGATGGAGTTTCATAGGAATAAAGGAAGGGTGGAAAGTTGACGCGAAAAAGCGATCCGATGTTCAGCGTTTTACTGCCGCCCGCTGCCGCCGCACGCCCTCCAGGGCGTTGGCGTAAGCCGCGATCCCATCCGCAATGGCCTCGGCGATTTTCTGCCGGTAGGCGGGCGTGGCGATCTTGCGGGCCTCGGCGTCGTTCGAGAGATAGCCGCTCTCGATGAGAATCGCCGGGCACTCGACCAGCCGGAGCACGGCCCAGCGGGCGCGTTTCAACCCGCGATCCGAAACCTGCAGGTCGCGCAGCATCTGCCGGTGCAGGAAATAGCCGAGCAGCGTGTTCCAGTGGTCGCTGGCGTTGCCCGGATTCGCCAGCTTCACCTGCCCGTCGTCCCGGCCGTTGTCGCCTGTCGAAAACTGGGATTGCGGCGTCATGGTGAAAACCTCGACGCCCGTCACGGTTTCCGGGCGCACCGCGACCGAGTTGTAGTGCAAGCTGATAAAAAGATCAGCGTGGGCCCGGTTGGCGATCTCCGCCCGGCACTGCAGGTCGGTCACCTTGTCCGGCGCGAGTTGGCGGTCATCCGGGCGCGTGAGGACTACCTGGTGACCCGCCGCTTCGAGCAGTTTCTTCAACCGCAGCGCCGTATCGAGTGTGAGGGTTTTCTCATTGATGCCATAGCGTTCGTTGCTCTTGCCGGCGTCTTTGCCGCCGTGGCCCGGATCGAGGGCGATGATTTTCAGACCGGGCACGCACTCCTCGCCCGTCCCGGGACTGAGTATCGGCGCGAGCAAGCGCTCGGCGTCGATGCGGTTGAGCTGCAATTCCCCCCGTCGCGTTCGCACCGCCTCGCCGAGGAACACGCGCTGGCCGTCAACGGTGCATTCGCGGGTGTCCGACTCTAATTGGACCGTGTGCCACGCATTTTTAAGCACGAGAATCTTCCCCGTCTCGGACGTCTCAGCCTTCAGACCAAATCTCGCGCCAAAGGCCGCCGCGGAGACATTTTCTGCCCCGGTGAAATGTGTGGTGGCGCCCGGGCGGGACGGGGCGGCACGCGTTTCTGCCGCCAACGGCACGGCGCAAGCCGCTGCGGTTCCCCACGCGAGCACCCAAACCAGCAATGGCTTCGCCGTTGAGATGCGCACCACAGGCCTCCTCAGGCCTCTGCGGGCGGTGTGACGGTTTCGTCAGCTTCCTCTTCGTCGGCGTGAAACTTGGCCTTGCGTTTGTTCGGCGGCAGCGGCGTGAGCATAACGTGGATGTTGCGGCCGATCAGTTTCGGATCGGCGTCCGGATGCCCCATGCCCGCCAGTTCGGCGACGGCCTTTTTCATCACGTCGAAACCGATCTCGGTGTGCGCCATTTCGCGACCGCGGAATTTCAGGCGCAGCTTCACTTTGTTGCCATGGTCCAGAAACTCCTCAGCGTGGCGCAGCTTCGTGTTAAAATCGTTGGGGGCAATGCGGGCGCTGAATTCGATCTCCTTGATCTTGCTCGCGGTCGCTTTTACGTGCGAGTGCTTCTTCTGCTCCTCGTATACATATTTGCCGAAGTCCATGATCCGGCATACGGGCGGCGTGGCGTTGGGCGCCACCTCGACGAGGTCGAGGCCGACTTCCAGCGCAAGGTTGACGGCCTTGGCGGTGTCAATCACGCCGAGTTGCTTGCCCTCGGGGGAAATCACGCGGACCTGCGGAACCTTGATGCGGTGGTTGCGGCGAATCGCCGCGAACGGGTCGACGTTGCGACGCTGGTAAGTGCCGGAGCGGTTGCCGCCACCGGCGGAGGGAAACGAATTGGCCATCAATAAGATTGGGATTGGTGCTGAGGTCGGGAGGTATTTCGCCCGGAACCCGGACGGGGGCAAGGTCTAAAACGCCCCTATTACCGCGCCCGCGCCGCGATCAGGCGCCGCGCCATCGTCACCGCGTTTGCGAAACTCGTACCGCGCGCGATCCCCTTGCCCGCGATCCCAAACGCCGTACCGTGGTCCGGACTCGTGCGCACAAACGGCAACCCCAGCGTGATGTTCACCGCCTCGTCGAAATCGACTGCCTTCAGCGGTGCAAGCCCCTGATCGTGATAGAGCGCGACAATCACGTCGAATTCGCCCCGCAGCGCCCGGGCGAACAGCGTGTCGCCGGGTTCGCAGCGCGAGAGTCCCGGAAACTCGGTGCGCAGGTGGTCGAGCGCCGGATTGAGCAGATCGTTTTCCTCATAGCCGAGCAGCCCACCTTCGCCCGCGTGTGGATTCAGTCCACACACGCCGATGCGGGGCGAAGCAGTCCCGCACACCCGTGCAAGCTCGTCAGCCGCGGCCACCGCGCGGCGCAGCAAGTGCGGCCCGAGCAACCGGGATACCTCGTGCAGAGGCACATGCCAGGTGGCCAGCACCATGCAAAGTTTTCCGCCGGCAAACGCCATGACCGGCGCCCCGCCCCAGCGCGCCGCAAAAAATTCTGTCTGCCCCGACCAGCCGAAACCGATCTTCGCCAGCCGCTCTTTGCTTACCGGCCCCGTCACCACACCAGAGAACTCGACCGTGCGGCACCCTGCCGCCGCGCGTTCCATGGCGGCCCAGGCCACCAGCGCGCCCTCGCCCGTCGGCTGCCCGGCCACCGCCGAAAACTCCGGCAACCCCACGGGAATCTTTTCCGCCGACGTTGCCAGCGCGGCGAGCCAGGATGCCGGTCCGATCACCGCCATGTCCGCCGCCTCGGCGACATTCGCGCACAACCAGGCCGCGATGATCTCGGGGCCGACCCCCGCCGGGTCGCCGCAGGTGATGGCAAGTTTAACCGCCATGGTGATCCACTGTCACCTCGGCGCGGCGCGCGCGTGCAAAGCTGCGTTTGCCGTCGGCGAAAAATGCCAGAAACTTCCGCGCCTCCACGCTGGCATACTGGCCGTCGGCCAGCGCCGCCACCGCAACCTCGCGGATGTTGCCCGGCGTGAAATAGACGGCGTGAAATGCCGCCTTCAGCTCGGCGATGGCCGTCCGGCTGAAACCGCGCCGCCTCAGCCCTACCACATTGAAACCGATAACGTCGTCGCGCTCCGCCACCATCACGAAGTGCGGCACATCGCGGGTGATCGAGGCGTGGCCGGCGACCATCACGCTCTCGCCGATCCGGCAGAACTGGTGCACCGCCGCCCCACCGCCGAAAAACGTGTGGTCGCCCACGCTCACATGGCCCGCCAGCAGCGCGCCATTGGCAAAAACCACGTTGTCGCCCACCGCGCCGTCGTGCGCGACGTGGCTCGCCGCCATCAGAAAACAGTTTTCGCCGACCGCCGTGAACCCGCCCGCATGGATGGAGCGGTTGACCGTCACGTGCTCGCGGAGCACCGTGCCCGCCCCGATGCGCACGCCCGTAGCCAGCGCGCGGTCGAATTTCAAATACTGCGGGTCACCGCCGACGACCGCAAAAGGATGCACCACCACGCGGTCACCCAGCTCGCAGTGGCGGGTGACGACCGCGTAGGCCATGATCTCGCAATCGGTCCCGAGCTGCGCGCCGGGTTCGACAAGGGCGGTGGGATGAATCGTAGTCGGCATGCGCTCAGGGTTTGGCGCGCCGCGACGCCGCGGCAAGGTCGCTGAGCAGATCGAGCTGCGTCTCTTTTAGCAGGTCGTAGTTTTTCAGGATGCGCATGACCTGCAGCGTGTCGCTCTTGGTGTAATTCTGGTTGATCTCCACCTTGTCGAGCAGGTCGATCAGCATCGAGCGGAAGGAAATGATCGCATCGACGCCGCGCGCCTTGAGCAGCTCGATGCTCTGGGTGCGGAACGGCTCGGCCACCGGCAGGCTCGGCAGCACGAGAATCTTCGTCAGCACCCCCGCGGGATCGTCTGGCGATTCGGCTGGGAAGATGCGCGTGACATTCTTGAGCACGTTCTCCTCGAGAAACCCGAAGATCTCCGGGCTGCTGCGGAGCATGTTCGGCGTAAACACCCCGCTGTGCCAGCCTTTCACCGCCACGACCGCCTTGTGCACGTAGCCCAGTTCAGTCGAGAACAGGAAAAAATCAGGTTTGCGCCGCCCGCGCTCCCACGTCGGGTTGAAGACTACGAGGTCGATTTCCTCATCGCCCGTCTTCTTGCGTGATTGCACCTGATATTTCCGGGCCTGGCGGACCAGAAAACCGTTTTGTTCGAAATACTCGCGGACAATGCCTTCGTCGATGGCAGACATGGGAGCGAGTTAACTGCAAAGTTGCGGAAAAGTCACAGCAAAGTTTGTCCGGCCGCGCCCACCTCGCGGAAGGCCGATTCCGCCAGCTCCAGGGGCACGCCGGCTCGCGTCGCGGCTTCGCCTATCTTCCGTAGCACCACGAACCGCGGCAGCCCGGCACGGACTTTCTTGTCTCGCGACATCGCTGCCACAAGGTCGGCCAATGGGAGTGGTTCCATCAGGCGCACCGGCAGGCCATGCGCCGCTAAGACCGCATCAGTCCGGGCCACTTCGGTCATTGCGATACATCTGAGCTTCTGCGACAGCCGCGCCGCGGCGCAGAGTCCGATCCCCACCGCCTCGCCGTGCAGATATTTTCCATAGCCCGCTACCTGCTCGATTGCGTGGCCAAAAGTGTGGCCCAAGTTCAGCAGCGCACGACCACCGTCCCGGGACATCTCGAGTTCGTCCGATTCGACGATCCGCGCCTTCAGCGCACAGCAACGCCGGATCACCGCCAGGAGATCCGTGCTAGTGACGGTCAGTGGCGCGCGTTCGAGCCGGGTCAGCAGCTCTGCGTCGCCCAGCAGCCCGTATTTGATGACCTCCGCCATCCCAGCGGCAAATTCCCGCGTCGGCAACGTCGCCAGCAAGTCTGTAGAGACAAACACCCCGCGCGGTTGGTGAAAAGCGCCCACGAGATTTTTTCCCGCCGCGATGTTAATGCCGGTTTTCCCTCCCACCGAGCTGTCCACCATCGCCAGCAGCGTCGTCGGCACCTGGTAAAAATCGATGCCGCGCAACCAGGCCGCCGCGGCGAAGCCGCCGAGGTCGCCAATCACGCCGCCACCCACCGCGAAAAGCGCGCCGCCCCGGTCGAGCTTCTGCGCTGCGAGGAAGTCCAGCACGCGCCCCAACCCGTCCAGCGACTTGGTCCCCTCGCCCGCCTCGACTGCGAGCACCGGCGTGTCGTCGGCCATCATCTGCAGCGCGCCGGCGGCAAGAACATTGCGGTCGGTCACCACGGCAGCTCTCCGCCCGGCAGCGGCCAGTCTGGCGATCTCGGCGCGAACCTCGTTGCCGAGGTCGGAACCAAAGTGGATCGGATAGCTGCGCTTGCCGAGGTTGACGTTCAGGGTTTCTGCCATGCCACGGTTAAACCGCCGCCTGCGCGGCGCGTCGAGGAGAAGTTAAGCCGGCTGCTCAATCCGCCAGCCGCGGTTTCCGCCACTCTCCCGTTGCCCTCGCAGCACCTTCAGTGTGCTCCGGTGGGTTCGGAATCGCCGTGAACAAATCCTTCAGGACGTCAAACCGGTGCGGACGAGCAGCGGACGCAGATCGGGCTCCCGGCCCATAAACAAACGGAAGAGTTCCATCGGATCGGCCGAGTTGCCGCGGCTGAGAATCTTTTCCACAAATTCCGCACCTACTTGTGAATTGAAAAGCCCTTCGTTGCGGAACCGCGTAAACGCATCCGCATCGAGGACTTCGGCCCATTTGTAGGAATAGTAGCCGGCCGCGTAGCCCACCGGCTCGGCAAAAACATGCGTGAAACGCTTCACCACCGTCGGTGCCGGGGGAGTAGTGGGCACCAGACAGTCGGCCACCGCGGCCCGTGCCCGGGATTCGACATCATCCGCTCCGAGAAACTCTGCGGTCCGCGCGTGGAGCAGCAGGTCCATTTTGGCGAGGGCGACTTGCCGCATCGTCGCGCAGGCGGAGCGGAAATTCCTTGCCGCGGTCATCTTCGCAAAAATGTCGTCCGGAATCATGGCACCGGTCGTCTGGTGTCGGGCGAACAGGTCGAGGCTCGCCCGCTCCCAGCACCAGTTCTCCATAATCTGCGAGGGCAATTCCACGAAATCCCAGACGACGTTCACACCGTTGAGCGACTTGATCTCCACTTCGCCGAGCAGGTGGTGCAACAGGTGGCCAAACTCGTGGAAAATTGTCTCCACCTCGCGGTGTGTGAGCAGCGCCGGGCGCCCGTCGGCCGGTGGCGTCAGGTTCCCGCACATCAGGCCGAGATGCGGCGCCCGCGTCCCGTCGGGCTGCGGTCCGCCGGTGACGAGATAGTTCATCCAGGCGCCGCCGCGCTTCGACTCCCGCGGATGCCAGTCGGCATAAAACGACCCCACGTGGCGGCTGCGCCGGTCATGCACGTCGTAGAATTTCACCTCCGGATGCCACGTCTCCGCCTCGCCTGCAGCGCGCTCGTTGACGCGCAGTCCGAACACCCGTCCCGCCAGCTCGAACAGTCCCGCGACAACGCGATCCATCGGAAAATACGGCCGCAGCACTTCTTCGTCAAAAGCGTAGCATTCGCGCCGCAGCTTCTCCCCCCAATACGCCATTTCCCACGGTGCGAGGGGTGCCGGGGGCAGGCCCATGCGCTGCGCCTTGAACTCCTCCAATTCGCGGCATTCCCGCACAAACGGCCCCGCCGCCCTGCTCTGCAGGTCCGCCAAAAAAGCCAGCGCCCGCGCCCCCGATTTCGCCATGCGGCGTTCGGTCACCAGATCTGCGAAGTGGGCCTTGCCCAGCAACGCCGCCTTCTCCGCCCGCAACGCAAGGATGCGGTTGATCAGCGCCGTGTTATCATGGGGAGCCGCTGCCCCCACCGCCACGCCCGCCGTCCACATCTCCCGCCGCAGCACCTCGTCTTCCAGGTAGGTCATGAACGGTTCCTGCGAAGGAGCATGCAGGGTGAAGCGCCATGCGGGACTTGCCGCGGAGCCGATGCCCCTGCTCTCGGCATTGCGCCGCGCGGCCGCTTTCGCATGCTCGGGCAGCCCCTGCAGGCGGCGTTCGTCCTCCACGACCAGTTGCCAGGCATTGGTCGCATCGAGCACCTGCTCGGAATATTTCTGGGTCAGCAGCGCGAGTTGGCTCTGCAACTCCTCCAGCCGCGATTGCTGGGGTGGCGCCAAATCGGCCCCAGCCTGCCGGAAATCCGCGACCGTCTCTTCAAGAAACCGGCGATAAACTCCGACCAGCGCACCCGCGGCCGGCGACTCAGCAAACGCTTTCAGACGCGACCAGAGGGCCGCGTTCAGCGGTATCCGCGCGAAAAATGCCGATACTTTTGGCAGCATGGCATTGTGCGCCTCGCGCAGCGCCGGCGAGTCGGCAACAGATTGCAGATGCGTGACCTTGGCCCAGACGATGTTCAGTTCCTCCGTCGCCCGTTCAAGGGCAAGGAAGGTGTTTTCAAAGGCAACGCTTTCGAGGCTGGCCGCCGCAATTGTGTCGATTGCCGCCTGCGCGCGACTCAGCGCCGACATGACCGCCGGCTCGATCTGCGCCGGCGTGAGGGCCGACCAGCGAATGTGAAATGCGGTTTCGAGCAACGGATTGTCAGGCATGGCGGCAAAGACCGGACACCCAAGCGGAATGTCAACCGACAAACTTCACCAGGCGTAGGAAACACCGGCCGAGAACTGTCGCGGCGTGGCGGGCACGGCAGGCACCTCCTGATAGGCGCTGTTCCAGAGGTTGTCCACCCGGACATTGAATTCGACCGCGCGCAGGCTCGGCGGGCGCCAGGCGAGCCCCAACGCGCCGGTGAGTGCATGATTGCCGCCCACCGTTCGCAGGAGATTGTCGGCCTGCCAGCGCGCCACGTGATCCAGTCTCAACTCGAAGCCATGACCCAGCCGCACGGTGAGAGCGGCGGTCACCCGTTGGCGGGCGTAGTTCAGCGCGTAGAAACTCGCATCGACGAGGGCCCCACGATAATTGGCGTCCTTGGCCAGCCAAGTGTAACCTACTACCAGATCGACGGCCGACCAAGTTCGGCGCGCCACCAGTTCGGTTCCAGTCGTGACAACATCCACGGGGTTGGCCGTGCGCGCCGTCACGCCGTTCCGAAAGGTCCAATCCACAAGACTGTCATCGCGCCGGTGAAAGAACGCCGCCTGCACCGTCCACCCGTCAAACAGACCCTGGACGCCAAGCTCTAGGTTACGACTGGTCTCGCGCCCTAGGTTCGGATTGCCGCGGAAGAGCCCCGCCGCCGGATTCGAGTTGAGCGCAGTGTAGCTGGGCAACTGGGTCGTCGTGGCAAAGCTAAGATAGAGCCGCCGCAGGGGGCTTGCCTCTTGTTCACGGGCGAGTTCGAAAATCGGTGACGTCGCCGCTCCACCGTGATTCGACGTGTCCCAGCCCGCACCCGCCTTGGCCACAAGGCTGGTCCCGTCCTCCATCCGCCACGTTTTCTCGGGAACGAGAACCAACCGGCTCATCGTGCGCGCGTGATAGTTTCCAAAGGTGAGCGAGGTGGATTGCAGATCGTCCGCCGACGTCTCGGCGTGGAAGTTCAGTGTGACCGGCCCGAGTTCCCGCCGCCCGCCCAACGCGGCCCCGTCCACCCACGTTGTGTGCTGATAGGGATGCACCGGGCCGACCGGCGCAAAACGATTGAAGGCGTAGTCATCCTTGTTGCGCCGGTGAAAGGCGCCCAGCTCGACAAAATCGCCGTGACCCAGATCGGAGCGGTGATTGATGGCGATGAGCAGCGTCGCCAAGTTTTCCGTTTCGTCGGAATTGAACGGCGTATAGAGGTTCGGCCAGCCGAAAAACTTCGCCTGATAGCCGGCGACCAAGTCGGTCTGCGCGTGTTGGTCCGCTAACTGCAACCGTGCAGTGAAGCGGGAGAACTTGCTGTCGCCAAACGGGACGGCGCCACTCGATTCCGACCGAGCCCAGGCCGCATCCGCTGCCAGATGCCGGCCGCCCAACTCCACATCGCTCACATAGCCTTGGTAGAATTCCTGCCGATTCATCCCAGACTCCCCCGCTCCTGCTGCAAATATTCCGGCAGTGCGCACAGTTCTCCAGTCATAGGCCACGCCGCCAACGGTAGAGTTCATGGCGTTCAGGGCATGACCGGTCCCCGTGATAATCTCCGGCGCCCCCAGCATAACCGGCGCCACCGGAATTTCTGCCAGGTAATGTCCGGTCTGCGGATCGACCATAGAAACCGCCCCGAGCCTAAAACCCGTGTTCTCGAAAATCCCGCCCCGCAGCGTGACATCGGCCTGGGCTTCGGACAGATTGCGTGCCTGCAAATCGACCAGCGGCTCAAACCGCAATGGCGAGACCGGCATCGCAAAAGTGTCAGCCGGAGACTGATTGGCCACCCGCGGCAAATACACCGTGAGTTCTGGCAAGCTGACTGAAGCCGATTGCGGCTCCGCGCGCGATATTGACGCCAAAATCCAGAAACCGAGCAGACCCCATCGCAAATTTATCATGGAAAATGTAAACGCGCTTGGCGGCAAAAATGCCGCTGTTAGCTACAGATATTATTATATTTACATTACATTAACGCGAACCCTAAAAAACCCGGCCGCCGATGGGGCCGGGTTGCGGTGATGAGAGGAGGCCGCTGACTTATTCGCCGTCCTGACCTATCGCTTCGACCGGGCAGCCCTCCAAAGCCTCCATGCATTGCGCAATCTCTTCGTCAGTCGCAGGCTGCTTGTTGACGAAGGAATAGCCACCTTCGTCGTGCCGGGTAAAAGATCCCGGCGCCGTTTCGCGGCATAAATCACAATCGATGCACTGCTGATCGACGTAAAACTTGCCACTCGCATTCTGAGGCCACTTGTCAGCTTTGTTCGCCATAATTTCGGCGAACAAAGAGTAATTGTTTACACTGTCAAGCGGTCAGCGCTCGTGCTGCGACAAAATGATGCTGGCGCGCCCCAGTCTTCTAATTTTTAGGGTGCCGGCTTGTGTTCGTTCCGGCCTGTTCACATATTCAACGTAATGCTTTCAGACCGCCCATACATGCGCGACAATTATCAGCCGCAGAAGACCAGCGTCGTCGCCTGGTTGCTCTCCGTCACTGTGGCCTGTTACGTTATCCAATTTGTTTTCCTGAGGTGGTTTGGGGCAGGTGGCATACTGGAGAGCCTGTTTGCGCTCTCCGTTCCCAACCTGAAAACGGGGAAGGTCTGGACCCTTCTGACCTATGGCGCGCTCCATGATACCTCAAATTTGCTCCACATTGTGGCCAACCTGCTGGGACTCTATTTTTTGGGCCGCGTCCTCGAACCCCTGCTCGGGTCAAAGCGCCTTTTCTGGGTCTATGCCGGGGCCATCATCGCCGGTGGGATGCTGTGGATTGCGACTCACTGGCAGGGGAGCGGGGGCATGGTGGTTGGCGCCTCGGCGGGGGTCGCGGGCTTGTTTGTGCTTTTTGCCTGTTTCCACCCAGACCAGCCTATCACTTTTCTGCTGTTTTTCTTTCTGCCGGTCACCCTGAAGCCAAAATACGCGGCCTTTGCTTTGGCCGTGATCGAGCTGATGGGCTTTCTCTTCTACGAAGTCATGGGGGCGGTTTCGCCGTTTGGCGCGTCGATTGCGCATTCAGCGCATCTCGGCGGGATGGCGGCGGCTTGGTTATACTTCCGCTTTCTCCACAACGTGAACTGGCAGCGCACCCCGGCGAAGGCCGATATTCAATTGCCCCGCTGGTTCGGCAAGAAAGGTAAAGCCTCTGAGCCCAATGTGCAAAAGGTGAATGTTTCCTCGCGCGACGACCTGCGCGCCGAAGTGGACCGGATTCTCGACAAGATCAACAGCCAAGGTTTCGGCGCCCTTACCGCCGAGGAGAAACGCCGGCTCGACGAGGCCAAGGATCTGCTCAGCCGCCGTTAAGCAGTGCCGCCGCTTCGCAATCTCACTCGCAAACCGGGCGATTTGCCGCCGCGGGCTCTGTCCGACCCCTGTTTCTTTCACCGCGGAATCAACCTTTCCGCATGAAACATTTGGCATAATTGCGCCTCTCAGCTTCCCTCCATCTATGACGACCCGTTTTTCTCTCCAGCGGTCCCTGACCCTCGTAGTGCTGTTGCTGGCTTTTGCCGCCACTTCGGTTTGGGCCCGCACCGACCGCAAGTTTGAAACCTCCCCCGCCCTGGCCACTGAAGCCCAGTATTTGATCCGGCTCTTGGAGGAGGCGCACTATAACCGCGATGCCGTCAGCGCTTCGGATTACATTCAAATCGTCCCAGCCTACATGAGCGACCTGGACGGCCAGAGGCTGTTTTTTCTGAACAGCGACAAGATCGCTTTCACCGAGCACTACAGCAAGAACATCTACTGGAACATCCGCGAGTTGGGGAATATCAACGCCGCCTACGAAATCTTCTCCACTTATGAGTCGCGGGCGCACGCGCGCATCAGCTGGATTCTTAACGAGCTAAAGCAGAATTTTGATTTTACTACGACTGAAACCTACCGGGTTGACCGCACAAAATCCGAATGGCCCGCCAATCCCGCGGCCTCCGACACGCTTTGGAAGCAGCGTCTCAAGCTGGAGCTAATTTCGGAGCTGATGAACAAAAAAACCATCGAGCAGGCCAAGGAGGTTGTGCGCAAGCGTTACGAGCGCATGCTGAAAAACCTAGAGGACATCGACGGCAGCGATCTCGCCGAAATATTCCTCTCCAATGTGGCCCGGCTCTACGACCCGCATTCGACCTACTTTTCCGCGGCCACCTTTGAGGATTTCGGCATCCAGATGAAACTTCAGCTTGTCGGCATCGGCGCGCTGCTCGGCACCGAGGATGACAACTGTGTCGTAAAAGAGATCGTCCCCGGCGGCCCGGTGGACCTCGGCAAGCAAATTCATCCGGGCGACAAGATCATCTCGGTCGCCCAAGCCGGGGCGGAGCCCGTCGAGATCATCGGCATGAAACTGCGGAAGATCGTCGAGATGATTCGTGGCGCGAAAGGGACGCAAGTCCGGCTCCTGATCCAACCCGCCGATGCCACCGACCCCTCCGCGCACAAACAGATCACCATCACGCGTGATGTCGTGAAGCTGAATTCTGCCCGCGCCCACGCGGCTGTGTTCCAAGCGCCGGGCCCCGATGGCGGCACTATCCCGCTGGGTGTGATCAGCCTGCCGGCGTTCTACGGCCCCTCCGACAGCGACGAACCAGATGCCGAAAAAACCAGCGCCACGAAGGATGTGGCCCGACTGATCAGCCAGCTGAAGACAGCCGGCATCAAGGGACTGGTGCTCGACCTGCGGCACAACGGTGGCGGCTATCTCTCCGAGGCGATCGACCTGACCGGCCTCTTCATCAAAAACGGACCCGTCGTGCAGGTGAAGAACTACTCGGGGGACATTCAGGTCGACAGCGACCAAAACGACGGGGTGGCTTATAGTGGCCCGCTGGCGGTCCTTGTAGACCGCTTCAGCGCCTCCGCCTCAGAAATCGTCACCGGGGCGTTGCAAAATTACGGCCGCGCCATCGTGATTGGCGACAGTTCCACCCACGGCAAAGGCACCGTGCAAACGATCGTGGAGATGAAGAATGTGGCCCCCATGCTCGCGCGTTCGACGACCAAGACAGGTGCCACCAAACTCACGGTGCAGAAATATTACCTGCCCAACGGTTCGTCCACTCAACTCAAAGGCGTCGTGCCGGACATCGTGCTGCCATCGATCGACGATTTTCTGCCGATTGGCGAATCCGACCTGCCGCACGCGCTCGTTTGGGATGAAATTCCCAGCAGCCGGACCTTCTTCGGTCAGCCGCTGGAGGAGAAGATTCTGAAACCACTGCGGGCGGCCAGTGCTACCCGCCAGAATTCACTCGACGAGTTTCTCTACCTCAGGAAAAACGTTGATTGGTTCAAAATGCGGCAGAACCAGAAACTGATCGCCCTCAGTCTGGCGGAACGACAAAAGCAAAAGGACGCCGACGAGGTGTTTCGCAAGGAAATGAAGGCGGAAAAAGACCGGTTGGCAAAAAGCGATTTCCCCTACCGTGAATTCCGCCTCGGCCCGCCTCCGCCTCCCAAGATCAAGGCACCGCACAAAGCGGATGCCGTCGACAGCGACTCCGGCGAGGATGACAGTGAACTCAGCACGGACGAAGGTGACACCTATGGAAAGGTGGACGTGCACCTGCGTGAGACTTTGCGGGTGGTCACCGATGCGGTGAGGCTCGGGGAAAACCGGCAGTATTGGGCAAGCGACCATGCCCCGCTCACCTTACTGACCGACAGCAAGGGTTAGCCTTTACCCGCGGCTGGCAAAGAGAAACCGATCGCGCCCCGTCAGGTCGCGCACCGATTCGACATGCGCGAAACCGCATTCCGTCGCCTGCCGGATCAAGGCGGCATGCTGCGCTATCCCCGTCTCCAGCGCCAGTAAACCACCGGAAGCAAGGTGCCGGTCCGCCGAGGATAGGATGTGGCACAGGTCGCCCAGTCCATCAGGCGCAGACCCGGTCAACGCTGTCGCGGGTTCATGCTCGCGAATTTCGGGATGCGCCTGTGCCGTTTCCTCCGTGGAGAGATACGGTGGATTCGCGATGACCAGGTCGAATTGCGACTCCGGCGGCAAAGCCTGGAACCATGACGACTCCAGCCAACTCACGCGTCCGTCGAGCGCGCAGAATTTTTCATTCTCTTTCGCGAGCGCCAGCGCATCGGCGCTGACGTCGAGTGCGGTGACGCTGGCCTCGGGATAGTGCTTCGCCAGCGCGAGGGCGATGGCGCCAGTGCCGGTGCCCAGATCGAGAATCCGTGTCGGCGGATTTGGAAGCCGGGCGCAGACGAGTTCGACGAGCAGCTCCGTTTCGGGACGGGGAATCAGCGCGCGCCGGTCAACCTTAATCCTGAGGCCGGCGAATTCGGTTTCGCCAAGGATGTATTGCACCGGCTCGCGCTGTCCGCGCCGACGCACGAGCGGGCGGATTTTTTCGAGTTCGCCCTCGCTGAGCGGCCGCTCGAATTGGAGATAGAGCTGCATGCGCTTCAAACCGAGCGCGTGACCGACGATCAGTTCCGCATTGAGCCGCGGGCTTTCCACGCCCTTCACGTTCAGGAAATCGGTGGTCTTCTTGATCACTTCGAGGACCGTGATCATGTCAGTCTTCGCTCTCGGTTCTTAACCGTGGCGGCAGGTAGACCTGTCCGGTCAGTGCGCTGAGCTTCTGTTCGTAGTCCGCTTTCTGCAGCGCCTCCACGATCTGCTCGATCCCACCCTCCATGACCTGTGGGAGATTGTAGAGCGTGAGACCAATGCGGTGATCGGTCAGGCGGTTCTGAGGAAAATTGTAGGTGCGGATGCGCTCGCTGCGGTCGCCCGAGCCGATCTGGCTGCGGCGGGTCGCGGCGTATTTCGCCCGCTCCTCGTCCTCGCCGCGCTGCAGCAGTCGCGAACGCAGCACGGTCATCGCCTTCGCCTTGTTCTTGATCTGCGAACGTTCGTCGGCGCAGGTCACGATGAGACCCGTCGGCTTGTGCAGGATCTGCACCGCGGAATCCGTCGTGTTGACGCCCTGCCCGCCCGGTCCGCTCGCCCGCGTGACGGTGATCTCGAGTTCCTGCGGATCGATCTGTACATCGACTTCCTCGGCCTCGGGCAGGACGGCGACCGTCACCGTCGAGGTGTGGATGCGGCCGTTCGCCTCCGTGACGGGCACGCGTTGCACGCGGTGGACGCCGCTCTCGAACTTGAGCTGGCGGTAAACGTCGATGCCCGTGATGAGGAAAATGACCTCCTTGAAGCCGCCGCGCTCGGACGAACTGCTGCTCATCGGCTGGATTCGCCAGCCACGGTTGTCGGCATAGCGCGAATAAAGCCGGAATAACTCCGCGGCGAACAGCGTCGCCTCGTCGCCGCCCGTGCCCGCGCGGATTTCCATCACCGTGTTGCGCGAATCCGTCGGATCGGGCGGAATCATCGCGAGCAAGACGGCCTGTTTCAGCACCGCACAGCGCCGCTCGAGTTCCGGCAACTCGGAGGCAGCCAGGGCGCGAAAGTCGGCCTCGGCCGCGGGATCCTTGCCGAAGGCGATCGCCTCTGCCACTTCGCGCTCCAAGCGGGCGTGCTCATGGTAGTCGGCCACCAGCTGCTGGAGTTTCTGCTGCTCACGCGAAACCTCGGCCGCGCGACGCGGGTTGGTATAAAATGCAGGCGCCGCCATCTGCGCATCGAGCTCTTCGAGGCGGCGCTGAAAGGGGGCGATTGAGGGTAGTTCTTCCATGGAACGAAAGGGGGCAGGCGTGATTTTACCAATTGCGCGAGCCCCGCAAAGCGGCTTGGCTCACGGCAATCCATATGCCGGGCAAACCCGCCTAGCGATGAAGATCAGAAATGGCCACGACGCTTTTCACACCCAATACCATCGCCTGCATCTGGGATTTCGACAAGACCTTAATCCCGGAATACATGCAGTCGCCGCTTTTCCGCCGCTATGGAGTAGACGAACCCACTTTTTGGAACGAGACCAACAAGCTCGCCGAATGCTACCACAGGCGCGGCTATCACCTGTCCCCCGAGATCGCCTACCTCAACCACCTGCTCACCTATGTCCTCAGCGGACCGCTCAAGGGGCTGAACAACAAAATCCTCTTCGAGTGCGGCGCGGACATCAAATTCTATGCCGGCCTGCCGGAATTTTTCAAAAAACTGAAGTCGACTGTGCAGGAACGACCTGAATACCAGAAACACGAAATCTCCCTTGAGCACTACGTCGTGAGCACCGGCATCGCGCCGATGATCCGCGGCAGCGCCATCGCCAGCCAGCTTGATGGAGTTTGGGCCTGCGAATTCATCGAGAATCCCCTGCAGCCCGGGTTCCTGCAACAGAACGAACTGGCGATCGACGCCGCTGCCGAAATCGCGCAGATCGGCATGATGATCGACAACACGACCAAGACTCGGGCGCTTTTCGAAATCAACAAGGGCACGAATAAAAACCCCGCCATCGACGTGAATTCAAAGATGGCCGCCGAAGACCGCCGCATTCCCTTCCAAAACATGATTTACATCGCCGACGGTCCGAGCGATGTACCGAGTTTTTCCGTCGTCAAGGGCAACGGCGGCAAGGCCTACGCCGTTTACAACCCCGCGAAACCCGAGGAATTCGCCCAGATCGACCGCCTGCGGCAGTCGGGCCGCATCGATCACTATGGGCCGGCTGACTACACCGATGGCAGCAGCACTGCGCAGTGGCTGCGGCTGCACCTCCACCAGATTTGCGACCGCATTGTGGCCGACCGCGAGGCCGCCGTGCAGGCCCGGGCTGCCAGGCCGCCCCGGCATCTCAACGCCACCCCGGAGGAGGAAGCCACGCTCCGGGCCGCCAAGGCGCCCAAGCAGTCCTCCTTTCTTGAGGAAAGCTGACCGGCTGCATTGCTCAACAGCAGGCAGAAAAAAGCGCGCCAGTAACGGCGCGCTTTTTCTTTTCAAAAATTCATCTGATCAATGCGGACTTATCGTCGTCGAGTCTAGCGGCGTGTTGACCGCTGTGCTGGGGGTGGTAGTTGTCGGAGGAGGTGTGGTCACAGTCGGAGAAGGGCTAGTCACAGGAGTAGCGACCTGCTGCTGGGTTGCAGCATTGCTGGCGCCGGTATTGGCACCGCTGGCGGCCGCGTTCGTAACGGCTGTGGGGTCGGTCGAGACCGTTGCAAGAGTCTGATTTGCGGCGGCTTTTTGGTCGGGCGTAGCGGTGGGAGAATTTGCAGTCTGAGTCGCCTGTGCCACCACAGTTGCCACCGTATTAACCGTGGTCTGTGCCACCACCTGAACCGTGGCCTGCGCAGTGTTCGTCGCTGTCTGGGCGACCTGCGCCAGTGCGGCGGCGTCAGTGACGCCACTCGTCTTGGCCGCAGCCACTGCCTCGGCAACCTTGGTCTGAACCACCGCCGTGGACGCGGCCTCTGCGATAACCGCGGCCTGTTTCGGAGCCGCTGTAACCGCCGCCTCGGTGATGGCCGCGACCGCGGCCGAGCTGTTGCTCGTCGCCGAACCACTGGACGAGACTGCCGCCACAGCGGTCTGCGTGATGGCTTTAACTTCCGTTGGAACTGCAGTAGCCGCGGCTTTGACAACAGCGGTCATTATGGATGTCGCCGTGTCAGTAGCAGCTGTATTTTGTGCTGTCGTGCCTCCAGTGGAACTGCCACCCACCGCACTGCTAGAGGCGGCAACATTGGTCGCTACTACTCTCACTGCAGCTACCACTTCTGCTGCCAAGGCAGGATTGGCCGCTACTGCCACTGAAAGGGGAGTTGGCAGAGTTCCCGCTGGAGAACCGAAAGCCAAGAAAAGCGGCACGCCACCACCTACTGGGAGCGTGAAAGTGCCAAGGGTGCTGGTGACCACGACCGTGCCGGTTAAAACGGAAACCGAGCTTCCACCCAAGCCGTCAACTACCACCGACAAAACTGTGCCGCGCGCCGCAGCCACGCCTTTGGGCGTTCTAACACCATAATGGTTTATATTCTTCTTCGTCGGATCAAGCGTCGAGACGATGTTGCCCCGTTTGAGGTCCAACATGGCCTCCTGCGAAATCACTTTGCCGCCCTGCGTGACGACGTTTAGTTTTTCGACGTTTACCGTGCTGTTATTGGTGACTGTCGCAACACCACCATCGAACGCCTCCAAGAACGCCTCGCCGTCAGTCCCGGTCTTGATGACCGTTCCTTCCGGGATCATCATACCCAAGGTGGCGGGAGCAGCCGGCTGCCCGGGCAACTGTACCTCGACGGTGCCAGTCAGCTTCACGAGTTTGCCCTCATGGCCGAACGCGCTCGCGGCAAACAGGCCTGCAATCGCGCTGACAGTTAACAGAGAAAATAGATTTTTAATGGGCCTCATGGTGTTCAGGAATATGCGGGACGATTGAGTGAGCAAGCAAGTCGTGTTTCTTAGGGAAACTGGATTGCAATATCCTTTGTGGGGAAATTTTTGCAACCCTAATTTCCATCTCCTTGGCAAATCTACCTGACCCGTGCCCTTGGGCGCGTTACTTTTCCTTCATCACATAAACGCCATCCCAGTTTTCCTCAGGAGGCTCAGCTTTGTAGTCCTCGACGATGCCCAAATATCTCAGCGACGGGTTGTCTTTCACGCCAGGAGTCTTGCCCGGTATGTTGGGTTCGACCCTGACGCTTTCCCCGAATTTTACGAGTGCCCGTTCCCAGTCACGCGCATAGTAGCAGGCAAGACCCTCCTCGAAGAGACCGATACATTCCATCGTCGTGGCATTCAGAGACTCTCGCAGGCTCACCACTTCATAAATCGGCACTGCTTCTGATCGTCCCATCACCACCACGCGGCCCAGCGCGCGAAAAACGATCCGGTCGCCTCCGTGCTGCTCGCACGCGAGCTTTGTCGCCTCGGTGCACATTGTGTAAACGCCCCAGCTCTTCGCGCCCGATTCCATGCGCGCCGCCAGATTCACATTGTCCCCCATCATGGTGTAATTGAACCGACTGCGGCTGCCCATGTTGCCAATGATGCAACGACCGCTGTTCAATCCCACCCGCGTCTGCATATTCCAGACGATCTGGGGCCACTTCTGGCCTTCGCCTTGCCACTTCACCCGCAGTTCGCGCAGCTTTTCCTGCACCCGCTGCGACGCCAAGCAGGCCCGGTAGGCGTGATCGGGCAGCAAGATGGGGGCGCCAAACATCACGACCACCGCATCGCCGATGTATTTGTCGAGCGTGCCACTTTCCTCCTGCACAATGTCGGTGCACGCCGTCAGGTATTCGTTCATCAGCTCGACCAGCCGGTCCGGCGGCAACATTTCAGAAAATTTGGAGAAACTCTGGATATCGCTGAAATAGGCCGTGATTTCCTCCTCGTGACCACCCAGTTGTGGCAGCTCGCCAGAGTCGATCATGCGGGTGACGAGTTGGGGCGAGAGGTAATTGCCGAACATCTGCTTCACCTGCTGTTTCGCCCGCTGTTCCTGCACAACCCGCCGTCCGATGATCACAAATTGTAGCACAGTGAAACCAAAAATCGGCCATGTGAACGGCAGCCAGAGGCTAAACTGAATCCATGAGGCATACGTTGCGGCCACGTAAAGCCCGAGTCCGAGCACACTGAATGTCGCCATCACCGACACGTTGCGGCGCAGGCCCATGGCCAATCCGGCATATCCAACAAACAATGCCGCCAGGAAGATCGCCCAGTCAGGAGCCCGTTTCGCGTAATCGCCGGCCAGGACATTGTTCACAATGTTTGCATGGACGAGCACCAGCGACGAATAGGCCTGCAATTGGGTGGGCCCGGCATCGGCCTTCCCGGTCACCGTCTGCCCGACAAACACGATTCCTCCTCTCAGGCGCGGTGGCTCGGGTGCGAATTTCTTCTTATCCACAAACCGATCACTGAACTTAACGAGGACATTGAGATAGCTGTAGGTTGGGAAATCAGGGCCGCTTTCATCCTCATCGTAGCGATAATTGATGAAGAAACGCCCGTCCTCTGATATCGGCAGTTTGAGCACCCCATGCTCCTTCGTCGGCAGGTAAACCGCTTCTCCCAGTTGCACCCGCACAGTGTCTGCCGCCACGCCAAAGTAAGCCATCAGCGTCTGCAGGCTCAAGGACGGGTAAACCGTCTTCCCCACCCGCACCACCAGCGGCACTTCCCGCCGGATGCCATCGCGCCCTGGCGGCGTGTCCGCAAAACCATACCAACTCACCGCCCGCAGGGCCGGAAATGGCAGCAGCGCATGGGCGTCGCTGAGCAGTTTGCCACTGTCTCCCACCACATGCACCAGCGGTTTCGTCGGACCGTCGTGCCCGGCCACAACCTCAACCGGATCGGGACTGGTGACGCTGGCCGAGATGATCTTTATCCCTGCGCGCTCGGCCAGCAGTGCGGCGTGGCCCATCTTCCCATCGCCCTCCCCTTCCCGGCTCGCGTCCAAAATAACGTCAAACGCCACGACCGCCGGATGCACAAACGACATGAACTCGATCAGATCTCCGTGCACCGACCGGTCCGGTGGCCAAGGGATTGATGCATCGGTGTTATCCTCAAACAGCACCAAACTGATTCGCGGATCAGGCGGCGGCTGAAAATGAGTCCGGAATTTCGTGCGCCAGTCGAGCGTGCGGCTCTCGAACAACTGCACGAAAGGAACTTGTGCCAGCGCCCACGCAAGCCCGAAGCAAATCAACGGCGACAGCGGGGCGCGCCAGATGAAGTGAAAGGTTTTTCGGATCATGCCCGCCTCCGACGCTGACAAGTTCGCGCCCAACAACCAAGCGCATTTACACGGGGCCGGTTTCACCACCCAGGATGCATGGTTCGGCTTAGTATTGGCATTGCAGCGAAGGCAGGTTTTTGCTATGCCTCGCCACTCGCGTTTCGCTCGTACCCCGAAACGATACGCAGTCCATGTCCCCTGAATCCCATCCCGTGCTCCACGCCATCGAGACGCTTGGGCTATGTCCACAGCAGCGGCACCGCCGATTTCCATGAACGAAACCCGAAACAATACTCGCGCCAGGCTGGCCTTTGCCGCGGTGTTTGCCGCCATGGTGGCCGGCTTCATCGCCGCCGGTTTTATCTACTACCGGAGTTATGAGGAGCATTACCGCGCCGAGGTTGGGAATCAACTTTCTGCAATTGCCGAATTGAAGGTGAATGAACTGAACCAGTGGCGGAGGGAACGGTTGAGCGACGGACAGATTTTCACCAACAATCCCGCCTTTTCCGCTCTGGTGCGTCGCTTCCTTGGCACGCCAGAAGACCCAATGGCAAAGCGCGAGATCCAGGCCTGGATCAGCAAGATTCAGACTTTTGGCCAATATGACGCCGTGCGCTTGCTCGATGCCAAGGGCTTCACCCTCCTTTCTGCGCCAAGCGAACTGGAGCCGGCGAGCGCCGAAGTCGTGCATGATGCATTGGCGAGGTTGCGGGCGAAGGAGGTGTCGTTTCGCGATTTCTACCGGAGCGACAGGAGCCAACGGGTCCATCTGGCAGTCATCGCTCCGATTTCCGACGAGTTGGACGCCAACCGCCTGCTCGGCGTGCTCGTGCTGCGCATCGACCCCTTCGCCTATCTTTATCCTTTCATCAGCCGCTGGCCCACGCCCAGCCAGACGGCGGAAACGCTGCTCGTGCGGCGCGAGGGGAATGACGTGTTGTTTCTGAACGAACTCCGGTTCCAGAAAGGCACAGCACTGAACCTAAGATTCCCGCTCACGCAAACGGAACTGCCCTCTGTGAAAGCGGTGCTGGGCCAACCGGGAATCGTGACAGGAACTGACTACCGCGGTGCGCCAGTGGTTGCGGCGTTGCGTGCCGTGCCGCGTTCACCGTGGTTTATGGTGACCCGCATGAACACTGATGAAATATACGCTCCGATGCGGGAGCGTCTCTGGCAGGTTGTCGGGCTGATCAGCCTCACGATTTTCGCCGCTGGGACTGGCATCGGCTACGTCTGGCGCCAGCAGCGTGCCCATCATTACCGAGAGCGCTTGGGAGTGGCGGAAGCGTTGCGGGAAAGTGAACGCTTCCTCATCGAGTCGCAAAAGGCCGCCGGCATCGGCAGCTACATTTTGGATCTGGCTGCGGGGATCTGGCGGAGTTCGGGCGTGCTCGACGAACTTTTTGGCATCGACGCCGCTGTGACTCATTCGGTCGAGCTATGGACGACTTTGGTGCATCCGGACGAGCGGCAGGCGATGAACGAATATTTCGCCGTTGAGGTGGTCCAGAAACGCGGCCGCTTCGATCGGGAATATCGGATTGTCCGCCCGCGGGATGGCGCCACCCGCTGGGTGCATGGCTTGGGTGAACTGGAATACGACCCCGAGCACCGGCCCGTGCGGATGATCGGCACAATCCAGGACATCACCGAGCGCAAGCTGGTGGAGGAAAAATTGCTCCACGTCATGGCGGCGGTCGAATCGTCGAGCAACGCGATTGGCATTTCCGACCTGCAGGGCCGGCATTTTTACCAGAACCAAGCTTACACCGAATTGTTTGGCTACGCGACGGCCGCAGAGTTGCAGGCGGCGGGCGGAGGAGTCATCACTGTCTGTGACCAGGCGGTGGGAAAAGAGCTCTTCGAAACTATCCTCGCTGGCAGAACTTGGTGGGGAGAACTCAAGTTGGTTACGAAGAGCGGACGGGTTTTCGATGCTTTCGAACGCGCAGATGCCATCAAGGATCCTAGCGGCAAGATGATTGGCCTTGTCGGAATCGTCACAGATATAACCGAGCGCAAGAAACAGGAGGTTGAGCTCAGGGAAAAGAACGCCGAGCTGGAGCGGTTCACCTACACCGTCTCGCACGACCTGAAGAGCCCGCTCATAACGATCAAGGGTTTTGCCGGCGCGTTGCTCCACGATGTGCAGGCAGGGAAGCACCAGCGGCTCGAAGGCGATCTGCGCCGCGTGGCCGAGGCGGCCGACAAGATGAGCAACCTGCTCACCGATCTGCTCGAACTCTCGCGCATCGGTCGCGTCGTGCACCCGCCCTCGGAAGTGGCGCTCGACCTCCTGTTGCCCGAAGTCTTGCGCCAGCTCGCCGGGCCGATCTCACAGCGCCACGCCCAAGTCGTGCTCCAGCCCGGGCTACCCGTCGTGTGGGCGGACCGCAGCCGGCTGGCCGAGGTGTGGCAGAATCTCATTGAAAACGCCCTGAAGTTCCCCGGCAACCAACCGGTCCGCATCGAAATCGGCCAGCGCGGGCCTGCTACTTCTCCGGTGTTTTTCGTGCGCGACAACGGCGTGGGCATCGACCCGCGCTACCACGAGACGGTGTTCGGCCTCTTCAACAAGCTCGACGGCAAGACCGAAGGCACCGGCATCGGGCTGGCTCTGGTCCACCGCATCATCGAGTTCCATGGCGGCCGCATCTGGGTCGATTCGGAAGGGCTTGGCCACGGCAGCACTTTCTGTTTCACCCTGCCCCGAACCAAACCCGCCACTCAGCCCTTCCCAACATGATCACTGGAGAACCGCTCAATATCCTCCTCGTCGAGGACAACCTCGACCACGCCGAACTCATCAAGCGCAACTTCGAGGACTGCCAGGTCGCCAACCACCTTCTGCATGTCGAGGACGGCGAGGCGGCGCTCGACTACATGCATGGCCGTGGAAAATTTGCCGACCCGGCGCAGTTTCCGCGGCCGCACCTCGTGCTGCTTGACCTGCGGCTGCCGCGCATCGACGGGCTGGAAGTGCTCAGGGAAATCAAAAGCAATCCCGAGTTGCGGAAAATTCCCGTCGTCATCCTCACTACTTCCGACGCGGAGCGCGATCTGGCTCAGGCCTACGAATACCACGCCAACAGCTATCTGACCAAGCCGGTGGGGTTTGGCGATTTCACGCACCTGTTGCGCGACCTCGGTTACTACTGGCTGGCGTGGAACCGGCGCCCGTGGTGAACGCCACAGGCCCACGGAAACACAAAACCCCGGCCCGGCACCCATGAAAAACATACTCGTCGTCGAAGATGAATCTGGCCACGCCGAGTTGATCGTGCGGGCGCTGGCCGACGCGGATTACACCGCGGTCGTGGTCTGCACCCTGGCGGAGGCCCGGGCCGAGATCGCCCGACAGACTCCGCTACTGGCGCTGGTGGATCACAATCTGCCTGACGGGGCCGGCCGGGAACTGATGTCGCTGGCGGCGGGCGTTTTCCCGGTCGTGACGATGACCGCCCACGGCGACGAACTGCTCGCGGTGCAGGCGATCAAATCGGGCGCGGTGGACTACGTGGTGAAATCACCCGAGGCGTTTTCCGAGCTGCCGCACACGATTGAACGCGCCCTGCGCGACTGGAATCTGGACTTGGAAAGGCGGCAGATGCAGCAGGCGCTGCGCGAGAGCGAGGAACGCTACCGCCGCATCACCGAAGGCCTGACGGATTATCTCTACTCGGTGCGGGTCGCGGAGGGCCGCGCGGTCTCCACCACCCATGCGGCGGCCTGTGTCGCCGTGACGGGCTACCTGGCAGAGGAGTTCGCCCTCGATCCGTATCTCTGGTTTAACATGATCGTGCCGGAGGACCGCGCCCGTGTCACCATCCAGACCCAGCGCATCCTAGCCGGAGTGCAGGTGCCGCCCATGGAACACCGCATCGTGCGCAAGGATGGCGTCACCCGCTGGGTCATTGACACGCCGATTTTGCACCGCGATCCGGTCGGCGGTATCGTCAGCTACGACGGCGTGGTGCGTGACATCACCGAGCGCAAGGAGGCTGAGGCCGCCCGCGAACATCTCATCACCTCGCTGCAGCACGCGCTGGCCAACGTGAAAAAGCTGGCCGGCCTGCTGCCGATTTGCGCCGGCTGCAAACAGATCCGCGACGACAAGGGCTATTGGAACCAGGTGGAAACTTACATCGAGGAGCACACCGGCACGCGTTTCACCCACGGCATGTGCCCCGACTGCCTGAAGAAGTATTTTCCCGAATTTGCCGGGTCAGAGACGCCACCGGGCGCCACTTCGGCCTCACCCTGAGTCAGACGGAACCCCCGCGCCGCGTCCGTGAAAAAACCCTATCGCTCCTACACCGAATCCACCCGGCTGCTGCTGACGCTGCTGGTCAGCGCCATTGTCATCGCCGAAGTGCTGATCATGATGGTGCTCCAATTGCTGCCGCCGCTGCCGGTCTGGGGCGAACAGCTGCTTGATGCCGGGCTGCTGCTGACGCTGGTATTTCCCCTGCTCTACTTTGTGTTGTTTCGGCCCTTGAAAACCGAGATCGCCGCTCGCCGCTCGGCGGAATCAGCGTTGCGCGAGAGCGAGGATAAATACTCGAAGGTTTTTCACGATGCGCCGGTGTGGATCGCCATCACCGACCTGACCGACGCGACCTATGTGGAGATGAACGAGCAGGGGCTGCGCGATTCCGGTTTCACGCGTGAGGAAGTCGTCGGGCGCACCAGTGTTGAACTCGGATTGATCAAGCCCGAGGACCGTCGGCGATATGTTCAGGAGATTGAGAAACACGGGCGGATTACCGATCTGGAGATGGATTTTCGAGGCAAGGACGGCCGGGTGCTGCGCGGCCTGGTCAACGGCGAGCAAGTGACGGTCGGGGGCCGGCCCTGCCTGCTCACCGCGGCCGTCAACATCACCGAGCGGAGGCAGGCGGAGGTGGAAATATCGACCATCCTGCGCACGACGATCGACGGATATTATCTGGTCGACCTGGAAGGGCGGATTTTGGAGGTGAATGATGTCTATTGCGCCATGATCGGCTACAGCCGTGAGGAACTGCGGCAGATTGGCATCAGTGGCATTGAAGCGATAGAAACCCAGGAATTCATCAGACAACGCATCCAGCGGATCTTGGAGACGGGTTCCGATCGCTTCGAAACCAAGCATATCCGCAAAGATGGCAAGATCATCGATATTGAAGCGTCGGTCAATCTGCTGACCGAGCCCGGCAGACTCGTGATTTTTATGCGCGACATCACCGAGCGCAAGCGGGCGGAGGAGGCAATGCGGGGCAACGAGGCGCGGCTGCAGTCGCTGTTCGATAATTCGCCGATTGGGATTTGGGACGAGGATTTTTCTGCGGTGCAGGTCTTCTTCGACGAGCTCCGAGCCGCCGGGGTCAGTGATTTTCGGACGCACTTCGACGCCCACCCAGGGGACGTGGCCCGGTGCGCAACTCTCATTCGAGTGCGGGAAGTCAACCAGACCAGCGTCAAACTCCTCGGCGCCGCCTCCAAGACGGAATTGACCTCGAATCTGACAGCGCACTTTTCCTCTGAAGCATGGCAGGTTTTCAAGGAGGAGTTGATCGAGCTCGCCGGCGGCAGCACTGAATTTTCCAGTGAAACGCCGACCCGTATGCCGAGCGGCGAAGAAAAAATTATGGCAATGAGCTTGGTTGTCGTGCCTGGCCACGAAAAGAAGTTAGCGAAAGTCCTGGTTTCTTTCCAGGACATCACGGCGCGCAAGCAAGCCGAGCGGCGATTCCGGACGCTCGCCGACGCTGCGTTTGAGGGCATCGTGATCAGCGAGCAAGGCTCCATCGTGGAGGCCAATGACCAAGCGCTCGCGATGTTGGGCGCAGACCGCGCAGAGGTGATCGGTCACAAAGTCTCTGAGTTCGTCGCGCCCAATTCCAGGGATAAAGTGACCGCCGCTGTCGCGGCGGAGCAGGAATCGATTTACGAGCACGATTTGCGGCGCAAGGACGGGACTTTGTTCACGGCCGAAGCCCGTGCCCGCATGCTCCGCCTCGGCGATCGGCGCCTGCGCCTTACCGCCTTGCGCGACGTCACCGAACGCAAGCTCACTGAAGAAAAATTGCGCAGCAATCAGGAGGAACTGGCCGCCGTTTACGATAACGCTCCAGTCAGCCTGTGCCTTTTAGATGAAAACCTGCGGGCCGTGCGGTCGAACCGGGCCGCCGCCGAATTGTGGCAGACGGGACAGGCCGAGAACCAAGGCTGGCATTGTGGCCGGCTGATCGGCTGTGTCCACGCTCAGAACGATCAGGACTGTGGCCGCGGCTTGGCGTGCCGCGAGTGCGTCGTGGGCCAGGCCATGCACGACACCCTTGTCACCGGGCAGAGCCACCGTGGTGTGGAAGGTCAGCTAATGTCGGGTCGCGGGCCGCAGCCTCAGGTGCGCCATGTGGTCCTGCACACCGCGCGATTGGAAATCGCCGGTCGGAAGCATGTGCTACTCTGCCTGGAGGACATCACCGAGCGCAACGCCGTGAAAACCGCCCTGCAGCGGGCAGAGGAACAGTTTCGCCAGGCGCAGAAGATGGAGGCCATCGGGCATCTGGCCAGCGGCGTGGCTCACGATTTCAACAACATCCTCGCCTCCGTCATGCTCTACCTCGGCCTGCTCCATGATGAGGCCTCGCCGGGCCAGAATTTCCGGTCGATGCTGAAGGAATTGGAAAAAGATGTGCAGCGCGGGGCCAACCTCACCCGGCAGTTGCTCGCGTTCAGCCGGCAGCAGGCGATGGAGCCCAAAGTGCTCGACCTGCACGTGGTGATATTGGACTTGGTGAAAATGCTGCACCGCCTACTGGGTGAACATATCGCACTTACCCTGCATAGCCCTACGGACCTGCCCCGGATCGAAGCCGATTCTGGCATGATGGAGCAGGTGGTCGTCAACCTCTGCGTCAACGCCCGCGATGCCATGCCGAACGGCGGCCAGCTCGACCTGTATCTTGACGTCGTCAAACTTGGGGCAGATGTCGCCGCCACCAACGCCGAGGCACGAGCCGGGCGTTTCTTGCGGTTGTGTGTCACCGACACGGGCACCGGCATGGACGAGCAAGTCTTGCGGCATATTTTCGAGCCGTTCTACACCACCAAGGAATCTGGCAAGGGCACCGGGCTCGGGCTCGCCACCGTGTATGGCATCGTCAAGCAGCACCAGGGCTGGGTCGAGGTCGAGAGCAAGGTTGGGTTCGGCACGACCTTCCGGGTCTTTCTTCCCGCCAGCCAGGCATCCATGGTGTCCTCTTCCGTGACGACTGAACTGCGGCACGATCGAGGCTGCGGCGAAACGATATTGGTGGTCGAGGATGAGCCCGCCGTGCGGGCCGCGGTGAACTCGACCCTGCTTCACAACGGCTATCAGACACGGCTGGCGGCCAGCGGACCGGAGGCGCTGCGGGTGTGGGAAAAACAAAGCGGGAAAATAGACCTTCTCCTCACCGACATGACCATGCCGGATGGCATGACTGGGCTGGAACTGGCCAATCGATTGCGCGCGAAAGCGCCTGGCCTCAAAATCATCGTTTTCACTGGTTACCAGCTGGAGAAGTTTGCCCCGCAGTTGGCCAGCTTCGGCCCCGTCACCTTGCTCCGCAAGCCGCTTGATGCAGCGCATCTGCTGCACGCGCTGCGCCAATGCCTCGATGGCGGTTAGCCCCGCTCCCTCCTCCTGTCGCGGTCGCGGGTTGATATTTTGCTCCCCTTCCTTGGGTCTCCGTATGTTCCGTTAGTCATACCCTTCAGCGGACTGAGACGATTTGGTTGCGCCGCAACTCCGCTGCGATGTTCGTTGCCCGCTCCGCATAGCCCTGCGTCGACGCCGGCACCCGGCCGCGCAGCACGGCATTGACGCCGGCGTTCCACGCCAGCGCGATGTTGTAGGGCGTCGCGGGCAGCCCGTTGCACTCGAGCCGGCGCTTCAACCACTCGTAGTGGCGGATCGCCACCTCGTCCGCCAAGCGCCGTTCCACCGCCTGGACAAACGGCACCGTGGTGTGCATGCGCCATGTCGACTCACGGAATTGATACGGCCCCAGTTCGCCGCAGCGCCCCGGGCGCGGCGAATCGAATGGGTTCTCGATGCGATGGATGGCCTCCAGTGTTTCCCACCGCTCGGACGCCCGCGCTGTGCCGACTGCGCAAGCGGCACCGAACACTGCGATCACGAGTGATTTTCTGCCTAGGAGACCAAGGAATCGAAGGGCGGTTTTCATGACCGCCACGGACCGACCTCCTTGATGTCAGTTCGCGCAGCGCCAAAGTTATTCCAAACGATAGTCCGGAACCGAAAACGGCGTGCAAAATGCAAGCCCCCCCCACTGGCAAATCATCGCGTCTGGTTTTCGACCATGCGCGCCACGAGTGCCGTCCAGCCCGTCTGGTGGCTCGCACCCAACCCCTGCCCGGTGTCGCCGTGAAAATATTCGTGGAACCATAGCAGATCCTGCCAGTGCGGATCGCTCACAAAACGCGGCTCCATGCCCAGCGCCGGTCGTCGCCCGCCGCCGTTCGGCAGAAACAGTCCAACGAGCCGCCGCTCGATCTCGCGCGCGATCAGGTCGAGCGTGAGCCGGCGGCCGCTACCGGTGGGAAACTCCATCGTGAAACTGTCGCCGTAGAAGTGGTGATACCGCTCCAGCGCCTCGATCAGCAGATAATTCAGCGGAATCCACACCGGGCCACGCCAGTTCGAATTGCCGCCGAACAGTCCCGTGTCCGATTCGCCGGGCACATAGTCCACCCGCCACTCCTCCGCGCCGGCACTGAGCTTGAACGGCCGGTCGCAATAGGCGCGCGACAGCGACCTCACCCCGTGCCCCGAAAGGAATTCCGCTTCGTCAAAAACGTAGCGCAGCACCCGCTCGAGCCGCTCCCGCGAAGGGATCGCCAGCAGAAAGCGCCCGCAGCCGCCCTTCTGTTCCAGATGGGAAATCTGCCCCGCCAGGTCCTTTCGGTTTTCCAGAAACCAGCGTGTGCGCTTCGCGAAACCCGGCAGACGCGCCATGCGCTCCTCCTCGATCAACTCCACCGCAAAGAGCGGGATGATGCCGACCATCGAGCGCAGCCGCAGCGGAAACGACCGGCCGTCGAGCATCAGTTGGTCATAATAGAACCCATCCTGTTCGTGCCACAGTCCCGTGCCGCCGAGGTGATTCATTGCGTCGGCGATGGCCACGAAGTGTTCGAAGAATTTTGAGGCAATGTCCTCGTAAGCCGGGTCGCCCTCGGCCAGTTCGAGCGCGATCGAGAGCATGGTGCCGCAGTAAAACGCCATCCACGCCGTGCCATCCGCCTGCTCCAGCGCTCCGCCCATGGGCAGCGGTTTCGAGCGGTCGAAGACGCCAATGTTGTCGAGCCCGAGAAATCCGCCGCTGAACAGGTGCCGCCCCTCCGGATCCTTGCGGTTTACCCACCAGGTGAAGTTAACCAGCAGTTTTTGAAACACCCGCGCGAGCCAGGTGCGGTCGCGCGCGCCCCGCCGCCCGGTCATTTTGTAAACACGCCAGCACGACCACGCATGCACCGGCGGGTTCACGTCGGAAAAATTCCACTCGTAGGCGGGCAGCTTCCCGCTCGGGTGCATATACCACTCGCGCAGGAACAGGTTGAGCTGCTCCTTCGCAAACTGCGGATCGAGCCGCGCAAACGGGATCATGTGGAACGCCAGATCCCAAGCCGCGAACCACGGATACTCCCACTTGTCCGGCATCGATACGACGTCGCGGGTGTAGAGATGCGGCCAGTCGCAATTTCGCCCGGAGCGCCGGCTGGCCGGCGGCGGCGGCTGGGCCGGATCGCCCTCCAGCCAGTCCTTCACGATGTAGTGGTAAAACTGCTTTGACCAAAGCAGCCCGGCGTTGGCCTGGCGGGCGACGCGCTGTGCCTCGGCCAGATCGATTCCCGCCGGGGCCGCCCGGGCCGCCACCAAGGCGAACGGCGCCTGCGTTTCGGTCTGGCAGCCCGGCCCCTGCAGCACGGCGTAGAATTCATCCGCCTCGCTTTGGCGCGCAGCAACGACCCGCCCGAAACCGCCGCCAAACGCCGTCTTTGGCCGCATGTCTTCGGTGCAAAGCCTCAGACGCGAAACGCGGCTCTCGCCCGGCCCGAGGGCCAGCACATGGTGCACGGCGCACTTGGTGCCGGTAGGCGCGGGATTCACCGCTTCGCGCCGGCCCCGCACCACGCATTCGTGAAACGCATCCTTGACGTAGGGCGAGGCGTTCTGGCCGCCGAAGAGCCGCGCCACGTTCGTTTCGTTTTCGGTGAAGAGCAGCGGCGCGCGCTTCCCGTCGGGGCCGGCTTCCACCTCGAGGAAAACCCGCCCAAGCGTTGCGTGGTCGCACTGCACGCGCCCGTCGGCCAGCCCCCGCATCGTCGGTTTCACCTCGCAGCCCTCGTGCCGGCAACCCCAGGACCAGGTGTTGCGGAACCACAGGGTCGGCAGCAGATGCACCGTCGCCGCCTCCGGTCCGCGGTTCGCCACTGTGATCTGGATCAGCAGATCGTCGGGGGCCGCCTTGGCATACTCGGCGGTCACGTCGCAGTAGCGGCTCTCCTCGAACACGCCCGTGTCGAGCAGCTCGAATTCCGGCTCGCTGCGCCCGCGCCGCCGGTTCTCCGCCCGCAAGCGCTCGTAGGGAAACTCCGCCTGCGGATATTTGTAGAGCGCGCGCATCCACGAGTGGGTCGGCGTCGAATCGAGATAAAAATAACACTCCTTCACATCCTCGCCGTGATTGCCCTCGGGTCCTGTCAGCCCAAACAGCCGCTCCTTCAGGATCGGGTCGCGCCCATTCCACAGCGCGAGCGCGAAGCACAGCCGGCACTCGCGGTCCGTGATGCCGAGCAGCCCGTCCTCGCCCCAGCGGTAGGCGCGGCTGCGGGCATGTTCGTGGGTGAAATAGCCCCAACTCTCGCCGTCGGGCGAATAGTCCTCGCGCACCGTGCCCCACTGGCGCTCGGTCAGGTAAGGGCCCCCAGCGTTTCCAGTTTTTTTCCCGCGCGGCGTCGGCGGCGAGGCGAGCGTGTTCCTGGGAAATCGGGGCGCTCTTCGGCATTGGAGTGCGGCCAGTGTCGCCGCGGGTCCGGCGAAATCCAGATCAATTCCCGCGCCGCCTCACAGCAGATTCCGGATCGCCTCAACTCCCGCCGAACTCACCACGGCATACCGGAATCGCTCGCCCGCGTCGCTCCACGTCGCACAGCACAGGCTGTCGCGCCGCGCGATGACCGGCTCGGCGCCCGCGGGCAGCCGCGGAAAGTCGGAGCTTCGCAGCACGTAGAGGTGGAAAACCGCGCCGTTGCGCTCGAAGCACACCTCCAGCACATCCTTCCCCGCAAAACTCACCGTGCGGCAGCCCGTCGCGCGCAGCGTCGCGAAATCGACCGGCAATCCCCGTGCCAGCCGTGTCGAAGATAGGCTGAGCAGCGACTGCAACGCGCCCGCCGCCTCGCCGTGGCCGCCATGGCGTTCGTTGGCGCTATCAGCAAGCGCGAAGTTGGCCAGCTGGTCCGCCTGCGCCGCCGCGCGCTTGGGCCACAGCGCCGCCGTGGCGCTGATGAGCACGACGGCCGCGGCGGCCATCGCCAGCCACACCGGCCGCTTCCACGTCACCTGCGCCTTCCGGCTGACCCGCGCGCCAGCCAGAATCGCCTCGCGAAGCCCGGCCGGCGGTGCGATCTCCGCCAGCTTCGCCGCCACCGCGGCGTCATGCGCCTGCGACCGCGCGAGCCACGCCCCCAGCGCGGGATCGGCCTGCGCCTGCCGCAACGCCGCGCCAAACATCGCCTCGCCCGCGTCGCGCCCGCCGGGGCGATAGCCGCACAGGATAAATTTCGCCTCTTGGTTGTTCATACTTGCTTCCTCCCCTCCCCGCCCGAAAAGGGCACCACCTTCGCCCGGGCCTCCGACTCCTCGCGCGCCAGCACCGCCCGCAGCTGCGCCTTGCCGCGCGAGAGCCGCGACATCACCGTGCCGATCGGCACCTCCAGCGCCTCGGCAATTTCCTGATAGGACAAGTCCTCCAGGTAAAACAGCGTCAGCGGCGCCCGAAACACCTCGTCCACCGTCTGGAGCGACGCGACCACGGCCGCAGCGTCCAGCCGGGTCACGCGGTCCACGTCCTCCGCCGCGACCTCCGCCTCGCCGGGCGGCAGGTCCTCCAGCGAAGTCACCCGCACGTCCCGCCGCCGGCCGCGCAGAAACTCGCGGTAGAGCGTCGTAAACAGCCACGATTTGGCCTTCGCCGTCTCGCGCAGCCCGTGGCCCTTCGTCGCCCAGATGAAAAAAGTCTGCTGCACGAGGTCGCCCGCGTCGGCCGTGTTTTTGGCCAGACTGAGTGCGAACCGGAAGAGCGACGCGTAGTGCGCGTCCACCAATTGCGTGAAGACTTCAGAACTCATGCTGGTTTTCAGAGTTGCGTTGCGGCAGGTTTATTCCCGGAAACATCCGCGCTGCGCAACATGCTTCGCCTTCACCTCCCGCCCAACCTCGCCGCCGCCGCACCGCGCAACGCCATCGCCGTGAAGGTGGAGCTGGACCTCGCCGCGCCGCCCGTCGCGGAGCTTTTCCCGGCACTCGCGCTCCTGCAGCGGTGGTGCGGCGCCGGCGCGCCGCCCAAGTTTCTCCAGCTCAGTCGCGCCCAACTGCGCGAGCTGGTCACCGCCCTGTCCGGCCAGCCCGTTTTCTTCTGGGTCAACCAGCCCGCCGCCCCGCTCCCGTGGCAGGGCCCTCACCTCGCGGATGTTTCCGAGCACCTCGCGGAGCCGGCGCCTCCGCCCGCCTCGCCCGTCGCTCCTGTCGGACCCAGGCGTCCCGCCCCGCCCGGCACCACGCCGCTGATCGTCGACGGCTCCGAGCACTTCCTCGCCCTCACGCTGCCCTCGCGCGAACACTCGGGCTACGCGGCCGCGCTCGATCTCGTCAAAACGCACGGCTTTGTCCTGGAGCCGTCCAACCGCAAGTGGTGGCTCCGCGACCGGCACAAAACCCTCAACTTCCTCGCCGCCCACGGCAGCCGCCTGCGCGACGAATGGCACACCGAGTTCACGCCGAATTTCGAAAAAAACACCGCCCGGCTCCGCTCGGCCGAAGTCCTCTGCGAATCCGTCGAGACCGGCGGCGCCTTCGATGTCACCCTCGGCCTGCGTGCCGGCTCCGCGAGTCCCGATGCGCTCCGCGCCGCCGTCGCGTCCAACTGCGGCTACATCGAGACCAACGGCGACATCTATCTCCTCGACGCCGCCAAGATGAAGGCCCTCGCGGCCGCCCAGAGCGCGCTCGCCGGCGAGCCCGGTGCCGGTCCCGCCCCGCGTCGCACGCACCGCGTCTCCCTCGCGCGCACCGCCGAGGCGCAGGAGATTATCGAAACGTTATCGCCCGGTTTCCAACCGCCGGCCGCGTGGCGGTCCCGCAGCGAAGCGCTCCGCAATCTCTCCGCGCTGGCGGCCGCCCCGCTCCCCGCCGCGCTCGACGCGCAGTTGCGTCCTTACCAACGCCTCGGCGTCGCCTGGCTCTGGCACCTGCACCGCCACGAACTCGGCGGCATTCTCGCCGACGAAATGGGCCTCGGCAAAACCCTCCAGGCGCTGGCGCTGCTCACCGCCCTCAAATCCCAAATATCAAATTTCAAATCTCCTGGGGTTTCCGCTCTCGTCGTCTGCCCCGCCAGTCTCCTCGAAAACTGGCGCCGCGAGGCCGCCCGTTTCGCTCCGCAGCTTCGCGTATTCATCCACCACGGCGACCAGCGCCTCGCCGACACAGTTGAATTCACACGCCACGATCTCGTCGTCACCTCCTACGGCACGCTGGCGCGCGACTGGGAGCTGTTCGCGCGGATCGAGTTCGCGTGCGTGATCGCCGACGAGGCGCAGCACATCAAGAACCGCCGCTCGCAAAACGCCGCCGCGCTCCGCTCCCTGCGCGCCCGCAGCCGCTTCCTGCTCACCGGCACGCCGCTGGAAAACTCCCTCGATGACCTGCGCTCGCTCTTCGAATTCCTCCTGCCCGGCTACCTCGACCGGATGCCGTCCGGTCTCCGTCCCGACGAGCGCGCGTGGTTCGACGACCGGCTCCGCGCCCGCGTGGCGCCTTATATCCTGCGCCGCACCAAGCAGGTCGTCGCCCCTGAGTTACCCGCGAAACTGGAGCAGACCGTCTGGTGCGAACTCACCCCCGCGCAGGCCGAACTCTACCGCGCCACGCAGCAGCGCACCGAACGCGAACTCTTCGACCTCGCAGCTAGCGGGGCGAACGAGGGCCGCCTCCGCCTCGCGATGCTGACCCAACTCCTGCGCTTGCGCCAGATCTGCTGCGACCCGCGCTTGGTCGCACCGGACACGCCCGCCGATCACTCAGCCAAGCTTGAAGCCTTTCGCGAGCTGCTCGCCGAAGCCGTCGACGACGACCACCGCCTCCTCGTGTTTTCCCAGTTCACGTCACTGCTCGCCCTGTTGCGTGCAGAACTCGTCGCGCAGGATGTGGCGCACTGTTATCTGGACGGCTCCATGTCGCCGCGCGCCCGGCAGGCCGAGGTGGACCGCTTCCAAGCATCGCCCGACATCCCGGTGTTTCTAATCTCCCTCAAAGCCGGCGGCACCGGTCTCAACCTCACGGGCGCCGACACGGTCGTGCATTTCGACCCGTGGTGGAATCCCGCCATCGAGGCGCAGGCGACCGACCGCGCCCACCGCATCGGCCAGACGCGCGTCGTCACGAGCTACAAACTCATCGCCAGCGGCACCGTCGAGGAAAAGGTGCTCGCCCTGCAGGAGGAAAAACGCGCGCTGCTCGCCGACGTGTTCGAAGCCAGCGACGTCGCGGCCTCGAAACTCGCCCTCGCCGACCTCCGCGGCCTGCTGGCGTGAATCACTTCTTGAGCGTGGCGCAGAAGCGGGCGAGCCGTTCCACGCCCTTGCGGATAATTTCGTCTGAGGTCGCGTAGCTCACGCGGAGGTAGCCCTCCGCGCCAAACGCGCTGCCGGGGACGGCCGCGACTTTCTCTGCGTCAAGCAGCCGGCTGCAAAAATCCGCGTCCTTCAGGCCGAAGCTTGAGATGTTCGGGAACAGATAAAACGCGCCCTGGGCCAGCAGGCACGAGACGCCGGGAATCCGGTTGAGTTCGGCGTGGAGATATTTCCTGCGGCGGTCGAAGGCGGCGAGCATCGTCACGAGCGCGGCTCGGGTCTTTTCCTTTTCTGTCAACGCCGCCAGCGCGCCGAACTGGGCGAACGTGGTGACGTTGGACGTCATCTGGCTCTGCAAATCCACGATCGCTTTGGCGATCGGCAGCGGAGCAACCGTGGTGCCGATGCGCCAGCCGGTCATCGCATAAGTCTTAGAAAAACCGGCCACGATGATTGTGCGCGCCTCCGCCTCGGGGGAGAGGGTGGCCACGCAGGTCGGCGCCGCCCCGTCATAGATGAGATGCTCATACATCTCGTCCGAGAGGATGTAGAGGTTGTGTTTCACCGCGACGGCGGCGATCGCGGTCAGCTCGGCCCGGGAGTAGACCGCGCCAGTCGGATTCGAGGGCGAGTTGAGGATGAGAAGCTTCGTCCTCGGCGTGACGGCCGACTCGACCATCGCAGGGGTGAGGCGAAAGCCGGTCCGGTCGTCCGCCAAGACGAATTTCGGCGTGGCGCCGGCGAGTTTCACCATCTCGGGATAGCTCACCCAATACGGTGCGGGAATGATCACTTCGTCGCCCGGCGAGCAGGTGGCAAGGACGCCGAGGTAGCAGTTGAACTTGCCGCCGGGGGAAACGATCACCTGCGCCGGAGTGACCTTCAGGCCGTATTCGACGCCATAGCGCTCAGCGATGGCCTGGCGCAGCGGCTCGATGCCGGGCGTTGGCGCATACTTGGTTTTGCCGGCCCGGAGCGCGGCGATGCACGCCTCCTTGATGTGCTCGGGGGTGTCAAAATCCGGCTCGCCGGCGGCGAAGCTGCACACATCCTCACCGGCCGACTGCAGGGCCTTGGCCTTGGCATCGACCGCGAGCGTGGGCGAAGGCGAGATGTGGCGGGCCCAGGTGGAGAGCGGTGGCGGAGATTGGCTCATGCGAGAATGGGGTCGGGACTAAAGACAACCCGTCCGGGCAAATGCAAGCCCCGGCCGGAGCGGCACCAGACAGCTTTCACTCCACGGGGACCGCGTGAAACGCGGGGGGTGCTAGCCCCGCTTGGCCGAAAGGCCATCAATCGCCAGACGCAGCAGCTCGCCGACGCTCGTGTCTTTTTTCTTCGCATGCCGCTTTAGCATCGCGCGCTGCTTGGCCGTCATGCGGACCGAGATTTGCCGGTGCGGCTCGCTGGGCGGAGTGCACCGCTCGAAATCGAACCGTTCCATCGCCAGCCGGACCACCTCGCTGGCGGTCTTCAAACCTAGGGTCTTCCGGCGGGAGTGAATCTTGGAGATCAGCGATAGCGGGAGATCAAATGTCAGAGGAGCGGAGATTTTTTTGGAACGTGAAGCCATGATAAAAATACGCAGCCGATTGAGTTCGGCGTTGTCATTTGCATGAACGCACGATGACAGTGACAGGGCAACGAAAATTCTAGGCCACTACGTTTTTTTTGGCAATTTACCCTTCTTTACCCCTTTTCTCCCCCATGGCCAAAGTCATCATCGAGAACCTCGTCAAAACCTACCCCGAGAAGAGCGGCCCCGGCGTGACCGCGGTGAAAGGCATCAGCCTCGAGGTCGAGGACCGCGAGTTCATGGTGCTGGTCGGCCCCTCTGGCTGCGG
>CAIRCN010000035.1 GCA_903877135.1 uncultured Opitutia bacterium
AACCGCCCGGGCCAACTCGACACGCGCTGACAGGGTGATTTTTGTTTCCATGGGATCCTCGATTGAGAGGCGACCATGGTAACAGTTACCGTGAGGCAACGACTAGCTCGGGTAACATTTCGGGTGAGGCAACGCGACCGGTGCACGACCACTGGTTGAACCTCACAGGTAACAACGCGGCCGTCCAGCCAATCGATTTGTTTCAATCCAACCTTTGCGGGACGAACTACCGGCTGAGCTATTCGTCATGCGTGGTCATTGACCAAATCTTCTCTGACTAGGTCAGAATTGCCCGGCGAAAACCGGTTGTTCCGCAAACCAAGGTATTTGAAATAGGACACCGGTGGCCGTCGATCTCCGCCATCGCTGGGGCGCGCACCGTCACTTAATGCATACGCGCGCCAATTACGTTGGCGAGATCGAGCGAGGCGTCAAACTAGCCTAGCATGAAACTGTGGTTCGGCTGGGGCGTGCCTTGGGTGGCGCAGGGGCTGACCTGGTCCAGCGCGCTGGCGTTTGACGAGATCCGCCTGCTCATGGCCGGCCTCGCGTGCCGCGTGGCCAGTGTAGAGGCGTATTTTTCGCCTGAGAGTAGGTCGACACCGTGGTGGTGGCGCGATAATTTCTAACATGGGTCCGTAATGCCGGCTTTCCCTGGCGCGGCCGGGAGTGCTACGATGCCCGGCCATGAACCTGAGCTCTGCTTTCACGGTCGACCCCGACGCTCCGGCGATCCGGCGGCACAACGCCCAGGCCAAAGTCGCTCAGGAAGCCTTTGACGCCGGCCGGCCGACGCGGGTGCTTTTCAAGTGCAGTGAGTGGGTCGGACAGCATGGTTTTTACGCCGACGAGATCGGGCTCGATTACCGCGAGTATTACACGAACCCCGACCTAATGCTGCAGGTGCAACTGGAGGCCGCGCGGCGGCGGCGTGAAATCCCTGTGCACGACATCATTCTGGGTGCGCCGCCGCGGGAAAGCTGGTTCACCGGCGTGGACCTCTGGCCGGCGGTCGCGCCGGGCGCATTCAACTGCGAGCTCATGTACCGGCGGGAAACGGTGATCGCCAATCGCTCCCGGCATCTTTCGCGTGAAGAGTGCGATGCTCTGGTCATGCCGAGCATCGAGGACAGCGGCTTTATCGGCACCGTCCGCCGTTTCCACGAGCACTTGGTCGACCAGTACCAGCACAAGCTGGTCTACCTCGGCAAGGCCGTGGACCGGATCCAAAATGGGATGGGCACAAGCGGTTTCTTCAGCCTCGCGCTCGACCTCCGGGGCGAGGCCATTATGGCGGACATGTATGAGGACGAGGTCTTCGCGCACCGGTTCCTGCGCAAGCTGGCCGACTGGAGCGACGCCCTGACGCGCCGCTGGGCCGCGCCGGCGGATCGCAACGCGCCCTTCCCGCTCACCGACCACGGCATCGACATGCTGTCGCCGGCGATGTACGAGAAATATGTCTTGCCGATCCTGCTGGAAAAGAACCGGAGCCTGACCGGCGAGCCGCAGCTCTTCCACCACTGCGGCCGCGGCCAGCACCTGTTCCCGATCGTCAGCCGGCACTTCAATCTGCATACGCTGCATGCCCTCACCTACCCACTGCTTGACATCGAGCGCATCCGGCGCGAGGTCGGCCCGAATGTGCACCTCATTGTTCTAATCTCCGACGGTATCGTCAACTTGGGCACCGCCGACGACGTGCGCTCCGCGGTGAAATCACTGCTCACCGACCGGCTCAAGCGGAGCGGGCCACTCACGCTGATATCCGGCGACCTGCTGCCCGGCACCAAGATGGACAACCTCCATGTCCTCTACGAAGCCGTGAAGGAATTCGGTACTATCGGCTAGTTTTCAGTAATGCCTAGCCTCTAATGACTACTGCGGCTGGCATCACGGTCTTTTAGTTGAGCCACCGCCTAGATATTGGGGTGTGGCATCATATTTCAATTTTTGCTCTGTTGTGAGCATTGCTCGGATATCTGTTCGTTCGAAATAGATATCGGGCAGCGATCACAGGAAATTTGCCGTCTTAATAGATAGCCCGCACTTCTGCCTAGAGCGCAGGGATGAGTGGGAGCGGCGTCAAGCCAGCCAGCGAAGGCGCCCTAATCCGAACCACAACGCGGCGGTCCAACCCGCCATCAGCACTAGCGACAGCGGAGATGAAAACGCGATCTGTTCTTCCGTCAGCCCAAAAATACCTGCGCACAACCCCGCCGTGAGCGCCGCTGCCAGCATTCCGATCAGGAGCGACGCGCAGGCCCGTTTGGTTATTTTAACGAGGTTCGACGGCACCGCCTCCAACACCTCATTTGCGATGGTCTCCCAATCCGCATCGGACAACATGTCGGTCATCTCCAGAAAACGGATATTGCGGCCGTCGTCGGTTCGGATAACGAAGAGGCGGCGGCCTGAGGACGTGCGATAGGAGGTGCAACGAAACGCCCCCTTCTGCAACACGTCCATGGCCCCGTCGCGCCGACGCACAGTGATGCGTGTCCCATCGACTTCAATTCGGTCAAGCAAGCCGGATTTCGATTTGGCCCAGCCCGCCTGCAAAACGTTTTCGCCGGTCGTCAGATCGCGAGTGACAAATGCTCGTGGCTTCATCGCGTTAATGGATAGGAACAGCCTATCGGGGGCATGAGGGCTTGCTTACGAAACGTTCAGCAGGACTGGCGATCCCCCACGGGGAACAATGATTGTTTTGCCGGGGCTTTTGAGGGTCGCGTTTATGTCCATGAGGTCAAACAAGGCGTCAGCGACGGCCTTTTCCTTCCTCACTTCGGCAAGAACCGCTCCGACGACCTGGGGGCGAACGGCCGCCGCCTCACCGAGGCGCTCCGATGCCTGCTGATCAGCTTTGGATCTGATGATGGCAACTTGATTGTCGCCCTCCTGCTTCATGCCGGCGGTCACCTGACGGAGACGGTTCACCACCTTAAGCTCGATGCCGGCCTTCATTCCCTTGTCGGAGAAGGCGACCTTGCGGATGTAGGTTGAGCCCAGACTGAAACCCCACTGACTGGATGTCGGCGTAACCTCTTCACGAACACTCTTGGAAAGCGCATTCCGATCTTCGAGCAATGTCGCCAGCTTTAGGTTCGAGAGCTTCTTGACGACGGCGGTCGAAACGTTCGCCGCCAATGAAGCCCGCGGATTGGCATTCTTGAACAAGAAATTACTGGGATTGTTCACGAACATCTCGAACCATATCCCCACGCCCATCGGAGCGCCTTCCTCAGAATTCACAAGTTGGTTGCGGATGTAGGATTGCGACAGGCGCGTATCCACCGTGTAGCATTTCCCAAAAAACGGCAGGAGAAATGCGCGATAGCCGAAAACCGAGAGCGGGAAGTATACGCCTGGCTCGCTCACTTCCCCAATTTCCTTGCCGAACAGCGTGTAGACCAAAACGGTCTTTTCCGGGAGCGTCCGCCAGAGTTGCAGCCAGGCGCCGATCCCGGCCGCAACCGGCACGGCGATGAACGCAAAAACGCCTCCGGCGATAAGAGCGATAAAAAACAGGGCGAGCGGGGAGAGATTCATGTTCGGGAGGGGTCAGGCGTTGACGATGGTGCTGCCAGCTTTCTCACGGAGCGGAAGGCGCGCATTGCGCAGATAACCCTGAAGTGCGTCGTCGCCTCCTTCGGCATAGAGGGCCCCGAGGATCGAGCCAAGTGCCTTGATGGGTGCCGCCTCGGCCGTCGCCTGGTTGGTGGCGATCTGAACGGCCTGTTCGGCTGCCTTGATTTTCCGATCTGCATCGGCGTGAGCCTGACTGATGGAAGCAGCGACGGTGTTTTGGGTCGTGTTGATCGAGGCCAAAGCCTCCTCGACCTCGGGCGGCGCGTCGATTGAGGTCACCAGAGAGGCGTCCAACTCAACCCCGTAGCGCGCAGCTGACTTCCGACAGGCTTCTTCCATGTAGGTGTTGATCAGGGAGAGATTCTTTCGCAGATCATTGATGGAGACGCCGTCCACGACCCCTTCGCGTTGTTCGCTGTGAAATGTGGCAATGCGGTCACGCAGGACGGAGACGAAATAGCCGACCACATGTGCCGCGGGATACTTGATCGCGAATATATAGGCGTAGAGGTTCCGCTCGCATGGTTTCCATCGAATTTGCCCCAGAATATTTACGGTGAGATTGTCCCGGGTTACCGCCTCGATCGCCGTCTGCGTGACTTCCGGGTCCCAGGCGATATCGGTGGATTGTATCGTCATGTTTACCCGATAGAGTTTTTGCCAGGGCCATTTGAAATAAGGACCACCGGGTTGGATGACCCGAATATTGGGATAGTTGTAACGATCCTTCTCGTCCGCGGAAAGAGATGCCCCAAGAACCGGATCGTCGCCCGTGCAACCCGAAGTCCGTTGGGCTCGTCCAAAGGTGGTCAGGACGGCGCGCTCAGTTGGCCCTATTGAATAGACGCCAGAGAGCAGCGTGATTGCGGCAGCCAAAATAATTCCGAGAACAATTCCGAGTAGGATGGAGATCATGAGTAGGATCTAGGCAAGAGGGGGCGGCAGTGAATGAATATAGCTTTCAGCCGCTCGGGTGCAAATTATAATAGGGACGGTTGATTCTACAGTTTGTCTGTTCAGTGCTTCAGGGAAATAGTGCGCAGCTTGACGGGCAATTCTTGCTCTGCCGTATTCCGCCGCTATCTCGGGCAAATGATTTTACGGGACCAACTTATCGGTGAGCGATGCTGGATAAGCACCGCGGGCATTATGGTAGCGTTCAAGGGCGCAGACGTGGGCAGCGTTCTCATCGGCAAGACGGTCGCGGTGTGCGCGAAGTGTAGCTAGGAGTCAGCTGGGGGCTCGCTGTGGTTGCGCAGAATATTTCCCTTCCAAAGGGACTCGGCTTTTCGCCCGAGCAGCCAGAAGCTCAGGCCGAGAATGGCGAAAAAAATAGCCTTGTGCAGCCCGTTCCAGAAATACTGGAAGAACACGGTGTAGAGATTGATGAAAAAAAAGGTTAGTCCGAAACCACGGAGCACCGAATCGTCTTTCGCCAATGACTGGGCCACGGCGACGGCAGCCACGGCACCGAAAAGCACCGCCCAGATGAGGCAGTCCCATTGGAAAGCGTGACTGTTAAATGGGTGTTCGCTGCTGCCCCAGATCGAGAGAACCCAAAGCGAAATAAAAACATGCAGCAGACCGATAACACGGGTGACTCCGCCGATGAACAGTATTCGCCTGGCTGCTATCGCCGCTTTGGGGGGCCGCGCCCGCAAGGAAGCCTGCAGCCCAACAACCCCGCCCACGAGGGCCAAACCATAGAGTAGTGAGCGCACCGGTGTGTGCTCCCAGAGATAATAGCCACCCATCGCGTAACCCGTCCCGGCGCCCAAGGCGCCCGAGAGGGTGAACAGGCCATAGCACCAAACGACTTTTGACTCCAGCCAGCCTCCCAGCAGGAGATAGACGAACCCGGCCAGCGTCGCCAAATACGCGCCGTGATTCGCGTATTGGTCCATCTGCGAAAGCGTATAGGCGGCACCGGCGATGCCCAGCACTGCGAAGGTAAAGACAGCTTCGTTGCTGTAGATTCTGTCGGGTGATCTCGCCCTGCGCTTCAGTCCGAACCAAAGGATGGCCGCTGATAGTAACAGCATCGCACAACTGCGCACGATTGGTGGGGCGTTGAAAAGTCGGGTGATAAGCGGCAGTATTCGCTCCACCCATCGGACAATGGCCTCGTCGAAGACGGTCGTCAGAACCGAAATCACAAGACAGATGATTGCCGCGATAAACGAGTAGCGCGCCAGCCGCCGCCAATCAAAACTGATGGGCTCAATCTGCGCCCGAATCACGTTAGCCGTCTCAGGGCTGATCGCCCGTTCAGTTTCTAGCGCCGTGATCGCAGCCTGAACAATTTTCGCTTTTTTCTGGGGGAGGCGCATAGCAAAAAGGAGCGGTAAGGGATTGTTGACCTGGGATTACGTCATGACCGACGTGGTGGCGAGCGTTTGTTAAGTTCGCTGTTTATCTCAGGCAACAATGCGGCCGTCCAGCCAATCGATTTGTTTCAATCCAACCTTTGCGGCACGACCTACCGGCTGAGCTGTTCGTCATGCGTGGTCATTGACCAAATCTTCTCTGACTAGATCAGATTTGCCCGGCGAAAACCGGTAGTTCCGCAAACCAAGGTATTTAAAATAGGATACCGGTGGCCGAGGCTCTGGAAGCGCGAAAGGCTCCACCGTTTGGAATCACGACCGATTTACCCTGATGTAACCAATGGTAAAAGGCGAAATAGAGTATCTCGTGCCCAATCCGGTCACCGCCAGCGGCACTTCACCACTGCAGTTCACAAACCGCGAGTCGGTGCAGCTGGTTGGTTCGCCAGAGGGCGAGCGCGTGACCGTGCGGGCGATCTATTGAACGGCGCTTTGGGCTAATAAACGTGAGATATCTTACGTTTAAATTACATCTCAAGAGTTGCCAAACAGCCTGAAATGCCACCAATTTAAATAGCTAGGTTGAAATAAACACATGCACAAAAATCACCGTTCCTCGTCAGGTTTCACCCTCGTCGAAATCATGATCGTCGTTGTCATCATCGGTCTTCTGGCCGCCATGGCGATTCCGGCGTTCCAGAAGGTCCGCCAGTCCTCGCAGGACAAGGCTGTCATGAACAACGCCCGTCAACTCGCGGC
>CAIRCN010000036.1 GCA_903877135.1 uncultured Opitutia bacterium
AACCGCCCGGGCCAACTCGACACGCGCTGACAGGGTGATTTTTGTTTCCATGGGATCCTCGATTGAGAGGCGACCATGGTAACAGTTACCGTGAGGCAACGACTAGCTCGGGTAACATTTCGGGTGAGGCAACGCGACCGGACCACCCCGAGCACGAGCGAATGGCCGACAAAAATGGGGGGGGCAAACCAGTCCGCGGTTACGGCGAGCAACGAAAGCAACAGCGCCATCCACCCCCAAGGGAGTACCCGCCGGGGCGATCCCTCCGTCAAAGATGACTGTGCCATCAGAATATCGTCGGTTGGCGCCAATGGCAGTCAAGCATGGCGCCGCTTGCCGCCGGCCCGGGGAGGTGAGGTATGCCTCCTGGGGAGAAAGAACCGGCCTTTCCGCTCGCGCGCCATTGGCGGAATTACGCCCCTCCTTGGTTGTCATCCAATTAAGACCATCTCTTGCCTTCAGAGAAGCCAACTTGTGGCGAAGTGAAGATGGGGATGTGCGACGATTATTCCGAAAGCTGCGTACGTGTTTTCACGGCTCTGATTGCCGGGGGGAAGCGACTGCTGGCGTCAAACTCGGATGGCGCGCGCGCCGGGGGGCGGCCAATCTCGGTTGGTATTACCCATTGACGCAGCATGCTGCCAGGGACTATCCTCCGGTGTGGTTACCCCTCGAAGAGAAGCTTCCGTCTGCTCCCGGTGAATCAGCCCCGCAATCCGCCTTCCTTCCGACTTCCATTTTGGATCGGCAACCACCACCAGTGCCGCTCGGAGCTGAGCTCTGCGGCATGAAAACAGCGGCGCCCGCAAATTGCCCTGGTAGCCAGCGTGCCAGCGAGGCACCGGAACGACCGTCGGGCGGGCGCCGGCGCAGCTTCTGGCTGAGTCTCGCCCTGTTGAGCGTGGGGCTGTTCTTCACCGCGTGGCTCGCGCACTTCGCCAACGCGGAGGTGGATGCGGCGAAAAGGCAGGAGTTTGATTTCAGCTGCGACCAGTTGCAGGACAAGATTCAGGCGCGGCTGAAGGACTGCGAAACCATTTTGCTCAGTGGCGCAAGTTTTCTCGACCATGCCAGCTGGGTCAGTCGCCAGGAATGGCGGCGCTTTGTCGAACAGCAGCAGCTTGAACGTCGCTTTCCCGGAATTCAGGGCGTCGGCGTTTCCTGGTTCATTCCGCCCCGGGAACTGGCGCAACATGAAGCGACGATTCGAGCCGAGGGCTTTCCAGGCTACCAGGTGTGGCCGGCGGGGCCCCGTGAAAGCTACACGGCCATTATTTATCTTGAGCCTTTTGCGGACCGGAACCTGCGGGCCTTTGGCTATGACATGATGGCCGAGCCCGTGCGGAGGGCGGCGATGGAACGAGCGCGGGACGATAATCAGGCCGCGCTGACCGGAAGAGTCAAATTGGTGCAGGAAACCGACCGTAATAACCAAGCGGGAACCCTGATGTTCGTGCCGGTGTATCACCAAGGGATGCCAGTTGCTTCGGTGGCGGAGCGGCGCGCCGCGCTTTTGGGTTGGGTCTACAGTGCCTACCGGATGGGCGACTTGATGGGCGGCATCCTCGAAGGGCGGGATTTGGCGGGTGAACGTCGCATCCACCTGGAAATTTTCGACGGGGTGCGGACCACGCCGCAGAGTCTGCTGCACGACACTGCGCCGGGCATCAGCGAATCGCAGGAAACCTCCGCCCGCCTGATCGGGTTGCGCCGCATCGTTGCAGCCGGCCGTCCTTGGACGATGCGCTTTACCACGACCGAGGCAGAGGCTAACACCGGAATCGATCACTCGGTCTGGCTGGTGTTGCTCGGCGGCACCAGCATCAGTCTGCTCCTGGCCGGGTTGCAGTTTTCTCTCCTTACCACCCGGGTACGGGCAGGGCAGCTGGCCGATCAGTTGACGGCGGAAATCAAGGCCAGCGAGGAGAAGTTTCGCGCGATTGCGAACTACACGGCGGGTTGGGAATCATGGTTCGACCTCAACGGCAGCCTCCGGTGGGTGAATCCCGGCGTGGAGCGTATCACCGGCTACTCGCCGGAGGAGGTCATGGCGCTGCCCGACCTCAGTGCGGCGATTGTAGCGCCAGAAGACCGCGACCGGTTCAACGCGCTCGCCCAAGGGGGCGTACCCGACGGCAAGGCCGACGGAATCGAGTTCCGATGTATCAGGAAGAATGGAGGGAGGTTTTGGCTGAGCATGTCGTGGCACCCGATCCTGGGCGCCGATGGCCGGGCGCTCGGCATTCGGGCCAGTGGGCGCGACATCACCGAACTCAAGCGCGTTGAGACGGATCTTCGCCAGGCCAAGCTGGTGTTGGAACAGGCCAATACCTCAATCATGATCGCCGACCACCACGGGATCATCGAATACACCAACGACGAGTTCACGAAGGTCACCGGATACACCAAGGCTGAGGCGGTGGGCCGAAATCCGCGTTTCCTGCAGTCTGGCCAGACGAGCCCGGCCACCTACGTGGAAATGTGGCGGAATCTCCTGGCGGGAGGCAGCTGGCAAGGGGAGTTCCAAAATTGGAGGAAGGACGGCACGACGATTTGGGAATCCACGGTGATCTCTCCTCTCCGGGACCACTTCGGGCAGGTCACGCACTACGTGGCCATCAAGCAGGACGTAAGTGAGCGCAAGCGGCTGCAGCTGGCGTTGCAGGAGAGTCTGAGCAACTTCCGCACTTTCTTCGAGACCATCACCGACATGGTCTTTGTCGGCAGTCCGGAGGGGAAGCTGATCGCCACCAACCGTGCGGTCCCGGATTCGCTGGGCTACACGCCCGACGAACTGGTTGGCATGGACGTGCTGGAAATCCATCCGGCGGACCAGCAAAAGGAGGCGGCCGCAATCTTCGCCGCGATGATTCGGGGTGAGCGGTCGAGCTGCCCCCTGCCGCTGGCGCGCAAGGACGGCACCCTGGTTCCAGCCGACACCCGGGTTTGGCATGGGCAGTGGAACGGTTCCCGATGCATCTTTGGCATCTCCAAGAATCTCAGCGCTGAGCAGGAGGCCCGGCAGCGTTTCGAACGCCTCTTCCGACACAACCCGGCCCTGATGGCGCTCACCGCGATGCCCGAGGGGGTGTTCGCCGACGTGAATTACAGTTTCCTGCGGGTACTTGGCTACGAGTTGCATGAGGTCATCGGCAAATCCCCCGCCGAACTCAGCCTCTTCATCGATCCCCAGTGCCAGGCCAGGGCCGCGGGAGAACTCGTGCGCGACGGGCGTATCGCCAACATTGAACTGCGCCTCCGGCGGCGCGACGGGGGCCTCTTGCACGGCCTCTTCTCGGGGGAAGTGATTTGGAGCCAGGGCAAGCAGTACTTCCTGACGGTGATGATCGACGTCACCGAGACCAAACGGATGGAAGTTGCGCTCAAGGAGTCCAATGAACGCCTCTCCCTGGCCACGCAGGCGGGTGGCGTGGGGCTGTGGGACTACGATGTGATCAAGAACCAGCTGGTCTGGGACGACCAGATGTTCCGTCTCTACGGGACCACCAGGAATCAGTTCAGCGGGGCCTACGACGCCTGGCAGCGGGGCGTTCATCCCGATGATCGGCATCGCTCCGACCAAGAAATCCAGAACGCGCTGCGCGGCGAAAGGAACTTCAACACCGAGTTCCGCGTGGTCTGGCCCGACGGCAGTGTGCACGACATCCGCGCCCTGGCGCTGGTGCAACGTGACGCCGCGGGCCTGCCCCTGCGCATCGTCGGCACAAACTGGGAAATCACCGCCGAAAAGCAGGCGGCAAAAACCCTGCGGTGGAATCAGGAACTCCTGCAGTTGATGGCGACGTCGTCCCCCCTGGGCTTCCTGGTGGTCGACAATCGCACGGACAAGATTCTGCACTTCAACCAGCGCTTCTGCGTGATTTGGGGCATCGAGCACCTGGCCGACCAGATGCGCCGCGGTGAATTGAAGAATAAAGACGTTATTCCCCATTGCCTCGCCGCGCTCGTCGACGTGCCGGCCTTCGCCGCCTCCTGTGTGCCGTTGCAGGACGAATCCAATCGCATCGTCCTCACGGACGAAATCCTGTTTACCCACCACCGCACGATCCGCCGGTTCACGACCCAAATCAGGGACGCGGAGGACCGGTACTACGGACGGTTTTACATTTTCGAGGACGTCTCGGATCTCAAGCGGCGCGAAGCCGAGGCCGTCGCGATGCTCGAAAAGGAGCGTCAGATCTCCGAGATGAAAACCCGCTTCATTTCGGTCACTTCGCACGAGTTTCGTACGCCGATGGCTGCCGCGGTGGCGTCCACCGAGTTGCTCGCCAATCATCACGACCGGCTGGCCCCGGCCAAGCGCAATGAACTGCTGCTCCGGATCATCGGTTCGCTGCGCCGCATGGAGACGATGCTCGACGAAATTCTGCTGTTGAACCGCCTGGATGAGAGCCGCGTGGAGGTGACACCCTCACCGGTGGATCTGCAGCTCCTTTTGCCCGAACTCGTCGATGAGATCCGAATGGGGGATCGCGATGCCCACCGCTTTGTAATTGTCGCGTCCGGCGCCGATGGGATGATCGACTCCGATCCCTCTTTGTTGCACCATGTTTTCAGCAACCTCCTGAGCAATGCCGTGCGGTATTCGCCTCCGGGCACGACCGTCCGCGTGCGGTTAGAGGCGGGGGCCGAGCAGGTGCGGGTCGTGGTCGAAGACGAGGGGATTGGCATCCCGCCCGCAGATCGGGTCCGCATCTTTGAGCCCTTTGAGCGTGGTTCAAACGTCGGCAACATCCAAGGTACGGGCCTCGGCCTTAACATCGTAAAACGCATGACCACCTTGCTGGGCGGCACCATTGCCGTTGAGAGCGTTGAGACCGGAGGAACCCGCTTCACCGTGGTCTTCGCCCGTTCCACCAGTCCGGTGTCCGCCTCATGAAATTTCACCGTCAAGAAACCATTCTGGTCGTCGAAGACGACGATTCCGTGCTGCTCAACTTGACCGACATTCTCGAATTGCACGGGTTTCGGGTCGTAGTCGCCACGAACGGGCTGGAGGGATTCGAGGCGGCGCGGCGCGAACTGCCTTCCCTGATCATCACGGACGTGCAGATGCCCGGCATGACGGGGTTCGAACTGCTCGAAGCCTTGCGCCGCGATGAGGCGCTGCGCGCCATCCCGGTGATTGTGATTTCAGCCGCGGTCGAACGCGCGTCCACGCGGCATGGGATGGAACTTGGCGCCGCGGATTTCATCACCAAACCCTTCAGCGAAGACGAAGTCATCCGCTCCATTGCCGCCCGGCTGGAGAAAAAGGAACTGTTGGATGAGCTCGATGCGTTCGCCCACACGGTGGCGCATGATTTGAGGAATCCGTTGGCGACGCTGATGGGCCGGTTGGAGCTGCTGGACATGACCTGGGAAATATCCGACCCGAAGGCCATCCGCCACGGTTTGAAGGAAGCCAGTACGGCGGCCAGGCGCTTGAACACGATCATTGACGAACTGCTGGTGCTGGCCGGGGTCCGCCGCCAGCACGTCGTCGCCGAACCGCTGGATATGGTGGCAATTGTCGCAGAGGCGAGGGCGCGACTGGAGGAATTCCTCCACCGCAGCGGAGCGACGGTAGTCTCGGCGGCGGATTGGCCGGTGGCGGCCGGGCATGCCCCATGGGTCACCCACGTCTGGACCAACTACATTGGCAACGCCGCCAAGTATGCCGGCCCCGCCGCCCAGATCATGCTGGGAAGCGAGGTGATGTCCGAAGGGCGCACGGTGCGCTTTTGGGTGGCGGATCGTGGCCCGGGACTCAGTCCGGAAGCCCAGGCCCGGCTGTTCGTGCCCTTTACCCGCATCTCCGCCAGCCGTGCCAACGGCCATGGACTCGGCCTCTCCATCGTGCGCCGCATCGTCGAAAAACTTGGAGGCCAGGTCGGGGTCGAAAGTGCCGTCGGCGCCGGCGCCAAGTTCTGGTTTGAATTGCCCACCGTCGCTCGCTGAGGCAACCGGCGCCGTCTTCCGCGCGGCGCCCCGCAATTTTACCTTATGAAAATCCTCATCATCGAAGATGACCTAGAGATTCGAAACTCCCTGCACGACATGCTGGAAATCCACGGTCATGCCGTGATCGATGCCGCCGACGGGCTCGAGGGGATCCAGTTGGCGAAGTCGTCCCTGCCTGATTTGATTTTCTGCGATATCGCGATGCCTGGCATGGGCGGTTACGATGTCATCACCGCCATCCGGCAGCACCCGCCGTGCTGTGAGATCCCCTTCATTTTTCTCACGGCGCGAGCCGATCGAGCGGACCAACGCCATGGCATGTCCCTGGGGGCCGACGACTACATTACAAAGCCCTTCTCCGAGAAAGAGATTCTTGATGCCGTCGCGGCGCGAATCCGTCGGCAGCAACCGTCGCGGGAACGCGTCACCCGGCTCCTCGCCGAGCGCCGGATCGTGGCCGACGCACCCTGGTCCCACGAGCTGATGACGCCGCTCTGCGGCATCCTCGGCGGTTTGGAACTGCTCGAAGGGACCGCGGAGCCCGTTGATCCAGGCGAGCTGAAAAACGTGGTCGCGATCATCCGTGCCGGGGCGGAAAGGCAGCATGCCTTGGCGCGAAAACTCGTGATCTATTACGATCTGGAGCGACTGAAGGCGGCCGCGCCGCGGGAATCGATTTATAGCTGTGACGCCGTCGCCACCGTTATCGCCGGCGCGGCGCGGGCTGCGGCGGAGGAAAAGCGTGCGGACGATTTGGTTGTCCGGTGTGAGCCGGGCACGGTGCCGGTGAGCGAGGCGCATCTCCTCGCGGCGGTAGCGGAGTTGGTCGGTAACGCATTCCATTTCTCGAAAAGGGGGCTCCCCGTGACGGTGGCAGGGATCCGCGACCGGAATCATTACCGGATTGAAGTCGTCGACCAAGGGGTGGGCATGACCGCAGAACAGCGGATGAAGGTCGACGCCTTTAGGCAGTTTGGACGCGAGAAACGCGAACAACAGGGGCTGGGGATCGGGCTGGCGATTGTCCGCTCCGTGGCGGAGCTCGCCGGGGGCGAACTTACCCTCGAAACAGTTTTTGCCGGCAAGGGCTTGAAGGCGACTTTCGAGTTGCCATGCAGCTGACGGTGCGTTCGGAGCGGCGCCCGCTCGCGGCCAGCTGAAGGGAGCGGGTCGGCTGCGAGTGCCGGTGGAGTCAGGCCGCGTCTGCCCCCCGGCGGGGCCCGGCACCGCGTATTCACCAATTATTCCAGTGATTGAACCCGAATCGAGGGAGCAAGCGCGCTGCAGCTCGACTCCGGCCCGGACGGCGCTGGGGTCAAGGTGACCATGCTGCTACCGCTGGTGTAAGCTCGCGGGGGGCAAAGGCGGGCGCCCCGCGTCCTATCGAATCAGCATCGGATCGAGCAGGCCGTTGTGCAGCGCATAGGCCACCATCTCCTGCTGATTGCGGGCGTTAATCTTCAGCCGGAGCCGGGTGCGCGCCTTGTAAATCGTGAAGCGCGAGCGGTTCCATTCCGCGGCGAGTTCCTTGGCGGTGACGCCGTGGACCAGCCGGGTCAGAAGATCGACTTCGCGTTGGGTCAACTCGACGCCGCAAGCAGACGGGGCCGCATTGATAATGCGCTGGGCGAGTTCTCGTGGCGTGCCCTCGCCGAAGTAGAGCCGGCCTTCGCGGATGGCCTGCAGGGCGGGGAGCAGTTCCTCCAAGGGGGCGGTCTTCTGCACGTAACCGACGGCACCGAGGCGGATTGCCATGGCCAGCGAGTGGGGGGTGGCCTGTCCGCTCAGGATCAGCACTGCGGGGGGATTTTCCCGCTGCCGGATACGTTCCATTACATGGAAACCGCCAGCCCCGCGCAGTTGCAGGTCAAGGAGCACGAGGTCCACCGCGCCGGCCCCGATCGCCGTGTACAATTGATCCTCGTCCTCCCCGGTCCCGGCAATCTCGATGCCGGGCAGCAGTCCGAGAAATTCCGCGAGCAGTTCACGAAAGCACTGTTGATCTTCAAAAATCCAGATGCGCCTGATGGAGCGACGGGCAGGCGCGTCTGCGGGAGGAGAGATGAGGGTATTCATGCGGAAAAGGAGCAGCGGCAATGATTGGGCCCAAAGGTTGGAAAAGAAAATAAGGGGAATTACGCAGCGTTTGCCGTGACGCTTACCGTGGGTCGTCGAGGCGGAGGGCCGCATGCCTGGTGGCGTCGCGATCCAAAAGAGTCACCGGCCCGAAGGGCTGCGCCTCCGGGCCGGTGCGGACAGCTGCGCTGGGCAGCTGGGAACGGGGGGTGAATTACTTCTTCGGGGGCAGGCGCGTGAAGAGGTCGGCATCGGCCACTTCGGGCTCGACCACGGCGCCTTCCCGCAGGAGCGGCACGGCCGAGGCGTCGGCGACGTTGGAGAGCTGGTTCTTTGGCGTGATGGTCTTGGAGGTGCCGTCGAGCTCAAACACGGTCCAGAGGTTGCCGGTTTGGCCGGTGGGCACGTTGAACGTCGCAATCTGGGTGCTGCCTTGGAACACCTTCACCAGCGCGGTGGACTGGCTGCTCATCACCGTGCTGGTCGTGCTGCCGCGGTTGCTGAAGTCGTGCACCGAATACCGGTAGATCCCGGGCAGGAACTGGCTGATCGTGCTGGTCTCGGGGCCGTAGGAACTCGTTTCGTCGACGTCGAGGCTTACTCCCGTCGTGGTCTTGGCCTGGTAATACACGTGGAAGCGCGAGGTGCTCGTAGTGGGCCTGGTGATACGGGGGAACAGTTTCTCGCCTTTCCGCAGCGCCTCATCCGCCAACTTCTGCCCAGCGCTGCCGCTGAGCCCAGCCAGCTAAAAGGATTTATGATCGTCCCGTCTGGCGGTATCGATGCAGGGAAACACTTACCGATTGGAAAACCGCTTTGCCGCGGCGTGCCCGTTTTCGCCGCATGAGCACTGCTTGTTCACGGTAGTCTGGTGTCGGCCATAGTTTCCCGCCGGGGCTGAGATTTTTTGCTGTTTCCAAAGGGAACCTATCCGGCACGGGCACGGTTTTTCAGCCTTCTAACCGCCTTCCCGGCAAAGTTGGGCGTGCCCCTGACGGTGGGTATTGGGACGCGACACTTTGGTGCAGATTTTCCGGGATTTGATGATTCGCCGATGCGGTAAGCGACCGCGGAAATCGCCGCGACTGCGAGGCTGCACAGAGGCGATGCTGGCCCGGTGTTGCGAGCGCAGGGTTTGCGATCATCGCGAGGCATCGCGGAGTCCATCGCGTGCCCCCACGTCATTCGTCGATCCGGTGGTCGGGTTCCTGGCCGTCAGGGTTTGGCGCAGGGCGACGAGCAGTTTCTCCACCTCGAAGGGCTTGGCCAGCAATGGGACCGCATCGAGCCCTTCCAGCCCTTTGAATGTCCCCTGCTCGATCAGCCCGGTCATGCCGAGTATGGGCAGGCGCGCGTCCAGTTGCCGCAGCGCCCGGACCAGCTTCGGTCCGTCCATGCCGGGCATCATCATGTCGGTGAGGACGGCTTTGATCTCGGTGCGGTGCCGGGCAAAGAGCACCAGCGCCGCTTCACCTTCGGCCGCAGCCAGGACCCGATAACCATATTTCTCCAGCACGCGCTGAGTTGTGCCGCGCACCGTGGCTTCGTCGTCCACCACCAGGATCAATTCGCCGTGCCCGCGCGGCATCCTCACCTCACGCTCAGCCGGGTCGGCCGGCGTCGCCTCGGGCGAGGCCGGGAGGTAAAGCTCGAAGGTCGTACCCTGTCCCACCCGGCTATCCACGCGCACCGAACCGCCGTGCCCACGCACGATGCCCAGCGCGGTGGGCAGCCCGAGCCCGGTGCCTTTGCCGACTTCCTTCGTGGTGAAAAACGGATCGAAGATGCGCTCCAAGTGTTCGGCTGCAATGCCGGTGCCAGTGTCGGTCACGCACAGGCGCACATGAGGCCCGGGCTTGGCGTCGAGCATCAGGGCGGCGGACGCGTCATCGAGGGTGACATTGTCGGCCGCGAGCGTCAGCGTGCCGCCGTCAGGTATGGCGTCGCGGGCATTGACGCACAGGTTCATGAGCGCCTGATAAATCTGGGTCGTGTCACCCACAACCGGCCAAAGTTCCGGAGGCACGGTGACAGCCAGGTGGAGATTGCGAGGGAAGGTCTCGCGGATGAGCTTTTCCATCTCGCGCAGCAGTTGGCGCACTGGCACCAGGGCGCGCACGCCGGGCTGGCCGCGGGCAAAGGTGAGCAGTTGCCGGACGATGTCGGCGCCGCGCTGGGCGCTGAACTGCACGGAATCGAGCAGTTGGCGGCCCTCGGCATCGCGGACCGCGTCGCGCAGGAGCGACGCGGACATCATGATCGGCGTCAGAATGTTGTTCAGGTCGTGGGCGATGCCGCCCGCCAGCATGCCGATGCCCTCCATGCGCTGGGCCCGGAGGTATTGGGACTCCAACTGTTTCTTGTCGGTGATATCCGTGTTGATGGCCAGAACCTCCCTGGGGTGGCCCTGCTCGTCGCGGAGCAACGTCCAGCGGCAAAAGACGACGTGCTCCTTACCGTCCTTGCCGGTCTTGTTCACTTCGCCGGACCAATCGCCATGCGCCAGGAGCGCCGCCTGCGCCGTGGCGAAACCCGCCGGTTCGACCAGCCCCAGTTCGGTGAGCTTGCGGCCGATCGCCTCCGCCGGCAACCAGCCGTAGAGCCGCTCGGCGCCGAGGTTCCAGTAAGTCACCGTGTGGTCCAGCAGGCGGACGTAGATGGCGTCGGTGGCGGAATCGAGCAGTGTGGCCTGCCTGCGCAACCGCTCCTCCGCCTGCTTGCGCGCGGTGATGTCGCGCACGAAAACCAAGAGGCTGCCACCATCCGGTGCATAGTATAGGGCGCTGACTTCCACGAGGAACGTGCTTCCATCCTTGCGGCGTTGCCAGCTCTCGAAGCGGTCCGCGCCTTGCGTCATGACTTTTCGAATGTGGGCGGCAGTGTCGGTGGTCGTTTCAACGACCACCAGTTCGGGAACGCTCATGGCCAGCAGTTCCTGCTCGGTGTAGCCGCTCATCCGGCAATAGGTCCCGTTGACTTCGAGAAGACGCCCCTGCAAGTCCACCCGCCAGAATCCATCCATCGCCGTGTGCGCAATGGCGCGGTGCCGCTCCTCACTCGCGCGCAACTCGGTCTCTGCATGTTTGGCTGAAACGATGTCCCAGGCCAGATTGGCCAATTGGGAGATGCTCCCCATGTCCTCCGGCCCATATTCGCGCGGTTTGTTCCCGACACCCAACAGAGCCACGACCTGCTCGTTTCGCAGCACGGGAACGACCAACTCGCGGAGCACCGTCGCGTGGCCGGGCGGCAGGCCATGGCGATGGGGCAGGCTGGCGTAGTCATTGTACACCACTGGGCCGCGCTCGCGAAGGGCATCCACCCAGACCCCGGCCACGTCCGCCGAATAGTGCTGCCCCTTGCCCTCGGCGGTGCACATGTGCCGCAGGGTGTTGGTGGACCAAGTCTGCAAGGAGAGCGTTTTCTGGTCGGCCTCTACAAAGTGGAAGAAGCCAATCGTGCTGCCGGTCAGCAACTCGGCTTCGTCCAGCACCCGGGTGAGCAGCTCATCAAGGGAATTATTGAGCGCATATTCACTGAGCCGCACCCGGGCCTGTAAAATGCCCTCCGCCTGCTTGCGCTCGGTGATGTCGCGGATAACGGCGGTAAAATTTTTCCCCTCTGCAACCTGCCATTCCGAGAGGGAGAGGAGGAGCGGAAATTCACTGCCATCTTTGCGCCGCCCTTGCACTTCAACCGTCTGCCCGATGACGTGGGGTGCGCCGCCCGACTGCACCCGCGCCAGGCCAGCCCGGTGGCGGTCGTGGTATTGGGCGGGCTGCAGCAGCGTGATCGGCCGACCGCGGACTTCGACTTCCGTGTAGCCGAAGATGCGTTCAGCCGCGGGGTTCAAACTCACGATGTTGCCCGCGCTGTCAGCGCTGATGATGGCATCGTTGATCGAGTGAACCAATGCCTCGTAATGCGCCGCGCTCTCGTGCACCGCCTTCTCGGCGGCCTTGCGCTCGGTGATGTCGCGCACGATGACGACCATGCCGGCAGGGGATCCGTCCGCCTCCCGGATGAGTTCGCTGTTTACCTCGATGTCGAAGGTGGTGCCATCGCACCGCAGCCCACGGTATTCGCTCGGACCCGTGATGACACCTTGGTGTTTTCGGGCTACTTGCACCCTGGCGCGGTCTCGATCCTCGGGAATGAGGAAGTCGGTGAGCAGCCGCCCCACGAATTCCTCGTCTCCCGCCTGTCGAAACATAGTCCTCGCCACAGGAGACACCATGATGATTCGGCCGTCTCGATCAGTGATCGTGATGTCATCGGGAGAGGCGTTGAGAATCGAGCGATATCGTTCCTCGCTCCGACGCAGTGCGTCATTGGCCTTTTCCAGGGCACCATTGACGCGCCGCAAATCGAGTAAATCGGCGTGGCGCGCGATGGCGATTGCGATGGCCCGCTCCAGTTCCTGGGCTTGCGGAGGCTTGAGCAAAAACGCCCCCACGCCGGCCAAGGTTGCCCTGGCCACCAACTCGGCTTCGTCGTGGGCGGTGAGGATAACCACCGGGGTCGGGCAACTCACCTGGATGGCAGCTGCAGCCTCGATGCCATCCATTTTGGGCATCGTGATGTCCATCAGCACCACGTCGGGCTTCAGCTCAAGCGTCATGTCCACGGCCAGTTTCCCATTGGCGGCGATGCCGACGACGATCAGGCCAATCGATGCCAATTCATCTCGAATAATGCCGGCGACCAAAACGTCGTCTTCGGCAATCAATACTCGGATTTCACGGTTGGTTTTCATCGGCGAGATGGCGTGCGCAGAGCCGGGCTACGTGCGAGTTTCCTCCTCGAGCGCAATACGCAGCGTAGTGACCGCTCCATGGTCGTTGGCGATGGCAACCTGCCCACTGAGGGTGCCTTTTACCAGTTCCTTGATCAGCTTGAGGCCGATGTTGGACCGCTCCAGCGCCAGCACGTCGGGGGGATAGCCCGGACCGTTATCGCGGTAGCGCAGGGTCATGCCCTCCGGATCGCTTTCCGCCTCAAACCCAATCGTCACCGCGCCCCCTGCCGGGTTGGCATGTTTCACCGTGTTGGTGGCCAGTTCGTTGATCACCATCGCCAGGGCCCCGGCCTGCCGCGGCGACACTTTTTCCGCGCCGGGCTTGACGGTCACCACGGCCGCGTGCCGCCACGGCGCCGCCTGCAGGGCGGCGTGAATCAACTGTTCCGCCAGCTCATGCACTGGGACCGGAGCCCACGCCGACTGCGACAACATCCGATGGACGTGCAGGAGCCCCCGGATGCGCTGGTCGAGTCGCGCCAGAGCCGCCATGATTGATTGTGGATCGCCTCGGGCGTGGCTCTTTTCAAAGGACATCAGCCCGAGCACCGCCACCAGGTTGTTCGTCACCCGGTGGTTCACCTCGCGCAGCAGTTCGCTCTTGGTGCGCGCGTCCTGCTCGGTCTGCGTGAGTAACGCCTGCAGCTTCTGCACCTGCGCGATCCGCTCGGTGATGTCGGAAAACGAACAGACGACGGCTCGCGCCTTGGCCTCTTCAGGCCGCATGATGGGTTCCGCATTGATGTTGATCCATCGAAACGAGCCATCGGGGAGGTTGAGCCCCATTACGACATTGGAGCAGGATTGCCCCGTCCGCAGGCTCACCACCGCAGGATGTTCCTCCCCGGGGAAACGGCGGTGGTCCTCTTTCACTGCATTCCACCTGGGGTCCAAGGAAGTTCTCCCCAGAATCTGGTCCCGTGTGAGGCCCAGGATCTTCTCCGCCTGCACATTGCAGTCGATGATGGTGGCGTCGGCCAACTGCAGCACGAGTCCTTCCGCCATCGCTGAGATCACGGTGCGGAGCCATTCGGTGCTCTGCCGCAGGGTCTCTTCCGCCTGTTTGCGGTCGGTGATGTCCATGTGCGTCCCCACCAACCGCAGGGCGCGACCCAGCTCATCGCGTTTGATGCACTTGCCCCGGCCCAGAATCCAACGCCACTCCCCGTTCTTGGCCCGCAGGCGGTATTCCACGGCAAAATGTTCACTCCGACCCTCAATGCAGTCCAAGTTTATCCGCAGGACGGACTCGCGGTCGTCGGGATGAATCTGGGTCTGCCAGGTTTTGCCTGCCATCGCGAAATCGCCCGGCTCGTAGCCCAGCATGCGATAGTAACCGGGGCTGAAATATCCCGAGTCAGTCTTGATGTCCCAATCCCACAGCCCATCGCTGGTCGCCTCCATGCTCAGGCGGAACCGTTCCTCGCTCGCCTGCAGCGCCTCATCCGCCCGCTTGCGTTCGCTGATATCCTGCAGAGATCCGAAGAGACGGGTGGCCTTTCCGCCGGAACCAATTTCGGCATGGCCGCGGGCCAGGCACACCCGAGTCTCACCATCCGCCCGCAACGCGCGCATTTCCAACTCGTATGCCCGCCCCTCGTTCACCGCGGCCTCCACCGCGGCTTTGAGCTGCGCCATGTCCCCGGGATAATATAACTGTTCTTGTTCCACGAAGGAGGGCGCCCCCTTGGCCGGGTCCCTCTGGAAAATACGGAACAGTTCTTCCGGCCAGATCACCGTGCCAGTCGCGACCTCCCACTCCCAGTTGCCGACCTGCGCAATCTGCTCCGTTCGGGCCAGCATGGCTCGGTGGTGCTGCAATGCCTCTTGCGCCTGCTTGCTGGCGGTGATGTCGGTGGCGATGCCCTCGATGATGATGTCCTCACCCACCTGCTGGCGACCAATGGAACGATCCCGCAGCCAATGCCACCGCCCGGCCGAGTCTTTGATCCGGTATTCGATGTCGAAGGGCTCGCCCGTGGCGAATTTCTGAACGGCGAGGCGAATCCCCTCCAAGTCGGCCGGTTCAATCGAATTCTGCCAGAGGAGGGGATGATCCAGGAGATGTTTCACGGAGTAGCCCAGGACGGCTTCCACGTGAGACGAATAATAAAGGCCGCCCCGCTGGCTGGAAAACGTGTAGATGATGTCCGGGGCTCCTTCCACGAGCCGGCCATATTTTCCTTCAGCTTTCCGCCGCTCCTCTTCTGCCTCCTTGCGCAGGGTGATGTCTCTTCCGATGCCGATGACGGATGCGACTTGTCCCTCTTGGGAAAGCACCGCTTTTGCGGACCAAGCGAACCACCGCCAACCGGCGGCAGTCAGGGCCCGTTCTTCATGCTGAGCCTCATGGGGTGGTGCCAATATTCGTTTCAGAGATTCCTGCACCCTTGACTTGTCGTCCTCATGCACCAGCGGCAGAAAATTACTGCCCACCAACTCGGCCTCGCTCTTGCCAAACGTCGCGCAGTAAGTGGGGCTCACGAACTGAATGCGGCTCGCGGAATCAAATTGGATGACCAGATCGCTCTGGTTCTCAACCAGGAGCCGGTATTTTTCTTCGCTCACTCGCAGCGTCGCCTCCGTTGCCTTGCGCTCGGTCACGACGGCGGCCAGGGTCAGTCCGGTTAGCACGACGACCCCCAGAAAAAGCTGCACCATTTGCAGGTGTTCGACCGGATTGGCGCCACCGAGGGGAAACTCGCCCCGACCCGTCACGGTGATCCAGACGGCAATCGCCACGAGCAAGGCCAGCAGCAGCATTGTGACCCTGGACCCGAATCGCAGCCCCACCCACACCAGCGGCACGCACATCCAATACGGCCGTGGTACCACCGGAAGTTCAGTGGTGGCACCGAGGAAGCCGAGCCAAGCGAAGACGCACCAGACGGCGCCGAGCGCCATGACCTCCAACCAGCGCAGCCAGTGCCTGGCCGTGATCCGCCGCCAAGGTTGAGCGCAGACGACGATCAAGGGCGTCACCAGTAGGAGGCTCATTCCATCGGAAATCCACCAAGTCACGTAGAACTCGCGGAACGGCGCGTTGACGGCGAGCAGTGCTGCGGTGGCACCGACGAGCGAAGAGACGCTGTTCACCAAAAGGACACAAGCGGCCAGCGCCGTCACTTCATTGGCGCGTGCAAATGTCACGCGTCGTTCTCCGCACCACCGGGCGAACAGCCAGGCGCCGCCCCACGATTCGAACATGTTGGCCACCATGAACCCAACGCTGGCGAGCGCCGGCCGGCCCGACAGGAGATTTACCACGTTGCCGGTGACAAAAATGGTCGCGAGGATCGCCCGCCGCTGCCGACGCGGACTGAGCAATAGCGCCGCCAACGCCACGCCACCGGGCGGCCAGACTGCGGCGAGTATGCCGGCTGCGTCCGGCAAAAACAGCGCCAGCTTGAGCGTGATGGCATATCCGAAAGCGATCAGCATGAGCCGCCGTGCATCGACCCAGCGCGAGTTTTCGGCTGGTGCCGGTCGCGACTCAGCGTCTGTTGTGCTCATCATGCTCAGGGTTAGGCTTATGAAGCGATGGGTGGGGCGGACCGGGAACACAAGCACCGGGATTGAGCACGCCGCGGCGGGCGGGTTCATTGTTCTCGGTTGTTGGACTCTCAGCTGAGCCCGATTTTCGCTGTTCCAACAGGAAGCTCACGGAAACAACCGACGCTGGTTTTTCCTGCCACGGAGCCCGGTCAGACAATCGTCAGCTTCACGCCGCTCTCGACGGTGCCTGTTGCGATGGCGTAACGGGTGAGGTCAGCCGCCTCATGGATGTTGAGTTTGTCCATCGCATGCTGCCGGTGCTTTTCAACCGCAACGACACTGATACTGAGGGTTGAAGCGACCTTCTTGTTCGACTGTCCTTCCGCCACGAGTTGGAGCACCTGCGTTTCCCGCGCCGTAAGGCGCACGCCATTGGGCTTGAGCAAGCCGTCGAAATTGCGCGACCAGTTTTTGCCGTTGGTCATGCGTTTGGCGATGGCCGCGCTAAAGAACCGACGGCCCTTGACCACTTCGCGGATTGCCTCGGTGAGAAATTCCGCCGCCGTCTGCTTCTCCAGAAACCCCACCGCGCCGACCGTTGTCATGCGCTCAATATACGCGTCGTCGCTGTGCGCGGAGAGGATGAGCACTTTAGCTGCAGGGTTGGCGGCGAGTATTTGTCTTGTCGCTTGGAGACCGTTGAGCACAGGCATGGCAATATCCATGAGGATGACATCGGGCCTGAGGGTCCGCGCCATCGTCACCGCTTCACGACCATTCCGCGCCTGTCCGACCACCTTGATTTGGCCTTCTTCCAATAACTCGCGTAGACTCCGACGTATGACAGCATGGTCGTCCGCCAGTAGGACGGTGATCTTTTTCAACGGGCTCACGCGAGTCTCCGCGGTTGATAACAGGATCTTCCCGGCGGTCGTCGGTTTCGCCTTTTTTGATCGGTGAGGGTAAGCCATTCGGCAGGATATTTATCTGAAAGCGAGTTAGCACGCTCTATCCGGAGATCACTATGGGGTAAAATTCTACTATCGGTGCCGCGGTTCACCTGCGGGAACCTCGTTCAGCATGAAACGAACCCTCGATGAGAACCTCAGGTCGCGCCGCATCGCCGTCGCTGGCGAACTCATTGCTCCCGGCCAGCAAGCACTACGCCGGTCCTGATCTTCGTCTGTGCCGAAAATCAATAGGAACGTCCTCCCCGCCGAGGACGAGGATCAACCGCTTGCGGTCGCGACGCCAGAACTCTCGGCGTTAGTGTGGCAGAATCTGATTGATCGCGTCGATGAGCACCTTCGCCTCATAGGGTTTGTGCAGGAACGCTTGGGGCCGCTCGGGATGGTCGCCTGCCATCGCCTGGGCCTCGCTGTAGCCGCTGGCCAGAATCACCCCGATGCCCGGCACAAGTTGGCGCAGGGCCGTCAGAGTCTCCCAGCCGTTCATCCGTGGCATGGTCAGGTCGCACACCACGCAACCGATTTCGTCCCGGTGTTGGCGGAACAGCTCCACCGCCGCAACGCCGTCCTCCGCTTCGAGCACGGTAAATCCAGAGCGCTTGAGCGCGACCGTGACCACTTTGCGCACCACCGGCTCATCTTCGACCACCAGCACCGTGGCCCCCCGCCGGACGTTTTCGGAGATTAGGCCCACTGACGCTTGGACCGGGTTCTGACGGACGGCTTCCTCCGACACCGGAAAAAAGACCCGGAAGACGCTCCCGCGGCCAGGCTCGCTCTCCACGGTGACGACCCCGTCGTGAGACCGCGCAATTCCGAGAACGACCGGCAGACCAAGGCCTCGGCCGGTGAACTTGGTGGAAAAGAATGGATCGAAGAGTTTGTCCAAATGCTTGGCCGCAATCCCGCCGACCGCGTCCGCCACTTCCAGACAGGCATAGGTCGTGGCGTTGTCCTGCGGTTGCCAGTTGATGGGAAAGCGGACTGCGGCGGGGATATCCACGGCAGAAACCGTCTTGACGCGCAGACGAATGGCACCCCGCCCCTCACCGCTGGCCTCCCAAGCGTTGGTCATCAGGTTGGTCAGAACCTGCTGAAGCTGGTTCGCGTTGGCGCTGATGACCGGACCGGGAGTAGGCTGGTCGGTCTCCAAAACCACGCCCGGTGGCATGGCAGGTCGCAGCAGGGCCAGACTCTGTTGGCAAACCTCGGCAAGATCCAGCGGGGCATTCTCGACCTGTGCCTGCCCGAGGTAGGTCAGCATCAGGGAGCTCACTTCCGCCGCCTTGCGGGCGGACTGCTGCGCTTCGACCAGACCCTCGAGTGGTTCCGCATTTTGGGGCTGACTGTTCGTCACCATTTCCAAGCTCAGCATCATCGCCTGAAGTTGGTTGTTGAAGTGGTGGGCAACGGCCCCGGCCATGCGACCCAGGCTTTCCGTCTTCAGGAGTTGCCGGTTCAACGCCTCCAGCTTCCTGTGCTCATCCTCCGCCTGCTTGCGCTCGGTGATGTCGCGCGCCGTCGCCATGATCGCAGTACGGCCGAGGTAATTAAAGACAACGTTGTGGAGCTCGACTGCAATCTTGCGGCCGTCCCGGGTGCGGTGCATGCCTTCCCAACTGGCATGGCCTTTGGCCTGCAAGCGCTGCATTGCCGCGGGGATCGCGGCCAGCCCCTCGGGTGCGTCCAGATCCATCGGACGCATCTCCAGCAATTCAGCATGGGTGTAACCGTAGCGCCGGGTTGCCTCGGCGTTGGCTTCGATGAACTTCCCGGGCAATTCGCCCGGCACGAATTCATGGACCAGAATGGCGTCGCGACTACCGTCAAACAGCAAGCGCAGTCGCTCTTCCTTTTCACGCAGGACCAACTCCGCCTGTCGGCGGGCGGTGAGGTCGATGAGGACCATCTGCCGGCAGGGCTGCCCCCGCCAGCGAATCGCGGAGGAAGTAGCGTGGAGGCTGCGGGTGACGCCATCCTTGCGGCGGATGGAGAATTCGAATGCCGGAGAAACCGTCTCGCCGTGCGCCTCACCGGCCAGGCGCTGGAGAATCATCTCGCGAAATTCGGACACCACGGATTCGGGGAGCGCAGTTTCGATCAGTTCGTCCCGGGTGCAACCGAAGAGATCGAGCAGCGCGCCATTGGCGAAGATAATTTGGCTGCCCGATAAGATGCCGACGCCCACCAGCGTATTGTCGACGAGGGCGCGAATCTGGGCCTCGCTCTCCCGCAGTTCCGTGCACGTCTTGTCGTGGCGGCAGAGATATCCTTCCAGAATGTAGAGCAGGAAGCCCACCGTCAGTGCCGTGGCGCCACCCACGATCAGGTGCTCCTCGTCGAAATAGGGAATTTCGGGATTCAACACGGCTTCGGTCAGCGCCCCTAGGTTGGCCAAGAACAGGGTGACGGACCCAAAGGCAAGCCGCCGATATCGCGTGAATAGGACGGAGCTTAACGACCATCGAGGGATTTGGGTATTCATCGCGAGCTAGAGTGCGAAAGGCTGCCGGCTGGATGATTTCGTGAAACTGGCAGCCAAAAAAGACGCGATCAAACCCGCCAGCAGCAGAGCCCAAGCAGACCAAATCCTGCGGCGGCTTGCACGTCTGGACAAATCCATGCCCCCGCGTTCAGGCGGATTCATTTGAAATCTCCGGGTTGCGGTGAGGAGTCGCCTAAAGACGTCCGCACCTTGGCCGCCAGATCACCAATCGAGAACGGTTTTTGGATGAAGTTTACTCCTGCCTCCAGCACGCCGTGATGGCCAATGACATCGGCCGTGTAGCCGGACATAAACAGGCACTTGAGCTTCGGCCGGAGCGCCAATAGTCGGGCGTTCAGATCTCGGCCGTTCATTCCGGGCATCACTACGTCGGTGATTAACAAATGAATCTCTCCAACGGGCGTCTCGGCCAATCGGATCGCCTCGCCCGGCGTGCTCGCGGCCAGCACCTTATAGCCCAACCGTTCGAGAATCATCCGGGCAATGCCCCGGACCGCCGGTTCGTCCTCCACCAGGAGCACCGTCTCCCCGGTACTCTTGGGCATTTCCGCTACGATTGCCGTCCCGGTCGCCGTGGCCTGCCCTGCGTGCCGTGGCAGGTAGACCGTGAAGGTCGTGCCGTGGCCAAGCTCACTGTAGACAGTGATGAACCCGTGGTTCTGTTTGACGATGCCATACACCGTGGGCAGCCCCAAACCCGTGCCCGATCCGCTGCCTTTGGTCGTGAAGAAAGGTTCGAAAATTTGGGCCAGGGTGGCCTGGTTCATTCCGCAGCCATTGTCGCTCACAGTTAGTCGCACATATTCACCCGACATATACCTCGGGTGATCGACGCAGTAAGCCGCGTCGAAGGCAGCATTCGCCGTTTCGATCGTGACTTTGCCCACCCCGCCGATGGCGTCGCGGGCGTTGACGCAAAGGTTGGCGAGAATCTGGTCAACTTGAGTCGGGTCCACCTTGACCAGTCCCAGGTCCCTCGCAGGCAACCACGCCAGGTCGATGTCCTCGCCGATGAGCCGCCGCAGCATCTTGAGCAGACTTTCCAAGGTGGCGTTTAAATCCAGCACCTTGGGCGCGATGGTCTGGCGGCGTGCAAATGCCAGCAATTGCCGGGTCAGATCGGCGGAGCGCTCCGCACATTTTCGGATTTCTCGCAGGCCCTCGTCCGTCGGGCTGCCCAACGGAACCCCCTCCAACGCCAGGTCCACATTGCCCAGAATGGCCTGGAGCATGTTGTTGAAATCGTGGGCCACGCCACCCGCGAGGCGGCCGACAGACTCCATCTTTTGAGCCTGCTGGAACTGGGCTTCGAGTTTGACCTTCTCTGCTTCGGCCTCCTTGCGTGCGGTGACGTCCTGGCTGGTGCCACGCAACCTCAGTGCACGGCCTTGGTTATCTCGTTCCAAGGAGGCCCGGCTCCAGAGCCAGCGCTCGGCTTGGTCGGCCACACGGATGACACGATACTCCTTGTCGAACGCCTGGTCCCGGCCAATCACTTCGTTTGTAAAGTAGCCAGCCACCATGGTCCGGTCGTCCGGATGGACCACCGCCAGCCACCCCGCCATTGAGTGTTCGTAGGCGTGGTCGATCCCAAGCAACTGGTCCAGCACCTCCGAACTCCTCCATGTCCCGTTGATGAGATCAAACACAAAGCTGCCGAGGCGGGCAATGTGCTGCGATTCCTTGAGCGAAGCCTCGCTCTCGCGCAATTGCGCTTCCGCCCGTTTGCGTTCGGTGATGTCGGTAGACACGCCACACACGGCATAGAGCTTACCTCCGCTTGTTCGGAGAGGAAATTTGGATGAGAGATACGTGCGGACGTTACCATCGCACTCCACCTTTTCCTCCATTTCCCGCGCCTGTTCGGTAAGAATGACCAACCGGTCATTCCTGATGAATCCCTCCGCGATATCCCGGGGGAATATTTCGTAGTCGGTTTTCCCTTGAATCGCGGCGACCTTGATATGAAACAACTCTTCAAAGACATGGTTCACGTAGATGTACCGGCCGGCCATGTCCTTCATGTAAATGACCGCTCCGGCATTGTCCGTGATCGCGCGCAACCTCGCCTCGCTCTCCCGCAGCGCCAGCTCCGCTCGCCGGCGTTCGGAGATGTCGCGGCAGACTGAGAGGATGCGCGCTTCTCCCCCTTTCCCCTCAACGGTCGCGCTGACCTCGACCGGCGTAATCCGCCCGGTGTGATCCACATAATCAAGGACCAGGTTCCTGATCGAGCCCTCGGTTACGCACCTAGCCACCGCCTCTGCGTTTTTCGTCTTTTCATACTCCGCGGTCCATTCCACGACGCTTCTGCCGAGAATTTCGCGCAGTTCCCGATGGCCGCTCAGCCGCACATATTCGCTGTTCGCGTCAGCGACCCGGCCTTTGCCGTCTAGAATGAGATACCCCGTCCCGGTGCTCTCGATGAGCGCACGGTACTTGGCCTCGCTTTCCCGCAGCGCATCTTCCGTTCGCCTGCGCTCCGTGATGTCCTGGGTAATCTCCACCACTTGGATGACCTTACCAGTGGCATCACGGATCGGTGAGGTGGTCAGCGCGAGGATTCGGCCCGCCCCAGCCGGAGTGCCTATACCCGAGCGCTCGGCCGTGACAACCTCGCCAGTCTGGAACGTGATCTGCGCCGGACATTTGGAACAGATGGCATTCCGGCGCTCAAATACCTCAAAACAGTTCCGTCCTCGGATCTTACCGAGGGGGCCAAACCAGCCTTCGAACAGACTATTGTACCACGTGATTGTATAGTCTGGATTGAGAATGGACATCCCGATGCCAGCGGATTGGGCGATGGCATTGAGCATATGCTTGAGCTCCAGCGCATCCTCCGCCTCTTTCTGTCTGGTTAGGTCGCTCAGCACGCCAAGGGCGCCATCAAAATTCCCATCTTTATCGTACAGCGGAGTGGTCGCAATGCGGGTCAGCACCTTTCTGCCGTCCTTGTGTATAAACAGAAACTGATGTGGTTCCTTCACCCCGGTCGTACGGCGTTTTTCAAGTTCCTTGGCCCGCGCCACCCACTCCGGATCGCCGAAATCATACCAACTTCGCCCCACCATTTCCTGACGCGTGTATCCGAGGATCTGCTCTACTGAATGGTTCACGTAAACCGTCATGAACTGCTTGTCGAGCAGCCAGAAACCATCGGAAGCCGATTCCACCAGCACGTGGAAGATTTCCTGTGCGCCCACCCTGACCTTCAGTTCCTCCAGCGCCGCCGCTGTCTGTTTACGCTCGGTGATGTCGATGCAAATGCCGGTCATGCGCACTGGCTGCCCTGACTGATCGTAGGTGGTGTTCCCCAAGGCGCTGATCCAACGTACGCGGCCGTCGGGATGGACAACGCGATACTCGTTGGTGAGTGGTAATTTCTCTCTGACCGCACGCGCAATGCGATCAGCGGCATTCGCTCGATCCGCGGGGTGAATCACCTGCTTCCAGGTCTCGAAGGTCGCGCCGGCCCCACCCGGATCCAATCCAAAGAGACTGTAAAGCTCTCGCGACCACTCCAGATGTTGATCGATCATATCCCAGTCCCAAGTGCCTGCGCCAGCGGACCGGTGCGCCAGTTCCAGCCGCTGCTTGCTCAATTCCATCGTTTTCTCTGCTTGTTTCCGCGCGGTGATGTCCTGAACCGTGGTGCGAATCCCAGTGATTCTGCCATCTTTGCCCCGCAGGAGCCGATCCTGGATGAGCACCGATATCTTCGCGCCGCCTTTCCTGCAGAAAGTGCGTTCGATACTTTGCGCAGTCGAAACCATGCCCGCGAGTTTCTCCAATACGGCTTCTTGAGAAACAGCTCTTTCCTCCACAAACTCCCACACGGGGCGGCCCAACATCTCCTCGGCGGAATAACCCAGCAGCGCGAGTTCCGTACGGTTGACGCGGACAATGCGTCCCTCGGCGTCAAGTTCATGGTAGCCGGTCGGAGCATCATCGAACATCGACCTGAAGCGCGTCTCGCTTTCCTGCAGGTTCTCCTCCGCCTGCTTGATCACGGTGATGTCACTCAGGGTGACGCGGCACACGGGAGCGCCGGCGGCATCCCGGTCGTCGCCGAGACCACGGGCCTCATCGCCGTCAGCGGCGAAGCCAAGAAGCTCGGCCTCAAGCGCAATACTCGCGTCGCCGAAGCACGCCAGCTCTGCCCAGGCATCGTCATCGTGGAGTCGCGCCCCGAAGTTTACATCGACTACCACCGCCGCCATCAACATCGGGACCCGGGTCCTGTTCGTCCCCGCGCTCCCCGAACGCCAGCGACGTCCTCGGCCGGATGTCGCCAGGAAGGGGCAGCGCCTTGCCGCCGACCCCAATTACCCGTCCCCGGCCGATATCGAGCGCATGACCAAGGAGGTCGTGGATGAAATATTGCGCGGGCTGCCGGACCCGGGTCTCGATGGGGAAGGTGCAAATTGAGTTGAGCCACCGCCACGCCAGGACTCCGGGATCGATGGGTTTGGTGGTTGTGGATGACGCGAGCACCGGCCGCCCGCGCCATTCCATAGGTCTTTTCAGCCAGGTTCTGGCTATCCCAAGAGTTCGCCTGCCCGAGGATGTTGAGGGCGCCCATAGCGCCAGCGGCCCACAATGAAATTCTATCACCGAGCGGCCGCATGAGTTTTTTGACCATACGGGAGACTAGATGGTCCCAACTACTCCGCGAAAATCTCGTGTCTACAAAACGCACGTCAGCGAAACGCCCGGTCCGCTCAATACCCGGATCAACGTATCGGCGTCCGACGGTTTTGTGCAAAGCGTTGAACGAGGTTTCTCGTCAGAATCGGTAGGTATGTGAACGCGCCGCTTTGGCGCAAGGACCCTACGCCGGCGGCGTTCCTCCTCCTTGCCTGCGCCTTCGGACGGACGATCACTGGGGCCGTGGGGCGTGGCAGACTCTGCAAATCGACCGAGGGCGCGGCAGACGTCGATGGGATCGAACAATACTGTTGCCACTCCTCGGTAGTTATGAATATCTACCAATGTCTCAAAACATGCTTTCCAAGGTCCAAATCATCGAGCGCCTTGCTGGGAAGCAGGGGAGCATCCGCCCTCGCGATCTCAAGCAGCGCGGGCTGCCGAGCGTTTATCTCGGCCGGCTGGTCAAGCGAGGCCGGCTCGTACGGCGTGCTCGTGGGGTGTATGTTCCCGCCGACCAAGAGATCAGTGGCACGCACGATTGGGACCTGGCGTGCCTGCAGCTGCCCAAGGGCGTGCTGTGCCTCCTGTCGGCGCTCGTGTACCATCAGATCGGCGCCCAGAACCCGTCCTCAGTCTGGATGGCCATCGACGTCAAGGCTTGGCGCCCAAGAGTGAAGTATCCCCCGATGCGCATCGTGCGTTTCTCCGGGCCGGCGCTTACGCATGGCGTGATGGTGGTGCAAGCCGGCCACGCCACCCTGCGGGTTTACAATCCTGCCAAGACCGTCGCGGATTGCTTCAAATATCGCCACAAGATCGGATTGGAAGTCGCCGTAGAAGCACTCCGCGAAGGCTGGCGCGCAAAGAAGTTCAGCCTTGAAGAACTCGCTCGCGCGGCCCGTGTCTGCCGTGTTCGCCGAGTCATCCAGCCGTACCTCGAAATGCTCTCATGAGCACGGCCAAACCCAAGAACCTGCCGGCCTCCGGGAAAGCCCTGGGGCTCAGCCTGGCGACCAGCTTGACCCATTGCTCACACCCAAATCGACCTTCCGGCAGATCTCGCGGCACAGCGCAGCAAGACTGCCAACGGCGACCCACCGGATACTGCCATCTTTTCCGTGATAACGTTTGACGTTAGTAACGCAGTACGTAACTACTGTTCTAGATGATTATCTCGTTCCGCTGCGACGCCACCGAGCAAATCTTCAAAGGAGAAAAGTCGCCGGACTTGCCAGCCGACATTCAGAAAGTTGCACTCCGCAAACTCCAACAACTCGACATCGCCCAGAAACTCGACGACCTGCGGGTTCCTCCCGGCAATCGGCTGGAACCGCTCAAGGGCGACCGCAAGGGGCAGTACTCCATTCGCATCAACGCCAAGTACCGCCTCTGCTTTACTTGGACCGACCGCGGAATCGAGGGCGTCGAAATCGTGGACTACCATTAAATCATGACGAAGAAACTGCCACTCCCTACTCCGGGTGAAATGCTCCGTGAAGAATTCCTGACCCCACTGGGCCTCACCCCCTATCAGTTGGCAAAAGACCTCCACGTGCCCCAGACCAGGATCTCGGCCATTTTGGCTGGCGAGCGCACCATTACCGCCGACACCGGACTACGCCTGGATCGCTATTTCGGACTTTCCGACGGGTGGTGGGTCCGCCTCCAACTGGACTGCGATCTGCGCAGAGCCCAACGGGAATTCGGCGCGCGCATCGCCCGGGAGGTCAAGCCGCGCGAATTTGCCGCCGCTTGAGCTGAGCTGGCATCGAGACATGGCAAACAACCATCGCCCACCGTGAATCAGAGCGTTGGCCAAACTCAACCGTTCGCGGCAAAGGTGTTGGCTTGCCACATGTCTTGGACGATTGGATACAGACCCATCAGCACCGCCTGAACGATTTGCCACGGATTTGCCAGAAGGCGTGTTTTTCGCTTGTTCTCGCTGCATTTCCGCGCACTTTCCTGCCCGTTCTAACTCACTTCTAACCAACCTAAAGCACGCTTAACGAAGCTTTTCTGTTGCCAGGACAAACTCCGTTCGAGTCCCGTCCATCCCGCCAGTTTAAAATCCCGTAATCAAACGATATACGGGATTTTTTGTGCCCCAAAATGACGATGATCCAAATGCCTTGAAATTACGTAAATCACGTAAAATCACATCAAATCAGAAGCCTTCGTCAATTTTACGTCAATTGGCATTCTCAAACCAATCATAACTGCCGACTCATGACCGGAAAATACCTTTATCTCATGTGACGCAAAGTGTCTTCCCTCATAAATTCCGGATTCACGCGGAAGCCCACACGTATCAGCGGAAATCATGGCTTGCCTGGGCCGGCAACGCCGCGTTGGGCATGGCCACAATCTCCTCCGCCATAATGTGAATCGTGCCCTGCTCGTTCTGCACGCGGCCCCTGATGATGAGCGCCGGCTCCAGGTTAATAACCAGACGGCTGTCTTCAAACAGGTCCGGCCGCACGATGGCGTTCGCGTGTCCGGTTTCATCCTCAAGGGTAATGAAGCAAAATCCCTTGGCCGTGCCGGGCCGCTGACGGGTGATGACAGCACCGCCGATCTTCACCCGTTCCCCGTGCCGCGCCTGCTTGAGCGACCCGGCCGTCCAAAGTCCCGGCAGGTTCTCCCGCAACAGCCGCATGGGATGCCGGCCGGTCGTAAGGCCGAGGGTCTCATAATCGGCCTGCAGCCGCTCCAGATGGGTCATCATTTCCAGCGGCGACAACGCCGGTTCCGGCGCTTCCACCGCCACCAACCGGAACAGCTCGCCGCTGCTCTCCGAATCCTCCACCTGCCACAAGGCCGCCCGTCGGTGTTGGGCGAGCTCATTGAGCGCTCCGGCCTTGGCTAGTGCCCGCCGCTCCGCCGCGCTGAAATCCGTCCGGCGCAGGAAGTCCGCGGTTGACACGAACGGAAGATTTTTCCGGGTCTCTAGCATCGCCGAGACGTTCGCCGCCCGGACTCCGCGCACCGAGGAAAAGCCCAAGCGGATCGTGTCGTCGCTTTCGACGCGGCAGTCCCGCTCGGACACCTGCACGCAGACCGGCAGCGTCTTGATGCCGTGCCTCCGCGCATCTTGCACCAGACTCGCCGGCGAATAAAATCCCATGGGCTGGTTGTTCAGGAGGCTCGCGTAGAACGCGGCCGGCCGGTGGACCTTGAGCCACGCCGACGCGTAGGCAATCAAGGCGAAAGAAATCGCATGGCTCTCGGGAAAACCATACAACGCAAACGAAGCGAGCGACTGCTGAATGGAGGTGATGGCGGGCGGGCTGACACCGTTACGTGCCAGGGCAATGGCCAGCTTCTCCTTCATGCGGTTCAGGCGTTCCTGCGAGCGCGTGAACCCGATCGCCCGGCGCAGTTCGTCGGCCTCGGAGGCCGTGAACCCGCCCAACTCCATGGCCAATCGTAAGATCTGCTCCTGAAAAAGCACTACTCCCAGTGTCCGCTCCAGAATCGGCTTCGCCCGCTCGTCGGGATAGGTGACCGGTTCGCGGCCTGCTCTCCGGGCCAGGTAGGGATTCACGGCGTTCCCCTGGATCGGCCCCGGTCGGATGATCGCGACTTCGATGGCGAGGTCATAAAACGTCTCCGGTTTCATGCGCGGCAGGGTCGACATCTGCGCGCGGCTCTCGATCTGAAAGAGCCCGACCGTGTCCGCCTCCTGGATCAGCTTGAACGTGGCCGGGTCGTCCTTGGGGATGCGCGCCAGGTCCACCGGTTGGCCCCGGACCGAACAGATTTCAAGGGTGTCCTGCAGCACGGCCATCATGCCCAGCCCGAGCAGGTCCACTTTCACGATGCCCATGTCCTCGCAGTCTGATTTATCCCACTGCAACACGCTGCGGCCCGGCATCCGGGCGTTCTCGAGCGGGACGTAGTCGTTCAATGGACCCGCGCACAGCACCATGCCGCCCGAGTGCTGTCCCAGATGACGGGGAAGGCCATAAACCCGCTGACAAGTGTCGAGCAAGGCTGGCAGGCGCGGATGGTCCGCCGTCACCCCAGCCATTTTCAGTTGTTCCGCCAGCTGGATCGTCTGCGGATAGTCCCCGCCGTGAAAGAGTGACGAAAAGCGGTCCAACACATCGTCCGGAATACCGAGCACCTTCCCGACCTCGCGCATCGTGCTTTTGCCTCTGAAGGTGATCACGTTCGCCGTCATGGCCGCACCGCGCCGACCGTAGCGGCGATAGACCTCCTGAATCACTTCCTCGCGCCGCTCCATGCTTGGCAAATCCAAATCAATGTCGGGCCAGTCTGTGCGACCCTCACTCAGGAACCGCTCAAAGAGGAGCTTGCTGCTGATCGGGTCCACGGCGGTGATCCCGAGTGAGTAGCACACTGCGCTGTTGGCCGCACTGCCTCGCCCCTGCACGAGAATCCCGCGTTCGCGGGCAAAAGCGCACAGATCCCATACAATCAGAAAATATCCGGAAAATCCCAGTTTGCCGATGAGCGTGAGTTCGCGTTCGAGCTGGCGGCGCACCTCCCCGGCCACGGACCCATACCGCTGCTGCGCGCCAAAGTAGGTCATCTTCCGCAGAAACGACTCCTGGGTTTCTCCCACCGGCACGCCGTAGTCGGGAAAACGGTAGCCGAGATTCGCCAACGTGAACTCAAGCCGCTCCGCCAGTCGTTCGGTATTGCTTACCGCCTCGGGCAAGTCCGTAAAGAGCGCGGCCATCTGCGGCGCGGCCTTCAGGTGCCGTTCGCGGTTGAGGGCCAGTTTCCTGCCCGCGGCGTCAAGGGTGACATGCTCCCGGAGACAGGCGAACACATCGGCCACGTTGCGGGCCTCCGGGGTGGGGTAGGTCACGCCGTTGGTGGCGAGAAGCGGCAGCCCATGGGCCCGCGCCCAATCGATTAGAAATTCGTTCTCATCCTCCTCGCCGGGCACGTAGTGGCGTTGCAACTCCACGAAGAGCCGGTCGGGCCCGAAGACTTTCCGGAGTTTTTCTCCCGCTTCGGCGGCTGCGTGCGCCCCTTGCGCACGCCATACTCGCCGCACAGGTCCTTCACCATCGCCGGTCAGAGCAATCAATCCCTCATTGCTCTCGGCCAGCTCCCGCCAGGTTACGCGGCCCTCGCCCTTTGGTGTGCGGAGATTGGCTGTGGTGAGCAATCCACCGAGCCGGCGGTAGCCGGCCTGCGTGGCAACGAGCAGAGGCACAACCGCGCCGTCCTCCATCGTGAGTTCGCAGCCGACCAGCGCACGAAAGCCGCCCTCCTTCGCCGCCATGTGCAGGCGCACTGCGCCATAAACTCCATCGCGGTCACAGAGGGCCAAAGCCGGCAGTTGCAGGCGGCCAGCCTCTAGGGCAAGAGACTCCGGCAAAGAGCCCCCGCGCAAAAATGAGAAGGCGCTGCGCGCATGAAGTTCGACATAGGGCATCAGTCAAAAACCCCCTCGATGCACCAGCCCTTGTCGCTGCGGGCCAGTTGATAGACCACGGCGTCCTCCAGTTCGACCTGCCACGTTTCGCTCATCCACGCCTCCGGCCGCCACCACTCCCCGTCGGCCCGCCACGGTCCATTGACCTGGCGGATTGACCCGATGAGTCCGCCAGCGAGCGCCGTGGGCTGCTCGTCCACCAGCGTGACCTGCACCGGCCACGCGGGCCGAAACCGCCGCAGCACCAGTCCACGCGCAGCGTGCACAGAGGACTCCTTGGATGCCGGGACAGTGTCAGCCGGACGAACCAAGGTGAACGCATCTGGACGGTGGGTGTCCACCCTCACGGGTGTGCCGACGCGATCGTCGCCAATCAGGGCGCCGACCCGGGCAAGATTTTCCCAAAAAGCCGCCGGGTCGCGCAGTCCGGTTTCGAACAAGCCGGCTTGTTTTTGCGCCGGCCGGACCGGTGTTGCCATCAGCTGCGCCCCGATCAGGTGAGAGGCCAATCGCACGGTCTCTAAATGGGAGATGAGCACGCGCATCCAAGAGGCCACATCGCTTCCCGGCTCCGGCAGCCGAAACTCCCGCCGGTATGCGCTTTCGTCCTCGAGCTTAAGGGTCAGGGTCAGTGACTCGGCCACCAACCCCGCCCCGCGCAATTCAAAGGCGAGCCGCTCGGCAAAACGCTGCAGCTTGAAAGTCAGTGGCTCCAGCGTGTCGATGGAGGTGGCATACTCCCAGGCCGCGGCGAAGGTCCTGACTGGTTCCACTAGCCGCAGCACGCGAGTCGCCTCCCCCGCGGCCCGTTCCCACAGAGCCACGCCCTCCGCCCCGAGCCGCTGCCCCACGTCGGCCTTGGTCAGCGCGGTCAGAGCACCGAGAGTTTTCAGGCCCCAGCCCTCCAAAATCACCCGCTGCCCTGGGGTCGGCTCGGCGACGGCCAGAGGCAGGGACTGCAGGAATTTCCAGTGATCGTGCACGAGCAAAACCGACTCCGCGCTGCGCGCAGCATAACGGGCGAGGAGCGGCGTGGCGCCCGCACCAGCCCGAGCGGGTATTCCCATTTGGTTGAGTTCGATCACTCGCAGTCTCATCGCCGCTTCCGTCTGGTCCGCATCGGCCCCCTGCAGATCAATGGTGCAAATGCCGGCCGCAGTGGCCTCGACTCGGGGCGACAGCGTGAAGGCGGCGGCGAGCAGTATTCGCTGAGCTTCGACTTCTGCCGCCGGATCCCGCGTGCGCAGGATAATCCCGGGGCAGCGGGCCATCGCCATGGTGGCAGTCAGGCCCGGGGTTACTCCCGTTGCCTCCGGCGACACTTCGGTCAGCGCAGCTCTCCGACCTTCCCCGGCGACCAAGGCCACCGGCTTCCCCACCAGGGCCGGTTCGCTCCGTCGCAAGGCGTGCAGCGCAAAGTCCGGCACGATGAGCACGGCGTAGTTCATCCGGCTAATTCCTCCTGCGGCAGGTGCCCCCGTGTCACCTGCACATCCAATGCCGCGAGCAACTGGTCCTGCGTGGTCCGGCGGACCGCGAGTCCGAGAGGTGTGCCGAGGTGCAGGCGCCATGGCACCGCTGGCACCAATGCTTTGGTCGTCTGAACAAGCACGGCCGCAGGTCGGCTCTCCGCAGCCCGATGCAAGCGGTGCCACTGGCTCGACGGCGTCGCATGCAACACCCGGGGTTCGATCCCGCGGAGGTCGAGCACTACGAGCGAGTAATTTCCATCCCGCACCAGCAGGTCCGCCGTCGCGAAGGCCTCGGTCAAGGTTTTCGGGCGGGCCCACACCAAATGCGTCAGCGCATCACATGGCACGCTCTCCGGCACGAACCCGTCCGCGGCGTCCACGAGGGCGACCCGCTGCTGTTCCGCCCGCGTACTCTGCAGCAATTTCGCCAACACCAACTGACCGCCACTACTGGCGCACGCCGAAACCAATTCCGTCAGGCGGCCCCCGGCGAGCCCGCCGCCCAAGGCCCGGTCAATCGACCCAACCCCGGTGGCCACAACCCCGGCCGGCTTCCGCACGGACGTGGGGAAGCGGGCGTCCACGAGGGACCGCAAGGCGGTGATGGTCGGGTGGGACACGGGCTTTCATGCGCTCAGGCAATCTTCCGCCGGATCACCCCGACCACCACGCCCTGGCATTCCAATCGCGAGGGCAGGAGGTCGGGGTAGCGTGGATTTTCGGCTCGTAACAGTGTTCGACCGCGTTCGCGGACGAACCGCTTCAAGGTCGTGGTGGTTTCATCCACCAGAGCGGCGATGATGTCACCCGGCAGCGGGTCCCGCCGGACCAGCGCCACGAGATCGCCACCTAAAATATTCGCGCCGGTCATCGAGTCGCCCTTCACCCGCAGGAACCAGAAATATCCCGGCCGCGGTTTCCGCACGCCGAAGATCGCGGGGTCGACGTTCACCTTCTCGTCGGGCTCCTGCTCCTCCATGGCCGGCAGACCGGCGGGGATCGTGCCATACACGGGGAAAGTAAAGTGATCCTGAACCTCCGCCACACTCAGCCCCCATTTTCCATCGGCCAGTTTTTGCACCCGGCCCTGGCG
>CAIRCN010000037.1 GCA_903877135.1 uncultured Opitutia bacterium
AACCGCCCGGGCCAACTCGACACGCGCTGACAGGGTGATTTTTGTTTCCATGGGATCCTCGATTGAGAGGCGACCATGGTAACAGTTACCGTGAGGCAACGACTAGCTCGGGTAACATTTCGGGTGAGGCAACGCGACCGCCGCTACCCCTTGTTCAGAATCTCAGCGCAGCGCCGCTGAGCCACACGAAAAAGGTCCCATTCCCTTAGCCCGTAATTTTATCGTGCGCCTCGGACCTCAGCACAACGGGCACAGATCACGGTGCGACCTGGGAGATAAAACTCCAGAGCCGGCTGGGCTGGCCAGCAAACTGACCGATCAGATTATCCCACGCGACAAGCCAGTCAAAGACCGCCTGGTCGTTTGGAAATCCCCCTCGTGGATAGCTAGGTGCCCGATGGTGCTGGGCCAAGCCTGTGTCTGCCCGCCACACGGCGTATCCCTTGGTGGTCTTTACCATGCCCTGAGCGCCTGGGATTTCCCATTTGAAGCTGGTCACTGCGTTAGGCAGATTGGCACGCAAATGCCCGGGGAGGATTCCCGGGACATTCCCCCTGAGTGTGATCTTCGGAACCTTCTGCATGGCCGGTCCGCGATATTCAAACACGAGGAAACGACCGTGCATCATGGGCACCGCCGCTTTCCCAGCCGGCACCACATTCCATGGGCGCCAGGCGGTCGGGGCAAAATACAAAGGCTGGGCCGACGGACTCGACAAAAGCTCCCATGGCGGAAGCCCATCATCAGCGGGGTCCGGCTGGTCATCCAGAGCGGTCGGCGGCCCACCAAGTGTTTGGCTCACGCTTCCAGCCACCAGGCCAAAACAATCCTCCACCTCTTTTTTGGGGGTCACGGTCTTTACACTTTTTTTCAAGTCGTCCCAATAGACTATCCATTTTTTCGTTTCCTTGTTGAATTTCGCGAGTTGGCGCCGCTGCAGTTCAGGCGAGCTAACCAGATACAGCTCTCTCACATGATAGTCGGGAGACAGCACGACAATGAAGAGGTAGTCGAAGGCCTCAATGGATGTGAACTGCGTCCAGCGGGCCGCATTTCCTTTCCCCTTCGCGTGCGCCTTAACCTGCACTCTTTGGTCCGGCTTGCCGTCAATTTCCGCCAGCAAGTCCCACCCCTTGTTTGAGGTTCCCGCAGCCAGTCGACCGCCCAACTGCAGCACCGCCAGATATTCGCCCAGTTCACCGGTCAGCCTTTCCGAGCGGATGACCTTCCCCTCGAACAGCGCCCGCTTGGCCGTGCTAAGCTGATCAAGGTATTTGCGGATTTCCTGCGGATTCATGTTGGAGACTTCATCTTCGGGTTGGGCGTATCCTGAAACTCGTGAGGAATATCGTTCGTCAAAAGCTGCCCGCTAACCTTTCGCTGGAGACGATTCGATCATGCACAACGAAAGCCGGTCCCCAAGGCCAAAACGAATCCCCTAACACGGCTTCGTTTGCCCGAGCACCGCCCGAGCTTCCGCGTGGATTTTCTCCCGAAAGGCAGCGGGCTCGAGCACTTCGCAGTCCTGACCGAAGGCGAGCACGAAGCGCATGAACTCACCTTCGTCACCCACTTTGAAGGTTGCTTCGACACTGCCATCAGGCAGTTCCTGACACGCCACCAATCCATACCAGTTTCGCTCGAGGACATGATGGGCGCCCTCGCGGGCAACACGCAGTTTCACGGACTGCGTTTTCGTGTCCTTGTGGCGGCTCAAATGCTCGTGCGCGTTGAAGTTGGCCGGGCGCCTGAAAGTGCGATTCAACAGCTTCACCGAAAACAGGCGTCTGGGGGTGACGACAAAGTCGCGGATTTCCTGGCTTAAGCTGTCGTATGCAATCAGACGCCACTGGTGCTTGAAGCAGCAGAGATGGTAGGGCAATAGCACCCTGGTCTTGGGCGCGGCGCTCGCCTTGCTACGATAGCTCACCTCGACCTGCTGGCTCATGAGCAGGGCGCGGAAAATGATGGCGAAATGAGTCTCATCCACCTTCCCCGCGCCATCCGGATAGAAGGAAACCGATTTGGTGATTTCCTCCCGCAGCACCGAGCGGTGATTGCCCACCATTCCACCGGCATCTTCTTCAAACATATCGCTCACATGCTTGGCCAGCGGCATGCCGCTGAAAACAGCGAGAGCCTGCTGGGCCACCAACAACGAACCCAGCTCCTCGTCATCCAGCCGGCCATACCAGACCGACAGGTCCACGGGTCTTTTGTAGTAAAACGAACGCTTTTCGTAGTCGTAATCGAGAGCCTCCCCCTCGCCGCGTTTCTGGAAATCAACGTCGCGCTCGTCGATGCGACCCCGGAGCACATCCAGATCGCGACGGATTTGCCGGTCGGAGACATGGAGCGCTTCCGCCAATTTTTCCTGGGTGACCCGAAAGGTTTCGTTGTAGGGGTGGTCGGTGTAGCGCTTGATGAGCCGGTGGATTTCGCGCACCCGCTCCAATTCACTGAGCTTGTTTTTTTTGTCGGCGGATTTCATGTGGTTTTGCGTTTACGAATGACCCGATCCAACTGCAGCCGCTCGCTGACGATCTTCCAGTCCGCCGGCTTGATGAGGCCTTTTTTCCTCCATCCCTCGAGATCGGCCAACCCATCATACGAGGAGGCCACGGCCTGCTTCAGGAGCAGCCAAGGAATGGTGTGCGGGGCGAGGCCGTCAAATAGGGCATCTTCGATGTAGGCGGGCAGTTTTCGGCGGTTCCCTCCCACGAGGCCGTGGAGTTCCTTCTCCAGCGTTAGAGCTTCGGGTTTGCTGGCACAGCCCATCAGGTAGCGGCCAAAACGTGTGCCAGGCTTAGCGAAGAGCTGATAAAGGCGCACAAAAAGCGCCTTCAAATGGCCGCGCGTGATAGTTTCCTTGGCATCGAAGATCACCCGAGCCCGGTTGGCCTGACCATGACCCACCGCAATGACGCCGTCGTCGCTTTCGAGGACATAGACCATATACTGTTTCTTGGGCAGGCTGGCCATGCCGGCGGGCAATGCGACCCGGCCGGGGTAATGTTGCTGGAGCTGCTGCAGGATGGCCGAACCGGCGACAGGAGGATGGTTTGTTTTCATGCGGATCATCCTAATGACTTACCCGGACAATTCTCAGCCGGGTCAAAGCGCTATCAAGGTTAATATGCAATTCCTCACCTCCCGTCCCAGCGACCCTGCGCCGGCTGGCGGACCCGTTGCGCCGCGCGACGGGCCCAAGGAGAGGCAGTGGGGCCTACTCTTCGCGACCGCACTGGATTCGCCGCGTCCCGGAGCAACGCCGGAATTCACCGTTCCCCCCGGGCTTGCCACCGCTCTTGCAAGACGTAAACTCCAGCTCTCCCCGCTGCAATTCCGAGTCCTTCCCCCCCCCCACTTATGAAAATCCTGATTATTTCCTCATGCACCGGCAAAAAGCGTTTCGGGAAAAATTACCCTGGCCAGCTGTCGCTGGCGGATTTCCAACTTGGCCCGGCGCACGTCGCCGCGCGTGAGGCCGCGCTCCCTGCAGCCGTGCGTGTTCCCGCCAGCGACATGTATAGGGGTCGGCAACACACGCTGACTATGCAGGGAATCAGCGCGGCACGTGCTGCTGGTATTGGCGTTGACCTATGGATACTCTCCGCCGGCTACGGCCTGATTCCAGAGCATCGCGTCATTGTTCCATACGAGGCCACGTTCCGAGGTATGGGCCAAGGGGCTCTTAATGCCTGGGCACTTGCATTGGGGGTGCCAGCCGCATTTGCCCTACTGGTTCACCGCCACTATGACTTCGGCCTGGTGCTCTTGGGTGCCGACTATTTGCGCGCCTGTGACATAAATTTTCATACCGTTTTCGGAGGCAGAACGTTACTGTTGGGAAGGCCCGATGCAATTGCGGCGCCACCTCCTCCTCACATCCTGCGCCGCCAGAACGTCGGGCCGGCTGAGGCCGGCCTGGTCGGCGAAATAGTAACTGCGGCGAAAGGTGAAATCGCCCGGCGGTTTCTGGTAGAGCTGGCCCCTCTGAATGCAGCGGGTCGGACCAGCTTGGTAGGTCAAATAATGAATCCGGCTATTGATCCGCTGAATCTCATTCCATGATCCGGTCTATTTGGACCGGCCTCCCATCCGCCTGAAGCTGGTTAGAAAGAAGCTCCACCCTTTCTTGGAATTCCGCTCTCCCAGTTTACCATGAGATACCTGACCAAATCCCGTTTCACCCTGGGGCTCGAGTGCCCCACCAAACTCTTCTACACACGAAAAGACGAGGAATATGCCGACCGCAAAGGTGACGATGATTTCCTGCGGGCGCTGGCAGACGGTGGGCACCAGGTGGGAGCGCTCGCCCAAGCCTATCATCCTGGCGGCATCCGGATTGAGACCCTAGGCCATGAGGAGGCGCTGCGGCAGACCGACGAGCTGCTCCAGCGAAAAAACGTCATCATCTTTGAGGCCGCTTTTCGCTACAAAAACCTCTTTGTCCGCACCGACGTTCTGATCAAGCAGGGGAATCAGCTGAAGTTGATCGAAGTGAAGGCCAAGTCTTGCCGGCCGGATGAGAATTTTTTCACGCAAGGCGGCATGCTTACGAGCGAATGGAAAAAATACATGTATGACGTGGCCTTCCAGGATTACGTGGTGCGGAAAGCGAAACCCCATCTGGTCGTGCAGCCTCTCCTCATGTGCGCCGACAAAAGCAAGACGGCCACGGTCGACGGATTGAACCGCCGGTTTCAGATCAACCGCGATGCCAGCGGCCGCAGCCAGATCACGACCACGGGGCCCATTGACCTGGCGGCCTTAGGCGCACGCATCCTCCATCAGTTCGATGTCGCGGACATTGTCACCGGTATCCAAAATGGAGCATTATTCGACTCCCCGTTGTCGGAGAACCAAATCGCAAGTTTCCCGAACCTGCCCGGTCTGGACCCGACGTTGCGTAACGCCGCCCTCAGTCCGTTCGAGACAACCGTGTTTTTTCTCGCCCATCATTATGAGCGCGACGTGAAAATCCCTCCGGTTCTCGGCACCGTGTGCAAGGCCTGCGAATTTCAGACTGAGCCGGATGACCCCACGACCCTCAAAAGCGGCTTCCGGGAATGCTGGCGGGAAGCGGCCGGGTTTACCGAGCCGGATTTCGACCAACCTTTGATCTTGGACATCTGGGCGTGGCGCGGGCGGACAAAGAAAATCGAGGCCGGCCGCTATTTCCAACGCGACCTGACCGCAGCCGACTTTCCCAAGGAGCACACCGAGGCGAACGGCGGGCTGACGGCTCAAGGCCGGCAGTGGTTGCAGCGGGAAATGTCCGTGCAGGGAGAGACCCAGCCTTATCTGAACCGCGATGTTCTCCGTCAGTATTTCGCGGACTGGAGATATCCGCTGCATTTCATTGATTTTGAAACTTCGATGGCCGCCCTGCCCTACCACGTCGGCCGCAGGCCCTACGAGCAGATCGCCTACCAGTTTTCCCATCACCGCGTCGCCGAGGACGGCACCATTCGCCATCAGGGGCAGTGGTTGCTGGCCGAACCAGGCGTGTTTCCAAACTTTGAATTTGTCCGGGCACTGCGCAACGAGCTTGACCAGGACCAAGGCACGATCTTCCGCTACGCCGCCCACGAAAATACCGTCCTGAACCAAATCCGAAAGCAGCTATTGGCTTCGGCGGAACCGGACCGGCAAGCATTGGTGGAATTCATCGAGTCAATCACGCACCCGACTAAAGGAAGCGCGAAGGAAACGGATGAATTTACTGCCGGGCCGCGCGACATGGTGGATCTGCGTGAAGTCGTGCTCAAAGCCTATTACCACCCCGCGATGAAGGGCTCAAACTCCATCAAGGCCGTGCTGCCGGCCATCCTGAATTCCAGCGGCTATCTAAAAGCAAAATACACCCAGCCCGTCTACGGGAGCCCCGCCTGCCCGAGCCTCAATTTCAAGCCCTTCGCCGTGGTGCAGCTGGACGCGCAGGGACGTGTGCGCTCGCCCTATCTGCAACTTCTGCCGGTCCTGGATGGCATGGATCAGAATTTGGTCCGCTCAGAGCTCTTCTACGGGGAGGACGAGGTCATCAAAGAAGGCGGCGCAGCGGCCGTGGCCTATGGACGCATCCAATTCACTGCGATGACTGAGGCGGAGCGGGAGCAAGTGCGCCAGTCGCTACTCAAATACTGTGAAATCGATACCTTGGCCATGGTGTTCCTCTGGGAGTCATTCTGCGCAGAGCTAATTTGACTCCCCAAGGAGGGCGCTGGCAGTCATCACGAAGTATAGGAGAGAAGGATTTTTGTGTCCATTGATACGACATATAATATATTTTAATTGTTGATTACTAATTATTTACTAGATTTCTTGCAAAATATGTTGTTTCTCTAAATCCATTCCGTTACAAAATGGAACAATGGATAAACAAACAATCCTCCTAGAAGCCAAAGCTGCCGCTCCACAGCGTCCGTCACTGGATGAGCACCGTGAAGCCATATTGCTGCTTCGCCGAAAGGAATACTCCTGGCGCCAGATTGCGCAGTTCCTGACTGACCGGGGGGTGCCTACCGACCACACGAGCGTTTACCGTCTCGTCCACAGCACAACAAAGCCAAAACCAGCAACCGTGAAGACAACTACTACTAGCCTGCCAAAAGCGGAAGAATATGAGCGAGCACTCGAGACGATCGAGATCAGCCCAAAACAGCGCCTGATGCTCAGGGCCCACTATCATGCCGTTAATAGGTCGATCACCTATACCGACCTTGCCAAAGCGGCGGGGTATGAAGGCAATGACCCGGCAAACTCCCAATATGGCGGTCTCGGCCGGAAAATCGGCGAGGTAATCGGCTACGACTTTGTCGAATTGGGCAACAAGTCGCGGGAATTATTTTATAGCAGCGCCATCGGCTGCGGGAATCCATACACCCCCGGCCCATTCCAGCTACTCATGCACCACGAGCTCGCCCGAGCGATTGCCAACCTGGGCTGGTTTGATTCCGATGCGCTACACCGCAGAGGAGCCGAACTCGCCAAGCGTATCGCCGATGAGGATCTCGGCAATCTGGAGCATTTCCTGGGGAACCAGGGTCCGAGCGATGAGGTAACCCTCGATCTCGATTTCATAACGACACTCGCCAACGCCATCAAACTCGATGACAGCGTCCTCCCTAAATTCGCTGACAACAACGGGATTGGGGCCTTCTTGAATGGACTCGCCGAAACCATCGACGCGCGCTGACACGACCAGCACAACCCGAATTTATGTCAGCATGTCGCCGAATTACTGTAAGCGTGACACAGATTTATCGTAACCATCCGTCACGGAATTCTTGTAAGCGTCCCTGGGGAGCGCCACCGGGGATTTAATGTAAGCGAACATGAGAGAGAAAAAAACTGCTCTTGTTCTTTCGGCCGCCCCTCACCGGGCGGCCTTTTTTTTGTGCTGGCCCACCCTTCATCTCCCGCCCTTTCAACTGATCAGCAACAAACGCGGCGGTTGACCGGGAAGAGTTTCAGGAGCGCGGTGGATGCACGGCGGCACGGGACTGCCGGGATAGTCGCAGGCGATGCGCCAGAGATGGCCGACGCCAAAGGAAAACGGCCGCGCCTGCGGGAGCGCGGCGTAATGCAGATCGTAGCAGTGCTCCGCCAAGAACGCGCGAAAATCATCGTTGTCCTCCCCGCCAAATTGCTGGAGGAGCTCGGTGCGCGTTTCGCAGCAATCCACGCGCCGCGCCGCCTCGTCGTTGCGCAGACACTCGCTCGCCGGTCCGTGATAGGTGCAAAGCCATGTGTCGGCCGGCACCTGCGCGCTATCGACGTGAAAGGAAAAAACGTCGGTGGACACCGGCCCCAGCTCCTTGTCGCGCGGGTAGTCGTAGATGCAGTTGAGCACCGGATCGAGCTCGCGCTCTCGGAGCAGCCGCTGGTCTTTGAGCATAACGCCGATGGCGGCACGGCCGGCCGCATTCACCTTGAGCGCTCGCAACCGCTTCTCGTCGAGCGTGACGATTCCCTCACCCCCGCCCAACTGCGCCACCACCTCGCCGAAATCGCCCGGCAGCGTGCGCTCCCAGCACTGGGCGTTGACGCTGTCGGCGAACGAAGTCGCGACCAATTCAAAGAAACTCTGCACCCGCCGAATGCGGGAATAGTCCGGAGGCAGGTTCAAAAGAGTCATGCGCGACGAGGAGCACCAGTAACTGATTCAGGGACAATTTAGGCGGCAAACAGAAGTCTGCCGCACACGGTGCTCCCTCTCTGACAGAGCTTCTCGCCAGTCATGACTCCAACGAAGAGCTTCATCGCGATGACTGGCTATTGAACTGCCCCAAGCTCGTCAGTAAGAATCCGCTGACCGAGTCTAGCAACGCATGGTCTTGCGCTTCGGCGCGACGGGAGCCCCCCGTCGGCTTTTAAGGATATACGCCTCGGCCTCAGGCACCTTGCACGCGGTGTCACCCATGTCGACTTCGACCCGTCCGACCTTGCGCGCCGTTTCGATCGCCTTGACCCCGAGCGGCGCGACGTAGGTGCCAGCCGAGATTATGAACCCGTTCATGGCCGATCGAACATCGTCGGGTGCAGCGTGCAGCGTCTTGGCCACGCGGTCGAGCAGCGCGGAGAACTGTTTCACGGGCAGCCGGTCGTCGGGCACGGTGGCTGCCAGCGCACCCAGCGTCCGCCAGCCGGTGACCGCGACGCCTTCGTTCTTGGCCTCGATCCACTTCAGGGCGAGGGCGAAGCCGTCGTGATGCTCCGAGGCCACGCACGGCACGATGGTGCCTGAGATCATGGTCCACGCCGCGGTGTCGGCCCACTGCTGCAACTGTGCGGGCGTCATCTTCGCGCCGTCAGCGATCATGCCGGCGAGGTATTGCGCGTCGGCGTTGCTGGTGGCGTAGAGTTTCAGGGCGAGCGCCTGGTCGCCCTTCAGCTTTTTGTGGATGAGTTTCAGATCGGCGATCTTCACGCCGAAGAACGGCTCCTTTGCGCCGTGTTTCAGGAAGATGCGTTTCGTGGCTTCGCTGCCTTTCGCGGCGAGTTCGGCCATCACTTGATCGAGGGTCATGGAAGGATGGGGTTGGAGGTTGGCTGGCTGAGTCCAAAGCTCATGCCAACGCCGGAACTTCTATGCCAAGATCACCAAAGACGCAAAAATACGGTTCCCTTTTGCGGCACTCACGGCCAGTCTCCCGACCGTGAGTGACGGTGAGAACCAAGGTTCGAAAGCATTTTTTGTTCGGTAACTTTTCCACTGCTCTGCCTAACCCACCACGAAAAATGATCCTGATCCCACTATGCGTTGTCATCGTTTTGCTGCTCACTGGGGTCCGCAATGCCCAGGAGTTCGAACGGGGTTTTACCTGCGAGATCGCACTTCCTCCCAGCCAAAGTGATCGCAACGTTGTCTATTTCCTGAAACTGCCGCATGGAAACTCCGACTGACCTGAACCAATGGCGCAAAGAGCAGCGGGCGGCGCTGCTCGCCCGTCGGGAGGCTTGCACGCCGGCAGAACGCGCCGCCTGGAACGAGGCCATCGCCCTTTTTCTCGAGACGGGGTTTCCCTCGCTGCAGGGCATGGTCGTGGGCTTCTGCTGGCCTTACAATGGAGAGATGGACCCGCGGCCGCTGATCCACCGGCTGCGCGACCAGGGTTCCCGGGCCGTGCTTCCGACTGTCGTCGGCAAGCAGCGGCCGCTCGAGTTTCGGGAGTGGTGGCCCGGTTCCCCGATGAAGGCGGGTGTCCTAGGCATCCCGATTCCCGATGGCAACCCCGTGCTGGTGCCGGACGCGGTGCTCGTTCCCCCGGTCGGGTTCAGCGACGAGGGCCGGCGGTTGGGTTATGGTGGAGGCTATTTCGACCGGACTTTGAACGTGCTCGCGCCGCAGCCGCTCAAAATTTGTGTGGCGCATGAGCTGTCGCGGATGCCGACGATCCATCCGCAGCCGCACGACATTCCCATGGACTTTGTCGTCACGGAAGCGGGCATCCACGCAGTGGAAGACGGCGGGCTGCACCGGATCGACGTGGCGGAGTGCGAGCGCCGGGCGGCCCAGATGGTTGCCGCCCGCGGGCTGCCGCGCCGGCAGGCGTGAGGGCAAGTCCGCGCCCGCGGAGAAAAACGTCGCGGCTATTGCAGGAGCTTGAGGGCGGCATCGTTCTTGGCCTTGGTGGCGTAGTCGAGCGGGGTCTTGCCAGCGCTGTCTTTCGCCGTGCGGTCGGCGCCTTTTTCCAGCAGGAGCTTGAACGTCTCGATGGCGCTGCGGGTGTCGGCGGCGCGATGCAGCGGCGTGAGCCCGCGCTTGTCCCGGGCGTTGATGTCGGCGCCTTTCTCGAGGAGGAGCCGGGCGAACTCGGGGCTCTTTTTGCGGGCGGAGAGGAGCAGGAGCGTGGCGTTGTTGTTGTCCACGCCGCCGAGATCGGCGCCTTGCGCGACGAGGAATTTAAATACCTCCACCTTGTCGCGGGCGATGGCCTGGCTGAGCGCGGTGTCGCCGGACTTGCCACGGGCGTTGAGGTTGGCGCCGTGGGCGAGGAGCCACTGGACGCATTCGAGGTTTTTCCCGGCGGCGCGGATGAGCGGCGTGGTGCCGCCGCTGTCGGGTTCGTCGAGGGAGAGGCCTTTGCCGGCGACCCACTGGAGCACGGGCAGTTTGCCGGTGTCGGCGGCGATATAGACGAGGGTGCGGCCGGAGCGCGACTTGAGTTTGGGATCGGCCCCGGCGGCGACGAGGGCATCGGCCCCGGCGATCCAGCCCGCCTCGACGGCCTTCATCAGCGGCGTCTGGCCGACGCCGTTCGTTTGGTTCAGGAGCGTGGGGCCGGCGGCGATGGCGCTGTGCAAGGCGGCCAGATCGGTCCGGTCCACGGCGAGGAACAGGGGCGGTTTGACCTCGTCGCCCTCTTCGGCGGGTTTCGGTTTCGGCACGCCGGGCTGGGCGCCCTGCGCCTTGAACCAGGCGGCGAAGTCCGCGTTGCGGGACTCGTTCACGTAGTCGAGCGGGGTGCGGCCGTCCATGTCGGCGGCGTTGAGGTTGGCGCCGGCGGAGAGGAGGGCCTTGGCGGCGGTCTGGTTGGCCTTGGCTGCCGCCATGTGCAGGGCAGTGCGGTCGCCGCGGCACTTGAAATTGGGGTCAAACTTAAACAAGAGGAGGAAATCGATGGACTCCGGCTTTCCGCGGTCGAGGGCATGCATGAACACGGTCATGTCGTCCTCGCTGATCGCGTTGGGGCTGGCGCCGTTTTCGCAGAGCGTGCGTGCGACCTTCATGTAGCCGAGCAGCAGCGCGCGGTCGAGGGGCTGCTCGCCGCGGGTGTTGGCAAGGTTGGGGTTGGCGCCGTGATCGAGGAGCCATTTGACGCTGTCGGCGTTCTCGGCGTCGGCGGCGCGCCAGAGGGGCGTGCGGCCCTCGCCGTCGCGGGCGTTGACGTTGCTGTCGTCGGCCGGGCCGAGGAGGAGCGCGAGCAGGGCGGGGTTGAAGCGGCGACGCTCGGCGGCGAGGTGGAGGGGCGAGGTGCCGTATTTTGTGAGCACCTTCAGTTTCGCCCCATGCTCGAGGAGAAATTTTGCCTTGTCGTCATAGCCGGACATGGCGGCGAGGTGGAGGGGCGTGTAGCCGTCCTTGTCTACGGCGTTCACGTCGGCGCCGCGGGCGACGAGGACTTTCACGTCGTCGAGCGAGCCCCAGTCATAGACGGTGTATTTGTGCAGGGCGGTCTGACCGTCGCTGCCGCGCGAGGTGATGTCAGTGGTGGTGGCCTGGCCTAACGAGGCCGGCAGCTCGGCGAGCCACAGGGCGGCGAGAGCGCAAAGGGCCGGAAGACCCGGGCGGACGGGGGAGGAGCGGCGGAGGGTTTTCATGGCGGGAGGGAGCGGTTGGCCGGTGTGCCGTCGGGCGACTGGGCCACGGCAGGCCGAGCGGGCGGGATGAACAAGGCGTCACGCGGACACAGGCCGAAGTTAACTGGCAGCCGGAAGGCCTCAAGGAAATTACCGACAGCGGAAAGCAGGCGCTAGGCTTCGAAGCGGGCGAGGAGGGCGGCGAGGGTGACGTCGGCGAGCGTGGCGACGCGGAGGTCGGCGTGGGCGAAGTCGTGGTGCGCGGTGGCGGGGCCGGGCGCGACGACGGTCCAGAGATGCGCGCGCTTGGCGGCGAGGCTGCCGGTATGCGAATCCTCGAAGGCGATCGCCTCGTGGCCGCGCAGCCCAAAGCGGTTCAACACGAGTTTGTAGAGGTCGGGCTCGGGTTTCGGCGAGGGGGCGTCTTCGCGGCAGGCGAGGAAATGGAAACGTGGCAGCAGGCCGAGGCGGCCGAGGTGGCGCTCGCAGTGTTCGTGACGGGAATTCGAGGCGAGGCCGACCTGAAGCTGGCGGTCGCGCGCGGCGTTGAGGAGCGCGATGACGCCGGGCAAGACGGGCAGGGCGAGATCGTGTTCGCGGTTACGGGCGCGGCGCTCGGTTTCGAGGGCGACCCGGTCGGTGCGTTTTTCGAAAGCGTGCCAGGGGTCGAAGCTGTAGTCGGCGTGGCCAACGGAGCGCAGAAACGCGGCCTCGTCGAATGGAACGCCGTGCGCGGCGTGGACCTCGGCATAGGCACGGATGAGTGCCGACTCGGTGTCGAGGATCAGGCCGTCGAAATCGAAGACGAGCGCGCGGATCATGGGTCAGGAGGCGGGCGGGGCGGCGGGGTCGGGTTTGCGGGCGACGTCGCGGGTGGCGAGGGTGCCGGCGAGGGCGGCCAGCAGCACGGCGAGTAGCACAGTAAAGCACAGAACGGCGCTGGCTTGGGCGAGAACGAGGGTCATGGCGAAGGTCAGCACGGTGCGCAGCACGCGATCGAACACGCCGAAGAACGTGCCGACGCGGCCCATGACGGCGTTTGGCACGAGGCTGAAAAAGAGCGCGCTGCGGGCGACCCGAGTGCCGGCGTTGCCAAAGCCGAAGAGGAGCAGCGCCGCGTAGTAGACGGTTTGCCTAGGCAGAGCTACCACCAGCACGAGGCTCGCCATGCAGAGCAGCGTGCCGAGAAGGATCGCTCTATCGGCCCCGCGCTTCGTGGCGAGCAGCGGCATGAGGGCGCCGGCGAGCATCGCCCCGACGGCAAAGACGATTTCACCGCGGCCGAAGACAGTCGTCGGCCTGCAGCACGGTGGCGACGTAGATGGGAAAAAGGTAGTTGCTCACCATCACGAGAACGAAGGGCACGAGCGTGCAGGCGAAAAACACGCTCAGCCGCCGGTGGGCCCCCAGCCAGCGCCCGCCCTCGGCGAGCGCGGCCCACACGCCCGCGGGCGACGTCGTGGCGGCGTCGTGCAGGTGCGTCGCCTCGTAGGGCAGCGTGGACTGGACGCAAAAGCTAAACAGGTAAGTGGCGGCGTCGAGGAGGAGAATGATGGCGAGCGGCACGCGGTCCACGAGCATGCTGGCGAGGCCGCCGGCGATCATCATGGCAACCTGGCCTTGGATTTCCATCAGGCCCATGAGCGACTGGTATTGGGAGCGCACGAAAATCTGCTGGAGGAACGCGTATTTCGCCGGGTAGTGCAGCGTGTAGTAGAGCATGCCGCAGAAGTAGCTTGTGATGAGCTGCCAGGTGGCGACCTCGCCAGTGGTGAGCGCCCACAGGCCCATCGAGAGCGTCGCGGCGAAACCGAATGCCTCGCCGACGAGGAGCATGGTTTTACGCGAATGCCGGTCGAGCCACGCGCCGTAGTAGGGCATGAGCAAGAATAGCGCGATGGTGGTGCCGAGGGTGGTCCAGCCGTAGAGTTGGTCGCCGTGGGCGCGGTGCACGAGCAGCCACGGCACAGCGATGATGGTGACGCCCGAGCCGATCGAGCCGGTGATGTTGGCCAGCAGCAGGCGCTGGACGCGGGTGTCGCGCAGGAGAGTCTTCACAGTTCCGGTTTTACCGGGCGATACTACAAGCCCTGCGTGTCGACGAGCCAGATGAGCGACGCGAGGGCGGCGGCGCCGAGGTGGAGCTCGCGTGGGTTGACCTTGTCAATGGTGTCGGTGGCAGTGTGGTGGTAATCGAAATAGCGCTGCGAGTCAGGCGTGAGCCCGGCGACGGTCACGCCCAGTAGCATCAGCGGGCCAACGTCGGCCCCGCCAACGCCGTCGGTGAAATTCCACACTCCCCACGGTTCGAAGAGGCTGCGCCAGCGGGCTGCGCGCTTATGGGCGTCACCTTGCGTGCTGCCGAGATTGAAGCCGGTGGGGGAGAAGCCGCCGTTGTCGGTCTCGACGGCGAAGAGGTGGCGCTGGGTCGAGGCGCGGGCGAGCTCGGTGTAGCGGGTGGCGCCGCGCGAGCCGTTTTCCTCGTTGCTGAAAAAGACGCAGCGCAGCGTGTGGCGAGGTTTGACGCCAAGCGCGCGGAAGAGCCGCAACACTTCAATGGATTGCACGATGCCGGCACCGTCGTCGTGCGCGCCAGGGGCAATGTCCCACGAGTCGAGGTGACCGCCGACGAGGATAATCTGGTCGGGAAACTCCGAGCCGCGGATTTCGCCGATGACGTTGTGCGAAGGCGCGTCGGGCAGTGTGCGGGCGTGGATGCTGATGCGGACGCGGGCATGGGGATTGGCGGCGAGCGCGGAGGAGAGCCGGTCGGCGGCGAGGGTGCTGAGCGCGGCAGCGGGAATGGGCTGTGCCGGGAAGGTGCTGGTGCCGGTGTGCGGAACATCGTCATGCGCGAGTGTGAGCGAGCGGGTGAGGGCGGCAGCAGCACCGTAGCCCGCGGCGGCGCCGGGGCCTTGATTGCGCTGGTCGCCGGCCTCGCCGTAGGCCTTGCCGGTGCGGAAATAGGCCGGGTTCATCGGGCGGTTGAAAAAGACGATCTTGCCGGCGATCTTGGCACGGCCGAGCCCGGCGAGCTCCTCAAGCGAGTGAACTTCCACAACCTCGGCGACGAGACCGTTGGCGGGCGTGGCGGCGGAGTTGCCCAGCGCGGTCGCCGTGAGCGGCCGGGCGCTACCAGTGGCCTCGAGCAACTGCACCGACTCTGGCGCGCCGCGTTCCCAGTGTGGCACCATCACGTCCTGCGTATAGACGCGGTCCAGGTTCATGGCGCCGAGAACTTGCTGGCCCCAGACGACGGCGCCTTCGAGGGATTTCGAGCCGGCGAGGCGGCCGGGATGCTGGGTAGTAAGCGCACGGAGATTGGTGTAGGCTTGGCCGTGGAATAGCGCCTCTACGAAGAAACGATTCACCATATTCTGCGTCGGCGACTCTGGGGACGGCGTCCCGGTTTGGGCGATGGCCGGGGCGGCCACGAGCAGGCTGGCGAGCAGAACGAGACACGGGACTGAGCGCATCGGGCAATGCTTTTGCCAGCCGCGGTTGGATTCAAGAGGCGAATCGCGGGTCCGGCGCGGGCCGGGACGTTGCAGGACGGGATTGAAGATTGGCGAAAACCGGCCAGATTTCCGCCATGCGCGCACCCACACTGACGGAAAGGCTGGCGGCCAGGGAGCGCCCCGCGCGGGTGCCGGTGATGAGGCAGCGGTGGACGGATCTGCTTTTTTTGCATTGGGCGTGGGATCCTGCGGCGGTGCAGCGCACGCTGCCGCCGGGGCTGACGGTAGACACGTTTGACGGGCAGGCGTGGCTCGGACTGGTGCCGTTTTGCATGCATGCGGTGCGGCCGGTTGGCTGTCCAGCGGTGCCGGGAATATCCAATTTTCTGGAGCTGAATGTGCGCACCTATGTGTTCGACGCGCAGCGGCGGCCCGGGGTGTGGTTCTACTCGCTGGACGCGAACTCCTGGCTGGCGGTTGAGATTGCGCGCCGGTGGTTTTACCTGCCCTACGAGCACGCGGTGATGTCGGCGGTGCGGGTGCCGGCCACAGGTGAAATGGCGTTTGTGGCGCAGCGCCGCGGGAGGGAGCATGAGAGCAGATTTCTCTACGGCGCGTCGACGCCCGCCGGCGAAGTGGCGGCGGACACACTGGAGTTTTTCCTCGTCGAGCGCTACCGACTCTTCGCCCATGATGCACGACGGTCGCGGCTGCTCACGGGTCGCGTGGCGCATGCGCCCTACCGCGTGGCCGGGGCCGCGGTGCCGGTGTGGGACGATGCGCAGCTGCGGCTGGCGGGCTTTGATCCGGAGGGCGTCGCGCCGGACCATTGCTGCATGGCTGATGCGGTCGTGGTAGAGGTGTTTCCGCTCGAACCGGTGGCTGAGCCCGCACGCGATTTTGTCGTGGAGGGAGAGGCGTTGGGCGAAACCGCCGCCCCCGCCTAGCCGGCGTGCGCGGACAATAAGCATCGCCACGGGGCGGGACGGATCGTTTTCTGCAGCCCATGAAACTGCACTGTCGGACGTGGGTTTTGGGACTGATCCTGGGGCTAGCGTGCTCACCCGGGCTGGCGGCCGTGAAGGTCGAGCGCGATCTTGGCATCATGATGCTACGCCGGGCCAAGGGCCGCCTGATCTCAGATTACTACGACACGACGTTTCACGGTTTCTCGCTGGCGGCGCGCTGCGCCGAGGCGGAGCAGGAGATCGCCAAGGCGCAATCGAACGCCCAGATCTTCCGCATCATAGGGCAGGTGTTCATGGATCTGGGCGACTCGCACACGCTGTTCCTGCCGCCGGCGCGCACGGCGCGGGTGCGCTACGGGTGGACGTCCATGGTGGTGGGCGACGCCTGCTATGTGCGAACGGTGAACCGCAAGAGCGATGCGGCGAAGCAGGGCCTGCGGCCGGGTGACCGGATCGAGGCGATCAACGGCATCGCAGTGAACCGGGCGCGGCTGTGGAAGCTGCAATATCTCTTCGAGGCGCTCGACCCGCAGGGCGGCCTGCACGTTGCCGTGGAAACGCTCACGGGCGAGAAGCGAGAACTGGACCTGATGGCCGAGGTTAAACAGGAAGCCAAGCAGATCGATCTGGTGGGCGATTTTGCCGAGCAAAGCGTAGACAAACTCGTGCGCCGCAGCGAAGCCGCGGCGAAGCTGCACGCCAGTGCGTTTGCCGAGGTAGGGGACACGCTGGTCTGGCGGCTGCCCGGGTTTAACCGGCTGCCTTCCGAACTCGACGACGGTATTCGCCGGATGGGCCACGCCAAGTCGGTCATCCTCGATCTGCGGGGCAACAAGGGCGGCTTGGAAGACACGATGGTGGAGTTGATCAGCCGGGTCTTCAACCGCGATGTGACGGTGGGCGTGACGCAGGAGCGGGACAAAAAAACGACGCTGCTGGTCAAGGGCGCGGGCTCGGCCTTCATGGGGTTGCTCATCGTCTTGGTCGATGGCGAGTCGGCTTCGGCCGCGGAGATTTTCGCGCGCGTGGTGCAGATCGAGGATCGCGGCATCGTGATCGGCGACCGCACGGAGGGTGCCGTGCAACGGGCCCGGAGGTTCCCCGAACTTGTCGGCGCGAATCCGGGGGTGCTAATGGGCATCAGTGTGACCGTGGGCACGTTCATCATGCGCGACGGGCGTCCGTTGGAAAATGTGGGCGTGATGCCCGACCTGCCGGTGCGGCCCACGGGGGCGGACATGGCGGCGAGGCGTGATCCTGCGCTGGCGCGGGCGCTCGCGCAGACCGGGCACAAGCTCACGCCGCAGGAGGCGGGCAGACTGTTGCGCCGGGACCAGCGCGACGAGCCGGTGGATTAGGCCGGGGCCGGCGCGGCCAGTTTTTCCTCGGCGGCGGTGACGGCGGCGATGAAGTCCGCCGGCGTGTCCGCGGACATCAGCGCCGCGCGGTTGGCGGGATCGCGGAGGATTTTGCAGAGCGCGCTGAGCACGGTGAGGTAGTCGCCGGGCTTGGATTTCGGCGTGCCGAGCACGAAGAAGAGGCGCACCGGGTCGGAGGTTTGGTCGAAGATGATCGGTGTGGCGATGCGGCCTACGGCGAGGATGATTTTCCGCACGTGAGCGGTGCGGGCGTGTGGCAGCGCGATGCCGTGGCCGAGACAAGTGGTGTCGAGGCGGTCGCGGGTGAGCAGTTCGCCGTAAAAGCCCGGAAAGCTCGTGACGTCGGGATGGCCGTCGAGCAGGCGTGCGATCGCATGGAGCACGGCATCGCGCCCGGCGCCAGGCAAGTGGAGCGCGATGCGCGCAGGATCGAGAAGCGGGGTGATTTTGCCGACGGTGGCCAAGGTGCTAAGGGAGTGGGAGCAAAACAGGTTGGCGGTCCGGAGTTGGCAAGGGCGGAATTGGAATTGCCGCCGCGGCTCCGGCCCGCTGAGGTGGCGCGCATGAACAAACTGCTCGCGCTCGGGACCATTTGGCTGGTGGGTTCGCTGACCCTTGCGACGGCGGCACGGGCGACGGGCGATTTCACCAAAACCATGACGCCCGAGGAGGAGGCGGCGACCGGCCTCGGCAAACTCACGCCGGAGGAACTGGAGCGGCTGAAGGCGATCGTGGAGCGTTACAAGGGCGGCGAGGTCGCCGTGGTGCAGGTGCAGGCGGAGGCGAAGGTGACCGCGGTCACGCAGGAGGCGCAGCAGAAAGTGGCCGCCGCCGAGGCCAAGGCGCAGGCGGCGGAGACGAAAGCCGTGAAGGCGGAAAGCGCCTCCGTGAAGAAGAGCCTCGGGGAGATTTTGACCAAGACCAAGGTGCTGCTGACCCCGGGCACCGAGGTCGAGTATGCTGCGGTGGAGAGCCGCATCACGGGCGATTTCACCGGCTGGGAGGGGCACAGCGTGCTCACGTTGGAGAACGGCCAGCGCTGGCAGGTGGCCAACGGCGGCAGCTACGTCACCCCGCCGATCGCCAGCCCGAAGGTGAAGATCACCCCGGCCAACCTCGGCGGATTTTGGATGCGAATCGAAGGGGTGAGCAGCCGCGTCAAGGTGCTGCCGCTCACGGCCGCCAACTAGCACGGGGCGCGGCGGCGGCCCGCGGGCTGAGATCGACAAACGCGGAGCGAAACTCCAATCTGTGGGCCAACCCCCTCAATCGGTCTGTGCCTCGAAAAAGCGCCTTCCGCCCATGATGACTTCCAAACAACGGTTTCTCACGACGCTCGCGGGTGGGCGGCCGGACCGGCTGCCGGTCACCACGCACTGGGTGCCTGGTTGGTTTTTGCAGAACGTCGTGCACCTCGCGGAGCAGGATTTCTACGACCGGTTCGGGCTGGACCCGATCTTGTATCTGGCGCCGCACCGCCCGGACCCGGCGCGGGGCCATTACTACGATCCCGAGCAGGGCGAGATCGGTTTTCTGGAGAGCCGGCGCATCGCGAGCGACCACTGGCGCGTGCGCCGCGAGGATTTGCCGGGCCGCGAGTATCCGGCCGTCCGCTGGAGTTTCGTCACGCCGAAGGGAACGCTGAGCATGGTGCTGGAGTCCGACCGCTACAGCTCCTGGGTCGTGGAGCCGCTCGTGAAGGAACGGCGCGACATCGATCTCATCGGCGAATTTTGCACGGCGCCGCTGTGCGATGTCGCGGTCGTCAACCGCGCAGCCGGGCAATTCGGCGAGCGCGGCCTCGTGCGCTCCTATGTCTGCTGCTTCGACGTTTTCGGCCAGCCCGGCACCTGGCAGGACGCCACCTGCCTCGCCGGCACCGAGGAAATGATCATGGCGACGTTTGACGATCCGCTGTGGGTGCGCGAGTTTCTCGAGATTCTCCAGCGGCGCAAAAAAATCTACCTCGACTCGATGGCTGGCGCGCGGTTCGACCTGCTCGAACTCGGCGGTGGCAGCGCGTCGTCGTCGGTCATTTCCCCGAAAATCTTCGACGAGTTTGTGGCGCCGTTTGACGCGGAGCTGATCGACATCGCCCATCGGCGCGGCCAGCGCATCGCCTACCACACCTGCGGCGGGATGATGGCGCTGCTCGAGCGCATTGCGGCGATGAAGCCCGACGCCATGGAAACCTTCACGCCGGCGGCGATGGGTGGAGATACCCGGCTGGCCGAGGCGCGCCGGCGAATTCCGCGTGAGATCTGCATGATCGGCGGCTTCGACCAGTATCACCATTTCGTCGGCTGCATGCCCGAGGAGACCCGGCGCGAGGTGCGGCGCTGCTTCGACGAGGCCGGCCGCGACGGCGGCTACATCCTGTGCCCGTCGGACCAGTTTTTCGAGGCGGACGAACGGCTGCTCGAGGCTTTTGCGGACGAGGCGCACCACTGCACCTACGGGACGGAACGTCCGGAAGTTGTCGGCATGGCGCCGGGAACCCGGTAGAAAGACGCGGACGCCCCGGAGAGGCGTCCTTGCCCTCACGGGGGGGGAGCGTCGCTGGTGGCAGCGGCTTCCTGCTCTTCGTCGGTCTCGACGATGCGGGCGATGCTGAGGAGTTTGTCGCCTTCGGCGAGGGTGATGAGGCGCACGCCTTTGCCGCCGCGGTTGACCTCGCGGATCGTGTTCACCGGGCACCGGACGCTCTGGCCCTTGGCGGTGAGCAGCATGATCTCGTCGGTGTCGGCCACGCTGAGCGCGCCGGCGAGCCGGATCGAGCCGTCCTTCGGGAGGTCGATCGCCCACACGCCGCTGCCGCCGCGGTTGATGAGGCGGTAGTCCTCGAAGCGGGTGCGGACACCGAGGCCGGCTTCGCTGGCGACGAGGAACTTGGTCTTGTGATCGACGACCTCGATGGCCTGCAGGAAATCGCTGTCGAGCTTGAAGCGCATGCCGGTGACGCCACCGGTGGCGCGACCCGTGGCACGGAAGAGCTCGTCGTTGCTCTCGGGGTCGCGCTCGCGGAAACGGACGGCAAGACCTTGGTTAGAGACTAGGATGAGTTCGTCGCTGCCGGTGGTGAGCACAGTACCGATGACGCTGTCCTTGTCGCCGAGGTTGATGCCGATGAGGCCGCCGTCGCGCGTGCAGTTGGCGTAGTCGGAGAGCGAGCTCTTTTTGATGACGCCCTGTTTCGTCGCCATGACGAGGTAGCGGTCCTCGGCGAAATCCTTCACGCAGAGCATCGCGGCGATCTTTTCGCCCTCGGCCAAACGGAGGAAGGAGGAAACGGACTTGCCCTTTGAGGCGCGCGTGCCCTCGGGGGTGTCGTAGACCTTCTTCGCGTGGCACTGGCCGGTGCTCGTGAGGAAAAGGATGTAGTCGTGCGTCGAGGCGGTGAAGAGGTTCTCCACGAAATCCTCGTCGTAGGTCTCGGCGCCGATGACGCCCTTGCCGCCGCGTTTCTGCGAGCGGTATTCGGCCACGGGCGTGCGCTTGATGAAGCCGAGGTGCGAGACGGTGATGACGCAGCCCTCGTTCGGGATGACGTCCTCCATGCGAAACTCGCTCGCGTCGGTGAGAATCTCCGTGCGGCGGGGCGAGGTGTATTTTTCCTTCATCTCGCCGAGTTCTTTTTTGATCAGGGCAAGGAGCTTGGCCTCGGACTCGAGGATGCCGCGGAGCTCGAGGATGAGAATTTCGAGCGCAAGGTATTCAGCCTCAATCTTGCCGCGCTCGAGACCGGTGAGCTGGTAGAGGCGGAGTTCGAGGATGGCGTCGGTCTGGCGCTCAGAAAGCGGATACTTCGCCATCAGGCGCTGCTTGGCCTCCTCGCGGTTGGCGGAGGCGCGGATAATTTTGACGAAGTCATCGAGGTTATCGAGGGCGATGATGTAGCCCTCGAGGATGTGGGCGCGGTCCTCGGCCTCCTTGAGGCGGAATTTCGTGCGGCGGGTGACGACATCGCGGCGGTGCTCGATGTAGCACTCGATGAGTTCCTTGATGTTCATCTGCTTCGGCCGCTTCTTGTCGAGGGCGAGCAGAGTGACGCCGAAGGAGGACTCGAGCGCGGTTTTCAGGAAGAGCTGGTTGATGACGACCTTCGACTGCTCACCGCGTTTCAGCTCAATGACGATGCGGGTGTTCTCGTCGGACTCATCGCGGAGGTCGCGGATGCCGTCGAGCTGCTTTTCGCCGACCAGCTCGGCGATGCGGGTGACGAGGGTGTTGCGGTTGACGTTATACGGGATCTCGGTGATGACGATCTGCTCCATGCCGCCCTTGAGTTCCTCGGTGTGGGCCTTGCCGCGGGTGCGGACGATGCCCTTGCCGGTCTTCAGATAGCTGAGGATCCCCTCGCGGCCGGAGATGACACCGCCGGTGGGGAAGTCGGGGCCCTTGACGATGGTGCACAGCTCGTCGACGGAGATCCGGGGGTTGTCGATGATGGCGACGGTGGCGTCGATGATCTCATCGAGATTATGCGGCGGAATGTTCGTCGTCATGCCGACGGCGATGCCGGTCGAGCCGTTCATCAGCAGATTCGGCAGCGCGGACGGCAGAACAGTGGGCTCGGTGGTCGACTCCTTGTAGTTTGGGACGAAATCGACGGTGTCTTCCTCGATGTCCTTGAGCAGGTCCTCGGCAATTGCGTTGAGGCGTGCCTCGGTGTAACGGTAGGCCGCCGGGGGGTCGCCGTCGACGGAGCCGAAGTTTCCCTGCGGATCAATCAGCGGGTAGCGCATGACCCACGGCTGCGCGAGGCGCACGAGCGTGTCGTAAACGGAAGAGTCGCCGTGCGGGTGGTAGTTTTTCAGCACCTCGCCGACGACGCCGGCGCACTTGTCGAACGGGCGGTTGTGCAGCAGGCCTTCGCGGAGCATGGCGTAGAGCACGCGGCGCTGGACGGGTTTGAGGCCGTCACGGGCGTCGGGCAAGGCGCGCGAGATAATGACCGACATCGAATACTCGATGTAGGCCGTCTGCATGATGTCGGTGATGTTGGCCGACGAGAGTTTTTCGGAAGCGGTATACACGGGACAGATGGTCGTAGGACGTGAAGGCGATGAACCGGCGCGCGGGGCTTACACGTCGAGGAATTGGACGTTGAGGGCGTTGTCCTCGATGAACTGGCGGCGAGGCGGAACTTCGTCGCCCATGAGGAGCGTGAAGAGCTGGTCGGCCTTAGCGGCGTCGTTGACCGAGACCTTGAGGAGGCGGCGTTTTTCCGGGTCCATCGTCGTCTCGAAGAGCTGTTTCGGGTTCATTTCGCCCAGACCCTTGTAGCGCTGGATCGAGAGACCCTTGCGGCCGTTGGCGCGGATCTGGGTGACGATTTCGAGCGGCGACCGCAACTCGGTCTTCGTCTCGGACTTCTGGCCGGCGTTTTCGGTGATGATATAGCGCGCTTCCTCAGTGACGCCGAAGCGGTGAATTTCGAGGCCGACTTTGGCGATGGCGCGGAGGAGCTTGGCCATCTCGGTGCTTTCGAAGATCTCGTGGATCGTGACGCGCTTGGTGGAGCCAGCCGGTTTTCTCTCGCCGATGGGCGGCGTGGTGTCGGCCTTTTCAAGCAGGTCGGCGTCGAGGCCGTGTGACTCGCTAAAGGCGGCGCGGGCAGCCTCGTCGGCGAGGAATTCGTAGCTCTCCTTGTTACCCTCGCGGATGCGGGCGACGTAGCGGGGCAGATCCTGCGTCTCGGGATGGTGGCGGTCGAGGTAGGCGGGCAGCGAGGCGCCGTAGCGGGTGACACCGGCGCCGAGTTTCTCGAGGGCGGCGAGGTTCTCGACGATCTTGTCGATCTGCGCGGTGGCGAAGATGTGCGAGTCGCGGAGGCGCGTGAGCACGACGTCTTCGGAGCCGAGTTCGAGGAGGATGCGGTTGAGCTGCTCGTCGTTGTCGATGTATTGCTCGCGCTTCTTGCGCTTGATTTTATAGAGCGGCGGCTGCGCGATGTAGACGAAGCCGCGGTCGAATAGGCCGCGCATCTGACGGTAGAGGAACGTGAGCAGCAGCGTGCGGATGTGTGAGCCGTCGACGTCGGCATCGGTCATGATGATGATCTTGTGGTAGCGCGCCTTGTCCTCCTTGAAGGCGTGCTCGTCCTCGCCGGTGCCGATGCCGGTGCCGATGGCGGTGATGAGGGTGCGGATTTCCTCGTTGTTGAGAACCTTGTCGAGCTGGGCCTTCTCGGAATTGATGAGCTTGCCGCGGAGGGGGAGGATGGCCTGGAAGCGGCGGTCACGTCCCTGCTTGGCGGAGCCGCCGGCAGAGTCGCCCTCGACGATGTAGAGTTCGCAGAGCGCGGGGTCGCGCTCGGAGCAGTCGGCGAGCTTGCCGGGGAGGCCGCCACCGGAGAGGGCGCCCTTGCGGATGGTCTCGCGGGCCTTACGGGCGGCCTCGCGGGCGCGGGCGGAGAGGAGCGTCTTGTCGATGATGCGCTTGGCGATGCCGGTGTTGGCCTCGAGGAAGAACTTGAGTTTCTCGCCGACGATTTTCTGAACGATGCCATCGACTTCGCCGTTGGAGAGCTTGGTCTTCGTCTGACCCTCGAAGCGGGGCTCGGGGACTTTGACGCTGATGACAGCGACGAGGCCCTCGCGGACGTCGTCGCCGGTGACGGACGGGTCCTTTTCCTTCAGGAGGTTGTTAGCCTTCGCGTAATTGTTGATGACGCGGGTGAGGGCGGTGCGGAAGCCGGAGAGGTGGGTGCCGCCCTCGAGATTGTAGATCGAGTTGGCGTAGGCGAAGACCTGGTCGTTGTAGCTGTCGTTATACTGCATCGATACGTCGACAACGATGTTGGGGAGGGAGGGATTGGTCTCGTTGGGCGCTGAGTCGGAGAACGTGATTGGTTTGTCGTGGAGGACGGTCTTGTTCACGTTAAGGAACTTCACGAACTCGGAGATGCCGTCTTTGAAAAAGAACCGGTCGCCCTTCTGGGCGCGCTCGTCGGCGAGCTCGACGCTGATGCCGGGGTTGAGGAAGGCGAGCTCGCGGAGGCGCTTGGCGAGGATGTCGTATTGAAATTCGCGTGTGGTCTTGAAGATCTCGGGGTCGGGCTTGAAGGTGATCTTCGTGCCGGTCTTTTTGGTGTCGCCGATGACGGCCATTTTCTGGGTGGTTTTGCCCTGGCCAAAACGCATCTGGTAGACCTTGCCGTTGCGGCGCACCTCGGCCTCGAACCATTCGGAGACAGCGTTGACGCACTTGGCGCCGACGCCGTGGAGGCCGCCGGACACCTGATAGGCGCCCTTGCCGAATTTGCCGCCGGCGTGGAGGTTCGTCAGCACGAGCTCGAGCGCGGGAATTTTGTAAGTGGGGTGGATGTCGACGGGGATGCCGCGGCCGTTGTCCTCGACGGAGCACGAGCCGTCGAGATGGATGCTGACTGTGACGTGCGAGGCGAAGCCGGCCAACGCCTCGTCAATCGAGTTGTCGACGACCTCGAAGACGCAGTGGTGGAGGCCGCGCTCGTTGGTGTCGCCGATATACATGTCGGGGCGTTTGCGCACGCCCTCAAGGCCCTCAAGTTTTTGAATTTTGGAGGCGTCGTAGGCGTCGGCGCCGGCCTGGTTTTTCGCGTCACGGATTTTGTCGTCTTGGTCGGGCATGAACAGGGAAATTCGGGTGGAAATGGGAAAGAAAAATCCTTTCGGACAAGGGCCGGACACGCGAGGGTTTTTTTGAGAAAAAAACGGGCCGGAAAGGGCGTTCTTTTGTGTTTTAAGCGAGGGTTTCGTTTGACCGGACGGGGGATAGCCGCAAGCTGGCCGGCCATGCTCACGCCCGTGCTGGAAAAACTGCTGGTTTTGCAGGACCGCGATGCCCGTCGGCAAGCGCTAGAGGCCCAGCTCAAGGCTGTGCCCGGGGACATTGCGCGGGTGGAACAGCAGATCGCCACCGAGAAGGGTGCCATCGACACGGCGCGAAACGAAGTGAAGGGCTTGGAGACCAAGAAGAAGCTGCTGGAGACGGAGATCGGCGCGGCGGAGGAAAAACTGGCCAAATACCGCACGCAGCAGTCGCAGGTCAGAAAGAACGACGAATATCAGGCGTTGGGCCACGAAATCGAGACGACTCAGGCGGCGATTGGGGCGTTCGAGGGGCAGGAGTTGGAGGTGATGTATGCCATCGACGAGGCGAAGAGGAAATTTGCGGCGGCTGAGGCCGTGCTGAAGGAGAATATCGCCGGCCACGAGGCGCGCATTGCAATGCTGAAAGAGCGGGCGACGAGCCTCGCGGCGGAGGCGCAGGCGGCGCAGGCGGAATTTGTCGGTGCCCGGAGCCCGCTGGAGGAGCCGGTGCTGCGGCTGTATGACCGGATCGCGGCGAGGAATCTGCCGGCCTGCGTGCCGATCCGCGGCGGCAAGTGCGGCGGCTGCCACCTGAAGGTTTCCAGCGAGGTCGAATCGGCGGCGCGCGGCAAGGGATTGGACTACGCCGGCCAGCTGGCGACTTGCGACCAGTGCGGGCGGTTGGTTTACTGGGATTTTTGAGTTGTGTGCGTCAAGTCCTGCAATTTGTGGATCGGTGGTCTGAAGGTTTGGTGAAGTAAGAAGAGATTTTAAGGATGGGGCGGAGGGGAAGGAGCGAAGCTCCTTCCCCCCACTGGATTGAGCCAAGGGGTGACAGGGGAAGCGGTCAGCTTCCCCGCTTTTCAGGCGGCTTTGGGTTGCGGGTTGGGGCGTTCCTGCTGCTCGCGCAACAGCTCCATGTCGAGGTAGCGGTTTTCTTCGACCCACTCCTCGTGGGTTTCCACGGCGAGCGCCTGCACTAGGCGCAGGCAGCTCGCTTCGTCGGGAAAGATGTGCACGAGCAGCGTGCGGCGTTTGATCTCCTGGTTGAGCCGCTCGAGCAGGTTCGTGGATTTGAGGTGTTTGTGGTGGGCCCGCGGCAGCCGGTAAAAGGCGAAGGTCTCGTCAATGTTCGCCTCGACCCAGGCACACAGTTTCGGGTGCTTGTCCTGCCAGCGCTCGAGCCAGGCGGTGAGGTCGCGGTGGGCCTCGTCGGCGTCGTGCCGGTCGTAGATCCAGCGCAACTCCACCAGACAGTCGTCGGCCTGCTTGCGGGGCAGGTAGTCGAGTGCGTTGCGCAGGAAGTGGACATAGTAGCGCTGCCAGTGCGCCTCCGGCAGCGTTTCCATGATCGCCCGTTTGAGGCCCGCGTGATCATCGCTGACGGCCAGCTGCACGCCGTGCAGCCCGCGTTCCTTCAGGCGCAGCAGGTGATCGCGCCAGCTGCTTGCGCTCTCGCGGCCCGCCAACTCGACGGCGAGGACGTGCCGCCGGCCGTCCCAGCCGATCCCGAGGGTAACGCGCGTCGCGCACCCGCCGTTCGATGGCGCGTTGCTGACGGGCCCGGCATTCGCCCTCGAGCAGGCGGCGCAGATACTCGACGTGGGTCCAGCCCTTCGTCGCGGCGTCGGCGGCGAGCGCTTCGCACTGGGCGGCGA
>CAIRCN010000038.1 GCA_903877135.1 uncultured Opitutia bacterium
ACCGTATTTGCAACGACGTGGCGGCGGGCATCCGGCAGAGGTGGGGTGTTTATCCCGAACTGGGGGGCGTTTTAGAAACAGGGGATTCCACGAGTCTGAGCTCCAACTAAAACAGAACTCTTGGCAGTTCTTTCAGGCCACGATTTCACTCTTGGCCGATCTTTCGCGCGGATGCCATTTCGCCCGCCTCGCTACGGGCGATTTTTGTTTGCAGATCATTTTGGCGAAACGCCGCAAGTCATTTTGTCAGTGCCCACTTGGGCGCAGATGAAACTTCTGCGGCGGACCTGGTTGATCTCGTGCCGGTCGCTGGCGGGGTTTGCGAATGGCACTAGACCCTCCCGTCGCCCGCGGGGTGGATAGACATAGAGAACGCGCATTGACGCTGATCTAGGTTGTGTTGGCAATCGCATGCGCCGCAGTTGGACTCACCGTCGGTGCATGCGGCTACCGAGGTTACACCGACTTTGCCCGTGCGACAACCGCTTCGCTCGTTGAATCGACGACCGTCAAGTATGCCGCCGCGGCCGGGTCTCGCCACGATCCGGATCCTGGTGTCTGCTCAGGCGGTGATTGACGCACTCGATCCACACGCCCCTCCCGGGCAATGAGCCTCCCTGTTTATACGTCCAGCGAGACCTATTGTTATCAGGCCGGTGTGGACATCGCCGCACACTATGAAATAATCGCAGGGGCTTTTTCGTGTCCCTTGGGAATTGACCTCCCCGCGGCGCAGGGCCTTCATTCGCACATGCTAGGAAATAGCCAACTAGCCCATCAGGTCCGTTGCCACTAAAATGTCACTACCTTCCCTTTTTTGCGGGTTTTGGCGTGTTTTGGCACGTAGTGACATTTCGGGTGCGGAGACAAAAACCCCGTAACCACTTGGATACAGGGCTTAAACTGGCGGGATGGACGAGACTCGAACTCGCGACCTTCTGCGTGACAGGCAGACGCTCTAACCAACTGAGCTACCACCCCGGGAGAGAGGAAAGGAGGCGGACCGTAGAATCCGAGTTAGGCAAGTCAAGCGTGGTTTTGGCCTTGTCGACGTTACACGTGCGCACTAGCGGTCCAATGCGCTTTTTGCGGTGGTAGCTCAGCTGGATAGAGCAGCGGTTTTCTAAACCGCCGGTCGGGTGTTCGAGTCACCTCCACCGCGCCATCTTACGTAAAGCATGGCCAATCCGACACGACTTTGTGTCAGTTGCCCCACGTCCGTTCTTTGGGGATGGTCTTTTACAATTCATCTTGTAATATCTGACATGCAACTGCCCGTAATCACCGTCACCGAAGTCTCCCGGAACCTGTCCGACTTCTTCAGTCGCGTCCACTACCAGGGCTCAGGGGCTTTGGTGGTCAAAGGCGGCAAGCCGCTGGTCAAGGTTACGCCTGCTCGCCGGTTCAAGACTTGCGGGGAACTGGCGGCCCTCTGGCCAACCCTGCCCCAAATCCCACCAATGGAAGCAGTCCGCTTCGAGCGCGACCTGAAGGTGGCCAAACGTAATTTCATCCCGATGGCTGCCAAATGGGACTAATTATCGACAGTTCGCTCTTCATCGGGGAGGAACGAAAGACTTTCAATCTGGCTGCCTTCTTCGCTGCCCATCCCCAAGAGACGCCTTACATGGCAGCCATCACTGCCGCAGAGTTGCTGCATGGCGTGGAGCGAGCCACGCCGGAGCACCGGGCCATCCGCTCCCTCCGGGTTGAACAGTATCTTGCCTCGGTTGAAGTGATAGACTTCGACCTCGCCGTCGCCCGCCGCTACGCTTCCATCTGGGTGGCCATGGAGGCGGCAGGCAACAAGCCGGACGCGCACAACCTCCTCATCGCCGCGACGGCCCTGCACTTCGGGTTCGATGTGGCCACAATCAATACGCGGCATTTCGTTCCTATCCTTGGGATTCGACTGCTCGACACCAAACCGTATCGGTTGAAGTGAGCCGCGACCTGCCTTGTCACACCTTCCACCAGGCTGGGCAAGCGGGAAATTTCCTTCCCGACAGGAGCCACGTGGGGGCGCATTTTCCCTGATCCCTAACGCCATGCCACCCCGTGTCGCCCAAAAAAGTTGCGAAAATCCGCAACTTCAGGCCCGAGCCCATGGTTCGCTCCGCCTTCGAGGGGATGACGTTGCGGGGCCCGCAAAGCCCTCTTCTTTCACGGACGGCGGAGAGTCAAATTCGCCACCAATCTTGCCTCAGGTCCTCCGAAATTCCCGAATCCGCTGCCAAGGCGACACTCTGGGAAGCTCAGGTGGACTTTCCCCTCGCGGGCGAGGATTACACAGCCTTGGGTGCGGTCCAGGCGGACGCCGTTTTTGGCCTTGCGGTGCAAGCGCCCCTCGATTGCATCGCGACTTTTTCCAATGCCCAGAATCATCCCGCGCATTTTGACAGGTGTTCTGCTCTCAGCCCTTGTCCTGGTTGCCCACGGCCAGGTCTTTGTCACCAACACCTATTCGCCCTTCTCTGTCGGCGAATTCAGCCCGTCGGGGACGCTGGTCAACGCCACGCTGCTCAATGGGACCAATTCCTCCCTGGGCCTGAATCCGTATGGCATCGCCGTCTCCGGCTCGACCTTGTTTGTCGCCAACTACGGCCTCGGCACCGTCGGCGAATACACGACCTCGGGCGGGCTCATCAACAGCACCTTGGTCACCGGTCTGGCCAACCCTACGGGCATCGCCGTCTCCGGCTCGACCCTTTATGTGGTCAGCAACATCACCGCGAGCGTCACCGCCTACACCGTCTCTGGGAACTCGGCTACTCCCCTCGCCGGCTTCACCACCATCTCGGGACTGGGCAACTCCCTGGGTATCGCGGTGTCAGGCAACAACCTTTACGTCTCCAATTACGCCGACAGTTTTGGCAACACTCCTAACACTGGCTCGATCAGCGTCTATGACGCCATGACTGGGGCGACGCTGAACCTCAATGCCGTCTCCGGGCTGGATGCCCCGGTGGGCCTCGCGGCCTCCGGCACGACCGTCTATGCTGCCATGAACTGGGGCCAATCGGTGGGCGCCTACACCATTTCGGGATCGAACCTCACGAACGGCAACAATGCCTTCATTACAACGGGCTATGGGAATGGGGCCTACGGCGTCGCCTTGGGAAGCTCGGGACTGTATGTTCTCACCCAGAATTCATATGGTGGAGGCACTATCGGGCTCTACAACCCCACGACCGGCGTGGGCGGCATCATCGACTCGAGTTACCTGAGCTATCCGGTCGGGATCGCGGCCATCAATGCCGTGGCCGTGCCCGAGCCGGCAACCTGGAGCACGATAGCCGGGGCCCTGGGGCTTCTCGTCGTGGGCCTGAGGCGCCGCCAGCGCTGACCGTAGCAACGTGCGGGCAGGGTCACCTGGCCCGCCTGATCGTGGCAGGGCTACAGCGTGAAATCGAGCCAGACCCAGACCAAGCCCGCCGCGACGGGAGCCTGCGGTGCGCTCACCCAACCTCCTTGCCGACAGGCGCACCCCAAATTTCGTCAGAGGGCACCACTAGCCGCACCGGCTCGCGGATCTTACCCCTGACCAGCACCATCTCCTCCTTTAACACCCCAACCTGTCCAGACATCCCGTGCCCGCAGACCACGCCATGGCGATGACTGGACCTGTCGTCATTCTGGTCTCTCCCGTTCTTCACAGGGTTTACCTTTTTCCAGTCCTGATAGCCTTCACCTTCAGAGAAGAGGTTCGGCTCCATAGGGCCTTTGAAATCATCGGGGCTCATCAAGATGGGCTTCACTTTCGTTACGGGCTGCCTGCCTTGCTTTCGGTTGCTCTCCACGCCCCCTCACGGGAACGAGGTTACCGGGTATTTTCCGCTAAATGACGTAATCGGCGGAGACGTTGTTTTCATACGTGGGTTGTGGTTTTCGGGAGCGCGATCCCCGACGTTCTATTTGAAAACACGGCCCTTGCTCAAGCGTCCCCGAACGCGATTTTCAATATCCCGTTTATCAAGTCTCACCAACTACAGCGAAGGATTACGCGCCGACTGTCGTGTATCTGTATGAAAACGAAACCGAGAACCACATGAAAAAACTCGCCTACCTCCTCGCCGCCCTTGCGGCGCTTTCGCTCACTTCGCTCTTCGGTCAGAACGCGCCCCCCTCTGGGGACAATGCGCGCGCGACTGTGACACCCGACGAATTGAAAGCGCGACCGCGGGCAGTCGAAAATACCGAGCCGCACCTCACCAAGTTCGATCTCGACTTTCTTGGCGGCACCGCGAGCGAACTCGTCGCGGCGATTGGGAAAGCGATGAACCGACCGCTGAACGTCGTAATTCCGGTCGAGGCCGCGAGCTGTAAACTGCCTCCGTTGAAAATGAAAGGGGTGACCGTGGCGCAATTGTTTCGGGCGATGGAGCAGCCCGGGATCTCCATCATAATGGTAGCTACAGAGAATGGTTCTTATCGGGCGCGCCAAATCACATATAGCTTCCAGCAGTCGGAGGGTCGGCCGTCTGATGACACAGTCTGGTATTTTAATGTGAGAGGCGTGGAACCGACGCCGAAAGTCTCGCGATTTTACTACCTCGCGCCTTATTTGGACGGGGGCTTGACGGTGGACGACATCACGACCGCCATCCAGACCGGCTGGCGGTTGCGTGGCGACACGATGCTGCCCGCACTCAGCTTTCATAAGGAGACGAAACTACTCATCGCCGTCGGCGACTACGGCGGGCTCGATGTGATTGACCAGGTGCTCAAGGCACTCGATGCCGTGAAGACCAAGCCCGGGGCGGATAAAATGGCGGCCGAGCCCAAAACTAAACCATGACTTTGGCCGGTCCGCGCCTCACGCTTTCGCCCGCTTGGAACTTCAGCTGCACCATCCGAGCGACCGCTCGACCCCGGCACCCGACCACGCGCGCCCTTCACTTGATGTCGCCACGTTGACCCGGCGGCTCGTCACAGGAGACGACATGGCCTACCGCGCTTTCCACGAGGCTTATTGCACGCGACTCTCACGCTACCTGCTCGTGGTCTCCGCGGGCAATGAGGAGGCGATGCGCGAAGCGTTGCAGGAGACGTATCGGCGCATGGTGAAATATATCCGCGTATTCTCCGATGAGGCGACGTTCTGGAGCTGGCTGACGGTGCTCGCGCGCAGCGCGCTTGCCGACGAAGGCCGGAAGCGGCGGCGCTACCTTGCGTTTCTGGATCGCTTCACCCGCCATGCTGCCGTCGCCCCTGCCGGGCGGGGGGGTGATCCGCTGGGCGAGACACTCGAACGAAACCTGGCGGGCCTGCCGGCTGACGAGCGCACACTGCTCGAAGCGAAATACTTCGAGCGTCAATCCGTGAGTGCCATCGCGGCGCGGCTGCAAACGACCGAGAAGGCCGTTGAGTCTCGGCTCACACGCCTCCGGCAAAAACTCAAGGCGGCTGTGCTGGCCGATTTGCACCATGAACCGCCTGCCTGAACACGACAACCTGCTCGATGACCTGCTGGCCGATTCCGCGCCCGCAGATTTTCGCGACGCACTGCTCACCAGCACGCTGAACCATGTGCGGTGCCGGCGCTGGACTCGGCGCGCCGGCCGCGCGGCGCTCGCGGCAGCGGCGTGCGTGATTGGATTGCTCGTGTGGCGAAACTCGCCGCGCAACGCGGAGACGGTCTTGACCACGGCTGTTTGCACGGTCGTCCGCACACAGCCGTTCCCGGTGGGCGCCATTGTGAGCACGCGATCGTTTGGCCCCGAGCGTGTCGTCGCGACGTTCGCGAGCGGCGTCGTCGTGCGCACTAAGCCCAACGCGGGAAGCCTCCGAGTCATCAACGACGACGAGTTGCTCGCCCTTGCGGCGCCAGGGCTCCCGGCACTGGTGCGCACCGGTCCGCAAACGCAGGAACTTATCTTTTTAGCCCTGGCCGAGCCCGACGAACGCAGGTGAATTGAACCCCGGCTGGATGGGTCCCGATAGCACCCCGTTAAGCACTGTCCTAAGGACCGTCCGCGGGACGGCGGTGATGTCGCGTGAAAGGCACACTCCGTGGAGCGCAAATTCGGACTCTGTGCACTCTCATGGTCACCCATCAGCTCATACCGGGTCTGGAAAATTTCAGCACGTTTTGGTCGATGTATAATATCCCCTCGGGGGAGCCTCTGCCACTCTGGCGCCCAATCCTGACCCATTTAACCCGGCGGCGGGACGTTTCGTCGCCCGTGTAGAGCCGGTCGTCCTATTGGCTTTGCGGTCGGACGGACAGACGCCTGTGCTGTCGCCATGCTCTCCTGGCTACCCCGCTCCGTGCCTTTTCCCGGTCTCCTCGGCCGCACCCTGCCCACCCTCGGTCTGCTTCCCTTCCTCGCCGTTGCCGACCCCGCGTCCCGTCCGGCGGCTGTTCAGCCCGATCCGGTTGAGGGCGTCTGGGCGGGAACCGTAACGGCCCCGCAGGGCTCCGTCGCGGAATTAGGCCTAGAGTTTTTCCGTACCAAGGGCGGCACGCTTATATTCCGCCTGAACTTTCCAGAGATGTTCACCCACCGCGTCATTTTCCCCATCCCCGTCGAGAGCGATGCGGCGGGTAACTACACCATCACCCCCGCCTTCGATCTCCACCTCCACCGGAGTGACGACCGGCTCACCGGCACCTTCGGACTGGGCCGTCTCCCGGTGGAATTACACCGCGGTGGCTCCTGGCCGGAACCACCGCCGGCTCCGGTGCATTCCGCCGCCCCAGCCCCCCTCTGGCGCCATGATCTCGGCGCCCCGACATGGGCACCGCCCGTGGTGGCCGGCGATACTATCTATGTCGGCACGGAACGGGGCGCGTTCCACGCCGTTCGCGCCGCCGACGGCGGCACGGTCTGGACCTGGTCCGGACCGCATCGCATCGACGGCGCTGCGCTGGTCGCGGGGGATCGCGTCTATTTCATCGACGGCGCGGTTGATTTGGTTTGTCTCGACCGTCTGTTGGGGGCGCTAGTCTGGCGGACTCCCCTGTATGATGCCGGCCTGTCGGGGAGACCGGCTCCAGACAATCCGACATTCAATCACCGCTGCGCCACCCCGCTGCTGGCCGAAGGGGTGCTGTATGCGGGATCCAGTGACGGTGGCATTTATGCCCTCGAAGCTTCCACCGGTAAAAAACTTTGGCGCCACGATGCACATGCCCCGGTCTTTTCTGGCATCGCCAGAGACGGGGAGGACATCCTCGCTTTTGGCACGATGGACGGCTCCGCTATCCTGCTTAACCGCCACACCCGGCGTGAGCTGTTGCGAGTAAAGACGGGCGGCGGCGTGGTGACCACCCCACTCCTTGCGGCGGGCTGTCTCATTGTCGGTAGCCGCGATTATGAACTGCATGCCTTCCACCTGCCTGGCGGCACAGAAGCTTGGCGCTATTCCTACTGGTTCTCGTGGGTGGAGTCTTCCCCGGTGTTGTGCGACGGCCTCATCTATGTGGGCGCCTCGGATTACCGGCGGGTCACTGTGCTGGAGCCCGCAACGGGCAAAGTGCGCTGGAGCACAGAAGTGCACGGGATGAACTGGGGCACGCCGCTCGTGACCGCCAACCGGGTCTTTACCGGCACGGTGAATCAGAACATCCCCGGAACCGCCATCATGCACACCGCCGGTCTCCTGGCCCTCGACCGGGCCTGCGGGACCGTGCTCTGGCAACTCGTGCTGCCGAAGTCCGCGGAAGGCGGTTTTGCCGGTTTCGCCGGCTCACTGGCCCTCGCGGGTGACAAGGTCATCGCCGCGGGGTTTGACGGTGGGCTCTACGCCTTCCCAGCCAACTGAAATGGGCCGGACAAAACAGCAGGGGCGCAACAGTCCCAGATTGTCTCTGACTGCAAACATTGGGAGGTCGTGCCGTTATGGTTCGATTGGGACGTGCTATTTCCGGCGCAAACGTGACCAAGACTACGAAGAGGCGATTAGCGACTGGTTTAGTCGGTTCAGGTTGAGCATGCTGAACGCTCGACTAAGTGCGGCCCATGCTGATTGGCCAAGGACTTGATCCTATTGTAGAACTTCATTGTTCGAGATTGACGGGGCACAATGCCAAGGAGCCGTGAGCACCAGTGGTTGATTCTGCTCGGGTCGTTGTAGTAGTAGAAAAACGCCTCCTCGATGTCTGCCGATGATGCGCAATTGGCGATATCCTCGATAAGGCAGAACTCGGCCGTAAGCCGATTTCCTCCGATGAGCACGCGGCTGCGATCAGCTACACGGGAATGCCATGCAAGAATGCCGTATCTTATTACATGATATATCTTCGCCTCAGGCACTCCGGTGGAAATCAGCATCTCACGAATACTGGCTTGTTTCATGGTCATGGCAGAATTGAATCTAGGTGGTATACCCTATATTCCTCCGTAGGGTGCAGTCCGTGTATAATTAGCAAGCCAATTAGCTGTGCATCTATTGGTATTAGTGTACCTAACTCTAATATGCAACGTTCGCCGACATTTTGTCGATACCACATTCAACAGGAAGACAATGATTGCCAGTAGGATGACAGGCGTAGTTGCTCACTACTTTTGTTCCCAACAGCAGAGCTGTTTCTGTTGTCACTTCTGAAACGCGCAAAAATCCTGGTTTCGCATCGCATGCTCTGATCGGGGCATTATGAACTCACCAGCCGCGGCGACTCATTTTTGGTCTTCCGCCTTACTTTATCTCGTGCCGAGTAATTTGAGCCCCCCCCCCCCCCCGACGCCGGTCGCTCTCGTTGGAGCTTGTTCGCGGAATTAGTCACCCGACCTTTCCCGACAAGTGCGTCGGGGTTTTTGCCGTTTGTCGTTTTCGTGGTGCTCGTCCCCGGTCACATTGTCATCGGCGCGTATGTGCGAGTCTGGTCGCTTAGCATGATAGATAAGGAGAGGCGGATAGCTATGGCAGAGTCGCCTCTCGGCATCGCAGTTGTCTTCGTCTAGTGCTTCTGTTTTCTCTCTTGGTATCTGGCATCGAGGACTTCCACCTCGTCAGTTCACGCTCATCTATATATCATGAATTTCACACTTGAGATCGGGGAGAACGAGAAACACCGGATTGACTACTACCGGAATTGGTTTTTCGGCACAGAGCGACTTCGGGCTGACGGAGCGATTGTTGCCAGCCGGAGTGTTGTTTCGCTGTCGAACTATGTCAGCATTCCGCTTTGCAGACGCTACGAGTTTAGCGTCGGCACTTCCGAGCCACATTCCGTCGTTTTCGAGAAGGAGCGACCATTGCTTTTCGCGGGATTTCGTCGGCACAAGTACCGAGTTATTGTAGATGGCAAGCTAGCTCACGAGCAGCAGGGATTTTGAAATGAGATACCAGCCACCTAACCTACGATCTAACTGATTCGACGGAGGGCGCATTGGACATATGAGTAAATTACAATGGGAAATTGGGAATGCGGTTGTTACGGAAATCAATGAGGTTAACGGCGTGCATCCCGACTGTGTGCCCGCTTTATGCCGGGATGGAGAAGGCAGCCTATGGGCCATCGCGGGTCACTCGGGTTATGGTAAATTCGGCGTCTTTAAGGGTCGGAATGCCCACAACCTTAATAAGCTCTATGATGCCGAACTATTATTTCAAACCGGACCCGCAGGCACGGCGTTCGGCGGTCAAAAACATCCTTATCCGGACGGGCCTCTGCCTCGCGGCGAGGTCTGGGCGACTGGGCTTTGGATAGTGCCTGAGAACGCCACCAAGTATCCAGGTCGGTTTTACGCTCTGGTGCACAACGAAACCGGCTGGGGAGCTGGTTCTACCGGCTACACGGCCTACGCTCAGGAGGAGGGGGAACCAGATTTCAGGCATATCGGCCTGACGTCGTCCGACGACCGGGGAAAGACCTGGGACTTTCTCGGCTGGGTCATCACCGCTGCCGAGCCTTGTTACACCGAGCGATATAGACCGGATGGCATTAGCACCGGGGGGCAGAAAGCAGATATTATCAATCTTGGCGCCGGAGATTTATCGGTTTACTTCAATCACGACGAAAAGATGCTATACTGCTTCTATTCGATGATTTGGTATAATATGGATAACCGCAGCGTGGTATCGGACAAGATTTATGTCGCCCGAGCCAAAGTGCAGAAAACCGGCGAGCTGGGTGAGTTTGAAAAGTATCATCAGGGTAGCTTTTGCACACTGGGGAACGGCGGAGCTGAAACGGCGGTGATGTCCGGTGGAGCCGAGCCATGTGTTGCCTATCACAAGCCCATCGGTCGTTATCTCATGACAACTTATAACCGTGCTTATTGGGGCAAAGGCCCAACCCTGCAGGTCTGCTGCAGCGACAATCTGACGGACTGGACGGAGCCTGTCCGCATCGTGGAGACGCACAGCGAATTGAGCATGCCCTATTACGCTCTTTGTGGCTGCGAACCTAGCCAGCCGCATAATTTCCTGGGAGAGGAATTCGATTTACTGGTTTGTTCGAACAATACCGATATAAGGCGGCATAGAGTGAAAACTAGAAGTGATGAGTGAAATGCTGGGATATGACTGATAGGAAACCGGGTGGGAAGGGCGCTGGCCTAAAAAGGCCATCGCGGTTGCACCGACCCCTGAATTCTTGCTGTGCGGGTTGGACATGGAGGCCTAATCACCACGCTCAGCGATTTCCGGGGAAAGGCACGCTCCGTGGAGCGCAAATTCGGGCTTTAGCCGGGAGATCGTGCCGATTTTGTTCCTTTTGGCACACGCGAATTTCATCAGCGCAATCCGGTAAGCTGGGTACCCAGTGGTCCCGTCACCACTTCCCGGGGTTCCAGATCGCGATCTCCTTCGGCGGCATCACCATCGTCATGCGAAAACACTGGTTGTGTGCGGCCTCGCTGCTCGCCGGTCTGCCGAGATGTTGCAACTGGCCATCGTGATGTGGAAAATGTAACGCGGACGACCGGCCGGCTGCAGCGACTCGCTTTTGCCCCGCCGCCCACTTTGATGGCACCTCGCTGGTGTGGCGGGGTCTGACCGGCGGGTCCAACGTGTGAGAATTTTCCGACTTCTTCTAATCTGGCTGGTGGTGGCGGCGGTTTTGGCCGTCCTGGTGCTTGGTGCCGTGTTTTCTCCTATCGTTCAAACATGGTATGTCGAGTGGTCGTTCAACAACCGACCTGGAGTCCATGCGACCATCGAGTCGGTGTCGGCGGGTTTGTCCGACGTGGAGTTCACCAATCTGCGACTGGAGTTCGACGGCGGAGTTCTGACGCTGCCGTCGCTCAAGGCGAAACTGCCGGTAAAGGCCGCCGTGTGGAACCAGGAGGCGTTGGTCGGAGCCTTGGTGGCCAAGGGCTGGACCCTCGACCTGGCCCACCGGCCGGCCGCGGTTGCCGTGGCGGCCTCCGGCGCCGGCCGGGCGGTCGTGGTCCCGGCCGGCGAGAGAGAGGCAGCGGCGCCCGTGCCCGACGCGGTGCTGCAGTTCGCGCGCGCGCTGCGCCGCTTGGTCAACGGTTGGGAATTGCACGGCGCACTCTCGCTCGACGGCGCCGATTTGGAGGGCGACATCCTGATGGCCCTCGTGCCCGGCGATGAGCCCGCCCGCGTGCACCTGACGCTCAAAGGCGGCGGTCTCGCCGCCGGCCAGGCGGGCGACTTTGCGCTCGACGCCACCGGCTCCGCGCCGACTACGGAGCGTCGGCTCAACGCCCTTTCCGTCCACGGTCGGCTCACGGTCGGGATGGGCTCGGCCCGGACTTTCAACCGCATCGAATACAAGGGCAGCCTCTCCTCCCTTGATGGATTGCTGCCCGAGGACCTTCTGGTAACGGCCGCCATCGCGGCGGCTCCGGGCCACGCGCAGGCGAGCACCCTCACGCTGGACCTTGCCCGCTGTGATCGTCACGTTGTTACCCTGGCCGCGAGTTTTCCGGCGGAGAAACACCGCGTGTCCGGCACCTGGAAGCTGGATTTGCGCGATTCGGATGTCGGGCAACTATTTCCAAACAGCAGCAGGGTGCCTGCGTTCACTGCGACCGGCGAGGGGCGCTTCGACACCGATCCGGCACTCGCCCGCGTGCATGCGAGCGGGCGCTGGCAGGCCACCGCCAGTCACATGGCAGCACTGGCGCCGCAATTCGCCAATGTCGGCGCCGTGCTGCTCACGGGCGAGTTCGACGCCAGGCAGCGCAGTCACTCCCTGCACGTGGACCGGCTCGATTTTGCGATCGCCGGAGCGCGGCCGGCCGCAACCGTGCACTTGGCGCAACCCTTCGATTTTGATGAGCGGACCAGCGGGTTGAAGCCGGAGAATCCCGCCACCTCCTGGCTGCAAATCTCCCTGAAAGGACTGCCGCTGGCGTGGCTCCCGACCTTGCCGGCGGGGATCGTGCTCGCGGGGGGCGATGCGACGGGAGACTTTTCTGTCGGGGCGGCCGGCGACGGTTTCCAGGTGCGCGGCGCGGTGCCGTTGACCGCGACCGGAGTGACGGCGCGGCGTGCGGACCGGGTGCTCGGGCTGGGGCTCGACCTTTCGCTCAGGCAGCGCGCCGACTACTCGCCTGCGCTAGGATGGCAGTGGGAGGCGACGCCGCTGACGGTCACGCGCGCCGGCCGGCAGCTGGCCAAGCTTGAGGTCAAGCTGACGCCGGATGCGGAGATGGGGCCCGGGGTGCTGGCCATGGCCGGCACGTGGAGCGCCGACCTTGAAGCCTTGGCCGCGCAGCCGGAGAACGAGGGCCTCCGCTGGTTGCGGGGCCGTTCCGTCTCGGGCGATTTTGCCGTCAAACTCGGGACGGCGGCGGAGCTGAAGGGCAAACTCACGGTGGTCGGTCACGACCCCACGCACACGGTGACGGCGAGCGGCAGCGGTTTCGTTGATAACAACGGTGCAATTTCGTTCAACGCGCCGGTCAGCGTGGCGTTCGGCAAGGACGTTTCGGAGTTCACCGCCGACGGATCATGGATGACAGACCAAGGAAGGCCGCACTTGGAACTGACGTTGACGGCCGTGAAGGTGGCGGCCGAATCCCTCGGGTTTATGGCGGCGGCGCTGCCCATCGCCGGAAGCGCGCCACTCGCCGCCGTGCGCACCGCCTGGAACGGCGGGGCCGTGGAGGCCGGGCTTCCGCGCCACGAAGACCGGCATCCCTTCTGGGATGCTCTGACCGGCCATGTCAGGTTCGATTTCTATGAGGTGACGATGGGTGGGCGGTCCTACCACAAAGTGGCAGGGATGCTCGAACTCACCCCGGCATCCATCACCCTGAAGGATGGACATGGCACCTTCCTTCAGCGGCCCGTCACGAAGGTCGATCCGTTCAACGGTCAGAAAAAGACGGAGACGCTGACCAGCACGGTCACAGGTGAGGGTACGATCGCTTTCGATGGTGCGGCGCAGTCGCCCTACCGACTCAAAGCCACCGTGGCCATCGACCGAATCGATCCCGACTCGTGCTTCGGCGTGCCGGTCGAGGGGAAGGATCCGGTCTTCGAAGGCAGCTGGAACGAGACTGTCACGTTCACGGGCGACGGCGTGAACCTCGCCGACCTCGCTGCCCGCCGGAAGGAAGAGTTCAAGCTGATGAGCAAGGACGGAATCATCCGGCTGCTGAAGACCGACGTGGCGGATGCGATTCCGCAGCAGGAGACGCCGATGCTCGACATGCTCGACACCGTGGGGTCGGCGATGGGCAGGCTGATCGGGCACAAGAATGGGTCTTTTTCCTCGGGCGAAAATCCCCTCAGCAAGCCTGCCGCGGCCGTGCTCGACTTCACTTATCAGGTGGCGGAGATCGCCTACGATTCGATCGCGGTCACCGCAGTGCGCGGGGCCGACCGCAACCTCCGGCTGGCAGACATCGAACTCAGCGCCCTCAACGAGCATCTGACCGGCTCCGGCTTGATTGCGGATTTCGAAGGACGGCCGCTGCGGGCGCGGCCCTTCATCATGGATTTGCGGATGGGATTCAGCGGCCCGATCAGCAAGAAGCTGGCAACGGCCGGCCTGCTTTCCTCGGAACGGGATGTGAAGGGCTTCGCGTTGCTGCGCCGGCCGATCCATTTCGGCGGCACGCTGGAAAAAATGGACATCAGCGATTGGCACGAATTCCTGGCCAAGGCCGCTGCTGTGCCGGTCGAAACGAAAAAATAGAACGCCAGGCACCCGGTTGCGCCAGATCGATAGCGGCCCTGAATATCCTCATAAGCGGAAGCGCTCTGCCGCGGATTACTTCGCTGTGGGCAGTTATCCGCGGGTCCTGGCGTCGCAGGAGCCGATCGCCCTAAGCACGTAGGATATTTCGGAGTCCAACTAGAATTTTAGTAAAAGCGGATCTACGCGCCAATCCATCGGTGCGACTACCGTAGTGAGCCGCCAGTGGACCTTTGAACAAACCTGGGGCCCGGATTCAGCTGCATTCTCTAGCGGCGGCGACCATGGCCTTGAGATTCTCGGGCTTAGTATTCCGCCCCAGCGCGCAACCGGAACTGAGAAACAGCCCGCGTCCGCCTGTAGCCGCGATGATCTGACGCGCCGCCGAAATGACCTGTTGTGGCGTGCCCAGGACCAGAGGGTCGCTCGGATTGATGTTCCCCATGAGCACGGTGGTCGCCGGCACTTTGCGCCGAGCTTCGGCCATGTCCAGTTGCCAGTCCACCTCCAGGATCCTGGCACCGGTTTTCCCCATGTCGCCGATAATCTGGTTGGTCCGGCCGCAAATGTGGATCGATAACGGGATACCAGCGGCCTGGATCTCCTGCGTCAGCTTAGTTTCTGGGCCGAGCGCAAAGCGCTGAAACAGCTGGGGCGAAATCAAGCTGGGGCCGGCAAAGGAATCACCGATCGAAGTGGCGTGCGCGCCAGCCTGCTGTTGCGCCTTCGCAAAAAGGGTGCACGCCTGCCGGCAATACTCGATCAGGCGGTCAACGTGCGGATGATTCTCTTCGTCCAACAAGTCCATCATCAGTTGCTCCGGGCCACGCAGCAGGCAGGCCAGGCTGAAGGGTCCTTGATCCGCCCGTCCCATGATCCAGACATGATCACCGATCCGGTCGACCAGCTCTCGCGTGGCCTCGAGCCAAACGGGTAGCCGGCCATCCCGCCAGGGATCGGGCAATACCAGCCGGTCCAAGTCGTGCCAGTTCTGCACCACCGGCTCGGCGTCGTCGACAATGGCGGGGTCCTCGGCGCGATAGATCACCTTGGCGCCACACGCCTCCGCCAGTGAGGCATCGTCGAAGTCAATGACACAGCCGTCGTAGTCGTATTTGGCCTGGCTGACCACCTGAGCTTCCACCATTTTTGGGGCACTGCGGGCCAGGGCACCTATCTTGATACCGGCTGTTTCGGCGGCAAACATGAATGTCTGGGGCACGACGGGGACGCGATCGGGTGTTTTGCCGTCCAACACCGCCAGACAGCGTTCGAGGGGTGTCATTGGTTTGATCATGCCGGATCCTGATCGGCTTTCAGCGCGGACAGAAGCCCTGAATGCGATGAACCGGAAGTCCGCACGCGCTGGAAACCGTGGCAGCCTTATCGCTTGTGCCAACGGACCCTCCGCCGGTCGGCGGTGATTTCCGGGGAAAGCACGCTCGGTGGAACGCAAAATTCAGGTCCCAGCAGCGAGGCTGTTTCGCTATGGTTCTCTTGGGACACCGCTTTTTTCCGGGCAATTGTGACCAAGTTGGAGAAGAAGTCGGTTGCTACGGCGGAAGGTGCCCTCGGCATCGCAGTTGCCTTCGTCAAGAGCTTCTGTTTTCCCTTTGGGTAGCTGCCTATAGAATCATTATGTCGACCTTCATGCCCCGGTTGTTCCTACTCGCCGCCCTCGGCTATTTCCTGTCGACGGACAATTCGCTCAGCCAGTCATTGGTGCAGGTCTCGACGGGTTACTATGATGTGGGCCCGGGAAGCGGCGGGAGCAATCTTCCCCTGCCCAATCCATGGAATGGCAGCCCCAATACGGTATTTTTCGGCAGCAATGCGATTTTGTCCTCGGGCGATCCCGATGTTAACGCGATCCTCCTCCAAAACCTTGGTACGTCTCCGCTGACCCTCTCTGCGCTGAACGTCGGGGGTACCATCGATCTCTTCTCCTCGCCCTACGATAACATCACCGGAACGGTGACCTTGAGTCCCGGCATCAATTATATTTTCGAGGGTTTCGACGGTTCCGATGTCAGTTTTACAGGTGTCGTCAAGCTGACGCTCAACTCCCAACTTTACTCCTATAACGACGCAATCAACGCGACGTATTATCCGAACGGGGTGTTGTATGGCTTTCCAAGCAGCACCGATGAGACCATCCCATGGATCGCCATCTACACCCCCATCCCCGAACCCGCCACCTACACCGCACTCTTCGGTTTGGTAGCTTTGGGCTTCGCCGCGTATGGCAGACGGCGTCGGCAACTGGGCTGAATCTGGCTGCCGGGTGTAGCTGTTGCTTCGACGTTGATTAAAGAAACAGCGGAAATTCGGGACGCACCAGTGCCACCCGCTGGAACTCGTTGGCGACATCTGCGAGGCAGCCCTCCGGGGTCGTGATATACATTGCTGGTGGGGGGCCTCGTAGTGGGAATTAGTGGCCCTCAGAGAATCTGACGAACGCCTGCGCGTTTCTAGGTCGACCATCCGCGGGACGGCGGTGATTTCACAACAGGTCTGCTCTGTCGTCCAATCCCACCACGAGAACCGAATTGAGACCTCCATATGGATTGACTGCGCTCCGCGTGGTCTGCGGATCGTCAGTCCAGACGCCGTCCACGACGAAACGATACTCATACTGGCCGGACTTGAGCACCAACCGGGCGGACCACTCTCCAGATCCCGTGTGTTCGAGCGGGTTGGCCTCCGGGTGCCAACCGTTGAAAGTGCCGGCCACCTGCACCACCTTGGCCTCGGGAGCGTAAAACGTGAGCCCAATTTCTTGTACTTCCAAAGCGGGGAACCGCTTCGAAATCGGTTGGATTGGCGGCGGCAGTTTCAAATTATCCTTTTCCTACCGGAGCCGCTTTTCTTACCCCCGCCTGTGAGCTTGTTGACGGTAGCCCAAGCCCGTGCTTCTGCGGTTTTCGTGCTAAACTTAGTTCGGTTTGTAGGCGCTCGATTTTGTGCACGAAACCGTGATTAAGTCGGAGCGGCTTTCGTGTATCCGCGACTTCACTCGGCTCATGGCTTCGAGGTAAAGCATTGCCGGGCCATATCGGCCATCGACCAAAGGTCCTGATTTACCTCGGACGGGAACCTGCGCGGGTGCGGGCTGTCACGGGTTCGATGTCGATTGACAAAGAGAGCAGCGGGTTTCCCAAGGTGAATGTGCACCGACCTACAACAAAAGTGAATTTGTGGATGATCGCGGGAATCTTGATGTTTCTTGTCGTGGGGGCTGCGACGGCATTCTGGATTTCGCAGGACGCGGCATCGCCGACCGGCGTTCCGCTGAGCGCGATGGAGATGAAGTAAACGCGCCGTTCGCCCGCCCCAGTCTCACGGCGATGTATCGGTTGGCGCCCGCGTTTTCGCCGACATGCTCGTTCATGGCATCGAGGCCGATGGGGTGCGTTGCTCTGAAATCGTGCAACGCTCGCTAATGCTGGTCACCGCGTTGGTTCCTTCCTTCGCGTGCAGTGGACGCACCTGCCGGCCGGCGAACCTTCGCCGCAATTCGTCGAATCGGTGAAACACCTCCTCTTGATGCCGCGCAAGCCTGTAGCAGGTCGTCTGGCCAACACTGCTAATTGCATCAAAAGTTGATGCGCAATTCGACAAAGCAGAGAGTCAGTCTGACGGTTCCGTTACATAAAAAGCCATTCTATGTTGGAATCACCACAAAGTCCGGAAGACTTGGTCGACTTCCCCGTGCTGCCCAGGGTTCAGGCAATTGATCATAGTCCCGTGAGGGGACTGCCGGTCATTGAGTTCCGGCCCTATGATATCCAGACTTTTTTTGCGAATATGCCCGAGGAAGTTAAGGATCTGCTCATCCGGGAGGCCTATATGGCGAAGGCCGCGCAAATGATCGGTGAGCGGCAAGAAGAAAACCGCAAACTGCTCGCCCAAGCCGAGGCGGCGCGGCCGCCCTTGCTCCTGGCATGGAGGAAGGAGGTCATGGCCCGGTATAAGGCGAGCGTCGCGGCCGCGGCGTCCGAGGTGGATGAGTTTGCCAAGGCGTTGGCGCAAAATGAGCGGGCCATGGAAAACCTGCGTCATTCGGCGCGAAGGGAGTTGGAATTATGGCTGCGCAATCATGACACCACTTACCAGCAAGGAATGGCGAATGAGCAATTTGTGGCGGATTGGCGTAACGCGGTGGCGTTGGTCCGGAAAATCCTGCTGGATTTCATTCAGTCCGTTGGTGAGGCCCGCAACATCATGGTCTCGGGGTATAAGAGGGAAACGAATGAGCATTCGCCCCAGGCGGCAGAATTGTTGCTGCGGGCAGTGAAGATTGGCAACGCCTTGGAAGAAGACATGGCGTCCGTCAATTTGCTGGCGGAAGAACACGACAAGCGTTTTCGCGGCACGGTGTTTGAAAATCCCTTTCCCCGTCTGCCCGTCTTTGCCGCCGGCGAACTCACGAACAACGCCATCAAGCGGCCGATCGCCCTCCTCCAGCAACATTTCGACCGGATAAAACGATACTGCGAAGAATTATGCGTCGTGGGTATTGCGGCGCTTAGTGCGGCGATTGACCAGGCGGAAAAGCGGCATACTGCCCAACAGGACAGCTATATGACGACGCTGTGGGCAGGACTGAGTGTGCTCGCGCAGCAGCAAGTTGACCCCAACCTCCTGTCTGATAAAGTAAGAGAGACGGAAGAAAGGTTCATGCGGGGAGAATACGCTTGATACGCGCGCGATAATGGCTCCCTCGCGGGAGCTGCCAGTTATCCTTTCCCGATTACCATCCCAGCGAAAAACTGGTGCAGTTGGGTGGGGTCGTTTCACATTGGTTCCTATTCGAACAAGCGAATCTGTCTTGAGATGGTAAGGGAAACGCTGGCGGAATAACTGGTCGAACTTCACGAACCCACTCGAGTCTGTTCGGGCTGACCTAGCGGCCGTGATTCACATCGGCAGTATTTTCTGACGCTGAATCGTTGACGCATTAAGGGGTCGGGCGGAGGACACGGCAGACAATTAGACTTTGGTTAGCCCTTTTGGCCCTGTGAGTTGTGTGAAGCTGATTTTTTTGGCCTATGGCTTGCTCACTCACAGGCGCCGAAGCCGCAACGCCCGGCCAACTCGTTTCACGCCACTCCCTCCAGTATCCAAGCACCCTCTCTCATGACCACCTCCTTAGGCGCTGCGCCGGCCCACGATGCGCTCACCTTTATCGCCAAGCCGACTCCGCAATTGCGCACGACGGTCGTCGCTCAGGAAGCGCTGCTTCCATCAACCGAGTTCGCCGCCCTGCTCAGTTGCATCCAAAGTGTGTTCGATAAATTTACAGCCAAACTCATGGAATTCCCACCCGGAGTCGAGCGGGCCACCGCCTTGCACGAGATGATGGACCAGGAAGTTGGTGTCGTTGCCGCCCTGCCCCTCAGTTGCCGGATGGGGTGTTCTGGCTGCTGTCACTATGAGGTCGAAATCACGCATGACGAGGCGGAGGTGCTTTGCGCGATTGTGCAAAACGGATTTCCGATCGACCGCCACCGTCTGAACGAACAAGCGGAGAGGGAAAGAACGGATGCTGCTTGGGGTCGCTTGGGCAGTCCGGCGAACAGATGCGTCTTCCTTGGCCAAGCCGGGGCGTGCCAAACCTATCAGCATCGCCCTGCCATCTGTCGCAAACATCTGGTGACAAGTCTGCCCAGTTTATGCACGACACCCGGAGGTTCGGTCCTGCCGGTCCATGTCATCATGGCCGAGATCCTACTGAGCGCCGCGACGAGCCTCGAAGGAGCGACTTTGGGGTCTTTACCGAAGATGCTGCGTGCCGCACTCGAAGAAAGTTGACTGCAAGTTCAGCTGGTTTGGCCCGTTTGTGTCTAGGGCGAGGCTGGCTCTCGGCTGGCTGCGTCGGGCCCACTGTGGCCTTCGCTGCTGTCGTTCCCAATAGCTTGCTATCTGGGACGCGTATTTTCTCGGTAATAACGGTGCCAGAACCCACCGTATCTGGCACAAGACGAAGATCAGCGCTTTGCGTATATCTTCCGACCACGTAACTCATTGACTGAAGTCTTGGGGAAAAGACCTGTGCCGATAACGTATGGGGACAGAAACACTATTCTGGCGGCTGTTCCGGATTGGTCACATTTCGCTGGTGCTGTGAGCGTTCAATGTAGCTTCTCTCTCGGCTTGAGGCAGGCCTTCGGCCGTTTGCCGGCTTAAGCCGCATGGGAGGGGCGGCTTTCAAAACTGTCCGATGACCCGTTTCGTGGGTGCCTCGGAGAAGCGTCTCCTCCCAAAAACTTTGCTTCGCGTTAAACCATCGGCGTGGCGGCGAGGAGTACTTCGTATTCGGCCTTGAGCTTGGCGTGCATCGGCCAGAATGGCGGACGCTCCGCGCCTTCGAGCTGCGCTATGAGCTGCGCGAGGTGCGTGTGCCAACCGGATGCGTAGCCGGTGATGAACGGGAGATCCGGCCCGCGGCTGCGGTGCGTAAGCACCAACACAACTTTCGTGCCCTGCGGCGTGAGCTCGAAGGTCACGTCCGAATCTTCGTCGAATGTGTAGCTGAGCACGTGCGGTGGTTCCCAGCGCAGCACGGTAGCCGGCATGGTGAAGCCGGGATCCTGCACGTGCTTCATCTTTTCCGGCGGCGTCTCGTTAGGCGCGATGTTCTTATGCTGAAAAAAGAGTTCCAGCTTCCCGCCCTTCTTTGGCTCCATCGGGCCGCCGGCAAACCAGCGCGCGCGCTTTTCGGGATCGACCAGGTAATCCCAGATGCGTTCGATCGGCCCTGGCAACGTGCGCACGAGCCGCACTTCGGCCGGGGTGGTGAACTTTCCGTGTTGATCGTTGGTGCTCATGAGGAAGATTTCTTTTTTTTGACCTTCGCGTTCCGCTCGTCCTCCGCGCGCAGCTCGCGCTCCAAGGCGTCGAGCCGGCTGGACCAGATGGACCGGGTTTTCTGTAACCAGGCTTCGAGATCATCGAAACCGTCGGGATTGAGCGCCTGGATGCGCGACTGGCCATCGGCGCGGGTCTTCACGAGTCCGGCCGCTCGCAGCACGTTCAGGTGCTGGGAAATCGCCGGCGCGCTCATATCGAATTCCTCGACAAGTTCGCCGGCGGTCCGCTCGCGCACGGCGAGCAGTTCGACAATGCGCCGCCGCGTCGGGTCGGCGATGGCAACGAGACTTTGCATGTCGGCCAGTTATTCAGACTACGCTTAATTAAGCAAGTCCTAAACTACATTCCCTCAAGAATCATGATCGCCTATCCCGGATGGTTCCTATTCGGCACGGGCGAGAATCTGGGGCCGAAGAGTGGTCGCCTTCCGCGCTTTGGTCAATTGTGAGATCTTGAGAAATCCGCGGGAACCGCTCGCGGTCAAATGCACTATTGCTGACGGTCCCAGCCAGTCGGCCGCGACTCAGGACGTGGGGCTCGCTTTTACTTTTTCGTAGGCGGCCTGCACGCTATCCCAGGAACGGGCGACCTTTTCCTTCGCGTTGTCCCAAGTGTCGGCGGTGCCGGTGCGCAGGTCGGCGAGCAGGGATTTCAGGTAGGTATGGGCTTCAGCGAACTCCTTGTTTGTGTTATCCCGCTCCTTGGCTGCAGACTCCGTCAGACCGGTGACTTTGGCGTTCATCTCGCGGACTTCGACTTCCAGTATTCCTGCCATGCGCTCGAGACTAGCGGCAAAAGCGTCGCGTTTCCCGTAGGTGTAATCCTTGATGCTATCCCAAGAATCGGAAACGGTGGCTTTGGCGGCGAGTTCCTTGGCAGGGACCTTCGTGGTTTGCGCGGCTGGTTGGACGGCGTCGGGCTGTGCCCAGGCTGAGAGGGAGAGACCGCCGACGATGACTGCACCAGCGAGGAGGTTGAATTTCAGTTTCATAAGTTTTTTTGTGGGTCTTGGACTGTGCGGTATTTGCACCTAGTGGTGCGGGCCGCGAGACGCTGAGCGATTGTTTTTGCGCTCGAATCGGCCCACAGCTTTCCGCCACCGGACTGTAGGCGGCAACCCGTGTGTGTGCCATGGGGTGTAACCCGACTGAATAATTTCATTCCATACTCAACAAGACACAGAAGGGCCGTGTCGGCTATCGCCGTGTTAATGTGGCCATGTTTGGGATATGGCGGATTGTTGCATCCCCGGCCTCACAATCCTTCTCATCCTTGGGCTAAACCAGACGGTTGACAGCCCAGCGCTGCGGTGCCTTACCCTCCCATAGATGAAGGCATGTAGAACTCCAATGTTGATTGGCATCTGTCTATATCATGCAGCGCACTGACGCGGAGTTCACGCATGGCATATGCCCGACGTGCTTGGAGATGTATTTTCCGGGATATGAGGCCATGGAGAAATGATATTGGCGAGCGAACACACGAACGAGGAGGCAAAATAGGCCAAACACCGCAGCAGGCAATGTAACGGAAGCGACGGTTGTGAATCCCTGCGTGTTGGCGTTCGAAGGGCGTTGAGTGAGTGAAATGGCCAACAGATCTTGTATTTGTGGTCGTATAATATCCTTACGGAGACTGGTTAGCCGGATAATTATTTTTTGGATTCGAGTGTTTTACTATTTCCGAGCTGGAGTTTCTTCGCATGGTGATACGCAACCCAGCCAAGGGGTCGCCTGAAATTTGAACCCCCACCGATGCAAAAACCGGAATCCACCTTCCACGCTTTGACCCGCTCCCGCAACGCACCATTTTTGTGGCGCCTGGAGTTTTGGCTTGGTATTGGTTACATTGGATGGCTGCTGACCGCCCCGGAAAAGACGCGGCCAACACGGTTGGCCAGTGTCGGCTTTCTTGCTGCTCTTAATTTCGTTGTCGCATGGGCACTTGGTCGCGCTGCCCAGAGGCAGACGCTGCCGGGCAGAGTGCAAAAGGCGCTTAGGTTTATCGCGTCGGGTCTGGCGACAACTGGCTTGGGTGGAGCTTATCTCTTGATCGAGGTGCTGCTTAATCCGAGTTACCAAAGCACTTTCAGCGTGGCTGATGGGCTTTTTCTGCTCAGCTATCCACTGATCGTGGTCGGATTGGCGCAGTTCCCATTGGGCGAGCAACCGATGGCTAGTAGGTGGCGCATTGCACTCGACGGGGCGGCTTGTGTAGTTGGTGTGGGCATTCCGCTGTGGCTCGGCGCAGTCGCCCCGGCGTGGAGAGAAGCCACAGGCATGGATGCCATGCTCATCGTAATTTGGCCATGTGTGGCATTTATCGGACTTGTGGTGGTAAACACGGCATTGCTGACCCGTGCTCCGCTGCCGACATGCGGCGCAGTGTGGTTTTTGTTGGCCGGAATCGGGGTATCGTGGCTAGCAGATTTGATTTTTTCACTCGATGCGTCTGCTCTCGTCATTCGACGCAGCGCGATCAACTGGATCAATGTGGCAAATGCCGTGGCGTTGTGCCTTAGCCTCATCGCGGCTTGGCGCTTTCAATCTGACCCCATTTCCGCGCATCCAAGGATGCGACCAGCGTCAATCAGTCCGGTGCCGGTGGCTACGATGCTGATTGTGGCTGCGTGGCTTATCGTGCTATCCATCGCGAGCACTTCGGACCCGCAGATGCTTCACCGGATTTTGCCGGGGTTGATCATATTGTTCTTTGTCTTGCTCGTGCGGGAAATGCTCGTGCTTCGGGACACGGTGAATTGGATGGGTATGGCATATCAACGTGAAAGCCGTGCGCGAATCGAGGCGATGGTTCGCCACTCGTCGGACGTTTTGATGGTGGTAGATGCTCAGTGTCTGATCAAATTTGCGAGCCCATCCCTCACAGCAATAGTCGGCTTGGACGCAGAACGACTCGTTGGACAGTCATTACTGCAGTTTCTCCATTCGGAGGACATTCCCCAAGCTCAAGGATTCTTGCACGAATTGCTGCAAAATCCCGCCGCTGTCGCCACCATTCAGTGGCGACTACGCCACGCCGACGGGACTTATCGCCACTTTGAAACCTCGGGCAGTAACGCTTTCCGTGAACCCATGGTTGGTGGCCTCGTCCTCAATTCTCGAGACATCACCGAGCGCAAGCAGGCTGAAAAGGAAATCCTGCGGTTGGCTCGCGAGCAGCAAATTATTGTCGAGAATGCCAATATCGGGATATCGTTGGTCCGTGACCGAAGGCAAGTATGGTTAAATGACAAGGCGTCAGAAATGTTTGGATATCCCAGAGCGGAACTAGAGGGCCAGACTACCCGGAAGCTTTATCCTTCTCAGGAAGCATACGACAAACTGGGCCGCGACGCCTATCCCAAGCTCGCTGAGGGCGGGAGCTACGAGACCCTGCAAGAACTTGTCCGCGCTGACGGCACACACATTTGGGTCAGGTATAACGGCAAGACCATCGATCCAGAAGACATGTCCAAAGGCGCTCTTTGGCTGCTGGAGGACATCACCGAGCGGGTCGAGCAACAGCAGGCTGTGCAGAACATGCTCAAGCAGACGGAGCAGGACGCACGGACTAAGGCTGAATTGCTGCGCGAGGTGAACCACCGCGTGGCGAACAACCTGACGGCGGTGCTGGGCCTGATGGCCTTTGAGAAGAGCCACGCCCGGAGTGACCCCCAATCCATTACGACAGCCTTGGCGCGGCTTGACCAGCGCATCCGGGGGCTCCTGCAAGTCCATCGAATGTTGTCGCACTCGGCGTGGGCTCCAGTCCCAGTGCATCAATTGGCAGGGGAAATCATCCATGCCGCCCTGCAAGCGGCCCATTGGCAGCAATCGGCGGTGGTGACTGTAAGGCCCGGCGAGGAACGAGTGTCACCGCGGCAGGCCGGGGCTCTGGCAATGGTGATCAACGAACTGACCACCAACACGGTGAAGTATGGCAACCCGGCAGGGGGCTCAGTGACGATTGCGTTTGAGGCGGAGAGTGATCCGGAGGGCATGACACTGTGCTACCGGGATAATGGCCCGGGCTATCCGTCCGAGGTGCTGGCGCAGGAGCGATCCAACATCGGACTCAAGCTGATCAAGGAACTAGTGCAAGGGAGCCTCGGTGGACAGGTTGCCCTCGCCAACGACCACGGAGCGGTGACGACCCTGCGCATCCGGTTGGAGGAGGAAACCCGCACCTAGCCGACGGCCACGGCCGCCTCTTGCCCATGAAAACCAACCGCGATACCCGCATCTTGATTGCCGAAGACGATGCCATGATTGCGAGCCTGATCCAGGCGGAGCTCGAATCGATTGGCCTGACCGTCGTTTGCACCGCAGGTGATGGCAGGGAGGCGGTGGCGCTGACCTCGGAGCTGAAACCCGATGTCGTGCTGATGGACATCACCATGCCCTACCTGAACGGAATCGACGCGGCGGCGGCCATTCAGGTGGGCTGCCCCACGCCGGTGGTGATCCTCACGGCGCACAACGAGACCGATTTGGTCGTCAAGGCGACCGCCGCGGGCGTGGGGGCGTTTGTCCTCAAGCCGCCGCAGGCGGTGGAACTCGAACGGGCGATCACCATCGCGATGGCGCGCCACGCCGATCTGATGGAACTGCGCCGGGTGAACCGCAATCTGCAACAGACGCTCGCCGAGGTGAAGACGCTGAAAGGGCTTCTGCCCATCTGCTGCGGCTGCAAGAAAATCCGGGACGAAAAGAATTATTGGAGCGAGGTGGAAGTCTACATCATGCAGCACACCGGCGCGAAGTTCACGCACGGCATGTGCCCGGAGTGCGTGAGGAAATATTTTCAGGGATATGGGGCCAAGGAGAAAACTTGAACGACTTGGGGGCAGCAGACGAAAAATTCGCCAGAGGCGATTCCCGCACTAGTTCAAAAATCGGAACGAACCGTCTAATTTCGCGAAACAAAGTGTCTGCCGAGTTGGCTCACGACGACAGGTTCAACACCTGTCACGGTCTCCAAATCTCACGAAGTTCTATTTGGTGCCCGGGACAGGACTCGAACCTGCACGCCTTACGGCACACGCCCCTCAAACGTGTGTGTCTACCAATTCCACCACCCGGGCAGTTAAAAACAAGGGAAGGCGGACTAAGATGTAACGCCCACGGGTTGTAAAGCCCCGAAATGACCGGCCATTTTTCGCTCCGCAGAACCCCAGCAAAGGTTTCATTTCCGCTGCCGATCTGACAGTGCCCGGGCAAGCTGCGCCGCGAAAAAAGGTCCACGGTAAATCATGCCCGTATACACCTGCACCAGCGTCGCGCCCGCATCGAGTTTCTCGGCGGCGCCCGCGGCATCCGTGATACCTCCCACCCCGATGATCGGCAGCCGCCCTGAGGTGGCGCGGGCGATGTAGTTGATGATGGCGGTCGAGCGACAGCGTAGCGGAGCCCCACTGAGCCCGCCCGTCTCGCTGATCGCGGCAAATCGCCCGGGTCGCTCCAGCGTGGTGTTGGTCGCGATGACTCCATCAAGCGCAAATTCCTCGATCACACCAAGCAGGCGGTCGATCTGCGGCCATGTAAGATCGGGCGCGATCTTGAGCAGCAACGGCACGCGGCCTTTGGCGGGTTTACCTGCCTCACCCCGACACACTTCGCGAGCGCGGTTCGCCTCGGCAATCGCGCTCAAAAGCACGCGCAGATGCGCCTCATCCTGCAGTTGGCGCAGACCAGGCGTGTTGGGACTGCTCACGTTCAGCACGAGATAATCTGCGTGGTCGGCAAGCAGTCCGAAACTCACCAGATAGTCTTCCGGGGCTTTCTCGAGATCGGTGACTTTGGATTTGCCCAGATTGATGCCCAGGGGAATACGCCGCTTTCCAGGACCGGGCTGGTGGGCGAGCCGGGCGGCCACCGCCGCCGCACCGCGGTTGTTGAACCCCATGCGGTTGATCACCGCCTCCGCCGCCGGGTAGCGAAACATGCGCGGCCGTGGATTACCCGGCTGCGCCAAGGCCGTGACGGTCCCGATCTCAACGTGGCCGAAGCCGAGCGCCGCCGCCGCCGGCCACGCCAGCGCATTCTTGTCGAAACCGGCCGCCAGCCCCACCGCATTCGGGAACCGCAGCCCAAACGCCTCGATAGACCGCACTCCGGACTCGGGCAATTGATCGCACCTCTCCAGCACCCAACGCAGCGGCGCCACTAGGCCGAGCAAGGCCATGGCCCCGACTCCCACCTCGTGAGCGCGCTCCGATTCCAGCTGAAAAAGAGCCGGACGGACCAGTTTCTCGTAAAAAGAGCCCATGCGGGCACACTGGAATCGGCACGCCGAAAGGCAAGATCGACGCAAACGCTAAATGTCGCGCGCGAAGGCTTTTCCGCACAGAAAATACTTCACGCCCATTCCCTGAGCAATTCGGTTTTTTGTGCTTGTTTTTCAAGAATCCATTCCCACGCTGCGCCTCAAATTTCCCCGCTACATGGCCAAAGCTACTTCTACTCTTGATTGGTGCATCGTCCGCCTCGGCGAGGACCACAACTGGTGGGTTCACGAGACCAGCGACCCCGTTCGCTGGGATGTCGACGGACTCAGCATCATCGATCCCCGCCAGCTCGACCACTTGATCGAGCTGGTTGATCCGCTGCGCGATTACGGGTTCGACCAAGACCTGATGGAGCGCGCCTTCATTCTTTTCCGCATCGAGAAGGACCTCGGCACCGGCAACGTGAAACTGAAGCGCACGAAAGAGTCGTTCTTCGAGTCCGACGAGAAACTTTTTGCTCTGGCCGACACTTTGGACGAGGAGAACGGGCCCTACGCGGACCTGCTCGACCATCTCACGCGCTGCCGCGTGAAGATGCTCAACGACCTTTTCGAATTCGAGTCCAAGCTCACCGTCGACGAGGTCGAGGACGAGCTTCGCGAGGAGCAGAACAGCCATTTCATCGAGGGCAAAGCCGTTCACACCTTCGACGAACTCATCGCCATCCTCGACTTCATGCCCGCAGGCTACGAATCGGACGACGAGCAACCGGCCAAACGCCTCGACGTCGAGGAAGACGACGATCTGCCCGAACTCGACGAGGCTGAGGAGGAAAAACTCAAAAACGACGAGTCACTCAAATGGGACGAGGACGACGACGACGAGGAAGATGACGACGAAAAAAAGAAAGACGAGGACGAGGAGGAGGGCGACGACGAAAAGGAAAAGTCGTCCGATGAAGAGGAGACCGCGAAACCTCGGCGCAGCTCCAAGGGCAAACGTTGAGCGGGCCTCACTGGGCAAATTCTATTTTCGGGCGGGCCTCGTGCCCGCCTTTTGTTTTCGATCAACACAACATTGCCTTTGTCCCGCCCCGCCAGCAATCCTCGCGCATGGTCTTGCCGCTTCGTGCGAAGTTGGTCAGTTTTGCCCTCACCCTCCTATCATTTCTGGCGGGCTGCGTTACCGACGGCGGTGCAAAGGCCAATTCGCCAGTGCCCGCGGCCAACTCTTCTGCAATGCCCCGTTCGGGCGACAGCATGACGATCGTGCGCGAGGCAAAAGCCTACCCGATTGACGTGAAACTGGCGCAGAAAAAAACCGGCACAGGATCCCAGAGTGATGCCAGGCGATTCGATTCAGGTTCCACGTTCACCTTTCTAAATAATCCCTCCTAATCGCGCCGCGCCCCATTTACACCATGAGTCTATTCCAAACCAAATCCGTCGAGCAACTTCAGGTCGAAGCTTCCAGTGAGCACGGCCTTCGCCGCAGCCTCACGCCCCTCAACCTCGTCAGTCTCGGCATCGGCGCCATCATCGGCGCCGGCATCTTTGTGCTCACGGGCCAGGCCGCCGCCCAATACGCCGGTCCCGCGATCGCCATCTCCTTCCTCATTTCCGGGCTCGGCTGTCTCTTCGCGGGCCTTTGCTACGCGGAATTCGCCGCAATGATTCCGATCGCCGGCAGCGCCTACACCTACGCCTACGCCACCATGGGCGAGTTTCTCGCCTGGATCATCGGCTGGGATCTCATCCTCGAATATCTCTTCTGCGGCCCGACCGTCGCCGTCGGCTGGTCCGGCCACTTCGTTGCTTTCCTCAAGGAGTTTGGCCTCGTGATCCCGCACCAACTCACCAACGGCCCGCTCGCCTACGTCAACGGCCACCTCGTGGCCACCGGTGATCTGCTAAACCTGCCCGCAATGGGCATCATCATTCTGCTCACCGCGCTCCTTTACATCGGCATCAAGGAGTCGGCCACGTTCAACAACCTGATGGTAATCACCAAGGTCTCAGTGCTCCTCGCCGTCATCGGCTTCGGCGCGTGGTGGATCTTCGGTCACCCGGCGCTCGCCGCGAAAAACTGGACGCCCTTCATCCCCGCCAACACCGGCACCTTCGGCCAGTTTGGCTGGAGCGGCATCTTCAAGGGTGCCGCGGTGATCTTTTTCGCCTACATCGGCTTCGACGCCGTCTCCACCTCCGCGCAGGAGGCGAAAAACCCGCAGAAAGACATGCCCATTGGCATCCTCGGCTCGCTCGCCGTGTGCAGCGTCATCTTCGTCGCCATTTCGCTCGTCCTCACCGGCATGTCGAAATACACCGACCTCAACAACTCCGCCCCGGTCGTCAACGCCCTCCAGGCCGCTGGCGCCCCCGTCGCCCTGCGCTTTGTCGTCGAGATCGCCGCCCTTGCCGGCCTCAGCTCCGTCATACTCGTTATGCTCATGGGTCAGCCCCGCATTTTCTTCTCGATGGCCAACGACGGTCTCCTGCCCGCCACGTTCGCCCGGGTGCATCCGCGCTTCAAGACCCCCTATGTCACCACCGTGGTCACCGGCGTCCTCGCCGCGATCATCGGCGGCATCCTCCCGCTGGCCCTGCTCGGCGAACTTGTCTCCATCGGCACGCTGTTCGCCTTCGTGATCGTGTGCATCGGCATCATCATCCTGCGCAAGAAACGCCCCGAGGCGGCGCGGCCGTTCCGCACGCCGTGGGTGCCGCTGATCCCGATCCTCGGCGCGGTCACCTGCCTCGCGCAAATGGTGTCGCTCCCCGGTGACACCTGGCTCCGGCTCGTCATCTGGATGGCCATCGGCCTCGCGATTTATTTCTTCTACAGCCGCCACCACAGCAAGCTGAACGCGAAAAGCGGTTGACCGCGCCGCGCCCGCCCTACCCTCGCAGCACCGCCGCCATCTCCTTCGCAAAATACGACAGGATCATGTCGGCGCCGGCCCGCTTGATCGCGAGCAGCGATTCGTGTCGGCAACGCGCGAGATCAAGCCAGCCTAGCCGCGCTGCCGCGTGAATCTGCGCGTATTCGCCGGAAATCTGGTAGGCCGCCACCGGTTTCCGCGTCACCTCGCGCACATCGCGGATGATGTCGAGATACAGTCCCGCCGGCTTCACCATCAGAATGTCTGCGCCCTCCGCCTCGTCGAGCAACGCCTCGGCGATCGCCTCGCGACGGTTCGCCGGGTTGAGCTGGTAGGTCGCCTTGCTGAGCAGCCGCGTGCCCGCCGCCTGCGCGCTGCCCACCGCCTCGCGGAACGGACCATAATAACCTGAGTTGAACTTAGCCGAGTAGGCCATGATCCCGGTGCCCGTGAAACCAGCCGCGTCGAGCGCCTTGCGAATTGCGCCAATACGACCGTCCATCATGTCGGATGGCGCGACCAGATCCACGCCCGCCTGCGCCTGCAGCACCGCCATCTGGCCCAAAAGTCCGACCGTGCGGTCGTTGTCCACGTCGTCGCGCTCCGGCGTGAGAACGCCATCATGCCCGTGGCTGGTGTAGGGATCGAGCGCCACATCAGTGAGAATCGTCAGTTCCGGCACAGCCTTCTTCACGGCCCGCACCGCCCGCAGCACGAGCGCTTCCTCGCTGAGCGCCATCGTGCCCTCGTCGTCCTTCAGCCCCGGGTCGAGCTTCGGAAACAGCGCTACGGCCGGCACGCCCAGCTTGTGCAATACGCGGCACTCCCTCACGAGGTCGGCGATATTCAGTCGATACACCCCCGGCATCGACTTGATCTCCACCGGCGCGGGTTTGCCATCGACCACGAAAAGCGGCGCGATGAAATCCGCCGGGCGCAGCACGGTCTCCTCAACCATGGCGCGCAGGCTGGCAGTGCGACGCAGGCGCCGCGGACGGTGGATCAGATCAAGCTTGAAGTTCGCAGACATGTTGGTGACAGGGAGCCTAGAACACTTCATGGCCTCGCTGCCATCCGTTTCTCTGTCTTTCGCGGCCGCCGGCCTTTTTGACCGCTACGGCGCACCGCGGTCCGTCAATGCCCAATGGCCGGCACCGTGGCAATCAGGACATTCCTTCGGAATTTTCCGTTTTCCCCCGGTGCAATCCGGGCACGGCACCTGGCCGTGCTTGCATGCTGTGCAATCCTTTCGCGTCACGCTGTCATGACCCCGGCCCGTGCCATCGCACGCCGAACACTTCACGCGCCGTCCCTCCTGCAGGACAGTCCCCGCACCGCCGCAGGTCGGGCACGGCGGCGGCCCCGGCGATAACGTGTAGCCGCGCCCCCCGCACAAACCGCAAGGAATTTCCCCTTTACTACCGCAGGTCGGACACGGCATCTCGACCTGTATCTTGCCGGTCCCACCACACGTCTCGCACGGATGACTGAGCGTCAACTCCGCGCGCCTTCGCGCCACTGCCGGATCGCTTTTCGCCGCCGCCCCATAAAACCGCGCCGCCGCACCGAACTGCCCCATCTGATCGAGCCGCTTTGCGAGCAGGGTCCGCAGCCGGCTCTCGCCCGGCACCTCCACTCGCGACTCTTGGTAGCCTTTACCCGCCGCGACATTCTCGCACTCGAACATCGCCTGCACTGCGCCCGTCGCCTTCTCCGGCTCACTTTCCATCAGCTCGATCAAAATTGGCACCGACCTTTCGCGTGCGCCCGCCACAAATGCCCGCGCTGCCCACTCCAGCGCTTGCCCGTCATCCTTCGCAATGCCTGTGCCGCGCAAGCAGCAACGCGCCACCTCCGGCCATGCCGGCACATGTCCCTTTTCTGCTGCGCGTGAGTAACACGCGAACGCCTTTGCCGCCGAAGCTGGCACACTTTGGCCGCTTTCATACAGCCGGCCCAGCAGCAAGTCCGCATTCGGTGGCGCATCCGGTGCGCTGACGATGCGCTGCAGCACCCCGGCTTCGCGCGCCGCATCTCGAGTCACCACGGCTGCGTCCATCGCGTAGAGCTTGAGCAACTGGGGCACCGAACCGGTTTCGCCGTCAACCACGGCAACCTCGAGCCGTCGTAAAGCTTCCGCATATCGTCCCTGGGCCACGTCCTCTTCCGTTACCCATGCGCGCGCCTCCCGGTCGCCCGCCGCCGCCGCCTCCTCCAGATAAGGATACGCCTCGCCCTTCTGCTCCGGGCCGCACTTCATCAGCGTCCGGCCATACGCCGCGCGGAACGGCTGCCGCGTCCGCACCGTCGTGCGCAGGATCGACTGCATGTGTGCGGCTGCAGTCTGCCATTCCTGCAAGCGGATCGCGCGCTTCGCCGAGCGCCAGTGTGCGAGCACCCCTCCATCGGCGTTTTCAAAATAATCGGCCGCCGCCGCCAACGCCGCCCAGTCCGCCAGCACCGGATCGTCGGCTGGCACCACAGCGCTGAGCAATTCGACTTCGAGCATCTGCTGCACGCTGACCGTGTCCAGGTCCTCGGCTGCAAGCTTTGTCCGCAAAGCCGCAATATCTTCCTTCGCCGCCTCTGGCTCCTGCTGCTGAAACACCCGGTAAGTCGCCGGCGTCTGCCGGCTCGTCGCCGCCAGTGGGCCCAGATAACAGTCCCGTTGCAGCTTTAGAAACTCCGTCGGGCTTGGAAAACTGATTACTGGCACTTGTGAAGCCAAGGCACGCGCTTCCACAAACCTGCTTTCTGCGCAAAGCTGCTCTATTTTTTCGCTCAATATGGCCAAATCCCATTCCTGCCCCGACTGATCACACCGCAACACCAGCGCATCAAAAAGCCTTGCGCGCTGCTTGCCCCAGGATTTTTCCGCCTCGGTGATCTGCGCGTCAGTCCACTCATGGATTTTTCCTGCCCGCCACCGCAAGTTTTGCATGTGGCCGCGATAATCGCCCAGGGCTGTTGTCTTGGCTGCTACTTCCGCACGCACTGCGCTGGCCTGCTTGTTCCGTGTCAAGTTATCGCTCCTGTTCTTGAGTGCCACCCCAAGCAGCACGACCGCCCCGAATATCGCGATCACGACTGGCGTGAAAGTCATGGGCGCGCCTACAGTTGCCGGGGCGCTCGGCACCGGCTCATCGTTATTCTCCATCGGCATCGGTTTTCTCTAATCGGTCCAATCCTGGCCAACTGGAGCGCACTCGGCAAACAAGCGCACCAGTGGCTTTTCAGGATTGTTGACCGGCCTTTCGTCGCAACTATCTGCGTGCGTCCGCAAAAACAGCATTCCGCTCCGGCGGATTTTCCCTCAGCCTCTCACTCTCCATCATTCCCTTTCATGGCCATCCGCCTTCACGATTCCCTCACCCGCAGCCTCCAGGAACTCCGCCGGCCCGACCCGACTGACCCGCGGGACGTCTTCACCTTCTACAACTGCGGCCCGACGGTTTACGGCCCCGCACACATCGGCAACTTCCGCACCTTTGTCGTCAACGACGTCCTCCGCCGCCTGCTCGAACTCGAGTATGGCCCCGGCAAGGTGAAACATGTCCGCAACCTCACCGACGTCGACGATCGCACCATCGGCCAGGCGAAAAAGGACCAGCGCTCCCTCGCCGAAATCACCCGAAAGTGGACCGACCTGTTTCACGCCGACTGTGCCGCGCTCAACTGCCTCCCGCCCCACGTCGAGCCCACTGCCACCGGCCACATCCGCGAGCAGGTCGACATGATCGAGGTGCTCATGGAAAAAGGGAACGCCTACCGCGCCCCCGACGGCTCGGTGTATTTCAAGATCGCCTCGTTCCCCGAGTATGGCGCGCTCTCGCGCATCAAGGAGCGCGAACTCAAGGTCACCAACTCTGCCTTCGACGCCGACCACAAAGACGACATCGGCGACTTCGCGCTCTGGAAAGCCTACAAACCCGAGGAAGACGGCGACGTGCAATGGCCCGGCCCGCGCACCGCCGCCGCCGGCCGCCCCGGCTGGCACATCGAGTGCAGCGCGATGATCAAAAGGCACCTCGGCGAAACCATCGACCTTCACACTGGCGGCGTCGACCTGCTCTTCCCGCACCACGAAAACGAGATCGCCCAGAGCCAGTGCTGCAACGGCACGATCTTCGCCCGCCACTGGTATCATAGCGAGCACCTCCTCGTCGACGGCACGACGATGAGCAAAAGCAAAGGCAACTACTACACCCTCGGCGATCTCGTTCAGAAGGACTTCGATCCTTTGGTGGTTCGTCTTGCCCTGCTACAGGGTCACCCGCGTAAACAACAGAACTTCACACTGGATTCTCTACATTCTGCCGACAAGGCATTGACTACAATTCACTCTTATTGGCAGTCGCTGCCGTTAAAGGCCGACCGAGCGACCGCATTTGATGCCGTATTCTCTGCCTTGCACGATGACTTAAATTTTCCTGCCGCACTTGGCGCCTTTTTCACAGTAATTAATCGTGGGCCGAGCGGAGTTGCGAAGTCTGACTGCGAGAAAGTGCTCTTCGCTTTAGGTTTAGGCCGTGAGCCAGCGAAACGACCTGACAGGCGAATTCCAGATGCAATCACCGCCTTCGCCGAAAAACGCTGGGCCGCGAAGCTCGCCAAGGACTTCGCCACCGCCGATGCCCTCCGCAAGGAAATCGCCGCCGCCGGCTGGTCCATGCTCGACCGCAAGGACGGCTACTCCCTCGAACCGCTCAAAAAAGCCTGACTTGGCTTTCACCCTTCGCCCGTCAACCATCTCTCTTCTGTGATGACTCCGCTCGAAGAACTCCGCCACTCCGCCTCGCACATCCTTGCGACTGCCGTCCTCCGCGTCTTTCCAGACGCCAAGCTCGACATCGGCCCGCCGACCGACACCGGCTTTTACTACGACTTCGATCTCGACCACAAATTCACCCCCGACGACCTCGTCAGAATCGAGGCCGAGATGAAAAAGGTCGCCGACGAGAACCAGGCGTTCTTCCGCAAGGAGGTTTCCCGCGAGGAGGCCGTCGAGATCATCAAGTCCCGCGGCCAGGAGCGCTACAAGCTCGGTCGTCTTGCCGACATTCCCGCCGACGAGAAGATCTCGTTCTACCAAAACGGTGAGTTCATTGACCTCTGTGCCGGCACGCACGTCCGCTATTCCTCGAAGCTGAAGGCGTTCAAGCTCCTCTCCATCGCCGGCGCCTACCACCGCGGCGACGAGAAGAACAAGCAGCTCCAGCGCATCTACGGCACTGCCTTTCCGACGAAGGACGAGCTAGCCGCCTACCTCACCCAGCTCGATCAGGCCAAGCTCCGAGACCACCGCAAGCTTGGCAAGGACTTGAAACTCTTCGTCATCGACGAGGATGTCGGCCAGGGCCTCATCCTCTGGACGCCGAACGGCGCGATCATCCGTCAGGAGTTGCAAAATTTCATCAGCGCGGAGCTACGCAAACAGGGTTACTCGCAGGTCTTCACCCCGCACATCGGCAAACTCGAGCTCTACAAGACCAGCGGCCACTTCCCCTACTACAAGGAGTCGCAATTCTCGCCCGTGATTGAAAACGAATCGCTCGCCAAAATCCTCGCCGAGGGCTGCTCCTGCACCGAGGTTTACGCCCGCCTCGACGCCGTCTCTGCCCAGCTCGCCGCGCAGGTCAACGCCCGCACCGGCAAGGAGACCATCACCGTCGACCGCGTGCGCCCCGACGACCAGTTGCTCGACGGCTTCATGCTGAAGCCGATGAACTGCCCACACCACATCAAGATCTTCGCCTCGCAGCCGCACAGTTACCGCGACCTGCCCGTGCGCCTCGCGGAGTTCGGCACCGTTTACCGCTGGGAACAATCCGGCGAACTCAACGGCATGACGCGCGTCCGCGGCTTCACACAGGACGACGCCCACCTCTTCTGCACCGAGGAACAGGTCGCCGCCGAGGTGCTCGGCTGTCTCTCGCTCGTCAAGATCGTGCTCTCCACCCTCGGCATGAGCGATTATCGCGTCCGCGTCGGCCTCCGCGACCCGGATGGAAAGAAATTCGCCGGCGATCCCGCGAAGTGGGACGTGGCCGAAGCGGCCTGCCGCACCGCCGCAGCCACGCTCGGCGTGCCGTTCACCGAGGAGCCTGGCGAAGCCGCGTTCTACGGCCCGAAGATCGACTTCGTCATCAAGGACATGATCGGCCGTGAGTGGCAGCTCGGCACCGTGCAGGTGGACTACGTGCTCCCCGTGCGCTTCGACCTCACCTACATCGGCGCCGACAACCAGTCGCACCGTCCCGTGATGATCCACCGCGCGCCTTTCGGCTCGATGGAGCGTTTCTGCGGCGTGCTGATCGAGCATTTCGGCGGCGACTTCCCCGTCTGGCTCGCCCCCGAACAGGTGCGCCTCGTGCCGATCAGCGACAAGGTCAACGAGTATGGCACAACTCTCCTCGCCCAGCTCAAGGCCGCCGGCGTCCGCGCCTCGCTCGACGGACACAGCGACAAACTCGGCGCGAAAATCCGCCGCGCAGAGCTCGACAAGGTGCCCTACATCCTCGTGCTCGGCGCAAAGGAAGCGGAAACCCAGTCCGTCAGCGTCCGCTCCCGCGCCAAGGGCGACGAAGGCGTGCAGCCCTTCGCCGCCTACCTCGAGCGCGTGAAATCCGAGATCGCCACCCGCGCCCTGCCGGAAAAGAAAGTAACGACGACTGTCCCCAGCCGCCCTCAGGGCACGTAAGGATGCGACCCCCTACCACCCATTACTACCGCGTCCACTCGCCGTTCACCAGCCGCCGCAGGCCTAGGGGATTCCCATTCTGCAACTCCGGCGGGAGCAGGCTGTCGGTGAAATTTTGGTAGCACACCAGCCGTGCCCAACGGTTGAGCGCGCGGGTGCCGACCGAGGTGCTCCGTCCGCCGTCGCTCGCGGCGGGATAAGGCCCGCCATGGACGATCGCGGAACTCACCTCCAGACCGGTAGGAAATCCATTGAAAATCACACGGCCGGCCTTCACGGCCAGGACGTCGGTCAGCTCGCCCAGACCTGTGGCTTCCGCCGCGTCGGCGTGAATTGTCGCCGTCAGGCTGCCTTCAAGGTGGCCAGCCACGCGCAGCATCTCGATTGCATCGCGGCACCATACAACCAGCGCACTCGGACCGAAAATTTCCTCCAACAGTGTGGCGTTGCCGAGAAAATCGAGCGCGTCGGTCTCGAACCATACCGGCACGGCGCCGCAGCTTACAGTCGCGGCCCGCTGCGTCAGAATCCTTACGCCAGCCTGCCGTGAAAGTGTTTCGACGCCAGTGCGGAAATTCCGCGCGATGCTCGCGGTAAGCATCATGCCTTCCGGGGTGCCCGCGAGTTTCTCCGCGAGCGTTTTCACCCATTTCTCTGCAGCCGGCGAGCGCTGCACCACGATCAGACCGGGATTCGTGCAGAACTGGCCGACGCCCACCGTGGCCGAAGCATGCAAGCCCTCCGCCAAGGCCGCCGCGCGCTCAGCAATGGCGCCGGGCAGGACGAAGACCGGGTTGATGCTGCCCATCTCGGCGTAAACGGGAATCGGCTCGGGCCGCGCCGCTGCGAGATCGGTCAGCGCGCGTCCGCCCTGGAGCGAGCCGGTAAAGCCCACCGCCTTCACGAGAGGGTGTTTGACCAGCGCCTGCCCGACTTCGAACCTAGCGTCGAGCAGGAGCGAGAACGTGCCCTCGGGCAGTCCGCAATCGCGGACGGCATGCAGAATCAGCCGGCCCACGAGTTCGCTCGTGCCGGGGTGCGCGGGATGGGCCTTCACGATCACCGGACAGCCAGCCGCAAAAGCGGATGCGGTGTCGCCGCCCGCGACCGAATAGGCGAAGGGAAAATTGCTGGAGCCGAACACCACGACCGGGCCGAGCGGCCGCAGCATCGAGCGGTGGTCGGGCTTGGGCAACGGCTTGCGCGCGGGGTCGGCTGTTTCTATCCGCGCATCGAGCCAGTCGCCGCGCTTGGCCGTCTCGCCATAGAGCCGGAGCTGGCCACAGGTGCGGGCGAGTTCGCCGCGCAACCGCGCTTCCGGCAGCGCAGTCTCCTGCTTGGCGCGCGTCACGAGATCGTCGGCTTTCCGCTCGAGATTCGTGGCAATGGCGCGGAGAAACTGGCCGCGGGCACTGCCGGACAATTTAACCCATACCGGTGCCGCTGCGGCGGCGAGTTCGGCAGCGAGCGCGATGTCGTCCGCAGTGGCCGAGGCAAACGCAGGTTCGAACTCGGCATTGCGGACCGGGTCGAAGGCCAGGAACGTGCGTCCGCCGGGGGCGCCGGAGCCAAAACCGATCAGAGAGCCGCCGTCAGGTTTCATATCACAATTTGGGACGATCCCGCAGCGCTTTAGCCAGCACCGCCTTCGCCTGTGCCAAATCAGCTCCGGCGAGCGGCAGCCGCGGCGGGCGGATCACAGGCGTGCCGCGGCCCACCTCGGCCTGAACCCATTTGATGTATTGCACGAACTTCGGGACCGTATCGAGGCGCAGCAGCGGGAGGAACCACTCGTAGAGCGCCGCCGCCCGCGCCTTGTCGCCGCGGCTCGCGAAATCGAAGAGCGCCACCGACTCCACGGGAAACGCATTGACGAGGCCCGCGATCCAGCCGAAGGCCCCGCTGTAAATGCCCTCGACGATGGCGTCATCCATGCCGACGAGAACTTGCAGGCGCTGGCCGGTGAGCGCCTTGATCGCCGTGACACGCCGCGTGTCGCCGCTGGATTCCTTGACGGCGGCGAGATTGGGATGCTCCGCGGCGAGCTCGGCGATCTGCTCCGGCGTGAAGTCGGTCTTGTAGGCAGGCGGGTTGTTGTAGAGCAGGCCCGGGAGATTCGTCGCGCGCAGCACGGCGGCAACGTGCACCTTCATCTCGCGCCAGTCGGTCGAGTAAACGTAGGGCGGCAGCACCATCAGGCCGGAGCAGCCGGCCTTCGCACCGGCCTTCGCGAGCGCCACGGCCTCGCCGGTAGACAGCGACGCAATGCCGAGCACGACAGGGGCGCGCCGGCCCACGGCCTTCATGCAGGTCGCCGCCACGGCGATTTTTTCCTCGAACGACAGCGTGGCCGCCTCGCCGAGCGAGCCGCAGCACACGATTCCTGTGCAGCCGCTGTTGATCATCCAACGGCAATGCCGCGCGAGCGCAGCGTGATCGACCGCGCCGTTGGCGCGGAGATTGGTCGTGATGGCGGGTATAACTCCGATCCAGTTCATGCGAAAAATTATCAGGCAAAACGGTCGGGACTCATCAGGGACAGATCGACGCTTGGCTTCCTGCCCGTGAGCAACTCGGCGACGACGCGCCCTGTGACCGGCGCGAGCGTGATGCCCAGCATGGCGTGGCCGCACGCCGCGGTGAGGTTGGCCTGCCGCGCGAAGCGGCCAATGTAGGGCATTCCATCGGGCGACACGGGGCGGTAGCCGAACCACGGCTTGATGCCAGCGAAATCTTCGGGGCGCATGTCCGGAAAATAAAACTGCGCCGCCGCCACGATTTGCTCGATGCGCTCCGGACGGCCGTTGTCGGAGTGCCCGCTGATCTCCATCGTGCCGCCGAAACGCAGCGTGTCGCCCATTGGCGTGACGGCCACGCGGCGCTCCGAGAGGATCATTGGCTTTTTCAGCCGGAAACGCGGCCGTTCGATCGTGAGGCTGTAACCCTTGCCCGCCTGCATGGGCAGGCCTAGACCGAGCCCGCGGAGGGTGTCGGATGCCCACGAACCGGTCGCCAGCACGTATTCGTCCGCGACGATTTCCCCGGCGCTGGTCGCGAGGCCCGTGACGCGTCCGCCCTCGCTGCGCCAGCCGAGCACGCTCGTGCCCCAGTGGAACTTTACTCTCTGCTGTTTCAGTAGCGCGACGAGCGCAGGCATGAACTTTCGCGGCGAGATGTGCGCGTCGATCGGGAAGTAGACCGCGCCGGCGATATCCATGCGTGCGCCGGGCTCGAGTTCGGCGACCTGCTTCGGCGTCAGGATCTTCGCTTCGACGCCAACGGAGTTCGCGAGCGCCGCGAGGCCCCTTTCATATTTCGCGACCGACTCGGGCGTCTTGCAGAGGTTGAACAGGCCTTGCTGCTGAAACTCGAAACTGTTGCCCGTCTTCTCGGCGAGCTCGGCAAAGAGCCTGCGGCTCTCGAGGCAGTGTTGTGCCAGCACCGGCGCGGCGCGTAGGCGGTGCTCTGGCGTGCAGTGGCGCGCGAAAAGCCAGCCCCAGCGCAGCAACGCGGGATCGAGGCGCGGCTGGACGTAGAACGGACTGCGTGAACTCAGCATCCATTTTAGCCCCTGCCAGACCATGCCCGGCGCGGAGATCGGCTCGACGTGGCTCGGCGACACATAGCCTGCGCTGCCCTGCGCACAGGAGTCGGCGCCTTCGGCGTTGCGCTCGACAACGGTGACGGCGAACCCCTCGCGGGCGAGATAGTGCGCGGTGCAGAGGCCGACGATGCCGCCACCGCAGACGACGATGTGTTTTTCTTGTGCCATGTTGTTTAACGGATGCCCCAGCAAAACGGGTCGCGCGGGTCGAGCAACTGTTCCGTCTCAGCAATTATGTGCGCCGTGCCCGTGATTGTCGGGGCGACTTCGCCCTTCCCCTGGTCGAGCCAGCGGTAGCGTCCACGAAACACACTGCCGATGATGCTCTCCTGCACCCACTCCGCACCCTCCGTCAGTTTCCCGTCGGCTGCCAGGCACGCGAGCTTGGCGCTGGTGCCGGTGCCGCAAGGCGAACGGTCGTAGGCCTTGCCGGGGCAGAGCACGAAATTGCGGCTGTGCGCCCCGGCGCGCGGCGACGGCGCGAGCAGTTCCACATGGTCAACCTCGGGAAAACCCTGCGTGTTGACCGCCTGCCGGACGCGCCAGGTGAAATCGGTGAGTCCCTCGATGTTCGCCAGTTCCAGCGCGTGACCGTGCGCTTCCACGAGGAAAAACCAGTTGCCGCCCCACGCCACATCGCCGCGCACTTCGCCGTGCCCGGGAACGGTCACCGCGACAGCCCGCGCTTTCCGGTAACTCGCGATATTCTCGACCGAAACCTCGCCAGTGCAGTGCAGCTCTGCCTCGACTGGGCCAACCGGGGTGTCGATCCGCACGCGACCGGGGGCAATCTGTCCGAGGTGCGATAGCGAGGCCACGAGCCCGATGGTGCCGTGGCCGCACATGCCGAGGCAGCCGACGTTGTTGAAAAAAATCACCCCGAACCGGCAATCGGCCCGATGCGGCGGCACGAGCAGCGCGCCAACCATCACATCGGACCCGCGTGGCTCGTTCACGACGGCCGAGCGAAACTCATTGTGCTCCGCCCGAAACCGCCGAGCGCGCTCTTGCAACGGACCGTCGCCCAGTTCTGGAGCGCCCGCCAACACCAGTCGCGTAGGCTCGCCACCGGTGTGCGAGTCGAGGATGCGAATGCGTCGTTGGGGATAGGTCATGCCTTGGCAGAGCGAAACAGAACAGACCTGTTCACCGCAAGCGCCTCCTAAAGCACAAAAACCAGCCCTTTGAAAGGCTGGTTCCTGTGCTGAAGCGAATCCTGTAAAAGCAGAGTGCTAGACCGCAGCGTCACCGCGCTCTTCTGTGCGGATGCGGATTGCCTCTTCGATCGGCACGACGAATACCTTGCCGTCTCCAATTTTCCCGGTTTTGGCCGCCTTGCTGATGGCTTCGATCGCCTTGCCGGCGACTTCGTCGGGCACGACGATTTCGATTTTCACCTTAGGGAGAAAATCGACGGTGTATTCGCTGCCGCGGTAGATCTCAGTGTGGCCTTTCTGGCGGCCGAAGCCCTTGACTTCGGTGACGGTCATGCCTTCGACGCCGACGGCGGCGAGGGCATCCTTCACTTCCTCGAGTTTGAAGGGTTTGATGATGGCGATGATGAGTTTCATGGGTTAAATGGATTGAGGTTAGGTGACGTAACCTTCTTCGCCGTGTTCGTTGATGTCCAGACCCTGGCGCTCGACCTCTTCGGTCGGCCGCAGGCCGATGACCGCCTTGACAAGGTAGGCGATGATGACGGTGGCTACTATGGCGAGCACGAGAGTGATCGCGATGGCCTTGAGTTGCGCGAGCCAGAGACCGCCGCTCGTCACGAGCTTGGCCAGGCCGTTCTTGACTGCGGGCGCTCCGGTGAGGTTGGCGTTGACCGAAGCGGTGGCAAGAAATCCGGTGGTAAGTGCGCCAATCGTTCCGCCGACGGCGTGGACGCCGAAGGTGTCGAGCGCGTCGTCGTAGCCGAACTTGGCCTTCAACTTCGTGCAAGCGAGATACGGCACGACCGCCGCGAGCACGCCGATGATCACCGCTCCGGTGCTGTCGACAAAGCCGCACGCCGGGGTGATAACGACGAGGCCGGCCACGGCTCCCGAGCAAAAGCCTAGGATCGAGGCGTGGCCGCGAAAGATGCGCTCGATCGCGCCCCAGGTGAGCGCGGCCACGGCGGTAGCAAGCGTGGTGGTGGTGAAGGCGTTGGCCGCAATCCCGTCGGCACCGACCGCAGAGCCGGCGTTAAAGCCATACCAGCCGACCCACAGCATGCCGGTGCCAACCATGCAGAGCACCATGCTGTGTGGCGCCATCTTCTCCCGGCCAAACCCGATGCGCGGCCCAAGGATCAGGCACAGGATCAGGGCCGACCAACCCGAGGACATGTGCACCACTGTGCCGCCGGCGAAGTCTATCGCGGTGATCTTGGCGTCGCCGTTCCACACACCATTCATCAACCCGGTCGAGCCCCAGACCATATGGGCGAGCGGAAAGTAGACGACGAACATCCAGACAGTGACGAAGGCGATGATGGAGGTGAACTTCATGCGTTCGGCAATCGCGCCCACGATCAGCGCGGGCGTGATGATCGCGAACATCATCTGATACATCGCAAAGACGTTGTGCGAAACCCAGTAGGCGTAGTCGGTGTTGGGCGCCGACGTCACCCCCTTGAGGAAGAAATACTCTGACCCGCCAAAATATGGGCTGTTGAAGCTCTTGCCAAAAACGAGGCTATAACCGAACGCCCACCAGAGGACGGCCACCACACCGGTGATGCCCAGGCACTGGGCCAGCACCGAGAGCACGTTCTTCCGGCGCACGAGGCCGCCGTAGAAAAGCGCCAGGCCGGGCAGCGTCATGAAGAGCACCAGTGCGGTGCTGGTCATCATCCAGGCGTTGTGACCGGGGCCGGCGACACCCGTGAGGCTCTTGCCGGGATCGCCGTTGTTGATATAGGCCTCAAGTGCCGCAAGGCGCTCGTCGGTGGTGGGAGCAGCAGGGGGAGTCTGTGCTACGGCGGTCAGGCTGCAGACGCAGGCCAGACACGCGAACATGGAGGTTCGCAGGAATCGAAGAAGTTTTGGCATAGGCGGCTACCACTAAGCAGCACCCATGCCATTATCAGCCCATTTTCATCCCGCTGTGGGCGCAAAAAAACCTGCCCGAATCGGGCCGGCTGAAAAACCATGGCGCAGGAAGATTACACCGCCGCGTCGCCGCGCTCGTCGGTGCGGATGCGCACGGCCTCCTCGATCGGCACGACAAACACCTTGCCGTCGCCGATTTTGCCGGTCTTCGCCGCTTTCACGATCACCTCGACGGTCTTGCCCGCGACTTCATTGGCGACCACGACCTCGATTTTGACTTTCGGCAGGAAGTCCACGGTGTATTCGCTGCCGCGGTAGATTTCGGTGTGGCCCTTCTGGCGGCCGAAGCCCTTGACCTCCGTCACGGTCATGCCCTCGACGCCGATGGCGGCGAGTGCTTCTTTCACTTCCTCGAGTTTGAACGGTTTGATGACAGCGATGATGAGTTTCATGGGCGTTGAAGTAATGTGCCAGACTAATAGCGCAGGAAGCCGGCCGGGCGCAAGCCCCGTTGCGGTGAATTACTCCGGCATCACAGTCGCGATGTGCAGTTCCTTTAGCTGCTTCGGGGTGACGGGGGTCGGGCTCTGCGCCATGAGATCCTGGCCTTTTTGCGTTTTGGGAAAGGCAATCACGTCCCGAATGCTCGTGGTGCCGCAGAGCAGCGCAACCATGCGGTCGAGCCCGAACGCGATGCCGCCATGCGGAGGCGCGCCGTAAGTGAACGCCTTGAGCAGGTAGCCGAAGCGGCTCTCGACGACATCAGCCGGTATCTTCAGCACATCTTCGAAAACTTTTTTCTGCAATGCCGGCTGGTGGATGCGGATCGAGCCGCCGCCGAGTTCCATGCCGTTGAGGACAACGTCGTAGTGCTGGCCTCGGACCTTCTTGGGGTCGCTGTTGAGCAGCGCCGCGTCCTCGGGCACCGGCGCGGTGAAAGGATGGTGCGTGGCCGCGTAGGCCCCGCGCTCCTCGTCATAGGACATGAGCGGAAAGTCGATCACCCAAAGAAATTTCCAGTCATCGGGACGGATGGTAAGCTTACCACGCTTCACGAGGAGCTGCGCCGCCTCCAAACGGATACGCCCGAGGATGGCGCACGCTTTCTCCCACGGCGCCGCCGCGAAGAACACCATATCGCCCTCCGCGATGCCGAGCCGCTCTGTCAGTGCCGCTTTCTCGGCGGCGGAAAAGAATTTCACGATTGGCGATTTCCACTCGCCGCCCTCGACTTTGATGAAGGCGAGACCCTTCGCCCCGAGGGATTTGGCGGTCTCCTCCAGCTTGGCGATTTCGCCCTGGGTCAGGTCGGCGAGGCCCTTGGCGTTGAGCGCCTTCACCGCTCCGCCGGAAGTCGCCGTGCTGGCGAACACTTTGAAGCCCGACGTGCGGAACGTCTCCGTGAAGTCGGCCAGTTCCAGGCCAAAGCGCATGTCCGGCTTGTCCACGCCGAAGCGGTTCATCGCATCTTGAAAGGCCAGCCGCAGGAACGGGGTCTGAATGTCCGTGCCGAGGACATCCTGCCACAGTTTCTTCAGCATGCCCTCGAACAAGGCGTAGATATCCTCGCGCGTGACGAACGACGCCTCGACGTCCACCTGAGTGAACTCCATCTGGCGGTCGGCGCGCAAATCCTCGTCACGGAAGCAGCGGGCGATCTGGAAGTATTTCTCCACGCCCGCGACCATCAGGATTTGCTTGAACTGCTGCGGTGACTGCGAAAGCGCGTAGAACTGCCCCGGGTGGATGCGCGACGGCACGAGGTATTCGCGCGCGCCCTCCGGCGTGCTCTTGAACAGCGCCGGCGTCTCCACCTCGATGAATTCCTGCCCGTCGAAGTAATCGCGGATCGACTTCGTGGCCTTGTGACGCACGAGAAGATTCTTGCGCATCTTCGGCCGGCGCAGGTCCAGGTAGCGGTAGGTCAGGCGCAGGTCTTCGTTGACCTTGTCGCCGCCGGCGTCGTCGAGCGGGAACGGCGGCGTGTCGGAAATATTGTGCACTTCCAGTTCGGTCGCATCGACCTCCACCTCGCCCGTCGGCAAGTTCTTGTTCACCATGTCGGCCGGGCGCACCTCGACCTTGCCGCTGATGCCAATGACCGACTCGTCCTTCAGGTGCGCAGCCTGCTCGCGGAGGCTCGAATCGAATTTCACTTGCGTGATGCCCTTGCGATCACGCAGATCGACAAAGATGATACCGCCGTGGTCGCGGATGGAGTCCACCCAGCCGAGCAGCGACACGGTCGCACCGAGGTCGGATTTGGTGAGTTGGGCGCAATGATGGGAGCGGTGCATGGAAACGTGAGCCGGACAGGACAACGCACCGCCACCGCCGAGCGCAAACAGATTCTCAGTCCGTCCGTGACATGGGTCAACCACGGCCGCTATTTCTGCTTGCCGTTGACTTTCGCGTGCGCGTAGTAGCTCTCCCCCGTTCCGCAGCGGAGCGGATTGGGGTCAGGGCGCGGTAGCCAAGTGGTAAGGCCGAGGTCTGCAAAGCATTATACAACAGTGGCTTACGAGTGATAATTCTGGACTAAAAAGGACTCAAAAGGACAGAAAAAGACCCTATTTTCGGCCAAGTTGTAGACAAGGGTTGTAGACACATTCTTAAACCGTATCCTAGTTTTTCCCATGCCTCGGCAGAAGAAAAAACCACTCACTGAAGCTGAAAAGGAACACTTGCGGAGGAATCCCCCGGAGGTTCTGAGTCTGAGTGAGGCGGCAATTTTCATTGGTTATTCGGAAAAGACCGTGCAGCGGTTGATCGATACCGGATATCTGCGAAAGTTACCTCCGCGGATCATAAGAATCCCGCTGAAAAACATCCGTGATTTTCTGGACGATCCCGATCGCCACCAATTCATTCTGCTCAGCGAAAAAATGCGGCTTGGGAAGCGCGGCCTCGCGGCCATATTGCTGGAGACTCAAGCCATTCCACTCGGTGTGTTCAAAAAGTTTTTACTGGTCCACCGGAAATCAAGTTTGGCTGTTCAGTTGGACAGGTTCTGGCCGCTGGAAGACTGGCCGTCCAAGACGAGGAAGGCGTCCGATGAGCAGAAAAAGACTTGGCTGCGCCTTCGACTTGCATACGCGGAGGTGGCCAAGATGAACAGCCATCAGATTGCAGATTTTTTCTCGAAGTAATGTCGAGAACATCAGCACCGCCCTCGACCGCACGAGTGTGAGTGTAGCTGGAGTCGCAAAAAGAGGGGGCCCCATGGCCCCCGGCGCTAATCCTCATGCGGAAGCATAATAGTCAAAACGGGCTCAGCGGTGTCGCCGGGACCGATGTGGAGTTTGAGGCTTTTGGTAGCGCGTCCGATCACGACGGTGAAGTGTATCATGGCTTGTCCGGGTGCCGCCCGGCGGATCGCGAGTTTGGCCACGACCGAGATGTCGTGCATGATCCCCTCGAAGTCCTTTCCGTGCTGTTGGACAGCGTATTCGATAGAGCACCACACGGTGTCCGTGCAAGCAACGGGGGTTATCCAGTGCTCACGGATGGTTTGAAACTGGCTGAGATCGACCAAAACCCCGTCGGCGATCGCCTGTGCGCGGGAGTAGGAGTAGATGACTTCTCCGAACGGACTATTCGTTTCCATAGTTATTGCCGTTCGGCGGGTTGGTCGTGTGTGCGTTTTGCACCTGATCGACCTCACTGCCGATTGGCGGTTTCGCCACACCCACGAAAGTCAAAGGGGTGCGGAGCGCCGAGGAGCGGTGAAGGCTCACCCGACGAGGGGGAAGCGCAGGATTCCCCGTGGTGGAGGCCCCGTAGGGCACGACCTTGACCGTGGGTATCATTTATGAAACAGCGGCTGGCAGTAGGCTAAAAAAAATCGAGCGCCAGCGAGCATCATCATTCCAGGGTGCGAACCGAGCGGAGACCCTCACGAGGTCGGAGCGAGTGAGCGGGAGGGCGGGCATCTTGTCGGGACGGCTGGTGCAGCGGGTAAAGCAGTCTTTGAGGAGCCGGAGACGCAGCAAAGTGCAGCCAGAGGAGGCGGCGACGCATCGGAGCTGATGACGATGGCGCAACGTCGCGCAGGCGAGCACCGGAGAAGTCTGCGCCGCGGAGCCGACGGCGAACAGTTCCCGCACTTTGACGGAGGACTCGTCCGGAGGCAAAAGGGCGGGATATGTGAGCCGCGCCGGTGACAAATATGCATTTGAAGAGGGAGGATTTTACTTGCACGTAAATATATCGGGGTATATGGCTTGATTCATGCCTCGCTTACCTGAAAGTCCTCTTGGTGTTCGCCGTCTTGTCGCTGCAGCTCTGGACAAAGATCAGTATGCCGCAATCCAGGCGGCACGAATTTCTGGTCATTCGAAGCAACAAATGGTGATCAAAGCGCTCCCGAGCTTAAAGATTGCGGATTTGGAACCACAGGCAGCGTGGGGAACCGGAAGGAAGTTGTCTCAGTTTAGGCTACCTCCGGAAGTCGCAGAATTGCTCAAGCAGCGATGCGCGGAATGGGGCGCTACGAATGCCCAAGTAGTTTCTGCCTGCGCAAGAGCTTTGGGGCGAATTCGGCAAAGCAATAATAGTTAATTTGATACGAAGTCACATAAAATGAGGGCACTTTACTGTTGACACATATAGCCGGTTATGTAACTTAGATACCATGCTCTTTTTATCGAGTCATTCTGCCAATAATGGCCTCAGCCCTCACGAGAGGGCATATTTTTTTAACCCATACATATAGCCAGCTATAACTATTAGCACAGCAATCTATCCTAGCCATGAAAAATACCATGCCAGCAATCACCCACAACTGCCCACAAAAGGGATATAAATCGATACGGACAAACCAGCCGTGCGCCGAAGCTCGGAGAAGGGCCAACCGCCAAGTAAAGTTCCGTCCGCATTGGCCTCAACCGGCGGGGTCACCTGACTACCCCCTAGTCGCCGAAAACGGACTAATTGAAATCGGGCTCTCCTCAGACGGGCGTCGGGTTTTTGACCGTCCTCGGTCCCATCACAAGCTGGAGCAACGCCTGCTCAGCTCGGTCCTCAGTCGAGTCAGACTCACAGGTCGGCGGTTTGTCCGTGAGCTGATTGAATTCGGGTCCGAGATCGGGTTGACGACCTGTGTTGCGACATTCCCCGAGGATCAAATCGTCTATGCCCGGCGTCCGGGCCGCTTCGGGGCGACTAGGTTTGTCGTGAATCGCTGTGCCGAACCGTGCTCAAGCGTCGTGGCGATCTTCAAGCAGATGGAGGAGCGGCCAGACTGCCACCTCTTGATCACGGCATTCATCGGCGGCCTCCCCGAACCAGAGCCCTGGGACAGGAACGCCACTGCCGCCTCGCATGACTTCTGGGCGAATCACGCGCTGATCTGGGGATCGTGTGAAGTGCTCCCCGAAACTCAGACCAGTGATTGTCCGTGGAAACTGTAACTCACGAAGAAGATCCCCATACCGTTTAACCAGTCCGCTCCAAGAGCTCTTTAGTTCGCCTGCAGACTTCTTGGAAGTGGAGAGTAGATTTTCGACGCCGTGTTGAAACGCGTGCGTCAGCGGATCGATCACAAAGGGCTTCTTGGCTTTCTGCGAAACAAAGGTCGAAATCGCGGCTGGCATGTGCGCCACCATGTTCGCTCCGATCACGAGTTGGTCATAGCCAGGCGCAAACTCATCCAGAAGGTATTTCTGATCCCCAGCGATACCGTAACGCACCCAATGCAGTCCGTGGATTCCAAGATTAGCCATGGAGACGACGACTGGACGTTAAGAGAGTGCTGAGTGAATCCCGCGCAAATGGAGAAGTGATGGTTGACGGCGAGGCATCGACCGCCGTCTGAAAAGGCCACTCTGCACCTTCGACAAAGATAAACAGCCCCACGCCTGATTGTTTGGCGGCGAGTTTTAGTTCGGCAGAATTGTTCTCCCTCGGAAGGCAGATATAAGAGAAGTCGCTACCGATCTGATGGTCGCGCGCCTGGCCCAGCGCCCGTCGCCAATCGCGCAGTTTGAATTCAACGGAAATGAGACTGCCATCCTGCAGGAAGACCAGATCAATACTTCGGCCAAGGAGCGGAGCCTCTCGGCGGGACAAAATCCCCATCGCCTTGAGCCGTTTGTGCGCATCCAGCACATAGGCATTTTCAGAACGCTTCCGCTTGCGCGCCTTTGCGACAGTTTCCTATTCAGCGACATTCAGTTCTGGGCGGCAGAGTGAGCCAAGCCCAACCGTTCAGCGGCCGAGCCCACGAGGAATTTCAGCAGGTCCGAATACGGTCGGTCCATTGCGCGAATCGCGTGCATGAAACTGGTGTGAGCGGTGAGATGCGGCTTGCACGTCACTTCCATCACTTTCGCTTCGCCCGCTGCTGACACACGGAAGTCGATCCGAGCGGGACCGGTGAAGCCCAATCCGGCATAGGCTCGTTGCGCGATATCCTTTATCCGTGTCGCGGTTTCACCGTTCTCGTCTGCGAAATCATAGAACGAATACTGCCTGATGACGTCAGCGCTCAGGCCGGCGGCAAAGTGGTTGGGCTCACGGCTCGCTAGAATCCTTTTCAGAAACGCCATCCGGTCAGCCGTGGCGATCTCGACCAGTGGGGTGACGATATATGCCATATCAGACAATGCGAACCAAAATGCCTTCCTCCTCCATCCCGCAGCCAGTAAGTCGTCCCACTGTGCCAGGATTAGCCTGGACGGCGTTTGAAAGCCAACGAACCGTGCTGGGATGTCGAGCAGTAGGTCCGGTATGAACTGCGTGGAAACTGGGAGATCGGGTGCACTGCGTATGTCGGTGATGCTCGGGATGGCGATCGGCAAACCAGACGGCTCAACGGGGAGCCCTACTTGGAGGGTAAGAGCACGCCGCGATAGGAAATCAGGAAGGAGCTGCAGCAGTGATTCTCCGCGCACGACGATGTTGCCCAGTGTGGTGACGACGAGCATGCCACGGACGTTCCACTCAACCCGGATAATTTCAGCGTCGGGGATGACCATGCTGCCGATGATATGGTGGACGGGTTTCATTTGAAGATGGCAATGATCGCCACTGCGCCAACGCCCACGAGCAGCGTGAGGATCACGATAAAATAGAAGCAGAGCCCGGTAAGCTGGCGGTCGATCTGAGCGGTGATAGACTCTAGGTGCTTATTGATGACCGTCCCAGTCGCCTGATGCCGCGCAGCTATGCTGGCGTCAATTACGGCAATTTGCTCGGTGATTTTACGCTGAATTTCCTCACGGACGAGCTTGTCGAGAGTGGCCGTTGCCTGGGCGTTAGCAGTAATCTGCTGCTTAAGTTCGCCGAGTAGAACAGTTAATTTAGCGATGAGCATGGCCGCCTGTTTGTCGGGGTCATCGCCGGGAGTTTGGGTTGGGTTTGTATTCATATGGGAAGTCGATTTCGGGGCCTTGTCGTGGGTCTGCGTCGGCGCATGTGGAGGCGAATACCGGCGCCACCGCCTCCACCACCGCCATCGCCGCCACTTAGGTTGGCGAGAGCAAAGAGTATGAGAACAAGCAGGGATGTGCCGCGGTGGATTATTTCATCTCGTCTATCTTGGCCTGAATCAGGTCGAGGATACGCTTCTGCTCCGCCAGTGCCTTCGCATCCGCCGTCCGAAGGGAGTTGGCCAGCTCGGTCAGCAACATATGGAGTTGCTGCAACTGAGGCGTGAGTTGTCCGGCAATCTGCCAGGCGATTTCTGCCGCTAATTCCTTTTGCCAAGGAGGGAGCTGTGCTTGTTGGGTCAATTCTTGAGTTGTCATGGGAAAATCGTGAACGGACTGATTTGAGCGGCATGCCGATCGATGAGCCGCTGAACGCTTGGCCGTCTAAGCCGAAGCTGATGCCGACAATCACGCCATCTTTGACCCGATTGCGCATGGCGATCCCTTGCTGTGCCAATAACGCTTCAAATTCGGTTTCGCTGCTGGCCTGGGCGCATGCCGCCAACACAAATTCGCGAACCAGAATCTTGGCCGGTATTGGCGTCTTGGCTTTGCCCTCGGCAAACAGTCTCTGTGCTCGCTCGATCTCCTCTTTGCCAACGGAGGGGAGGTCTGAAACGGCACGCGTGCGGGTCAGGCCGTAGCGTATTTCCTGTGCATTCGCCGTGGCCCTGAGTTTGACCCTGTCTTGTCGTTGCGCCCAAGTGCGGCCATCGGATAAGACGGCGTTGACCACGATATCGGCGTGGTCGTGGGCACGGTCCCGATGAAGCACGGCGACATATTGGTCGAAACCCAGAGCTTGGGCATCCTCCTTTATGCAGGCTGACCATTGTTCGTCAGAGAGGTGCTCACCGGGTGCCAACGATTTGACGTAATGATAAACTCGTTCCTTCACGCGCCAATTACGTGAGGCCTGTAGCTCGAACTCGGTGGCCCAATGCGTCGGGTCCAGCGTCTTCAGTGTTGTGCATAGGACGTGGGGCTGCTTGTTAGCCATGAGCGCATAGGCAAGGACACCACGGAAACAATTACCCTTTGTGATCCTGGTGATCATCGCACCCCTCCGATCAGCGCAGCTCGCAATGCGGCTAGTTCCGATGTGAATGCAGCAAGTGACACCTCGTCGACGCTGCCGGGCAATGCCTTGAGAACGGCGGACTCAAGATTAACCAGCCTAGTCCATCCATCCTGGTTCAAACGGGGGACACAGGTGCCCTTCAAACGGCTACGGAGGAGGGCGGTGCGAACAAAGGTGCCGACGGGCACACCGGCTGCATCGGCCCGTGATTTGAGGCGGGCAGCCTCTGGGGCCGTTAGCTTCGTGCTGACGGCTGTTGTCCTATAGAGATTGCCTGTATTCGATGCTGGCACATACAGGATTATATAGCGCAAGAAGCGCTATGTCAAGGTAATGTAGTGAATTAAAGCGAGAATACCTCGCTCTATCTTGCTATGTATAGAGATTGATGGCTCAGTATAGCGATTTCTTGATCTAGGTATACTTGCAGGGAAACTTATGGATATACATTCGCACCTGCTGACGGTGGATAGTGGGCGCCGCTGCATGAGCTGCGTGAGCCTGAGTCAGCCCGATAACTAGCCAATTTTCCAAAACGATTTGTATACAGCTCCCTTGCTGTAATACCTGTAACTAGTAAAGGCGCGGGTGCCGTTCCAGTGCCGTTGGAATTTGTAACCAGAGAAGTTGGATTTCATGGTGCTGTATTAGGGGTTATTGGATCGTGATGCTCAAGGGGCAGCCGGTCAGACTCGGTCAGACTAGAATTTCACAAGTGATGCTTGTTGTTTCGCGTGCTCATCACGCAGATGTCCGTAAGTTCTCAGAGCGAGCATTCCTCCATCTGCGTGACCGAGCCAACGAGATAAGGTTGGGATCTGTACTCCGCTTTCTATGCAAATTGTCGCGAAGTAGTGCCGTAGATCATGATGTGTTAAGGCGGGTACGCCGACTTTCAGACAGGCGCGTTTAAGAGAAATCAAAGCCTTTGCCACCCGCGCAACTTGGTCCGTTGCTGCCTTTGTGGCCCGCCGTGCCGCGATCTTCTGCAGTAATGACTCCAGTGGTGCAATCATCGGAATGGTTCGTCGACTTGTAGCTGATTTCGTCCCTCGAATGTCGAGTTCTTTGAGGTCAAAATGGACGTCCCCCCAAGTAATTGCAGCGGCTTCAGCCTTCCGAGCTCCAGAGTATGCCATCAAACGGCAGAAATCAGCGATTTCCAGCCCCCAGTGTCCCTTGCCACTATTCATCTCAATTTCTGAGAGAACCGCACGGAAATCATCCAGGGATGGCAAGCGCAGGCGTTTCGGGGCGACTTGGTGCTTCAGGCCTTTTGTCCGTACGGGATTCTGGTGAATGGCGCCAGCTTCGACGCCAATTGCAAAAATAGACTTAAGCCCGTCAATCGCCTTATTGAAGCTGCTTTGGCTGTTTCCGGTCCAGATTTTGGACGCCCCTTTGGGCTTGAACTGGGTGCCTCTTGACCTGAAACGAGCGGCCCAAGATTGAACCTCGGAGGTGGTCACATCTTGCGGTCGGCGTGGCATCAACTCTGGCCAAGTCTTAAGGATTTTCTTTAGGCCGATATGGCGGGCCTTCTTGCTGCTTTCAGCAATCGGTAAACCGGCAATTTGAATTCGATAAAGTTCGACCAGTTGGGCAACCGTGCCCGTGCCGGACAGGGTGGCGGCTTGTGCTGAGCGCTTTAGGTCCTGCTCGCTGAGCCAGACCCTTTGACGTAGTTTGGCCGTTGAAAGCACGGTTGTCCGGTGACTGTGCCAAAGGGGCTTGCCATTGACTTGGGCCCGCCCGTAATACTTTCCGCTTCGGTTGTCGCGGAGCAAACCCGGTTCTCTGGTGGTGCTCCATCGCGTGTTCTTTTCTTGAGTTGACTGCTTCACGGTTGTAGACATTGGTTATAGACAATCTGAAGCATACGAGGTGATCCTCCCTCGTCAATGGCGCGGTAGCCAAGTGGTAAGGCCGAGGTCTGCAAAACCTCTATGCGTCGGTTCAATTCCGACCCGCGCCTCCAATTTCCCGGGACTTTCCGGCCAAGCCGGCGCCTCGGCCTATCGCGCGCGTTGCCCGCGACTCAGGGCCTCGACATGGCGGGCCAGCATCACAGCGGTGGCGTCATCGAGATATTCGCGGCCAGCCATCGGCGTGCCGGGCACGCCGAACTTGATGATCCGCGTCAACGCGAGCACGCGGTCGGGTTCGTCGGCGCGCACTTGACGCCAGGCTTCGCGGGTGAAATCAGGCGGCTTCAGCGCCAACTGCCCCGCGAGCATTCCGTCGCCGCGAAACTCCGGGCCATGACACGAGGCGCACAACCGGACGAACTGTTGCCGCGCGGCCGGTCCATTGAAAGGAGCCAGCATCGCCTCCGCAGCCGGCTTCCAGCCGGCGATCTGCTGCCGCCGGACCGCCATGGTCTCGGCGCCCAACTCCCCCAGATAGGCCACCAACGCCTCGCCACGTCTGTCGCCCGCGCGAAACAAATGCGCGTAGCCCGGCATCCGCGAACCGGGCGACACCGTGCGTGGCGCGATCAGGTGCAGACGCTGCCAGTCGGGCGAGCGCCGGTTGCCGACGTTCATGAGATCAGGCCCCTGCCGGCGCAGCCCGATCAGCGGCGGCGTTTCGGCTAGATTAGCCGCCAGTGGCCGCGCCGGCCCCCACCACAACACCTCCTGCAGCACGCCGGGCCGCACGTATTGCGAGTGACAGTTGATGCAGCCCTCCGCAATATAAACTTCGCGGCCGAGCGCGACGGTCGCATCCTCCGCCGAAACCATGCGTGGACCGAGGCAAAGCGCCGCCACGCCAACCGTCAGCACCGCTTCCGACCGACGCAACTGGCGTGAGCGCACGGCCAGCGCCCCGAAAACCACAACGCCGGCGAGAGCGATGAACCACTCCGGAATCGCGTGCAAATCCTGCACCATCCCGATCCCGAGCGCCGAGCCCAGCCAGCCGGCCACAGAAAAAATTCCCGCCACCACCCACGGTCGCGCCCCAAACGCCGGATAATGCACCAGGGCCACTGAGTAGGCCGACACGCCAATCGTGTAGAGCATCCGCGTCCCGGCAAATCCGCCCGCGCCCTGACCCAGCAGCAGGTCCGCGACTCCCAGAAAAACCAAGGCCACGAATGCCGTGCCGCCGAGGCGCCGCGCGTCAAGCGCGCAGCCCGCAACCACAGCGCTGAGCAGATGCGTGAGCGCGTTGCCATATAGAATCAACGGCCCGCTCCACGTCTGCGCCCGCAGTTCGGGCGTGTGTTGCAGAATGTAGAAACCCGCCGAATCGAGCCACACCAGCGCCAGAAAAATCGCGCCCCACACGAGCCAGTCGCGCCGTTCGCCGTCGCTCGCCTCGACTGCTCCCACCACTTCCGGCTGCATCCGCCCCGCGGCCAATATCCCCACGAAGGTGAAACCCAGTGCGATCGCCGCCTGCGCCTGCGGCGTCGCCTCGAAGACCGCCGGCAGATTGCCCACCGCATAAGCCAGCCCCGTGCCGAGGCCGCACCAGAGCCCGAGCCGCCGGGCGCCGGCGACCGCGCGCAACCCCGCCGACAAGGTCACGGTCGTCCAGCCCAGACTCAGCCCCGTCGCGCCCGCCGCAAACCACAGCCCCGGGCGTCCGCCGGAGAGCGACACCGCAGCCGAGACCGCGCACGCCGCAAACCCGCCGGCCAGCGCGCCGCGAAAACGCCTGAGGTCAAAGCGCCATGCAGCGAGCAGACTGCCCGCGACGCCGCCCGCCCCCAGCACGGCCAGCAACGGCCGCAGCGCGCGTTCCCCGCCGAACAGCGGTTTCGCCAGCTCCAGCAATGCGAACTCCCCGAACAGCAGAAAAAAACCATATGTCGCCGCGATGGCGAGAATCGCGGCCACCACCGGCACCGTGCGCGAGGGGTTGGGGTTATTCGGCATCGTCGTGCCGCGCCTCCTCGCGCCCGGAAATACCCCGCCACCACAGCACCGAGGCCAGCAACATCGCGACGCCGGCCGCGAGCCGCGCCGCGTAGATCGCCTGCGTCCATGGCTCCGACAAAAACAGCTCCGCCGCGTGGCCCGTTTCCAGCCAGCCGAGCGCCAGCAGCACCGCCACCTGCGCGACACAGGCCGCTTGCCAAAGCCAGAAACCCCGCGGGGCGTACAGCGCCCGCAATTCCACCAGCACGGCCAGATTCGCGCTCGTCACCAGCCCCGCCATGGCGAGGTGCGCGTGCGCCACCATGCCGTTCGTGAATTTCAACCGCTCGGACACTCCTGGCAAAAACGTCCACAGCCCCGCGCCCACCAGCGCCGCCCACCAGGCAAACGCCGCGCCCCACCACCGCCGCGCCGTCGGCGCCCCGATGCCGCCGCGGAAATACAGCCACGCCAGCGGCAGCCAGCCGAGCAGTGTCGCCAAGCCGACAACCTGCAGGACTTCGTGATGCGACGCGTTGCCGTGCTCGATGCCGGCGCAGACCGCCACCGAGAAAACAAAATAGCCCCAAAACCATCCACGCCGGCCCGGTCGGCTCACGCCCAGCACCTCGGCGATGAACCCGTAGATCGCCACGATCCCGAGCGTCGAGCCCAGCAGTCGCGCCCCCGTCGCGCCGCCGCTGTCGGGGTTCACGCTCGGATAAACCTCGCGCCCCGCCGACCAGTAGAGCGCCGCCGGCACGAGCGCGAACGCGAGCAGCGCGAGCACCCGCGCCGCTTTGGTGCCACCGCCCAATTCGTCGCGCCGCCACCACACATGCGCCGCCAGCACCGTCCAAAGCAGCGTCATCGCCGCCGGCAGCAGCGGCCGCGCCCAGTCGTGCCATTCGAGAAACATTTTTCCGCTCGTCACACCGCCGAGCCACGCCAACCCGCCGAGCGCCAGCGCCAGCGACCACGCACCCAGCACGACCCGGGTGTGTGCAACCGCGCCCAGCTGCCGCGCGTCGAGGCACCAGGCCAGCAGCACGCCCACCAGCGGCAGTGCGCACCAGCCGTACAGCTGCCAGTCGAGGTGCAGCGGCAGCCAGCGCCCGTAGGTCAGCGACCCCAACAGTTCATCATTGAGGTCCGGCCAGAGCAGTAACACCGCCAGCAGCACACCCACCGCATTCGCCGCCACGAGCCAGCCGAGCGCATGCCGCGCCAGCACCCGCGCGACCTCCGCCTGCGTCCCGGGTTTCGGCGCCGGATTCACGCCTGACTCACCTTCCCGGCGCGCACCCGCAGCCGCCGGTCGCACGCCTCGGCAAAACGCCGCTCGTGCGTCGCCAGCACCACGGCGATGCCGTCGCGCGCCGCCAGTTCCCTGAGCAGCGTAAAAACCAGATCGCCCGTCTCCTCGTCGAGCGAGCCCGTCGGCTCGTCCGCCAGCAGCAGGCGCGGCGCGTTCATCAGCGCCCGGCAGATGGCCACGCGCTGCCGTTCGCCGCCGGACAAATCCTGGATGCGGTGACCGAGCCGGTGTGCGATCCCCACCTCCCCGGCCAGCCGCTCCAGTCGCGCCGACGTTTCCGCCCTCGGCCGGTCCACGGCCAGGGCCGGCACGCGCAGATTCTCCGCCACTGTCAGATCGGGGATGAGATTGTGCAGTTGGAAAACGAATCCCAGGTGCCGCCGCCGCAGTTCGAGCCGGTCCGCCTCGGCGCGCGGATCGAGTCCGCACACCCGCAGGTCGCCCCGGTCGGGCAGGTCCAGCCCGCCGAGCAGGTGCAGCAACGTGCTCTTGCCCGAGCCCGACGCGCCCCACAACGCCACCACCTCGCCGGCGCGCACGTCGAGCGACGCGCCTTGCAGCACCGGCACACGGCCGTCGTCGTAGGCCTTCCACAGGTCGCGTGCCGTCACAAGCAGTTCCGCCGCATCACTCATAGCGCAACGCCTCCGCCGGCTGGATGCGCGCCGCGAACCGTGCCGGATAAATCGCCCCGCACACGGCCGTCACCAGCGCCGTGAGCACGATGCCTGCCATGACCGCCGGCCGCACCTCCGCCTGAACGTAACCCTGGAACTGCGGCACCTGCGGCAGCACGGCCAGCACTGCGGCGCCGAGCGCGAAACCCAGCGCGAGGCCCGCCGCCGCCACCAACACCGCCTCGCCGAAAATCAGCGCCGCCACCTGCCGCTCCGAAAACCCGCACACCCGCAGCACCGCGATCTCGCGGATGCGGCTGAAGACCGACAGCAACATCGTATTCGCCACGCCCAGTCCGCCGAGGAGAAACGCGCACAGTCCCACGGCCCACGCCGTCGTTTTCAGGATACGGAACGAGTGGTAGCTCTGGTTGAACTCGCGGTTTTCGAGCGCGATCAACCCGGGATGCGCCGTCTCGACCGCGCGCTTGAACTCCGCGCCCGCCGTCCGGTCGTGCAGCGTCACCGCCACCACCGAACTCACCCCGGCGCGGTGGAACAGCGCCTGCGCCGCCGCCAGTGGCAGGAACACGCCGCCGTCCTCGAACCCGTTCTCGGTTTTCAAAATTCCCGCCACGCGCAGCGCCGACGCCCCGACCGGCACGGTTTCCCCGAGGCGCGCGTGCAGAAACTCCGCCGCCCGCTGCCCGAGGAAGATTTCGCCCGGTCGCCGCCCGAAATCCGCGCGCCCGCCCGCCCGCCACTCAGCCCGCGCCAGCCGCGGATCGTCGGCCTCGACGCCAAAACAAGTGATCACGGGGTAGCCCGGCGACGACACGATGCCGAACAGGAGCGGATGCGCCGACGCCACCCCCGGCAGCGCGCGGATCGCCGCGGTTTCCTCGTCGCGCACCGCGCTGAAGAACAGGTCCGACACGTTTTTCTCCAGCACGAGGTAATGGCTGTCGGTGGACAGGATGCGCTCGAACATCCCGATGGCCCCGTTGACTATGCCCAGAATCGTGAGCATCGCCGCCACGCCGAACCCGATACCGGCGACACCGATCAGTGCCCGCAACCTGTGGCGCCGGAGATTGACCAGAACGAGCGACAGGAAACGCATGTCAGGCGGCGAGCGAACCGTAACCGCCGGGCGCGCGCAGATGCGACCCCGTCTCCCACCCGGCGTGCGTCCTCATGGCGCCGCCGTCGTGCCCGTCAGATGGAAACGCACTGTCACGAGAGGATCGACCTTGAGCAGGGCGAATTTGCGGATCACCGGCAGCCCGAACAGCCGGGTGTCCACCACCGCCTCGCCCTCGACCGTCGCCACGGCGCCGGCGCGCACCACTGTTACCGGGAACGCCAGCTCGCGCGTCACCCCGTGCAGCGTGAGCCCGCCCCGCGCCGTCAACTTGCCGTCTGCCGCCGGCTGCAGGGCCTTGAGCGTGAAGTCGCCGTCGGGAAATTTCTCCGTCTGCTGCCAGATGTGCATCTCGCGGTCGCGTTTCTCGTTGCCCGTCTTCACGTCGGTGAAATGAAACGCGAGCTTCGCCGCCGTCACCTGGCCCGTCGCGGCGTCGAACCGGACGTCCGCGGTGTAGGCGGCGAGTTTGGTGACAAAGGAATCCACCGTCGCCTTCACGGCGATCTCCACACGGGAATTCGCCTTGTCCACCGTCAGCGTCTGCGCCGCGGCCGGCAATGGGATCGTCGCCAAAACCGAGGCGAGGAGAAGGGGAAGCAGTCGGTGCGTTTTCATGTTGTTAGATTAATAAGGTACTCCGTGCGCGGCTATGTCACAAGTAAAGACCCGGTGACATCGCTGCCAGTGCGGGAGGAAATGGTGGATGAAGCTGGCAAGCTGGAGACGAGGCCGTTGCGACTGTCAACGGCGGCGCAAGTTCCTCGCGGCGTCCAATTCGGCCAACCTGCGTCCACGCAACGCGCCGCTTGCAGCGGCGCGCCAAGTGCGCAACCTCCGTCCACCCATCCCATGATCCGTCCACCCCTCCGCCTCGCGCTCGCCCTCGCCACCGTTTCACTCGCCGCCGCGCAAAACCCAACGCCGGCCCCTCTCCATGCGGGTTCCGCGATGGCCGGCCCAGTGTTCAACCAGGACAGCACCCAGTTTTTTTTCGAGCGCTCGGCCGACGAGATCAGCGCCAGGCAGGTCAGCGACTACATCGACCAGTTGGCGGACAGCGGAGTCCGCACTTTCGTCTCCAACGTCAACGCACAGCGCGCAAACTACGCCAGCCGCGTCTGGGAGACCGACTGGACCGGTTACGATCCGAAGGGCCCCGACGATCAGCCGATTCTGCGCCATCTCGCCCCCGCTGCTGTGGCGCCGACGCGGCGGCGTCTCGACTCCGCCAAACGCCTCGCCGATCTCGACGTGAATTTCCACCAAGTGGCACTGGCGCGCTGCCGCGCGCGGGGCCTCGGCGCCTGGGTCAGCGTCCGCATGAACGACATGCATGACTGCATGCTCGAAGATTCACCGCTGCTCAGCACCTTCTACAAATCGCAGCGCGCCGCCAACCAGCTCCGCGCGCCCCACCGCGGTCCCTCGTGGTCCGACCGGGAGCTCAATTGGGAACAGCCCGAGGTGCACGAGCACTATTTCAAACTCGTTATGGAGCAACTCGACACACTCGACCTCGACGGGCTGGAGCTGGACTGGATGCGCTTCCCCTACCATTTCCGCCCAGGCCACGAACTCACCGGCGGTCGCATCATCACTGATTGGATGTGGCGGGTGCGAAAGGAATGCGACCGCGCCGCCCTCCGGCTGGGCCATCCAGTGCACCTCGGCGTCCGCGTGCCCTCGCTCCCCGAAACCGCCCGGCGCTGCGGGCTCGACGCCGCAGCCTGGGCACACGCAGGGCTCGTGGACGTCGTGGTCGCCACGCCATTTTGGGCGACGGCCGATCTTGATATGCCGATGCTCGAGTGGAAACGCCTCCTCGCCGGCACCAAGGCGCAGCTCGCTGGCGGCCTCGAAATTCGTTACCAACCCGTCCCCGACGGCCCGGCCACGACAATGACGGCGGAACTCGCCACGGGTGGGGCGCTCACCATCCTTCAGCAGGGCGCCGACCTCGTTTATCTCTTCAACTATATGCCGGAGCGCCCGGATGCTTCTGGGAAAATTTGGGAAAGCACCCTCATGCGCTCGTGGGGCGGCCCCGCGCGTTTCCGCGATGTCATCCGCTCGATGCAATCGGTGGCGGCGCTCGACCGCCTGCCCCGCGTCCACGCCATCACCTACCGCGACATCCGCGCGCCGGGCGAAGCGCAAGATAACACCCTCCCCGCCACCGACCACCGCGGGCAGGACATGCCCTGGCCGCCGGGTTGCGCCCTGCGCCTGCCCACCGGCCCGAAGCCGGTTGGCCGCGCGGTTTCACTCAACCTGGAATTCTCCGCCGCCACCGCGTCGCCAGAAAAACTGCACGTCTATGTGAACGGCACTGAATGCGCCCACCCGACGCTGGCCAGCGGTCGCGTGCTTTCCTACGCCGTGCCCAACGCCATCCTTGAAGACGAAGCCCAAGTCATCGAGGTGATCGGCCGGGAAAACCAGACCTTCGCCATCGTGCGGCTCGAAATTGCCATCGCCGCCAAGTAGCCGGCGCGATCCGCTCCCGGCGATTTCGCTTTTCGCCGCGCGGTTTCTTCGCACGTTGGCGCCTGCACCCCTCCACCTGCGCCATGCTGCGATCGTTTTCCCCCGGAGTCTGGTTGGTTCTCCTCCTGGCCCTCGGCTCGACCCTGCTGATCGCCTTCCTGCCCATCGCGCCTCGGCCGGGAATGGATCTGTGGGTATTCGACCGCAACCACGCCGAGACCGCCAACCTCATCGCCGCCGATTGGAACCGCGCGCACCCGGAAATCCCCGTGCAGGTCAGCCTCCTCGCCGGCGGCGCCATCCAGGCCCGCATGCTAAGCGCGTTCTACTCCGACACTCCCGTGGGCGACATGATCGAGGTTGAGCGTTCGATGATCGGGCAGATCTTCGCCGGACCGATCGAGGATGTCGGCTTCACCGACCTGACCGGCCGTCTGAACTGCGGCGGCCTGCGGGACAAAATCAACGCGCCCTCCTTTAGCCCGTGGACTCGGCAGGGCCACGTTTTCGGCCTGCCGCACGACGTCCACCCAGTCATGCTCCTCTACCGCTCCGACCTCGTCGAGGCCGCAGGAATCGACGTCTCGCAGATCGAAACGTGGGACGACTATTTCCGCCTGATGCGCCCGCTCCAGGTCGATCTCGACGGCGACGGCCGCCCCGACCGCTACCTGCTCGCCTCCTCCCCGACGAACCTGTTTAACCACGAACTGCTCCTCATGCAGGCGGGCGGCGGTTTCTTCGACGCCAACGCGCGCCCCACCCTCAACGCCCCCCTCAACGCCCGCGTCATCGCCCGGCTCGCGACCTGGTATGCCGGCCCCGGCCGCGTCACCAACGAGGCCACGGCCGGCACCGCCTCCGCGCTGCGCCTGATCCTTGACGGCTACGTCGTCGGCATCCTCTGCCCCGACTGGATGGCCGGCACCCTCCGCACCAGCCTGCCCGAGCTCGCTGGCAAATTCAAATTCATGCCCCTGCCCGCTTGGGAAAAAGGCGGCCGGCGCACCTCCGTCCTCGGCGGCACCATGCTCGGCATCACCAAGGCCAGCCCGCATCAGGAGGCCGCGTGGGCCTTCGCCCAGCAGCTCTACCTCTCGCCGACGACCGCGGCCCGGCTCTTCGAGCACGCCCTCATCGTCACGCCGATCAAGGCCAACTGGTCCGCCGCGATCTACGACCGGCCCGATCCCTATTTTAGCAAACAGCCCGTCGGCCGCATGTTCCTCAACCTCGCTCCCGACGTCCCCGTGCGCACCTCCTCGCCCTTCTACACGCAGGCCCAGGGCGCCTTCAACCTCGCCGTCATCCAGCTCTGCCATTACACCGACGCGCACCACATCAGCGACCCCGCGCTGCTCGTGCCCGAGGCCCAGCGCCTCCTCGACGGCGCACAGGCTGAGCTCCTGCGCCTCATCCACCGCAACATTTTTCTCCGCCCCGCCAGCCCATGAAAGCCTCCCGCTCCTTCTCCGAATGGACGCCGTGGCTCTTCCTCGCGCCCTACCTGCTGATCTTCGGCACCTTTGTCGCGTGGCCCCTCACGCGCTCGCTCGTCCTCGCCTTCGAGCAGACCTACGGCCCCAAGACCACTGCCTTCGTCGGCCTGCTGAATTTCCAATTCGTCCTGCACGACCCGCTCTTCTGGACCGCCGTGCGCAACACCGTCCTTTTCACGCTCGCCGCCGCCGTCACCCAGATCCCCGCCGCGCTCGGCCTTGCCCTCCTCCTCAACCGCCCCGACATCCGCGGCCGGCGCCTCTTTCGGCTGATCTTTTTCACCCCGTCGATCGTCGGCCTCGCCTTCGTTGCGATCATCTTCACACTCCTGCTCGAAAAACGCACCGGCTTCGTCAACAGCTCGCTGCACTCCCTGTTTCCCGTCTGGGACCCCGACTTCCCCTGGCTCGAATCCTACGTGATGCCCTCGCTCATCGCTGCCGCGCTCTGGCTCTCCGCCGGTTTCTACATGGTCTATTTTCTCGCCGCGCTCCAAAACGTCCCCGCCGAACTGATCGACGCCGCCCACATCGACGGTGCCGGTCCCTGGCAGCGATTCCGCCACGTCACGCTCCCCGAAATCCGCCCGGTGCTCAACATCATCACGCTCCTCGTCGTCACCGGCAGCCTCCAACTCTTCGAACTGCCCTACCTGTTTTACAATGACACCGCCGGCAACGGCCCCGAGAACCACGCGCTCACCATCGTCACCTACCTCTACCAAACCGGCTTCCGCACTGGCGACCTCGGCTACGCCAGCGCCATCGGCTGGGTTCTCACCCTCGTGCTCGTCGGCTTCGCCCTGCTCCAGCGCCGCATGACGCAAAGGGGGGAGTCATGAGCCCCCGCCCCGGCGACCGCGCCTCCCTCACCAGCCGGCTGCTGATTTACGGTCTGCTGGTGGTCTTCGGCCTGATGACGCTCCTGCCCTTCATCTGGATGCTCTGCGCCTCAATCAAGACCAAGGGAGATTTCTACACCTCCCAATTTCTCCCGCCCGGCCATGGCTTCCTCGGCGTGGCGTGGGACCGGCTCACGCTCTCGCAATTCGCGCAGCTCTTCCGCGACCTCCCCGTCGCCCGCGCCATGCTCAACTCCGTCTTTCTCGCCTCGGTCTGCAGCGTGGTCGCCACGCTGTGCTGCGCCGCCGGCGGCTACGGACTCGCCAAATTCCGCTTCCGCGGCCGCGAAACCGTCACCTCCGCCATCCTCGGCACCGTCGTGGTCCCCACCGCGCTCCTGCTCGGCCCCTCGTTCGAGACACTCTTCCACCTCGGGCTCGTCGATCACTACGCCGGCTTCATTCTGCCCACGCTCGCGCCCGCCTTCGGCCTCTACCTCTTCCGCCAGGCCATGGTCAACAGCGTGCCCCCCGACATCATCGAGGCCGCCCGCATCGACGGCTGCGGCGAGATCCGCATCTTTTTCCAAATCGTGCTCCCGATCATCCGGCCGATGCTGAGCGCGTTTCTGGTCATCTCGTTCATCGGCATATGGAACAACTTCATCACTCCGCAAATCGTCCTCCAGTCGCCCGAACGCTACCCGCTCTCCGTGGCGATCTTCAGCCTGCGCGGCCTCTACGGCGACGACAACAGCCTGATCATGGCCGGCACCCTCGTCGCAATCGCCCCGGTGATGCTGCTGTTCCTCCTGCTCCAGCGCGAGTTCATCTCCGGCCTCACCTCCGGCGCCGTGAAGGGCTGAGCCGCCCCGCCACATGAGCTCCGCCCGATTCGCCTCGTCGCGCGCCCTCTCCCCCGGGATCTGGATCATCCTTCTCCTCGCCGTCGTCTCGACCACCGGCGTGCTGCTCATGCCTGCGCCGGAACGCGGCGGCGCCGTGCTGTGGACCTTCATCGACTACAACGGCAAGAACTACGCGTCCATCCTCGCGGCCTGGAACCGCGCGCACCCCGACACCCGCCTCCAAGCCAAGGTGATCGAATATGCCGCCCTCCAGCGCCGGATGCTCACCGGCTTCTTCTCCGGCACCCCCACCGCCGACCTGCTGGAGGTCGAGCGCAGCATCGCCAACCGTGCCTTCATCGGCCCGCTCGACCGCGTCGGCTTCGTCGACCTCACCGATTACCTCCGCGCCGACGGACTGACCGACGAGATCGCCCCCGCCGTCTACACGCCCTGGAGCAGCCGCGGGCGCATCTTTGGCATTCCCATCGGCTTTCACCCCGTCCTGCTCGCCTACCGCGCCGACCTCGTAGAAGCCGCCGGTATCGACGTGTCGCAGATCGAAACGTGGGATGATTTCTTCCGGCTCCTGCGCCCGCTCATGTTCGACCGCAATGGCGACGGCCAGCCCGACCGCTATCTTCTCTCGGGTTGGAACAATAACCCCAACACCATCGACATTCTGCTGCTTCAGGCCGACGCGCAGCTCTTCGACCCCGCCGGCCGCCCCACGCTCGACACCCCGCGCAACGCCGAGATTCTCGCCCGCCTCGTCAGCTGGTTCGCCGGCCCCAACCGCATTGCCGCCGATGCGTCCGACTTCACCTTCGCAGGCAATCGCCAGCGCCTCGAGGGCTATGTCGTTGCAACGTTCATGCCGGACTGGCTCGCCGGCTCCTGGAGGAAGGACCTCACTCCGCTCGCCGGCAAAGTGAAACTCATGCCCCTGCCTGCGTGGGAACGTGGCGGCCGGCGCACCAGCGCCTGGGGCGGCACGATGATCGGCATCGCCAAGTCCGCCCCGCGCCCCGCCGAGAAATGGGAACTCGTGAAGATGCTCTATTTCTCCCGCGAGCTCGCCGAGACCAATTTCAACGAGTTTCTGATCGTCTCGCCGCTGCGCCGCCACCACCACCTACCGATGTATGACCGGCCCGACCCGTATTTTTGCGGGCAGCCCGTCGGCCGTCTCTATCTCGACCAAGAGAACAACGTCCCGACCCGCCCCTCCTCGCCCTACACCCAGGAAGCCCTGCGCCTTGCCCTCGACGTGCTCGGCACCCTGAAACAGCACGCCGAGGCCACCGGTCGCTACGACGCCGCCTCGCTCGAGCCGCTCGCGCACCAGTTGCTCGCCGAGGCGCAGCGCAGCCTGCTCCGGCAGATCGCCCGCAACCCCTTCCTGCTTGCCGCTCCATGAACTCCGCCCGCCCGCACCCCGCGTGGGTTCCCTGGGTCTTCATCGCGCCGTTCGTCGTGATCTTCGGCACCTTCGCGGTCTGGCCGCTCCTGCGCTCGCTTCAGCTCGCCTTCGAGCAAACCTGCGGCGCCCAGACTCACGTCTTCGTCGGCCTGAAAAATTTCCGCTACCTCGTCCTCGACCCGATGTTCTGGCAGGCAATGGGCAACACCATCCTCTTCACCGTGGGCACCGTTGCCGTGCAGGTGCCGCTCGCGCTCGGCCTCGCCCTCCTGCTCAACCGTCCCGATCTCCGCGGCCGCGCCGTCTTCCGCCTCATCTTCTTCTCCCCCTCGCTCATCGGCATGGTCTTCGTCGCGATGCTGTTTTCACCTCTGCTCGAAAAGCGCACCGGCCTCGTCAACATCTGGCTCCACGCCCTTCTCCCCGCCTGGAACATCGAGTTCGCCTGGCTCGAAACCTACTCGATGACCGCACTCATCCTCGCCTCCGTCTGGATGGGTGCCGGCTTTATGATGGTCTATTTCCTCGCCGCGCTGCAGCACGTGCCGCGCGAGCTCACCGACGCCGCCAGCATCGACGGCGCGGGCCCGTGGCAGCGCTTCTGGCACGTCGTCCTTCCGGAGATCCGCCCTGTGGTCGGCTTGATGACGCTGCTCGCCGCCGTCGGCAGCATGCAGCTGTTCGACCTGCCCTACCTGCTGCTCGGCGAGACCGGTGGACTCAACGGCCGCGGCCTCACCATCGTGATGTATCTCTACCAAACCGGCTTCACCGTCGGCGACCTCGGCTATGCCAGCGCCATCGGCTGGGTGCTCGCTCTGCTCCTCATCGGCCTCGCGCTCGTCCAACGCCGGCTCGCCCGCCGCACCCGGGAGGATTAACCCATGCGCCGCCCGCTCTTCCTCATCGCCGTCTATGTGCTGCTGGTGTTTTTCGCCGGCCTCACCCTCACGCCCTTCGCCTTCATGCTCGCCTCGGCCGTGAAGAGCCGTGCCGACTTCGCCGCCACGCTGTTCCTGCCCAACGGCAGCGGTTTCCTCGGCATCGCCTGGGACCGGCTCACCTTGGAGAACTTCCGACGTATTTTCGCCGAGCCCGCCATGATGCGCGCGCTGCTCAATTCCTGTTTTTTCGCCTCCGTCGGCAGTCTCCTGGCTACGATCTTCTGCGCGATGGGCGGCTACGCCCTCGCCAAATTCCAATTCTTCGGCCGCGAATTCCTCACCCGCTTGGTGCTCGCGGCGCTGGTGATTCCGGGTTCGCTCATGGTCGCGCCCGGCTTCCAGAACCTCTGGAAGCTCGGCCTGCTCGACTCCTACGGCGGCCTCATGCTCCCCGGCCTCGCCCCGGCCTTCGGCGTCTTCCTCTTCCGCCAGGCCATGCTCAACTCCGTCCCCGCCGAACTCATAGACGCCGCACGCATCGACGGCGCTGGCGAGTTCCGCATTTTCTTCACCTTGGTCGTTCCGATCGTGCGGCCGATGGCCGGGGCGTTCCTCATGATCATGTTTCTTGGCATCTGGAACGATTACCTCAACCCGCAGATCGTCCTCCAGTCGCCCGAGCTCTACCCGCTCTCCGCCGCCATCGCCGCCCTGAAGAACCAGTATTGGAGCGACTACGGCCTCGTGTTGGCCGGCACGCTCGTCTCGGTCGCACCGGTCATGTGCCTATTTCTCCTGCTGCAGCGTGAATTCATCTCCGGCCTAACCACCGGTGCCGTGAAGGGTTGATTCGCGGCGAAAGCCGCATATGCTGCGCGCACTGCCTGTCAGCTCAGTAAACCCACCACCCATCCTCCCCATGAAACTGCCTGAAGATCTTGGTGCCAACGCCACCAAGTCCATCATTCCTACCGTCCGCGTCTCCGGCCAGCGCGAAGCCGCCGCCGAGCGCAAGGCCCGCTATCCTTTCAAATTTCCCCGCGACGCGCGCGCCCTCGGCGGCAAATACACCGTCAGGGAAAACTCCCGCCGCCTCCTCCGCTATTTCTACTTCGAGCGCCGCCTCATGCATGCGCTCGGTTCGTGGACGCTCGCGATTCCCGAGTTCGAGGTGAAGCTGGAGACCGGCCGGCACATTTTCTGGCACGCCGACGCCGCCCGCTTCCTCCGCGAACGCCTCACCGAGCAGGAGATGCGCCCCAAGGCCATCGACGCCTTCCGCGACCCCGAGATCGACCGCTTCATCGAGGAGATGCTCAGCGCCAGCTCCGCCGCCGAACTCCTCGTCGGCGTGCACCAGGTCGCCGGTCGCGCCCTCACCACCGCTTACCGCCACCACATCGACGACACCGATCCGGTCACCGACGCGCCCACCATCCGCCTCCTGCGCCGCATCCTCGCCGACCAAGAGCCGATGCTGGCCTGGGCCGAGCAGGCTGTCGCCGCCTACATCGCGGGCGGTATCGACGAACCCAGCCTTGTCGCCTGGCGCTGGCATCTCGACCGCCTGCTTCGTTCTATTGGTGGCGTCTCCGGTGCCGACGAACGTGGCCAAGCCCCCACCCCGCTCCGCACCGATACCAAACCCTACGAACGCGCCACTGCACCCGCCCGCGACGTGCGCTTCGACACGTTCAAGAACACCGGCGACTACGACGCCGCCGACGGCAAGGCGCGCTTCCCGTCCGACTCCTACGAATCGCTCCGTCTGCGCTTCATCCGCACACAGCGCGATGAAGTCGATGCCATCGAGGCATTCGGCACGTTCATTTGGGACATCCGCTTCAAGGATTTCGACGCCGAATACGACCTCGCCCGCATCACCTGGGACGAAGCCCGCCACACCGAGATTGGTCACCGCGCGATGTTGATCGCCGGTTACGATCCGTTCGAGCTGCCGAACCGCCTCACCGGCTCAACCTGCCGCGGCCCGATGGAGCCCGCCTACGCCATGGCCGAGATCAACCTCTTCGGCGAAGTCGGCGTGCTCAAGACCATCAACCAGCTCATCGACGCCGCCGCCGACCGCAACGACGAGGTCCTGCGCCACGTCGCCGACTACATCCGCTCCGACGAACGCACCCACGTCCGCAAAGGCGGCCGCATCATCGAGGTGATGACAAACCTTGAGGCGAAGGCCCTCGAGCAGCGCACCCGCGAACTCTTCACCGAGTGTCTCGTGAGTTTGGGCGCGGTGAAGAAGGACATGGACGTCTTCACCGTCTCCCGCGAAGACATCGAACGCCTCGTCGGCGAGTAAGTGTGGCCGTGGATTCAGGCTAGACTCGCAGCGCAGGCTTTCGGTTAATCCAGTTATGGCCTGCACTGTCTTCACTATCGCCAACCAAAAGGGCGGCGTCGGCAAAACCACCACCGCCGTCAACCTCGCCGCCGCCCTCGCCGAGCTGGGCATTCCCACGCTCCTCGTCGACCTCGACCCGCAGGCCAACGCCACCAGCGCCCTCGGCGTCGACAAGGTCCACGGCAAGAGCCTCTATGGCCCGCTCCACGGCGAGGGAACCGCCGCCGACATGCTCACGGCCACGTCCTGCGCGGGCCTCACCCTCATCCCCAGCGAGGAAGATCTCGCCGCCGCCGAGATCGAGCTCGCTCAGATGGAAAACTACCTGATGAAGCTGCGCGGTGTGATCGAGCCGCTGCGCACGGGCGACCGGTTCCGCGCCATCATCATCGACTGCCCACCCGCCCTCGGCCTGCTCTCGATGAACAGCCTCGCCGCCGCCGACCACCTGCTCATCACGCTCCAGTGTGAATACCTCGCGCTTGAGGGCCTCGGCCAGATCCTGCGCAACGTCGAGCGCCTGAAGACCGCCCACATTAACGACGGCCTGCAGCTCGGCGGAATCGTGATGACGATGTTCGACATGCGCACTAACCTCTCCCGCCAGGTCGTCGACGAGGTTAAAAAACACCTGCCCGACAAAATCTTCGAGACAGTGATTCCGCGCACCGTGCGGCTCAGCGAGGCGCCGAGCTTCGGCAAGACCATCTTCGCCTACGACCCGCTGAATCCCGGCGCCACCGCCTACCGCAACCTTGCCAAAGAGGTCATCGCGCGCTTCGGCCTCACTTCTCCCTGATGTTCGCCTCGCTGAACAAATACCGCCACGCCTACCTGGTCGGCCTGCAGAGCAACCTCGTTTACCGCTGGACATTCGCCATCCGCGGCTTCTTCTCGCTGTTTCACCTCGCGGTCGTGTTCATCCTTTGGGGCGCGGCCTATGCCGGCACCCCGAGCATCGGCGGCTTCGCGTTTGGCCAGACGCTCACCTACTTCGTCGTGTTGCTCCTGCTGCAGTTCCTGATCGGCGCGTTCAACGAGGACTACCAAATCAGCGAGGAAATCCGCAACGGCCTGATCAACCAGTTCCTCCTCAAACCGGTGAACTATTTCGCCTACCGGTTCAGTATCTACGTCGCCGCGCGAACGGTTTCCGGCCTGCTCGTGCTCCTCCCTCTCCTCGCAGCGCTGCCGTTCCTGAAGGACTATCTCACCTTTCCGCACGAATGGTGGCGCTTCGTGCTGGGACTTCCCGCCGTGGCGATGTCCGCTCTGGTGCAATTCAGCATCGCCTATTGTTTCGGCATGATGACGTTTTGGTTTCTGGAAATCCAAGGCTTCGTCATCCTCTCGATGGCCATCGAATCCGTGCTCGGCGGCCAGATGTTCCCGCTCGATCTTCTGCCGCCGTGGGTGCTGCACATCGCCGGCTTTCTGCCCTTCTACTACCAGATGTATTTTCCCGCGGCGATCTTCACCGGCCGGCTCAACGACCCCGCCGTCATCGTCCAGCAACTCGGCATCCAACTCATCTGGGTGATCGCCCTGCTGGCGTTCAACCAACTCCTCTGGGTGCGCGGCCTCCGCCGCCACACCGCCGTCGGCGGCTGAACTCACCATGATGCACTATCTGAAAATCTGGCTCGCCAGCGTCCGCTATTCCCTCGTGCGGATGATGATGTTCCGCTTCGATTTCTTCCTCTGGTCGATGGTCGAGCTGTGTTGGATGGGAGTGAATGTGCTGATGATCGCCGTCATCTACCGCCACACAAATTCTATCGCCGGTTGGAGCAAATACGAGATGCTCCTGCTCGTCGGCACATCGATGCTGATCCAGCGACTCTTGCTCGGGTTTTTCTGGAGCAGCATCTTCGAACTTGGTCGCAACATCCGCACCGGCGGCTTCGATTTCTTCGTGGCCCAGCCCGGCAACATCATGTTCATGGCGACCACGCGCAAACTCGACCCTGACAGCCTCGCCAATTCGGTCATCGCCACGGCCATCGTCATCTACTCGGCGCACCAGTTGCACCTGAATCCCGGTCTGGCCGACATCGCGCTCTACGCGTTCATGATCATGTGCGGCCTCGCCATCCACTACAGCCTCCTCGTGCTATCGGTGTCTCTGGCATTTTGGATCACCAGCGCACAGGGCATCGAGGGCAGCTACTTCACGCTCGCGGAATTTTCCCGGCTCCCGCGTAAAGCCTTTCGTGGCCTCGCCAGTGCGCTCTTCGTCTGGGCACTCCCGGTCGTGATCGTTAGCAACACCCCGGCGCGCGTGCTGCTGCACGGCTTCGAGCCGGCCTTGGCCGTCTGGCTGCTGGCCATCACCGCCGGCTGGCTCGGCCTTGCGATTTTGGTCTTCAACCGCGGTCTGCGCCGCTATTCCAGTGCCAGCTCATGAGCGACTCCCTCGGCCAACTGCAGCGCCGCCTCGGCTACACGTTTCGCGATCCCACGCTGCTCGAGCGCGCCGTCACGCACACCTCGTTCACCGCGGATAATCCCAGCGCGGAAAACAACCAGCGGCTCGAGTTCCTCGGCGACGCCGTCCTCCAAATTCTCCTAGCCGAGACGCTGTTCCGGCTCTTCCCCGAGAAACGCGAGGGCCTGCTCAGCAAACGCCGCTCGCTGCTCGTCAACCAGAGGTTCCTCGCGGGCCTCACGAAGGAGATCGGCGCCGACCACTGCCTGCGCCTCGGCAAGGGCGAGACGAAGGGCGGCGGCCGCAGCCGCACCTCCATGCTCGGCGACGCGTTCGAGGCCATCGTCGGCGCGCTCTACCTCGACAGCGACCTCGCCACGACCCGCGGCATCGTCATGGCCATTTACGGCGACCTCGGCGCGCGCCTCGGTGCCTCCGAGCCCGACGACAACCCCAAGGGGCGCCTGCAGGAACTCGTCCAACCCGTCCACGGCAACACCGCGCTCCGCTACGACCTAGTTCGCAGCGAAGGCGAGGATCACGCCCGCGAATACGAGGTCGCCGTCTTCCTCCTTGACCGCCCGCTCGGCACCGGCCGCGGCACCTCCAAAAAACTCGCGGAAGAGGCCGCCGCTCGTGCGGCGCTGAGAAACTTGTAGGCGCCTGCTGGCCGGCGCCCACCTTCTGCCGCATGTCCGTCTCCGCCACTCCGCGCTTTAAGCTCACCGGCGTCTGCCCGCCTGCCCGCGGCGCTGTCATCGCCGGGTTGATCCGTGAGCAGCCGGCGCCGGTCTGGCTCGTCATCGCGGAGGATCTGCGGCTGGCCGAGCAACTCGCCGAGGACCTCGCCTTCTTCAACCAGACGGCACGTCCGCAGGCCCCGCTCGTTTTCCCCGAGTCGATTCCCGACAGCCGCGACATGCGCGAGGCGTTCGCCGCCTCGAGCGACCGGCTCACCGTGCTCTCGGGCCTGCGCGCCGTGCGCCATGCCGCCCGCAACCCCGACTCGCTCATCGTGGTCACCACGCCCGCCGCCCTGCTCCAGTCCGTGCCCGCGCTTGCGGAGTTTGCCACCCGCGAACTCACCCTCACCCGCGGCCAGAAACAGCCGTTCCAAGCTCTCCTCGAACAACTCCAGCAGCTCGACTACGACTCCGAGGCCGTCTGCGAGGCGCCCGGCCACTACGCGGTCCGCGGCGGCATCATCGACGTCTATCCCGTCACGGCCAACCAGCCCTACCGTCTCGACTTTTTCGGCGACGAACTGGAGGAAATCCGCGCCTTCGATCCCGTCACCCAGCGCTCGGGCGAGACCGTGGAAAGCATCACGCTCTCCGCCTCGCCCCGGGTGAAGCTCGACCCGTCAACCACCGGCCTCGCCGACTATCTGCCCGCGTCCGCCCACCTCGTGTTTCTCGAACCCGCCGCGCTCGAGGAGGAGTTCAGCACCTTCGCCGGCGAGGGGACCAACGGCCTCGCGCCGCTCCTCGACCAGTGCGCCGCGCTATTCGGCATCAGCGATCTCGACGAGGCCAGCGCGCTGTTCGACGCCGCGACCGGCGAGACGACGTGGGACACCGAGAGCCTCACCCACCACCGCAGCTACCCCGGCGACACGCTCGTCGCGCAGGAGCGGCTCCAAGTCGAGGAGGACGCGCGCCGGCGTTTTCTCCGCCAACTCGCCGCGTGGAAGCAGGACGGCTACAGCGTCGTCTTCGTGGTCACCAAGGAGGGCGAGGAGCAACGCGTCCGCGAGATCCTCGCCGACGACACGAAACTGAAGGCCCTGAAGCCGGTCATCCAGCGCGGCACGCTCAACGAAGGTTTTCGCATCACGTTTCGCGAAGGCGCGCGGCTCCGTGGGGAAACCGCCGCCGCCGGCCTCGTCGTCGTGACCGAGACGGAAATCTTCGGCCGCCAGCGGCCGCGGCGCCCGGCGATCAACACCCGCGCCATCGCCCAGCGCGCGCAGATCGACCAGCTGCTCGACTTCGCCGAACTGGTCGAGGGCGACTTCGTCGTCCACCTCCAGCACGGCATCGCCCTCTACCGCGGGCTCACGAAGCTCGACACCGCCCAGGGTCTGCGTGAGGTCATCTCGCTCGAGTTCGACGACCATGTGACGCTGCATGTGCCGTTGCAGGAGTCGCACCTGATCAGCCGCTACGTCGGCCTCAGCAAAGCCCGGCCGCAGCTCGGCCGCATCGGCTCCGGCCGCTGGGAAAAGGCGCGGAAAGCCGCCGAGCTCGCCACCATCGATCTCGCCGCGGAGCTCCTGCGCATCCACGCCGCCCGTGAGGCGCAGCCGGGCTTCGCCTTTCCGCCCGACACGACGTGGCAGAAGGAGTTCGAGGCGTCGTTCCCATTTACGGAAACGCGCGACCAGTTGCGCGCAATCGACGAGACCAAGGCCGACATGGAGCTCACCCGACCGATGGACCGCCTCATCTGCGGCGATGTGGGCTTCGGCAAGACGGAGGTGGCACTGCGCGCGGCGTTCAAGGCCGTGCAAGGCGGCCGGCAGGTCGCCCTCCTCGTGCCGACCACGGTGCTCGCCCAGCAACACCTGAACACCTTTCGCGAGCGCATGGCCGGCTACCCGATCGCTGTCGAGATGGTCAGCCGTTTCCGCACGAAGGCGGAGCAGAAGAAAATTCTGGCCGCCACGACCGCCGGTCAGGTGGACATCCTCATCGGCACGCACCGGCTGCTCCAACGCGACGTGGTCTTCCGCGAGCTCGGCCTCGTCGTGATCGACGAGGAGCAGCGCTTCGGCGTGAAGCACAAGGAGGTGTTCAAGCGGATGCGCGCCACGGTGGACGTGCTCTCGATGAGCGCCACGCCCATCCCGCGCACGCTCTACCTCGCCCTCACCGGCGCCCGCGACCTCAGCGTGATCGAGACGGCGCCCACCAACCGCCACCCGATCCAGACCATCGTCAAAACCTACGAGGAGAAAACCGTCGTCGATGCCATCCACCACGAGATCCGCCGCGGCGGGCAGGTGTTCTACCTGCACAACCGCGTGCAGACCATCGAATTGGTGGCGGCGCGTCTGCGCGAACTGTTGCCCGGTCTCCGGATCGGCGTCGGCCACGGACAGATGCCGTCCGATGAACTCGAGCGCGTGATGACCGAGTTTGTCGCCGGCACCTATCAGGTGCTCGTCTGCACCACGATCATCGAGAGCGGCCTAGATATCCCGAACTGCAACACGATTTTGATCGAGGGCGCGGACCGTTTCGGTCTCTCGCAGCTCTACCAGCTCCGCGGTCGCGTCGGCCGCTTCAAACATCAGGCCTACGCCTATCTCCTGCTCCATCGGCACACCCGGATTCTCGAAGTCGCCCGCCAGCGGCTCTCGGCCATGCGCCAGCACAACCAGCTCGGCGCCGGCTTCCGTATCGCCATGCGCGACCTCGAACTGCGCGGCGCGGGCAACCTCCTCGGCGCCGAGCAGAGCGGCCACATCGTGGGCGTCGGCTTCGAGCTCTACTGCCAGTTGCTCCGTCAGTCGGTCGCGCGCTTGAAGGGCGAGAAGACCGCCGCCGCCATCCGCGCCAGCCTCAAACTCGACTTCGTCTTCGTCGGCGAAGGCGTCAACCGGCCAGAGGACGCGCACGCCAGCCGCGGCCGGCACGAGGACAGTTACACGGCGATTAAGGACGCCGAGGACGACGCCAGCGGGGCAGTCGAGGTCGCGCGGATTCAGGCCCGCATCCCGGCCAGCTACCTAGCGGAGACGCGCCTGCGCATCGATTTCTACCGCAAACTCGCCATGGCGGACACGCCCGCCCGGCTCAAGGAAATCGAGGCCGACCTGCGCGACCGCTTCGGCAAGTTCGGCGACGACGTCCGCGCTTTGCTGCTCGTGACCGAAATCCGCATCCGGGCGGAACAAAAGGGCATCCTCTCCGTCGAAACAGAGGCCAGCCGCCTGAAGTGTCTGCGGAATAGCGGTCGCCGGGAAGATTGGGTGCAGGTCGGCACCCGGTTTCCAAGGTTGACCGCATCCCGTCCGCTTCTACGGTTGAGGGAAATCATCTCTTTTCTGAACAACCTGCCCACTCCATGACGCTCGGCCGCCGCCTTACCACTGTTCTCATCGCCCTAGGGCTCGCCACTGCGGCGTGCGCGCAGTCTGCCTCACAGGGCGACGGCCTGAACCTGCGTTTTGCCAACGGCATCGCCGCCATCGTCGAGGACAAAGTCATCACGGTGGACGATGTTCGCCGCGAAATCGGCCCGCTCGTGCCCCAGATTCAAAAGGAAGCGCGCAACGAGAAGGAGTTCAACGAGCGTCTCGAGGCCATGCAGGACGAGGTCATTCAAAACCTCATCGACAAGGTTCTCATCGTCAAAGATTTCAAGAAGGATGAAAAGAAGCACATCCCGGACAGTTACATCGACAACCAGATCGCCTCCACGCTCACCGAGCAGTTTGACAACGACCGCTCCAAGTTCCTCGCCTACCTGCGCTCCCGAGGCACTACGCTCCGCGACTACCGGAAGGAAGTTGAGGAGGACATCATCTACAATTACATGCGCCACCAGCAGCGCAAATCCGAGAGCCTCGTCAGCCCTGTGCGTATCGAGACGTTCTACAAGGAAAACAAGGACCGCTTTTATCGCGAAGACGGCGTGCACCTGCGCCTAATCCAGTTCACGCGCACCAATGGTGAGACCGACGTGGAACTGCACAACAAGGGCGCGGAGGTTGTCGGGCGCTTCAACCGCGGCGAGAAGTTCGAGGATCTCGCCAAGGAATACAGTCAGGACTCCCGCCGCGCCAAGGGCGGCGACTGGGGCTGGCAGAAACGTTCCGACCTGAAACCAGAATTCAGCGAGCCGCTCTTCGCCCTCAAAGCCGGGCAGATCAGCGAACCCATTTTGTTACCCGAGGGATGCTTCCTCCTCTTTGTTGAAGAGCGCAAATACGCCGGCATCCAGCCACTCGCTGAAGTGCGCGGTGAAATCGAGCGCATCCTTGTGCAGCAAATGGCCCACGTCAGCGAAGAGCGCTGGCTGGAGCGCCTGCGCCGCAACGGCTACGTGAAGCACTACTGAGCAGCGTCCGCCGCTTGGGTCACGTCCTGGGTTTGATCGGTTCCGGCGGGTTCTTGGCGTTCGGGCACGAATCGATCCACTGGCCCTGCGGGCGCGCCCACTCGGCGGCGTTGGCGATTACGCGGCGGACGTTGGCGTCAAAATACGTCGGATAGGTTTCGTGCCCCGGCCGGAAATAGAAAATTTTACCGTTGCCGCGCGTCCAACAGCAACCGCTGCGGAACACCTCGCCGCCCTCGAACCACGAGATGAACACCTGCTCGTCGGGCGCCGGGATGGCGAACGGTTCGCCATACATTTCCTCCTGCGCCAGTTCGAAATACCGGTCAATGCCGCGCGCGATGGGATGACCGGGATTGCAGACCCACAGCCGCTCCTTCTCGTCCGCCTCGCGCCATGTCAGCGAACAGGTGGTCCCTAGCAGGCGCTTGAAAACCTTCGAGTAATGCCCCGAGTGCAGGACGATGAGCCCCATGCCCTCGAGCACGCGTTTCTGCACGCGCTCGGCGACCGTGTCGCTGACCTTGTCGTGCGCCATGTGGCCCCACCAGACCAGCACGTCAGTCGCCGCAAGCCGTTCCACCGTGAGCCCATGGTCGGATTCCTGTAGGGTGGCTGTGGCGATAGTGGCCTCGGGCAGCAAGCCACGCAACCCGTCGGCGATGGCTCGGTGCATGCCCTGCGGATAGACGGCGGCGACCTTGGCGTTTTGGTGTTCGTGGACGTTTTCGCCCCAGACGATGATGCGGAGAGGATTCATGGAATTGGGAAGAACTGAGGATTGGCACATTCGAAATTTCGGTTCAAAACAATCCCGTGCCTAATTCGCCCGAATATTCTCCAGTCAACCGCCTGAAGGAGATGGCGGTCGGCGAGCGTCCGCAAGAGCGGCTCGAACGTTACGGGCCGGGGCAGCTCAGCGACACCGAGCTGCTCGCCATGCTCCTACGCAGCGGCACGAAGTGACACGACGTCATGTCGCTCGCCACGCGCCTGATCGCCGAGGCTGGTTCGCTGGCCGGGCTGATCGGCTGGAAAGAGAACGATTATCGCCGGCTGAAAGGCATCGGTCATGTCAAGGCGCTGCAACTCGTCACCGTGATGGAAGTCGCCCGCCGGGTCGTCGGCCAGCAGGCGGGCGAAACCCCGGTGCTGAATCGCGCCGACCTCGTGGCGGCCCACCTGCAACCGGTGGCCCAAGGGCTGGCCGCCGAGAAATTCTGGGTGCTGTGCCTCAACCGGAAAAACCGCCTGCTGCGGCGTGTCGAGGTCACCTCTGGCACGGCCACCGCCGCCCTCGCCCACCCGCGCGAGGTTTTTCGCGAGGCCATCCGCGAAGCCGCCACAGCCGTGATCTGTGTGCACAATCACCCGAGCGGCGTTATGCCGCATCCCGTTTTATGCCGCATCGCGCCCGGTTTTCACTGGAGCGACGAGCGCCGACATGCGGCATAAAACGGGCGCTGATCAGAGGGACTTCAGGTAGCTGAGGAGCTGATCGTCCGGACGATACTTTCCGGGCCGACTTTGGACCGGCTGAGTTTTAGCCAGCACGGCCTCTTTCAGTGCGAGGTTGGCGTCGAGGTAACTTTGCGTGGTGTCGAGCGACTCGTGACCGAGCCAGATCGCAATCATCGCGCGATCGACACCAGCCTGGAGCAACTCCATCGCGGCGGTGTGCCGCAGGACGTGCGGCGTCACACGTTTTGATTTTAACGAGGGGCAGGGCGCTCTTGCGGCGCCCACGTGCTTCGCGACCAGGTGCTGGACCGCATCGGCGCTGAGGCGCCCGCCGCGACCGTTCGGGAAGACGTGCTGATCATCGTCGCCGCCGAGCTCCTGCAGCCAAGCTCGGAGCACTGCGATCACGGGTTTGGTGAGCGGAGTGCATCGCTCTTTTCGCCCTTTCCCCTCGCAGCGAACGTGAGCGCCGTGGTCGAGCGTCACGTCGCGGCGGCGCAGGCCGGTCATTTCCGAGAGACGAAGCCCGGTCTGGACCGCGAGCAACAGTATCGCGTAGTTTCGTCGCCCGAGCCGCGTGCTCTGGTCCACGCTGGCGAGGATCGCTACGACTTCCTCTTGAGTAAGATAGCCGACGAGGCGTCGTGCCACGCGTTTGTAGGGGATCGCCAGCACCCGTTGGATGAGCGCAGCGTGTTCCGGCACTTCGAGCGAGGCGTAATGATAAAACGACCGCAGCGCGGCCAGCCGGGCATTCCGGCTGCGCGGGCCGTTCACTCGTTCGCTTTCCAGTTGGTCGAGGAAGGAGGCCAGGAACGGAGCATCGAGCTGGGCCAAGGCCAGTTTCGACGGCGGCGTTCCCAGCCGCTGTTGCGCATACTGCATGAGCAATCGGAACGTCTGTGCGTAGGCGGCGATGGTGTGCGGGCTCGCACGACGCTGCGCGATCAGGCGCTTCGCAAAAAACGACTGACAGAGCGGCGAGAAGGTGGGTTCGGGTTTCATCAGGCGACTCCTTTCCAGCGGGCCTCGAGGAGATTGCCAGCCGCAGCCATCAGCTCCGGGGTGTTGGTCAGATACCAATAGGTCCCCGTCACGTTGCTGTGACCGAGATAGGTCGAGAGGATCGGCATTCGCCGCGTCACCTCATCACCAGCGCGATACCAGCGCAGCAACGTCTCCACGGCGAACCGGTGGCGGAAGTCATGCAGTCGAGGCCCCGGCCCGCCGCCGTGTTTGCGCAATCCGATCTGCCGCGACAGGTCGCGGAAGACCATGTTCACGCCACTATTGTTGAGACGCGTGCCGTGGATCGTCGCGAAGAAGAAGACCACCGGCCGCCGGCGTCGCGCGTAGGTTTCATCGCGCAGCCGGCCATACTCACGAAGCACCGCGCACGTCGATGGGTGCAGCGTCACGAGCCGGTTTTTATCAAACTTCGTTCGCCGGACTGTGAGCAGCCCTTGTGCAAGGTCCACGTCCTGCGGTTGGAGATTCAGCGCTTCACCGAGCCGCATCCCGGTCACCGCGAGCAAACCGAAGAGACAGTAATAAGTGCGCTGTCGCAGCGGATGCGGCGACACCATCGTCAGGGCCGCACTCAGCAATCGGTCGATCTCATCTTCGGAGTAAAGATAAGGCCGGGCTCGTTTGGAGCGGAACGGCAACAAACGTAGGTGCGGCACCTCCGTCGCTGGATCGGCCGCGCTACGATATTCGGCGAAGCCGCGGATGATTGTCAGACGCCGTGCCCAGGAGACTGGTTTTTCGTAAGCGCGGCTCGCAGCATATTCTACCGCGAGGGCGCTGGTGACGTGCTCGGCACCTCGCTTGCCGAGGAACGACACCAGTTCGTGCAAGCACACGCCATATTCGCGGAGCTTGAACCCGAGGCTGCGCCGCAACGCGAGGTAGTCCTCGACGGCTTGAGTGAGCGGCGTCATTGCGCACCTCCCGGCCACGCGACCGCAAGCGAGCGCAGCGCAGTCAGATCGACTTTCGCGTAGATGGCCGTCGTGTCGGGGCTGCGGTGCCGGAGGATTTCGCCGATCTCGTCGAGCGACGCACCGTGCTGCAGCATGTCGGTCGCGAGACTGTGTCGGAGCAGGTGCGCACCTTTCCGCGCGGAGTTCACGCCTGCTGTTTTCAGCGCGGTCTGCACGATCTTTGCGATCGAGTTGGCCTTCGCGAGCCCTGCTAATGGAGCGTAATCTCTGATGAAGACGGCGCGACACCCACATTGAGGACGATCCCGCCGGATATACTTCGCCATGGCTCGCGCCACGTCGGCCGGCAACGGGAGCTGCGCCGAGCGGCCCGCTTTGCCATGCACCGTCATTCGAGCGTGCTCCCAATCGATGTCGTCGAGCGTGAGCCGGATGACTTCGCCCGCCCGCAGACCAAGGCGCGCGAGCAGCAACAGGATCGCGTAGTTGCGCCGTCCCATGGCTGTTCTTCGATCGCAGGCGTCGAGCACGCGTTTCACATCGCGGGCCGGCAGATGCTTGGGCAGCGTGGAGAGTGACCACCGCGCCACTCTCGGGACCACCTTCGCGAGGTCCTGATCGTGGAGTCCCTTGTAATGTAGATAGCGAAGGAACGAGCGCATCGAGGCCACCAGCTTCCGGGCGTAAGAGGAACCGTGTTTGCGCGCGTGACGTTGGACGAACGTGGTGATGTCTGACGGCCTCAACGCCGACAGTTCAATCGCTCCATCCCCAAACTTCGCCAAGAGGAGTGGCTCGACGTATCGAATCCAGCTTACGGCCGTCGCCGGCGAGAGCGCGCGTTCGTCAACGAGGAAGCGGCGGTATTTTGCCACCGCCTCCTCCGCTGCGGTTGGGGCCGCGCGCACGGCTGCCGGAGTGACCCCGCTCTGCCGCAGCATTGCAATGAGCCGACGCATCGTCGCTGGCGCACTCACATGCACCCACTGTGCTCGCACGTGCGGCTCTAAAAATTCCTCCACCAGCGCTTCGTCGATTTGGTCGAGAGTGCGATGGCGCCGGGCGAGCCACGCATCAAAATATTCCAGCAGGCTCAAGTGATAGCGCTGTGAGTCCCGGACGTAGCCTTGGACACAGATCAGCGCCATGTATTGGGGAATGAAACGAGACAGCGGACCACTTGGTCCGGCCTCGGTTGGTGGTATTGGTTTCGGATCCATCCAACGAGGATGTCCGGCCCCACCATCATTGCCCGATTTTATGCCGCATCCAAACGGAGCACTTCAGAGGAGCACGCCTCGAGCATTCGGCATAAAACGGGATGCGGCATAACACCCGTTATGCCGTATACGGCATAACGGGTGACCCGGCACCGAGCGCCCCCGATATCCAGATCACGCGGCAGCTCCGCGAGGCCGCTAAGACCGTGGACATAGAGCTGCTCGATCACGTAATTCTCGGGCGGCCGACCGCCGACCCACTGGGGCGCGGCTATTATAGTTTTCGCGAAGCCGGCGTGCTGTAGCGCGCCGGCTCAGCGCAGTCGCGCGAAAAACCACAACGCCAGCGCCGCCATGCCGATGTTGGGCAGCCATGCCGCCATCACCGGATCGATCAGGTTTTTCGTTGCCAGCGACGTCGCGAAGTTTTCCAGCAGGTAATATAGAAAAAACAGCCCGATCGACTTCGATACGCCTACTGCCGGATTCATCCGCACCCCCGACATGGCAAACGGAATCGCGATGCCGATGACGATCAGCGGGCCGAGCGTGGTGGCGATAAGCCCGTAGTAGCGCACCGCATAGGGTGTGAGCTTCGGACTGTGCTCGACCTCGAAGTAGTCGATGAGTCGCTCAAGCTGCGGCAGCGAGAGGTCGATCGGCCGCCGGTCGATCAGCAGCATCAGCTGCGGGTCCTCGCGAAAATTCGCCTCCGTGCGCACGGCGAATGGCACTGTCGCCATCAGTTCGCCCGTCTCCGGCCGGAACCGCAGCTCGCGTCCGTTGACGAACGTCCAGCCCTTGCCCGGTTGCAGCCACGCCTCCGCCGCGACCAGTCGCAAAACCTCGCGCCGCGTGGGATCCAACACCGCCACCGTGACGCCATAGCCGCGGCTGGTATATTGGCTATAGCGGTTGAAAAACCACATGCGACGTCCGTGCGGGTTGTCGAATGCCACACTGTAAACCGCCCCCACCCGGTCGCGCACCAGCACATTCGCCTCCTTTTGAAACTGTAGCCGGTCGCGCATCGCCTGCGACACCTCCACCGACCACGGGACCACTGCGGTGTTGAGCCACCACGACAAGCCGCACGCCAGCATACCGATCAGCCACACCGGCGCCGTGATGCGCCCAAAACTCACCCCCGCGGCGCGCAGCGCGGTGAATTCGTTCGCCCGGTGCAGTTTCCCCAGCACGAACATCAGCGACACCAGCAGCGCCAGCCGCAACACAATAGACAGGAAGCTCGGCACGGTCACCAGCACATAGCGCCACAGGTCCGTCCCGCCTGCGCCCAGTTCGCGCAGCGACCGAAAATCGTCATACATCACCTGCACCATCATGAGCCCCAGCGTGGCGCACAGCACGAGGCCGAGGATGGTCAGCCACTCGCGGAGCAGGTGTCGGTCATAGGTGTTCAACGCCCGCGATGAAACCACCCGCCCGCTCGAAAGCAAAACCCAAACCACCCTGCGCCGTTTGCGCCAAACAGTTTGGTTGAAAACGCCGCCCGCCTCTCCTTGGCTCGCGCCCCCTGCCGTCCCCCCGTCCCGTTCCCATGCACCACACGCTCCGCTCCTCCCTGCCGCTCGCCGCCGCCGCCCTCCTCGCCCTCCTCTCCGCCAGCTGCAGCAAAACCCCCTCCAGCACCATCCGCATCGGCGAATACGCCTCGCTCACCGGCAAGGAGGCCGCCTACGGAGAGACTTCGCACAAGGGCATCCTCCTCGCCGTCGAGGAACTCAACGCCCGCGGCGGCGTCCTCGGCCGCCCGCTCGAACTGCTGACCGAGGATAACCAGTCCAAGCAGGGCGAATCCGCCACCGTCGTGAAGAAACTCATCACCCGCGACCAAGCAGTCGCCCTTCTCGGCGAAGTGGCGTCCATCCGCTCGCTCGAGGCCGCGCCCGTCGCCCAGCATTACGGCATCCCCATGGTCTCTTCCGCCTCGGTCAACACCAAGGTCACCGAGGTCGGCGACTGCATCTTCCGCGTCTGCTTCGTCGACTCCTTCCAAGGCCGTGTGCTCGCCAAATTCGCCCTCGACCACCTCCACGCCCGCCGCGTCGCCATCGTCACTTCCGTCTCCAACGCCTACAGCGTCGGCATGACGCGCATCTTCACCGAAAACTTCACCGCTGGCGGCGGCACCATCGTCGCCGACCAGAAATACAGCGAAGGCGACAAGGATTTCCGCGCCCAGCTCACCGCCATCAAGGCCGCCTCGCCCGACGCCATCATCGCCACCGGCTACTACACCGAGGCCGCGCTCCTCTGCAAACAGGCCCGCTCCCTCGGCCTCACGCTCCCCATCTTCGGCGGCGACGGTTGGGACGCCCCCGCGCTCATCGAAATCGGCGGCGACGCCGTCGAGGGAACCTACTTCAGCACCCATTACTCGCCCGACAACCCCAGCGCCGAAGTCCAGCAATTCAACCAGCGCTACCGCGCCCGCTGGGGCGCCGTGCCCGACGCCTGGGCCGCCCTCGGCTACGACTCCGCGCTCGTCCTCGCCGATGCCCTCGCCCGCGCCGGCACCACCGAGCCGCACGCCCTCCGCGCCGCCCTCGTCGCCACGAAGAATTTCCCCGCCGTCACCGGCCGCATCACCATCGACGCCCAGCGCAACGCCTCGAAATCCGCCGTCATCCTCACCGTCAAAAACGGTAAATACCAGTTCGTCACGAGCGTGGCGCCATGAGTCCCGCGGCCGCCCCGGGCTGTTATAAGTTGAAGGTTGAGTGTTGAAAGACGCCGGGAAATTCTCTCATCCGATGTTCAACTTCGAGAAACTGGACGCCTGGCAGAAGTCGATTGCCCTCGCGGATCTGGTTTACCAGGCAACCCGCGCCTTCCCGGCCGAGGAGCGCTTCGGCTTGACCAACCAAATCCGTCGGGCCGCCGTGTCGGTCTCATCCAATCTCGCTGAAGGTTGCCCCCGTTCCTCGCAGCAAGATTTCGCCCGTTTCGTGGAGATTGCCACTGGCTCAGCCTTCGAAGTCGCCTCGCAGGCGGTCATCGCCCACCATCAAGGCTACCTCCCAGAATCCGAGTTCGACGCGATCCAAGCTTTGGCCCTGGAAATCACCCGCATGCTCAGCGGCCTGCGCCAAACGCTCCTCCGCGCCACTCGCTGACCTCCGTCTTTCAACTTTCAACCTTCAACTTTCAACTCTCCCTCCCCTGACCGAATTCCTCCAACAGCTCCTCAACGGCCTTTCGCTTGGAGCCATCTATGCGCTCATCGCGCTCGGCTACACGATGGTTTACGGCGTGCTGCGGTTCATCAACTTTGTGCATGGCGACGTCTTTATGGTCGGTGCCTACGTCGGCTACTACGTCGGCCGGCTCGTGCCGCATCACAGCCTCTGGGGCGGCCTCGCCGTGCTGGCCGCCGCCATGATAGTCTGCGCCGCACTCGGCATGCTCATCGAACGGCTGGCCTATCGGCGGCTCCGCAGTTCACCCACGCTCAACGTCCTCATCACCGCCATCGGCGTCTCGTTGCTCCTCGAAAACCTGAGCCAATACCTCTGCGGAGCCACCCCCCGTTCGTTCCCCGAACTGTTCCCCGTCGCCACCTATCACGTCGGTGGCGTCTTCGTCTCCAGCAACCAGCTCGTTGTGATCGGCGTGACGCTGCTCCTCCTCTTCGCGCTCCGTTACATCGTGCTCCGCACGAAACTCGGCACCGCCATGCGCGCCCTCTCGCTCAATCCACAGGCCGCCGCGCTCGTCGGCATCGACATCAACTTCGTCATTTCCTTCACCTTCGCCCTCGGCTCGGCACTCGCCGCCGCCGGCGGCATCCTCTACGCGCTCAACTACCCCTCGATCGACCCGCTGATGGGCGTCATGCCCGGCCTCAAGGCCTTTGTCGCCGCCATCCTCGGCGGCATCGGCAACATCCCGGGAGCCGCGCTCGGCGGCCTCCTCCTCGGCACCGTGGAAACTTTTGTCGGCGGTAGCCAGTGGTCGACCTACAAGGACGCCATCGCCTTCGCGATCCTGATTATCATCCTGCTGTTCCGCCCCGCGGGCCTGCTGGGCAGATTCACCGTCGAGAAAGTCTGACCCATGCCCCGCCCGCACCTCGCCCTCCTCATCGCCCTGCTCACCGCCTTCGCGATCTCGCAGTTCTCGGACCATTTCAACCCCTACTACCTCGACGTCCTCGCCGGCATCGGCATCAACGTCATCCTCGCCGTCTCGCTGAACCTTGTGAACGGCTACACCGGCCAGTTTTCCCTCGGCCACGCCGGCTTCATGTCGGTCGGTGCCTACCTATCTGCCGCCGTCACCCTGTTCTTCGCTCCACGGCTCTTCGGCTCCGACGGTGGCACCGCCGTGCAGCAAGGCGTGCTGTTCCTCGCCGCGCTCCTCGTCGGCGGGCTCTGCGCCGCCGTCGCCGGGTTGGTTGTCGGCGTGCCCTCGCTGCGACTCAAGGGCGACTACCTCGCCCTCGTCACCCTCGGATTCGGCGAGATCATCCGCGTGACTTTCCAAAACGTGGAAAAACTCGGCGGCGCCCTCGGCCTCAACGCAATCCCGCCCTATACCACGCTATTCTGGGTCCTCGCCTTCGCGGCCGTCACCATTTTCATCATCACCTGCCTCGTCAACTCCACCTATGGCCGCGGCTTTATCGCGACACACGACGACGAGATCGCCGCCGAGGCCGTCGGCCTGAACACCACCCGCTACAAGATCGTCGCCTTCGTTGTCGGCGCGTTCTTCGCCGGCATCGCGGGCGGTCTCTACGCCCATTTCAAAACGACGATCACGCCCGGCGGCTTCGACTTCACCAAGAGCATCGAGATCGTCGTCATGGTTATCCTCGGCGGCATGGGCAACACCCTGGGCGTCATCCTCGCCGCCGTTCTCCTCACGCTGCTGCCCGAGGTGCTCCGCCCCGTCGCCGAATACCGCATGATCCTCTACTCGTTCCTCCTGATCGTGCTGATGATCGCGCGCCCGCAGGGCCTGTTCGCCTTCAAGCTCCCCAAGGCCCGGTCCACCTGATGCCCGCCCCGCTCCTCCAACTCGCGCAGGTCACCATCCGCTTCGGCGGCCTCACCGCCGTCAACGGCTTCGACCTCGCCGTCTGCGAGGATGAACTCGTCGGACTTATCGGCCCCAACGGCGCAGGCAAGACCACCGTCTTCAACCTCATCACCGGCGTCTATCCGCCCTCCGAGGGCACCGTCACCTTCGGCGGAGGCGACCTCGCCGGCCTCCGGGTCGACGAAATCGCCGCCTGTGGCATAACGCGCACCTTCCAAAACATCCGCCTCTTCGGCTCGCTCTCGGTCTTCGACAACGTGCGCGTCGCCTGCAACCTGCACCGCGCCACCGGTCCCGCGCACACGCTGCTCCGCCTCGGCGCGTTTCGCGCCGACGAGGCCGCGATCGCCCGCCGCATCGAGGAACTCCTTGATCTCTTCAACCTCCGCCGCTTCCGCGATGCGCCCGCGAAAAGCCTGCCCTACGGCGAACAGCGCCGCCTCGAAATCGTCCGCTGTCTCGCTACCAAACCGAAGCTCCTCCTCCTCGACGAACCCGCCGCCGGCATGAATGCCACAGAAAAGGTCGAACTCGTCCGTCTCATCCAGCAGGTCCAAAAGCAGTTCAAGCTCTCGATCCTTCTCGTCGAACACTCGATGAAGGTTGTCATGGGCGTGTGCCAGCGCATCACCGTCCTCGACTACGGGATGAAGATCGCCGAGGGCGATCCCGCCGCGATCCAGCGCAACCCGAAGGTCATCGAGGCCTACCTCGGCGAAGACCACCAGAAATCCCTCGCGCACCACTGAGCATGCTTTCGGTTTCAGATCTTCACGTCTCCTACGGCGCCATTTCCGCGCTCGCCGGGATTTCCTTTGAGATCGCTCAGGGCGCGATCGTCACGCTCATCGGCGGCAACGGCGCCGGCAAGACCACCGCGCTCCGCACCATCTCCGGCCTTCTGCGCGCCCGCCGCGGCCGGATCGCGTTCCTCGGCGAGGACATCACCGCGCTCCCCGCGCACAAAATCGTCGCCCGCGGCCTCTGTCACGTCCCCGAGGGCCGGATGATCTTCTCCAACCTCACTGTCGACGAAAACCTCGCGATGGGCGCCTACCTCCTGCACGACCGCGCCCTCATCGCGCAGAACCGCGACTACGTCTTCGGCGTGTTTCCGCGCCTGAAGGAGCGGCTCAAGCAGATGGCCGGCACGCTCTCCGGCGGCGAACAGCAGATGCTTGCCATCGGTCGCGCCCTCATGGGCAACCCCCGGTTTCTCATGCTCGACGAGCCGTCGCTCGGCATCGCGCCGCGCCTCATCGGCACGATTTTCGAGAAGATCGTCGAAATCAACCGCGACCGCGGCATCACGATTCTCCTCGTCGAACAGAACGCCAACCTCGCCCTCGAAATCAGCCGCTACGCCTATGTGCTGGAAACCGGCCGCGTTGCCCTGCAGGGTGAAAGCGCCCAACTTCGCACCGAGCCGCTGCTCAAAGCCACCTACCTCGGCGGCTGACCGCGGCGAGAGAAAGGACCCCTCCCATGACCCCCGAGGAATTCCGCCGCTCCGGCCACCAACTGATCGATTGGATTGCCGATTACCGCACGCGCATTGCCGGCCTTCCTGTCCGCTCGTCCGTTGCGCCCGGGTCCCTCCGCGCGCAGTTGCCCGCCATGCCGCCGGAACTGCCCGAGTCGTTCGACCAAATCTTCCGTGACCTCGACGCCGTTATCCTGCCGGGCCTCTCGCATTGGCAGCATCCGAGCTTCTTTGGCTATTTTCCGGCCAACGGCGAACTCTCGTCGGTCCTGGGCGATTATCTCAGCACCGGGCTTGGCGTCCTGGGCCTGTCGTGGCAATCGAGTCCGGCCCTGACCGAACTGGAGGAGGTCACGACAGATTGGGTGCGCCAAATGGTCGGCCTTTCCCCCGCGTGGAGCGGCGTGATTCAGGACACCGCCTCGACCAGCACGCTGGTCGCCCTGCTCTGCGCCCGCGAGCGCGCCTCGAACTACTCGCTCGCCCGCGGCGGACTCCAAGGTGAACCCGCCCCGCTCGTCGTCTACTGTTCCGCCCATGCACACAGCTCCGTCGAGAAGGCCGCCCTCCTCGCCGGCTTCGGCCGCGACCATCTCCGCCAAGTGCCCGCCGACGAACTTCACGCTCTCCGGCCCGACGCGCTTGCCGCCACGATCCAAGCCGACTGCGCGCGCGGCCTCGTGCCCTGCGCCGTCGTCGCCACCACGGGCACCACCACCTGCACAGCCCTCGACCCCATCGCGGCCATCGCCGCCGTGGCCCGCGAGCACTCGCTCTGGTTTCACGTCGACGCCGCGATGGCCGGCTCCGCCATGATTCTGCCCGAGTGCCGCTGGATGTGGGAGGGCGTCGAGGCCGCCGACTCGCTCGTGCTCAACGCCCACAAGTGGCTCGGCGTCGCATTCGACTGCTCGCTCTACTACGTCCGCGACCCGCAGCATCTCGTGCGCGTGATGAGCACCAACCCGAGCTACCTCCAGAGCAGCGTGGACGGCCAGGTGAAGAACCTCCGCGACTGGGGCATTCCGCTCGGCCGCCGCTTCCGCGCGCTGAAACTCTGGTGTCTGATCCGGGAACAAGGCGTCGCCGGCCTCGCCGCCCGCCTGCGCCGCGACCTCGCCAACGCCCAATGGCTGGCCGCCCAATTCACCGCCGCGCCCGGCTGGCGTCTCTTGGCACCGGTGCCGCTCCAAACCCTCTGCCTCCGCCACGAACCGCCCGGCCTCGCCGGCGAAGACCTCGACCGGCACACCCTCGCCTGGGCCGAGCGCGTCAACCGCTCCGGCCAGGCCTACGTCACGCCCGCGATCCTCGATGGACGCTGGATGGTGCGCGTGTCGATCGGCGCAATTCCGACCGAACGGAGCCATATGGAGGCTTTGTGGGGACTTTTGCAGCGGGAAGCTGTCAGTAAAGACTGAGATCAGCGGCATTCTGCCGCTTGATTTTTCCAAAAGTCAGCTAAACTGGTTGGCTCCCTTATTTTCCACTCGTTACTTTTCACTCTTCACCCGTCACTCTTCTAACATGTCCACCGCTACGCCGCAAAAATTCGAGTTCCAGGCCGAAATCGCCCAGCTCCTCGACATCGTCACCCACTCGCTCTACACGGAAAAGGAAATCTTCGTCCGTGAGCTCGTGTCCAACGCGGCCGACGCCCTCGAAAAGCTCCGCCACCTCCAGCTCACGGAGAAGGAAATCTTCGACGACAAACTCACGCTCGAGATCAACGTCACCACCGACGACAAGGCGAAGACGATCACCTTCCAGGACTTCGGCCTCGGCATGACCCGCGCCGAGCTCGTCGAGAACCTCGGCACCATCGCCCACTCCGGCTCCAAGGCCTTCCTAAAGTCACTCGCCGAGGGCGACCAGAAAAACACTAGTCTCATCGGCCAGTTCGGCGTCGGCTTCTATTCCGCCTTCATGGTCGCGAAATCCGTCAAAGTCTACTCGCACTCCTGGCGCGCCGCCGAGCCCGGTCACGTCTGGTCAAGCGACGGCACTGGCAGCTACGAGATCGAGGAGAGCGAGGGCGAGCGCCGCGGCGCCAAGATCGTGATCCAGTTGAAGGACGAGTGCTCGGACTTCTCGCAGGATTGGAAGGTCAAGGAAATCCTCGAGCGCTACAGCGCGTTCGTCTCGTTCCCGATCAACCTCAATGGCAAACACGTCAACGCCATCCAGGCGCTCTGGCTGCGCAACAAGAACGAGGTCAAGGAAGAGGAATATACCGCCTTCTACAAGTTCCAGGCCCACGCCTTCGACGAGCCGCGCCTCCGCCTGCATTTCTCGGCCGACGCCCCGCTCGCGATCAACGCCCTCCTCTTCGTCCCGAAGGAAAACACCGAGAAACTCGGCTTCTCCCGCACTGAGGCATCCGTCGCGCTCTACTGCCGCAAGGTCCTGATCGACGCCAAGCCGAAGGCCCTCCTGCCCGAGTGGCTGCGCTTCCTCAAGGGCGTCGTCGACAGCGAAGACCTGCCGCTCAACATCTCGCGCGAGACGATGCAGGACAAGGCCCTTATCGAGAAGTTGAACAAGGTTATCACGAAACGCTTCCTCAAGTTCCTCGACGAGGAGGCGAAGAACCGCGCCGACGCCTACGCCGAGTTCTACGCCGAGTTCGGCATCTTCCTGAAGGAAGGCGCCGCGATGGATTACACCCACAAGGACCAAATCGTGAAACTGCTCCGCTTCGAGTCGTCGCTCACGGAGAAGGGCAAGACCACCTCGCTCGCCGACTACGTCACCCGCCTCGGTGCCGACCAGAAGGAGATATATTATCTCATCGGCCCCAACCGCGCCGCCATCGAGGCCGGCCCCTATCTCGAAGGCTTCAAGGCCCGCAACCTCGAGGTCCTCTTCTGCTACGAGGCCGTCGACGAATATGTGATGAACAATGTCCGCGAGTTCGACGGAAAGAAACTCACCGCCGCCGACCACGCCGACGTGAAGCTCTCCGACCTGCCCAAGCCCGAGGGCGCGCTCAGCGAGGACGACACCAAGGCGCTCACCAAGTGGCTCAAGGACACCCTCGGCGAACGCGTCGCCGAGGTAAAAGCCAGCGACCGCCTCGTCGATTCGCCCGCGCTCGCGCTCAATGCCGACAAGTTCATGTCGCCCCACATGCGCCGCATGATGAAGGCCATGAACAAGGACGGCGCCGAGTCGCCGCTGCGCGTCAACCTCGAGATCAATCCCCGCTCCGCCGTGATGAAGCGCCTCTTCGAGACGCACACTGCCGCGCCGGAGAAGGCGAAACTCGTGGCCGAGCAGATTCTCGACAACGCCCTGATCAGCGCCGGTCTGCTGGACGACGCCACCCCGATGGTGGCCCGCCTCTACAAGCTGCTCGAAAGCGTGTAAACCTCACCTCGCGTTGGACCGGGTTGGGGAGCGTTAGAAACGTCCGCCTTCCACAGCCGATGATTCAGCAGCTCAAAGCCTCTGCGGCGCGCAGCACCCGGAGGGTGTTCCCGCCCCAGAGTTTCGTCAGGGCCACATCGCTCCAGCCGCAGTTCAGCAGCGTCTGGGTGAGAGCGGGAAAATCCGCCACGTCGTTCAATCCCTCGACGCCACCACCGCCGTCGAAATCGCATCCAATGCCAACGTGGTCGATGCCGGCAACCAAGACCGCGTGTTCGATGTGCCGGATATAATCGCCGATTGTGGCGACCGGTTTGGGATACGACCGGCTCACCCGCGCATAGTCCTCGTCCTCAGCCGCGAGCACTGCCGGCGTCAGCACGGTGTCCGCGTAACGCAGCAGCATTTCGGAAAACGCCGCCGTCCGGCCCCCGTCCGGCGCCTCGACGACCGCGACCGGCAGCGCGTTGATCTCGATCACGCCGCCCTGTGCGGCGAGCGCCCGCAGGAGCTCGTCGCCGATGTTGCGCGGATGGTCGCACACCGCGCGGCAGCCGCTGTGCGACAACACCACGGGCACCTTCGACAGCGCGAGCAGGTCGCGCAGCGCGGCATCGGAGGCGTGCGAGGCGTCCAGCACTATGCCGAGCCGGTTGCACTCGGCGACGATCTCGCGGCCGAACGGACTCAGGCCGCCCCACTCCGGCCCGCGCGGATCGGTCGAAGAATCGGCCACGTCGTTGCTCAGCATGTGCGTGAGCCCGAGTATCCGCACGCCGAGTTTTTTGAATTTCTCTACGTTCCCCGCTTCGCGGCCCAGAGAATAGCTGTTTTCGACGCTGAGATAGATCGCGCGTTTCCCGGCGGCCTTCAGCGCCAGCCCATCCCCGGCGGTCAGCGCCAGCCCGCACTCGCCCCGGTGCTCCTGCAGCACCGCCTGCGTCCGCTCGAAGCACCGCAGCGCCCGCTCGTGCGCCGCCCGCCATCCCTCCGGCGTCCGGCTCATCTGGCCCACGTAGACGGCGAACACCATCGCGTCCACCGCGCCGCGCATCCGCGGCAGGTCGACCTGCGAGTGATCGTCCGCATACGAGTGCCGGGCGCCAAAATCCCAGCCCGCGCGCAGGAAACCCGCCGTCGGCGTGTCGCTGTGCGTGTCGAGGGTGAACAGCCGCGCATGCAGCGCGGCGGCGTTATTCTCCGGTGCGTTCATCGGTGGCGTTTGCCTTGGCCAAACCACGGTTTTGCCGCGCGCGGCGTGGGTCCGCCGCTGCCACCCAGGGCGCGGTCTGCGCCTTTGGGCGCCGGCCCGCCGAGCAACTTCGCGGCGGCGGCATTGAGCCCGAGTTTGCGCATCGTCGCCCGCAGCGCGCCGCGCATCTCGGGCTTGTGCCAGAAGAAAAAGTTCCGCTGCGCCTGCTTCTCCTCCGGCGTGCGCGCGACACACACCGGCTTCCCGTCGTAGGGGTGCACGCCGGTCGCGTATATTTCCGTCGCGACCGTCATCGGCGTCGGCGTGAAGTCCTGCACCTGCTCCAGCTTGAAGCCGAGTTCCTTGGTCTGCACCGCGAGATCGGCCATGTCCTCCGGCTTCGAGCCCGGATGCGAGCTGATGAAATACGGGATGATCTGCAACTGCGCCTTGCCGAGCCGCTCCTTCGCCGCGTCGAACTTCGCCTTGAACCGGTGAAAATAGCTGAACGACGGCTTGCGCATCACCCGCAGCACCGCGTCCGAAGTGTGCTCGGGCGCGACCTTGAGCCGGCCCGAGACATGGTGCTCGACGAGTTCGCCGATGTAGCGCTCATGGCTCGCTTTCGCCTGCGGCTCCGCGAGGTCGTGGAGGAACAGATCGTAGCGGATTCCGCTCGTGACGAAGGCGTGTTTCACTCCCGGCGACTCGCGAACCGCCCGGTAGATACCGAGCAGTGGCGTGTGATCGGTGTCGAGGTTGCGGCAGACACCCGGCCAGATGCAACTCGGCCGCACGCACTCGTCGCAGATCCACTGCTCGATGCCCTTCATCTTATACATGTTGGCCGACGGCCCGCCGAGGTCGGTAATAGTGCCATGGAAGTCGGGCATTGCCTTAATCGACTCCACCTCCTTCAAAATGCTCTCCTTGCTCCGGCTGGAGACGAACTTTCCCTGGTGCGCCGAGATCGTGCAGAAGCTACACCCGCCAAAACACCCGCGGTGCATGTTGATCGAGTGCTTGATCATCTCGTAGGCTGGAATCGGCCCGCGCTTGCGGTAGCGCGGATGCGGCAGGCGCGTGTAAGGCAGGGCGAAACTCGAGTCGATCTGCCCCTCGCTCATCGTCGGAAACGGCGGGTTCACCACCAGCATCCGGTCCCCCGTCAACTGCAACAGCCGCCGCGCCTTCACGCGGTTCGACTCCGTCTCGATGTGCTTGAAATTGCCCGCGTAGAGCCCGCGGTCAGCGAGACATGCCTCGTGCGAGTGCAGCGCGAAGTCCTCCCAATGCTGGTTCTTCGGCAGCGTCGCGCCCGGCGGCAGCAGCACCGCCGTCTGAGCGATCGTCGTGAGCGACGCGAACGGCACGCCGCGCTTGAGCAGCCGCAGGATCGATAGCAACGGCAGCTCGCCCATGCCATAGACGAGCAGGTCCGCTCCGCTTTCGGCCAAGATGCCCGGCTTGATCGTGTCGGACCAGTAGTCGTAGTGCGTCACGCGTCGCAGGCTCGCCTCGATGCCGCCGATCAGCACCGGCACCTCGGGGAAAAGCTGCTTTAGAATCCGCGTGTAAACCGTGGTCGCGTAGTCCGGGCGGAAGCCGTGTTCGCCGCCCGGCGTGTAGGCATCCTCGCTGCGCGGTTTCTTCGCCGCCGTGTAGCGGTTGACCATCGAGTCCATGCAACCCGAGGTCACGCCGAAGCAGAGCCGAGGCGTGCCGAGCTTCTTGAAATCGCGCAGGTCGTCGCGCCAGTTCGGCTGCGGCACGATCGCGACGCGCAGGCCCTCGCTCTCGATCAGCCGCCCCACCACCGCCGTGCCAAACGCCGGGTGGTCCACATAGGCGTCGCCCGACACGATGATCACATCCACGTAATCCCATCCGCGCGCCGCGATCTCATCGCGCGTCGTCGGCAGCCAGCGGGCCGGATCCAAAAGAGGATCGGGCCCACTCTCTGCCTTCGGATGTTTGGCCGGCGATTTCACAACGCCGCCACCCTCTCCGCACACTTCGACTGGCGCAAGCGCCACGAAGCTCGGGCCGTCGATGTTTTTGGAACTTTAACCAAAGGTTTGCATCTCCATTGTTGCACTTCGTGTTTTGCGTGGCTCTGTTTTGAAAGAATTTCCCATGTCATCCCATATCGAAAACGTCGTCATTATTGGCACCGGTTGCGCCGGCCTCACCGCCGCGATCTACACCGGACGCGCCAACCTCAACCCGCTCGTGCTCGAGGGCCCGCTCCCTGGTGGCCAGCTCACGACGACCAGTGAGGTCGAAAATTTTCCAGGCTTCCCCGAGGGCGTCGACGGCTACCAACTCATGGACAACCTGCGCCAACAGGCCACCAAGTTTGGCACGCGCTTCGAGCAACTGCTCGTCACCGACGTCGATTTCACCAGCCAGCCGCGCAAGCTCATCGCTGGCGACCGCGTGATCCTCGCGCGCGCCGTCATCGTTGCCACTGGTGCCTCGCCGCGCATGACCGGCATCCCCGGCGAAAAGGAACTCTACGGTGGCAAAGGCGTGACCACCTGCGCGACCTGCGACGGCGCCTTCTACCGCAAGATGGACGTCGCCGTCATCGGCGGCGGCGACAGCGCTGCGGAGGAGGCGCTCTTCCTCACGCGTTTCGCCAGCAAAGTTTACCTGGTCCACCGCCGCGATTCGCTGCGCGCCTCGAAGATCATGGCCGATCGTGCCACTACGCACGAAAAAATCCAGTGCGTCTGGGACAGCGTGCCCGTCGCCGTCGAGGGCGTCGAGGCGGGCGCCGTCAGCGGTCTGCGCGTCAAGAACCTAAAGACCGGCGCGGAGTCGGTGCTGCCGGTGAAGGGCGTCTTCGTCGCCATCGGCCACCGCCCCAACACCGAGGCCTTCGCCCGCACGCTCGATGTCGATGAGGCCGGCTATTTCACACCCGTCGCCGGCTCGCAGATCCGCACCAAGGTGCCCGGCGTTTACGTCGCCGGCGACTGCGCCGACCACGCCTACCGGCAGGCGATCACCGCCGCCGGCATGGGTTGCGCCGCCGCAATCGAGACCGAACGCTGGCTCGCCGAACACGGCGGCTGATTCGCCAAAATAAAAACGCCGCCCGTCTGAGACCGGCGGCGCTGGGTGAAAAAACTCGGCGGACTTACTTCAGCTCGGCCTCGTGGAATTCGAGCCAGCTGTCGAGGTCGTTGAGCCGCACCGCATCGAGGACCGTGCCGTCGTCCTTGATGCCATTGGCGGCGAGGATGCCCTGGCGCGTGGCGGCATCGTGGTTGTAGCCGCGCACCGACGCGTTGTGCTTCTCGATCGTCTTGGCGTCGAGCTTCACGCCCTGCTGCTTTTTGATCCACGCCTCGAACTGCGGATACGTCGGGCGGTTTTTCTTGATGTAGGCGAGCACGTCGGCGCGCTTGAGGCCGAGCGCATCGATGGTCATCTGGTCGTAGCCTTTGCCGGCGCCGGGATAGCGCGCATCGAGCTTGCCGCAGGCCTCGAGCGAGGCTTTTTGCCAAAGACGGGGCAGATGGAGCACGCCGAGCGGACCGGCAACACCGGAACTGATGAGGGGGACAAACGTAGCCATGGTATTCTATTTGGGTTGAGGGTTTGACTCTGTGGAGAACCGGGAGGTGGTTCGGGGCGAACGGACGTTCAACCCTCGTGAAAAAGCAAACCGTGTTCTCTTCCCGTTGCCGCTGCAATATTTCCTTGGCGGACCAACTCGGGCCGGCATGGTGGCGGCTTCTGTCATGACCCAACCGTCTCCCACGCCCGCCTGGGGCCATTACGAGCGCCTGCTGCCCGCGGAGATCGAGGCGATCTGCGCCCGGCATCCCGTCGCCTACCTGCCGTGGGGCGCACTGGAGTATCACGGGCAACACGCCGCCATCGGCCTCGACGGCCTCAAGGCCCACGCGCTCTGCGCCGCGCTCGCCCAGGCCGCCGGCGGCCTCGTGCTGCCGCCGCTCTATGTCGCCGCCAACACCATTAAGACGCTGCGCGACCTGTCCCACCGGCGCCATTCGCTGAATTTTTCCGAGGAGACCTTGCGCGCGCTCGCCCGCGAACATCTCGACCAGTTGGCCGACGAGCGGTTCCGCGTCGTGTTCGTCCTCTGCGGCCATGTCGGCCAGCCCCACTACGACATCGTCAAGGACGAGGCGCGCCAGTTCAACGCGCGCCAGTCCGCGACCCACGCTATCGTCACCTCCGAGTGCGACCTGCTCCCGCCCGATCTTGTCAAGGTGAACCACGCCGCGTTCGGCGAAATCTCGTTCCTTCTGCACTCGCACCCCGAGTGCGTCGATCTCGCGCGGCTGCCCGCCGACCGGGTGCCGACGCTGGAGCAGGACGCCGTGTGGGGGCCTGACCCACGCGAAGCTTCCGCCGTCAAAGGCCGGCTCTACACCGCCGCGTTCGTGGCCACCGCCGCCAAACTCGTCGCCACAGCGCGCACACCTCCATCTCCCGCATGAAATACCGCACTCTTGGCCGCACCGGCTTCCGCGTTAGCGAAGTCAGCCTCGGCACCTGGGCGCTCGGCTCGCCGGTTTACGGCAGCGTCGGCGCCGGCGACGCCCGCCGCGCCATCCGCGGCGCCCTCGACGCCGGCATCAACTTCTTCGACACCGCGCCGCTCTACGGCACGCCGGAGGAGGACGGCATTGCGGAAAAAGTGCTCGGCCAAGCGCTCGGCGCCGACCGCGACCGCGTCGCGCTCGCCACCAAGTTCGGCCGCTACCCGACCCGCGGCCACCAGAACACCTTTTTTCACGCCGCCGGCGTCACGCAGTCGGTCGAGGACAGCCTGCGCCGCCTCGGCACCGACCGGCTCGACGTGCTGTTTTTCCACTCGCCGCAGAGCCGCGACCAGATTCACGACGACATCTGGGCCGCGCTCGCGAACCTGAAACAGTCCGGCAAGGTCCGCTTCGTCGGGCACTCGATCTCGTGGTTCGCCGAGACGCAGCAAGCCGCGCGCGACTGGGCGGCCGAGCGAAAAATCGACGTCATCCAGGTCGTTTACAGCCTGATGAACCGCGAGACGGAGCCGCTCATCCGTGACCTCGGTGCCGCCGGCATCGGCGTCGTCGCCCGCGAGTCGCTCGCCAACGGTTTCCTCGGCGGCACGTTCACCAAGGACATCGTGTTTCCCGCCGGTTCGCTCAACGCGCGCTATCCCCGCGAGGAAATCGCCGAGCGCGTCGCGACGGCGGAGTGTTACAAGGCGCTGCTCGTGCGCCGCGACATCGGCTCGCTCGCGCAGGCCGCGATGCGCTGGGTGCTCGACCAGCCGCAGGTGTCGCTCGTCCTCGCCGGCTCACGCCGGCTGGAGGAAATCCTCGACTGCGCCGCCGCCTCCGACGCCGCGCCGTTTACCGCCGCCGAGCTGGCCCAGGCGCGCGCCCTACATGTGCGCGAGTTTTCGCCGGCCTGATTCGCATGAAAACCGCGCCTGACGTCGACCTGGTTTACGTCCAGCGCATCGCCGCGCTCGGCCGCGAGCTCGGCATCCCGGCCGACTACGCGGCGCGACGCGGACTGCCGCTACAGTCCGAAGCCACGGAGGTCGTGAGCGTCGGCACCAGTCCCGAGGGACGCGACGTGTGCCTGATACCCGCTGCGGCGGCCGCTTGGCGCGAGTTGCACGCGGCGGCGACGCAGGCGAACCTCGTGCTGCTCCTCATCTCCGGCTTTCGCAGCGTGGCCCGCCAGGCCGAGATCATCCGCGCCAAACTGGCCGCCGGCCAGGCGCCGGATGCGATTCTCCGGCTGGTCGCCGCCCCCGGATACAGCGAACACCACACCGGCCGCGCCCTCGACGTGGGCTCGCCCGGAGAATTGACGCTCGAGGAATCCTTCGCGCTGACGCCGGCCTATGGCTGGCTGACACAGCACGCCAGCCGCTTCGGCTTCACCCTCACCTACCCGCGATGCAATCCGTATGGCATCGCGTTCGAACCTTGGCACTGGTGCTGGCAGCAGCCGTGAAATCGCCGCCAGGGTGCTCTGTTCGATTAGGGAAGCGCTGAACAAAGCGGTTTTTCAATTTCCGGTTGCTGCGGGTCGGATTGCGGAGGTTTTGCTCCGGAGCGGGACGGCTGGAATCTCCAGTTTGTAGGAGCCGTCGGTCCGGTCGGGGTCGTTTGCCTCCTTTTTCGATCCGGCTGGGCGGCGCCCGGCCCGTTTTTTCACGCCGCGGCCCGCGCCCGCGCTCCGTTCACCCCGTTTGCCAGCCCGAAGCGCGTGTAGCGCGGATGACGGTTCTTCGCCCGTCCCCGATACCGCACTTGCGATGCCGGAATATATTCTGCACGAGGTGGCAGGGATGTTCGCCAAAGGCCCGCCCGGACGCCTTCGCGTTTTCCACCGCCTGGCGGGCCGCCTTTTTCACCCCTTTGGCCATGGCTTTGCTCAACCCGCATTTGCCCGCGATCGGCCAGGCGATCTTGCGGACCAGCGCCCCGCTCTCTGAAAGACCCTTGGGGGCCTTTCTTGGTCGGGGGCATTGCCGGGTCGCGTTGCCGGGCCTGATGCTTGGGCGAGGGCGGCGCGGCGATCAGCGTGGCGTCCACCAAGGGGCCTTCGCGCAGCAGCAGGCCGCGCGCGGTCAGGTCTATCCGGGTGCAGCGGCGCAGGGCCTGGCTGTCGTCGAGGGCGTCTGCGAGGGCTTCGTCGGCCAGGCCCTCCCATTGCTGGAGGCCATAGACCCACCGCCTCCGCTCCCGCCCAAGGGGCGGGCGGCCGCGCGCCCCCTTGGGCTAATACGGCGCGATGACGGCTAGCAGCTTGGCCCACGGGAGGACTGCCGCCATGCGCCCGGGAAACTGCTCGCGCCGGGTGCGCTTCTTCTGCCCCGCAAACTCGGCCTGGGCATAACTGGTCTGCTGGTTCATGCCAGGCTGTTTGGCTAATCCCCGCTCGCCGTCTGCAATTAATCGAAGACCGAGGACTTAATCAGCGTTTCCTTAAAGCTCCTCGCAGGCTCCACCAGACTAGGGCACCACCCTCGTGCCAGTGTGTCCGTCCAGCGCGGCAGAGAGTTTTTCCGGACAGGTGATAACGGCGACGCTCCCGCCTTGCTCGATGAAACGCACGCAGGCTTCAACCTTCGGCAGCATGGAGCCGGGGTGAAAATGACCATCGGCAATGTATTGCCGGGCCTCGGCCACCGTCATCGAGTCTAACACGCGCTGATTGGGTTTGCCAAAATTCAAACAGACCTTCTCGACGCCGGTTGAGATGACGAGCACGTCCGCCCCGATCTGCTTGGCCAGCACCGCAGAGGCCAGATCCTTGTCAATCACCGCCGCCACGCCGTGCAAACTGCCATCGGCATCAGCCACGACGGGAATTCCACCGCCACCGCCAGCGATGACGACGTAACCGTGTTTGACCAGATGCCCGACCACCTCGGCTTCGACGATGCGAACGGGTTTCGGTGAGGCGACGACGCGCCGCCAGCCGCGTCCGGCATCCTCAACCATCGCCCACTTCTCGACGCGCATCCGATCCTCCGCCTCTTCGCGGGTGTAAAACTGGCCGATTGGTTTGCTCGGTTTGGCAAAGGCCGGATCGTTGCGGTCCACCAGCGCCTGCGTCACCACTGTGGCGACGGCAGTGGTCAGCTTGCGCCGGCCGAACTCGTTTTCCAGCGCCTGCTGCAGTTGATAGCCGAGCGCGCCTTGCGTATCGGCCACGATGGAGTCGAGCGGCACCTGATGCATGACGGCGCGCGCGTGTTCACTCCGCAGCAGGATGAAGCCCACCTGCGGTCCATTCCCGTGGGTGATGACGGCATGATGGCCGCGTGCGAGAAGGTCGGTGATATGGCGCACCGTCTCCACCACGGAGGCATACTGGTCGGGCACACTCATGTGTTGCGCGTCCTTGATCAGCGAATTGCCGCCGATGGCGATGACGATGGTTTTCACAGTGAAATCCGAATAAATAATTCGTGAATGGTTGACCGCCATGAAATTAGGCTGGCCGGTCGCGGATAGCAAGGCATCTGGCAGCGGACACAATGCCTGCTTATTTACCGAAGGCGTTCTTTTCCCTTCACACCAGATTCATCGGATCGACGTCGAAGACCTGCGTGATATCGTCGGGCCAGGCAAAGCCGGCGCGGAGCCGGACGAGATCGGGCACCACCTTCGTGACGGAGTTGGTGAAATACCACAACTGCCAGCGGTATTCATCCTTGATCTTCTCGATCGGCGAAGCCGACGGACCGCGCAGCTCCACGCGGCTGCCGAGTTCTTTCTCGACGAGTTTCGCCCATTGCTCGGCGAAGAATTTCAGCTTCTCGGGATTGGGGCCGCGGAAGAGGTGATGGATCAGGTGGCGGAACGGCGGGTAGCGAAAATCGCGGCGGATTTTCAACTCGGCCGCGGAGAAGCCAGCATAGTCGGCATGGCGCGAGAACTGAATCGCCTCGGCCTGCGGGTTGAACGTCTGCACGATCACCTCACCCGCCGTGTCGCCGCGTCCGGCCCGGCCGGCGACCTGCACGAGCAACTGGAAGGTCCGCTCGTTGGCGCGGAAATCCGGGATGTGCATGGAAATGTCCGCGTCGATCAGGCCGACGAGCGTCACATTCGGGAAGTCGAGTCCCTTGCCGATCATCTGCGTGCCGACGAGCACGTCGATCTTGCCGGCGCGAAACTGCGAGAGCACTTCGCGGAAGCGATTTTTCTTGGCCATCGCGTCGGTGTCCATCCGCTCGATCCGCGCCCGGGGCAGCACCCGCCGCACCGCTTCCTCGACCCGCTGCGTGCCAAGGCCTTTCCAACGGATATCTGGCGCGCCGCATTTCGGGCAACGCGCCGGCGCCGCTTTCTGGCCGCCACAGAGGTGGCAGCGCAGCGTCTCGTCAGCGCGGTGATAGGTCAGCGCGATGCTGCAATGCGCGCACTCCTCGACGTGTCCGCACTTGGTGCAGAGCATGGACGTGGAGTAGCCGCGGCGGTTGATGAACAGAATCGTCTGTTCGCGCCGCTCGAAGCGGGCCTGCATGGCGTCGACGAGCTTGCGCGAAAGCGCCGTGAGGCCGCGCTGCCGCATCGCCTCGATGCGTAAATCGACGATGTCGATGTGCGGAAGCTTGCGGGCGTCCACCCGCTCCCTGAGTTCGAGCAGCCGGTATTTTCCCGCCTGCGCGTTGGCGAAACTCTCCAGCGAAGGTGTGGCCGAGCCCAGCAGGCAGACGGCACCGGCGAGTTTGGCGCGATAGACGGCGACATCGCGGCCGTGGTAGCGCGGCGTCTCGTCCTGTTTGTAAGCCGGCTCGTGCTCCTCATCGACGACGATGAGCCGGAGATTGGCCACGGGCGCGAAGATCGCCGAGCGCGCGCCGACCACCACCCGCGCCTCACCTGTCGCGAGCGCCAGCCAGCCGTCGAACCGCTCGCCCTCGCTGAGGTGGCTGTGCCAGACGACGCAACGGTGCCCGGGCGCTATCGCCTCGAGCCGCGATCGCAGTCGGGCGACGGTCTGCGGCGTCAGCGCCACCTCTGGCACGAGGAAAATCACGCCGCCGCCCGCCTTCAGCGCCGTGTCGACGGCGCGCAGGTAAACCTCCGTCTTGCCCGAGCCGGTGATACCATGAAGCAGTGAGACCTCGAACCTTCCCGCCGCGAGGCTGGCATCGAGCGCGGCGACCGCCGCCGCCTGTTCGGCGTTCGGCGCATGAGGCTGCGAGGCGACCAGCTCGCCGTGCGCAAAGTCATCGGCGTAGGCCACGCGCTCGACGCGACGGGCCTCCTCGCCCAGCACACCCCGTTTAACCAGGGCGGCAGCAACGGCCGCGGTCTGCTCCAGCCGGGCGAGCACGAGCGACTTTGGTTGCGGACGAAATTGCTGCGCCAAAAACGTGTAGAGCCGGGCCTGCTGCGGCGCGCGTTTCGTGAGCACAGCGAGTTCATCGGGCGTGAGTCGGCGCACCACCGTCAGCAGCTTTTCCTGTTTCACCACCGCGCCGTGGCGGACCGCGGCAGGCAGCATCGACTCGATGATGCTATCGAGTCCGCAGGCATAGTAGGTGGCCATCCAGCGCGCCAGGCCGAACAGGTCAGGCGGAAACGCCGGAAACGGGTGCACGACTTGGGCGATGGACTTGAGTTTATCGAGGGGAAAATCGCGCGGCGCGCCGATCTCGCCAACAATGCCCAGACGCATCGTGTTGAGGACCGGCACGCGCACCAGAGAACCCACGGCAACAGCACTGCGCATGGTTTCGGGCACGCGATAGTGCAGCAGCTTGTCAAAGCCGGCCAGAGGATGGACGCCAACGGTCATTCTTGCCGCGGTGATGACGGACCCGCGGGCGGCGCGCAAGCCGCGTCGACCACTGAATTGCACAGTATTTGCCCGTTGAAGTGACGCGAAAGATTATAGTTTCACACAGATTCCGTGCGCCCCTTCCTGACCATGTACCTTTAGGCACCAGAGGCCCCGAAGACCTTCCACGCGCCAGCCGGGCAGCGCTTCCAGATCTGATTCTCCAGCAAACCACGACCCAGGCGACTTGGCTGGTCCCGGCGCCTTGCTCGACGGCATCTCGGACTTCGTGACGATTTTGAACGAGCAGTGGCAGGTTGTTCTCGGCAATATGCCCCTGCGCGATTTTGCCAACGCCCGCGAAGGCGGCAATTTACTCGGCCCGCATCCCGGTGAAGTGCTCAACTGCCGGAAGGCAGAAAATGCTCCCCTTGTCTGCGGCACTGGCGAAGCCTGCTGCACGTGCGGTGCCATCAACACCATCCTCTGCGCCCGAACTAGGCCCGGCGCACAATTCGGCTGTATTCGCGGCGCAGTCCCGTCATAACGATGGCATGAAATCCCGTAGTGACATAGTCGCCAACTGGCTGCCCCGCTACACGGGCGTGCCGCTCAAGGAATTCGGCGAATACATCCTGCTCACCAACTTCGACCGCTACGTGCAGCTCTTTGCACAGTGGCATCGCGTGCCCGTCCGCGGCAAGGACAAGCCGATGCCCAACGCCACCGCAGGGGACATCACGATTATAAACTTCGGCATGGGCAGCGCCACCGCCGCCACCGTGATGGACCTCCTCAGCGCCATCAAACCCAAAGCGGTGCTCTTTCTTGGCAAATGCGGCGGCCTCAAACACCGCGCCGAGCTCGGCGACCTCATTCTTCCCATCGCCGCCATCCGCGGCGAGGGCACTAGCAACGACTATTTCCCGCCCGAGGTCCCGTCGCTCCCGGCGTTCGCCCTCCAGAAGGCCATCTCCACCACAATCCGCGATTTCTCCCGCGATTACTGGACCGGCACCGTTTACACTACTAACCGCCGCGTCTGGGAACATGACGAAACCTTCCGGAAGTATCTTAAGAAAATCCGCGCCATGGCGATCGACATGGAGACTGCGACGATTTTCATCACCGGCTTCTACAACGAAATCGTGACCGGCGCGCTGCTCCTTGTCTCTGACCAACCGATGACACCGGAGGGCATCAAGACTGCCGAGAGCGACAAGCAGGTCGACGAGGCCTACGTCAACGACCACCTGAAGATCGGCATCGCCTCGCTGAAGCAACTCATCAACAATGGCCTCACCGTCAAACATCTGAAATTCTGAGCCGACCGCGCCGCGCCCTGTAGGCAGTCCGCTTGCATACGCTCCGCGTCTTTTCGTTCACACGATCCGCCGAAACCGCCGCCGGTAGCGTTGCGGACTCACGCCAAACCGCTGGCGAAACAGCGCGTAGAAATGCGACAGGTTCGTCAGCCCGCAATCGAGGGCGATTTCGAGGATGGGCCGCTCCGTGGCGGTTAGTTGCTGGGCGCTAAAGTCCATCCGGGCGCGGTTGACGAGTTCGGTCGGTGTCTGGCGGAGCCAGCGCACGGTCGCGCGGGCGACATGCGACGGACTGCGACCGGCCAGACGGGCCAGCGCCGGAGTCCCACCAGAGAAATGCTCCGACTGCGCAATCTGCCGGCGTGCGTGCGCCAGCCACTCCGGCATCGGGTTACCGCCCTCCGACGCCCGTTCGTGACGGAGCTGTGGCAATTCCATGAGAAAACCATCCAGCGCCACGCGCGGACGCCCCGGCGTAGCCAACCGCTCCGCCCAATGCGTCAGCATCGTCTGGGCACGTGCATCGGCGGGCCAGACGCGTCGGGCCGACGGTTGCTCAAACCAGTCCGGCTCCTTGGGGAAATACCTCTTGCGCACCTCCACCCACGACCGGCTGGGAAATGCGACGTTGACGATGATGAGCGGCGTCGCCGCTTCCCCCTGCACGCGATGACGGTCTGTGGGGCGGATCAAATGCAGCGAACCGGCTTCGAGCGCAAGCACCTGCCCGTTGAACCGATGTTCGCCGCGCCCGCGCTCCACCCAGAACACCTCGTGATAGTCATGATCGTGGTAACGGGCGGCATTGTCCTCCGATAGCTCCATCCTGGCAAAATGGTAGCACTCACCTGGGCGCACAAAGTCGGCGAGCTTGAAATGAGCACAGGCGGTTGGCATGAGAGCAATATAACACAACAAATTGCGCTTTTATGGCAAGATTTTCGCCGCGCATGCTGGTATAACACAAGCATGGTTGCCACCACCTCCTCGCCCACCGCCCACCACCGCCTCACGCCCGACCAAGTCGCGAAATACCGCCTGGACGGCTATCACATCTTCCGCGAGCCGCTCTTTTCGCCGGTCAAGTTCGCCGGGCTCAAGAGTTGCTTCGAGAACATCCTCGACAACATCGCGACCGACGTTCGCCCCGAGTTGATGGATGTGCCCCACTTCCAGTATCCTGAGCTCTTCCAATGGCTTTTCGCCGACGAGGTGCTCGATCTCGTCGAGCCCATCCTCGGCCCCGACATCGCCCTGTTTTCAAGCCACTTCATCTGCAAGCCCCGCGGCAACGGCAAGCGCGTGCCGTGGCACGAGGACTCGCATTACTGGAAAACAATGATCTCCCCCATGGAGGTCGTCACCGTGTGGCTCGCGATCGATCCGTCCACCAAGCTGAACGGCTGCATGAACGTCATCCCCCGCACGCACAACACCGGCAAGCTCGGTTTTTCCGACTACGATGACCTGAAGCCCGGCGAGGCGGTTTTCCCCGACGAGATCCAGGCCGCCCAGCGCGATCCCAGCCGGGCCCTGGCCATCGAGCTCGAGCCCAATCAGTGCAGCCTACATGACGGGCGCATCATCCACGGCAGCGAGCCCAATACCTCCAGCATCCGCCGCTGCGGCTACACCATGCGCTACATCAGCACGCGCGTCCGCGAGAACCACGAACTCGTTGGCACCTACCACAACATCTACCTCGCCCGCGGCAAGGACCACGCCGGCAATATCTACGGCGACCCGACCAAAGCCTATCCCGAACTCGCCCGCTTCCGCGCCAAGCATGGCAAAGGAGGACACTGAGTCCCGCACCCACGACGACCGGCAGCCGCTTCGGGCGAATGGTGGAACCCTCTAGCAAGGTGATACAAAGGCGTTGCCTAAAATGCGGACGTGACAATCCGAGCTCATCTTGACCTGCTCCAATTTAGGAACTGCGCATATCCACCGAAACGGACCTGGAGCGCAGTTCCATGTCTCGTAGGCCAATATCGCATGAAAACCCTTTGCTTCCTCGCCCTCCTATTTCTGACCACGGCCTTGCGCGCAGAAAAGTTTTTCTTCCGCCCCGACGATTGGGAACTAGGCACTGAGTTTCCGGCGAAACCGGAGCTGTCCGAGACGAGAACGCCAAAACCGGAAGGCGACATGGTCGAAATGATGGCGACTTGTGTCATTTCCCAAGATGAGGCTTTGGCATTCACCCGAATTCTGAATCCGGTTGCCGTGACCAAGGCCCGGCTCGCCGCCGCCTATGACGAGGCGAAAAATGGCATGCTTCACGCGAGCGGCGGACGGTTAATCAGCCAGGAAACAATTAATATCCTTGGGCATGAAAGCCGCCGTTACTTCTGTGCGTTTAATAGCGGAGCTCTAGTCAGTGAGCAATGCATGGTCATCATCGGAAACGATCTTTTCATCTTCAATTATCTGCACGCCAAACAGGCCGACTATTCGGACGCGGCGATGGCCTTTTTCTCCAAGATCGCGTCAGGGAAAACCGGGGGTTGATCCGCGGGCGGCTCGGTTACAGCGCCGCGCCTGCGCCGATTGCGCTTCACGCCCGACGGGCGCTGTCCATGCTGCATGGCGTCTATGCCTCCTCCCACCGTCGCCATCATCGATATCGGCAGCAACTCGATCAAACTGCTTATCGCCACGCGTCACCCGAGCGGCGGCCTGATCTCGCGCAAGACGCGCACTCTCGACGCCCGCATCAGCGCCGGCATCAGCGAGGCTGCGCCGCGACTGGCGCCGGAAAATATGATGCGCGGCCTCGGCGCCATCCGCGAACTACTCGCCGAAGCGGCGCCTTACTCGCCCCAACGCACCATACTTGTCGCCACCAGTGCCGTGCGCGACGCCGCCAACGGTAAAGAATTTCGCGAGAAAGTCCGTGCCGCCACAGGCCAGACGATCCGCATCCTTACCGGCGACGAGGAAGCCAACCTCATCGGCCGCGGCCTCACCTGCGACTCGGCGCTAGGCAGCCTGGGCGACTTTTACGTATTCGATCTCGGCGGCGGAAGCCTCGAGTGCCTCGCCTTCCTCGGCCGGCGCATGCAGCAGGCTGTCAGCCTCCAGCTCGGCTGCGTGCGCCTGACAGAAAAATTCGTGCCCGATCCCGCCCAACCGTTTCTAGCCGAAGCTGCCGTGGCTATCGCCGCGCATGTGCAGACCATGTTCGGCGAAGGCGGCTTCGCCTTCTCGCTGCCCGCCGGCGCCTCGGCGGTTGGCACTGGCGGCACTGTCACGACCGTGCGCGCCATCCTTGGAGCCCGAGCAGGCCGTTCGCTCGACGCCACCGACCCCACTGTCACGGTCGTGCAGTTGCAGATGCTGTTGGCCGAACTCGGCGCCCTACCGCTCGCCGACCGCAAGCGCGTCCCAGGTCTGCCGCCCCCGCGCGCCGACGTATTTCCCGTCGCCCTCGCAACCCTGATCGCTGTTGCTCAGCTCGGCAAATTCGCCGCCTACCGCAATTCGCTCTACAACCTGCGCTGGGGCCTCGCCGCCGAGGCACTGGCCCCCTGACGCTTCCCGCCCGGTCAGGCTATCTCCACCGTTCGCGCAAATTCTCCAATTGGGAAACTCAGTCGCGCGACGTAATCACGCGGCAAAGGCAGACCGTCCTGAGTGTAGGAATTGTGCGGCACGACCGGATAATCGAGCACCGCGCCTTCAGGGGCGTGCCAGGTGCGGCCTCGCCAGACGAAATTCCGAACCGGACGCGGCCGGCCTTCCCGGTGGATCAGCATACTCGTCTCGATCTTCTCGTCGCCCTGGTCGCTGTGCAGCAAGTCATCCGGTTGGAACGCCAGGATCAGCGCCGCCTCGTAGCGGGTGCCCGAAACCGCTTTCGCCAGCCTCGCGACCACACTGCAAACGTCTCCCTCAAACCCCAGCGTCAGCTCAATCTCGTCGGCGCCGAACCCATAGACCACCGTCGCCGCCTCGCCGGTTCGCGCGACGACAGCGGCGCGATCGGGCACGTAGGCCCGGCCATGGTCGGTCTGACGGATGGTGGAAAAACGCGGCATGTATTTGCTGCCGCCCGTGCCGGCCAGATAGCCCGAATCGCGGTGCCACAGCTCGACGAAATTCTGCACATCGAGAATGAAACGGCTCGGATGCTCCGGCACCAGTTGCCAGGCGAGATAGCCCCGCCACGGCCCATGAACTAGGCGGACAGCGGGCAGTGTGGCGGGGCGTGTGATGGTGATTGCGCGCGGCAGCCGGTCACTGGCAAAGGCAAACTCTGCCAATGATCCGAAGAAAGCCAGTCCCTGGGCGCCGTTGTCGTGCACACCTGCTTTGCGGAAATAGGTTCTAGCGGCCACCATCCGAGCGAGCATCAAATCGCGGCCTTCCGCGCAGCCGAGGAACCCGGGCGGGAAAAAAGTGAAGGGCGCGGGATAATAGCGCATGCGCACGTCGAGCGCCACCGCCGTAGTCCCGTCCGGCAAGCTTGAGTATTCGTAGAATCCCAGAAACCGACCGATCTGCGCGTGCGCCGCCTCGTCGCCGGACAGTTCCGCGTAGAGCGAAACCGCCTGCGCCGTCACCATGGCGTAGTTGATCACGATGCCCTGCCCTTCAGGCCAGTAGCCGTCGGCCGTTTGAAACGGCAGCACGCAGCGTGAGAAAAATTCGCGGGCAAATTCCCTCCACTCCGGCAATGCGAAAAAACGTCCGGCCCGGTAAAACAGCAGCCCGTGCCACGCGTCGTGGTTGCCCGGAAATTCCGTCGGCGCCGTCCGGTAGCGCTCCGCAAAACGCTTCTGCAGCACGCCCACCGCGCCCTCAATCGCGGCCCGCAACCGCCGCCGTAGCTCGGCGGAACCCAGCTGGTCCGCCTCCATCAGCTCCAGCGAGCAAAGCAAATAGTAGTTCTGCCACTCGCCGATGTGCCGGCCCCACTCGCGGCCCCGCGAATAGTGCGGCGTATGAAAATCGTTCGCCGTCACAGCCAGCGCGTAATCGATGTTGTGCAGGGCCAGTTTGAGAAAACGCTCCCGCTCCGCGGGCTCCGCTCCCGGCACGCGGCCGGTGGCCAGTAGCAGCAGCGCGTGATGGCTGAACTGGTTGTAATGCGAAGGCCCCTGCGCGCCCGGCCAGTCGCGCAAATCGAGATCCATGCTGCCCGTCGGCCCATAATGCGGCGCCAGCAACCGGGCCCAGTCCAGCATCAGGGCGCTCGTCGCGGATTTCAGGTCATCCATGCCGGGAAGATGCCCAGATCCGCTCCCGGCGTCGAGCCTGCTTCGGACGGCTCAGGCGCGTGATTCGTGCTCGTGCGCCGGCGGCGGCAGCGCCTTGCGGCGCGGTTTCGCCGCCGCGGCGGCGCGCCGCGCCTGCTGCAGCGTGGTCGCGGCGACCTTGCGCAGTTGCGCGATTTGCGCGGCAAAATCCGCCGGTGCCGGCGCCCGCAGATCGATCTTTTTTCCTGTGATCGGGTGCGTGAACACCAGATGCTCGGCGTGCAACATCACCCGCGGCGGCTGCACCGCCAGCGCCGGCATCGGCTTCCACCCATATACCTCATCGCCGAGCAAGTTGTGCCCGAGCGCCTTCAGGTGCACGCGAATCTGATGCGTGCGGCCCGTGTGAATCGCGCAGCGCACCAGCGCCGCCACATTGCCGAATTTCTCGACCACCTCCCAGTCGGTGTGGGCGTCCTTGCCGCCCTGCTCCACCTCGACGACCGCCATCTTGTGCCGGTGCTGCTTGTTCCGGCCGATGGGCTTTCGCACCGAGCCGCTCATCAGCACGGGCGGGCCGGCGACCAGAGCGAAGTATTCCTTCTGCAAGGCCCGCTCGGAAAACTGCTCCGCGAGTCCGCGGTGCGCCTGATCCGTCTTGGCCACCAGAATGATGCCCGAGGTCTCGCGGTCGAGCCGGTGCACGATGCCCGGCCGTTCCACGCCCCCGACGCCGCTCAGGCCGCCCCGGCAATGCGCCAGCAACGCATGCACCAGCGTGTCCTCGCCAGTGCCGGCGCCCGGATGCACGATCATCCCGGCGGTCTTGTTGATCGCGAGCAGGTGCTTGTCCTCGAAAATCACGTCGAGCGGGATGTCCACCGCCTTCAGCTCCGTCGGCTTCGTGTCGGGAAACGAAAACGTGATAACGTCGCCCGCCGTGATGCTCGAATCCCGCCCGAGCACGACACCGTCACGACTCACAAGCCCCGCATCAAACGCCCGGTGAAACGCCACGCGGCTGTGCTCGCTGAACGCCGCCGCCAGAATCTTGTCGGCGCGGGGATGGCGGACGCCGGGAGGAACCGCATAGGTGGTCTGCATGAGTGTAATAAAGCCTGCGCGCACTCCCTTCCGACGGCAAGCGGCCTCGTCATCTCACGCGGCACCGCGCAGTTGCTCGATTTCCGTCAGCATCGCGCGGCGCGTCGCGGCCGACACATCGGCCACCGCCCAGCCGTTGGCCGCGACCTGCGCAAGCTCGTCGCGGGTGAACGCCAGTTCGTCCGCCAGCGCCTCGTATTCCTCGTTGACCGTGTTGGCGAAGCACAGCGGATCGTCGGTGCTGACTGTACAGCGCACTCCCGCCTGCATGAGCCGACGGATCGGATGCTCGCGCAACGACTGGACGACCTGCAGCCGGACGTTGCTGATCGGGCAGACGTCAAACGTCACTCCCCGCTCCACCGCGAGCCGCAGCACCGCCGCATCCTCGATCGCCCGCACGCCGTGCTGCACGCGGTTGACGCCGAGGACCTCGATCGCCTCGCGCACCCGCGCCGCACCGTCGAATTCGCCCGCGTGGCACTTGGTGATCTTCCCGGCGGACCGCAGCCGCGCCCAAACCTCCGCCGTGCCGCGCTCCGTTGGCATCGTCTCCAACCCGTGCAAGTCCACGCCCGCGAGCCCCTCCCAGGTGTGCAGTTCGTCGATCGTCGGACGCAGGTCGCCCGTGATGTCGCTCCGCAGCATCCCGCTAAAAATCCGCACCTCGAGCCCCGCCGGCACCGCCGCACGCAAGGCCGCGATGATCTCCGGGCCGGGCACATTGATGAACTTAGTCACCGGCAGGTGGAAACTCGTCTCAACGTAGCGCACGTTCTGCGCGACGTGTTTCGCGAACATCACCTTCGCTGCCTCGTAATAACGCTGCGCTGAGTTGAACCACGGCAGTGCGTGGTCAAGCAGTGTGCTCTCGAAATGCGGAAACGTCGGGTAGCGGAAATCGCCGCGGCGAAACGGTGGATCGGGCAGATACAACTCGGGGCGCCATCCGACCAGAAGTTCATACGGCAGCGCACCCTCGACGTGCAGGTGCGTTTCCGTCTTCGGCAACGCCTGGATGAAGTCGCGCATCATGCTTTGCTGAGCAGATAATCCGGGTTCAGCTTGTGCAGCGCCTTCGGCACGAAGAGGCCGTCCTTGCGGACGAGCTTGCCGTCGAACCAGATTTCGCCGCCGCCATACTCCGGGCGTTGGATGCAGACCATGTCCCAGTGCACCTGGGACTTATTGCCGTTGCCGTGCCCATCGTAGGCCTGGCCCGGCGTGAAGTGAAACGAACCCGCGATCTTCTCGTCAAACAGGATGTCGCGCATCGGCTCGAGGATGTGCGGGTTGAAGCCGATCGCGAACTCGCCGATGTAGCGCGCGCCCTCGTCGCTATCGAGGATCTGGTTCAGGCGCTTCGTGTTCGACGACGTCGCCTCGACCACCCGGCCCTGCTTGAAAACGAGACGGATGTTGTCGAACGACGAGCCGAGATAGACCGTCGGCGCGTTGTATTGGACCACGCCCTCGACCGAATCTTTCACCGGACACGAGAAAACCTCGCCATCAGGGATGTTCCGCAGTCCGCCGCAGGGGCACGCCGGGATGCCCTTGATCGAGAACTGCAGGTCGGTGCCCGGGCCCTTGACGTGCACGCGGTCGGTCCGGTCCATCAACGTTTTCAACGCGCTCATCCCCGCCGTCAGCCGGCTGTAGTCGAGCGTGCAGACCTTGAAATAAAACTCCTCGAACGCCTCCGTGCTCATGCCTGCCTGCTGCGCCATCGCCGACGTCGGCCAGCGCAGCACGACCCATTTCGTCTTGCCGACGCGATAGTCCTGCACGGGCTTCATCAGTTTGCTGACCAACTGCACCTTCGCCGCCGGCACATCGCTTGCCTCGAAAATATTGTCCGCACCGCGCAGGGCGATGTAGGCGTCCATCTTCTGCATTCGCGCAAGTTCCACGGCGGCATGCGGCGCAAACTGCGCCTCCTCGGCCTCAAGCGTCAGCTCGCGGGTCACCCGCGCCCGGTGGATCTGCACCAGAGGATGCGCACCCCGCCGTCGCGCCGAGCGAATGAGTTCAATCACAATCGCATCGGGCACATCGTAGGCGTCAATCAGAACGCGCTCGCCCTTCTTGAGCGCGGTCGAGAATCCGGTGAGGCCGTCGGCCAGTTGGGTAAACCGTGGGTCGGTAATCATGTTGTCCTCAGCTAACCCCCGCCGGCCCCCGCGCCGCAAGGGCATAGTGTCCGGAAAATGCTAACGTTTCGATTCCGGAAAACAGATCCGCCCCACCGCCTCGTCGAAATCCGCCGCCCCGTGAATGATGTCGATTTCCAGTCGCAGGTGGAACAGCGGCAGCGGCCGCGCAAGGTTTGTCGGAATGCGCACCGCGTCCTTTTCCGTCGTGATGAGGCAGTCGGCCCGCTCGGCCTGCGCCAGAGCGAACAGCGCCGCGAAGTCCTCGTCGGCATAACGGTAGTGGTCGAGAAAACGCTCGCGGCCCACGATCAGCGCGCCGAGGTCGCGCAAGAATTTCTCGAAACTTTCCGGCGTCGCGATGCCGCTGAACGCCACCACGCGGCGTCCCTTCAGGAACGCCAGCGGCTCCCGCGCGCCCGGCGCCTCCGGCGCGACGCCGAAGCGCTGGAGGTATTGCGGCCGGTGCGCGCACTCGATCAGGTCGACCCCGGGGTTGTGCCGCTGGATGAGCGCCTCAAGCTCGGGGTCGCGCTGGCCGTTAGACTTGGTGAGAAACACGTAGCTGGCGCGGCGCAGATGCTTGATCGGCTCACGCAGGATGCCGCGGGGGAGCAAGTGGCCGTTGCCGAAAGGATTCGTCTTGTCCACGAGCAGCAGGTTGAGCCGGCCCTTGAGCGGCAGGTATTGGAACCCGTCGTCGAGCACGAGCGTGTCGCAGCCGAATTTTTTGATCGCGAAGGCGCCCGCCTTCACGCGGTTCTTGTCCACCAGCACGATCACCCCCGGCAGGTTGCTCGCAAGCATGAACGGCTCGTCGCCCGCCTGCTCGGAGTCGAGCAGCACGCGCGTGCCATCGCTCACGATCCGGGGCGGCGGCTCCTCGGTGTGCGTGAGCCAATACCAGAACTTTTTCCACAACGGCGGAGCCTTGCTCTTGTAGCCGCGACTGAGGATCGCGACCTTCCGCCCCCGGTCGCGCAGCGCCCGCGCAAACTTTTCCACCACGGGCGTCTTGCCGGTGCCGCCGACCGTCAGGTTGCCCACCACCACCACTAGGCAGCCGAGCGGCTGGTCGTGAAAAATCCGCATGCGGTAGAGCCACAGCCGCGCCTGCACGATGCCGCTGAACAGCCACGACAGCGCCTGTAGAAACGCGCCATACACCGCCGCCCCCGTGTCCGCCCGCCGCCCCAGAATCACGTCGATCGTGTAGAGTTCGAGGGCGTTGACCTTTTTCTTGATCCAAGACGACAGCATGGCGGTGACACGGATGAAGGTTGACCCGACCGCGGGCGTAAACTGTTTTCCGATCCCACGCCCTTTGCATGAGCTACAAACTTTTCATCCCCGGCCCCGTAGCTGTCTCCGAGAAAACGCTGCGCGCCATGGCCCAGCCCATGATCGGCCACCGCAGCTCCGACTTTGTCGCCCTCTACCAGTCCCTCCAACCGGGCCTGCAGGAACTTTTCGCCACGCGTGATCCCGTCTATCTCTCCACCAGCAGCGCCTGGGGCGTGATGGAGGGCGCGCTCCGCAATGTCGTGCGGAGAAAGGTGCTCGTCTGCATGAACGGCGCCTTTTCAGACAAGTGGCACGACGTCGCCCTGCGCTGCGGCAAGGCCGCCACCGCGCTCCGCTTCGACTGGGGCCGTCCCGTCGAGCCCGAGGCCGTCCGCCGCAAACTCGCCACCGGCGGCTACGACGCGCTCACGCTCATCCACAACGAAACTTCCTGCGGCTGCATGAGCGACCTCGCCGCCATCATGGCCGTCGTCCGCGAGTTTCCCGAGGTGGTCTCCATCGTCGACACCGTCAGCTCGTTCAGCGCACTGCCGATTCCGAAAGACGAACTAGGCATCGACATCATTTTGACCGGCTCGCAGAAGGCGCTCGCGCTGCCGCCCGGCCTGTCGATTTTCTCCGTCTCGAAACGCGCGCTCGCCCGCGCCGCCGACACGCCTGACCGCGGCTACTATTTCGACCTGCTCGAATTCCAGAGGAATCACGAGAACGGCATGACGCCCAGCACCCCCGTCATCCCGCTCATCTACGCGCTCCAGTCGAAGCTTGACGACATCCGCACCGAAGGCCTTGCGCCGCGTTACGAACGTCATGCCCGGCTCAACCGCACAGTGCGTGCCTGGGCCTTAGCCCGTGGTTTTCAGCTCTTCCCCGAGGAACGCCATGGCTCCGTCACGCTCAACTGCTTTGCCAACAACCTCGGCTACGACCTCGCAGCGCTGAACAAGACGCTGAAGACAAAGCACGCCCTCGTGATCGACGGCGGCTACGGCAAACTCAAGGGTAAGACTTTTCGCATCTCGAACATGGGCGACGAAACCGACACCACCATCGCCGACCTGATTGCCTCGCTCGACTCCGCGCTCGCCGAAACGCCGAGGCTCGCGAGCTGAGCGCACCGCCGAAAACTGGTGTTCGTCTGAGTCGGTTTTTTGACGCGCAATCAGGCGATTTCTGGTGCTCCTCAAAAAACTAAGCCTTGAAATTGGCGCGGGCGCCGCCTAACGCCTCGCGGCTCAATGAAGTCTCTCATCATCGCCGAGAAGCCGTCCGTGGCTGCGGACCTCGCGCGTTCTCTCGGCAAAGTTCCCAAGCACGGCGACCATTACGAAAGCGACACCCTCGTCATTTCCTACGCGCTCGGCCACATCGTCGAGCTCGAGATGCCAGAGGACATCGACAAGAAAAAATACGGCTTCTGGCGGCTCGAGACGCTGCCCATCATCCCGGCGAAATTTGGCCTGAAGCCCGTCGAGGATTCCAAGGAGCGTTTCACTGCGCTGAAAAAACTGCTGCACCGGAAGGATATTTCCCAAGTCGTCAACGCCTGCGACGCCGGGCGCGAGGGCGAGTTGATTTTCGCCTACCTCTACCAACTCACGAAATGCGCGTTGCCCGTGAAGCGCGCCTGGATGCAGACGATGACCACCGAGGGCATCCAGGACGCGTTTAAGAATCTGCGCGATGGCCAGCAGATGGCCGGCCTCGCCGACGCCGCGCGCTGTCGCAGCGAGAGCGACTGGCTGATTGGCATCAACGGCACTCGCGCGCTCACCAAGCGTATGTTTGGCTCCCGCGCCGGAAATGTCGCCTCCGTCGGCCGCGTGCAGACGCCCACGCTCGCCATCGTGTATTCGCGCGAACTGGAGATCCGGAACTTTGTGCCGCGCGGTTACTGGCGCGTCACCGCCACGTTCGCGATCGCCAAGGGGAAATACGAGGGAGTCTATCAGCGGGCTAATTTCAAGAAGGGGGAGAACGACGAGCATGACCGCATCGACCGCGTTTGGGAAAAGGTCGTCGCCGAGGCGGTGCTCGCCGCCTGCCAAGGGCAGCCGCCCGCCGCCGTACGCGACGAGCGGAAGGCCAGCACCCAGGCCGCGCCGCGCCTTTACGATCTCACCACGCTGCAGCGCGAGGCAAACAACCGCTACGGCCTGCCCGCCCGCCGCACGCTCCAGATCGCGCAGGCGCTTTACGAGCGGCACAAGATGATCACCTACCCCCGCACCGACTCTCGCGCGCTGCCGGAGGACTACATTCCCACCTGCCGCGAGACGCTGAAGAACCTGCACCACGACCTCGCAGGCCACGCGCAAAAGGTGCTCGACGCCGGCTGGCTGCGCCCAAACAAGCGCATTTTCAACAACGCCCAGATCTCTGACCACTTTGCCATCATTCCCACAACGCACGAAGCCAAGCACCTCGACGAGATGGAGGCCAAGGTGTTTGACATGATCGCGCGGCGTTTCGTCGCTGCCTTCTACCCGGCGGCGGAGTTCGATATCACCACGCGCACCAGCACCGTCGCGCCCGGCCACGATTTCAAAACCGAGGGCAAAGTCCTCACCGTCCCCGGCTGGCTGGCGGTTTACGGCAAGAACACCATCGACGACGATTCGCCCGACTCCAAGGCCCTGCCCGCCCTCAGCGACGCCGACGGCAAACCCGCCAAAGCCCAGACTCTCGATCCCATCCTACACAGCGAGACGACCAAGCCGCCGCCGCGCTACACCGAGGCCACGCTCCTCTCCGCCATGGAGGGCGCCGGCAAACTCGTCGAGGACGAGGAACTCGCCGAGGCGATGAAGGAACGCGGCCTCGGCACCCCCGCCACGCGCGCCGACACCATCGACGGGCTCATCAACCAGAAATACATGGAGCGCGCCCAGCGCGAACTCGTCCCGACCGCCAAGGCCGAGCAGCTCATCCAGTTTCTCAGCGCCGTGAAGGCCGAGGCGCTCACCAGCCCGGCCATGACCGGCGAGTGGGAGTTCAAGCTCCGCCAGATGGAACACGGGAAGTTCCCCCGCCCAAAGTTCATGGACGAGGTAGTCGAGCAGACGAAAGGGATCATCGAGCGCGTGAAGGGGTTTGAGGAGGACGACTCGATCGCCCGCGTAACCGACATTTCCTCGCCTACCGACGGCCTCCCGCTACGCGAAACCATGCGCGGCTACAAGTCGCAGGACGGTGAATTCATGATCTACAAGGTCATTGGCAGTCGGAAAATGGAGGAGAGCGAAGTCCGTGAACTCGTTACCAAGGGCGCCGTCGGCCCGCTCGACGGTTTCATCTCCGCCAAGACGCGCATGCGGTTCTCCGCGCTGCTCCGGCTCGTGAAGGACAAGGAGACCGGCAAGTGGAAGGCCGAGTATGATTTCGGCGACAAGGTCGATCTCGGCACCGTCGAACCCTACTGGACCGACCCGAAGACCGGCGCGCAATTGTGCGAAGTCGGCTCGAGCCACATCCTGCGCGAGCGCGACGGCGAGGGTTTCAAGCAGACCTTCCGCATCGGCCGGCTCATGTGCCAGAAAGCCATTACGCGCGACTACGCGATCCAACTCGTTGGCGAGGGCAAGACCGAGCTCATCAAGGGCTTCATCTCTAAAAAGGGCCGGCCGTTCGACGCCGTGCTCAAGCGCGAGGGTCCGAAGTTCAACTGGGAGTTCCCGCCCCGCGCGCCCAAGGTCGACAAGGACGGCAAACCCATCACCCGCAAGCCGAAGACGCCGCCCGATTTCTCGAAGGCAGTAGTGCTCGGCCAGAGCAAGGCTTTCAAGGGTGAGATTCTCCAGGCCGGCGATTCCTACTACGTCCGCCGGCCCGATCAGGACAACCGCGTCGTCTTCACGATGAAACGGCATGTCTGCCAGAAGGAAATTTCCCTCGGCGAACTGAACAACCTGCTCGAAAACGGCCGCACCAACCTCATCGAGGGCTTCGTCTCCAAGCGCAACACGCCCTTCAGCGCGTTCCTCGTACTCTCGAAAAACAGGACGAAGACGGAGTTCGAGTTCCCACCGCGCTGAGCGGTGGCGGCTGAGGCGCGCAGAGCTTGAGTAACCTTCCCGGCTAGGCTACGTCATCCCTTCAGTGAAATCTCCAAAAGACTACCTGCTGCTCGCGCTGGTCGTGACGACGCTCGGCTGCGCCGTGCTCGCGTGGCTGCAATACGACGAATTGGTCACGCTGCGCGCCGCCGCCATGACCGGCAACGAGCGCGCCGAATGGCAAAAACGGCTCTGGGACGCCGATAAGCGCCGCGCGGCGATCGAGGAGCAGCTCGCCAAGCTGGAGCATGACGGATCGCCGGACCGGAGCTCTGCGACGCCTGCGGCCGAACAATCCGGCCCCCGCAGCAATCGGCGCGGAGACCGGGCGGGCGAGTTCATGGCCATGATGGACAAACCCGAGATGCAGAAGCTCGTCGCCCTGCAGCAACGGGGCGCACTGGACGCCCGCTACGCGTCTTTGTTCAAGAGCATGAACCTTACGCCCGAGCAGTTGTCGCAATTCAAGAACCTGCTGGTGGAGAAACAGACCTCCATGATGGATGTGCTCGCTGCCGCCCGGGCGCAGGGGATCAACCCGCGGACCGACCCGACGGCTTTTGGCCAGATGGTGACCGATGCGCAAGGCGAGATCAACAGCTCGATTAAGGCGGCCCTTGGCGACTCCGCCTATGCCCAATACCAAAATTTCGAGCAGACTCTCCCGCAGCGTAATACGGTCAGCCAGCTCGACCAACGGCTCAGCTACACTCCCACTCCACTCACGCCCACCCAATCGGATCAGATGGTGGCATTGTTGGCCGCCAACAGTCCGTCGGCTCCTGCGGGCGGCAATGGAGCCGGCAACTTGCGCGCAGCCATGATGCCCGGTGGCGGACCCGCAGGGATGGGAGGCGGCGCCAAGATCACCGATACCGTCGTCAGTCAGGCCTCGGGGGTGCTCACCGGGCCTCAACTCGACGCCTTGGTCCAGCTCCAGCAGGAGCAGGCAGCGCAGGCCCAGCTCGCGAAAGCTATGCGCGCCCAGTTTGGTGGCGGCAACCCGGGACAGGGCGGTGCGGCCACGCCACCACCGCCGGCCAAGACCGGTCCCGGCGGCGGGTGAGCCAGCCCAGCGGCTTGCTGACCGATCGTTTGGCGGCATGTGGGCGTTTCTTGGCTAAGACACACCACCAATGAAATAACACTTGTGGCACTTTCCCGCCGGAAGCTACGCTCATCACGGTAGTCTCAACTCCTTCACGCCTATGATCGTCACCACTGCGCAACTCTTCAAGCACGCCTACGGGAAATACGCCGTCGGCGCCTACAACATCAACAACGCCGAGCAGGCGATGGGCCTTTTCAAGGGCGCCATAGCGTCGCAGGCGCCATTCATCATTCAGATTTCCAAGGGTGCCCGCAAATACACCGACAAGAAGATGCTCGAGGCCATCATCCGCGCCGCCGCCGAGATTTTCCCGGACTGCATTTTTGCCGTCCACCTCGACCACGGTGACGAGGAGACCTGCTACGACTGCATCGACTCCGGTTTCTACAGCTCGGTGATGATCGATGCGTCACACGACCCGTTCGAAAAGAACGTCGCTATCACCAAGCGCGTCACCGACCGCGCCCACGCCAAGGGCATCTCCGTCGAGGCCGAGCTCGGCATGCTTGGCGGCGTCGAGGAAGACATCAAGGTCGAGGCCGGCAACGCCTGCCTCACCGACCCGGCCGAGGCCGAGAAATTTGTGAAACTCAGTGCCTGCGACTCCCTCGCGTGCGCCATCGGCACGTCGCACGGCGCCTTCAAGTTCAAGGGCAAACAGTCGCTCCATTTCGACGTCCTCCAGAAGATCAAGGCCCGGCTCCCCGGCTTCCCGCTGGTCATGCACGGCAGTTCCAGCGTCCCGCAGGATGAGGTCGCCCGCATCAACGCCGCCGGCGGCAAGATCGCCGGCTCAATGGGCGTCGACGTAAACGAATACCTGCCCGCCGCCAAGCTCGGCGTCACCAAGATCAATATCGACACCGACGGCCGCCTCGTCTGGACGCGCGTGCACCGCGAGTTCTTCCGCGACAAGCCGGGTGAGTTCGACTTCCGCCCGCCGGGTAAGATCTTCATCGAAGAATATGCGAAGTTCATCGCGAGCCGCAACGTGCTCCTCGGCAGCGCCAACCAGCTCGCCGACCTCCGCACTAGCCTTGGCAAGTGATGCTGCGTTTCGCACGGCATAGTTGAGCGGCCGTAAGGCGGATCCTGCCACGGCAGCCGCCTGATTCTTGGCGCGCTTCGTCGCTTGATACGGCGATGAAATTCGGTGCACTCTTCGGTGCTCAAATCACCATGCCTAACTCGCACCCTAGTCGCCGGTGGTTGCTGCCATGGTTAGTGGCCGGCCTATGTGCCGCATTCTTCGCGGAGACAGTGCCGGTCGCCAGCGCAGTCCCACCAACGGTGCCCCACCTTGGCGTCGGCGCCACCTTCGAGACGCTGCGCGTTGGTGAAACGGTTTACCGGCAAGTGCGGGTCCGAACCGTCACCGCCCACAGCATCATGATCTCGCACGCAGACGGCTTGGCCTCGATTCCTTTGCGAGCCCTACCACCCGAACTGCAGGCGGCCTTCAGCTACAATCCAGCAGTCGAGGCAGTGGAGGCGGCGGTGCTCAAGGAAGCCCATATCGCTCAAGTGCGAGCACCGGTGAAACGTTCCGGTCCAAAAACCGGCATTTCCCCGTTCGACCAACTCTTGCAGAGTTTCGGTCAACAACCGGAGATTCGCCCCTCTGTCGATCTCCGACCCGTATTTGCGGAATTCGGGCTTAACGTCTTGAATCAGGGTCCGCGCCCCAGCTGCGCGGTGTTTGCCATCGTCAGCGCGCTGGAATTTCAGAGTGCGCAGCTCACCGGCCGCGCCGACCAATTTTCCGAGGAATATCTGATCTGGGCCACCTGCAAGACGCTTCATCGCGCTCGGCGCCCGCCGGTCGATCAGGCTGACGCCGGAGCTGAAGCCCCAGAGATCCCGGAGCCGGCGGACGAGGGGTTCAGCTTGGGTGAAGTGGTTGCAGCAATCCGCGCCTACGGCATCCCCCTCCGGTCGAGCCTGCCCTACGCTTTCGTGCGCACCATGGCGGTCGCCGATCCGTCCCCTGAGATTGTGGAAGAGGCGCGCCGCCACCGCCGCGTTTCCGTCGTCGCCCTGCCGGGCCGCGACCCGGCAACACGCCTCGCCAATCTTATCCAGGCGCTCAACGCGGGCTTTCCCGTGCCCGCCGGCCTGGCCTGGCCCAACTGGCGCGCATCGCGCAGCGGCTATCTCAGTCGGCAGCAACCGATGGGAGGTCCCGGTCATGGCGTGGCGATTGTAGGTTATGAAAACAAGACCGGCGCCATCGAGGACACCGTGTTCATCTTCAAAAATTCGTGGGGACCACGTTGGGGTGCCGGCGGCTACGGCTATGTCACCTACGGTTACCTGAGTCACTATCTCGAGGAAACCGCGCTGATGGAAGTCACTCCCGAGCGCTCCTCTTGATCTACCCTCCGGTCACGGCAGCCACGGATATTTGCGCGCGTCGGGTCTTCGCTTCTCGCGCTGGGCGGAATGAAACTCCTTCGCCTCCTCGCTCATGTAGTAGAGCAGCGTGGCATTGCCAGCAAGTTCCTGAATGCCGGCCTGGCCGTCGAGTTCGGCGTTGAAGCCGCTTTTGAGCAGGCGGATCGCGAGCGGGCTTTTTTCTAGTATCTCGCCCGCCCATTTCACGCCTTCGGCCTCAAGTTCGGCCACCGGCACCACGGCGTTGACGAGGCCCATCGCGAGCGCCTGCCGGGCGTCATACTGCCGGCAGAGATACCAGATTTCACGCGCCTTCTTCTGGCCAACGACGCGCGAGAGATAACTCGAGCCAAAACCGGCGTCGAAGCTTCCCATCTTCGGGCCCACCTGCCCGAAGACGGCGTTGTCCGCGGCGATGGTGAGGTCGCACACGACGTGGAGCACGTGACCACCGCCGATGGCGTAACCCGCCACGAGCGCGATCACTACCTTGGGCATCGAGCGGATGAGTTTTTGGAGATCGAGGACATTGAGCCGCGGCACGCCGTCGTCGCCGATGTAGCCGGCATGGCCACGCACACTTTGGTCGCCGCCAGCACAGAAAGCGTATTTTCCGTCGGTGTGCGGGCCGGCGCCTGTGAGTAGGACGACGCCGATGGCAGGGTCCTCGCGTGCAGCGCTGAAGGCGTCGAACATCTGCGCTACGGTTTCAGGCCGGAAGGCGTTGCGCTTCGCGGGCCGGTTGATCGTGACTTTCGCGATTCCGCCGGATTTGTGGTAAAGGATGTCGGTGTAATTCTTGGCGACCTGCCAGGAGGGGAAACTCATGGGCACCACGGGAGCGCAGAAGACCCGTGAGGTCAACGCGGCACGCAGATGCAACCAATTTCGCACGCCAGCAAGAATCACCTTGGAGCGGCGGCAAAGCCTGCAAGAATGGTCGGACCCATGAGTGCACCCGATTCCGCCGTCACGCCGGCCCAGCAGGCCCGCCTCGGCCTGTGTATCGGCGCGCTCGGGGTCGTGTTCGGCGACATCGGCACCAGCCCACTCTACACGATGAAGGAGTGCCTCGCGCAGATTAGCCCGGCCGAGCGGACTGTGGGCGTGCTTGGCGTCCTGTCGCTCATGTTCTGGGCGCTGGTGCTGGTGGTGTGCGTCAAATACATCGGCTACATCATGCGGGCTGACAACCGCGGCGAAGGCGGCATTTTCTCCCTGCTGGCGCTTAGCCATTCCAAGGAATCTGTTCAGGCCCGGGGTGGTATGGGCCCGACGGTCCTGATCATCCTAGCCGGCGCCGCACTACTCTATGGCGACAGCGTCATCACGCCGGCCATATCCGTGCTCAGCGCGGCGGAGGGTTTCAAGGGCTTCAGCCCCGTGTTTACGCCCTACATCACGACGATCGCATGCATCATCCTCGCCGGACTTTTCTGGATGCAGCACAAGGGCACCAAAGCCATCGGCGGAATTTTCGGCCCGGTCATGCTGTTGTGGTTTGGCACTCTGGCGGTGCTGGGCCTGTGGCAGATCCTTCAGGCCCCGCAGGTGTTCGCGGCCATCAATCCCATGCATGGCATCCGCTTGCTCGCCGCGCACCCTGGAGGCATTTTTGTGATGCTGGGCTCAGTTGTGCTCACCGTCACCGGTGCAGAGGCGCTCTACGCCGACATGGGCCATTTCGGCCGCAAATCGATCGCCCAAGCATGGTATTTCTTCGCTTTCCCCGGCCTGCTGTTGAACTACTTTGGCCAGGGGGCTTGGGTGCTCTCGCACCCCGATTCGAGCGCCAATCCGTTTTTTGCGATCGCCCCGGCCGGCTGGGGCCAGCTCACACTAACGCTGCTCTCAATCGTCGCGGCCGTGATCGCGAGCCAGGCGGTCATCTCCGGCGCCTATTCGCTCACGCGCTCCGCCATCCAACTCGGGTATTTTCCACGCCTAAAGATCACTCATACCAACGCCCAACAGGCCGGCCAGATCTACGTGCCGCTCATCAACACTGCCCTTGCCATCCTCGCCATCGTGGTAGTCGCCGGTTTCGGCTCCAGCGACCGGTTGGCCGCCGCCTACGGCATTGCCGTCACTGGCACCATGGCCGTGACGACCTACGCGTTCTTCCTCGTCATCCGTCTGCGCTGGCACTGGCCGTTGTGGCGCGCGCTCGCGCTCTGCACCGTTTTCCTCGCCGTGGACCTCGTGTTCTTTATCGCCACACTCCACAAATTCACCGACGGCGGCTGGCTGCCCATCTCCATCGCTGTCGTCGTGGTGGCGGTCATGCACACTTGGAAAAGTGGCAAGAACGAGATCCAGGAACGCGTTTACAGCCGCGCGCTGGCCGACTTGGAGTTGACCCAGATTTCCCAGAGTAAAACCATCATCCGCGTCCCAGGCAGTGCCGTGTTCATGGCGGGTTCACCGCGCGGTGTGCCGCTCGCGCTGCTCCATCACCTCAAGGCCAACAAGGTCCTCCAGCAGACCGCCGTGCTGATGACCATCCTCAACGAGGATGTGCCGCACGTGCCCGACGCTGAACGGCTCGCCGTCGAGGACCACGGCAACGGCGTCTGGCGCGCCATCTGCCGCTACGGCTACATGGAGTCGCCCAACCTCACCGATATCGTGCAACAGCTCCTTGATCGCGGAGTGCCACTCAACCAGCAAAGCACCACCTTCTATTTCAACCGCGAGATGATCATCACCGGAGGCAACGCCCGTATGTGGGAATGGGAAAAATCATTCTACGCCTTCCTCAGCCGCAACGCCCGCCCAGTGAAAGATTATTATCAGATCATGCCCACTCAGATCATCGAGATCGGCCTGCCAATCCAGCTCTGAGCCGTGCCACCCGCCGCCTGCATTCTGCGCGCCCTCACGATCGACGATTACGACCCCGTGCGCCGGCTGTGGGACGAGTCCGAGGGCATCGGTCTCAACGAATCCGACACCCGCGACGCCATCGCCCGCTTCCTCACTCGCAATCCCGACCTGAGCCTGGTCGCGCTCACACCCGCCGGCGAAATCATCGGCGCCGTGCTCTGCGGCCACGACGGTCGGCGCGGCTACCTGCACCATCTGGCGGTGAACCGGTCGCTTCGCTGTCAAGGTCTGGGTCGCAAGCTCGTGCAGGAATGTCTGCGCCGGCTGCGCGCCCACGGCGTCCCCAAGTGCAACATCTTTCTCTACGCCACGAACGAAGCCGGCCGCGCCTTCTGGGTCCGCGAAGGCTGGGCCCTGCGCGAGGACTTGGTCGTCGTGCAGCACGGCACGGCGGGCTGCTAGCGCCCGGACACCGGTCTACGCGAACAGCAGCCGGCAGATCACCACCGAGGCCACCACGCCGGCGCAGTCTGCGATCAGGCCAACCGCCACGGCGTGCCGCGCCCGCCGCACCGCCACCGAACCGAAATAGACCGCGATGACATAGAACGTCGTCTCGGTGCTGCCGAAAATCGTGCCAGCCATGCGCGCGGTCAGCGAGTCGGGCCCGAGGCGTTGCACGAGTTCCGTGAACAGCCCCATCGTGGCGCTGCCGCTCAAGGGCCGCACCAGCACCAAAGGCAACAGGTCCGGCGGAAAACCCAGCGGCGTGAGCAAGGGTGCCAGAACGCTCTTCAGTGCCTCGATGCCGCCCGCACCGCGAAACATCCCGATCGCCACCAGAATCGCCACCAGAAAGGGAATGATGCGTAGGGCGACTTGGAAACCCTCCTTCGCGCCCTCGACGAACTCCTCGTAAACCTTCACGCCGCGTAACGACGCGTAGAGCGGAAAAAACACGAGTAGAAACGGCACCGCCAGCAGCGAGAGCGTGCCGATGACGCGCAGGGCAACGGGCTGGGTCACGGTGTTTTCCCATGCCGGCGGCGCCACTTGCGCCGGAAAAATCCGCGCGTGCAGCGCCGTGGTGGACGCATGGTAGCCGGCGGGCGCAAAGACCATCCAGACCAGCAGCGCCGCAAAGGCCGCCAACAGCAGCCCCAGCGCCACGTGCCCTCCCACGCGCAGCGGCGCCGGCTCTGCGACGAGCGCCGATGCGGGTTCACTTGCCGCCGCAGCAGCTCCGGCGGCCGCGCTGGCGACCTCAGGCCGAACGCGGAATAGACGCCATCTTTGCAGCCACTTGGCCATCGCTATGCCGGTCGTGGTCGCGCATATCGAGGCAAGCAGCGCCGTGCCGACGATGGCGGTCGGATTCTGCGCATGTTGCGAAGCGAGGATGGCGATGGCGGTCGTCGGCAGGAGCTGGATGCTGGCGGTGTTAATGGCGAGAAAAGTGCACATGGCATTCGTCGCCGTGCCGGGCGTGGGGTTCAGCGTCTCCAAGTCGCGCATGGCGCGCAGGCCGAGCGGCGTGGCAGCGTTGGCGAGGCCGAGCATGTTCGCGGCCATGTTCATCAGCATCGAGCCCATCGCGGGGTGCTCCGCCGGCACATCGGGAAACAGCCGCCGCATGAGCGGGCGCAGCGCGCGGGCAATCTGCTGCACGAGCCCGCTGCGCTCTGCGAGCCGCATCACGCCAAGCCACAGCGCCATCACGCCGACGAGCGGCAGGGCGATCTTCATCACCGCCGTGTCCGCCATCTGAAACGCGCCCGCCGTAACTTCCGGTAGGCGGCCGGTCGCGCCGCCGACCAGCACCGCGAGCGTCACGAGCCCGAGCCAGAGGTAGTTCAGCATCGGGGTGGAGTTAAGGCGGCGGAGTTTTCCGCGGCGAGCGAAAATAACCCGCCTTGCGCTTGAAGCTTGTCCGGGACGCGCCACATTGATGTGCAACAACCGCATGAAAAACATTCAGGAACTCCAGCGTCTCACCTCCCCCGCACCCAAGCCCCAGTCGCTCGCCTGGGACGGTGCCACCCTTTGGATGGGCTCGCGCGAGACCAAACGCCTCTACGCCCTTAATCCCGCCACCTGGACCGTCGGGTGGGAGACCGCCGCGCCCGGCACACCATGGGGCATGACCGCTGTGACCGGAGAACTCCGCGTCTTGTGCGGTGAAACGGCCGACGACCACCGCATCATTCGCCGCTGTCTTCCTGGGAAGGGATTCGACGGGCAGTTCGGCATTCATTGTCCCGACGATTGCGGTTCGCACCTCAGTTTCGACGGCCGATCGCTCGTCGTCAGCCAGTGGTATCCGAAAAAACTCCTCGCGCTGGGCGATGATGGCCAGGTCGAGCGCGTCATCACGGTGCCGCATGGCATCTGCGGCCAGGTTTTTGTCAGCGGTGTTTTCTATCTCGCCACCACCGACGCCGAGGAGACGACCGACTACTGGCTCACGCGCGTGGATCCGCGCCCGGCCACGCCGCAGATCGACGACCTCGCCCGCATCCCCTTTGCTGCGCGGGCGCTCGCCTTCGACGGCAAGAATTTCTGGACCAACCACCGCGAACAAAACCAGATCGTGTGCTTCGTCCGGCCTGACTGATCCCGGTTCACAGATTTGCCGGCACTTCGATCATCGCCTTCAGGACGGCGAGGTTGCCGGCGATTTCTCCCGGGAACACTGCCGGCGTGTCGGCAAGCGTGAACCGGTGCGTGATCCAGTGCTTGGTATCGATGCGGCCTGCCTCGATCAGCGCGATGATGTCACGAAACGTCCCAGGCACAGAGTTGCGGGTCGCACAGAGCGTGAGTTCGCGCCGGTGGAAATTCGGGTCGTTGAACGTCACCTCGGCCTGCACCAGCCCGACGAACACGATGCGGCCACCGTAGGCCGTGAGCTCGAAGGTGCCGGCCATTGACTTCGCGCTGCCCGTGGCATCCAACACGATGGTCGGCAGATCGCCCCCACCGATAATCTTGATTTGGGCGACCGCTTCAGGTCCGGCGACCACAGTATGTTTCACGCCGAGTTGCTCGCGGCAAAAAGTAAGCCGATTTTCACTGATATCCATGACCGCGACGGTCGCGCCCGTGACGAGCGCGAACTGGATGATGCCGAGCCCGATCGGTCCGGCGCCAATCACAAGGACGAAATCCTCGCAGCGGATCTCTGCGCGCTCAACGGCGTGGGCGCCGATGCCGAGCGTCTCCACAAGGGCGAGTTGCTCGTAGTCGAGTTTCGCGGAGCGGTGAAGTTTGTGCGCCGGCACGGCGAAGAACGGCCGCATGCCGCCGTCAGAGTGAACACCAAGGACGTTGAGTGAGGCGCAGCAGTTGGGCTTGCCGCGGCGGCAGGCGATGCAATGGCCGCAGTTGAGGTAGGGTTCGACCGAGCAGCGGTCGCCCGCCGTGAGCCCATGCGGCTCACTACCGGGGTCGATCACTTCGACGCCGAGTTCGTGACCGAGGATGCGCGGGTAGCTGAAAAACGGCTGCGTGCCGGTGAACGCGTGGAGATCGGTGCCGCATACGCCGATGCGGTGGACGCGCACCAGCGCTTCGCCGGGCGCTGGCACGGGCTTGGGGCCGTCAGTGGTGGCGAACTTGCCGGGCTTTTCGAGAACGATCTGGAGCATGGTTCAGGCGACAATTTCGTCGCGGTTTTCCGGACGGCCGCGGGTGAAGTTGTGGTTGTGGATCGGTTTGAGGATTTCGAGGACCTTCGCCATCAGCTCGAAGTCGATCGGCTCGGCGGCCCAGGCGGCGTTCTTGCGGATGTTCTCGGGGCTGGCGCTGCCGACCAACGTCGTCGCGATGCCGGGATGCGCGACGCAGAATTGCACGGCGAGTTTGACGATATCGACGCCCACGGACTGGCAAAACTCCACCGCGCGCCGCGCCCCCGCCACCATCGCGGGCGGCGCCGGATGCCACGGCGGCCCGCCGCGTGCGGTCAGCAGGCCCATGCCGGTTGGCGCGGCGTTAATAATGCCGACCTGCTTCGCCTGGAGGTAAGGCACGAGCGAGTCGAGAGAGGTGTCGTTCAGCTCGTAATGGCAGAACGATAGAACCGTCTCGACCGTGCCGGCCGCGGTGCGATCGAGGACCGCCGGGAAGATCCTCGAGGGCAGGCCGGTGATGCCGATGTGCCCGATTCGCCCGGCCCTGCGCAGTTTCACCAGCACCGGGAGGGTCTCATCCACGATCTGGTTCAGGTCGGCAAACTCGATGTCGTGGCATTGCAGCAGGTCGATGTAATCGACGCCGAGGCGCGCGCAGCTTTCGTCGAGGCTGCGGATCACCCGCGTCGCCGAATAGTCGAACTCGCCCTCGCCATACTGCCCGACCTTGGTCGCGAGCAGGTAGTTGTCGCGCGGAACACCCCGGAGCGCGCGGCCGAGAACCGCCTCGGCCTTCGTCGCGCCATAGTAGGGCGACACGTCGAGGAAGTTCATTCCGAGGTCGAGCGCTGCATGCACCGTGCAGATGGCTTCGTTCTCGTCGATCGTGCGGAACACACCGCCGAGCGAGGAAGCGCCGAAACTAAGGACAGGGACGCGCAGGCGAGTATGGCCAAGTTGGCGGTAATGCATGGTCGGTGGACAAAAACTGGCCCGCTCAGCATCCCGCACGCAAATCAATCCGCCCCGCTGGCAACGCCTCGCGCCTTTGCTGTCCCACGCTGTCTGCCCCGGCCAGGGCAGACCGCGGCGTGCCCGAACCGCGCAGAGCCGCTCCCGGCTTATCCACCGAGCAAATCGCGGAAGGCCACCGCCCACTCGGCATCGTCCAGCTTCTTGTCGTGGTTCTTGTCGTATTTCTTCATCAACCGCGGCGACTCCGCCACGGCGGCTCGCACGGCTTTTTCCCAGGCGGCAAATTCTTTTTCGTCGAGTTTGCCGTCGTGGTTGAGGTCGTAGGTCGCAGCCGATAGCCGGGCCCTCCGCTCTCGCACCGCTTCGCGCTCAGAGGTTTCTTGCGCCTGTCTTATCAACATGTCCAAGGCCATTAAGCGATACGTGTAGTTGGGACTGTCCGGAGATGCACTCGGGCTCGCACTAACCGGGCCGTTGAGATTGCGTGAGGCGGGAGCACTCTGGGCAGGCAAGCGGGCACTGGGCATGAGCAAGGCGGCCGCGAAAACAAGGATGGGCATGTTGGTTTTCATAGGTGACAACGGTGCATGAAACTCCGACCAGATCGCCGATTGCAGTCTCATACCAGATGTGCCCCCGCGTTGACAATGAAATGCTGGCGGCAGACCGCGCGTGATTGGGGTTGTTCAGACCCGGACCGTGGCTAGCGTCGGGCCATGATTCGCGTTCTCTACCCCTTCCGCAGTTTCGTCAACGCGCTGCTGCTCGCCTCACCCGTGGCTTACGCTGCCACAGTTAACCCCACCCAGGAGCGCGCCGACCGCTTCCTCACCCTCGCCAACGCCGCCTATCAGGCCCTCACCACCGTCAACAGCGAGGCCACTTGGGTCGCCTCGACCGACGTCTCCCCGGCGCATGACGCCGCGGCCGAGGCTGCGGGTAAGGCCTATGCCGCCTTTAACGGCAACCCCGCTATAGTCACCGAGGCCAAATACCTCCTCGCTCACCGCGCCGAGCTCAACGAGCTTACCTGGCGCCAGCTCGACCGCGTACTTCTCAACGCCGCCGAGGGCCCGATGACGAACCCGAAACTCGTCTCCGAGCGTATCGCCGCCGAGACCCACCAGGCCTCGCTCCTGAACGGCTTCGAGTTCAAGCTCCACGGAAAAACCGTCACCGCAAACGACATCGACAACCTCCTCCAATCCTCCACCGACCTCGCCGAGCGCCGCGCCGTGTGGGAGGCCTCGAAGGCGTCGGGCGTCACCCTGCGCGACGGCCTCGTGAAACTCCGCGACCTGCGCAACGGCGTCGCGAAGGAGATGGGTTATCCCGACTATTTCTCCCTGCAAGTCGCGCGCTACGGCATGACCGCCGACGAGATGATCGCACTCAACGACGACTTCATGCGCGTCCTCCGCCCGCTCTATCTCCAGCTCCACACCTGGGCGAAATACAAGCTCGCCGAGAAATACCACCAGCCCGTGCCGAAGCTCATCCCCGCGCACTGGATCAATAACCGCTGGGCGCAGGAGTGGGACGGCCTCGCCGACGGCGCCGACCTCACGCCCTATTTCCAGGGCCGCACCGCCGAGTTCGTCATCAAGTCCGCCGAGCGCTTCTACACCGGCATTGGCTTCGCGCCGCTGCCCGCCACATTCTGGACGCGATCCGATCTCTACCCCGTGCCCGCCGGCGATCCGCGGAAGAAAAACACCCACGCCTCCTGCTGGCACATCGACCTCGCGACCGACATCCGTTCGCTCCAGTCGATCGAGCCCAACCCGTGGTGGTTCTTCACTGCGCACCACGAACTCGGCCACGGCTACTATTTTATGAGCTACACGCGCCCCGAGGTTCCGCCGCTTCTGCGCGATGGCGCGAACCCCGGCTTCCACGAGGGCTTCGGCGAGCTGATCGCCCTCGCCTCTTCGCAGGCGCCCTACCTTAAGTCCGTCGGCATCCTCCCCGCCGATTACAAGGTCGATGAAACCGCCTTTCTCCTCGGCAACGCCCTTTCGCCCGGCGTCCCGTTCATCTACTGGTCGTCCGGCGTCATCGCCCACTGGGAGGCCGACATCTACGCGCACAACCTCCCCGCCTCCGAGTGGAACGCGCGCTGGTGGCACTACGTCCGCAAATTCCAAGGCGTCGAGCCGCCGGCCGCGCGCGGCGAGGAATTCTGCGACGCCGCCACGAAGACCCACATCAACGACACGCCCGCCTACTACCACAACTACGCCTTCGCGCAGGTCTTCAAATACCAACTCCACGACTACATCGCGCGGAAAATCCTCCACCAGCCCCCGCAGGCGTGCAGCTACGCCGGCAACAAAGCCGTCGGCGATTTTCTGAAATCGGTCATGGAAAAGGGCGCAACCGAGGACTGGCGCAAGGTCATGAAGGAGGCCACCGGCGAGGAATTCTCGACCCGCGCGATGCTCGATTACTATGCGCCGCTGATGAAGTGGCTCGAGGAACAGAACAAAGGCCGCCCAATCGGTTGGGAGTGAGCGCCTGTCCGAGGCATGGCGACATTGCCCAGCCGTTTGACTTAGCCTTCGCCTTTGCTGCACTACTGCGGTCTTCCGCCTATGCCCGTCACCTTCCCGCTCTTTTCCGCCGGACATGAACTAGACGTCTCCGCCAACGCCTTTGGCTTCGTGCGCAGTTCTGCTGAACTGCTCGACGAGCCCACAGAGCTCCGCCGCCGACTGGACGAGGACGGCTACATTTACATCCCCGGCTTCTTCAACCCTGCGCACATCGTCGCCGCCCGTGCCTCCGTCTGCGACCGCCTCGCCACTGCCGGCGTCCTGGATCCCGCCTATCCGAGCATCGAGGGTGTCGCCCGCCCCGGCGCCACTTCGAACTATAACGGCGGCCTCGCCGTCAAAAATCCTGCCGTCCAGCGCGTCGTCTACGGCCCCGAACTGCTCGGCTTCTACGAAAAACTCTTCGGTGAGCCTGTGCGCCATTTCGATTACACTTGGTTCCGCGCCATGACGCGCGGCCAGGGCTCCACGCCGCACTGCGATCTCGTTTACATGGGCCGCGGCACGCACCAGCTCCTCACCGGCTGGATTCCCTACGGCGATGTCCCCCTCGAGATGGGTGGTGTCATGCTGCTCGAAGGCTCGCACCGCCAGTCCGACCGCCTGAAAAACTACCTTGAAGTCGATGTCGACGCCTACTGCGAAAACCGACCGCGCCAGGTCGAGAAAGTCGTTCAGCGAAACGGCTGGAGTCATCCCGGGTTTCTCAGCAAAAATCCCGCCACGCTCCGCGCCAAGCTTGGTGGCCGCTGGCTCACCGCCCCCGACTGGAATATGGGCGACTTCATCACCTTTGGCATGACCGTCGTGCACGGCGGCCTCGATAACCAAACCGACCGCCTTCGCCTCTCGTCCGACACCCGCTATCAGCGCGCGAGCCAGCCCATCGACGAGCGCTGGATCGGCGAGAACCCCATCGCGAACACGGTCGCCGGCAAGCGTGGCCGTGTCTGCTAACATGCGGCAGAACTCGCGGGGACAGGCACGTAGGCATGTAGAAACTTAGGGCTTGTCGATTGCAGCTTGAAGATGGGAATTTGGTGTTTCCCAGCTACTCTCTTTCCTCTCGCATGAAACGCTCCGTATTCATTACCGCGCTCGCTCTCGCCGCCGTCGGTCTTGCGCTTCCCGCCCTTCGCGCCGAGGTCGATGTCTCCGCCGTCGAGAACCTCCGCCCCGCCCGCCCGGTCATCCCCAGCCGCACCTTCAACCTTGCTGACTTCGGCGCCGTCGGTGACGGCCACAAGCTCAACACGGCCGCGTTCGAAAAAGCCATCGCCGCGGTCAATCGCGCCGGCGGCGGCCGTCTCGTCGTCCCCAAAGGCGTCTTCGTCACCGCGCCTTTCAAACTCTGCTCGCGCCTCAACCTGCACCTCGAGGCCGGCGCGGTCATCCAAGCACCCGACAACTTCGCCGCCCTCGGGTTGCCCGATCCTGCCACGCTCCGCTCGCAGGCTGAAGTACACGCCCGCGTCAAAGTCCCCGCACCCCTCGTCAGCGGTCGTGACCTCCACGATGTCGCGCTCACCGGCCCCGGCACGATCGACGGTAGCGGCGCGCACTGGTGGGCGTGGTCCGAGCGCGCCGTGCGCAACCGCCACGAGCCCGACCGCATCGTTTACCAACGCCCCAATCTCGTCTCCATTGACCACTGCGAGCGCCTTCTCGTCGCCGATCTCACTCTCCGCAACTCCTCCAAATTTCACCTTGTCCCCAGCCACATCACCGACCTCACCATCGAGCACGTGAAGGTCCGCGCGCCGTTCGACGCGCCCAACACTGACGCCATCGACCCCGGCCCCGGCACCAACTTCCTTATTCGCGACTGCGACATCGACACCGGCGACGACGACATCGTGATCAAATCCGGCGGCACCAACATCCTGATCGAAAACTGCACCATCCGCCACGGCCACGGCCTCTCCATCGGCTCCGGCACCACCGTCGGCATCCACCACATGCTCGTCCGCCACTGCACGCTCGATGGCACCGACAATGGCATTCGCATCAAATCCATGCGCGGCGCCGGCGGCCCGGTCGAAAATATCCGCTACACCGACATCCGCATGCGCGGCGTGCCCAATGCCATCGTTCTCGACCTAAACTACGTCGACAACAACCGCCCCGACTTCCGCGGCGATCCCCGCAAGATTCCCTCTATTCATCACATCCTGATCGACCACGTCACCATCGAGGGCTCCGAACACGCCGGTCGCATCGTCGGCCTGCCCGAAAGTTTGATCACCGACATCACGCTCCGCGACGTGACGATCACCGCCGAACAGGATTTCGTGATCCAGGACGCCGACCAGCCCGTCTGCGAGCGCGTCGTCCGCACGATCAAGCCCGGCGTCGCCCCCGCCCGCGAGAAATACAGAGAATAATCCGTAGAACGCTTCGCGCGTTGCCCGGTTTCTCTTCTATCTGCCGGTGCAAGTCCCGCTTGCCAGCCGGCTGCCGGCCACTACATGTCACCCCTTCATTTTTCATCCTATGAACGATTCCGAAATCAACGAACTCAAGGGCTTCATCGCCGATCTCAAGGCCGACCGCCAGGCGACCAAGGACAAGGAGAAGCGCGAAGCGTGGACGAAATACACCTCGCTCTCCATCGTCTTCATCGCCGTCCTCGCCGCCGTCGCCACCCAATACGGCGGCCGCTACTCCTCGCGCGTGCTCGTCAACCTCAACGACGCCACGTTCAGTCAGGCCAAGGCCACCGACCAGTGGAGCTACTACGAGGCCAAGTCCATCAAGCAGAGCCTCGCCGAGAACGAGCATGAACGGCTTGTGCACACCGGCGGTGCCGATCCCGCCCTCGCCGCTTTGGCCGCAAAACTACAGGCCAAGGTCGCGCGTTACGAAAAGGAGAAGAGCGAGATCACGAAAGAAGCCAAATCGTTTGAGGAGAAGCGCGACGCCGCCCGCGACATCGCGACGCTGAACAGCAAACTAGGAGGCGAGATGGGCTTCGCCGTCTCGCTCTTCCAGATCGCCATCGCCATCGCCTCGATCTGCCTCGTCATGAAGAAAAAGCCGCTGTGGTATCTCTCGCTCGCCGTCGCCGCCCTCGCCACCGCGCAGATGATGCACACGCTGCTGCATTGACCCGGCGCGGGGTCCAGCCGCAACCGGAATTTCGCGTTGGCGGCCTGGCGCTTGGAGCTTTATTGGAACTTGGAGGTTGAAACTTGGTGCTTCCCAGCGCGCCTCATCCTCTGCTAGTCACACGTTCGTTCGATCGCCTTTCGCCATGCCAGAAACCGCCTATCCTACCACGCGCCCGGCTCCCCGGTTTCTCACCCTGACTGTCGCCCGCGAGCTCGGCATCCTGCTGGCGCTATCGTTGCTGTTTCCCTTCATGGTGCATCTCATCCCCGTCCCGGAGGAGGCGCGGCTCGGCCAACGCCTGCTGCCGATGTTCTACGCGCCGCTGCTCGGTGTGCTATGGGGCCGGCCGCGCATGGCAGCGCTGGTCGCCATGCTGGCGTCGTGGCTCAACTGGCTGCTGACGCGGCATCCCTCGCCCCCAGGCGCCGCCCTCATGAGTCTTGAACTCTTAGTTTTCGTCGGCACAGTCGCGACCTTGCAGGCCCGTCTGGGCTTGCGCTGGTTTCTGGCGATTCCTAGCTATGTCGCCGGCAAAACAGCCACAGTCGCCGCCGCAGGGTTGTTTCCCGTGCTGATCGGCGGCCGCCCGCTGCTGGCGTGGGTCACCAATGCCCTGGGGCAAGGCCTGCCTGGTCTCGCGATCCTCGTCGTCCTCACCGTGTTCGTGCTGAATTTTTACCCGCCCAGCTCTTCCGGCGAGGGCCCTGCCGCCGCTTGACGGAGAGCCACCCGCCGAACACGTCTCGAGTAAAGACCAGCGCCGAGGCGAGGCGACAAGCGATCCGCTTGATTCAGAGGTAACCCGCCTTTTCGCGAACCGCCTGAACCGGGCCGGATTTCAGCGCTGGGATTTTCCTCGGGGCCCTCCCGATTAGAACATCAGGTTGGTGCATTGGACCCTTACTTGGTCCGGTCGGTTGAATCTTGGATCTCGTCCTTCGGCGCCAGCGTGCGCAGCGCGAGCCAGCCGATCAGACCGCTCACCGCAATGGTTGCCGTCATCGGTCCCGCCGTGCCGTCATGCCGCAGCCCCACGAGCGCGCCGGCAGTGCCGCCGAGCACGTATTGCGCCGTGCCTAACACCGAGGACGCGCTGCCCGCCGCCTCCGCATAGGGCTCCATCGCGAGCGCCGCAATGTTCGGAAAAATCGAGCCCGCCGCAGCCAGCGTGACGAAAAGTAGAACCATGAGTGCCGGCAGGCCGCCCCACCCCGTTGCGCCCGCCAGTGCCAGCAGCATCACCGTGACCGCCAGCAGGGCATAGGCTCGGCTCAGCAATGTGCGCAGCGAGTGCCGGAGCAGTAGAATGCGGTTGAGCTGCGCCGCCCCGATGACCGCGAGGGAATTGAGTCCGAACACGAGCGCGAACTTTTGCGGCGACATGCCATAATGCCCGATGAAAACCGCCGACGCGCCGGTGATGTAGGCGAACAATACGCCCGAGGCGCACGCCGCCGCCGCCGCGTAGCCCACGAACCGCCGATGCGTAAGCATGCGACCGTAGCCGCGCAGCACGGCGCCCAGCCCACCGTGCACCCGCCGCTCCGGTCGCAGCGACTCTGGCAGCGCAAACACCACCAACGCCGCACACAGCAGGCCGAAAACCGTCAGCACCACGAAAATCCCACGCCAGCCGGTGAGCCGGAGCAGCTGCCCGCCCAGCAGCGGCGCCAGAATGGGCGCCGCGCCCATCACGAGCATCAGCTGCGCAAACATCCGCGCCGCGTCGCTCACCTCAAACCAATCACGCACCACCGCGCGTGTCACGACGAGCCCCGCGCCGCCGCCGAGCGCCATCACTAGCCGCCACGCCAGCAACGCCCCGATTCCTTGCGCTCGCGCGCAGCCCACCGCCGCCAAGGCAAAGAGCAGCGCCCCGGCGAACAGCGGCGCGCGCCGGCCGATCCGGTCCGCCACCGGCCCGTAAAAAGCCTGCGCCACCGCCATGCCCGCGAGAAAGACCGACACTGTGAACTCCACCGCGCCCACCTCCACACGCAGATCGTGCGCGATGGCCGGGAACGCCGGCAGATACATGTCGATCGCCAGCGGTGCGAACGCTGTCAGTGCGCCGAGTAGCAGCACAAGTCGCCCGTGCGGCATCGTCGGCGTAGTGCGCTGTGCATCGCTTGTCATCTCACGGCATCCGGAGCATTCTTTCCGGGCAAATCCTGCGCGCGCCGAACGGCGTCGATTAGCGACTTGCGGTCTAATTTTCCTTGCGCGTTGCGCGGCCATTCCGTCACCGCAAGAGCAAGATAGCGCTTGGGCCGCTGGTATGCGGGCAACAAGGCGAGACCCGTCGTCACCCGATCAAGATTCGGCTCGGCGCCGCCTGCGGGGTGACACGCCACCACCTGCTCCCCCCACTCCGCATCCGGCACACCCACGACCGCCACGTCGGAAAATTCTCCCGTGGCCCGCAATGCCGTCTCTACCTCCGCCGGGTTGACCTTCTCGCCTCCCGTGATGATCAGCGCATCGCGCCGCCCGAGAATGTGCCAGTGCCCCTGCGCATCGGCGTGCGCGAGGTCCTCGGTCTCGAAACACCGCCCGTCGCTCAGCTTCGGGAAATACCCGCGAAACACCGACTCTCCCTCGATCCGCAATGTGCCAGCGTCCGTCAGTGTCAGCCGTGCATGTGGCAGTGCGCTGCCGCTGCTCCGTGCGCCATTGAGAAATTCTTCCGGTCGCAACGCCGCCACCATCGCCGCCGTCTCCGTCATCCCATAGCTGAGCGAAATCGGAAGCTCCGCCAGCGCCGCCGCGTCGGTCAACGCCGGCCACACTGGGCCGCCGCCCACAAAGATCACTTTGAAATCACGCAACCACGCCACTGCCGCCGCCGAAGCCATCAGCCGCTGCAATTGGGTCGGCACAAGTGAAATCACCCAGTCGACGCCTTTCCGCAGCGCCGGTATCTCACCGGCTTCCAATTTTTTCCAGGACCACGCGACATGCGTGCCGCCGGTCGTCGCACACCGCACCCGCACCATCAAGCCGCTCACGTGATGCGCCGGCAGCACATCGACGGCGTTGACGCGCCCGAGCCCAAAATGCGCGCAGAATCCCTCCACCGCCGCCCCGAGCGTCCATTCATCGTGTCGCGCAAACTTCCGCGCCCCGCTCGTGCCCCCGCTCGGAACCATCAGCCAGCCGCGTTCGCCGCCAGCAACCGCGGCGGCTATCTCAACCTCACCGTGTTTCGGCTCGCACAGAAAAAAGTTACTGTCGCACTCGACGGCGCAGCCGGTGGCGCGGACGAGCGCAATCAGTTCAGCGCGTTCCATACGGCCTCCGGGTCGATCCGCGCCACGTCCTCCCAGTGCAGAAAAGGCATCGCCTGCGGCCCGTCGCACCGCGCGTCGGCAAACAGCGGCCACACGCCGAAGCCCAGCGCCCGGCGTTCACCCGGCCACGTAAACGCCGCCGCCAACGCCGCCTGCGCGCCCACCGCCGTCTCCAGCGCCGATGAAAACACGACCGCCGCCCGCGCCGCCGCCAGCCGCGCCAGCGCCGCCACCGGATCGCCCAGCAGCGACGGTTTCACGACAAACACCCCCGGCCAGCCCGCGCCCAGCCACTGCTCGACATCGCCGTCGCTCACCAATGATTCATCGAGTGCCAGCGGCGTCGGAAAATCGTGCGCGAGCCCCAGCAGCAGATCGTCCGCCCCACGCGCCCCGGCGGCGACCGGTTGCTCGACAAACTCCACCGGCCGCTCCACGCAGCGCCCGAGCCAGCGCTCGGCGACGCGACGGTCCCACGCGCCGTTGGCGTCGAGCCGCAATTTCGCGCCGTCCGGCAGCGCCGCGCACAAATCGTCGAGCAGCGCCAGCTCGTCCGCCGCATCGGTGACGCCGACCTTCCATTTGAACACGCGGAACCCCGCCTCCGCCTTCGGCCCCACCAGCTCCAGCGCCGCCCGCCCCGCGGGCAGCAGGGCCGCGACGCCCAAACTCGGATGCGCGGGCGTGCCCGGCAGCGCAACCTGCGCCGCCGCCAGCGCATTTTTCAAACACGGCAACCGCCCCGGCACCGCCGCCAGTCGCGTCGCGTCCACACGCCCGCCCAGTTCGCGCAAAGCCGCCTCCGCCTCGTCCACGCTCTCCGTGCCGAACCACGGAATCGGCGCCCCCTCGCCGTAGCCCGCCGCGCCGTCCGCCGCCTCCAGCCGCACGATCAACCCTTCGCGCTCGGGCCACCAGCCATGCGCCGTCCGCACAGGCGCGCGAAACGGCAGACGGTAGCGGCGGAATTGCAGGAGATGGCTCACGCCCCCACCTCATACACCTGCGGCCCCGCGCGCAAACCAGACTTTCTGTTTGCGCTGGTCGTCCGCCGCCTTATCCCGTTCATGGCAACCATGACGAAGGTTGCCCAGTCCTCCACCGCCAGCGCTGATGCCGCGTTCTACTTGCCTGCCGGCGCTTTTTTCCGCGCCAATCTGCCCACGGCGCTCACGTTCGACGACGTGTCGCTCGCCACGCTCTACTCGGAGATTCTGCCGAAGGACGCCGACACCTCCACTGCGCTCAGCGACACCCTGCGCCTCCAAATCCCGGTGATCTCGTCCGACATGGACACTGTCACCGAGTCGCGCATGGCAATCGCCATGGCCCTCAACGGCGGCCTCGGCCTCATCCATTACAACATGGCGCCAAAGGACCAGATCAAGGAGGTCGCCCGAGTGAAGCGCCACATCCACGGCCTCATCCAAGACCCGATCACTGTCACACCCAGCCAGCTTATTGGCGAGATCCTCGCCATGATAGAGACGAAGCGTTTCGCATTCTCCACCTTTCCCGTCGTCGACGAAAACGGCCGCCTCGCCGGCTTGCTCTCCGGCAACGTCGTCAAAGACCGCTACAAAACCAAACGCGTCGCCGACGTGATGACCGCGCGCGCCGGCCTCATCACCGAAAAGGAAAGCGCTGTCGCCAAAGATCCGATCCGCGCCGCCGATCACTTTTTCTCCTCCCATGTCGGCCTTAACAAGATGCTCGTCGTCGACGGCGAAGACCACCTGCGCGGGCTCGTGACCAGCTCCGACGTGGAGAAAATCACGAGCGAGTCGAAGTCCCGCCGCAAACCGGCGCGCGACGCCCAGTTTCGTCTCGTCGTGGGCGCGGCGCTCTCGCCCGTGCGCAAATCTGACGGCTCCCTCGACCGCGACCGTATTCTCGAGCACGTCAGCCATCTCGTAGCCGAGCACGTCGACTGCCTCGCTGTTTCCACCGCACACGGCCACACCACCGGCGTCGGCGACGTCGTCAAACTCATCCGCGCCGCCCACCGTGGCCTCACGCTCGTCGCCGGCAACGTCACCAGCGCCGCCGGCGTGGAGTTTCTCGCCGATTGCGGCGCCAGCGCTATCAAGGTCGGCCAGGGTCCGGGCTCGATCTGCACGACACGTGTCGTCGCGGGCGTCGGCATCCCCCAACTCACAGCCCTTTACGTCGCCAGCACCGCCGCACGCGTCAAGGGCGTGCGCCTCATCGCCGACGGCGGCATTACGAAGTCGGGTGACATCGTGAAGGCGCTCACCCTTTCCGACGCTGTCATCTGCGGCGGCCTACTCGCCGGCTGTCGCGAGGCGCCGGGCGAGATCATGGAGATCAGCGGCAAGGTTTATAAGCAATACCGCGGCATGGGCTCGCTCACCGCGATGAAGGCCGGCAGCGCCGCGCGCTACGGCCACGACAAAAATGACAACACCCGCAAGGTCGCCGCCGAAGGCATCGAGGCGCTGAAGGAAGTCAGCGGCTCGGTCGACGACGTGCTCGCAAACCTGATCGGTGGCGTGCAAAGCGGCATGGGCTACCTCGGCGCTGCCAACCTCCCCGAACTCCGCGCCAAGGCCCGTTTCGTCCGCGTGAGCCCCGCCGGCCAGAAAGAAGCCGCCCCCCACGACGTGATCGAAGTTTCGACGCGAAAGAACTGAGCCCCGGGTTGGCCGCCCACATTGACCCGACGTCGGTGAGCCGGCATTCAACGTTCACCTCATGACGACTCCCGCCAGCACCCAAGCACGCACCCTCCTGCAGAAAATCGCCCGCCGCGTGATGGTGGAGCGCGGGCTCGCCCCTGAGTTTACGCCCGCAGCCCTGGCTGAGCTCAATGCCATCAACGCCCCCGCGATCGCGGCAGACGCCTCGACCCGCGATCTACGGCAGTTGCTGTGGTGCTCTATCGACAACAACGACTCGCGCGACCTCGACCAGCTCTCGGTCGCCGAGGCTCTGCCGTATGGCGCGACCAAGCTCCTCGTTGCCATCGCCGATGTTTCCGCCGTCGTGCGCCAGGGCTCGGCCATCGACGCGCACGCCCGGCAAAATACGACCTCGGTCTACACCGCAGCCGAGATTTTTCCGATGCTGCCGGAGAAGCTCTCGACCGATCTCACTTCGCTCGGCTTCGCCGCTGACCGGCTCGCCATCGTCGTCGAGATGACCTTCTCCACCGAAGGTGCACTTACCGCCTCGGCTATCTATCCGGCCACGGTGCGCAACAGCGCGAAGCTCGCCTACAACAGCGTCGCCGCCTGGCTCGACGGCACCGCACCTGTGCCGCCGGCCATCGCCGCCGTCGCCGGCCTCGCTGACAATATCCGGCTCCAAGACCGCATCGCCCGCCGGCTCGCTGAACTGCGGCACCTCGGCGGCGCGCTCTCGCTCGAAACCATTCAGACCCGCCCGGTCTTCGCGGGCGCGCTCCTCACCGGCCTCGAAGCCGACACTCCCAACTCCGCCAAGCGCCTCATCGAGGACCTCATGATCGCATCAAACGGTGTGACTGCGCGCTTTCTAGCCGCGAAGAAATTCCCCTCGATCCGGCGCGTCGTGCGGATCCCGAAATACTGGAACCGCATCGTCGAGCTGGCCGCCGAGCACGGTTCGACTCTGCCGAAGGAGCCCGACGCAGTGGCGCTGGAGCATTTCCTCGTCGCCGCCAAGTCGGCCGACCCGGCCGGCTTCCCCGAGCTGTCACTCAGCGTAATTAAGCTGATGGGTGCAGGGGAATATGTTCTTGAGCTTCCCGGCGGCAACGTAGCTGGACACTTCGGACTGGCCGTCCGCGACTACGCCCACTCGACGGCGCCGAACCGGCGTTTTCCCGACGTGCTCACCCAGCGGCTGCTCAAAGCTGCGTTGGCAGGGCGGCCCCCGCCGTATGCCAGCGACGAGCTGGCTGCGCTCGCAAAACACTGCACCGAACAGGAAGACGCTGCCAAGAAAGTGGAACGGCAGGTGGGAAAATCCGCCGCCGCGATGCTGTTGTGCACCAGCATCGGCAAACAATTCGACGCGACCGTGACCGGCGCGTCCGACAAAGGCACTTGGGTGCGCCTCATGCAGCCACCCGTCGAGGGAAAACTGGACAGTGGTCCCGCCGGTCTCCGCGTCGGCGACCGGCTGCGCGTGCAGTTGGTGCACACGGATGTGGACCGCGGTTTCATCGACTTCATCGGCATAGGACCCCGCCTCACGGCGAAGTCTGGAAGTTAAACGCATAATTCATGACAGCGCGCACCGGCCACGACTGTCGTGATCGACTGTCATAAATACGTGTCGCGTGCAGAAAATATGGCTTGCGATACCTCCGGCAAGACTTTGGGTCACCCGCCAAGTCACCCATGGAAGTTTTGTCGACGCTACGACATGCCAGCTCCGGGCAGTTTACTCTCCTGAGTAAATGCCCTTTGGCGTTGGCGACTCGTCTTGGCCCGCAAAAACGGACGGCAGATTCCATGGATCCTGCCCATCGAATCAGAACCCCGCCGATGGAAGTGGCCGAAAACCAACTTACATTAAATCGATGAAGTGCCGATATCCTGCCTTAATGAGGATGAGGAGACAAATTCGTGCCGGATGCGGGGCGTTGCTCGCCGCTGTTGTCGCCGGCGGGTTTGGCGGCGGGGTCTTCGCCGGAGAAACCGCTCAGAAAGAGGGCGTCACACCGTCGTCGAAGCCCGATTCGAGCCTGGTTTCCAGCGTGGGCGACAGTCGTCCGCCAACCTCTGTCCGCATGCTCGCCAATCGTGCGTCCCGGGCTGAAATCAACGAAATCGAAGGCATGCGCACCGCCGCGGAAGACGGGGTCGCCCGGGCGCAGTTCAGCCTGGGTCTCCGTTACGAAAGCGGCCACGGCGTAACCAAAGACCCGGTCCAGGCGATCCATTGGTTCCGCAAGGCCGCGGAACAAGGTTACGATGAGGCTCAATACACGCTGGGCTGTTGCTACAATGGTGACGAAGGCTTTGCCAAGGATCCAAACGAAGCCGCGAAATGGTGGGAAAAAGCCGCCGCGCAGGGCTATGCCGATGCCCAATACTGCCTGGGGCTCAGTTACTTCATGGGTCGGGGCGTCGCCAAGAATCCGTCTGCAGCCGCGAAATGGTGGATCAAAGCGGCCGAGCAGGGCCACGCCGACGCGCAATACTTTCTTGGGCTGAGCTACTCCATGGGACTCGGCGTTCCGAAAATCCCAGAGCAGGCCGTCTTCTGGCTGCGGAGAGCCGTGGCACTTGGAAACGAAAATGCCCTCGCCGCGCTGAAACAACTCGGGGCCAAACACGAAACTTCAACCGAGCAATAGTGTGTGGATCGATTCGGCCCTCAGGCGCTGTCACTGCACCGAGCAGGAGTCGTTGCAAAGGTAGCGGAGCGTCAGGTCGGAAAATCTGCCGCTGCGATGCGGCTATGGACGAGCATCGGCTAGCGATTCGGCGCGACCGTCAGGGCAGATCCGACAAAGACAACTGGTGCGCACGGACGTAAAGCGCGATTCATCGACTTCATTGGCGTCAGACTGCGCCACACGGAGTGATCGCCGTCCTGCCGCGAAAGCTGGCCGCAGTCCCCGCCCAGAACCTGTCATCCGGCCGTTTTCTGTTTGCTCCCGGCCCACCGCTCCGCTCTGTCCTTTGTGGCAACAGGGGTTTCCTTACCGGACGGCTTCGGTTGCCGCGTTTTCTCGCAACCCATGTGCCTCATCCCATTTTCCAGCCAGCTCATCGCCGATGTCGGCATTTCCCTCGGCGACGAGGGCAAGGGCCGGCTCATCCCCGAGATCGCCAACGAGCTCCGTGGCACCGCCGCATCTGTTTCCGTTGTCCTCAAGGTCAACGGCGGCGCCAACTCCGGTCACACCGCCGGCGGCATCAAGCTCAACCTCCTGCCCGCCGGCGTCGTCATTCGGGACGCCGCCCACCTCTGCATTGGCAGCGGCGTCGTCGCTGACCCGCGCAAAATCTGGTGGGAAGCCACGCCCCTTGAGCACAAGGGCCACACCGTCCTCGCGCGCCTGCTGATCGACGAGCGCACGATGGTCTCCGACCTCACGCACCGCTTGCTCGACCTCGCCTGGGAGGACTACCGCGTCAACGTCATCCGCGAGGAGCCGCGTGGCTCAACCGGCCGCGGCATCACCCCCGCCTATGTCGACGAGGTCGGCCAGTGCCAAATCACCTTCGCCGACTTCCTCGGCGGCCCGAATTATTTTGCCCGCAAACTCGCCCAGCGCGCCGACCGCGCCTGCCGCACCATCCAGCACGTTTGCCAGGTCAGCGAGGCGACGTGGAACTCGTTCTTCGAAAAACTCTCCGGCGCCGAATATCGAGCCAACGAGGAGGCGATCCAGCTCGGCTGTTTCAAGCACACCGATTTCGATTTCAAAATCTTCCGCGGCGCCGCGCCCTTCACGCTCAACCTGCCGCGCCTCACCGAGGTTTACTGGGACGCCGGCACGCGCCTTGCGAAAAACATCGGCGAGGTCCGCGAGCTCATCCTTGGCGAACTCCGCGCCGGCCGCACGGTCATCGGCGAGTTCGGGCAGGCCTACTGGCTCGACAAGCGCCACGGCTTTTCGCCCAACGTCACCGCCTCGCACACCTTCACCCCTGAGTTCTTCGAGAGCGCCGGCATCCCCGTGCAGCGCATCCACACCTTCGGCGTCGCCAAGGCCTACGACACCAAGGTCGGAACGCACACCTTCCTCACGCAGATGGACGACGCGCACCCGCTCGCCGTGAAGCTGAAGCAAATTGAGTTCGGCACCAGCACCGGCCGCCAGCGCATGGGCGGCTGGTATGACGCCGTGGAAAAAGGCGATGCCCTCCGCTACGGCGGGTATCAGGACCTAATGCTCAACAAGTCCGACGCCCTCACGCACAGCGGCGAGTGGCGCGGCGATCTTCAAATCTGCATCGCCTACGAGGACGCCAGCGGTCGCCGCTACACGCACGTCCCACGCAACGAAGCCCTGCGCAAGACGCTCCGCCCGGTTTACTCGCAGCACCCCGGCTGGTCCGAGGACATCTCGACCGTGCGCCGCTTCGCCGATCTCCCGCGCAACGCCCAGCGCTACGTCGCCGCGATGGTGCGGAGCGTCCTCGACGTCGCCTACGCCGGCGAACCGTGGCCCATCGCGGACAAGCTTCCTAACCTTCGCTACCTCGGCGTCGGCCCACAGCCCTCGCAGATCATCAAGGACGTGCCAGCGACAGCGGAGCTGGTGAAACTCGTGTAGCGCCGGCGTTCAGGACTCCAACCGCGCCTTCACTTCGCCGAGGAGGTAGATCGAGCCCGTCACGACCAACACATCGTCGGGATCACCGCCAGTGCAGGTGTCAGGCGCGGGAAACAGTTCCACCACCGTCGCCCGCACGATGCGCCCCCGGAAATCCGGTGGTACCAGCGACTCAAGTTCCTCATGGCTGCATGCCCGTGGTTGGTCCGGCACGACGAAATGGATTTCTCTCGCGTGCCGGCAGATCGTCTCGATCAGCGGTCGTGCGCGGTCCGCGCCGAGCACACCGGCGATCACGACCGGCGTTCGGCCCGTCTCGGCGACGAGGCGCGCAAGGTTGCGGTCAAGCACCTCCGCGCCCTCGGGGTTGTGGGAGGCGTCGAGGATCGCCAGCCGGCCGCCGATCCGCACGCGCTGCCACCGGCCGGCCCATTCGACCTGCCGCAGTCCGCGCGCAATCGCTTCATCGCTGATGCGCCACCGCGGCGCCAGAGTCCGCGCCGCCAGGGCGGCGGTCGCGGCATTCCACCGCTGGTAGTCGCCTTCAAGATTTGTGTTGGGATAGCCAGCCACTTCCTCACCGAACTCATCCCTCACCGAGCGAATCGTCGCGCCGCACCCGGCGGCGATTCCGCGGACAACCCGCTCTGCCTCGGCCGGCATTCGGCCGATCACAACCGAACGGCCGGGTTTGACTACGCCGGCTTTTTCCGCCGCGATCTGCCCGATGCTGCCGCCGAGCAGTTCGCAGTGGTCCAGGCCGATGGAAGTGATGATGGACACTTCGGGCGTGACGATATTGGTGGCGTCGAGCCGGCCGCCGAGGCCGACCTCGATGACGCCGATGTCGCAGCGCCGGCGCGTGAACTGCAACAACGCCATTGCCGTGAGATATTCAAAAAAACTCGGCTGATCGTCCGCGCCGCCCACCACCGCGATTCGCTCGGCCAGCGGCCGGAGTTCGCGGGCATAGGCCACGATTTCATTTTCGGTCAGCATCTGGCGGTCCACCTGCACCCGCTCGCCGAGATGCACGAGGTGGGGCGACGTGTAGAGCCCGGTGCGCCAGCCGGCGGCGCGTAGAATGGCTTCGAGCATCGCGGAAACAGAGCCCTTTCCGTTGGTGCCGGCCACATGCACGACCGGCAGCGTGCGCTCTGGATTTCCCAGCGCGGCGGCCAGCGGACGCATGCGGTCGATGCCGTATTTTGCACCGCGCGGTTTCAGGCCGAAGAGGTAGGCGGTGACCGCCGCGTATTCGGCCTGATCGCTCGCAGGCATGACGGTGCCGGTGGCTAGCTCTTGGCCGCGCCGGAGGGAGCGGCCGGCTTTCGAACGTGCAGCGCAAGCAAAATGTCTCTCAACCGGTCGCGCATCTCAAGCCGCGTCACAATCTGGTCGATGAGACCATGCTTGAGCAGAAATTCGGAAGTCTGAAAACCGGGCGGCAACGTCTGCTTGGTCGTGTCCTTGATGACGCGTGCGCCGGCGAAGCCGATCAGCGCGCCTGGCTCAGCCAAAATGACATCGCCCAATGTCGCGTAGCTGGCGGAAATGCCGCCCGTCGTCGGATTCGTCAGCACCGAAATAAAAGGGAGTCTCGCCTGGGCCAGTCGCCCGAGGGCGGCGCTGGTCTTGGCCATCTGCATCAGCGAAAGGATGCCCTCCTGCATCCGCGCACCGCCGCCGGTGCTGAAAATGATGCAGGGCGTCTTCTGCTCGATCGCACGCTCGATGGCGCGGGTGATTTTTTCCCCGACCGCGGAGCCCAGCGTGCCGCCGCAAAACCGGAAATCCATTACCGCGAGCGACACCGCGATGCCGTGGATGGCCCCGGTGCCAGTGATGACTGCTTCGGAAAGGCCGCTCTGTTTCTCGTATTTTGCGAGCCGGCTCGGATATGAGGCTGAATCGACGAATCCGAGCGGGTCGCCGGAGCGCACGCCAGCGTCCGTCTCGACGAACGTGCCCGGATCGGTGAGGTGCGCGATCCGCTCGCGCGCCCCGATCGGGAAATGATAGCCGCTCTTCGGCACTACCATCTGGTTGTCCTCGATCTCCCGGGTGAAAATAGGCTCACCGCTAACCGGGTCTTTGGTGTAAACCCCCTGCGGAATTTCCTTCTTGCGGGTTTTGCGGACTGCGTAGGTCGGCTTGTCGAAGTGCGTCATGGGGCGTCAGCTGTGGCCGAAAGTGATCACGTCGAGGTTCGCGCAACCGGCACGGCGAAGCGCGTGCGCGCAACTGTTGAGCGTGGAGCCGGTGGTGAAAACGTCATCGACCAGGACATAATGCAGGCCGGGAGTTATGCGGGCGCGCGGAGCCAGTGCAAAGGCATTTTTGAGGTTAAGCTGGCGAGCCCGTCTGTCGTGATGGGTTTGCGATACCGTATCGACCGTGCGGCGGAGCACCGCCGCGATCCATGCTGTGCCCTCGGTCGCGCGCGCCAGACACCCGGCGATCAGGTCACTCTGGTTGAAGCCGCGCTCCCGCTCCTTGCGCCGGTGTCGCGGCACGGGCACCAGGAGAGCGTCGCGCGCCAGTTCCAACGCGTGGGGCGCCCGGCGAAAAACCGCCTCAATATCCGCAAGCACATGGACACCGCGATGGTATTTTCACTCGTGGACGAGTGCGCGGGCCGGTCCCTTCAGCAGCATTGCCGTGCGCCCCTCGCGAAACGCCGGCGCGAGTTCCGGCAATGCGGACACATCCGCTCGCCCGCCAGCTCGCAGTAAAATGGATGCCCGCAAGTCGAACAATGCGGCGGGTGAACGAAATCCAGTTGCGCCGCGCACCGCGGGCACAGGTGACGGAACTCCCCATCACTCGGCACCAACCCGCGGCAGTTCACGCACACCGGTGGGAAAACCACGTCGCTGAACCCGCGGCCCAACCGCTGCATCGCCGCCTTCACGCGTAGAAAACTTTGACGAGAAATAGTCCTTGCGGCGGCGCGGTCTGAACCAACGCCGTGCGCTTCTGGGTGCCGAGAATCTCGCGCACTTGCGCCGGCGTGAGCTTGCCCTCCCCCACCGCCACCAGCACGCCGACCAGACTGCGGACCATTTTGTAGAGAAATCCGTCGGCCTCTGCCGTGATCCGCACAAGCCGGCCGCGCCGCGTGACGTCGAGCCGGCGGAGATCGCGCACCGTGTCCTCGCGCTCGGTCCCGTTCAGCGCGGTGAATGAGCGGAAGTCGTGCCGCCCGCGCAACACGGTCGCCGCCGCCCGCATCGCCGCCAGATCGAGCGGGCGAAATACCGGCCAGCAATACGGCCGTGTGAACGGATCGGCGTCGCCGAGATGCACGCGGTATTCGTAGCGCTTGCCCGTCGCCTGAAACCGCGCATGAAACGCAGCGGGCACCACGCGTGCCGACTTGACCTGAATCGCGGGCGGCAGGCCGGTGCGGAGCGCCGCCAGCAGCTTGTCCGCGCCGTGCCGCCAATCCGCGTCGAAGTGAAACACCTGGCCCAGCGCATGCACACCGGCATCGGTGCGACCACTGCCGTGGAGGCGCACGGGCACTTTGAAAATTTTCGCCAGCCGCGCCTCAATCACATCCTGAATCGCCGCCCCGCCGGCCTGGCTCTGCCAGCCGGCGAACGCCGTGCCATCGTAGGCACAGACACACTTCCACCGCCGGGTTTCAGAAATTATTACTGACATCACACGGAAGATTGCACGTCCGGCCACGCGCTGTCCAAAGTGTTTTCACCGATGACCAAAATTCGCCACCGCCACCTCATCTGGGATTGGAACGGCACACTCCTCGACGACCTCGATCTCAGCATCGCGGTGATGAACACCCTCCTTGACCGCCGCCAACTCCCGCGGCTCGACCGCACGCGCTACCACACGCTCTTCGATTTTCCCGTGCGTGCCTATTACGAACGCCTCGGCTTCGATCCCGCCCGCGACAGCTTCGAACGCCTGAGCGTAGAGTTCATCTCCGGCTACGATGCCCGCCGCCTCGAGGCCACGCTCCACTGCGACACCCGCACTGTTCTCGCCGCCGCCAAAGCCGCCGGGCTGCAACAGTCGATCCTATCGGCCTACCGTCACGAGACCCTTGTCGAAATCGTCACCCACTTCGGCATCGCCGCGCATTTCGCCCACATTACCGGACTCGATAACATCCACGCCCACAGCAAGGTCGCCCTCGGCCACGAACTCGTCCGCCGCCTCGGCGTGCCGCCCGCGGAAATCCTCCTCGTCGGCGACACGCTGCACGACCTGGAAGTCGCCCGCGAACTCGGCGTCGATTGCGCTCTCATTGCCGCCGGCCACCACCCCGCCAAACGCCTTCGTCTCAGCGGTGCGCCTGTCTTCCCCGACCTCGCCACCTTCGCTGCCGGCTACGGTCTTTAAGCGCCGTCCTGTCTGGAGCGTTTCACGCCCTCGCCAACGCACGCCAGCGTTTCAGCGCGGCACCGGTGAGCGAGCTCTCGCAGGCCTCGATCTCGATTCGCGGGCCGGCGTAGATGAGGTCGCCGCCGTCGCGTCCGCCGCCGGGGCCGAGGTCGATCAGCCAGTCGGCGAGGTTGATCACGTCAAGGTTGTGCTCGATCACGATCACGGTGTTGCCCTGGTCGCGGAGTTTGAAGAGCAGGTCCATCAGCTTCTGGATGTCCACCCAGTGCAGGCCGGTCGTGGGTTCGTCTAGGATGTAGAGTGTGCTGCCCTGCTGGCGCTTGCTGAGCTCGAGGGAGAGTTTGATGCGCTGCGCCTCGCCGCCGGAGAGCGTCGTGGCCGACTGCCCAAGCGTGAGGTAGCCGAGGCCGACGGCGTCGAGCGTCTGGAGCTTATCCATCACGCGGGGGATGTTGCGAAACAGCTGGATCGCCTCGCGCACGGTGAGCGCGAGCACGTCGGCGATCGACTTCCCGTGGAAGAGGATTTCCAGCGTCTCGCGGTTGAAGCGCCGGCCGCCGCAACCCGGGCACGGCGCGTAGGCGTCGGCCATGAACTGCATGTCGAGCTTGATGACGCCGTCGCCCTGGCAGCGCTCGCAACGACCGCCGCGCACATTGAACGAGAAGCGGCTCGCCTTGTAGCCGCGCACTTTCGCCAGCGGCACCTGTGCGAACAGGTCGCGGAGCAAGTCGAGCAGCCCGACGTAGGTGGCGGGGTTGGAGCGCGGGCTGCGGCCGATCGGCTCCTGATCGACCTGCACGAGCTTTTCGAAGAAATCGAGATTCTCGAGGTGACAGTGTTTGCCGGGAATGGTTTTCGCGCCGTTGAGCTTGCGCGCGGCGGCGGCGGCGAGGACGTCGTTCACCAGAGTGCTCTTGCCCGAGCCGCTGACGCCGGTGACGACGGTGAGCAGGCCGACGGGAAATTTCGCGTCGATGCCGCGGAGGTTGTTCGCGCGCGCCTCGCGCACGGTGAGCCAGGCGCCGTCGGGCGCCTTCGTTTTCGCATCCTTCACGACGCCGAGTTTGCGCGCAAGATACGGCCCCGTGCGCGAGATTTTCGCGGAGAGCATCGCGCACTGTGCGGGGGTGCCTTGAAAAAGAATCTGCCCACCCTCGACTCCCGCCTCGGGGCCGAGTTCGACAATCTCGTCCGCAATTCGAATTGTATCCTCGTCATGCTCGACCACGAGCACGGTGTTCCCGTGGTCGCGCAGCGCGATGAGCGTGTCGAGGAGTTTTTGGTTGTCGTGCGGGTGCAGGCCGATACTCGGCTCGTCGAGCACGTAGATCACGCCCATCAGACCCATGCCGAGCTGGGTGGCGAGCCGCACGCGCTGGGCCTCACCGCCAGAGAGCGTCGCGTAATCGCGGTCGAGCGTCAGGTAGCCAAGTCCGGTCTCAAGCAGGAAATGCAGCCGCTGCTCGATGCCGGTGACGACGTCGCGCACGGCCTCGTTGGCGCAGTGCGCTGCAACTATCTCGCAGGCGAAGGCGTGGGCCGCCGCAATGTCGAGCGCCATAAAGTCGGGAAAACTTCTCCCGCTGAGCCGCACAGCGCTGCTGCGGGCGTTGAGGCGCGTGCCGTGGCATTCGGGGCATTCGCCCGCCACCATGTAGGTGGTGAGCCGCGCCTGGAAGCCCTCACTGGCCGTGTGACGCCAACTGCTGTCGAGGTCAGCGATCACGCCGGGAAACGGCATCGCCTTCGCCTCGCGCATGCGCCGGAGCTTGAAAGCGAACTGCCGGTCGCCGGCACCGTGCAGGATGGCGTGACGCGTTTCCTCCGGCAGCATTTTCCACGGCACATCTGCGTCGAATGGCAATTGCTCGGCGAGCTGCTTGAGCTGGGCGTTATGCTTGATGATGAGATTTTTTCCGCCGATACGCCACGGCTTGATCGCGCCCTCGCGCACGCTCTTCTCCGGGTCAGGCACAACCAACTCGGGCACGAAGCGGAGCTTGCGGCCGAGACCGCCGCAGGTGGCGCACGCACCTTCGGTGTGGTTAAAGGAGAAATGCCGCGAAGTGAGTTTGTCAAAAACGTCGCCGCATACTTCGCAAGCCAGCGATTGGCTGAGCGCCATTTCGCGCCATGGGGCCTCGGGCGATGCTTGCGCCAGCACGATCGTGCGGTCGCGACCCTCACGGAAGGCAAGCTCGAGCGAATCCGCCAGCCGGCTGCGCTGATCGACCGTGGCCACGAGGCGGTCCACGACGAGTTCGACAGCGATTTCCTTGGTGCCCGACGGCACGAGCTTCGAGTCGTCGAGGTTTTTGATTTCGCCGTCGAGCCGCACGCGCTGAAACCCGCGCTGCCGCAGGCGCGGCAGCTCGTCGCGCAGCACGCTGGGCTTGGCGCGCAGGCAGGGCGCCAGTAGCATCACGCGCTGGCCGGCACACGCGGTGAGCACGCGCTGGACATTGTCATCGAGCGAGCGCTGCACGACGCGACCGCCGTCCTTTGGGCAAAGTTGCTCGCCGCACAGCGCCCAGAGGAGCCGGGCGTAATCGGCGATTTCGGTGGCGGTGGCGATCGTGCTGCGCGGACCGCCCTGCCCCGTGCGTTGCTCGATGGCGAGGACCGGCGAGAGGCCGTGGATGAAATCGACATCCGGCCGCCTGAGCTGGTCGAGCACCTGCCGCACCTGCGTGGAGAGGCTCTCCATGTATTTCCGGTAGCCCTCGGCATAAATGGTATCGAACGCCAGCGACGACTTGCCGGAGCCGCTTGGCCCAGTGATGACGACAAGCTTCCCGCGCGGGAGACGCAGCTCAAGGTTCTTGAGGTTGTGCTCGCGTGCGCCTTTGACGTGAATATGGGTCGCAGCCTGCATGGACGGAGCCCGCACCTTACGCGAATTGGCCTGAGGTCAAAGAGTGAACTGCAAATTTATTCCCGCGGGAGGATGATCTGTTTTGCACAAAGTTCGTTCTTGAATCGCGCCGCGCAACGGCGTTTGTTCGCCCCTTAGCAACCCGCTCTGTTTGACCCCCAACCCCTCAACTGTCGCGCCAGTCGTCCTGCAAGGATTGCCGCGTTTTTCCTTACTACCATGAAAGAAACCTCGTCATTCCGCGTCCTCACATGTCTAGGCCGAGCCACCCTGCTTGCCGGAATAAGCGCCGCCCTGCTTGTTCCAGCCCGTGCGGTTCAATTCAACTCCGGCGATCTCGCTGTGAGTTTCGACTCCACTTTCTCGTTTGGCGGCCTCTACCGGCTCCAAAACCCATCCCCGCAGTTCTACGGCACGACCAATTCGTTCATGGGCGTCCCGGGCCAGCAGAACTCGGTCAACACAGACGATGGCAATCTGAACTACGGCAAGGGCTGGGCTTCCGAGCTCTTCAAGGGTTCGCACGATCTGGAACTGAAATATGGCAGTCTCGACTTGTTCGCCCGCGGCTATTATTTCACCGACAGTGAATCGAACTATACCCTCCGCACACAACTGACCGACGTGGCCAAGTATCGCGTCGTCAGGGGCGGCGAATTCCTCGACTTGTATGCCCGCTATTCGTTTAACCTTGGCGGGGATTTCCCGGTGGATGTGCGCATCGGCCGGCAGGTCTTGAGCATGGGTGAGAGCACGTTCCTCCCCAACGGCATCAATGTCATCAACCCCGTCGATCTCTCCAAACTCCGCATTCCTGGGGCCGAACTGAAAGAGGCGTTCCTCCCGGTCAACATGGTGAAATTCTCTTTGGGCCTGACCCCAAACATCACCCTCGAGCCCTTCTGGCTGATGGAGTTCCGCTCCAACCGGCTCGAACCGGCCGGCACCTATTTCTCGACCAACGATTTCGCCAGCCCCGGCGGGCGCAACGTCTTCCTCGGCTTCGGCGCCTTGGCGGACAACGGCACTCTCGGCGCGATCCCGCGCGACGCTGATCGCAACGGCCGCAATTTCAACCAATACGGCGCGGCACTGCACATTCAGGCCAAGACACTCAACGACACGGATTTTGGCATTTATTACGCACACTATAATAGCCGCTCCCCTGTCATCAGTTCCCGCACTCCCACCAACGCGATCAATCCGGATCTGACTGTCCCCCTCACGATTGCCCTCATGAAGGCCGGCTACGACGCCGCCACGGCCTCCGCCACCGCCACCGGCATCTATCAACTCATCGTTTTGTCGAAGACCAATCCGGGCGCGATGACCCCCACCCAGATCGCCACCCTCCAAGCCCCTTCGACCCAAGCGGCCATCTCCGGGGCCAGTAGCATAGCGCTGCTGACTGCCGCTGCCACCGGACGCTACTTCATCGAGTATCCCTCGGGGATCAACATGCTGGGCGCGAGCTTCAACACTTCCATCGGCAACACTGGCATCTCCTGGCAGGGCGAGGTCGCCTGCAAACAGAACCAGCCTCTGCAGATTGACGATGTCGAACTGCTCTTTGCCACCCTGTCGGCCCTTACCCCGACGTTTGGCGCTAACAATCAAGTCGGCAACTTTCTTGGCCAAATGAACACCGAGTTGCCCGGCTACCGCCGGCACACGGTGTGGACTGGCCAAAGCACACTGACCAAGGTCTTCGGTCCGATGCTTGGCGCGCAGCAATTCACTTTGTTGGCCGAAGCAGGCGGGGTCTGGGCGAACCTTCCTTCAAAAGACACTCTCCGCTATGATGCTCCCGGCACCTTTACCGCCGGCAGTGCCTCCGAGATGATCAACACCGGTAATGGTGCATATGCTACCACTCCCATCGGCGCCTTTGCCGATAGTTTCTCGTGGGGCTATTCGGTGCTCGGCAAACTCGATTATAACAACGTGTTCGCCGGTGTAAACATGTCTCCATCCCTCGCCTTCACCCACGACGTCACCGGCACCACACCGTTGCCGCTCGGCAACTATGTCAAAGGCCGCAAGAGCCTCAATCTCTCCGTCGAGTTCACGTTCCAAAACGCCTGGGCGCTGGAACTCCGCTACGTCGATTTCTTCGGCGGCGGCGTCTACAACCTGCTCGCCGACCGCGACTACTTCTCTACGACCCTCAAATACTCCTTCTAAACCGAGCCAGCGTTTCCCACCCCTATCATGAAAACGAAACTTCTTCTCTCGATTCTCTGCCTCGCTCCCCTCGCCTGCCTCCAGGCAGCCGTGAGCGAGAGCGAAGCGGCGCGCCTCGGCCAGGATCTCACGCCCCTCGGCGCTGAAAAGGCCGGCAACACCGCCGGCACCATCCCCGCGTGGGATGGCGGCATCACGACTCCGCCTGCCGGTTACACGGTCGGCATGCATCATCCCGACCCGTATGCGGGCGATGCGCCGCTCTACACCGTCACCGCCGCCAACCTCGCCGAACACCAGGCCCAGCTCACCGCCGGCACCGTCGCGCTGCTCAAGGCCTATGCCGACTACAAGCTCGTCGTCTATCCGACCCACCGCAGCGCCTCCAATCCCCAGCGCATCTACGACGCCACCAAGGCCCACGCCACCACCGCCCACCTAACCGAGGGCGGCAACGGCTTCGCGGGCGCCTTGGCTGGCATTCCGTTCCCCATCCCCCAGAACGGGCTTGAGGCGATCTGGAACCATCTCGCCCGCTACCGCGGCGTGGCCGCCGCGCGCCACATCGCGCAGGCCGCCCCGCAGGCCAACGGCAGCTACACCCTCGTGCAGTTCGAGGACGAGTTCCTCTTCAACTACGCCCGCCCCGACATGCAGGAGAAGGATCTCGACAACGTCCTCGTGTATTTCAAGCAGGCCGTCACTGCCCCGCCCCGCCTCGCCGGCACCATTTTGCTCGCGCACGAGACCATGGATCAGGTGAAGGAAAAACGCCGCGCTTGGGTCTATAACGCCGGCCGCCGCCGCGTCACCCGCGCCCCCGACGTCGCTTACGACAACCCCGGCACCGCCGCCGACGGCCAGCGCACCAGCGACCAGTTCGATATGTTCAACGGCGCCCCCGACCGCTATTCGTGGAAGCTCGTCGGCAAAAAGGAAATGCTCGTGCCCTACAACTCCTACAAACTTCATAGCGACAAGGTGAAATACGACGAAATCCTGAAGCCAAAGCACATCAACCAGGACCTCGCCCGCTACGAGCTGCACCGCGTCTGGGTCGTCGAGGCCGCCCTCAAGCCCGGCACCAGCCACATCTATTCCCGCCGCACCTTCTACCTCGACGAGGATAGCTGGCAAGTGCTCGCGGTCGATCAATACGACGGCCGCGGCCAGCTCTGGCGCGTCTCCGAGGCACACTGCATCAACTACTACGATGCCCTCACCTTCTGGAGCACGCTCGAGGTGCACACCGACCTGCAGGACGGCCGTTATCTGGCCATCGGTCTCGACAATGAGAACGCGATGTATGATTTCGCCATCAAACGCACCATCGCCGACTTCACTCCCGACTCGCTGCGCCGTTCCGGCGTGCGCTGAATTCCCGAAAAATTAGTTCCCGTCAGCCCCGCCGCCTTCGCCTGATGCGTCGCTACCGCTGGTTACTCGGTGCGTTGGCGGCGTTGGCACTGGTGTGCCCCACCAGTGCCGGCACCGTCGCGGCAAATGTGCTCCTGCTCGACGGCGCCCTCGCCGGCAACGTCGTCGTCGCCGTCGGCGAGCACGGCACCATCCTCCGCTCCGCCGACTCCGGCCGCTCGTGGCAGATCGCGAACTCCACGGTCGATGCCACGTTGACCGGCGTCAGTTTCGCCGCCGACGCCAGCCATGGCTGGGCCGTCGGCCACGACGCCCTCATTCTGGCGACCAACGACGCCGGCCTCACTTGGCGCAAATCCTGGCAGGGCGACAACCTCGAGCAGTCGTTGCTCGACGTCTGCGCGCTCGACGCCCGCCACGTCATCGCGGTCGGCGCCTATGGGCTCTGCCTTGAGACCACCGACGGCGGCGCCAACTGGACCGTGCGCAAGCTCCTTCGCGACGACATGCACCTCAACCGCATCAGTCGTGGTCCCGGAGGCGCGCTCTATCTCGCCGGCGAACGCGGCACGCTGTTGCACTCCACCGATGATGGACAGACCTGGTCCCCACTCCACGCCCCCTACGAAGGTTCCTTCTACGGCCTCCTCGCGCTCGACGCCCACACGCTCCTCGCCCACGGCCTCCGCGGCCGCCTCTATCGCTCCACCGACGACGGCGCCACCTGGACGATGGTCGCCGTGCCCCAGCCGATGCTGCTCGCCACCGCCGTAAAACTCTCCGGCGGCGCAATTGTCTTCGCCGGCCAGTCCCGCGGCCTCTTCCTCAGCCACGACAGCGGCCTCACGGTCGCCCCGTGGCCTGCCTCGCTCACGAGCGCGGTCTCCGAGCTGGTCCAGGCCCCCGACGGCAACGTCATCGCCCTCGGCGAAGCGGGCGCCACCCTTCTCCCGCAGCCCTGAAGCGCCCCATGCTCGATCGATTCACCAACTGGATGTTCCGCCATCGCGCGCTGCTCGTCGGCGGCATGGCGGCCGTCACCCTCGTGATGGCGTGGTTCGCCTTCCACCTGCGCGTCGATGCCAGCTTCAACAAGTCCCTCCCGCTCGACCACCCCTATATCCGCACCTTCACCAAGTATCAGAGCGAATTTGGCGGCGCCAACCGCGTCATCGTCGCCCTCATGGCCAAACAGGGCGACATCTTCACCCCGGAGTTCTTCCACGAGCTGAAGTCCGTCACCGATGAGGTCACCTTCCTCCCCGCCGTCGAGCGCGCCCAGGTCCAGTCGCTCTTCACCCCCAACGTCCGCTACATCGAGGTCGTCGAGGACGGATTTTCCGGCGGCAACGTGATGCCCGCCGACTTCGCACCCACCCCCGCCAGTTTCGCCAAGGTGCGCGAGAACATCATCAAGTCCGGCAAGCTCGGCCAGCTCGTCGCCAACGATTTCACCGGAGCCATCGTCAGCGCGCAGCTGATCGAGATCGACCCGCGCACCAACCAGAAAATCGACTACGCCAAGGTCGCCGCGGGCCTCGAGGCCATCCGCCACCGCGTCGAGCACGACACCCATGGCCGCATCGAGGTCCGCATCATCGGTTTCGCGAAGGTCATCGGCGACATCTCCGACGGCGCCCGCAACGTTCTGCTCCTCTTCGGAGTATCGATTGTCGTCACCATCATCCTCGTCTGGAACTACGCCGGCCGCTGGAAACTCGCCCTCTCGCCCGTGCTCTGCTCGCTCGTGGCGGTGATCTGGCAACTCGGCGGCCTCACCGCCCTCGGCTACGGCATCGATCCGTTTTCGATTCTGGTGCCTTTTCTGGTCTTCGCCATTGGCGTCAGTCACGGCGTCCAGAAAATCTGCACCTTCCGCAACGAAATGTTTCAGGGCCGCGACGGTCCGGCAGCCGCCAAGGCCGCGTTCAACCAACTCATCGCCCCCGGCGCCGTCGCGCTCGCCGCCGACGTCGTCGGCTTCCTCACCATCCTCGTCATCAAGATCGAGGTCATCCAAGAACTCGCCATCGTCGCCAGCTTCGGCGTCAGCGTCATCGCCATCACCAACTTCTTCCTCCTCCCGCTCCTCCTCTCCTACCTCCATCTCCCGCCCACCTACGCCCAGTGGGTCGCGAAGCGCCGGGCGCAGGGGGATATCCTCTGGAATCGGCTCGCACGCGGCATGCGGCCGGTCCCCTCACTCATTGTCATCGCCGTCGGCCTCGCCCTCGGCGCCTGGGGCGTTTATAAGTCAGGCCAGATCCATATCGGCGACACCCAGGCCGGCGTCCCCGAACTCCGCCCCGGTTCCCGCTACAATGAGGACACCCGCGTCATCACCCAGAAATTCAGCATCGGCGTGGACATCCTGTCCGTTCTCGTCGAGACACCGCCCAACGGCTGCGTGGACTACGCCGTCGTATCGCTGATGGACCGCTTCGAGCACCAGATGCGCACCCTGCCCGGCGTGCAGTCGGTCATTTCCCTCCCCTCCGTCGCCAAGGTCATCAATTCCGGCTACAGCGAAGGCTCCCTCAAGTGGCGCATCCTCCCGCGCAACCCCCAGGCGCTAGCGCAAGCCGTGTCGCCGATCGAGACTGCGACCGGCCTCCTCAACAACGACGCCAGCGTCATGCCCGTGATGATCTTCCTTACCGACCACAAAGCCGAGACGCTCCTCGCCGTGACCGACGCCGTCAAAACCTTCGCCGCCGCGCACCCGTCGCCCAAACTGAAGTTTCTCCTCGCCAGCGGCAACGCCGGGGTGATGGCCGCGACCAACGAGGTCGTTCATGCCGCCGAGCGGCCGATCCTCTATTGGGTGTTCGGCGCCGTCATTGCGCTCTGCCTCGTCACCTTCCGCTCCATCCGCGCCACCCTCTGCATCGTCATCCCGCTCGTAATCGTCAGTTACCTCGCCTATGCTCTCATGGTCTTCCTCGGCATCGGCTTAAAAACCTCCACGCTCCCCGTCGTCGCCCTCGGCGTCGGCATCGGTGTGGACTATGGCATCTACCTCTTCGCCCGCCTGCACGCCGCGCTCAGGGCCGGCCAATATTTCGAGGACGCAATGTTCACCGCGCTGCGCGACGCCGGCGCGGCGGTCGTGTTCACCGGACTGACGCTCGCCATCGGCGTGAGCACCTGGATCTTTTCGAGCCTGAAATTCCAGGCCGACATGGGCCTGCTGCTCACCTTCATGTTTTTAGTGAACATGATCGGCGCCATCGTCCTCCTCCCCGCGATGGCCCGTTGGTTCTGGCGTCATCATAAGGGCACCGAGAGCACACCTGCGCAGTAGCACGCAGCTTTCGACGGCCTATTGCACAGACTTTCCGGCGCGAGCCTGGCGCTGCGCTTCCTGCCACGGGAAAATCCGCGGCACCGGCCGAACCTTCTCCGGCAGACTCGCCGAAGCGATATAGGCCCGGCGATAGTCGTCGGAAATATTCGGGGGCGTGTAGTGGAAGGTGCGGCTGTAGTGGAACGTCGCACCGCCAGGTGGCAGTTCGCACGCCACTGCCGCGCTGAGATCGGCGACACCGGGCGCGATTTCGAGGCCCGGGATGCGCGGATCATTGCCAATGGGCTGATGCGCGACGACCTCCAGTTCGTGCGAGCCAGGCACAAAATACATGCACCCGTTTTGTTTGGTCGCCGGCTGCAGCGGAATCCAGACGCTGAGGGCGTGGTATTCCCGGGCCGGGTTCCAATACGCCTCGTCCTGATGCCACGGCGTCGCCGGACTTTCGTGCGGCGGTTTGTTGATGGCGTGATCGCCAGTCATGTAAGCCTCGTCGCCAAGCAACTGGCGCGCCATGCCCTTGATGTTGGCCACCATCTGCGTGAGCAGCAACTCGGGTGCATATTTCGAAGGTGTGAGAATCTGCGGCAGCTTGGCTGATTTTTCCACTCCGCCGGTGCCGGCCAAGTCATAGGTGTCGCTCGCTGCCCTCCAACTGCGCTCGGCGAAAAGCTGATCGTATATCCCGCGCACCCGCGCCACCTCGGCTGGCGACATGATGGCGTCGATCGCAAGGTAACCGTTGGTCTTGAAAAAAATCACCTGCTCCGCCGTTAGGCGGCGGTCGGGGGCGAGCAAACTGGGCGCAGCATAGTCGGGAAGCTTCGGGGAGGTGGCGGCATTCATCGCTCGACACCATACCGCACCCAGCGAAACGTGGCGTCCGACAATGTCGCGCAGCACAAAATCGAACATCGCCAGGCCAACACCGATCGCCCCTGCCTCGCATATCATGGCGCCTGAGCAGTTGGCCCGGCGCTTCGAGTGCTTCGAGCGGGAGATCGGCATTCCCGGAGTTGCTGAGCTCGGTCGCTACCGCTATGCCTCCGCCTACGAGGGTCTGCGGCTGAGCGCACATCCCGATGGACTAGAGATTTGTTTTCTCGCCCGTGGGCGGCAGACCTACCGGGTCAGCGGCGGCACCTACCGCCTGCGCGGCGGGGACCAATACCTCGTGTTTCCCGGTGAGCCGCACGACTCGGCGGGCATGCCCGAGGAAAAGGGAGTGCTGTATTGGCTGGTGCTCCGGCTCAAACCCACCCGGCAGCCGATGCTGTTTCTCGACGCCAAAATCTCGCGCAAACTCAAACGCGCTCTGCTCGCCATGCCCTCGCGGCATTTCGCCGCCGAGCCCGGCACACAGGAGCTGCTTGAGGAAATCATCGCCTCGGTGGCGGAAAGCTGTGCGGAACTCGGCCGGCTGGCGACTGCCGCGCTGGTGCTGCGTTATTTGTTTTCCACCCTACGGGCTTCGCAGCACAACCTCCGCGCCGCACCTTCCGCCCGCATCCAGCACTGTCTCGCGCACATCGAGGCCCGCCTCGCCGAGCCACATCCTGTGCCGCAACTGGCCCGACTGGTGCAGCTCTCGCCATCGCGCTTCAAGGTCCGGTTCCGCGAGGAAACGGGCTTGCCGCCCCGTGAATACGTGCTGCGCCAGAAAATCTCCGCCGCGCAAGGAGCCCTGCGGCGTCCGGGAGCCACAATCACCGAAGTGGCCCACGCACTTGGTTTTTCCAGTTCGCAGTATTTTGCGACCGTATTCCGGCGCTTCACTGGCGCCTCGCCGTCGCAGCACCGGGCGACACACGCAGAGTGAATCCGCCGCGCGCCCGCCACTATTTGCGGTGCTCGAAAGCGACGACTTTCCCGCCCCTGAACATCACCCGCATGTGTTCGTGCACCCGATAGGCAGGAGTGCTTAGATAATACGGAGAATAGGCATCGCGCCAGTAATGGTGATAGGCGCCCGTGTAGAGGATCGCACCGTCGGAATTTTCGTAGGTGACGTAATTCCAAATCTCTGTCGTGCCTGTGGCGTCCGTGCGCTCAACCACCCGATCGGGTTCTCCTAGTGCAAGGCGGACCATGACCTTGTCGAAGCCGATTCCCACCTTGCCTTCGCGAACCAATGCCTGCTGTTCCGGCGCGAGCCGGGTAAAAAGTTCCTGATTTGCCCCGATGCGCGCCTCTGGACTCGCGCAACCGCCGATCAGTGCCAATCCGCCAAGCAGGGCGAGAATCTTGAGTGTCGTATTCATGATGAATGGAAGGACGTTTACTGTATTTGAAAGTTACCCGGGGTCCGAGGTTCCGCAAATGCGGAAGAATCTTGCCCCGGCCTCCCGATGCCTTGTTCATCGCCCCTTCCGCTATGAAAACGCTGCTCTTGTGGGATATAGATGGAACGCTCATCGCCTCGGGCGGCGCGGGCGGGCGCGCACTGATCGCTGCCCTCAGGTTGGAATTCGGCGTTGCTGGCTCGCTTGACGGCGTCGAACTTGCTGGCCGCACCGATCCGTGGATCGCACGGAAGTTGCTCGCAAAGTATGAGCTGCCGGCTACCGCCAAGGACATCGCGCGTTTTCTCGAGCGCTACCTCGCGGCGCTGCCCGCCGAACTGCACCATCCCCTCGTCCGCCCACTGCCGGGCGTGCCGGAAATCCTCGTCACCATCGCCGGCCATCCCGAAGTGGCCCAAGGGCTGCTCACCGGCAACTTGCGCCGCGGCGCCGAGATCAAGCTCGGCCATCACGACCTCTGGCGTCACTTTCCGTTCGGCGCCTTTTCCGACGACAGCGAATTCCGCAACGACCTCGGCCCCCATGCCCTGCGCCGCGCCTGCGAGCATCACCACGCAGAGTTTCCACTCGAGCGTGTGTTTGTGATCGGCGACACACCACACGATATCGCGTGCGGCAAGGCAATCGGCGCCCGCACCATCGGTGTGGCGACCGGCCATTACAGCGCTGCCGAATTGCACGCCACCGCCGCTACGATCGTCGTTGCCGACTTATCAGACACACTCGCCTTCCTCCGCGCCGTCGGCGCCGAGTGAGCCCCACTCCCAAAGAGAATCATTTAGCCACCCGCGCCACGGCCGCCGTCAGTTAGCGCGATATTGACTCTCCGGCGCCAGGGGTGATGTCATCGCCGTTACGCAACCGCTCACCCCAACGGTGTTCTCATCGCCACGCTGCGTGGCCCAACGAGGCTCGGCAACGCATGGCCAAGGGCTGGTCTTGTAACTGGCACCGCCTTCACTCAGGAACTCGCTCTCGGTAAGCTCGCCGCATGAAAGGATCCCCATGAACAACCTACCCCGTGCACTTTTGCTCAGCGTGTGTTGCGCAACACTCATCGCCCACGCCGCCGATCCGGCAGACAATTCCGATGCCATCAGCCGGAAAAATCTAAAGCTGCTGGCGGGCGGCATCAATACCTACACCCTCCTTTACGATGGAAAGAAACCGGCCACGCTCGCTGCGTTGTTGGAAGAGGGCTTGGTCGCCGGCGCAGCGAACTTCATCAACCCCGCGACCGGCCATGCAATTCCGTCCAACGCAAAGGTCGATGAAGGTGGCGACTACACCATGGCGCTGCTGCCCGACGGACCAGATCTGCTCGTCCGCGAAAAATTTCCGACGCGGACTCCGGGCATGGTGCTCGCGATCTTCAAGGATGGCACCATCAAGGTGCTCGCTGCCCCCAGCGATCCGGCGGCCATTGCGCCACCGCCAGCGGTCGCGCTGACCCCGACCACCGCGGCGGCAACCTCGGGCGCACCGGCTCAGCCTACCGAAAAGCCCGCGCCAATTCCGTCAGCTGCATCCGGAGGGGCGGGAGGAAGCAATGCCGTCTTTTCGAAGCTCTTGGGAGCGGCGGGGACAATCATGAAGAACCCTGACAACCAGCGCACACTAAGCGGGCTGTTTCTGGGGAACTCTGCCGGGACACCGACGCCCAAGGCTTCCACTACGCCGGCCAAACCCGCGCCTGGAGCCGGAGGCAACGACACCGTCATGTCGCGGATCTTAAGTGCCGCAGGAACGGTGATGAACAACCCTGACACCCAACGTGCGCTGAGCGGCCTGTTGCAGGCGCAGAACGCCCCCGGCACTCCAGCGTCAGCCGCAGTGGCGCCGCCTGCACCATCGGTTGCGCCTGACCTCCTTGCGGCGGCACAACAAGCGCTCGGTCAGGGTAACGTGCCGGACGCGCGCCGGCTATTTGCGCTCTCGCTGCAGTCGAATCCGAACAACCCGGGGGCGGCGCTCGGCCTTGCTGGGTGCCAAAACGCCCTCGGCGAACTCGACCACGCGATCTCCTCATACTTGCGCTTGCAGCAGCTGGCACCGCAGATGCCAAATCTGCGCGCCTGGGTCGCGGAACTCTACCTCGCCAAAGGCGATCTGCCGTCAGCGCGCCGTTTTCTGGCGGACGAATTGCAGCTCTGGCCGGCTTCCGCCTGGGCAGAGTCGTGGATCGGCACGCTTGCGCTCGAAGCGCACGACCAAGCCTCGGCGCAGGCTCACTTCCAGCGCGCCGCCCAGTTGGACCCGAATGTCGCTGCCCTTCGTTACCAGAATTCGGCTTGGATGGACCGCAACAACCAACCGCGTCGAGCCCTGATGGACGCAATGTCGGTCATCTACTTGAACCCCAGCCACAGCGGTGCGAATTATGCCGTCGCCAATGCCTATGCTAAATTGGGCTATCGTGATCTCGCCGTGCAATACTACGAGCGTTACCTGCACTTCGACCAGACCAGCGAGTGGGCCCAGCGCGCTCGGGGTGAAATTGCGCGATTGCGGGCGGGTCGCTGAGGTGTTGGCGGCTGACAGGAATCACTTCCTCCGCCGCTCAACCGCCGATACCCGGCCGTCGGTGAAAATCACGAGCAGCATCTCCTCGCCGCGAAACCCGTCGTCGCTTACCGCCACAGCGCTGTCATAGGCCGATGCGCCCCGCGTCATACCCACTCCCACACCTAGCGCAAAACGTAGCCCACGATCCGCATACGTCCAAACTTCCGTCGTGCCCTCCGCGGTCGTGCGCATCCGCTTGCCGTCCGGCCAGCCGATCGCCACCAGCACCATTTCCTCCGTAAAACCCAGGTCTATTTGGCCGGCCCGGATCTTTTGCTGCACGCCCGCCGGCCAGGAATTGAAGGCTGCAGCGTTGCCCTGAATGCGCGACTCGGGTGAGCTGCAGCCCACGGCCAGCAGCAACAGCAACAGCGCGAGACCGGTTCGGATGGTTTTCATGCAGGGGATTTTTTCTTTGCTGGATTTCAGAATACGCGGAATAACGACAGCCGCAACTCCGACAAGTTCGCGTTTGCCTCACTACCACTATGAAGACCTTCACCATCGCCATCGGCTCCGACCATGCCGGCTACCAATACAAGGAAGCCATCAAGGCAATGCTGTTGGCTGAAGGCCACACCGTGCGCGATTACGGCACCCACTCCGAGACGCCGTGCGACTATCCCGATTTTTGCCGGCCAGTCGCTGAGGCCGTGGCTCGCGGTGACTTCGATCGTGGCATCGTCCTTGGCGGCTCCGGCAACGGCGAAGCCATCGTCGCCAACCGTGTCCGCGGAGTGCGCTGCGGCCTCTGCTGGAACGAGCAGGTCGCGATCTGGAATCGCTCGCACAACGACGCCAACTGCCTCTCCCTCGGCCAGAGGACAGTCAGCGAAACCGAGGCTCTACAAATCGTCCGCGTCTGGCTTGCCACCGAGTTCGAAGGCGGCCGCCACCTCGCTCGAATCAAAAAGATCGACGCGCCGACCTGAGTCGCATCCCGATGGGTAGCGGTTTGTAGCCTCCGGGAAGTCTCCCAAATCTCTCGCTTGCCCGCGCCGTGCTGCGTCCTCAGCGTCGGGGCTTGGACATGGCATTCCCAAATCCTCCCGCCTGCCTCGCGTCACGCGATCTCCGCGCGTCCGAACTCACGACCAACCCGACCGCCGCCCGCCTGCGCCTTTACGCCTGGATGCAGCTCGCGCGCCTCAGCGACAACCGTATCCTAGACCTCTTCCGTCAGGGCCTCATCAAAGGCACCGTCTGTGGCGGCCAGGGCAACGAAGGTCTCATCGTTCCGCTCGCCCTGCTCGCCGATAAAGCCGTCGACGTCGCTTGTTTCACGCACCGCGATTTAGGCGGCCATTTGATTTGGAGCGGTCACTTCTGCACCCACCTCAACCAGTATTTTGCCAACGCTGCTAGCCCCACCAAAGCCCGCGAGGGCAACATCCACCGCGGCGACCCGAAAAACCGCTCGCTCCCGATGATCAGTCACCTCGGCGTGATGCTCGGGCCCGTCCTCGGCATGACGGATTCGCAGCGCCGCCTCGGCTGCCCCGCCGTTGGCTTCGCCTTCTTTGGCGACGGTTCCTCCAGCACGGGCGACGTTCACGAGTCCCTCAACCTCGCCTCGCTCCTCTCGCTGCCCGTCGTCTTCGTCATCGAAAACAACGGCTACGCCTATTCGACGCCCACGAGCGAGCAGTTCGCTGCGGGCACGGAGCTATGGCGCCGCGCCGCCGGCTACGGCATGGAAGGGTTCGCGCTCGATTGCACTGGCGACGTCGCAGAAACCACGCGCACCCTTGCCGCCGCCATTGACAAGGTCCGATCAACCTCGCGCCCGCTCCTCATCGAGGTCCGCACACTCCGCTTGCGTGGCCATGCCGCCTACGACACTTGCGATTACCTGAAGCCCGGCGAGAGCGACTCGTTTTTCGCCGCTGATGCATTGCCGAAATTCCGCACCCAGCTCACTGCCGCCGGTCACTCAACCCAGCTCGACGCCATTGACGCCGAACTCTCCGCCTTCGTTGAGGCTTGCATCAAAGTTTCTCTCGCCCTACCCCGCCCCGAGGCCAGCTCGACCGCGATGTCCGACGACGTTTTCGCCCCTCCCGCACTGCCACTGCCGTGGATTCCCAGCGTCACCTCTGAAATCGAAAGTCGAGAATCAAAAATCCAAAATCTCACACTCGCCCAGGCGATCAACGCCGCCCTCCGCAAAATTCTCACTGAACGCCCGGAGTCGCTGATCCTCGGCCAGGACATCGGCACCTACGGTGGCGCCTTCAAGGTTACCGAAGGCCTCCTGAAAGATTTTGGGCGTCCGCGCGTTTTCAACACCCCGCTCGCCGAAAGCGCCTGCACCGGTTACGCCATCGGCCTCGCCGTCAACGGCCATCACCCGATCGAGGAGTTCCAGTTCTCCGATTTCGCCACCGAAGCCGCCACGCAGATCACTCTCAATGCCGCCACGTTGCACTTCCGCTCCGGCGCCGCATGTCCGCTCGTGCTGCGCTTCCCTTGTGGCGGCGGCATCACGCTTGGCTCGTTTCACTCGCAGGAGCTCGAGTCGCTGTTCCTCTCGATGCCAGGCCTCAAGGCGCTCTATCCCAGCACACCCCAGGATGCATTCGACGCCATGCTCGCCGCCTACGAGGACCGTAACCCGGTGATTCTCTTCGAGCACAAAGGCCTCTACCGTCGCGGCCGCCAGTCCGTCGTTTGGAACCCAAACTACCTCGAGTTATGGACACCCAAGCAAATCCGCACGGGCGATTACGCCACCTTCGTCACCTACGGTGAGATGGTCCAATTCGCCGATGAAGCGTGCGACTATTTTGCCACGGAATACGACCGCAGCTTCGATCTTTTCGACCTGCGCTGCCTCTCGCCGCTCAACTTGAGCACCATCGGCGCTTCACTCGCCCGCACGGGCCGCCTGGTCGTGCTGCACGAAGGCCGCCGGACCCACGGCTTCGGCGCTGAACTTGTCGCGCGCCTGGCGGAGGAGCATTTCTCCTCGCTCAAGACTGCCCCGCTCCGTATCGGCTCGCTCGACCTGCCGGTGCCGTTTGCCCCCGAGTTGGAAGCTGTTTTCCGACCCAACAAGGACAAAATCATCGACCGCATGACCGCTTGGATGGACTAGGATATTTTGCCCCACCCCACCGATGCCCAATTCGAAAATCCAAAATCGAAAGTCCAAAATTCCTCTGGCCCGTTGGGCCGCGGTCCGCCTCTTCGTAATGGACGTCGATGGCATTCTGACCGACGGCACCGTGCAGGTTTTCTCCGACGGCACCGAGACAAAATCGTTCTCCATTCTCGACGGCATGGGTCTCGTGCGGCTCCACCAGGCCGGCGTCATCGTCGCCTGGATCAGCGGCCGGCCCTCGGGCGCGACCACGGCCCGCGCCCGCGAGCTAAAAATCCCCCACCTCATCCAAGGCCGCACCGACAAACTGGCCGCGCTCAAGGAACTTGCCACCCAGCTCGGCGTCGCCGCCACCAGATGCGCCTACATGGGCGACGATGATATCGACGTGCCGGCCATTGAGTGGGCCGCAATCGGTATCACCGTGCCCGGCGCCATGCCCCGCGCGCTGACCGCCGCCGACTGCATCACCACTCGCGCAGCCGGCCACGGCGCCGTGCGCGAAGTCTGCGAACACCTGCTCGCCTCGCGTGTCTAGGTCCGCCCCGGTGAAACGCTGCTCCATTTTCCTCGCCATGCTAGCCGTCGTCGCGCCCATCACAGCGGCTGTCGGCCCAGCGTCACCTTCCGCCAAAAACTGGGTGCAGTCGCTCTTCACCAAGGCCGGCCGCCGCACCATGACAGCCCGCGGTTCCGCCGCCCACATTGCCAGCGAGCACCAAATCGATGTCGTCGACCTCAACCTGACTGTTTTCAGCAGCACCATTCCCAATCAGATCGAAACCATCATTCTCAGCCCGGCCGCCACCTTTCTGCCCAACGACAACCTCGCGCGCGGCGAGAAGAGCATGCGCTTCATCCGTGATGACCTTGAGGCCACCGGCACGAGATGGGTCTACGACCACGGGCGGAAAAAGGTGTCGCTCGATGGCCGCGTCCGGATAGTCATCAACGCGCAGCTCAAGGACCTTCTGAAATGAAAAACCTCTCCACTTACCTCGCGTTCGTCCTTGGCGTCTGCCCACCCCTCTTTGCTGCCGGCCCGGAAATCCAAAGGACCACGCTCGACTGCAACCACGCCGAGATGTGGACGGTGGTCAACGAAACCCACGGTATCTGCACCGGTGCCGTCACGCTACTTGGCACGAACATGAAAATTGCCTGCGACCGCCTCGAGTTCGTTGCAACCGGCATTGGCGACACTACCTCAACGCTGCCGGCGCTCGATAAATTCAAGTTCATGCTCGCGACCGGCCACGTCGTCATCGTGCAGGGTGACCGCGAAGCCACCTGCGGCCGCGCCGAGGTGCTGCCACGCGACAACAAAGTCATCCTCACTGAAAGCCCTGTCGTCATTGACCACGGCACCGACTGGACCAGCGCGGGCGACAAAATCACCCTGCTGCGCGGCGAACGTCGCGTGATCGTCGAGAAGTCCCATGTCGTCGGCCCGCCGATCAAGGACCTCGGTTTCGATAAAAACAAGGCCACCACGCCCGCCGATGGCACCGACGCCCAACCCGCCAAGCCCACGTCGCCCTGATGCCCACCCCCGCTGCCACCTCTGAGATTCGCACCGAAGGCCTCGTCAAGGCCTACGGCGCCCGCACGGTCGTCGACGGGGTCAACGTCCGCTTTTCCGCCGGCGAGGTCGTCGGCCTGCTCGGCCCAAACGGTGCTGGCAAGACCACCACGTTCTATATGATCGTAGGGCTCATTCCCGCAACGGCCGGCCGCGTCACCCTGGACAGTACCGACCTCACGCGGCTCCGCATGCACCAGCGGGCGCGCCACGGCATCGGCTATCTGCCGCAGGAGGCCTCCGTCTTCCGCAAACTCACCGTCGAGCAAAACATTCTTGCCATCGTCGAGGCGGTCGGCGTGCCCCGCCGGGAGCGGACCGCACGCGTGCAGGCCCACCTCGAGGAGCTCAGTCTCACTCACGTCGCCAGGCAAAAAGCCTACACGCTCTCCGGCGGTGAGCGCCGGCGGCTCGAGATTGCCCGCGCCCTCGTTTCGCGGCCAAAATTCCTGCTCATGGACGAGCCCTTTGCCGCCATCGATCCGATCTCCGTCGCCGAGGTGCAGAAAATCATCCTCCAGCTCAAGGCCCGTGGCATCGGCGTCGTCGTCACCGACCACAACGTCCGCGAGACGCTCCGCATCGTCGACCGCGCCTACCTTATCCACAAGGGCAAGGTGCTCTCTGAAGGCACAGGCGCCTTCCTCATTCAGGACGAATCGGCGCGCAAATTCTACCTTGGCGAGGACTTTAATTTGTAGGTAAATCGCGACCACGGAGTGGCGAGCATCCCATCCTCGAAAATTTCTGCTCTACTCGCTACCCATTGCTCGCTATTCACTACTTCTCCCGTCCCCCATGCAAAAAGCCATCCACGGCATCACCGTCGCGCATTTTCTTGAGACCTACCGCGGCAAGTTGAAGATGGAACTGCTCACTGGCGCCAACGGCGTCCACCGCCTGATTCGCGAGGGCAGCATCAACCGCCCGGCGCTCGCCCTCACCGGTTTCTTCAAGTATTTTGCGAACAAACGCATTCAAGTCCTCGGCGCCGCCGAGATGACCTACCTCAAATCCCTATCGGTCGAACGGCAAAAGGAAATTTTCCGCGAGATGGTGAAACGCCAAATCCCCTGCCTCGTGCTGACCCGCAATTACCACGCCACCCCCGCCCTGCTCGAGGTGGCCACCGCGATGCGGCTCCCGGTCCTGCGCACGCCGATGATCACGATGAATTTCGTGAACCTTGCCACGCTCTGCGTCGACAATGAGTTCGCGCCCTCTTCGACCGAGCATGCCACCACGCTCGACGTTAAGGGCGTGGGTGTGATGCTCCGTGGCGATTCTGGCGTAGGTAAATCCGAGTGCGCCCTGGCCCTCATCGAGCGCGGCCACTCTCTCGTCGCCGACGACCTCACCGTCATCAAGTTGCTCGATGAGCGCGAATTGATGGCGTCCAGCCGATTGCTCAACCGCGGCTACATGGAGTGCCGGGGCATCGGCATCATCAACATCGCTGAGATGTTCGGCATCAAGTCCATCCGGCTCGAGAAACGCATCGACATGGTCGTGTCACTCCAGGAGTGGACTCCCTCCGCCGTCGAGGAACGCACCGGGCTCGAGGAAAACCACTACGAGATTCTCGGTCTGCGCGTGCCACACATCGAGCTTTTCGTCCGGCCTGGCCGCGACATCGCGCGCCTAGTCGAGGTCGCCGCGCTCACCCATGCGCTCAAGGCCATGGGGCACGACCCCGCGAAGGATTTCAACGAGCGTCTCATTGCCTTCATGGCCAAGGAAGGCCCGCTGTCGGTTGTGCCCATCAGGCCCAACGTGCGCGAAGAGCGGCCCGCCGGGGGTTGAGGCGGGATCGCGCGCCGCAGTTCATGGAGTATTTTATGTGCAGACTCAAGCGGGCACGCTCATGCATCAACGATTGGAGGCCGCAGGTGCGTGTGGTGCGCTTCTGCCCTGCTCTGTATCGGCACGTTTCATGACGAATTTAGTCCAGCAACGGCGATAGCTCATCACCCGGCGCCAAGATGTCGCCGAGTTGAGCGGTCACGCGCGAGGTAAAGTTCCAGAGTGCCCGGGGGGCGGTGGGGGCTTGTCTTTGGCCGAACTCGCGCCAGACGCATAGTCGGGGTGCGAGGCCACAAACCGAAACGCCAAGGTCACACCCACGGTAAGGACAGCCACGGTGCCGGCCAGCGACTGACCGCGCCACAGCCCCGCGAACCAGTCCATGAATTCGGCGGCGAGCACGTTTCCTTTCCCACCGATCACCTGCATGTCGTGCACATACCGTTTCGAGTCCATCGGATCTCCCAGCAACGGATCGAGGATCACCGGTTGGGCTGTCAGGTAGATGACAAGCGCAGTGCCGAAGCCAATCACCAGCAGCAGAACGCTAATCCTATTGATTTTTCCCGGATTCAACCGGCTGGAAACTGCTGGTCACTGGAGAGAGCCTCAATGTTATAATTCACCGGGGTCATGTATGCCGCCTGGTTTTACCTCGCAAACTTCCGGGTGCCCGGTGCAGCCACTATCTCGACGTAAACTTCCATTGCGCCCGTCTGCGCCACGCTGTCGATGGCGGCGCCTACTTCCTTGAGCGACCGGGTTTCCGCGGTCGCCAGGCTGAGCCCGACTTTGCAGGTGAACTCCAGGAGGTCGAAACCTTCCGGCAGGTCTTTCCGCCGCACGCGCCGCACGTAGGTGTTGATCTCCTGGCGGATTTTGTCGCGCACCCGCGCCGCGTCCTTGCCGGGAGCCTGAAGGGCAAACGTTTTCTTCATCGATAAGGCCATCGTTGCCCGCCCGCGCGGCAACTCAATGCGAATAATCCATCACGCCGCGGTCGGGGCACCAAGGCCGGTTCAGAGCAGGTCTGCCGCCAGCTCCGCCAAGCGAGAGCGCTCGCCCTTGGTCAGGGTCACATGTGCGGCAACGGCCTGGCCCTTCATCCGATTGTGGCAGTAAACAAGCCCGTTGCTCCGCGAGTCGACGTAGGGATTGTCAATCTGCGCCGGATCGCCAATCAGCACGATCTTGGAGCCTTCGGAAATGCGGGTGATGACGGTTTTCACCTCGTGCGGCGTGAGCTGCTGGGCCTCATCAAGAATGAAAAACCGGCGCGCAATGGAGCGGCCGCGGATGAAGGCGAGCGCCTCAATCTCGACCAAACCGCTTTTCAGCAGGCGCTCGTAGGGCTTGGCAATGACCGCATTGCCGTAGCCGCCATTGTGGGCGGCATAGGAGGGCTGGGGCGCTGTCACGGCCGCCATGAACCGCTCGTCGTGTTTCTTGTGTTTTTTTCTGGAAACTTTCTTGGCGGCAAACTGCGGCTCCTTCGGCGGTTTCGAGGGAATGAGCACCTCAAGCGCGTCATAGTAAGGCTGCAGCCAGGGCTTCATCTTCTCCTCCAAGGTGCCAGGAAGAAAGCCAATGTCCTTGCCGAGCGCTATCACCGGCCGGGAAATGGAAACACCGTCGTAATGCGATTGGTCGTCGTGTGTCTGGTGCAATGCGCAGGCGATCGAAAGCAGGGTCTTACCAGTGCCCGCCTTCCCGAAGCAAGTAAGCATGTGGATGCTGTCGTCGAGCAGCGCATCCATGAAGAACTGTTGCTCGAGGTTTCGGGCCCGGATCGGGATACCGCCGGGTGCCTTAACATATTCGGGAATCTGCAGTCGCCGCACGATGCTGTCGCCGTAGTAGCGGGCCGGCATGGTCTTGCCCTCATCGGACCGGAGCAGGACATATTCGTTCACATAAAGCGCCTTTGCCGCGGCGGCCCCGATGTCGAACTCACTCTCGGAGCAGAAACGCTGGAGTTCGTAGATATTGACCGGGATTTCGCGGTAACTCGCCTCGTCGATGGCTTCGGGGACCTTGTCGTTGAGATAATCTTCGGATTCGAGACCGACCGCACGGGCCTTCAGTTGCACATTGACGTCCTTCGTCACCAGGATCGTCGGCGGGGGAAACTGTTCCTGCACAAACAGCGCCGCCGCGATGATGCGATTATCTTTCTTCGCAAGGTCAGGCAGAATCGCGCGGAGCCGGTCCATCGCGGGCGAACTGCGGCCCCCGTCCATGAGGTAGGGGTTGATGATGATGGAAAGCGTGCCGCCATTAGGCAATTCGACACCTTCGTGCATCGCCCGCGAGTCGGGCAGAAGTTCTTGCAGAATGCGGTGGACCCGGCGGGCATTGCGGCCGCGTTCGGTGGACTGCTCGTTCTTGATGGCGTCGAGCTCCTCCAGCACTTCGACAGGGATGGCGAGGTTGTTGTCCTCGAATTTGTAGATTGATTGCGGGTCGTGCAGCAGGACATTCGTGTCCAGCACGAAGGTCTTGATTTTAGCTGAAACCCTGATCCGCGAATTTGGGGCAAACGCCCCGCGCAGGTTTTCCATCGGTGTGGGTATCTTGTGAATAAGTAGGCACAAAATTCGTCTTTTGTCGATGATAGATTGCTATTCGGCGTAAAAATAAAGCCAAACGCACACATGGGCAGAGCCACCAACTATGGGAAAAAAGAGGCGGGCCGCCTACCCCTAAGCGGCCCGCCTATAGCTTTCTTACTTACCCTGGCTCCCGCTAAGCGGGAGCAATGGTTTCGGTAAGCTTTGACGACCGCCGGGGCCAAAAGTTCCACCTGTGACAAAAAAAACACGGCAGTCCTGTAGCGCAACAAAATTGCCGGGGGGCCTCTCGCAGCCACACTGCCTGCGCGCACTGCACTCGACACTGCCTCGCCAGAACGCATCCTCACTCCATCGAGCAGCTGACGACCCGATGAAAACAAAACCCTCCCTGCGCCCGCCTCAATCTGTCTGGCTCGACACCGATATCGGCGACGACACCGATGACATCCTCGCCCTCGCCCTAATTTGCGCGAGCCCCGAACTGACGCTTGCCGGCGTCAGCACGGTGTTTGGCGACACCGCCACCCGCGCGCGGCTCGCCCGCACCGTGCTTGCCTCCCTGCGCGAGCCATCCGCCACGCCCGTGGCCACGGGTTGCGGCCGGCCGCTCTCGGCGCTGGAATGTCCGAAAATCTGGCCCAACGGCCCGGCCGCGCGGCCTCATTTCGTGCAACGCTCTTGCGCCCGCCGGTCTGCTGAGTTGCCGCCTGCCCCGCGTGGACACGCCGTAGACCTCCTCGCTGCGCACCTCCGCGCACATCCCGGCGAAACTGTGCCCATCGGTATCGGCGCCCTCACAAATCTCGCCACGCTTCTGCTGCGCCACCCGGACGCGAAAGCCGCCATCCCGCGGCTCGTCCTCATGGCCGGCGATTTCCAGCGTTCCGAGTGGGAGTGGAACGTGCGCTGCGATCCGCTAGCCGCCGCCTGCGTCCTGCAGAGTGGCCTGCGGATCGATTTCATCCCCTGGGCAATCGGCATGACCTGCACTGTCAGTGCCGCCCAAGTCGGGCGGCTTCACGCCACCCGGAGCCGCACCGGCCGCCTGTTGAGTCATGCCGTGAAGCTCTGGCAGGAGTCGCGCTTGAAAATCACGGGGCAGGCAGACCGGCCGCACCTCTACGATCCCATGGCGGTCGCCGTGCTACTGCACCCCGGCTGGTTCGAATGGCGCCGCGGGCGGGTCGAAATCGTTTTCACGCCCAGCGAGTTTTCGCACTCCAAGTTCACGCCCGACCCCTCTGGTCAGCACCGCATTGCCTGGCGCATCCGCGACCCACGCCACGCCGTCGAAACCGTCTGGTCACGCATCCTCTCGCTCTAACCGCGATCAGCCGTGCGCACATTTTTAGTCGCACGGCGATAGGTGGTCACCTCTTGATGCCGACATATTCGAGGTATGGTCCCTGCGAGCTCGGGCGGCCAAGAAACTTCTCGACCGACTCCGCCACGTCCCGAGTGTTCCCCACGCCATAAACCTCATTGCGCAGACGTCGGCCGACCTTCTCATCAAGGAAACCGCCCGGCGCAGCGCGGAACACGCTGGCCATGTCGATCGCCAGCACTTTGGCCCACAGATAGCCATAATAACCAGCGTCGTAACCAGCAAGGTGTCCGAAATAGGCGACGAACGCGGTGCCGGGCGGCGGGGCAATTGTCACCCGCGTGAGCACGCGGTTACTAACCGCGACGATATCCATCTTCGCGGCCTCGACCGGCGGGCAGGCGTGCAGCGCGAGGTCGATCAGGCCGAAGGAAAGCTGACGGCGCGTGGCGTAGCCTTCCGTAGCCTGGCGCGCAGCCACGAGCGAGGCGATCGTCTCGGCGGAGATTTTCTTCGCCGGATCGCGATAATCGGCCGCGAAGGTGTCGAGCACGGCCTTATCCCACACCCAGTTCTCCAGCATCTGCGACGGCGCCTCGACGAAGTCCTGCGGCACAGCAAAGCCCGTTTGCGCGACGAATCGCGAGCGGCTGAGGATCGCATGCATCACATGGCCGAACTCGTGGAAGAGCGTGACGACGTCACTGTGCTTAAGCAGCGACGGTTTGCCGGCGGACGGCGCGGGAAAATTGCAGAGTAGCGCCGCCACCGGCAGGTCGTAGTGCCCGTCGGCGAGCACGCCGCCGGTTTTCTGCGGGAAGCACGCGAAGTGGTTGAACTTCCCGTCGCGGGGAAACATGTCGAGGTAGAACGCGCCCATCGGCACGCCCGTGGCGCTGTCCTCCACGACGTAGAGTTGCACGCCCGCAGCCATGACGTAGGGCGGCGTGACTGCGGTGAATTTCAGGCCAAAGATTTTCTGGTAGATGGCGAACATGCCATTGAGCGTCGCCTGATAGGGAAAATAGACGCGGAGCTTCTCGGTATCGACGGCGTAGCGGTCCTTCAGGAGCTTGTTGGTATAGTAAGCTACGTCCCACGCTTCGATCTGCGCGTCGGCCTTGCCGGAGTGGGCGGCCTTGAGCTGCCGGAGCGTCTCCAGCTCGGCGGTGAATTTCGGTTGGAGGCCGGCGACGAGATTTTCCTCGAACTTCACGGCGGCGGTGCCGTTCTTCACCATGCGGGTCTCGGTCTGGTAATCCGCCCAAGTGGCGTAGCCGAGCCGGCGTGCGATGTCGGCCCGGAGGGCGACGAGCTTCGTAAGAACAGGGATGTTGGTTTCGCGGGCAAGCTGCGAGCGGGCGATGAGGAGCTTGCAGCGCACCTCGGGGTTGTCGGCATTGTCGGCGATGGCCTGCGCATGCCAGGTGATGTTTGCCATAACGCGGTAACGGCCATCGGCCTGCTTCACGCCGGGGCTGTCGAGGAAACTCTGCGGCACGCCGGCGAGTTCTGCGGCGGTGAAGTCGAGCGGTGCGCGCGCCTCGTTGATGTTGATGGCAAACTTCGTCGTGAGCGCCGCGAGCTCTTTGCGGAGCTGCTCCACTGTGGCACGCTCCGCGGCCGGCAACGCGAGACCGGCCCGGCGGTATGTGCGCATCTGCTCGTCGACGAGGCGTTGCTCGTCGGCCGCGAGCACGGGCTTGGTGTCAGCGAAAGTCTTGAGCGCGCGATAGAGCGGCTCGCGGTAATCGAGCCCGACGCTCCATTCCTGCAGCTTCACATTCATGTCGTTCGCCGTGTCGCGCATGGCCTTCTCGGTGCTGGCCTCGGCAACGGTGCCGATCACTTGGGAGAGATTCAGCACGTTCGCCGTGATGGCGTCGTAGGCGCCGAAAGTGCCGCCAAAGGTGAGCTTGGCGGGCGCCTGCGCCGCCAGCGCGGCCAAGGCGGCGTCAGCCTGTTTGATCGCCGCGGCCGTCTGGGCGCGCACCTCGTCGGGCGTGTGCGGATAGTTCGGCAGAGTCAGTGCCATCTTCGAGAGCGCGGCTTTCGTCTGAAAATCGGCGAGTGTGGTCTCGGCGGCGGCCCGGGGAGAAAGCAGGGCAACCGGCAGCATGAGCAGAGGCAGAAGGCGGAGGAGTTTGGGCATGAAGCGCATGATTTTTTGCCATGAGCGAATGGCATTCTATCTGTGCTGGCAAACCGATATGCAAATGCCCGCCGGCCCTTGCCAGTCCGGGGGTTTGCCGCACGGTGACAGCATGCAATTTGTTTCTGTCAATCCCGCCACCGGCCGTCGTCTGGCCTCTTATCGGGGACACACGCACTCCCAAACAGCGGTGGCCGTGGATCGCGCCCAGTCTGCATTTGCCGACTGGCGGCAGAGGACGTTTGCGCAGCGCGCACGCCTACTCCGCACCCTGGCCCGTAATCTGCGCTCCCGGCGCGAGGACCTGGCGGCACTGCTCACCGCCGAGGTGGGCAAGCCCATCACGCAAGCGCATGCAGAGATCGAAAAAAGTGCCATGGTCTGCGACTACTATGCCCGGTATGCCGCGCGCTATCTCGCGCCGGAACATCCTCCGGGAGCACCACGCCACGCGCGTGTCGTCTACGAGCCGCTCGGCCTCGTGCTTGCGATCATGCCCTGGAATTTTCCGTTCTGGCAGACCTTTCGCGCGGCGGCGCCCGCCCTCATGGCAGGCAATACCTTTCTGCTCAAACCCGCGCCCAACACCGCCGGCTGCGCCCTCGCCATACAGAAAATCTTCTCCGCCACCGGCGCACCGGAGGGTCTCCTGCAAACCCTCCTTGTCGGCGTCGACGCCGTGCCAGGTCTGGTCGCCGACGAGCGCGTGCGCGGCGTCTCGCTCACCGGGAGCACGCGTGCAGGCAAACAGGTGGCCGCGCTCGCCGGCGCGGCGTTGAAACCAGGTGTCTTCGAACTCGGCGGCAGCGATCCCTATCTGATTCTCGAGGATGCCGACCTCGCACAAGCCGCCAAAGCCTGCGCGCACTCGCGGCTGATCAACAGCGGCCAGAGCTGCATCGGAGCCAAGCGCATCATTGTCGTGCAATCAGTCCTGCGCGAGTTTGAGCGGCAGCTCACGGCCTACTTTGCCGCCCGGCGCACCGGTGATCCCACCGATGCGGCGACTGATGTCGGTCCGCTCGCCCGCGCCGATTTGCGCGACCTGCTGCACGCCCAAGTCCGGCGCAGCGTCCGCCTCGGGGCGCGCCTGCTGCTCGGCGGCAAGCCCCGGCCCGCCCCGGGGTATTTTTATCCGCCCACCGTGCTGACCGACGTCAAAGCCGGTATGCCCGCCTATGACGAGGAACTCTTCGGCCCGGTCGCTGCGATCATCCCGGTGCGCGACGCGGTCGAGGCTGTCACCGTGGCCAATGACTCCGCCTACGGTCTCGGCGCGGCGATTTTCACCCGTGACCGCCGCCGGGCGCGCCGCTTGGCGGGCCAGATCGAATCCGGGCTGGTGTTCATCAACAATTATGTGCGCTCCGATCCGGCGCTTCCCTTCGGCGGCGTGAAGCAAAGTGGTTTCGGCCGCGAACTCGGCTCCTGCGGTATCCGCGCCTTCGTCAACGTGAAAACCCTCGTGGGCGCCTGACTCGCGAGTGCGCCGGTCATGGTGCGACGTTAGCTCAGATTCTGACCCGTGCCCACCGTGGAGTGCACGAGTTTTTTCAGCCGCCGGACAGAAACGCGCAGGCCCAAAGTGTTGCGTAGAAAACCTCGGTTCCCGGAGTGCCGGACGAAATCAGTTTCCTCGTTATCGAAACCCTTCATGTCGGTGAGCCGGCCGACCCCGTCAATCAGTTCGTAATCGGGTTCGAAATAGCCTGGAATCAATTTTAGAAGCGTCCTGATATGCAAAACCCGTGGGTAAAGCACCCGCAGCATCACCTCCTCGCGGAACCGCTCCCGCTCGATCTTGTTCTCCGCACAATATTTCTCGGCAAAAGTCATTATTCCAGTGGAGAGTGCTGTTATTCCTGTCCCTAAAACTATTCAAGGTGCATTTACCAGACACCAGCTATCTTTCGATTACGGGTGTGTGAATTTTGCATGCAGCTAATCCACCGCGCGGCCGACCTCAGGGCAACTCGTAAACTTCGACAAGGGCGACGCCGGTGGTGGCGTTCACGCCGTTGACCGTGACGGTGTAGCTGCCCGGGGGCAGCGTGACGAGCAGGGCAGAGTCCTTGCTGCCGGGCGCGAGTGCGAAGGCGCCGGTCGTGGCGGCGGCGCTTGTGATCAGGGCCGCGTCGCCCGCGGTGCCCCAGTTGTCGTTTTGGTTGATGACCGTGCCATGGGAGTCGTTTAGATAAATGATCGGGTCGGCCAGGGTGCCGGTGACGCCGTAGTTCGCCAGGGTCGGGCCCACGCAGCGGATCAGCACGGTCTTGGCGGTGGCGCCGGTGATGACAAAGCCGGGGATCATGACGCTGGCACCGGTGCCGACGACGCCGCGCGTGGAGATGTTCACCAGCCGCGGCGAGGTGCTGTCGAGGGTGACGGTGGCGTCGTAGATTTCCACGATGCCCACGCCGGTGTTGGTGGCGCCGTTGCCCGAGAGGGTCGCCGTATAGGTGCCGGGAGCGAGGGTGGTGGAGATGACGGAGTCGAGCGAACCGGTGGGCAGGGCGAAGGCGCCGACCCGGGCCATGTCGGCAATGACGGTGGCGGGCGGGCCTGCGGTGGCCCAGTTGTCGTTTTGACTCACCACACTGCCGTCTTTCGTGAGCTGAAGCGTGAGCAGCGGATCCGGCAGCGTGCCGGTGACCCCGTAGTTGGTCAGGGTCGGGCCGACACCGCGGATGATCACCGGCTTCGCAGCAGAGCCGGTGATGACGAAGCCCGCGATCAGGACGTTGCCGCCAGTGCCGACCTGGCCGCGGGTCGAGAGGTTGATCAGGCGGCCGGGCGTGGTGGTGGTGAGCACGGTGAGCGCGGCGGGATTGCTGGTGGCAGTGGAGACGGTGCCGTTGCCGACGGCGACGGCGTAGTTGCCGGCATCGGTGGACTGGGCGTTGGCGAGCAGGAAGGAGGCGGCGGTGGCGCCGGTGAGGTTCACGCCGTCCTTGGCCCATTGGTAGGTGAGGCCGGTGCCAGTGGCCGCGACGCTGAAGACGACGGTCGAGCCGGTGGCGATGGTGCAGTCCTGCGGTTGCGCGGTGATCGTGGGCGGGGCCGGATTGACGGTGAGCACGGCCGCGCTGCTGGTCGCAGTGCCGAGGGTGTTGGTCGCCACGATGATGTAGGAGGCGGCATCGGTGAATTGGGCGTTGGTCAGCGTGAGCGTGGCGCTGGTCGCGCCGGTAATATCGATTCCGCCTTTTCTCCACTGGAAAGTCGGTGTCGGCGAGCCGGTGACATCGGCGGTAAAGGTGACGCTGGCGCCCACGACCACGGTCTGGCTTTGTGGCTGCGTCGCGATCGCGGGGGCCGTGTTCACGGTCAGTGTCGCGTAATTGCTGGCCGTGCTCGTCACGGCATTCGTAGCCACGACGTAATAGGTGTCGGCGTCGGTGGGTTGGACATTCGTCAGCGTCAGCGTGGCGCTGGTCTGGCCTGCAAGATCGATCCCGCTTTTTCTCCACTGGTAGGTCGGCGCGGGCGTCCCACTCGCGGCGGCTGTGAATGTGACGTTGGCGCCGACCAGCACGGTCAGGCTCTGCGGCTGCGTGGTAAACGCGGGAGGCGAGTTGACTGTGAGCACAGCCGCGCTGCTGGTTGCGGTGCCGGCCAAGTTGGTCGCCACCACGGTGTAGCTGCCGGCATCGGTGAGTTGGACGTTGTTCAGCGTCAGCGTGGCACCGGCACCGGCAATGGCCGTGCCACTTTTTTGCCACTGGAAGGTTGGCGTCGGCGTCCCGCTGGCGGAGGCCGTGAAAGTGACGGTGTCGCCAACTACCGCGGTCTGGCTCAGCGGCTGTGTCGTGATCGCCGGAGCTATCTGGGTCGCGCTCACGGTCAGCACAGCCGCACTGCTGGTCGTGCTCGACACGGCATTGGTTGCCACGACGGTGTAGGTGGCGGCATCGGCGAGTTGGACGTTGTTCAGCGTCAGCGTGGCGCCGTTCGCGCCGGCGATGGCCGTGCCGCCTTTCTGCCACTGCAAGGTCGGGGTCGGCGTCCCGCTCGCCACGACGGTGAACGTGACCGATGTGCCGACGACCGCGGCCTGGCTCTGCGGCTGGGTCGTGAACGCTGGAGGCGCGTTAACCGTGAGCACGGCCGCGCTGCTGGTCGCGCTGCCGAGGAGATTGGTCGCCACCACGGTGTAGCTGCCGGCATCGGCGACTTGGACGCCAGTCAGCACGAGCGATGCGCCGGTCGCACCGGCAATGGCCGTGCTGCCTTTCTTCCACTGCAAGGTCGGCGTCGGCGTCCCGCTGGCGGCGGCGGTGAAGGTGACGGTGGCGCCGACCACCGCGGTCTGGCTCTGCGGGGGCGTGGTGATCACCGGAGCGGTCGAGGCCGCGCTCACGGTCAGCACGGCACCACTGCTCGTCGTGCTCGTCACGAAATTGGTTGCCACGACAGTGTAGGTGGCGGCATCGGCGAGCTGGACATTGCTCAACGTCAGCGTGGCGCTGGTCGCGCCGGCTATCACGGTGCCGCCTTTTTTCCACTGAAAGGTCGGCGGCGGATTACCGCTCGCCAGCGCGGTAAAAGTCACCGTGGTGCCGACGACCACAGACTGGCCCTGCGGCTGCGTCGTGAAGGCCGGCGGCGCGATCGCCAGCCCGGTGTGCTGCGGGCCTTGGTGGAACATAGGCCAGTAGCCCGTCGAGAGGGGTGCCACGGTGTCCTTGAGCGAATATAAATAGCCGTCCATCGACCCTACGTAGATGGTGCCATCCGCCGCGACCACGGGCGACGAGTCAACGGCATCGTTGAGAGTGCCAAACGCATAGTTCCAGTTCTCGGTGCCGCTCGCGTTCAGCGCATGAATCTTGTTGTCATAGGCGCCAAAAACCACCGAGCCATCGGCGCGCACCGCAGCGGTTGAAGTGATCTGCCAGCCGACGTTGGTGCGCCACAGCAGGGTGCCATCCGGATTCAGCGCGTAGAAATATCCGTCAACCGAACCGACATAGATCGTGCCATTCGCGCCCAGCACGGGCGCGGCGTCGATCGCGCCGCCGGTGGAATAGGTCCATCGTACGGTGCCATCAGCCGGCGCCAAAGCGTAAAGCAAACCGTCGCTGGACCCGCAATATACCGTGCCGTCGGATCCGATCGCCGGCGAGGAGAGGACCGTATCGCCGGTCGCGACCTGCCACTTCAGCGTGCCGTCCGACCTGAGGCCATAGATGTTCTTGTCCGACGAGCCGAAATATACGCTCCCGTCCACCCCGATGGCCGGCGACGAGGCGATCAAACTGGTCCCCAGCCAATGCCAGGCCTCCACCCCACTGGGCAAGATGGCGTGCAGGGTAAAGTCGCCGGCGCCCACGTAAATAATGCCGTCGGGCCCAACGGCCGGCGAGCCGTAGATGTAGAGACCCGTGGCAAACTGCCACTTCACCACGCCATTGGTCGGATTGATGGCATAGAGATTTCCATCCCATGAACCGGCATAAACCGTCCCGTCAGAGCCTACCGCGGGCGACGATTCCACCCAGTCGGTGGGCACCTCGCACGACCACTTCGTGCTGCCGTTCGGATTGATCGCGAGCACCCGTCCATCGCCCACGGAGGTGGTGATATTAACACCGACATACACGGTCCCGTCCGTGGCCAGTGCGGGCGACGAACTGACCGTGCAAGTGTTCACCGGATCGGTCTTGAAACGCCAGTTTCGCGGAATGGTGGCGCCCCGCACCGCGCCCCCGGAGCACAGCAGCAGCGCAGCAAAAACCGCGGTCGTCGAAAACGCCTTTCGGCTCAGGAGATCGCGCGCGGCAAATTGGGGCATTAATCGATACCGTTGAAGAATCGCCGATGCGTTGGCAATCACTCAGCGCGCGAAAAAAACAGTCGGAAACAGGTGCCCGTCGCGTCGCTCCGCACCAGGTCCAGCCGGCCGCCCGACTGCTGCGCCAACTGGTGACTCAACGCCAGCCCTAGGCCGCTGCCTCCCGGTTTGGCGCTCTGGCACGGCTGAAACAGGCGCGCGCGGACCGCCGCAGGCACACCCGCCCCGCGGTCCTCGACCAGAAACTCCACCGCGCCCACGCCCGCGGTGCGGCCGATCAGCCGCACCTCCGAACCGCGGGGCGCGGCCTCAAGGGCGTTTTGCAGCAGGTTCTGCAGCACGAGCAGCGCGAGATTGGCGCGCCGCCCGGGCAGCACGGCCTTTCCGGAGACTTCGTGGGCGAGGACAACGCCTACAACCTGCGCGGATGGCCGGGCCTTCGCGAGCGCCAGTTCCACCACCTCGGCACAGGTGAGTTCGAAATCGGCGCCCGTCTGGTCGTCGCGCAATACCGCCACAACCTCGTCCACCATGGCGCGCAGCCGCTGCGTGAGCTCGTTGGCGGCCCGCCACTCCTCGCCCTCGCCGGTGGCGGCGCCCGGCTGGGCCGCACCGCTGAGAAACACCTCGAGGCCGGCGAGCGGATTCTTGAGTCCGTGGATCAGATGCGCCGTCACCGTGCCAAGCGCCGAGGTTTTCGCGACGAGCGCGAGCTCGCGGTTGGCGCGCTGCAAGTCCTCGGAGCGCCGTTGCAGAGCGCGGTTCGCCTCCGCAAGCCGCCGAAAGGCCCACGCCAGCGCAAGCGCGATGAGTAGCGCGCCCGCCAGCCACGCGAGGACGGCCTGCCCCGCAAGCCGGCGGTCGAGCGCGGCGAACTCCGCCGCCAGCGCCCGGCCGTCGATCCAAAATTGCGCCGCGCCTGCCAGCTTCGCCCCCTCCGCCGTGACCAACGGCACCCAGGTCTCCACCAGCGGCGCCGTCTCATCGGCCGACGGTGTCTCCGGCGGCAGCCCGACCAACGTCGCCAGCGTCTCGTGCGGATGCAGCCGGGTCACCGCGTGGCCGCCGGCCAGAGCGGCCCAGTCGGCCGCGTCCGGCGGCTCTTCGGAGGCGATCCAGGGCAGGGCGCCGGCAAAACGCCGCCGGGCATCGAACACCCGGATGGCCACCACGCCGCGCAATTTCGACGCCTGCAACACCGCGTTCACCAACTCGCCCGAGTCGTCGGCCAGGCCCAGTTCTGCGAGCGACGCCTGGCTGTTGGCGAGTTGCAGCGAGGCCACCGCCGCGAGCGTTTCGCCGTCGCGATTCAGAATTTGCTCCCGCAGCCCGGCCCGCAGCCGCAGGGTGACGAACCCGATCACCGCCGCAAACACCGCCAGTGTGACCGCCAGCACGGCGAAGTGCAGGCGGCGCGGGGCGACCGGAAAATTGACCGACTCGTTCATAGGGCGGAGCGCCCTTTCTCCCAGTTCCATTGCAGCCCGAGCAAGCATTCGTTCATCCGGTAGCCCGCCAGCACATAATTGGAGCGGTTGCGCTCCCAAGTGTATTCGGCGTAAACGGTCCAGCGGGCGTTGAGTTTCCGCTCGACGCGCAGCTCCGCCGCGTAGCTTTCCTTGAGCCGCGCCGCCGGAGCAATGCCGAGCCCAACGGTTTGGACATTGTAAACCAGCCGCTTGGCGCTGGCCTCGCCCTGCACGAGCCAGTCGCCCGCGGTCCACTCGAGTTCCTGGGCCAGCTTTGCTTCGCGGTAACTGAAATACCCGGAGCCGTTGTCGGCGTAGCGCACGGTGCCGGCGTGCGTCACCGTTTTCCACTGCGCGGCCTGATCAAGGGTGACGTTGATCTTGCCCTCCACTTCCTGCTCGGTCGTTTGCAAAATCGTGCCTGGCTGCTGGTGACCGCCCTCCGAATATTGCTCGCGGTGGTCAAAATCGCGCCGCCGCTCGATCGCCGCCAGGCTGGCCTCGAACCGCGCCCCCGGTCGCCAGCCGAGGCGGAATTCGCCCTCGTAATAACGGCTGTTGTTCTGGCCGTCGCGGTAGGTTTCACGCTTGGCCGTGCCCCGCGCCTCGACCCACCCCCACGTCACCGGCGCCCAGTGCAGCTTCGGCCCCAGCGCCGCGCCTGTCACCTTCAGTTGGGCCACCGTCCGCTGCACATCCGTGTCCGACACATCGAAAACCTGGTCGAGGTAATAGCCCTGCCCCTCGAACGAAAAGTTAAAAACCTCCCCAATGCGGTAGCGCCACTCCCCGTGCAAAAACGCCTGCGCCTCCTGCTGCACAGCACGGCGGTCGAAGTAACGCGTGCCTTCGGCATTGGCGAACGCGACCCAGTCGGCCCGACCCTGCGGCAACCGCCAAAGAAAAATCTCCGCTCCGGCGCGGGCAAAACCGCTCGACGCCGGCTGATAGCGGCTCAGCAGGAGGTTGTCCTTGTAGCCGATGGCGCTCTGCAGCGTAGCCGTGCTGGACCACACCGTCTGGTCGGAAAGCAACGCCGCGAGTTCGGGCGGCAAGTCCGCCGGCACATCGGCTGACACCGCCATCTGGGCGCACACCGCGCCGGGCAGGAGCGTCAGCCCGAGCCCGAGGCAAAAGCGAATGCGGTAGATTGAAGCCAAGACGGTCAGAGTGGTATGGCGGTGTTGATAACCGTTGCCGCGGCTCCCGCAAGCGCGGCTTCCACGCGCTCCGCCGCACCCAACAAAAAGGCAGCCGCCCGAAGGCGGCTGCCGATGAACCGGACACCCTACAGAAAATCAACCACCCGGTTTCTGCGCCTTGCGCAAAGCCCGCAGTTGGTCGCGGATCTGCTTGGCGAGCGCCCGCTGCTGGGCGATGAGATCCTTGTTCTGCGCCTGCAGGGCGGCGATGATGGCCTTCCGCTGGTCCGGCGTCGCACCCTTGAGCTGCGCGATCACCGCCTGGCGCGCCGCGATCAGCGCAGCGCTATTCGTCTTGAACTGGTCAACCAACGCCTGGATCGCAGGCGGGAGCGGAGGCAACGCCGGCTTTACGGTCGGGGGCGTGGTCGCCGGAGGAGTGGTGGTTTGGGCTGGGGCCGACAAAACGCAGACACCGGCGAGGCCGGCCGCGAGGAGGATATTTTTTACCGATATGATTTTCATGATTTGGACTAAAAATTTAGGACCTTGGGCGGTTTGGTGAGAACAAAACTGGAGCGCTCAGCCACCCGGTTTCTGCGCCTTGCGCAAGGCCCGCAGTTGGTCGCGGATCTGCTTTGCGAGCGAGCGTTGCTGGGCAATGAGGTCTTTGTTCTGCGCCTGGAGAGCAGCGATAATGGCCGCCCTATCAGCCGGTGCCGCCGCCTTGAGCTGTGCGAGCACCGTCTGCTGGGCCGCGATGAGCGAAGCGCGGTTCGCGCTGAACTGGTCAATCAGCGTTTGAATCGCGGCGGGCAGCGGCGGCAGCGACGGAGGTGTGTTTGTTGACGGAAGCGTGGTTGTCGTCGGAGGCAGCGGCACCGGCGGCCCTACGACTTCAATCGGAGGAGTGACGGTGATCGGTGGCAGCGGTGCCGTCGGCCTCACTCCATCCAGAGGCAGCGGGGCTCCCGTAAGTAACGGCGGTCCTATGAGAACGATCGGCGTCACTGCGGTTAGACCCACAGCCGTGGTGCTTGTTTGGGCTGACGCCAGCGAAACGCAGGTACCGGCCAAGCCAGCCGCGATCAACATATTTTTGATCGAGATGAGTTTCATGACGGAATATCCTCTGCACGCCCCATGCCACCCTCGCGTAAACGATCTTTCACCCTATTTGCCAATGACTAAGGAACCATTTACCCTCTCGGGCGGCACGAGATAGATTGGGTTCCAATCCCTAATGCGCGAAAAACACGGGGATTATTCCCCAGCCTGATCTGTCCCGCCGCCGCGTTTCAACCGATGGCGCACGACATCTCGCGACACGCCGAGCAGCCGGGCCGCCGCGGAGACATTGCCGCCGGCTTGGCGGACGGCGAGGGTAACAAGTTCGTCGATGGCTGTTTCCAGCAGAAATCCGCTTTCCGGAAAAATAAAACCCGGCCGAAACCATCTGGCCGACGCTCCACTACCGTCTGACTCGCCCGCGGTTAGGTGCGCGAATTCGAGCCCGAGGTCGCTACCGAACACGACTGCGCGCTCGATCTCGTGGGCGAGCTCGCGGACGTTGCCCGGCCACCGGTAGGTCCGCAACCGCATCCGTCCCGCCGTCGGGATGGCAGCCGGTTTCAAACCATAGCGCCGACACACGCGCGCCAGTAGCGCCTCCGCCAGCGATTCGATGTCGGCGCCCCGCTCGCGCAGCGGCGACAGGCTCACGCGAAACAGGTCGAGCCGGTGCAGCAAGTCCTCGCGAAACCGCCCCGCCCGCACCAGCTCGCGCAAATCGGCGCTGGTCGCAGCAATGATTCGCACATCCACCGGAATCGGCCGGCTCGCGCCCACCCGTCGCAACGCCCCGTCCTCCAGCACCGTCAGCAATTTCGCCTGCAACGAGGGCGCGAGGCTCGGCAGCTCGTCGAGAAACAGCGTGCCGCCATCCGCGGCCTCCAGCAGGCCGATACGCGCGGCCTTCGCGTCGGTGAACGCCCCGCGTTCGTGCCCAAACAGCTCCGCCTCGGCAAGCGACTCCGGCAGCGCCGAGCAATTTAGCTCCACCAACGGCCCGTCCGCCCGCGGACCGTGCCGGTGAATCCACCGCGCGGCCGCCGTCTTGCCCGTGCCCGTCTCGCCCTCGATTAGCACCGGCGGCAGCCTCGTGCCGAGCCGCCGGTCGGCCGCAGTGATTTTCAGCAACTGCTCCTGCAAAGCGGCCAGGCTTTTGCCAAAGAAAAACTCTTCCTCTTGTCCGCGGCGAAATTCATCGGCTCGCAGTTTTTGCTGACTGCGCCGCGCCTGCGCGAACCGCAACGGCAGTTCGCCCGGATCGAACGGCTTCACGAGGTAATCCGCTGCGCCCGCCCGCAGCGCCTCGACTGCGCCCGCCACCCCTCCCTCGGCCGTCATCACGATCACGCTGGTCGTCGCGGGAAAAACTTTCTCACGCAGCAGGTCCGTGCCACGGCCGTCCGGCAGATTGACATCGATCAGCGCCGCGTCGAACGGGAGCGACTCCGCCGCGCGCCGCGCCTCGGCCACCGTGCCCAGCGCCGTCACTTCCGCACCGGCCTTGGTGAGAAATCCCGCGAGGCGTTTGCGCAGCAGGACTTCGTCTTCCAGAAGCAGAAAACTCAAACCGGCGAGCTGGGTCTGGAGCATTGGGCGACTCTATGCTGCTGGCGGGGCTTCATCTTTTTTCGCCGAACAAGTGTTGATTCCCAACAGCCCGTAAGGCGGACAGAAGCGGAAAATTCCCGTGAGCAGCGGCAGGAGGCCGATCAGGCCCCACCAATTCTTATAATAACAGCCGGCGCCCAGCAGCGCCACGCCGACGACGATGCGAATGACCCGATCAACCGTTCCAACATTTGTTTTCATAGGGGGTTTCCTTCTTCGCCCCGGATTTTGGCCCGAAAACCACCACCACGCCACTCAAATGTTTCCCGCTGGCCGGCCGGTCAGCGCCGCATGCGCCCGGGCCACCTCGGTATATTTCTCCGCCCATGGACGTAGACTCGCCTTCTCTGCCGCCGTGAGAGGACGGATAATTTTGGCCGGCGAGCCGTAGACCATCGAGCCTGGCGGGCACCGAAAACCCTGCGGCACGAGCGAATTCGCCCCGACGATGCTGCGCGCGCCGATGTGCGCGCCATCGAGCAGCGTGGCGCCCATGCCGATCAGACACTCGTCCTCCACAGTGCAGGCGTGGATGATCGCGGCATGGCCGATCGTGCACCAAGCACCGATGATGGCTGAGCGTTCGTCATCCAAATGCACGACGGCGTTGTCCTGAACATTGGTGCCCTCGCCGACGCGGATCTCCTGGATGTCGCCACGCAGCACGGCGCCGTAAAACACGCTGCTGCGCGGGCCGAGCACCACGTCGCCGACGACGGTGGCGTTGGCCGCGACAAAGAGGGCGCGGGCAGTGTCGGGCGTTTGGCCGAGGTAACGGGCGAGGCGTTCGGGGACGGTCATGGTGTCATTTTTCCTTCGCGTAAGGCGTGCCGATGGCTCGCGGCGCGACCGCCTTGCCGACAAAGCCCGCCAGGAGCAGCACCGTCAGCGCGTAGGGCAGCGCCAAAATGAACTGCACCGGAATCACGCCCACCAGTGGCAGCGCCACGCCCTGCAGGCGCGTCGCGAGCGCATCAGTGAATGCGAACAGCAGGCACGCGCCGAGTGTGGGCCACGGTTTCCACTTGCCGAAGATAAGCGCCGCAAGCGCGAGGTAGCCTTTGCCCGCCGTCATGTCTCGCACGAAACCTGCGCTGGCCGCCGTCGAGAGGTAGGTGCCGGCCACGCCGCAGAGCAGCCCGGAGATCAGCACCGCCTGGTAGCGCAGGCCGTTGACGGAGATGCCGGCAGTGTCCACGGCGAGGGGATTTTCGCCGACGGCGCGGAGCCGCAAACCGAAGCGCGTGCGGTAGAGCACCCAAGCGCTCGCCGGGACCAGCCCCGCCGCGAAATAGACGATGAGGCTGTGACCGCTCAGCAACTCGGCGTAGAGCAGCCCGGGCAGCGCCACGTCGCGCGCCTGCTGCGCCCACGGCCAGACGAGTTCGCGGAAACGTTGTCCCGCGCCGTCGAGCTGCGGCGTCTGGCCGCCGAGGCCGAACCACGCCAGCGCGAGCGTCGGCCCGAGTCCCGCGACCATGATGTTGACCGCCATCGCCGCCACGACCTGGTTGCCGCGGTGCGTGATGCACGCGTAGCCGAGCAGCAGCGCCAGCGTCAACGCGGTGGCGACGCCCGCGGCCAGCCCGAGCCACGCCGAGCCGGTGACAGCGGAGACTGCGGCGGCGGCGAACGCCGCGCCGAGCATCTTGCCCTCGAGCCCGAGGTCGATCACGCCGGAGCGTTCGGAGAACATCCCCGCTAGCGCCGCCAGCAGGAGCGGCGTGGCGACGCGCAGCGTGGCCGCCAAGGTGAGGACGATGAGCGTGTAGGTTTCCATCACTCCTCCCCTCCCCTGTTGCCAAACATTGCGACGACCCTCGCCAGCGGAGCGCGAAACACATTCTCCAGCGCGCCGCAGAATAGAATCACCAGCCCCTGGATGACGACGACCATGTCGCGGTTCACCTTCGGCATGTCGAACGAGAGCTGCGAGCCACCCTGCGCCAACGCGCCGAACAGCACTGCGGCGAGGATGACGCCAAGCGGCCGGTTGCGTCCCATCAGCGCCACCGCGATGCCCACGAAGCCCGCGCCACCCGGAAAATCGATGAGGATGCGGTGCTGCGACCCCATGAGTTCGTTGAGCCCGAGGCAGCCGGCGAGCGCGCCCGAGAGCAGCATCGCGCCGATGATGATGCGCGGCGGCAAAATCCCGGCATAAACCGCGGCGTCCGGACTCTGCCCGGCGACCCGCAGCGCGTAGCCCCAGCGCGTCCGCCAGATGAAAACCGACACGAAGGCCGCCGCGAGCAGCGCGAGCAGGAACGCGAGGTTCAGCGGTGTCGCCGTAAACGTCACGCCGACCTTCGCGAGCAACTCGTGCGCCGCGGGCATGACAGCGTGGGCGGAAAATTCGCGTGACTCGGGCGACTGCTGGCCGGGCCGGATGAGGACGTTGACCAGCAGGTAGGTCATCAGCGCCGACGCAAGGAAGTTGAACATGATCGTCGTGATCACGATGTGGCTGCCCCGGCGCGCCTGCAGCCAGGCCGGGATGAAGGCCCACGCCGCGCCACCGAGCGCGCCCGCCAGGACCGCCAGCGGAAACACCGCCCAAAACGGCCACGCACCCAGCCACAGACAGACAAGGCCCGTGCCGAGTCCGCCGATGTAGGCCTGCCCCTCGGCGCCGATGTTGAAGAGGCCCGCGTGATAGGCGACCGCGACGGCGAGGCCCGTGAAGATGAAGTTCGTGGTGTAGTAGAGGGTGTAGCCCACCGCTTCCTGCGAGCCAAACGCGCCTGCGCTCATCAACTTCAGGGCGGCCCACGGGCTCTCTCCGAGAATCTTCACGATGACACCGGACAGCACGAGCGCGGCCAGCAGGTTTACGAGCGGCAGTAGGCCCAGCTCGGCCCAGCGCGGAAGCTTGGCCGTCGCGCTCATGCATGCCCCTCCCCACGCACGCCGGCCATCATCAGGCCGAGCTTTTCCTCCGTCGCATCCGCGCTTGCCACCTCACCCACAATCTCCCCGCAGTTCATCACGAGAATGCGGTCGGCCAGCCCGAGAATTTCCTCCAGCTCGACCGAGACGAGCAGCACCGCCTTCCCGGCGTCGCGCAGGGCCACGAGCTGCCGGTGGATGAATTCGATGGCGCCGATGTCCACGCCGCGCGTCGGCTGGCCGACCAGCAACACGCTGGGGTCGGCGTCGATCTCGCGGGCGAGCACGAGCTTTTGCTGATTGCCGCCGGAAAAGGACGCCAGCCGCAGTTCCGGGTCCGGCGGGCGCACATCGTAACCCGCCATCTTTTTCTCGCAGCCCGCCAGAATCGCCGTCCGGTCGAGCAGCAGGCCGCGGTTGTAAGCCGGGCGGTCGTGATACCCGAGGATGGCGTTCGCCTGAGCGGAAAACGCGGCGACGACGCCCATCCGCAACCGGTCCTCCGGCACATGCGCCAGCCCCAACCCGCGGCGCGCGCGGGCATCGAGCTCCTCGCGCACGAGGTCGCAGCCGTTCAGCCGAATTTCGCCACGGCTCGACGCGACGATTCCCGCCAGCGCCTCGAGCAATTCCGACTGGCCATTGCCGGCCACGCCGGCGATGCCGACGATTTCGCCGGCGCGCACCTCGAAGCTGACGCCTTTCACGCGCGCCACGCCGCGCCGGTCGCGCACCTCCAGATCCTGCACCGCGAGCCGCGCCGCGCCGGGCTGGGCGGGGCCTTTCTCGACCTGCAGGAGCACGGCGCGCCCGACCATTTTCTCGGCGAGCTCGCGGACCGATGTCTCCGCCGTCGCCACTTCGGCGACGACCGCGCCCTGGCGCATGACGGTCACGCGGTCGGTCACGGCCATGATCTCACGCAGTTTGTGTGTGACGAAAATGACGGCCTTGCCCTGCTCGCGCAGGCGGCCGAGCAGTTGGAAAAGCTGCGCGGCCTCCTGCGGCGTGAGCACGGCGGTCGGCTCGTCGAGAATCAGAATCTCTGCGCCGCGGTAGAGCGCCTTGAGGATTTCCACGCGCTGCTGCACGCCGACGGGCAGCTCGGAGACCATGGCGTCGAGCGGCACCTCGAGGCCGTAGTCGTGGGCAAGTTTTTTGAGTTCCTCCCGTGCATGGGCGAGGCTGGCGGCGAGCCGCGCACCGCGCTCGACGCCAAGTATGACGTTTTCCAGCACAGTGAAATTCTCCACAAGCATGAAGTGCTGGTGCACCATGCCGATGCCGGCCGCGATGGCGGCGTGCGGCGCGTGGATGTCCACGCGCCGACCGTGGATCAGCATTTCCCCCGCGTCGGCGCGGTGGAAACCATAGACGATGTTCATCAGCGTGGACTTGCCCGCGCCGTTCTCACCGATGAGCCCGTGCACGCTGCCGGCGGCGACGGAGAAATCGACGCCGCGATTGGCGTGCACCGCACCAAAGCGCTTATCGATGCCGCGCAACTCGAGCGCCGGGACTCCGGGAGCGCGGTTCACTGCGCCTTGTATTCCGAGACCTTGAGCCTGCCGCTGATGATGTCGGCCTTCGCCTGCCTCAGGCGGGCCTCGCTCGCCGGCGTGATGAGCGCGCGATTATGCTGGTCCAGCGAAAAATCGACGCCCTCCTCGGCGAGGCCGAGCACGAGTTTACCAGGCTTCCACGTTCCGTCCTTCGCCCCCATGAATGCCTTGTAGACAGCGACGTCGACGCGCTTGACCGCTGAGGTCAGCACGCTGCCGGGATGTAGGTAGTCTTGGTTGCTGTCACAGCCGATGCTGAGGAGCCCGGCGTCGGCCGCCGCCTGCATCACCCCAAGCCCGGTCGCGCCCGCCGCGTGAAACACCACGTCCACACCGCGCCCAAACTGGCTCTTGGCGAGCTCCGCGCCCCTCGTCGGATCGCCCCACGCCGTGGGCGTCGTGCCGGTCATGTTCTCGACTACCTCCACGCTGGGGTTCACGTAGTGCGCGCCCTCGCTGTAGCCGAGGGCGAACTTGCGGATCAAGGGAATGTCCATGCCGCCGACGAAGCCGACCTTGCCCGTCTTCGAGGCGAGCGCTGCCGCCATGCCGCATAGAAACGAGGACTCCTGTTCGCGGAAGTTGACGGACTCTACGTTCGGCAGATCCACCACCGCGTCGATGATGACAAATTTCACGGCGGGGAACTGCTTCGCCACGCGTTCAACCGCGGAGGCCTGGGTGAAGCCCACGGCGACGATCACGGTGGCGCCGCGTTTGGCCAGCTGCGCCATGGCCTGCTCGCGCTGGGCGGCATTGGTGATCTCAAATTCGCGGAAGGCGACGCCGGTTTCCTTCTTGAACCGCTCGGCGCCTTCGCTGGCCGACTGGTTGAACGAGCGGTCAAATTTCCCGCCAAAATCATAGACGATAGCGGGTAGAAAATTCCCGGCGTGGACCACGGAAACCACACCGAGCACGAACAAGGAGGTAGCAAAACGGTAGAGAGAAATCATCGGGTAAAACGGGTGACTCGCGAGACCGTGCTAAAAAGCCCAAGGCTAATCAATGCCCATCCGGCAGACCATGCAACTCTGACGAACCAACCCACCGGCTATTTTCTATACCAGCTACCGTCGCCACGCTGCAGCCAAGCGCCCGGGACACTATCTGCGGCGATTTGCCGGGCCTGCGCCCGCCCGACCTGGTCCGCGGAAGCGCGGGTCTGTTTCGCGATCGCTGCGTAGATCATCCCACGATCGCGGTTCTCGCCGGCCATGACGTCGCCGGCCTCGACGATGCCATCGCGTAGCAACTCGACGAACCCGCAGTTGTTTTCGCCGAGCTCACCTTTTACCTTGAACTGATCGAGCGATGCGAGGCGCTGCGCCATCCTCTGCTTGGCAGCGCCGAGGTCGTCCTCCGGCGCCGGCGATGCGGCCGCAAGCCCGAGCGAGCAACCGACCAGAAATAGGCAAAGCAGGAATGTTCTCACGGCACAGGCATGGTCGTTAGCCCCCAAATCTGGTCCGCGTATTCGCGGATGGTCCGGTCGCTGGAGAACTTGCCGACGCGCGCGGTATTGAGGATTGCCATCTTCGCCCAACATGCCTGATCGCGATACGCGGCGTCGACCCGCGCCTGGCAGTCGCTGTAGGCGCGGAAGTCGGCCAACACCATGAAGGGGTCGCCGTGGAGCAGCGTGTTCTGCACCATCGCAAACGCCCCGTGCTCTCCGGGTGTGAAGAAATCGCTCCCGATCCAGTCGACGACGGCGCGCAATTCCTCGTCCTGCTGGTAGACATCGTAGGGGCGGTAGCCCCGCGCGCGCAGCGCCTCGACCTCGTCCACCGTCATACCGAAGATGAAGATGTTGTCGTCGCCGACCTCCTCCTTGATCTCGACGTTGGCGCCGTCGAGCGTGCCGATGGTGAGAGCGCCGTTGAGCGCGAGCTTCATGTTGCCCGTGCCCGAGGCCTCTTTGCCGGCGGTGGAAATCTGCTCCGAGAGGTCCGCGGCGGGAATGATCTTTTCCGCGAGCGAAACACGGTAGTTCGGGAGAAAGGCAACCTTGAGCTTGTTGCCGAGGCGCTCGTCGCCGTTGATGCGGGCACCGACCATGTTGATGGCGCGGATGATGTTTTTCGCGAGGTCGTAGCCGGGCGCGGCTTTGGCCGCGAAGACGAAGACCCGCGGCACGATGTCGAGCCCGGGATTCTGGAGGAGCCGGCGGTAAAGCGCGAGGATATGGAGCAGGTTGAGGTGCTGCCGTTTGTATTCGTGCAGGCGCTTGATTTGCACGTCGAAGAGCGCGTCGGACGACACCTCGATGCCGCACTCGGTCTTGATGACAGCGGCGAGGTCGGCCTTATTGGCGCGCTTGATCGCCATGAACTCGCGCTGGAAGGCGGCGTTGCCGGCAAATTTCTCTAGTCCCCTCAGGAGGTCGAGGTTGCGCACCCAAGCGTCGCTGCCGAGCTTGCGGGTGAGGAGCGCGGCGAGGCGCGGGTTGCACTCGAGCAGCCAGCGGCGCGGCGTGATGCCGTTGGTCTTGTTCTGGAATTTGCCGGGATAGAGCGCGTCGAAGTCGGCGAACAGGTGCTTGCGCAGGAGTTCGGTGTGAAGCGCCGCCACGCCGTTAACGGCGTGGGAACCGACAACGGCGATGTTGGCCATGCGCACCATCTTGCCGCCGTTCTCCTCGATGAAGGAGCAGCCGCGCTTCTTATCATTGTCTCCCGGCCATTTCGCCTCGACGACGAGCATGAGCTTCGCGTTGAGGTCGTAGATGATCTGGAGGTGTCGTGGGAGCACGCGCTCGAAGAGCGGCACGCCCCAGCGCTCTAGTGCCTCTGGCAGGAGGGTGTGGTTTGTGTAGCCGAAGGTGCGGGTGACGATTCCCCACGCCTCGTCCCACGGGCGGTTTTGCTCGTCGATGAGGATGCGCATGAGCTCGATCACGGCGATCGCTGGATGCGTGTCGTTGAGCTGGATGGCGACCTGCGCAGAGAAATTGGACCAGGAGTTACGCTTGTCGCGGAAGTGCCGGCGGATGATGTCGCGCAGCGAACAGGCGACGAAGAAATACTGCTGCACAAGGCGCAGTTCCTTGCCGTTTTCGGTCTTGTCATTCGGGTAAAGCACCTTCGAGACGCTCTCGTTGACCGCCTTCTCCTGCACGGCCTCGACGTAGCCGCCGCGGTTAAAGGCCGCGAGGTCGAAGTCCGCCGTGGCGCGCGCGGACCAGAGGCGGAGGATGTTGACGGTCTTGGTGCCGTAACCGGCGGTCGGGATGTCGTGCGCGACACCGAGGAGCGTCTTCGTGTCGACCCAGCGAGGGCGGTAGTTGCCGCGGTCATCGAAGACGTTTTCCACGCGGCCGTAGAGTTGGATCTCCTGCGAAAAATCGGGATGGATCACCTCCCAAGGACTGCCAAAAACCCGCCAGCGGTCGGGGTGCTCAGTCTGGTGGCCATTGACGAACTCCTGTTTGAACAGACCAAATTCGTAGTAGATGCCGTAGCCGACGGCTGGGAAATCCTGCGTGGCCATCGAATCGAGGAAACACGCCGCCAGCCGGCCGAGACCGCCGTTGCCAAGACCCATGTCGACCTCGGCCTCGCGCACCTGGTCGAAATCCACGTCGAGCCCGGCCAGTGCGGCGCGCGCCGTCTCATGCAGGCCGGTGGCGAGCAGATTGGACTCGAAGAGCCGGCCGATCAGGTATTCCAGCGAGAAATAATAGACGCGGCGGACGTTGTTCGTCGCATGGACCGACTGCGTCGAGATCATCCGCTCGTGGATCGTGTCGCGCACGGCGAGGGCCGTGGCAACCCACCAGTCGCGCGCCGTGGCGCCGCCCTGATGGCGGGCCAGTGTGGAGGTGAGGTGCCGCAGGATGAGCGAGCGCAGCACCACCTCGGGCGGATCCAGGTGGGGGCGTCCGACGGCGTTGGAAGGAGCGGGAGACTTGGTGTCAGCAGGCATAGATATGGGAAAGGCCGTCGGACCGTGCCACGCGGGGAAGGCGGTGGCGACTATTTTTGAAACCGCCGGGCGAGTTCGCCGTGGTTCAGTTCGATGTAGGTGGGCCGACCGCCGGGGCTCGTAAGCGGATGGCGCGTGGCAAAGAGCTGGCCGACCAGCGCGCTCAGCTCAGCCTCGCCGCCGGTTTCGCGCAACCGCACTGCCTTGGCGGCGGCCAGCCGGGCGAGTTCCTCGCGGGCCACGTCGGGGTCCTTGCCCTGCAGCCGGCCGTCGCGCAGCGCCCCGAGCAAGTCGCGCAAGAACGGTTCGGCATCCGCCGGCTCCATCCAGGCGGGCACGGCTTCCACGCGGAAAAAATTCCGCCCAAACTCGGCGACCTCGAAACCATGGGCATTGAGAAATGCCAGGCGGTCAAAGAGCAGCACGCTCGCGATCGGGTCCAACTCCAGCGGCAGCGGCAGCAGCAGGCGCTGGCACGGCACGGCACCGGCGCGAAACTGCTCCTGCAGCCGCTCAAACCACACCCGCTCATGCGCCGCCCGCCGGTCAAGCAATACCAAGCCCGCCGCCGTCTCAAACAGCGCGTAGTTGCCGTGGGCGAGCCCGACAAAACGCCAGTCGGGATTTTCGTTTTTCGATTCCCGATTTTCGATTGGCGCGGGCGCGGCAGACCGCGGCCTGGGCATGTTATCCAGGACGCGTCGCTCGGGTTGTGCATGGCTCAAATCAGGAGCCGGCAAAACGGGGGCAAACGGAGCCGCCGCTTTGCCCACAGATAGAGTCACGGTCACATCGCTCGCCAATTTCCGGTTTCCCGCCTCCGCGGAGCCGATCTCGCGCAACCGTTCCAAGACCGCGCGAATCACGAACCCCCGCACCGCGGTCTCGCTGCGAAAGCGCACCTCGCGCTTAGCCGGGTGCACGTTCACATCGACCGCCGCCGGATCGCACTCGAAAAACACGAATGCCAACGGGTAGCGCCCCTTCGGCAGCGACTCGTGGTAACTCTCGATCAGCGCGTAGTTCAGCGTCCGGCTGTCGACCGGGCGCGCGTTCACGAAGACGATCATCTCGTGCCGCGTGCCCCGCCCCACCCCGGGCCGGCCAATGAGGCCGCTCAACCGCATGCCCGTCTCCATCGCTTCGAGTGGCACGAGTTCCGCCGCCGTCTGCCGGCCGAAAATCTCCGCGATCCGCTCCGCCAAGGTCGAACACTCTGGCGAACGGAAGACCACGCGCCCGTCCTCAATCAGCGTAAACGCCGTCCGCGGGCAGGCCAGCGCGTAGAGCCGCACGCACTGCACGATGTGCGCGGCCTCGGTCTGGTCGGTCTTGAGAAATTTTCGCCGCGCCGGGACCGAGTTGAACAGATGTGTCACCTCGATGCGTGTCCCAACCGGCCGCCCGCAGTCGCGCACGTGGATAAATTTGCCACCGTTGACGAGGATCTCGGTGCCGACATCGCCCGCCGCCTCCCGAGTCTGCAATTCGAAGCGCGCCACGCTCGCGATCGATGGCAGCGCCTCGCCGCGGAAACCGTAGCTCGCGAGCCGGTCGAGGTCGGCGGCCTCGGCGATCTTGCTCGTGGCGTGGCGCTCGAGCGCCAACAGCGCGTCGTCGCGCGAAAGCCCGCAGCCGTTGTCCTCGACGCGCATGAGCGAGCGCCCACCGTGGCGAAACTCCACCTCGATCCGCGTGGCGCCGGCGTCGAGGGAATTCTCGACCAACTCCTTCACGACGGCCGCGGGGCGCTCGATCACCTCGCCCGCGGCGATCTGGTTGGCGACCCGGTCGGGAAGGATGCGGACCTTGGCCATGCGGGGTGCGCGGCGTCAGGCCAGCCGCTTTTTCCAGCGCCTGAACTGCCGCGTGACCGGGACCGTGCCCGGCATGCCGGTGCCCTTGCGATTTGCGAGCGACCGCTTGAGGTCGAAAACCTCGAGCCAGTGCAGGCCGAACCCCGGATGCACCTTCTGCACCTCCTCGGTGGGCAATTGGTCGAGTGCCATGGAATTTTTCTCCGCGAGCCGCACGAGGGCGCCCACCGCGTGATGCGCCTCGCGAAACGGCACGCCCTTGAGCACGAGATAGTCGGCCAGATCTGTCGCCAACAGCGCCGGGTCGCGCACCGCGGCGGCGCATCGATCGCGATTGAATGTCATCCCCGCCACCATGCCCGCGAGCACATCGGCGCACATCGCGGTCTGGTCAAAACTGTCGAACACCGGCGGCTTGTCCTCCTGCAGGTCGCGGTTGTAGGTCAGCGGCAAGCCCTTGGTGAGCGTGAGCAGCGTGTGCAGGTTACCCTGCAGGCGCGCCGATTTGCCGCGCAGCAACTCGCATGCATCCGGGTTCTTCTTTTGCGGCATCAACGACGAGCCGGTGCAGAACGCATCCGGCAGCTCGGCGAACTTGAACTCCGCGCTGCTCCACAAAATCAGGTCCTCGGCTATGCGCGAAAGGTGGACGCCAAACAACGCGCACGCGCCGGCAAATTCGATGAACAGGTCGCGGTCAGCGACGGCGTCCATCGAGTTCTGCGTGACCTGCGGGCGGCCCCGCGCATCGACAAAGCCCAGCGCCTTGGCCGTGAACTCGCGGTCGATCCGCAGTGTCGTGCCGGCGAGGGCGCCGGCACCGAGCGGGCACCAGTTGGCATGCTCGGCGACCTCGGCAAAACGCGCCTGGTCGCGGTCGAGCATTTCGAGCCACGCGAAAAGATGGTGCGCGAGCAACACCGGCTGCGCCCGCTGCAGATGCGTGTAGCCGGGGATCAGCACGTCGCGGTTCGCCCCCGCCACGGCGAGCAGGGCGCGCTCGGCGCCGAGGAGTTTTTCTCCGAGGACGGCGCAGGCGTGCTTGAACCAGAGCCGCATGTCGGTCGCGACCTGGTCGTTGCGGCTGCGGGCCGTGTGGAGCTTGGCGGCCGCCGGCACACGCTGAGTCAGCGCCTGCTCGATGTTCATGTGCACGTCCTCGAGTTTCGTATCCCAGGCGAATTTGTCCGCTGCAATATCGGCGAGGATCGCGTCTAGCCCCGCGTGGATGGCGTCGCGCTCCTTCGCTGAGATGAGGCCGACGTGCGCGAGCATGGCCGAGTGGGCCTTGCTCCCGGCGATGTCGAACGGCGCGAGGCGGCGGTCGAACGAGACGGACTCGCTGAACTGCAGCATCAACTCGGCGGGACCGGTGGTGAACCGACCGCCCCAGGTGGCGTGGGAAGGCTTGGCCATAACGAGGAAGGAGCAGACGCGCCGCCGACCCGCCGCGCAACGCGAATTTCACACGGTCTCTCGCAATCCCCGCCGCCGCTACCGCGGCGCATCCCACCTCTTGACGCGCCCGGTCCGCCCCGCAGAGTGCACCCATGCTCCGCCAGTGGTTCCTCGTTCTCCTTGCGCTCGCCGTTGGCGGAGGGGCGGCGGCGCAGGACGCCTTGCTCCGCCGCTACGACCGGGTGGAGATCGCGCCGACGAAAACCTCAGTCTACGTCGCCAACGTTACAATGACCATATCGGCATTCACCCGCAAAGCCGGTATTTACGAGGCAACGTATGCGGCCGAGGTGTTTCCCTTTTTTTTCTACAACGAGCAGGGTCGGCTGTTTATCGAGGTGTCTGACGACGCCCTGCGCCGGCTCGCGCGCGGCGAGCCACTCGATTTCACCGGCCACGGGGTGAACACCAGCGGCAAGACCCGGCACATCGACGGCCGTGCAGTGCCGTTGGATGCCACCAAAGGCACAATCAAGGTCCGCGTTTTCATCACGAAGCGGATACAGCTCGTCTTCAACACGACCTACCGGTTCGGGAACTAGCGTTTGGTTTACTCATCCAAACCAGCTTCTGTCGGTGCCGGTCACATGCCCATTCGTTCCCAACCCTTCTGGCTCGGATCGCGCGGCGGCAGACCGAGGATCTCGCGACCGAGATCGACGTAATACCTGTAGTTCTCCAGCGATGTGCCGTTGGGAATCTGATGATCCAGGCCAAACACGCAGCCACCCTCTCGCATCAGAGGTTGCAACTTGTATTCGAGTTCTCGGCGGATCGCTGCCTTGTCGCGCCGCAGGACATGCTTGTCGATGCCGCCGAGCATCATCAACTGCCGCCCATACTGACGCCGCACCTCGACCATGTCCATGCCGGCGGCCGGCTCCATCGGGTAAATGCAGTTGATCCCGCAGTCCAACAGCGCCGGAATCACGGCGTTAATGTTGCCGTCGGTGTCCATCTGGAAAATCTTCGCCCCCTGCGCGGCCAGCGGTTCCCAGATCGCCCGGTAATACGGTCGGAAATGCTCTGTAATCTGCGTCGGACCCACGAGCGGCCCGGACTTACCGGCGAAATCCTCGTGGACTGACAACTGGTCGATCGTCAACTGCTCGCAGATTGGCTCCAGCACGCGCTGCGTCGTGTCCAAGAGGGTCGCGAGGATGTCTGCCATCAACTCCGGTTGCTCATAGTAAGCGAGGCACGCCACCTCCTCGCCCATGAGGTCGCGCGGCATATCGAACGCCCCCGGCATATAGGCGCGGATGAGCGCGCCCTCCTCCCGCGCCCGGCGCGCCGCCGCGACCTCGTCCCAGTTGATCCGATCGGGCGTGAACTCGTAAAACGACTTCACGCGCAACCAGTCGTCCATCGTCTGCACGGGAAAATCCATCGGCAGCGCGTGCGTGGCGGTCTTCTTCAACAATAGCAGCGTGCGCCCCAGAAAGTCCCGCTGCACCCGCCTCTCCTCCGTCTCCTCCAGCGTCACCGGGGCCGCGCCTCGCGGCAGCGGATGCCCGCCAAAATCGACGATCGTCACATAATCCCAGTCGAACGCCGTCAGGTTGATCTCGTCATCGGTGGCGCCCTGCGCCCGCCACTCGTCCTCCAGTCCGATCAGCGGACCGAATAGTTCGACAAACATCGGCCTGGGTGCCGGTCCGAAGGTCATGAGATCGAGGTACTGTTCACGGTGGAAACGCATGGGAGAAATCAAACGTGGCTGAAAGGATCGCTCGATCGTCCGCGTCGTAGGTATGCACACGATGCAGTCCGCCCCGCGCGATCGCCGGGGCTCCGCCAGAAAGGTGCACACTAATTCGGGCCCGCAGATTTGAATCAATCCATAAATTACCCGAGCATCGGTGCCAAGGACGCACAGACTCGCATCGAAATCTCCTCCGCGCCTCACGCCACATTCCTCCTGAGCGCAATCCTGCGTCGCTGGCAGGACCGGCATGAAAGTCATTTGAATCGCCTCAGCGGATCCCGGTTCATCGCGCAGTTTTTGGCCCGATCTTACTGGGGCCACATAGGCGCCACTTCGTGGGTTTTCTAGCCCTGCTTTTTTGGTGAACTGCGAAACTACTTGTCACGACGTTTGCGCAAATCGTAATACCCGCCACTCGTCTCCAAACGATCCAGGTTCTTTCCCGCCCGATGAAACACCAACGGTGGTGCCAGTTTCGAGTGCTTTAGCGCCTTGTGGTCATCGCTGAGCAGATTCCAGACAAGAATCGAAGCGAAACCCAGCGACGGCGAAACGCTTGACGCAGTGCACGCAACACGCAACGCATCCCAAGCCATAGGGCGGAGCCCGCCTCTAGCCCAGTCAATAAATCAGAAACTCGAGGCCCTAGCTTGAAACCCGGCCCTGCAATCGGCCTCACTCACGGTGCCGTCGTGTCGGTAAAACCGGCGGGCAACTCGAACAGCGCGGCCGGCAGCTTCTCGGCTTTAATGGCGACCATCTCCATCGTCATTTTCGCTTCGGGAGTGGTGGCTTCGAGCTTCAGGGGCACGCCGTCCAACTGGCTCAGGAAATCGGGGCCGCTGTCCCGACCGGCGCGCAGTTGGTTGAACTGCCGCGGATCAAGCCCCTTGATCTCCTTCGTGACCCAGATCGAGTAGGCGGTGTTGTCCCCTTCGCCCGAGGACTCGACCTGCCAGCGCGTGCAGTTGTAGCTCAAAATCCGCACGGTCTCGCCAGTGCGGGCGATGCGGTAGGCATGCGCCTCTGAGGTGGGAAGCTGTGTCTCTTGCGGGAGGCGGCGGTAGGTTTTCGCGGCGCGGTCGATTTGGTAGCTGACGTGCTGGTCTTCGAGTGAAAGTGTTTCGCCGGGGAACATGCCGCCCTCGACGGTCACGAGCGTGCGCTGGCCCCGAGCTTTCAGAGTGAAGCCGGTAGGAAACATGTTGGCGGTCGGTCCACCGACTGGCGCCGCCGCGGGAGCTTTGAGCGCGGACATCTGCTGTTCAAGCATAGTGCGCATCTGCGGGTTTTGCTTCATCATCTCCTGCATTTCGGGGCTCTGGAGCGCGGCCTGAGCCTCCTTCATCTGCGCCTGTATTTCCGGCGAAGCGAGCTGCGCTTGGGCAGCCTGAATTTGTGACCGCACGGCTGTGTCGGATATTTCGGCCCGCATTTTCCAGACTACGGTGCCTTCAAATTCCTGAGCAGTGAGACCGGCAGCGAGCAGTCCGGCGACAAGGAGAGCGGCGATGTTTTTCATGGGAAAGGCGAAGCCAAGGCAGCTTCCCATTCGCGGAAGGCTCCTCAAGCATTTTCAGGCCTTCGACGCTTGGACCTCAGCAGGGTTGCGCCTCTACGAAGCGCTCGATCCGGTCGCAGGCTTCGATGAGCTGCTCGTAGCTCGTGGCGAAGCAAGCGCGGACGTGGCCGGTGCCGTTTTCGCCAAAAGCCGTGCCGGGCACGACGGCGACCTTCTCCTTTTCGAGTAGGCCGACGGCGAACTGTTTCTCAGTGAGCCCGCTGGCCGTCACGTCGGGGAAAGCGTAGAACGAGCCGCGCGGCGAGTGGCATTTGAGGCCAATCTCGTTAAAGCGGCGCACGACGAGGTCGCGGCGGCGGTGATATTGCTCGCGCATTTTCAGGACACCGTCCCAGCCGCGGGTGAGCGCCTCGAGGGCCGCCTCCTGCGCGATGATCGAGGCACACATCATCGAGTATTGATGCACCTTCATCATGGCGTCGATGAGCGCGGCTGGGCCGCAGGCGTAACCGATGCGCCAGCCGGTCATCGCGAAGGCTTTCGAAAAACCGTGCAGAAAGATCGTGCGCTCCGCCATCCCCGGCAGGCTCGCGATGCTGGTATGCACGCCCTCGAAGGTGAGTTCGGAATAGATCTCGTCGCTCAGCACCAGCAGGTCCTTCTCGCGGCAAAACGCGGCGATCTTTTCCAACTGCTCGCGGCTGCAGGTGCCGCCGGTGGGGTTGCACGGCAGGTTGAGCATGAGGATTTTCGCGCCCGGCTGCCAGGCGGCGCGCAGGGCCTCGGCGGTAAGCGCGAAGTTGTCCTTCGCGAAGGTCGGCACGGCGATCCCCTGCCCGTGCACCAGCGCGATGCTCGGGTGATAGGAGACGTAGCACGGCTGGTGGTAGAGCACCTTGTCGCCCGGGTTGCAGAACGCCCTGAAGGCCAGGTCCAGCGCCTCGCTCACGCCGACCGTTACGATGATCTCGTCCTCGGGCCGGTAGCTCACGCCGAAGTGCTCGGCGACGTAGGTCTCGATTGCGCGGCGCAACTCGATTAGGCCGAGGTTCGACGTGTAGTAGGTCTTGCCGCGCTCCAGCGCGAAGATCGCCGCCTCGCGGATGTGCCAGGGCGTGACGAAGTCCGGCTCGCCGACGCCGAGAGAGATGACGTCCTGGCCCTTCATCTTGGCCACCAACTCGAAGAAGTCGCGGATGCCGCTCTTGGGCAGCGTGGCCACATGGCCCGCTACCCAGCGTTTCGGGTCGTCGCTCATGGGAAAACTTCCTGTCAGGGCGCGACGTTGAGACGCGCGCTCGGCGCTTCGCCGTGATCGAGGAGAAAGCCCTGATCCTTGTAGCAGCGGAGCATGAAGTGCGTCGAGGTGGAGAGCACGCCCTCGATGGTCGAGAGTTTTTCCGAGACGAACCCGGCCACTTTCTGCAGCGAAGTGCCTTTCACAAAAACCAGTAGATCGTAACCGCCCGACATCAGGTAGCACGACTCGACCTCGTCGAAACGGCTGATCCGCTCAGCGAGTCGGTTGAAGCCGCCCCCGCGCTCCGGCGTGATTTTGACCTCGATCACCGCGCGCACCGCGGCGGCGGCGGCGGCCTCGTGCGAAAGATCGAGCACCGGGCGCCAGCCGAGGAAAATCCTGTCTTTTTTCAGCTGTTCCAGGTGCTGTTGCACTTCGGATTCGGCGATGCCCGCGACTTGCGCCATCTGGCCGGTCGTGAGGCTGCCGCCGTCGATGAGGAGCTTGAGCACTGGGTTCATGATGGTTTACCTATGAGTTGACTCATCCGTGACATGGGTGTGACATGCCGTGACATGAAACGCGAATGGCCATATGTTTACGTAGCAAAGAACGGCAAAGGGTCCGTTTCCAAGTGGTGGTGTGACACAGGGGAGAAGGTGAAGCCGAGGAAGCGGATGTCTTTCGCATCGAAGGTTGATGCTCAAGCCCAAGCCGATACTTGGCGAGCCGAATTTGACGACGGGGGGAAGCTCGCGTTCTTCACCAACGACGAACGGCTGGACGCGGCCAATGCTCTGAAGCAGTACCGCGATGCCAAGGTGAACGACACCCTGAGTGCGGCCGTCCATTACTATCTGGAACGACGCTATCCGCTGGGTGGCGACGTGAAGCTGGCGATGGCCGTGGAAGAATTCATCAAGGAAAAGGAACAGAATACTAAGGTATCGCAATTTTACCTCTGGAGCCTCAACCGCCTACGGCGACTCTCCGAGAATGAGAAACTCGCCGAACGCAGGCTATCCACCCTCACCGCGCGAGAAATCCTCGACCACATATACACCTCCACCAGTAAAAAGGATAAAACAAAACGGTGGGGCGCCGAGACTCAGCGTCAGCATTTCCGGTACTACAAAATGTTTTTTGGCTGGTGCGTGGAAAACAAGTTCATGATGGAGAACCCACTGGCCAGAAAGAACGTCACCGCACCCGAAGGGAAATCTGGCGAACCGCTCGTCCTGTACCTCGACACGACCCAGAAGCTCATGGGACATGCGTCCGTCGGCTCACGGAAAGACGGTCTGGAACGATTTTCAGAACACGACACCCGATGGGATCACGGAAGAGTTGATGGTACTTTCCCGACCCGACCTGACCTATCGGGCATATCACTTTTTGATGTCCTTCCCCGCTGCGGAGCGGGCTCAATGGGAAGCCAACCTCGATGGTGTGCTGACGGAGTTTGGTGGACATGAACGACGCGGCGTACCGTAGGTGTGCAGGCGAAATGGGAATCACAGCGCCAGCACTCATTGGGCTTTAGATGGAAATGGAAAAACGTCGGGTGCATTCTTTAGCCTGCACCACGTGCCCATTGCCGGGAACGAGAACTGGAATTCGCTCATACGGAGACGGCTTGGCAGTGATCGCTCCCGACGGACCAATCACACATCAAGTTGGTAACGGCCCAAATGTACTGGTGGTTGAATCAAATCTCCATGCGCATTCACGACTTCCGCAGGTGGAAGCGGCGCTTCTCAAGTCCTTCTGGGTTCCTAATGCAGAATGTTACTGCGGACCGCCAATGCCGCTTTGCCAGGGCGTTCACGGACGCTGACGCCGCAGACGGCATCACCGACCGCTCACGTCGTCCGATCCGGCAGACGTTGACCATTCCACTACGGCACCCCGAGCCGCTCCTCCGTTGCAGGTAAACGACTGCCAATACCGACGCTCGCTTCGCTCGTATTTTTTTAGCGGTTACTGCCAGCCGGTTGCCCAATTGTAGGCCTATTCAAGGTCGTATTCCTGCGGAATCTCCACCACGTCCATACCCTACGTTTCCCCCTCGTTGGACTGCGTCCCGCCTCGGCACTCCGGAAGGACTTTGACTAACGGCCTGAGGGCGAACCGCCAATCGGCGCAACGAGCGATAAGGTCCAATAAGGACACACACCTGAAACGACGAGCGGTTCAAACATGATCCATAGCGATTCAAACTTCGGTGAAGTCATTTATTCCTACAGTCGGAAACAAGCGCTCCAAGATGGCGTGCTAGTGGACTTGAGCCAATGGAAAGTCGCACGTGACCATTGGAAACTCCCCCTCGCCTGCACGTCTGCGGTGTTTTCCATCATGGAGCACGCGGTCCAACACGAAGGCTGCGATTACCCTGGAATCATCCACGACCTGAGTTGGCTGGCCAAGCAACAGATCGGAAAGCCCAACGCCAACGGACCCGAGGTTTACTTCCCGTGCACGGTCGGCAACCGCACCATGAATTTCAAACTTCACTGCGGCCCCGGCGACGACCCCACCTCCAACATAGGCTAGGATTTCTGGACCGGATTCGTGTTTCTCGAATCGAAACCTCGTTTCGCCGGCCCGACGCAGGGCATCGAGCTTGTGATCGATCATCTCCCATGCCGCAGGACAGCAGCCGCGATCATAACAGCCGCTATCCACCCGCACCTTGATCGAGACGGGAAACTCGTCCAACCCTCCCGAGTTGCCATCGCCGAAGTCACGCATGCGCCTGTCAAATTCGTTGATCCATTCCATAAAAACTTTCAGCTCATTTCCTTCGCTTCTTCTTATCCGGCACGGACAGTCGCAACGCCTCTTTGAGGCGTTTAATCCCAACCCCGAGCGGAGGAAGTGTGAACTTCAAGTCTTTGAGGTTCTTTAACTCGACCTTTCCTCCGGAAAAAATCACGGCGAGGGTCAAGGCAGAGACCACACACATGAACGAAATCTCCAGCGGACTCGTCTTGACGATGCGCGTAATTTTCAGGTCTTCGTTTTCGAAGTCGGTAAAAAATAATGGGGTATGCAGTTGACTGACACTGCCGAAGGTTGCGGGGCAATTGTCGTAGTTTCATATCCCATGCGAGCAATAGGCCATCCTTAGCGCACGCAACTCTCAAGACCGCACAACCCTCCACGAACCCCCGCGATCCGG